>NZ_SCFH01000002.1:0-688945 GCF_022496665.1 Pseudomonas sp. TMW22090
TTTGCCAATGTCGATACCGAGAAGCGTCATCGTATTCATGAGAGATCCTCCGCCGAAAACGAGAAAAGCCCTGCAAGCGTAAACCTGCAGGGCTTCTCGGTCAGGCTGACCATCTCATTAAACCCGGACACGAATCCGGGTTTTTCTTGTGGCGCTGGAACCGCTTACTCAGCGGCCGGCGCTTCCGGCTTGCGGCGCTTGAGCGGCGCCATGCCGTCCTTGCTCACCAGCGACAGGGCGTCGGTCTTCGGGCGGTTGGCGATCTTGCGCTTGGTCGGGGCCTTGGCGCCGGTCTTCTTCTTGTCGCCCTTGGCGTCGACCTTTTTCTTCTTCACGCCAACAGCCTTGCCTGAAGCCTTGACCTTCTTCGGTCCGCCGTAGGTGCCTTTGACTTCCTTGATGGTACGGCGCTCGAAGCTCTGCTTGAGGTAGCGCTCGACGCTCGACATCAGGTTCCAGTCGCCGTGGCAGATCAGCGAGATCGCCAGGCCATCGTTACCGGCACGCCCAGTACGACCGATACGGTGCACGTATTCGTCGCCGCTGCGGGGCATGTCGAAGTTGATCACCAGGTCCAGGCCGTCGACATCCAGGCCGCGAGCGGCCACGTCGGTGGCAACCAGGATCTTCACGCCGCCCTGCTTCAAGCGGTCGATGGCCAGTTTGCGGTCTTTCTGGTCCTTGTCGCCGTGCAACACGAACGCTTTGTAGTCTTGCGCCACCAGGCGGCCGTAGATGCGGTCAGCCATGGCGCGGGTGTTGGTGAACACGATGGCCTTCTGGTAGGTCTCGTTGGCCAGCAGCCAGTTGACGATCTGTTCTTTGTGCTGGTTGTGGTCAGCGGTGATGATCTGCTGACGGGTGGTCGCGTTCAGGTCGCTGACGTTGTTGAGCTGCAGGTGCTCAGGGTTGTCCAGCACCGCGGCGACCATTTCGCGCAGGCCCGAACCACCGGTGGTCGCGGAGAACAGCATGGTCTGCTGGCGGTTGGTGCACTCCTTCACCAGACGCTGGACGTCCTCGGCAAAGCCCATGTCGAGCATACGGTCGGCTTCGTCGAGCACCAGCACTTCGACTTCTTTCAAGTCGAGGTTGCCGGCGTTGAGTTGCTCGATCATCCGGCCCGGCGTACCGATCAGGATGTCCGGCACCTTGCGCAACATGGCGGCCTGGACCTTGAAGTCCTCACCGCCTGTGATCAGGCCGGACTTGATGAACGTGAACTGGGCAAAGCGCTCGACTTCCTTGATGGTCTGCTGGGCCAGCTCGCGGGTCGGCAGCAGGATCAGGGTCTTGATGCTGACGCGGACTTTAGCCGGGCCGATCAGACGGTTGAGGATCGGCAAAACGAAAGCAGCGGTTTTGCCGCTACCGGTTTGCGCAGTCACCCGCAGGTCACGCCCTTGGAGCGCCAGCGGAATAGCCGCTGCTTGCACAGGCGTTGGCTCGACAAATTTTAGCTCGGCCACGGCTTTGAGCAGGCGTTCGTGCAGGGCGAATTGGGAAAACACGGGTGCTACCTCGAAGAAATACAAAAAAACAGCTGCATAGGTTACCGGTTTCGGGCGCCGAGGCCGAGTTTCTTTATACAAACGGCGCTAATCAGTGGCTTTTTGTTGCCTTGTTTGTCTCCAGTCGCAATATAAAGCGTCTTAAATGCTCTAATCGACCCGTCGCGTCTTACAGAAGAACCGTTTTAGCTTATGGATATCAAACAGCTCTGGCTCAACGTCCAAGACCTCTGGGGTGCGCTCGATCAGCACCCGCTCCTGCACTCCAGCCTGGCGCTGGTGGTGTTGCTGGTGGTTGCCCTGGTCCTCGGACGAGTGGCGCGCTACCTGATCCTGCACGCCGCCAAACTGCTCGGGCGTCAGCCCGCCATGCACTGGATGAATGACCTGCGGCACAACAAGGTCTTCCATCGCCTGGCCCAGATGACGCCGTCGCTGGTCATCCAGTTCGGCCTGCACCTGGTGCCCGAGCTGAGCAAGACCAGCCTGGTCTTCCTTGGCAACGTCGCACTGGCCTTCACCATTCTTTTCCTGCTGCTGGCCATCAGTGCCCTGCTCAGCGCCTTGCTGGACATCTATGCGCGCACCGAGCACGCCCGCACCCGGTCGATCAAAGGCTACGTGCAACTGACGAAAATGGTGCTGTACGTGTTTGGCGCCATCATCATCGTCGCCACCCTGATTGACCGTTCGCCGTTGTTGCTGCTGTCGGGTCTCGGCGCCATGTCGGCGGTGATTCTGCTGGTCTACAAGGACACCCTGCTGTCATTTGTCGCCAGCGTGCAACTGACCAGCAACGACATGCTGCGGGTGGGCGACTGGATCGAAATGCCGCAGGTGGGTGCCGATGGTGATGTGGTCGACATCACGCTGCACACGGTCAAGGTGCAGAATTTCGACAAGACCATCGTGTCGATCCCGACCTGGCGCCTGATGTCCGAGTCATTCAAGAACTGGCGCGGCATGCAGCAGTCCGGCGGAAGACGGATCAAGCGCAGCCTGTACATCGACGCCAGTGGCGTGCGCTTTCTGCGCGATGACGAGGAGTTGAAGCTGTCCCAGGTGCATCTGCTGACCGACTACATCAGTCGCAAGCAGGCTGAACTCAAGGCCTGGAACGAAGCCCAGGGCAACGTCGCGGCGATGTCGGCCAACCGGCGGCGGATGACCAACATCGGCACGTTCCGCGCCTATGCCCTGGCGTATCTGAAGAGCCACCCGGAGGTCCAGCCGAACATGACCTGCATGGTTCGCCAGATGCAAACCACTGCCCAGGGCATTCCGCTGGAGATCTACTGCTTCACCCGCACCACGGTGTGGGCTGATTATGAGCGGATCCAGGGCGATATCTTCGATTATCTGCTGGCGGTGCTGCCGGAGTTTGGCTTGAGTCTTTATCAGCAGCCCAGTGGCGGGGATTTGCGCGCGGGGTTGTTGCCGGCTGTGCTGGGCGCGAGTGCGGTTCCAGAACCGGAGAAACACGTGATGTAGGCGTTGGCGCAGCCTGCGATCTTTTGATCTTCAACATCCAAAGATCGCAGCCTTCGGCAGCTCCTACACCCGTTTCGGGTCTGGCCTGATACCCAGCCGACTGATCCACACTGCTGCCAGAATCACCATGCCGCCAAAGAGCAGCCGTCCCAGCTCTTCATGCTGGTTCCAGATCAGCAGGTTGAGCAGCAGCCCCACTGGCACGTGCAGGTTGTTCATCACCGCCAGCGTCCCGCCGTTGACCATACACGCGCCCTTGTTCCACCAGTACAAGCCGAGCGCGGTCGAGACCAGCCCGAGGAATACCAGCACCCCCCATTGCAGCGGCGCTTCGGGCAGGAAGTCGGCTTTGCCGAACAGCAGGAACGCGGGCAGTGCCACGGCAAATCCGCCCAGGTAGAAGTAACCGAAACGCCGATAGTGCGGCAGGTCGCTGGGGTGTTTGGCGACCAGGTGTTTGTAAAGCACTTGCCCGGCGGCGTAGGTGAAGTTCGCCAACTGCAGCAGCAGGAAGCCCATGAAGAAGTCCGGGTTGATGCGGTCATAACGAATGACTGCGGCGCCAAGCACGGCTACCAGTGCAGCGACCAGGGCCCAGGGGTTGAAGCGGCGGTTCAGTGCGTCTTCGATCAAGGTCACGTGCAGTGGCGTGAGGATGGTGAACAGCAGCACTTCGGGCACGGTCAGGACCCTGAAGCTGAGGTACAGGCAGACGTAGGTGACGCCGAACTGCAGGGCGCCGATCAGTAGCATGCCGCGCATGAATGCGGGTTCAACCGAGCGCCAGCGGGTCAGGGGGATGAAGACCAGGCCGGCGAGCATTACACGTACCAGTACGGCGAAGTAGCTGTCGACGTGTCCGGCGAGGTATTCGCCGATCAGGCTGAAGGAAAACGCCTGGATCAGGGTGACGAAAAGTAGATAGCCCATGGGTCGCCTCGTTTTGAATGGCGGCGACGATAGCGGTTTTTTTCGGTTATCGCGATGTTGAGTGCGTGTGCATATCCCTTTCTGGGTGATGGATATGTATCCGAAGCAAGATCAGAAGATTGCAGCCTCGTTTCTCTCGACAGCTCCTACCGAGAAATCAACGGCCGCAGGTAGCCCTCACCACAAACCCAAAACCTCAAGGCAAAAAAAAGCCCGATCTCGCTAAAGCGTTCAATCGGGCGGCAGCACTCAGGAGCAGAAGTGCAAAGGGAGGTTCGATGCGCGTAAAAGCCTTGAAGGGGTCACGCCAGGTCACTAGAACATCCAGCGATTATCTGACGATTAACATATCAAGCAACCTGGGCCAGCTTGGCTTTCGCCTGATTCAGGCCCTTCTCCTGAAAGTCACCCCCCAGGTTCATGCCTTCGGCGTGGATGAAGGTCACATCGTTGATGCCAATGAACCCCATCACCTGGCGCAGGTACGGTTCCTGGTGATCCGCCGGGCCGCCGGCGTAGATACCGCCGCGTGCGGTCAGCACGTAGGCGCGCTTGCCGCTGAGCAGGCCCTGAGGGCCGGTCTCAGTGTATTTGAACGTCACGCCGGCACGCAGCACATGGTCCAGCCAGGCTTTAAGCGTGCTTGGAATGGCGAAGTTGTACATCGGCGCAGCCATCACCAGAACGTCGGCAGCCAGTAACTCGTCGGTCAGCTGGTTGGAACGCTCCAGCGCGGCATGTTCGCTGTCATTGCGCTGGTCAGCCGGCTTCATCCAGCCACCCAGCAACGTGCTGTCCAGGTGCGGTACCGGATTCACGGCGAGGTCACGGACGGTGATCTGGTCGGCCGGGTGCGCGGCTTGCCACTGGCTAATAAAGGTTTGGGTCAGTTGGCGGGAAACCGAATCTTGCTGACGAGCGCTGCTTTCGATGATCAGGACGCGTGACATGGTTTGTAAGCTCCATCTGAGAATGCTGTAAGGCGATGGAGTGAAGGTTAAACAGAACCATATCGATGAAAAAGCGCAAATAACTGCTACAACCAATCAATAAATTCGTTTATAACCTCAGGGCATGCGCCTGTGGGAGCGAGCCTGCCCCCGTTAACGGTGTATCTGTTGATGCAGTGTCTACAGACGGATCGCCATCGCAAGCTGGCTCGCTCCCACAGGAGTTTCCCAGACGATGCTATTTGGGGGAGCAAGTCAGGTTGATGCGCATCTTGATAATGGTACGGGTGAATTTGGCGGTGGCGAAGCTGTGCTTCCCGGCGGGCACCTCGATCTTGCGAGTGCGCGGCGCTTCCGGGCCATTGGTGAAGACCACCTTGCAGGTTGCATCGACAGTGCCGTAGTTGTTGACCTGGATGGAGGCAATGTCGCTATCGGTATCAGTGGCATCGTAGTCGATGCTCATGCCATTGAGCTGCTTGGTGACGTCGATCGGATAGGCAAACGCAGTCAGTGGCAACATCGCCAGCACCAGATAACAGAATTTTTTCATTCGGCAGTCTCCAATAAGTGCTGCCAGCTTAGGACAACAGGAGCCCAACATGAAAGCGCCCCGCGTGACCCTTGATCAATGGCGAACGTTGCAGGCCGTGGTCGATCACGGCGGTTTCGCCCAGGCCGCCGAGGCGCTGCATCGCTCGCAATCGTCTGTCAGCTACACCGTGGCGCGTATGCAGGACCAGCTCGGCGTGCCGCTGCTCCGTATTGATGGTCGCAAGGCCGTGCTGACGGAGGCCGGCGGCGTGCTGCTGCGCCGCTCCCGGCAGTTGGTTAAACAGGCCAGCCAGCTGGAAGACCTGGCCCACCACATGGAACAGGGCTGGGAAGCGGAAGTGCGCCTGGTGGTTGATGCCGCCTACCCGAGTGCCCGCCTGGTGCGCGCCCTGACCGCATTCATGCCGCAAAGTCGTGGCTGCAGGGTGCGGCTGCGCGAAGAGGTGCTGTCCGGCGTCGAGGAAGTATTGCTGGAAGGGGTTGCCGACCTGGCCATCACCGGTTTCAGCATTCCCGGCTACCTGGGGGCGGAATTGAGCGACGTCGAATTTGTCGCCGTGGCTCACCCCGATCATTCGTTGCATCGCCTGAACCGTGAATTGAGCTTTCAGGACCTGGAAAGCCAGATGCAGGTGGTGATTCGCGATTCCGGCCGCCAGCAGCCGCGGGATGTCGGCTGGCTGGGGGCGGAGCAGCGCTGGACGGTAGGCAGCCTGGCCACCGCCGCCACTTTTGTCAGCAGCGGCCTGGGTTTTGCCTGGTTGCCCCGACACATGATCGAACGCGAATTGAAGGAAGGTTCACTCAAGCTGCTACCGTTGGATCAGGGTGGCAGTCGTAATCCGAGCTTTTACCTGTATTCGAACAAGGACAAACCCCTGGGCCCGGCGACGCAGATCCTCATCGACCTGCTGCGTACCTTCGACACCGCGCCGCTGGATGCGCCCTTCGCGGCCCCTGAACAAGCCTGACATGGAGTGACTGCATGGCCTATTTCGAACATGAAGGATGCAACCTGCACTATGAGGAATATGGCCACGGCACCCCGTTGCTGCTGGTCCATGGCCTCGGTTCGAGCACTCTGGACTGGGAAATGCAGATCCCGGCGCTATCAGCCCGCTACCGGGTGATTGTCCCGGACATCCGCGGCCACGGCCGTTCCGAAAAACCCCGGGAGCGCTACAGCATCGCCGGGTTCAGCGCCGACCTGGTCGCGCTGATCGAGCATTTGAATCTTGGCCCCGTGCATTACGTCGGCCTGTCGATGGGCGGCATGATCGGTTTCCAGTTGGCCGTGGACCAGCCGCAGCTGCTCAAAAGCCTGTGCATCGTCAACAGCGCACCAGAGGTCAAGCTGCGCAGCCGAGACGATTACTGGCAGTGGTTCAAGCGCTGGAGCCTGATGCGCGCGTTGAGCCTGGGCACCATCGGCAAAGCCCTGGGCGCCAAACTGTTTCCCAAGCCGGAGCAGGCAAACCTGCGTGAGAAGATGGCCCTGCGCTGGGCAACAAACGACAAACATGCTTATCTCGCCAGCTTCGATGCCATCGTCGGCTGGGGCGTTCAGGAACGACTCTCCAGAGTCTCCTGTCCAACGCTGATCATCAGCGCCGACCGTGACTACACCCCGGTCGCGTTGAAAGAAAACTATGTAAAACTGCTGCCTGATGCGCGGTTGGTAGTGATTGCCGATTCGCGCCACGCCACCCCGCTTGACCAGCCCGAACATTTCAATCAAACCCTGCTCGAGTTTCTCACCGCAGTCGACACCACCACACTCAGGATCACTGACCCATGCTGAAAAAAATCGCCCTCGCCGCCGGCACCGTTCTGTTTGCCGCCAACCTGATGGCCGCCACGCCTGCCAAGGCGCCGCACGTGCTGCTGGAAACCACCAATGGCCAGATCGAGATCGAACTGGACCCGGTCAAGGCGCCGATCAGTACCAAGAACTTCCTTGAGTACGTCGACAGCGGCTTCTACAACAACACGATCTTCCACCGCGTGATTCCCGGCTTCATGGTCCAGGGCGGCGGGTTCACTCAACAGATGCAGCAGAAAGACACCAAGGCGCCCATCAAGAACGAGCACAAGAACGGCCTGGTCAACGTGCGCGGCACCCTGTCCATGGCCCGTACCTCGGCACCGGACTCTGCCACCAGCCAGTTCTTCATCAACGTCAAGGACAACGATTTCCTCGACCAGGGCGACGGCTATGCGGTGTTCGGTAAAGTCGTCAAGGGCATGGACGTGGTCGACATCATCGTCAACTCGCCGACCACCATGCGCGGCGGCATGAAAGACGTGCCTGCCGATCCTGTGTTCATCAAGTCGGCCAAGCGCATCGACTAAGCTGCAGGAAAGTACCGGGCGGCGCTCATCAGGGCGCCGTCCGCACTGTCAAAGGAGAGCCCGTGCGCGGGCGGAGAACCGATGCTTTATCGCCGTTTTGAACAACTGATCGACATTTTTCGCGATGCTCCGACAGCGGCTCCGCCAGATCGGGTTCTCCCCTTCTACACCTATTACCTCAAGCAGGTCTGGCCGAGTTTCGCCGCCCTGTTGATTGTCGGCCTGATCGGTGCACTGATCGAAGTGGCGCTATTCAGTTACCTGAGCCGCATCATCGACCTGACCCAAGGCACACCCAACGTCAATTTTTTCCAGGAGCACGGCATCGAGCTGGCCTGGATGGCGGTGGTCGCCCTGGTCTTGCGGCCGATTTTCGTCGGCCTGCATGACTTGCTGGTGCACCAGACCCTCAGCCCTGGCATGACCAGCCTGATCCGGTGGCAGAACCACAGCTATGTGCTCAAGCAGAGCCTGAATTTCTTCCAGAACGACTTCGCCGGCCGCATCGCTCAACGCATCATGCAGACCGGCAACTCCCTGCGCGATTCAGCCGTGCAAGCGGTGGACGCGCTGTGGCATGTGCTGATCTATGCGATCAGTTCCCTGGTGCTGTTTGCCGAAGCCGACTGGCGCCTGATGATTCCCTTGCTGACGTGGATCGCGGCCTACATTGGCGCGCTCTGCTACTTCGTGCCGCGGGTCAAAGAACGTTCGGTGGTGTCCTCTGATGCCCGTTCCAAACTCATGGGGCGCATCGTTGACGGCTATACCAACATCACCACGCTGAAGCTGTTCGCCCACACCAACTTCGAACAGCAATACGCCAAGGAGGCCATCGAGGAACAAACGGTAAAGGCCCAGCTCGCCGGGCGCGTGGTCACCAGCATGGACGTGGTCATCACCAGCATGAACGGCCTGCTGATCGTCGGCACCACCGGCCTGGCGCTGTGGTTGTGGACCCAGTCGCTGATCTCGGTGGGCGCCATTGCCCTCGCGACCGGCCTGGTGATCCGCATCGTCAACATGTCCGGCTGGATCATGTGGGTGGTCAACGGCATCTTTGAAAATATCGGCATGGTCCAGGACGGTCTGCAGACCATCGCGCAACCGGTCAGCGTCACCGACCGCGACCAGGCCAAGCCGCTGACCGTGCCGCATGGCGAGGTGCGGTTCGAGCACGTCGATTTTCACTACGGCAAGAAAAGCGGGATCATCGGCGACCTCAACCTGACCATCAAGCCGGGGGAAAAGATCGGCCTGATCGGGCCATCCGGCGCCGGCAAGTCGACCCTGGTCAACCTGCTGTTGCGCCTGTATGACGTGCAAGGCGGGCGCATCCTCATCGACGGCCAGAACATCGCCGAAGTCGGCCAGGAAAGCCTGCGCGAGTGCATCGGCATGATCACCCAGGACACTTCGCTGCTGCACCGTTCGATTCGCGACAACCTGCTCTACGGCAAACCTGACGCCACCGATGCTGAACTCTGGGAAGCGGTGCGCAAGGCCCGCGCCGATGAATTCATCCCGCTGCTGTCGGACTCTGAAGGTCGTACCGGCTTTGATGCCCATGTGGGCGAGCGCGGGGTGAAACTCTCCGGCGGCCAGCGCCAGCGGATCGCCATTGCCCGGGTGCTGCTCAAGGACGCACCGATCCTGATCATGGACGAAGCCACCTCGGCCCTGGACTCGGAAGTCGAAGCCGCGATCCAGGAAAGCCTGGAAACCCTGATGCAGGGCAAGACCGTGATCGCCATCGCCCACCGGCTTTCGACCATTGCGCGGATGGACCGCCTGGTAGTCCTGGAAAACGGCAGGATCGCCGAAACCGGCAGCCATTGCGAACTGCTCGCCCATGGCGGATTGTATGCGCGGTTGTGGCAGCACCAGACGGGTGGGTTCGTCGGAATCGACTGAGTTGAATGTTCCCACAGGGGTTCCTTTACCCTGTCAAACCGCCACAGGCCTCAGACCACGGGCCCTGGCGGTTTTTTTTCGGCGCTGGCATTCCACAAAAACCCTGCTGTACTCAGCCAAGGTTCTGGAGACGAACCTGTCGTAAATCTGCAGGATGCATCACGCGATGCAGTCTCGATAGCAAGCCTATCAAGGACGCTCTCATGTCTCTGTTCAAACGTTCAGTTACTGAGTTGTTCGGTACGTTCTGGCTGGTGTTGGGGGGTTGCGGCAGTGCGGTCCTGGCCGCGTCTTCTCCGCTTGGAATCGGGGTACTGGGTGTGGCCCTGGCGTTTGGCCTCACGGTACTGACCATGGCCTTTGCCATTGGCCATATCTCCGGTTGTCATCTGAACCCGGCCGTTTCGGTCGGTTTGTGCGTCGGCGGTCGATTCCCTGCCCGGGAATTGCCGGCCTACATCATCGCCCAGGTGATCGGCGCCATTATTGCTGCAGGGTTGATCTACTACATTGCCAGCGGCAAGGAAGGGTTCGATCTGTCGACGGGGCTGGCCTCCAACGGCTACGGCGAACACTCTCCCGGCAAGTACTCGATGGCAGCAGGCTTCGTCTGCGAACTGGTGATGACGGCGATGTTCGTGCTGATCATCCTCGGTGCCACCGACAAGCGCGCGCCGGCAGGACTGGCACCGATCGCCATCGGCCTGGCCCTGACGCTGATCCACCTGATCTCGATCCCGGTGACCAATACCTCAGTCAACCCGGCCCGCAGTACCGGCCCGGCACTGCTGGTGGGCGGCTGGGCGATCGCACAGCTGTGGATGTTCTGGGTCGCGCCGTTGCTCGGCGCGGTGGTCGGCGGGGTGACATACCGCTGGCTGGGCAAGGAAGACAGCTGAGACCGGGGGCGAGGATCATTCCTGTCGATAAGGCAGGGCGGTCCTCGCTTCCTCGGCGTAAGCCAGCACGCCCAGACGCTCCTGTTGCAGGAAGTCTTTGACCGCAGCCTTCAGCCCGGGATGGCGCAAGTAGTGCCATGAATGAGTGATCACCGGTTCAAAGCCGCGGATCAGCTTGTGCTCGCCCTGGGCGCCAGCGTCGAAGCGCTGAAAACCATTGGCGATGGCGTAATCCATCCCCTGGTAAAAACAGGTCTCAAAGTGCAGGCGGTCAAATTCCGCCAGGCAGCCCCAGTAGCGCCCGTAAAAACTACCGCCGCCCACCAGGCTGAAAGCCATTGCCACCGGGCGTGCACCTTGTTTTGCCAGGACCACCCGAATTGACTCGGGCATGCGCTCGGCCAGCAGGCTGAAAAACGCCCGCGTCAGGTAAGGCGCCTGGCGCCGTACCGCGTACGTGTTGGCGTAGCAGGCATAGACAAAATCCCACTGTGCCTCGCTCAGCTGCCGACCTTCCAGCCACTCGAACTCGATGCCCTGCCCCGCGACCTGCTCGCGTTCCTTGCGCATCTGTTTGCGTTTGCGTGAACTCAGGGCGTCGAGGAAATCCTGGAAGTCCCGATAACCGCGATTCTGCCAGTGGTACTGACAGCCGATTCGCTGCAGCCAGCCCGGTTGCTGGGCCAGAGCGGCGTCGGTAAAGGGATCGGTAAAGTTGATGTGGGCGCTGGAAAGGCCTTCGATTTCCAGGTAACCCGGCAGGCTCTGCAGCAATTCAAAGCCGTCCTCCACGCTGGCCGCCAGCAGTCGCGGCCCGCTGACCGGGCTGAACGGCACCGCTGTCAACAGCTTGGGGTAATAGTCGATGCCCGCCCGTGCGCAGGCATCCGCCCAGGCGTGATCGAACACATATTCGCCGTAGGAGTGCCACTTGCGGTAACTGGGGAGCGCGGCGATCAGCCGGTCACCCTCGACGTGCAACAGATGCTCGGCTTGCCAACCCGAATGCGGGCCGATGCTGGCGCTGTCTTCCAGGGCACTGAGAAAGGCATGGCGCAAAAACGGCTGGGCCTCCGGCACCAGGGCATCCCAGGTGCGCGGGGCAATGTCGGACAGATTTTCCAGTCGCTGCAGCGGCATAAATTCCTCTTCACCTGAATGCGTGAAAGCTTCGCGAGTATCGCTTATCGCGACGCAACCTACACGACCTATCCGACCGCAGTGCTCTGGACGGGGTCTTCCAGTTGAATTCGTATCGTCATCGCAACGCCATCACTTTGCCACTGCTCTGTCATAAACGATCGCGATACTGGCGCCTGTTTTTAGAGCGTCGGGTTCTACCCGGCCACTGTTTTCCGTCCATCAAAGGTCGGTTGTGTCCTGGATGGCTCAGTCATCCACTCTCATCTTCGGAGATTGATATGCGTCTTGCTTCCACGAAAACTGCGGCGGCCCTGTGTGGCGGTCTTTTGCTGGCCATGAGCGTTCCGGCCAGTGCCGCAGTCGACGCCAAACTGCTCGACATGCTCAAGGCAAACGGCTCGATTACCAACGCGCAATACAGCGAACTGCAAGCCGAGCTGGCCAGGGATCAGAAAGACCAGCAGATTGCCCGTCAGGCTCAGCAAGAGACCAACGAGCAGATCGCGGCCACCGCGAAGAAAACAGACGCACTCAGTACTTTCGACCAGAAACTGGCCTGGGCGGCGAAGACCCAGTTCAAGGGTGATGTGCGGTTCCGCCAGGAAACCATCAAGAATGATGGCGTTTCCAACAACCGCGACTCCGATCGCCAGCGTGTTCGTGCCCGCCTGGGTGCCTACACCGAGATCAACCCGCAAGTCGACACCGGTATCCGTATCGCTACCGGTAACAACGACGACGCGCGCTCCACCAACCAGAGCCTGGACAACTACTTCGACAAGAAATCGATCTGGCTGGATCAGGGTTACGTCGACTACCACCCCGATGCGATCAAGAACCTGCACATCGTTGGCGGCAAGATGCCGCAGCAATGGGTAAGCATGGGCGACATCATCTGGGATAGCGATATCAGCCCCGAAGGCCTGGCCGTCACTTACAAATACCCGTTGGGCGCGAGCACCGAACTGTTCGGCAGCGCCGGTCACTACACCCTCAAGGACAACGTCGACGGTGAAGGCGTGCAATTCAAGCACGACCTGCGCCTTTACGCAGGCCAGTTGGGCGCGCGTTTTGCCCTCACCGACAACCTGAAGCTGACCCTGGGCGGCAGCATCTACGGCTACGACAACGACGACGACATCACCGCCGGCGGCACCAGCATCCCATCGGTACTGGCCACCAACGGCAACACCCCGAACGAGCAGTTCAAACTGTACGAAGGCTTTGGTCAGCTGGACATCGGTGGCCTGGCGATGCCGCTGTCGCTGTACGGTCAGGTGGTCAATAACCAGGATGCCAGCAACGACCAGGACATGGGCTGGCTGGCGGGTGTGAAGACCAAGGTCTACGGCTTCGGCCTGGACTACAACTATCGCGACGTACAGCGTAACGCCGTGGTTGGCGCCTTCACCGACTCTGACTTCGCTAACGGTTTCACCGGTTCGCGCGGCAGCAAGTTGAAAGTGAGCTACGAGCTGGACAAGAACTTCTCCCTCGGCGCGACTTACCTGATGGCGAAATCCGACTATACCAACGCCACTTTGCGCGACTCGAAAATCAACACCCTGCAACTGGATGCTGAAGCCAAGTTCTGATAACCCCGCTGTCCGGCTCGGGCAGGGATGCCTGAGTCGCCTTTCCAAACCCGCTTGCGCTATCGGTCCCCATCATCTGTCCGATAGTGCATAGCGGGTTTTTTTGCGCTCGCGCATTCCCCTGCCCCACTGCAGGAGCGGGCTTGCTCGCGATGGTGGTGAGGACGCCGCGGGGTGCCAGGCTCCCCGCGGTATCGTTGACGACCATCGCGAGCAAGCTCGCGCCTACAGGTGTGGGCGTTTAGCGCTTGCGCAGTATCACGCTGCCAATCGAGTAACCCGCACCGAACGAGCTGAGCACTGCCAGCGAGCCCGCCGCCAGGTCATCCTGGTTCTTGTGAAACGCAATCACCGAACCCGCCGAGCTGGTGTTGGCATAGGTGTCCAGAATCACCGGTGCTTCCTCTTCCGTCGCCTCACGGCCCAGCAGCTTCTTCACGATCAGGTGGTTCATGCTGAGGTTGGCCTGGTGCAGCCAGAAGCGCTTCACGTCAGCCACGTTCAACTGGTTTTCTTCCAGGTGAGTGGCGATCAGCTCGGCCACCATCGGGCAGACATCGCGGAATACCTTGCGGCCTTCCTGCACGAACAGTTTGTCCCTGGCACCAATGCCCTCTTCCGCCGCGCGGTTGAGGAAGCCGAAGTTATTGCGGATGTTGTTGGAGAACTTGGTCAGCAACTTGGTGCTGACGACGTCAAACTGGTATTGGGAAGTCGCGAGGTCGGCACGTTCGATGATCACCGCTGTGGCCGCGTCACCAAAGATGAAGTGGCTGTCACGATCACGGAAATTGAGGTGGCCGGTGCAGACTTCCGGGTTAACCATCAGGATGGCCCGGGCCTGGCCCAGTTGTACGCTGTTGGCTGCCGCCTGAATGCCGAAGGTCGCCGAAGAACAGGCCACGTTCATGTCGAAGCCGAACCCCTGGATACCCAGCGCTTCCTGGACTTCGATGGCAATGGCCGGGTAGGCACGTTGCAGGTTGGAACAGGCGACGATCACGCCGTCGATGTCTGCCGCGGTCTTGCCGGCGCGTTGCAGGGCCTGCTCGGCAGCACCCATGGCCATCTGGCACAGCACCGACCACTCGTCATTCGAACGCTCCGGCAGGCGCGGCGCCATGCGCTGCGGATCGAGGATGCCATCCTTGTCCATGACAAACCGGCTCTTGATGCCGGAGGCTTTTTCGATAAATGCGGCACTGGACTCGGTCAAGGCTTCGACTTCGCCGCGGGCGATGGCATCGGCGTTGTCGGCGTTGAACTGCGCGACGTAAGCATTGAAAGACTGCACCAGCTCTTCGTTGGAAATGCTGTTGGCCGGGGTGTACAGGCCGGTGCCACTGATGACGACATTATGCATGGTCGTTTCTCTAATCTGTTCAGGCAGAAAGCATTGGCACCGACGTACCAACACACAAAGGGTTCATTCCCGTCCGTGGAACGCAAACCTGGCATCGCTTTATTCCGGTCCGCCTGTAGCCGCGAAGGCTCAAAACCGCAGGGCCGGCGTTTATAGGCGCGAAGTTTGCCATAAACACCGGGTTTTCGCCCTATATTGCACGACCCAACGATTTTACGCGGCCCCAACGTAGGAGCTGCCGCAGGCTGCGATCTTTTGATTTTTGTCGCGACACTGGAAGATCAAAAGATCGCCTTCGGCGGCCCCATGCAGGAGCTGCCGGGGCTACGGCTCGACCTGGGACCACTGCTTGCTCAGGCGCTTGTCCGAGATCGGCACCTTGGTGCCCAACTGCTGGGCAAACAGCGAAACCCGGTATTCCTCCAGCCACCAGCGATACAACTCCAGCTGCGGATCGCGCTTGCCTTCCTGGGCGTGCTTGTTCGCCCGGGTCTGGTACTGAGCCCACAGGCCGGACAGTTCACCACTCCAGACCCGATCCTTCTGCACCTGGGCGCCCAGTTTCTCGAAGCGCTGCTCGATGGCTTTCAGATAACGCGGCAACTCCTTGAGCCACTGCATCGGTGTTTCACGCACAAAGCCCGGATACACCAGGTTGCCGAGCTGTTGCTTGATGTCGTTCAGGGCCACGGCTTGCGCCAGGTCGATCTTGCCCTTGAAGCGCTTCTGCAGACCATGCCAGAGCTTGAGAATGTCCAGGGTCAACCGGGCCAGGCGCTCGGCGTGTTCGGTCCAGGCTCCGCGTTTGCGCTCGGCCAATGCCGCGAGTGCGGCGCCATCGCGGGGCAGCGGGTCTTCGCCCTCGAGAATGCAACTGTCGAGGCTGGCCAACAGGATGTCTTCCACCAGACTGTCGATGCGCCCCATGTCGCGGTACATCAACCCCAGTTCGGTCAGCCCCGGCAACTTGCCACGGAGGAATTTGGCCGGCTCCGCCAGTTGCTGCATCAGCAGGCGCTGCAGCGCGCGACGATGCTGGAACTCGGCTTCGGCCGGGGTCGAGAAACGCCCTTCCTTGACCGTGCCGGCCTCCTCCACCAACGCCGGGTACACCGTCATCGAAAGGCCGGCGATCTTCTGTTGGGTTTTCTCCGCCACTGCGGCAAACACCTTTGCCTCTACCGGCTGCTGGCTTTTGGCGGTTTGCGGCACGGCCAGCGCGGCCTGGCTGGCCTCGGCAAAACGCGCAGTGAGCTCGGCCAGATCACGACCCTCGCCGAGGAACTTGCCCTGGCCATCGACGATTTCCAGGTTCATGCGCAGATGACTGTCGACCTGCTGCGCGGCTTCGACCCAGGCTTCGTCACTGACCCGCGCGCCAGTCATGCGCAGCAATTCGCGACCCAGTGCCTGGGGCAACGAGCCCTCGGCGAAGGTCATGCGCTGCAGGGCGGCCTTGACGAAGTCCGGCACCGGGACAAAGTTCTTGCGCAGGGCCTTGGGCAGGTTGCGCACCAGGGCGATGCACTTGGCCTCGATCACGCCAGGCACCAGCCATTCCAGGCGCTCCGGTGGCAGCATCGGCAACAAGGGTGCTGGCACCCGCAGGGTCACGCCGTCCCGGGGATGGTTCGGTTCGAAATGGTAACTGAGGGCCAGTTCCAGATCGCCAATGTGCAGGGTGTCCGGGTAATGGAGTGCGGTGACTTCGCTGGCCTCCCTGGCCAGCACGTCTTCCTCGCGCATGATCAGCAACTGCGGATCTTTCTGGCTGTTGACGCGATACCAGCTGTCGAAAGTCGCGGTCTGGTGAATCTCCGCCGGCAACCGCGCATCGTAGAATGCAAACAGGGTTTCTTCGTCGGCCAGAATGTCGCGACGACGGGCCTTGGCTTCCAGCTCGTCGAGCTGTTCCAGCAACTGCGCATTGGCCGACAGGCATTTGGCTTTGGACTGGATCTCGCCGCGCACCAGGCCTTCGCGGATGAACAGCTCGCGCGACACCACCGGATCGATCGGACCATAGTGCACCGGTCGGCGACCGACCACGATCAGCCCGAACAGGGTGATTTGCTCGAAAGCCACCACCTGTCCGCGCTTTTTCTCCCAATGCGGTTCAAAGTGGTTTTTCTTGATCAGGTGCCCGGCCAGCGGCTCGATCCAGTCGGAGTCGATCTTGGCGACCATGCGCGCATAGAGCTTGGTGGTTTCCACCAGTTCGGCGGTCATCAGCCATTGCGGACGTTTCTTGCCCAGGCCCGACGATGGATGAATCCAGAACCGTCGCTGCCGCGCGCCAAGGTAATCGCCTTCGTCGGTCTTCTGGCCGATCTGGCTGAGCAACCCGGACAGCACGGCCTTGTGCAGCTTCGGGTAATCGGCCGGCTCTTTATTGAGGCTCAACTGCATGTCGCGGCAGATCAGGCTCAGCTGGCGATGGTAGTCGCGCCATTCGCGCAGGCGCAGGTAATTCAGAAAATTCTTGCGGCACCAGTTACGCAAGGGGCTCGCGGTCAGCGCCTGGCGCTGCTCCTCGAAACCACGCCACAGATTGACCAGCCCGGCGAAATCCGAGTCCACGTCTTTCCACTGCGCGTGGGCCTGATCGGCAGCCTGCTGGCGTTCGGGTGGACGCTCGCGCGGGTCCTGGATCGACATGGCACTGGCGACGATCAGTACTTCCTGCAGGCTGCCCAGCTTGGCCGCTTCCAGCAGCATGCGGCCCATGCGCGGGTCTACGGGCAGCCGCGCCAGCTGGCGACCGAGCGGTGTCAGCTGGCTGTTGCGATCGACCGCCGAGAGCTCTTGCAGCAGGTTAAAACCGTCGCTGATGGCCTTGCCATCGGGCGGTTCGATAAACGGAAAATCGGTGATCTCGCCCAAGCGCAGGTGCAGCATCTGCAGGATCACGGCCGCGAGGTTGGTACGCAGGATTTCCGGGTCGGTGAATTCCGGGCGCCCGATGAAATCCTCTTCGCTGTACAGGCGGATGCAAATGCCCGGTTCGACGCGACCGCAACGGCCTTTACGCTGGTTGGCGCTGGCCTGGGAAATGGCTTCGATGGGCAGGCGCTGGACCTTGGCCCGATAGCTGTAGCGGCTGATGCGCGCGGTGCCGCTGTCGATCACGTAGCGGATGCCGGGCACTGTCAGCGAGGTTTCCGCGACGTTGGTAGCCAGCACCACCCGGCGCCCCGGGTGCGACTGGAAAATGCGCTGCTGTTCGGCCGGTGACAGCCGTGCATACAGTGGCAGGATTTCAGTGTGCTTGAGTTGGGCCTTGCGCAGCATGTCGGCGGCGTCGCGGATTTCCCGCTCGCCGGGCAGGAACACCAACACATCCCCGGGACTTTTACGCTCGCTACGCTCGAACGCGGCGACTTCGTCGAGGGCGGCGAGGATCGCCTGATCCACGGTCAAGTCATCTTCGACGCGATTACCCTCTTCGTCCTGCTCCAGGGTCAGCGGGCGGTACCAGGTTTCCACCGGGAAGGTGCGACCCGAGACTTCAACGATCGGCGCATCATCGAAATGCTTGGAGAAACGCTCCAGATCGATGGTGGCCGACGTGATGATGACCTTGAGGTCCGGACGGCGGGGCAGCAGGGTTTTGAGGTAACCCAGCAGGAAGTCGATGTTGAGGCTGCGTTCGTGGGCTTCGTCGACAATGATCGTGTCGTAGCGTTCGAGGTAGCGGTCGTTCTGGGTTTCCGCCAGCAGGATGCCGTCGGTCATCAGCTTGATGAGCGTATTGGAATCGCTTTGATCTTCGAACCGCACCTGATAACCGACCAGCGCGCCCAGCGGCGTGCCCAGTTCTTCAGCCACCCGGCTCGCCACGCTGCGCGCAGCGATCCGACGGGGTTGCGTATGGCCGATCAGCCCATGCTGGCCGCGGCCGATTTCCAGGCAGATCTTCGGCAACTGGGTGGTTTTGCCCGAGCCGGTCTCGCCCGCGATGATCAGGACCTGATGCTTGAGCAGCGCCGCCTTGATTTCATCGCGCTTGGCGGCGATCGGCAGGCTGTCGTCGTAACGCACTACCGGCAGACTGGCACGCCGCGCCAGCACCTGGTCGCAGGATGCCTGCATGCGCGTCACCCACTGGGCGAGCTTGGCCTCGTCTGGCTTCTTGCGCAGTTCAAGCAGCTGCCGACGCAGCCGGTGGCGGTCGGCGAGCATGGCGTGATCGAGGTTTTTCAGCAGTTTGTCGATGGAGGGCGATTCGTCAGTCATCAGGTACGCAAAGGTCGTCTAGTGGCGCAGGGGGCCGATTGTCGCAGATTTACTATGGATTGCGGATGTTCAAAGCGGTGCATGCGTAGGCGCTGCCGAAGGCTGCGATCTTTTGATCCTGATTTTGTCGGTGCTTTTGAGCAACAAAATCCAAAGATCGCAGCCTTCGGCAGCGCCTACAGGGTTGTGGCGTTATTCGTTATCGAGACCCCTGCGCCGATACGGGAACACATCAATGATTTTGCCGGCGCGAATGGCTTGCTGCAGGCTTTTCCAGTAATCGGCGTTGTACAACTCCCCGTGCAACTGGTCAAACAGCTTTCTCTGCCCCGAGTCGGCAAACAGGAAAGGCGGAAACTCTTCAGGGAACACATCCAGCGGCCCGATCGAATACCACGGCTCGGAGGCCATTTCATCTTCAGGCGTACGCGGTTGCGGGATGTGGCGGAAGTTGGCTTCGGTCAGGAAGCAGATCTCGTCATAGTCGTAGAACACCACGCGACCGTGACGGGTGACGCCGAAGTTCTTCAGCAGCATGTCGCCAGGGAAGATGTTCGCCGCCGCCAGTTGCTTGATCGCCAGGCCGTAGTCCTCCAGCGCTTCGCGGACCTGGTCGTCATTGGCGTTTTCCAGGTACAGATTGAGCGGGGTCATCCGGCGTTCGGTCCAGCAGTGGCGGATCAACACCGTGTCGCCTTCCACCGACACCGTGGAGGCCGCCACTTCAAGCAATTCCTCCAGGCACGCCGGGTCGAACTTGCTCAACGGAAAACGAAAATCGGCGAACTCCTGGGTGTCGGCCATGCGCCCTACCCGGTCGACGCTCTTCACCAGACGATACTTCTCGATCACCGTGGCACGGTCGACGTTCTTCGACGGCGAGAAGCGGTCCTTGATGATCTTGAACACCGTGTTGAAGCCCGGCAGGGTGAACACGCTCATCACCATGCCGCGCACGCCGGGGGCCATGATGAACTGGTCGTCGGTGTTGGCCAGGTGATTGATCAGCGCCCGGTAAAATTCGGATTTGCCATGCTTGTAGAAGCCAATCGAGGTGTACAGCTCGGCGATGTGCTTGCCTGGCAGGATACGCTTGAGGAAGCCGATAAACTCCGCCGGCACCGGCACGTCCACCATGAAATACGAGCGGGTGAACGAGAAAATGATCGACACATCGGCTTCGTCGGTGATCAGCGCATCGATCTGGATCCCGCGACCTTCGCGGTGCAGCAGCGGTATCACCAGCGGCCATTGCTCGTCCCGGGTGTAGATGCGCCCCACCAGGTAGGCGCCCTTGTTGCGGTACAGCACCGAGGAAAACAGTTCGACGCTCAGTTCAGGGTCCTTGCAGACCCAGTCCGGCAGGTTCTCGCGCAACTGCGCCTCGAGGCGGCGCAGGTCTCCTGGAAGATCGGCGTAAGCTTCACTGAAGCTGTAGTCGGCAAAAATGCTCGCGAGCATGCCGGACAGCTTGCCTTGGGGCTTGTAGGTGCGCGTTTGCGCAGCACGGGCCCGGCGCAGGCTCGGCCGGGTGGTGTGGATGAACATGCACCCGTCGCTGATCAGGTCATGGCTGAACAGCCCGCAGAAGATCGAGTTGTACCAGGTCTCGGACAGTTCATCGTCGAAGCGCAGGTCGATCAGGCTGATGTAGGCGCTCTTGACCAGCGGCCAGCAGCTGACGTCCATCAACGCATCGATCTGGAAAGAGGCGCGCAGGCGCTCCACCGTCTCACCGACTTTGTCTTCGTAGAGATTGATCCGCGCGGCCGACGCCGATTGCGTTTCCTGCCACAGCGCCTGTTCGAATCGCGCGCGTGCGCCGTCGGTGATCTGGCGGAAATGCTCGCGGTAATCGTCAAAGCCATCGAGGATCATTCGGGCGATGTCGGCGGCTGGCCATTGCTGCGGCATAGGTAAAACCTCGGCGGCTGTTCTTGTCATTGGAGCCTGAGCTTAGTGGCCCTTTGTTACGCAACGCAACCATTGCCTTGTGCCCCGACTGGCGCGACACTTGCGCGCCAATCAAGGAAGGAACGTGCCGTGAACCCCGTCGATATTTTTCGCATGCTGTCGTTGGCGGCCATTTGGGGTGCGAGCTTTCTGTTCATGCGCATCATCGCCCCGGTCATCGGCACCGTGCCCACCGGGTTCTTGCGGGTGTCGATCGCCGCCGCCGGGCTGTTGGTGATTCTGGGACTGATGCGCATCAGCTGGGATTTCAAGGGCAAACTCAAGACGGTGATGCTGCTCGGGGTGATCAACTCCGGCATTCCGGCGACCCTCTATTCGGTTGCAGCCCAGGTGCTGCCGGCGGGCTACTCGGCGATTTTCAATGCCACCACGCCGTTGATGGGCGTGCTGATCGGCGGGCTGTTCTTCAGTGAAAAACTCACTCCGGCGAAATTGGGCGGAGTGTTTCTCGGTCTGTTCGGCGTCGGCATCCTGACCCGTGCCGGGCCGGTGGCGTTCGACCTGCAATTGCTGATGGGCGCCCTCGCCTGCCTGCTCGCCACCACCTGCTATGGTTTCGCCGGGTTTCTCGCGCGGCGCTGGCTGGATCAGGCCGGCGGCCTCGACAGCCGTCTGTCGGCGCTGGGTAGCATGCTCGGGGCGACCTTGTTTCTGTTGCCGCTGTTCGGCTACAGCGTGATCACCCAGCCACCGGTGAGCTGGGGCGGCTGGAATGTCTGGTTATCACTGCTGGGATTGGGCCTGGGGTGCACGGCTTTCGCGTACATCATTTACTTCCGCCTGCTGACTTCAGTCGGGCCGGTGAAGTCGATGACGGTGACCTTCATGATCCCGCCGTTCGGGGTGTTGTGGGGGGCGTTGTTGCTCGATGAGCCGTTGTCGATGGCGCATATCTATGGCGGAATGTTGATTGCCGTGGCGTTGTGGCTGGTGTTGAAACCGGCCAGGGGGGCTGGCCGGTAGATTGGTTCAAGGCTGATTGTCGCCATCGCGGGCAAGCCCGCACACATTGGTGCTCCTGTGAATAAATACCTGTGGATCACTGAAGCCACCTGTGGGAGCGGGCTTGCCCGCGATGGCGGCCTTACAGCCCCCTACAAGGCAGCCTGACTCACCTCACCATCCACCAACCGCCGAATCCCCAGCGGATTGGCATTCTGCAATGCCTCAGGCAGCAAGGCATCCGGGTAATTCTGAAAGCACACCGGCCGCAGGAATCGGTCTATGGCCAGTGTGCCTACCGAAGTCCCGCGGGCATCCGAAGTGGCCGGATACGGCCCGCCATGCACCATCGCCTCGCACACCTCGACCCCGGTCGGATAGCCATTGAGCAAAATCCGCCCGACCTTTTCCTGCAACCGTTCGGCCAGCCAGCGATACTCCATCAACTCCGCAGCCTCACCGATCAGCGTCGCGGTCAGTTGCCCGCGCAAGCCATCGAGCGCTGCCGCCAACTGCGCCTGATCTTCAACCTCGATGACGATAGTGGTCGGCCCGAACACCTCCTCCTGCAGCAATTCGTCGCCCTTGAGCAACAGGCTGACATCCGCCTGGAACACCTGCGGCTGCGCCTGATTGCCCTCTTGCGGTTTACCCGCCAGATGCTTGAGGCCGGGATGTTCGTGCAATTCACCCAGCCCGCGGCTGTAACTGGCCAGTGCACCGGCGTTGAGCATGGTCTGCGCCGGTTGCTGGTTCATGCTCGCGCAAAAGGTTTGCAGGAACTGGCTGAACTGCGGCGAACGCAGGCCGATGACCAGGCCCGGGTTAGTGCAGAACTGCCCACACCCCAGCGTCACCGAGCCGGCGAGCTGCGCGGCGATCTGCTCGCCACGGGCCTTGAGAGCCTCGGGCAGCAGGAACACCGGGTTGATGCTCGACATCTCGGCAAATACCGGGATCGGCTGAGGACGGCTGGCAGCCATCTGGCTGAGGGCATTGCCGCCCTTGAGGGAACCCGTAAATCCTACGGCCTGGATGGCCGGGTGTTTGACCAGCCACTCGCCCACGCCACCGCCATAGATCATGTTGAACACGCCCGCAGGCATCTGCGTGCGTTCGGCAGCGCGCATGATCGCATCCGCCACCCATTCGGCCGTTGCCATGTGCCCGCTGTGCGCTTTGAACACCACCGGGCAGCCCGCGGCCAGGGCTGATGCGGTATCGCCACCGGCAGTGGAAAAAGCCAGGGGAAAGTTGCTCGCGCCAAACACCGCCACCGGCCCCAGCGCAATTCGGTACTGGCGCAGATCCGGACGTGGCAAGGGTTGGCGATCCGGCAATGCCTGATCGATACGCGCGCCGTAGAAGTCGCCACGACGCAGCACCTTGGCGAACAAACGCATCTGCCCGCTGGTACGCCCGCGCTCACCCTGGATACGCCCCGCCGGCAGCGCAGTTTCACGGCAGACAATGGCGACAAAATCATCGCCCAGCGCGTCGATTTCATCGGCAATCGCGTCCAGGAACTGCGCGCGCTTCCCGGCGCTCAGGTTTCGGTAGACCGGGTAAGCCGCCGCGGCAGCTTCCGCGGCAGCGTCCACCTCGGCTTCGGTTGCCTGGAAAAAGCTTCCCGGCAATGGCTCGCCGGTGCTTGCGTCAAGGCTGTGCAGTTGCAAAGAACCCTTGGCGCTGCGATGCCCGCCGATGTAGTTGTGTCCGGTATGCGTGGTCATGAAAGAGTCCTTGGCCGGCCGACAGCGCCGGGAATTGAAGGCTTAAAGTGCACGAACCTGGCCTATTTCCAGCGGCTGGGCACTTTCGCCGATACCGTTTTCCAGAGGGGCGCCGAACGCATCGAGGCTGACCTGGAATCGATCACCCGGCTGGGTTTTAATCCCGTCGGCGAACGACAGCGTGGCGGTACCGAAGTAATGCACGTGAACATCACCAGGGCGCAGGAATTGCGCGTACTTGAAGTGGTGGAATTCGAGATTGGCCAGACTGTGGCACATGTTGTCTTCGCCGCTGAGAAACTCTTTTTCCCAGATCGTTTCGCCATTGCGCGTGATGCGGCTGGTGCCTGCCAGGTGGCGGGGTAATTCACCCACGCGCAACTCCGGACCGTAGGCGCAGAAGCGCAGTTTCGAGTGGGCGAGGTACAGGTAATTGCGGCGCTCCATCACATGGTCGGAGAACTCGTTGCCCAAGGCGTACCCGACCCGGTACGGCAGGCCGTCGTCGCCGATGACGTAGAGGCCCGTCAGTTCCGGCTCTTCACCGGCATCCTCGGCGAAGGGCGGGACCGGAAAATCGGCACCGGGGCGCACGACAATGCTGCCATCGCCCTTATAGAACCACTCCGGTTGCGCCCCGACCTGCCCGGCCGCTGGCTTGCCGCCTTCCAGGCCCCATTTGAAAATGCGCATGGTGTCGGTCATGCCGGCCTCCACCACGCCCTCCTGCTGATGCATCTTGTCCCGCGCCGAAGCGCTGCCCAGGTGGGTCAGGCCGGTGCCACTGATCAGGCAATGGGCCGGGTCTTCGTGGTCGAGCGGTGCCAGGACTTTGCCCTGCGCCAGCAGTTGCGCGTAGTCCGGGCCAGGCTCGGTGCCACGCAGCGCGGCCTCTTCCTGCAGGCTTCGTCCGGCGCGAATCGCCGCCAGTGCCAGTTCACGTGTGTTGCGAGTGTCGCGCAGTACCTGGACCAAGGGCCCGTCGACGAGGCCGACGTGGCGTTCACCGGCAGTGTTTTCAAATTGAATCAGGCGCATGTCGGCCCTCCACAGAGTCGGGGGATGGCGCCGCCGTGAGCGGCGCTGCAAGGTCACTCGATGATGTTGAAGTCGCTCAGGTATTCATCGGAGATTTCCAGGCCCAGGCCCGGCGTGTTGTCGTCGAGCTGGATGTAACCGTTGACCGGTTGCGGCTCGCCCTTGAACACGTAGTAGAAGAGTTCGTTGCCGACCTCGACGTCGAACACGGGGAAGAATTCGGCCATCGGCGAGGCGGTGGTGGACATGGTCAGGTGGTAGTTGTGCATCTGCCCGGCGTGGGGAATCACCGGCACCGACCAGGCTTCCGCCATGGCGTTGATCTTGCGTGCCGCGGTGATGCCGCCGACGCGGTTGGTGTCGTACTGGATCACGTCGATGGCGCGGCGTTCCAGCAGGTCTTTAAAACCGTAGGAAGTGAATTCATGCTCGCCGCCGGAGATCGGCATGATGCCCATCTTCTTCAGCTCGATGTAGCCTTCGATGTCGTCGGCAATCACCGGTTCTTCAAGCCAGCGCGGTTCGAACTCTGCCAGTTTTGGCAACATCCGACGGGCGTACTCCAGCGTCCAGCCCATGTAGCATTCGAGCATGATGTCGACATCAGGGCCGGCCAGTTCACGCAGCGCGCGCACCTGCTCGATGTTCTTGCGCATGCCCGCCGGGCCGTCCTTAGGGCCATAGCCGAAGCGCATTTTCAGCGCGGTGAAACCCTGGTTCAGATAACCCTGGGCTTCTTCGAGGAACAGGTCGAGGTTGTCGTTGGCGTAGAGCTTGGAGGCGTAGGTCCAGATCTTCTCCTTGGTGCGCCCGCCGAGCAGTTTGAACACCGGCTTGTTCACGGCCTTGCCCATGATGTCCCAGATGGCGATGTCGATCGCCGAGATCGCTGCCATGCCGATGCCTTTGCGACCCCAGGCGTGGCTCTGGCGGTACATCTTCTGCCAGATGTATTCGTTGTCGAACGGGTCTTCGCCAATGGCAATAGGCGCCAGGTAGGTGTCGATGATTTCCTTGGCCACTCGCGGCGCCAGGGCGCAGTTACCGATGCCGACCAGACCGGTGTCGGTCTCGACTTCCACCACCAGCCAGCCATGGAAACGAAACGAGCCCATGGCATCGCCGCGTTCGAACAGGATGTCACTGGCGTTGGTGCAGAAGTGTGCCTGAGGTGGAACGACTTTACCTTTCCACTCAAAAACTCGGGTTCGGATTGCTTTGATTTTCATGGGTACTGTTCCTTGCGCTGCCGGCTTCTTGTTATTAAGTCGCTGATTAGATGGGGCGACTTTAGCCAGCGCGTAGGGGCGCGGATAATCACTTATGCGTATCCGGCGATAACCTGGGGTGATCGCAATTCGCAATTTATGCTGAAAGAAGGTTATAGGGAAAAAGCAAAAAGATCGCAGCCTTCGGCAGCCCCTACAGGTGAATACGATCCCCGTAGGAGCTGCCGAAGGCTGCGATCTTTTGATCTCTACCCCTTAGTAGTTGTTGGCTCCCATCCGGCAGGCGATTTCGAACGCCTGGCGTATCGCGCCGACATTGGCCTTGCCCTGCCCGGCAATATCAAACGCCGTGCCATGGGCCGGCGTGGTGATCGGGATCGGCAAGCCACCCTGCACCGTCACCCCACGGGAGAACCCCATCAGCTTGATCGCGATCTGCCCCTGGTCGTGATACATCGTCACCACCGCGTCAAAGGCACTGGCATCTCCCTGGACCTTGAGGAAAATAGTGTCTCCCGGATACGGACCTTCCGCCGCGATACCCAACGCCTGGGCCGAGCGCACCGCCGGACCGATGATGTCCAGTTCCTCGCGGCCGAACGAACCGTTGTCACCGTTGTGCGGATTGAGTCCGCACACGCCAATGCGCGGTTTTTCCAGGCCATTGCGCTTGAGCGCGGTATCGATCAGCTGGATCGCTTCCACCACACGTTCCTGGGTCAGCATGCCGGGCACTTGCGCCAGCGCCACGTGGGAGGTCACCCGGGAAGTCCAGAGGTTGTCGAGCACGTTGAATTCGCAGAACGGCCCGTGGAAATCCAGCAGCTCGGCGAACCAGTGCAACTCGTCGCTGTGGGCCATGCCGGCCATGTGCAGGGAGGTCTTGTTCAACGGGCCGAACAGCACCGCATCGGTGGTGCCGGCTTCGGTCAGGCGCAGTGCCTTTTCCAGCGTGTCGAGGCTGTAGCGACCACCGGTGACACTGGCTTCACTGCGGGCAAACTCACCGAGGGTGTCCCCCCGATAGTCGTAGAACAGCGGAGTGTCATCGACGAACGCCAACTGCTCCAGGGACTCGACGCGCCGGTAGGGAAATTCCACCCCGGCAATGCGCATGCCGCGTTGCATTTCCGCTTCGTCGGCAATCAGGATCACGTTGGCCTGACTGCGCACCGCAGGCTCGGCGAGCAGTCGTGCAATCAGTTCCGGGCCAATGCCCGCCGGGTCGCCGAGGACCATGGCGATGGATGTCTTGTTCATGCTTCACTCCTCAAAGGTTCAGGCCGTGTCCGGTCGATAGTGCCAGGCTCGCAGCGATATACGCGCTGCGCATTGCTGTAGAACAAACGCTCCTGGTCCGCCCGCGGCAGATCAGCAACGATGGATTTGAAACCGTTGTAAATGACATCGAACGAGCCGCACAGGCTGTCCACTGGAAAGTTGCTGGCGAACATCGCCCGACCCGGGCCGAACATCGCGATGACTTCGCGCACGATCCAGGCATTGTCCTTGGCGCGCCACGCTTGGCCGGCCTGGCCGAGGCCAGAGATTTTCACCTGCACGTTCGGCCACTCGGCCAGTCGCGCCATCGCCAGGCGCCACCCGGCCAGGCCTTCGGCGCTGCGGTCACTGGGCAACCCGGCATGATTGAGAATCAGCGTGGTGCCGGGAAAATCCCGCGCCAGGCGTTCTGCCTCGTGCAGATTCCACCACGGCGTCTGCAGGTCAAAATGCAGCCCGAGCCTTTGCAGCGCCGCGTAACTACGGCGCCAGTGTTCATCGCTCATCAGGCTGCGCCTATGCCCGACCTGTGCCCGGGTGGTCGGGCCACCGGGTTTGTGACGCACGCTGCGCACGCACTTGTAGCTCGCTTGCTCGGCGAGCACCGCAACCGCGTCCGGATGATCGAGCCAGGCTTGCGCGACGATTGCATTGGGCGCGCCATAACGTCGGGCCAGTTCCTCGATGAAACGGGTTTCGCCGATCGGGTCCTGCGGGTCCCATTCCGATTCGATGTACACCGTTTGCACAACGTGATGGGCGCCAGCATCGGCGAAATAATCGTCAGGTAAATAGCGACGCTTGATCGCACTGTAATTTCCGTAGCGAAAAGCCAGGTCGGCATCTGCAGCCAGCCACGGATGGGGGTTGATCGACGGGTCCCAGAAATGCTGATGGGCATCGATGATCGGGCCGCTCCACAGTTCAGTCATCATGCACCTCGCAGCAAAAAGCACTGAAACGGGCCATGGCGCATACCTCGTTTTATTTTTGTTCTGGACGCTACACACCGCCGAAAAACGGCGATGACAAGCACTATCGAAGGCTGGGTGATAACCGTCCAATCAAAACTTGAAATAAGCCGATAGCCTTAGGTTATGTCACAACCACCTTTCACATGACTGCGAGCATATTGCGCTGTGAGCGACTTTCCCCTCAAATGGCTCTGGCACAGAGCTCTTGGCGGTTGATGCGATTTTTGATGCGCCGAGCTATAACCTCAGGCTATCGGTGTATGTATTGTTTTGACTAGACGCGGGGCTTGCACCTTCCCACACTCACTCCAGGCTTGCGGCTTTAGCGCTCAGACAAGCCACTCATAACAACTACAAAAACGAGGCCCTTCCATGCGAAATGCATTCGTCCGTCGCACGTCCCGTCTGTTCCTCGGCTGCTCGCTGGTCGCCGCTGGCGTCCTCCCGGCGCTCGCCAACGCAGCCTGGCAACCCGACAAGAACGTCGAAATCGTCGTCGCTGGTGGTCCCGGTGGCGGCACCGACCAGCTCGGCCGGCTGATCCAGTCGATCATCTCCACGCACAAGCTGCTCGAGGTCAATACCATCGTCCTCAACAAGGGCGGCGGCAATGGTGCCGAAGCATTCCTCGACCTGAAAATGAACAAGGGCGACCCGGAAAAACTGGTGATTGGCACCAACAACATTTACCTGTTGCCGCTGGTTTCCAAACTCGGTTACCAATGGCAGGAATTGACCCCGGTCGCCGCCGTTGCCGAGGATGACTTCATCCTCTGGAGCTATAAAGATGCGCCCTGGAAAGACGCCAAAGGCTTCTACGAAGCGGCCAAGGCCGACCCGGCGAAAATGCGCATGGGTGGCAGCCAGTCCAAGGATGTCGACCAGACCCTGACCCTGCTGCTCAACCAGACCAACAACAGCAAACTGGTGTACATCCCGTTCAAGAGCGGCAGTGAGGCCGCGACTCAACTGGCCGGCAAACACATCGCCGGCAACGTCAACAATCCCAGCGAAAGCATCAGCCAATGGCGCGGCGACCAGATCGAACCACTCTGTGTGTTCAGTAAAGAGCGCATGACCTACACCGAGAAAGTCGCTGGCGACAAATCCTGGGCCGACGTACCAACGTGTCACGAACAAGGCCTGGGCATCGATCAGTACCGCTTCCCGCGCACCGTGTTCATGCCCGGTGAAGTCACTGCCGAGCAGCGCGCGTTCTATGTCGAACTGTTGCGCAAAGTCACCGAGACACCCGAGTTCAAGGCCTACGTGAAACAGAACGCGCTGGTGCCTACGTTCCTCGAAGGCGAGCCATTGACCGCCTACATTGAAAAGGACACCGCCCGGGTCACGCCGGTGTTCAAGGAAGCCGGCTGGCTGAAAAACTGAGTCGCCCGCGGCCGTTCGACTGCGTACGGCCGTCACCTGCTGGAGGTGTTTTCATGTCCCATTCTTCGGATTCACCGGCGCTGGTCGGTACCCGCTGGGTCGAGCTTGGCCTGACCGTCTTCACCACCCTGATCGGTGTGGTGGTGATGTTCGGCAGCATCGAACAGGGTATCGGCTGGGGCGATTCCGGCCCTGAGCCGGGTTACTTTCCCTTCTATATCGGCCTGCTGCTGAGCGCCGCCAGCCTGGGTAATGCAGTGCTGACGCTGGTGCGCTGGAATGCGCTGGGCGTGGCGTTCGTCAGCCGCAGTGCGTTTCGCCAGGTGCTGTCGGTGTTCATTCCGATTGCGCTGTTCGTCGCGGCGATGCCGCTGGTGGGGATCTACGTGTCCTCGGCCTGCTTCATTGCGTGGTTCATGTGGAGCGACAAAGCACGCGCCACGCCGTACAGCAAGTGGAAAATCGCCAGCATCTCCCTCGGTGCGGTGCTGGCCAGTTACCTGATTTTCGCGCTGTGGTTCAAGGTCCCGCTGGATGCCGGCCCGTTGGGCGACTGGATTGCCCTGGCCGGGAGATACTTCAAATGAGCGAATTCGACTCCCTGTTGCAAGGCATGAACCTGATCCTCACCCCGGGCCACATTGGCCTGATGGTGGTTGGCGTGCTGCTGGGCATCCTGGTCGGCGTGTTGCCAGGTCTGGGCGCCCCCAATGGTGTGGCGTTACTGTTGCCGCTGACGTTTACCATGTCGCCGGTGTCGGCGATCATCCTGCTCTCTTGCATGTATTGGGGCGCGCTGTTTGGCGGCTCGATCACCTCGATTCTATTCAACATACCCGGCGAGCCCTCATCGGTGGCAACCACCTTTGACGGCTACCCGATGGCGCGCGAAGGCCGTGCGGCGGAAGCACTGACTGCAGCCTTCAGCTCCGCCTTGATTGGCGCACTGGCCGGCGTATTGCTGCTGACCTTCCTGTCGACGCGCATTGCCGAATTCGCCATGTCGTTCAGTTCACCGGAATTCTTCGCGGTGTACCTGCTGGCGTTCTGTACGTTCATCGGCATGAGCAAGAACCCGCCACTGAAAACCGTGGTGGCGATGATGATCGGATTTGCCATGGCGGCAGTCGGCATGGACACGGTGTCCGGCAACCTGCGCCTGACGTTCGACATGCCCACCCTGATGACCGGAATCAGCTTCGAAGTGGCAGTGATTGGCCTGTTCGGTATTGGTGAAATCCTCTGCACTGTCGAGGAAGGCCTGGTGTTCCGTGGCGAACATGCTCGAATCACGCCAATGGTGATCCTGCGCACCTGGGCGAAGCTGCCGCGTTACTGGTGGACGATTGTGCGCAGCACCATGGTAGGTTGCTGGATGGGTATCACCCCCGGCGGCCCGACGGCGGCATCGTTCATGAGCTACAGCCTGGCGCGGCGCTTTTCGAAAAACCGCGAGAACTTCGGCAAAGGCGAACTCGAAGGCGTGATAGCCCCGGAAACCGCTGACCATGCCGCCGGCACCAGCGCCCTGTTGCCAATGCTGACCTTGGGCATCCCCGGTTCAGCGACGGCCGCCGTGATGCTCGGAGGCCTGATGATCTGGGGCCTGCACCCTGGGCCAACCCTGTTCGTCGAGCAACATGACTTTGTCTGGGGCCTGATCGCGAGCATGTACCTGGGCAACGTGGTGAGCCTGATCGTGGTGTTGGCCACTGTGCCACTGTTCGCCTCGATCCTGCGCATTCCGTTCTCGATCATTGCGCCGATCATCATCATGGTTTGCGCCATCGGCGCCTACTCCGTGCACAACTCGTTCTTCGATGTGGTGCTGATGCTGGGCTTCGGCGCCCTGGGCTATCTGTTCAAGAAACTCGGCTACCCGATTGCGCCACTGGTGCTCGCGGCGGTGCTGGGTGACAAGGCAGAAGATGCATTCCGTCAATCGATGCTGTTTTCTGACGGTCACATCGGTATTTTCTGGTCCAACCCGTTGGTGGGCGGGCTGACCACGGCAGCGCTGCTGATGCTGTTCTGGCCGTTGATCTCCAAGGTGTTGCAAGCCCTGCTGGGCCTGCGCAAGCCAGCGGTTGCCAAACCAAAATCGGTGCTGTGACACAGCAATGCTGGCAACGCCTGACAATTGTTGTCAGGCTTGCTGCAGTCTTTCTTGCGAGTGCGGCCCATGACCCGAATTCCTGATGCCAATTTGATCCACAGCCGACTGCGTCTGCGCCAACTGCGGCTGATGCTGGCGCTGCAGGAATTCGGTTCTTTGCGCCGCGCCGCCGACCATATCGGCATGACCCAACCTGCTGCCACCAAGATGCTGCACGAGGCCGAAGACCTGCTCGGCGTCGAACTGTTCGAGCGCTTGCCCCGTGGCATGCGTTCAACACCCTTCGGCGAGACCGTGACCTATTACGCGCGCATGGTCTTTGCCGAACTGAGTGGCATGCGTGAAGAACTGGTCGCTCTCGAGTCAGGCAACCTGGGCCGGGTTGCGGTGGGGGCCATCCCGGCCCTCGCCTCGGGGCTGCTGACCCGTACCATCGCAACGCTGAAACAAAGCCACCCACGGTTGTCCATGAGCATCCAGGTCGACACCAGCGACGTGCTGGTCCAGGCCTTGCTGCAAGATCAACTGGACATCGTGCTGGGACGAATTCCAGCCGGGGCGCGAGCCGAGGAACTGCTGTTCGACAGCCTGGGCGAAGAAGCCTTGTGCGTCATCGCCGGCGCGCAGAACCCGCTGGCCAAGGAGAAGCAATTGAGCTGGGCGGAATTGCAGAACATGACCTGGGTGCTGCAACAACACCCAAGCCCGATGCGCGCGATCATCAATCAGGTGTTCCACAACGCGCGGGTCGATATCCCCAGCAGCATCGTCGAGACCACGTCGATCATGACCTTGCTGTCCCTGATCCAGCAGACCGACATGCTGGGCGTGACGCCCGTTTCGGTGGTGGAAGATTATCCGGGGCGCGATCTGCTGGCCGTGTTACCGATCAAGTTCGAGGCACGCCTGCCACCGTTCGGCTTGATTACCCGCAGGCACCGGATTCAGTCGTCTGCGATGCAGGCGTTCATGAATTCGGTGCGGGCGGAGCATGTTTTGACTAAATAACGAGCCGGCAGCCTATGGAATCCGTTGACCCTGATCACGCCATCGCCAGCAGGCGTTGCTGCCACAGGTCATGATTGCAAAATGAAAGTGCCTGGGGGCTTCACGGACGGCTTCAGCCGAACAGCCAATACCCCAGCAACCCCAACACCACCACTGCCAACACCGGCCGCAGCACCCTGTAGGCCTTGGGATTTCGCCGCTTCCACTGCTTGATCACACCACTGAATCTATCGCTGGAATTCTTGCTCCAGGCATAGGCCTGGTTGATCCCGCCCACCCGCTCGTCATCCAGGTTCTGCGGCGCGGTAGCACGGCCCAGCAAGCCGCTGATCCAACGGTTGATCCGGGTCATGAGGCGATTGCTCAGCGGTCGCTCGATGTCACAGAACAGGATCACCCGAGTCTGGTCAGTCTCGTTCTTTACCCAGTGCACGTAAGTCTCATCGAACATCACGTCTTCGCCATCGCGCCACGCATACTCCTGGCCGTCGACGAAAATCCGGCATGCATCGGAATTGGGGGTCGACAAGCCCAGGTGATAACGCAACGAACCTGCAAATGGATCACGGTGCGGATTCAGGTGGCTGCCACCCGGCAGCAAGGCGAACATGGCCCCTTTGACGTTGGGAATGCTGCTGACCAGTGCCACGGTTCTAGGGCACAGCGTCTCGGCTGAAGGCAGGGGTTTGTCGTACCACTTGAGGTAGAAACGCTTCCAGCCTTTCTTGAAGAATGAGCCGAAACCCGCATCGTTGTTCTTCTCGGCGGCGCGAATGTAGCCCTCGTCGAACAGGTGCATCGCCTCTTCGCGAATCACCTGCCAGTTGTCCTTGAGCACATCCAGTTCCGGAAACTTGCTGCGGTCCAGGTAAGGTTTGGACGGTACTGCGGAGAACAGGTACATCAAGGCGTTGTACGGGGCGAACAATGCCGAATGATTGACGAACTGACGCAGGACCGGCAGTCGTGCCTTGCCGCGCAAATGCACATAGAGGGTACTGCCCAGGAACAGCAGCAACAGAGATGCCTTCGCGGCAAAGGAAAAGGTCATCAACAACTCCTTGATAATAGGCAACTCTGCACAACGCCATTTACCCGACGTGGCAGCCGGCCATGATAATCACTACCGGCCCGGGGAAAAACCCGCAAATTTCGACATTCAGTGTTAAGTATTCAGTAACAAATTAATTAGTAGCACAGAGTTGCTGAACGGGGGCTGACTTGGGTCAAGCCCGGCAGCCCTCTGCAACCTGCAACCTGTGGGAGCGACCTGCTCGCGATAGCGGCGAACCCTTCAACATCAATGCCGATTGATCTACCGCCATCGCAAGCAGGCTCACTCCCACAAAGGCACATCCAAAAAAATAGCGATGATGCTTGTTACGCCTGGTTTTCCTGTTCGGTGAACAAATCACTGAACAACATGCTCGAGAGATAACGCTCACCGGAATCAGGCAGGATTACCACGATGGTCTTGCCCTGCATCTCCAGGGTCTCGGCCAGTCTCACCGCGACGGCCATCGCCGCTCCGCAGGAGATACCACACAAGATGCCTTCCTCCTGCATCAGGCGCAAAGCCATGGCCTTGGATTCTTCATCGGTCACCAGTTCGACCCGGTCGACCATCGACAGGTCTAGATTTTTAGGTACAAAACCGGCGCCGATTCCCTGGATCTTGTGCGGGCTCGGTTTGATCTCCTGACCGGCCAGCGCCTGGGTAATCACTGGCGACACCATCGGCTCCACGGCCACCGAGATAATCGGTTTGCCCTGGGTATTCTTGATATACCGCGAAACCCCGGTGATAGTTCCACCGGTTCCCACTCCCGCTACCAGCACGTCGACCGCACCGTCGGTGTCATTCCAGATTTCCGGCCCGGTTGTCTTCTCATGAATCGCCGGGTTGGCCGGGTTTTCAAACTGCGCAGGCATGAAGTGAGTGGAGGGATTGCCGGCGACGATTTCGGCGGCCTTTTCGATCGCGCCTTTCATGCCTTTGGCCGGTTCGGTCAAGACCAGTTCAGCGCCAAGGGCTTTGAGCACCTTGCGTCGCTCGATGCTCATGGAGGCCGGCATCGTCAGCAGCAGTTTGTAGCCCCGGGCCGCGGCAACGAAGGCCAGGCCGATCCCGGTGTTGCCCGAGGTGGGTTCGACGATGGTCATGCCAGGCTTGAGTTTTCCGGAGCTTTCGGCGTCCCAGATCATGTTGGCGCCAATCCGGCATTTGACCGAGTAACCGGGGTTGCGCCCTTCGATCTTGGCAAGGATGGTTACGCCGCGCGGGGCGATGCGGTTGATCTGTACCAGGGGCGTATTACCGATGGAATGGGCGTTGTCAGCGAAGATACGGCTCATGGCTGGGTCCTTATACAGCATTGAAATAGCGCTCCAAGGTAAGCCTGTTGTTCGTGGTCGTCCAGTCAGGTCGAACGTCCTGCTGCAACAGCAGTCAATGGCTTTACACCGCTGGAGATTTGTCCTCATGAAACGTCGTTATAGTTGGCCGCTATGGATCATTGCCGGGGTCGTGGTGCTACTGGTTGCGCTGCACATCGCCCTGCCCTACATGGTACGTGACTACCTGAACGAGAAACTGGCCGACATGGGCGACTACCGCGGCCAGATCACCGACGTCGACCTGGCGCTGTGGCGCGGCGCCTACAAGATCAACGGGCTGAAAATCGTCAAGGTCGACGGCAAGGTTCCGGTGCCGTTCGTCAACGCGCCGCTGATCGACCTGTCTGTCAGTTGGCACTCGCTGTGGTACGACCACGCGGTCGTGGCCGAAGTGCAGTTCTTCAATCCCGAAGTGAATTTCGTCGACGGCGGCGCCAACAAACAGAACTCGCAGACGGGTCAGGGCACTGACTGGCGCGCCCAATTGAGCAAACTGGCGCCCATCACCTTTAACGAAATAAAGATCAACGACGGCAAGATCAGCTTTCGCAACTTCAATTCCAAACCACCGGTGAACATGAACGCCACCCAGGTCAATGCGAGCATCTATAACCTGACCAACGTGGTAGATACAGAAGGCCGGCGTGACGCACGCTTCGAGGGCAAGGCCCTGCTGCTCGGCCATGCGCCGCTGGAAACCACGGCGACCTTCGACCCGTTGAGCAACTTCGAAGACTTCGACTTCCGCCTGCGGGCGCGGGACATCGAACTCAAGCGCATGAACGATTTCGCCTCTGCCTATGGCAAGTTCGACTTCAATGCAGGCCATGGCGACGTGGTCATCGAAGCGGAAGCCAACAAGGGTCGACTCAAGGGTTACATCAAGCCACTGCTCAAGGATGTCGACGTGTTCAACTGGCAACAGGACGTTGAAAACAAAGACAAGGGCCTGTTCCGCTCTGTCTGGGAAGCCATCGTCGGCGGTTCGGAGACGGTGCTGAAAAACCAGGTCAAAAATCAGTTCGCCACCCGGGTCGAGCTGAGCGGCAACGTGCATCGGCAAGATATCAACGCCTTCCAGGCGTTTTTGCAGATTTTGCGCAACGGATTCGTCCAGGCGTTCAATGCCCGCTATGAGCGACCGAAGCCGGATGCGGGTTGAGTCACCGGGTGACTCTCCATTCAGAGACTGAATAAGCCGTCTGCGTTCACAGTCGACCGGCCTGCGCGTTATAGTCGGGCATCACATTTAATTCGCCCGTCCCGCCCTGCTTAGCTCAGGCCGGCGTCACCGTTCGAGGATTAGCAGATGAAGTTCGAAGGCACCCAGGCTTATGTCGCCACCGATGACCTGAAGCTGGCGGTCAATGCCGCCATCACCCTGGAGCGGCCGCTGCTGGTCAAGGGCGAACCGGGCACTGGCAAGACCATGCTTGCCGAGCAACTGGCCGAATCCTTCGGTGCCAAGCTGATCACTTGGCACATCAAGTCCACCACCAAGGCCCACCAGGGTCTGTACGAGTACGACGCGGTCAGTCGCCTGCGTGATTCGCAACTGGGCACCGACAAGGTTCACGACGTGCGCAACTACCTGAAAAAGGGCAAGCTGTGGGAGGCTTTCGAGTCCGATGAGCGGGTGATCCTGTTGATCGACGAGATCGACAAGGCCGATATCGAGTTCCCCAACGACCTGCTCCAGGAACTCGACAAGATGGAGTTCTACGTCTACGAAATCGACGAGACCATCAAGGCCAAGAAGCGCCCGATCATCATCATTACCTCCAACAATGAAAAAGAGTTGCCGGACGCCTTCCTGCGCCGCTGCTTCTTCCATTACATCGCGTTCCCGGATCGCACCACGCTGCAGAAGATCGTCGACGTGCATTACCCGGACATCAAGAAGGACCTGGTCAGCGAAGCGCTGGACGTGTTTTTCGATGTGCGCAAGGTGCCGGGCCTGAAGAAGAAGCCCTCGACCTCGGAACTGGTCGACTGGCTGAAGCTGCTGATGGCCGACAATATTGGCGAGGCCGTGCTGCGCGAACGCGATCCAACCAAGGCCATTCCACCCCTGGCCGGCGCTTTGGTGAAGAACGAACAGGACGTACAGCTGCTCGAGCGCCTGGCGTTCATGAGCCGTCGCGGCTCCCGCTGATCCCTCTTTTAACAAGATAGAGGGCGATAGCCATGCTGCTCAACCTGTTCAATGAAATGCGCGCAGCCAAGGTGCCGGTCTCGGTGCGTGAGCTGCTGGACCTGATCAACGCGCTGAAACAGCGGGTGACCTTCGCCGACATGGACGAGTTCTACTACCTGTCCCGGGCGATTCTGGTGAAGGACGAAAAGCATTTCGACAAGTTTGACCGCGCTTTCGGTGCGTACTTCAACGGCCTGGAAAAGCTGGATGACCACCTGCAGGCGCTGATCCCCGAGGACTGGCTGCGCAAGGAGTTCGAACGCTCGCTGACGGATGAAGAGCGCGCAGCAATCCAGTCCCTAGGTGGCCTGGACAAGCTGATCGAGGAATTCAAGAAGCGCCTCGAAGAACAGAAAGAACGTCATGCCGGTGGCAACAAGTGGATCGGCACTGGCGGCACCAGCCCGTTCGGTTCCGGCGGTTTCAATCCGGAAGGGATTCGCGTCGGGGATGCGGGCAAGCGCCAGGGCAAGGCGGTCAAGGTCTGGGACCAGCGCGAATACAAGAACCTCGATGATTCGGTGGAACTGGGCACGCGCAACATCAAGGTCGCACTGCGCCGCCTGCGCAAATTCGCCCGCCAGGGTGCGGCCGAAGAGCTGGACATCGACGGCACCATCGACCACACCGCACGCGATGCCGGGCTGCTGAATATCCAGATGCGTCCGGAGCGGCGCAACACGGTCAAACTGTTGCTGCTGTTCGACATCGGCGGTTCGATGGACGCCCACGTGAAAATCTGCGAGGAACTGTTCTCGGCCTGCAAGACCGAGTTCAAACACCTGGAGTACTTCTACTTCCACAACTTCATTTATGAGTCGGTGTGGAAAAACAACATGCGTCGCACGTCCGAGCGCACGTCAACCCAGGACCTGCTGCACAAGTACGGCGCCGACTATAAAGTGATTTTTATCGGGGATGCGGCGATGGCCCCCTACGAAATCACCCAGGCCGGGGGCAGCGTCGAACACTGGAACGAAGAAGCCGGTTACGTGTGGATGCAGCGTTTCATGGAGAAGTACAAGAAGGTCATCTGGATCAACCCTTATCCGAAGGACACTTGGGGCTATACGTCTTCGACCAATATTGTGCGGGACCTGATCGACGACCAGATGTACCCGCTGACGTTGCGCGGGCTGGAGGAAGGGATGCGGTATTTGTCCAAGTAGCTTGTGTTGCCTGGACGGGCCTTATCGCGAGCAGGCTCACTCCCACAATGGACTTCTGCTGCATTGCAGATCCAGGGTGGGAACGAGCCTGCTCGCGATGCTTTCTGTGGGGCCTATCTCTTGATCTCAGAGCCCACGCACATCGCGGTCTTCAATCGGCCGGCTCTGGCGCAGACGCTTGCCGCCCAGCACCACCCAATCAATCAGCCGGAACAGGCACTCGATGCCAAACGACAGCAACAACGCACCGCTCATGCCCCAGATCATCGCTTCCGGCGTCAGCAGAATCTGGTAGCTGTAGCCGTTCCAGGTTTCCTTGCGAATGTCCGGATCAGCGGCCAGGGCGACCTGCAGTACGCGGATGTACCACGGGCCTTGCATGGCCTGGAATTGCTTGTCGAGGGCCAGCTGGCGAGTGAGCATGGCGCTCAGACTGTCGGCATCGCTGCGGAAAATCGGGTCTTCGCTGGCGCGGTAGTGGTTCACCAGCGCTTGCATGTCGCCCTTGAAGAACTGATTGGCCGTGCCCTGGAAACCGCTGAGGCCAGTCTGCGCCTCAATCAGATGCGCCTCGACCCGCTTGGCGTAATCATTGATGAACCCCGGCACCTGCACCCCGATCAACAGGCCCGCCGCGAACAACACCAGCCGTAGATAACTGAGCAACATCGGGAAGATCCTTATGCGGTCTTGCCCTGGCTGACGCATTCACCGCGTCGCCATAGGCTCCATTGGCCCGGTTCGTAGCGGGTCCAGGTTTCGTTTTCGGTCAGCGGTTCGGTGGCGATCACCGTGACCACGTCATTGGGCGTGGTTTCCGCCTGGAAATCGACGATCACATCGACATCCTTCAACCGCGCCGGGCCGAACGGGGCTCGGCGAGTGATCTGGGCCAGTTTGGTCGAGCAATAGCAGAACAGCCAGTCGCCGTCGCTGAGCAGGCAATTGAATACGCCCTTGCTGCGGTACTCGGCGCAGGCCGCGACCAGGTCGGGCAGCAACGCTTCGACTTCAACCGGCTCCGGAAACGCGGCGCGCACCCGGTTGAGCAGGTCGCAGAACGCCGCTTCGCTGTCGGTATCGCCCACTGGGCGGTAGAAGCTGGTGATAGGCTGGAAATCGGCAAGCTGGCCGTTGTGCGCGAAACACCAGTTGCGTCCCCACAATTCGCGGACGAACGGATGAGTATTGGACAGGCAGACCTTGCCGACGTTGGCCTGGCGGATGTGCCCGATCACTACCTCGCTCTTGATCGGATAGCGCTGCACGAGGTTGGCGACCTCGGACTCGCAGCTCGCGGCCGGGTCCTGGAACAACCGCAATCCGCGACCTTCATAGAACGCGATGCCCCAACCGTCACGGTGCGGGCCGGTACGCCCGCCGCGTTGCATCAGCCCGGTAAAGCTGAACACGATATCGGTCGGGACATTGGCGCTCATGCCCAATAACTCACACATGCTCGGACTCTCGATGAAAGGCGGGGGCACGTCTACAGACGGGGTTCGACCCGCAAACGCTGGGGGTTGCCGGGTACCGGGGGGCGACCATAGCGATCATCGCCGGCACCACCGAAAAGGTGCTCGTCTTCAGGCTCGTCGACCCGGGCGGCAGCCTTGGCAGCATCGGCCTGGGCCTTGCGGGCCCTGGCTGAGCGTTCCATGGCGAAACGGATCGCCACGTAAACCAGATAGACGCCGAAGGCGAGCATCCCGTACATAAACAGGTCGCTGATTGCTCGCCAGGCGTTGTTACCCACCTTGAACATCAGGTCCAGAGCGGTGATGGCGACGGCCGGGGCCACTTTGGCCTTCACCGGATCGACGACGGTCGGGCTGAACAGCAACACAGCCACCAGCAGCCGCAGCGGCTCGCGCAGCCAACGCCACATCCAGCGGGTCATGCGCATCCATACCAGCAGGCAGCCCAAAGCGGCAAAGGCGTAGAGGCCCCAGGCGATCAGATAGTCGTTCTCGGTCATGGTGTCCATGGCAAGGCAGGCAAAGAGGCGCTTATAGTAACGACTTTTCGCACGTCCGGCTTGTCTCCTGTAGGAGCAGAGCTTGCTCGCGATGACGTCAGCCCAATCGAAATCGATTGTGAATGCTGGTGCGCAATCGCGAGCAAGCTTTGCTCCCACAGTGCTGCAACCCAACAGACAGTGCCTGCACAGCCCTATTCCGTACATCGTCCGAGAGCCCTTCATGCCCCCATCCGCCAACATTCAAGACGCACCCATTGCCCACAAGGCTGAAGGTCCAGACCCGTATGCCTGGCTGCAGGAACGCGACACCGGCCCGGTGCTCGACTATCTGAAGGCTGAAAACCATTATCAGGAAGCACAGACCGCCGATCAGGCCGGGCTGCGTGAAAGCCTGTTCGAAGAGATCAAGGGCCGGATCCTCGAGACCGACCTGTCCCTGCCCTCCCCCTGGGGCCCGTACCTGTATTACACCCGCACCACTGCCGGTGACGAGTACGCGCGTCATTACCGTTGCCCGCGCCCGGCCGATGACAGCCTGCAGCTCGACGAAAGCCAGGAACAACTGCTGCTCGACCCCAACGCACTGGCGAAGGGTGGCTTCTTTTCCCTGGGCGCGTTCAGCATCAGCCCGGACCACCAGCGCCTGGCCTACAGCATTGACTCCACGGGCGATGAGATCTACACGCTGTTCGTGAAGGAATTGTCCAATGGTCGTGTAAGCGAACTGGAGTTCGAGGACTGTGACGGCAGCATGACCTGGGCCAACGACAGCCTGACCCTGTTCTTCGGCGAGCTTGACGACACCCATCGCCCGCACAAGCTATACCGCTACCGGCTCGACGGCACGGCGGCCGAAGAAGTGTTTCATGAACCGGACGGGCGCTTCTTCCTGCATTGCTACCGCTCCAGTTCCGAGCTGCAACTGCTCCTGGCGCTGGGCAGCAAGACGACGAGCGAGGTCTGGGTGCTGGATGCCGCGCAGCCACAACAAGGCTTCACTTGCGTGGCGCCGCGCCGGGAAGGCCATGAGTACGATGTCGACCACGGCGCGCTTGATGGCCAGTGGAGCTGGTTTATCCGCACCAACCGCGACGGCATCAACTTTGCCTTGTACCACGCTGACGACACGGGTGTGGCCCCGACCGAGGAACAATGGCAGAACCTGATTCCCCACAGCCACCTGACCATGATCGATGGCATGAGCCTTAATGCGGCAGCCATGACTCTCAGCTTGCGGGTCGGCGGGCTGCCGGTGATTGAAGTGCACCCACAGGATCTGCCCAGCTACCGCGTGCAATTGCCCGACGCGGCCTACAGCCTTCACGTGCAGAACAGCCTGGAGTTCGCCAGCGAGCGGATCCGCCTGCGCTACGAAGCATTGAACCGGCCCGCGCAGATCCGCCAGCTGGACCTTGCCACGGGCGAACAGCAGGTGCTAAAGCAAACCCCGGTGCTCGGCCCTTTCGACGCCGATGCCTACGTCAGCCAACGCCTGTGGGCAACGGCACCCGACGGCACACAGGTGCCGATCAGCCTGGTAGTCAAGCGAGATGCCCTGGGCCAACCGACTCCACTGTACTTGTACGGCTACGGTGCCTATGGCGAAAGCCTGGACCCATGGTTCTCCCACGCGCGCCTGAGCCTGCTGGATCGCGGAGTCGCGTTCGCCATTGCCCACGTGCGCGGCGGCGGCGAACTCGGTGAAGCCTGGTACCGTGCAGGCAAGCAGGAGCACAAGCACAATACCTTCAGCGACTTCATCGCCTGCGCCGAGCACCTGATTGCCAATGGCTACACCACCGCCCCGCAGTTGGCGATCAGCGGCGGCAGCGCCGGCGGCCTGTTGATCGGCGCGGTGCTCAACCAGCGGCCCGAGCTATTTGGCGCGGCCATCGCCGAAGTGCCTTTCGTCGACGTGCTTAACACCATGCTCGACCCGGATCTGCCGTTGACCGTCACCGAATACGACGAGTGGGGCAACCCTGAAGAACCCGAGGTGTACGAACGCATCAAGGCTTATGCACCTTACGAAAACGTTACTGCCCAGGCTTATCCAGCCACCCTGGTGATTGCCGGCTACAACGACAGCCGCGTGCAGTATTGGGAGGCTGCGAAGTGGGTGGCCAAGTTGCGCGCCACCAAGACCGACGCCAATCCGCTGCTGCTCAAGACTGAGCTGGGTGCCGGGCATGGCGGGATGAGCGGGCGTTACCAGGGCTTGCGCGATGTGGCGCTCGAATACGCATTCGTGTTCAAGGTGCTGGGTATCGCCTGACACTCCGGGCTTTTTCCTGTAGCCACTGGCGAAGTGGGAACAAAGCTTGCTCGCGATGACGGTTTCGCATCCAGCAGTGATGCTGACTGTCCCCCCGCTATCGCGAGCAAGCTTGGCTCCCACAGTTGGCCAGCGGCTACAACCGTTGGTTATCCGCCGGGGGATTTGATTTTGGTGCTGTTTTGCTCAAGGCCCGGCAATGTCTGGTCCTTGGGCGGATTGGGCATTTCGATCGGCGGCAACAACGGCGCGCTGCCGCTGCCAGGGCCCGCCTTGGGCACGCTGGTCGGGGTGATCTGTGGGTAGGGAGTCGGTGTCGCGGTGCCCGGTGAACCGGGCATTGGCGCAGGGCTCGTGGGAATGGTTTGCAGCTCCTGGGCCTGCACTGCAGTTATCGAGAGCGCGGCCAAGGCAATGACCGTTAGAATGGTGCGCTTCATCAATGGCTCCGTTAGCCTTGTTGTCTGGTCTCAGGCTACTCCCAACTGCGCGCGTTTGCCCTCCCCCATGCCAATTCTTCTCAAGCCAATTTTTCAAGAGAGCCACATGAAACGTTTCGTACTGCTCGACACCACCCCCATCCCTGAAAATGGCGGTGCCCTGTGCCTGTTCGAGTACGGCGAGGACTTCGTCATCAAGATCCAGGGGGGAGACGGCGGCCAGTTGATGAACACCCGCATGCACGGCTCCGAGGATGCGCTGGCTGAAATCCCCTGCCGCAAAGTCGCCGGACGGCCGAATTCGCGGGTCTTGATCGGCGGCCTGGGCATGGGCTTTACCCTCGCCTCGGCGCTCAAGCACCTGGGCAAGACGGCTGAAGTGGTGGTCGCCGAACTGGTGCCAGGCGTGGTCGAGTGGAACCGTGGGCCGTTGGGCGAAAAATCCGGTAACCCGCTGCTCGACCCGCGCACGGTGATTCGCCTGGAAGATGTCGCCAAAGTGCTGCAGGCCGAACCTCAGGGCTTCGATGCGATCATGCTGGACGTCGACAACGGCCCCGAAGGCCTGACCCAGAAGGCCAACAGCTGGCTGTACTCCGCTGGCGGCTTGAGCGCATGCGCCAAGGCGCTGCGGCCCAAAGGCGTGCTGGCCGTATGGTCGGCGAGTGCCGACCGGCAGTTTTCCGACAAACTGAAGAAGGCCGGGTTCAAGGCCGAGGAAGTCCAGGTCTTTGCCCACGGCAACAAAGGCACACGCCACACCATCTGGATTGCCGAGAAGCTCAAGGGCTGAGCTAAACTCTGTTCATAACCGTCATCAGTCTTTTTTACAAAGGTGAACCCATGAGTTCGTCAACAACCCCGACCAACACCTCGAAGCTGGACCGCATCCTCGCCGATAACCAGCGCGACAAGGAAATGGGGTACCGCGACAAGGCCCTGAAGATGTACCCGCACGTGTGTGGCCGCTGCACCCGAGAATTTTCCGGTAAGCGCCTTAGCGAATTGACCGTGCATCACCGTGACCATAACCACGACAACAACCCCCAGGATGGCTCGAACTGGGAGCTGCTGTGCCTGTATTGCCATGACAATGAGCACTCGCGGTACACCGACCAGCAGTATTTCAGCGAAGGTTCGTTGAGCTCGCCGAAGATTGCCAAGGCGACGCACAACCCGTTCGCGGCGCTGGCAGGGTTGATGAAGAAGGAAGACTGAAGGTAGTCATAGACTGGGCTGGCCCCTTCGCGAGCAAGCCCGTCCACCACAGTGCTCCAAACCAGCACCCCTGCCCCAATCCCCGTATAATCGCCGTTTTTTCCCGAAGGCACCCCGCTCGTGGCAGACAAACGGTACAGCTGCATTGGTTTGTATAACCCCAAGTCACCGGAAAACGTCGGATCGGTCATGCGCGCCGCCGGCTGCTATGGCGTGGCCTCGGTTTTCTACACCGGCAAGCGCTATGAACGCGCCGCTGATTTCGTCACCGACACCAAGCGGGTCCACTACGATATCCCGCTGATTGGCATCGATGACCTGAAAAAAATCCTGCCCCTGGGTTGCGTCCCGGTTGCGGTTGAACTGGTCGAAGGTGCCCGCGCCCTGCCTGAGTACACCCATCCCGATCGCGCCCTGTACATCTTCGGCCCGGAAGACGGCTCGCTGGACAAGGAGATACGTGACTGGTGTGAAGACGTGGTCTACATCCCGACAACCGGCTGCATGAACCTCGCAGCAACCGTTAACGTGGTGCTCTACGACCGCATGGCCAAAGGCCTGAACACCCGCTCCGGGGCGAAATTCCGCTAAATTGCTGCACATCCGATGGAACAAGCCGCCCGCGATGGCAGTCAGCTTAATTATCTATTCTTGAAGCAGTCCATCCAGCCAGGAGACAGATCATGAGCGAACTCAAACGCGTACAGCGCATTGAATCCACCCCGTTCCAAACCTACCCCGAGCAGAACGTTCACGGTTGGGAACGCATCGGCTCACTCGCCGGTGGCGTGGTGATGATGGGCAAAGGCCTGCGTCGCGGCGGGATTTTTGGTTTGATCCAGGTGGCGATCGGCGGCGTGGCCCTGGCCCGTGGTATCACCGGCCACAGTTCGGCCAAGAGCCTGCTGGAAAAGAGTCGCCAGGACATGAACAACGTGCGGGCCAAGATCGAGCGCGCCGGGGAAGAATTGACCCAGTTGAAGAAGAATGCCGAGGCAGCGACCAGTACGGCTACTGTGACTGGCAATGATTCGCTGGTTTCTCCGAAGACTGGGGTTTAAGGGCAAAAGATCGTCCGAACGCGGGCCGTGTTCGGACGATCTTTTGACTTAGTGGAGTAACCCGGTATCCAGAACGCTGGAAGGCTCGCCAATCACACTCTCGGCCAACTGCACAAATTCCCTGGTATCTACACTTTCCAATCGCATCGCCCCGCGCAGCACATCGTCCAGCGAGCGCTTGTTGCGGGTCTTGATGCGTATCTCCTGGTCCAGCTCCCCCAGCAGCAACACCGCCCTGCCAATCTGCGCCGGATCGACCTGCTCGCCGCGCAGGGTCTTCACCTTCTCGCCCTCTCGCGCCAGTTTTTTGTGCAAGCTGGCATACCGCTCATCGCTCATGCCGCCCGCCCGGCGTACCAGTTCGATGGCGTAGTACTCGGCGAACCCCTCACTGATCCAGTCGCTTCGCTGCTTGTCATTGATGCGTGCAAACAGCTGGGCCAACTCGCGCACCAGTGCACTGCTGCCGCTTTCGCTGACCAGCGGTAACCGGGAGTTGAGGTATATGGATTCACGTGCCGCCAGACTCCCGCGCCACATAGGGTCACTGGCGCCGACGATCAGCAGTTTGGTCGGATGCCGAGGGTACACCGCCTGGACCTGGGGCCAGATGAACGTCAGCAGCGTCAGCACGTCCATACGCCGCATGCCCTGTCCCTGAGGGGACGCCACCGTGACCTCGGTTTCCCCAAGCCGCGTGCGACGAGTCCCCAGGTGGCCGGCGAGCATCCATCCTGTGGGTCGGTCGAACAGCCGGGAGATGTTATCAATGCGGAATTTGTTCCGGCCGATCCGCGGCCAGGCGGTCTCCACGCTGTTCCAGCCCGTCGGCAACTCGAACTCGAGACGCGACACCAGCTCGATGCCGTCCTGCTGATCGAGCCTGGCGGCGGGCACTAGATCGTCGCCGCGCATCAGCGCCCAGGTGGGCGTCATGCGCGTCTCGAAGCTGCCGCCCTTGCGACCATGGCTGATGCGCACGCGATAGGTCAGGCTGGACTTGTCGGCAGCCGGTCGCCAGATGCCGCGCGCGTGCTTGCCCGGCACGAGTTGCCACTGGCCGTCGGCCTTGAAGTCGCTGTAATGGCTGCCATCGCCCAGGTCGAAATCCAGGCTTCGGACGGCCGAACCCTGGGCAAGTGTCAGCCGCACCTCGGCCTGGTCGCTTTGCGGCAACAGGCGCACGTGGTAATCGAGATCGACTTTCTTCGCCGCCCACACCGATGAACTCAGGGCCAGCAGCCCCACCGCCAACGCCTGGCGCAATCCCACAGCCATACACTCTCCTTGTGGCGAGCGGACAATCAACCCGCGCGGAAAATCAGATGGTCTTCCCAATCGTCTTCGGCCACGCTGCCTTCGGCCAGCATGCGCCCTGATTGTGAAATGCGTTCATGGTGCACCGCATCGCGATCACCGCAGACCAGATGGTGCCAGAGTGGCAGGTCCTTGCCCTCACTGACCAGGCGGTAACCGCAGGTCGGTGGCAGCCATTTGAACTCGTCGGCCTTGCCAGGCGTGAGCTGGATGCAGTCTGGCACCGAAGCTCGACGGTTCGGGTAATCACTGCACTGGCAGGTCTTCAAATCCAGTAACTTGCAGGCGATTCGCGTGTAATAGACGCTGTTGTCATCTTCATCTTCGAGTTTTTGCAGGCAGCACAGGCCGCAGCCGTCGCACAGCGATTCCCATTCCTCTTGATCGAGTTGATCGAGGGTTTTGCTTATCCAGAACGGTTCGACTTTGGCGGCCATGGTTCGAGCATCGACATCAGGTGGTGAAAAGGCCGCCAGTCTAGTGCCACAGGCCCTGCGGGCCAAGCATTGGCGACTGCCGGTAGAACTCACTTGTCAGTTTTGACGCCGCCACGTAGGGTTTTGCGTCGCCCACTTTCATACCAAGCAAGGAATCTGTCGATGAGTGCCAACCCGCGTGTTGCCGATTACGCTATCCACCCACAGTTCACCGACCGCTGGTCGCCCCGCGCATTCACCGGCGAAGCCATTCCCGAGGAAACGCTGCTGAGCTTCTTCGAAGCCGCACGCTGGGCGCCCTCGGCCTACAACTCGCAGCCGTGGCGGTTCCTGTACGCACGTCGCGACACGCCAAACTGGGAGCGTTACCTCGGCCTGCTGAACGAATTCAACCGCAGCTGGGCGCAACATGCCTCGGCGCTGATCATTGTGATCTCCAAGACCAGCTTCACCGCCCCGGGCGCCAGTGAAGAAACCCCGGCGCTGTGGCACACGTTCGACACCGGTTCGGCCTGGGGGCATCTGGCCCTGCAAGCGAGCATCAGCGGTTGGCACACTCACGGCATGGCCGGGTTTGACCAGGCGCTGACCCGCAAGGAACTGAACATCCCCGAGGGTTATGCCCTGCACGCGGCGGTGGCTGTGGGCAAGTTGGGGGACAAGGCGACCCTGGCGGAATACCTGCAGGCACGCGAGTTGCCAAGCCCGCGTCGGCCGTTGGCCGAGTTGGCGGCTGAGGGTGATTTCACCCTCTAAAAGCAAAAGATCGCAGCCTTCGGCAGCTCCTACAGGTGTACAACACATGGCCCTGTAGGAGCTGCCGCAGGCTGCGACCTTTTCGGAGACGACTCAATACCCGCGACTGAAATCCACTTCCCCGCGCAACGCTTCGCCCGCCTGGTACGCCCGCAGATTCTCGACGAACAGTTGCACCATCATCGAAGGTGAGGTCGGTGCCGAGCTGTGGCCGGTGAGCAGCAAGCCCCACGCTGTCCAGAACGGATGCCGCTGCGGCAATGGCTCCTGGCGGCAGACGTCGATGACCGCGCCGGCCAGATGCCCTTCCTTCAAGGCTTCCACCAGATCGGCATCGACTACCGCGACTCCACGACCCACATTGAGGAACAACCCGGTGGGCTTGAATTGCTTGAACAGCGCAGCATCGTACAGATCGTGGGTGTGAGGCGTGTTCGGCAACAGGTTGATCACGTAATCCATTTCACCCACCAGCCGAGGCAGGTCCGACAGGGTGCCGACCTCGACAAATGGTGCCTGCTCGCGGGCTTCGCTGGCGATGCCGTACAACTCGACGCCAAAGGGCTGCAGAAAACGGGCAACGGTCTGGCCGATGTCGCCAGTGCCGGCGATCAACACCTTGCGACCCGCCAGGCTCTGGCCCTGGCGACTGTCCCACTTGCGCTCGACCTGGCTGACCAGGCGCGGCAGCACCTCGCGCTCGTGACCCAGCAGATAGGTAAGTACGTACTCGGCCATGACCTGGCCAAAAATCCCCACCGCCCGGGTCAGACGGTAGTGCCGTGGCAAGCCGTCGGCGAGCAGCGGTGTGATTCCCGCCCAGGTCGACTGCAGCCACTGAGGTTGGTGACCCTGACGCAGCAGGTTCGCCAGCAGATCCGGCTGGCCCAGCCAGACCGGACAGTCGGCAGCCTGGCTGGCCAGTTCGGCGGAGTCACCACTGGTCAGCACTTCCAGCTCAGGCGCGGCCTGGCGCAACAGTTGGGCGTACACAGGATGGTCGTGTTCAGCAATCAGAACGCGCATGGTTCAAACCTTTCGAAAACAGTGCGGACAACCGCCGCTGGAGTCAGCCTCCATCGCGCGGTCATCGCCAGATATCAATTCCAGTGTTTCAGGGAAGCTCGCCGCCTTGGCCGATTACATCGGGTCGTTGCGTCGCAGCAACTCTTCCGGAAGGTGCTCGATGTACTCGTCTTCGGCGGGCGGCATTTGCAGGTGGTAACCCTGTTTGTCGAGGTTTTCCAGCACCACGGTGATGTCCTCGCGCGACAGCTTGCGCTCAGGCGTGAGCACCAGGTCGAACGCGTGGTGCGGCTTGCCGAACGCCGCCATCAGGCTCTCCGGCACGCGCTCCAGGGCATCGCTCTTGAGCACATACAGATACATCTCGTTCTTTTTCAGGCTTCGATAAATGGAGCAAATACGTTTCAAGGCTGTTCTCCGGCGGTGGCCAGGCTGTCGAGCAGCGCCTGGCCCATCAATTCGCGGCGCCAGCCACGCAGCGAATCAGGCAATTGGTAGGGACCATTGGGAAAGCCGCTCTTGAGCAAGGCTTCCAGGGTTTTCTTGCGCAGCATCAGTTCCGGCGCAATGTTCAGGCGTTCGGCTTCGGCCTGGCCGATCGCACGCAGTTGCTTGACCAGCGCGGCGGCTTCCACCGGCAAGGGTTCAGGCACGGCAGGCGGCCATTGATCAGGCGACACACTGCCTGAGCGCTTGATCAGATCAAGCAGAAACTCGCCGTCCTGACGCACGGTACGCGGGTGCATGTCCTCGATCTTGCCCAGCGCACCCAGGCTGTCCGGCTGAGTGCGCGCCAGCGGCCACAAGGAATGCTCGCGCACGATGCGGTTGCGCGGAAGATCACGGGCGCGGGCTTCGCGCTCGCGCCAGGCGCACAATTCACGCAACACGGCCAGTTGGGCACGGGACAGCTTCCAGGCCAGCTTGGCTTCGCGGTAGACCTCGTACGGATCGACCTCGCGACGCAAGTTGGCGACCAGTTCGGCACCATCTTCCAGAACCCAGTTGTATTTGTCTTCAGACAGCTTCGGACGCAGCCGTACGAAAACTTCCGCCAGATGCAGGGCGTCTTCCGCTGCGTAGCTGATCTGAGTGTCGGAAAGCGGACGTTGCAGCCAGTCCGAACGAGTCTCGCCCTTGGGCAGGTCGATCCCCAGCACTTCCTGCACCAGCCGCGAATAACCCATGGAGAAACCCAGGTTCAGGTACGCGGCCGCCAGTTGAGTGTCGAACAGCGGCGCCGGCAGGCTGCCGGTCAGGCGCAGCAACACCTCGAGGTCTTCGCTGCACGCGTGCACCACCTTGACCACCGCCGGGTTTTCCAGCAATGCGGCCAACGGCTGCCAGTTGTCGATGGTCAACGGATCAATCAGGTAAGCGCGCACGCCATCGCCGATCTGCAGCAGGCCTGCAATCGGGTAAAAGGTGTCGACCCGCATGAATTCGGTGTCGAGGGCAACGTAGGGCAGTTGCTGCCATTCGGCGCAAAAGCGACCGAGGCTATCGTTGTCGCGAATCCAGTGAATATCGATGGCCACACGGCTCTCCCTTGAAGAATGGCGCGCAGTATATATCGCCCCCGGCGATTTCCGCGCCTCCACTGAACAAGAGCTTTAGCGAAAAGATGTACATGACGGCAAGAAATGTCTGACGGGCGGAGGTTTACGGGGTGCAGGCCGCTTCGCTTGTCCTACTGTTTGGCCAGCACTCCATCGATCACCGCACCGCGACAGCCGGCAAACATATCCAGGTCCTGGTCGTAGACCTTGCTGTTGACCTCCAGCAGGCCCAGCATCGAGTGAAACAGGTTGTCCTGGCTCAGGGGTTTGTCACGACTTAGCTGCAGGCAGTGGGTGTCCACCGAAAACGACTTTTGATAACTGTCGGAGAACCAGGCCAGCATCGCCACATGCTTTTGCTGGTCCGGTGCGAGCATGTAAGGCGTGCCATGCAGGAACAGGTTGTACTCACCCAGGGATTCGCCGTGATCCGACAGATAGAGCATCGCCGTGTCGACTTTGTCCTGATTGCTGCGCAATACGTCGATCAGCGAAGACAGTACATGGTCGGTGTACACCAGGGTGTTGTCGTAGCCATTGATGATACTTTCTCGACTGCAATTGTTCAGCGCATTACTTTCGCAAACAGGGGTGAAGTGTTCGTATTCCTTGGGGTAACGCTTGAAGTATTCCGGGCCATGGCTGCCCATCTGGTGCAGCACCAGCACGGTGTCCTTGTCCAGGGAGTCGATGAAATGCTGCAGGCCCTGCAGCAGGATTTCATCGCGGCATTCACTGCTGGCGCATAAACCGGGCGTCTGCAGATTGCTGACGTCTTCAAAGGTGACGCGGTCGCAGGTGCCTTTGCATCCCGACTGATTGTCACGCCAGATGACGTCCAGCCCTGCCCGCTTGAGCACATCCAGCAGGCCCTCTTCGCTTTTTGCCTGGCTTGCGTTGTAACCCTTGCGGCCCATGTTGGAAAACATGCACGGCACGGAGACAGCCGTTTCAGTGCCGCAGGAATGCACATCAGTGAATGCGATCAGGCCCGCCTCCTTGTCAAGTTTGGGCGTGGTATCGCGACCGTAGCCAAGAATGCCGAAGTTTTCCGCCCGGGCACTTTCGCCCACCACCAGCACCGTCAGGGATTTGCGGCCGTGGGTTTGCCAGGCAGGATTACGCTGGGCGTCTTCGCCAATCTTCACAAAGGGGCGCTGTGCCGTCGCAACCTGCTCCTTAATAAAGCCAAGCGAGGCAGCAATATAATTACTTGGCACCACCATCAGGCGTAATTCGTGGTGGTTGCGAAACAATGAGGACAGGCCTTGATAGTTAATAAGCGCAATCGCTCCAATGACCGCAGCCGACGCCACACTCACCAACCCTTTGCTTAATAGCTCGCGGTGCCAACGCCGATAATTGACAGGCAACTTCCACAACAACCAAGAGGGTAAAACCCCAAGCAACAATATATAAGCCAGCAACTTAATTGACAGTAAATCGCGAACTTCCGTTGCGTTGGTCTGGGCAAAGTTGCGCAGCATGCCAATGTCCATCAGCACGCCATATTGACTCATGAAGTACGCCACCCCGGCGCTGCACAGGAAGATCAGCGTCAGTGCAGGTTTCAGGACAGGCCGAAACGCCAGCAATGTCAGCACGATGTTGAAGGCTGCCAGGATCATCACCCCGAACGCGATCCGCATCGCCAGCCCCTGGCCGTCGTTGGCGGTGATCTCGGCCAGGTGCTGCCACAGTACGAAATTAAAACCTGTTAATAAAAAGACACTGGCAGCAAGTGTCACCCACTCGGGGCGAACGGCTTTTAACTTCAACATGATGTCGGCAGTTCCTGAAGAGAGGCGCCTGGGACAAATGTGAAAAAATCATTTATCCCGGCGACATTAACTCTAGGCAGCCAACCATCAATTTTTTGTGAAAAATTAGCCAACGATTAGTTGGCTAATGGCACATTGATCAAACTTGCAGCCTATTTGAGAATGATTCAGCCTGCCCTTAGGCCTGGTGCAAGTACCAGCGCCAATCCTGTTCGCCGACCTCGCCCATGAATTGCCGATACTCGGCACGCTTGACCGCCAGGTAGACCCCGAGGAATTCAGGACCGAACGCCTCCCGCGCCCAACTCGACGCTTCCAGCGCGCGCAGGGTGGTCAGCCAGTCAGTGGGGAGTAATTCCTTGGCCTGGGCATAGCCATTGCCTTCCACCGGTGCCCCGGGGTCGAGTTTTTCAAGAATGCCGCGATGGATACCGGCCAGGATCGCCGCCGCCGCCAGGTACGGGTTGGCATCAGCGCCACAAATGCGATGCTCGATATGCCGGGAAAACGCCGGGCCGCCGGGCACGCGCAAGCTGACCGTACGATTGTCCACGCCCCAGGTAGCAGCCAGCGGCGCGTAGCTGTTGGTCTGAAAGCGGCGATAGGAATTGGCATTCGGGCAAAACAACAGCAACGAATCCAGCAAGGTGCTGAGCATGCCGCCGACCGCATGCCTGAGCAGCGGCGTGCCGTCCGCCGCTTCGCTGGCAAACAGGTTGTTACCCTCGCAGTCCGCCAGGCTGACGTGCATGTGCATCCCGGTGCCCGCCAGGTCATCGAACGGTTTGGCCATGAAACACGCCGTCATCCCGTGCTTGTGCGCCACCCCCTTGACCAGCCGCTTGTAGCGTACCGCTTCGTCCATGGCCTGCAGCGCATCAGTGCGGTGTTCGAGGGTGATTTCCACCTGCCCGGGCGCGTATTCGGAAATCGCCGTACGCGCCGGAATGCCCTGGAGTTTGCAGGCGCTGTAGAGATCGGCCAGGAACGGTTCAATCTGCTCCAGCTCGCGCAGGCCATAGACCTGAGTACCCCGTGGGCGACCGCCGTCGACGTCCCGCGCCGGCTGTGGGCGTCCTTTACCGTCGCGCTGCTGATCCAGCAGATAAAACTCCAGTTCCGCCGCCATCACCGGGTAATAACCGTCGGCCTGCAAGCCCTCAATTACTTTGGCCAGCAGATGCCGCGGGTCGGCAATGGTCGCCGGCATTCCTTCGGTCGGGTGCATGCTGACCTGCACCGCCGCCGTCGGAATCAAGCGCCACGGCATGCGCGTCAGGCTGCCGCTGACCGGGTAGGCGCGACAATCGATGTCACCCACGTCCCACACCAGCCCGGAGTTTTCCACGTCATCGCCATTGATGGTCAGGCCAAGGATAGTGCTCGGCAGCGGGCGGCCAGTGGCGTACACCGCCAGCAGCTCATCGCGGTGCAACAACTTGCCCCGTGGTACTCCATTGTTGTCGAGGATAAACAGCTCGAACATCTCGATGTCCGGATTCTGTTCCAGAAAGGTCAGGGCTTCCTGCTGTGTGGCGAAGGCGGTCGTGGCACTGCTCATGGGATTTCTCTTGTTTGCGTGTCAGGCAAGCGCGCACGCGCTGCCCGATTGATCCCGAAACGTGCCGGGACCGGTTATTGATGAATCAACGCAGAACGCAGAAATCCGGCGGGCGCGCGTGACGGCAGTGCCACAGCGCCCAGAAGGCCAGTTCGGAAGGAAGTGTGACGGGGCAACCGTCCATAGGACAAACCGTGCAAAACAGATGACAGCAGCGTCACACGGGTGGTTGGGGTATTAAATCGGCATTTGAAGAACCTTGGGTGTGGGTTGGCTAAACAATCAGCACTATTTAGTTTCCAAATACCAAAGACGACTTTCTGATTTGCCGCCCGCCAACTCGCGCCGGCTTAATCGGCACCTGCTCATTCAAGGTCCGATCCATGGAAACCGTCCGCGCCACCGCCCGCCCCGCCCTTCTACTAATGTTTGCCATCGTCCTGGTTGCGCTCAACCTGCGCCCCTCCATGGCCGCCATCGGCCCGTTGCTGTCGGCGATTCGTGGGGACATTGAACTGAGTTTCAGCCTGGCGTCGCTGCTGACCATGCTCCCGGTGATGGCGATGGGTGTGGCCATGTTCTTCGGCATCCGCGTCAGCCAGCGCCTGGGCGAACAACGGACCGTGTTCCTTTCCCTGCTGATCATCGGTGTGGCTACCGCATCACGACTGTTCCTCGACTCCGCAGCCGAACTGATTCTCAGCGCCGTGCTGGCAGGCGTGGGCATTGCCCTGATTCAGGCGTTGATGCCAGCCCTGATCAAGTCGCGTTTCAGGGACAACGTCGCTCTGTGCATGGGCCTCTATGTCACCTCGATCATGGGCGGCGCGGCCATCGCCGCCGCCTTTGCCCCGCTGGTGATGATTCGCACCGGTAGCTGGCGAGTCGGCCTGGCAGTCTGGGCCGCGCTCGCGGTGGTCGCCCTGATTTTCTGGATGGCACAGCCCGCGCAGCAATCGCTGATCGAATCAAAGTCGGCCACCAGGCAGTCTTTTTTCAACAATTCCCGCGCCTGGCTGCTCGCCATCTTCTTCGGCCTGGGCACCGCGTCCTACACTTGCGTGCTGGCCTGGTTGGCGCCGTACTATGTGGAAAAAGGCTGGAGCGAACAGGACGCCGGCTTGCTTCTGGGTTTCCTGACAGCCATGGAAGTGCTGTCCGGCCTGGCCACCCCGGCCATCGCCAACCGCAGCCGTGACCGCCGCCTGGTGCTGGTGGTGTTGCTGGGACTGATCATGGCCGGCTTCTGCGGCCTGATCCTCGGCCCGCAGCACTTGAGCCTGATGTGGCCATGCCTGCTGGGGCTGGGCATTGGCGGGCTGTTTCCAATGAGCCTGATCGTGTCCATGGACCACTTGGACAACCCGCAACGTGCGGGAAGCCTGACCGCGTTCGTGCAGGGCATCGGCTACCTGATCGCCGGTGTCTCGCCACTGCTCGCGGGTATGATTCGCGATCATCTGGGCAGCTTCGAGTGGGCCTGGTGGGGCCTGACTGCCGTCGTGGCGCTGATGATCCTCATGGTCCTGCGCTTCGATCCCCGGCACTACGCTCGACACATTCACTGAAGGAAGATTCTCCTGATTCCGTCGATCCGTTAGGATCCTTCGCAGACTGTTGCGCCCACCTGCGCAACAAGGACTGCGAGACGCAATGGATGCTCAACAGCAACGTACTTAGAAAGCTCGACATGCAGGACCTCATGGTGTTCGTTGCCGTGTACCAGCAACACAACGTCACCGCCGTGTCCGAAGCCCTGTGCGTCAGCCAGTCGACGGTGAGTTACTGCCTGAAGAAACTACGCGCGGCTTTTGCCGATGAGTTGTTCCTTTACAGTCGTTCCGGCATGCAGCCCACTCACAAAGCCGACCGCATGTACCCGCACGTGTTGAAAGTCCTCGAACACATCAACCTGTGCCACGCCGGCGCAACGACCTTCGACCCCGCCCTGCGGCCAACCACCTTCAACCTGTGCGCCCCGGAATATTTCGAACAACTGATCCTGCCACGTCTGCTCAAGCACTTCGCGTTTGCTGACTGGCCGGTGACCGTCAACGTGCACAAACTCGAATCCGACATCCCGGCCCAGGCCCTGCGCGACGGCAGCCTCGACCTGGTGATCTGCTTCGGCCCGAACTTTCATCGCAGCCACGGCGACATCAAGTCGGCGACGCTGCTGGAAGATCAACTGGTCTGCGTCTTCGACAAACCCGCCGCCCCCGGCGAGCCCCGGTTGAGCCTGGACGAACTCGTCGAACGCCGCCACGTGTTCCCCACCCCGTGGACTTCCAGCAGCAACATGGTCGACGGCTGGCTGGCACAACAGGGGCGCAGCCGCCAGATCGTAGCGCGGGCCAACAGTTATGGCGCGGCATTGAAGATGATCAAGGGGACGGAGTTCGTGGTGATGTTGCCGAAGAGTATTCAACAGGCGCTTGCTGGCGATGGCGGGTTTGGGTGTTGCGAAGCGCCGGTGGGGTTACCAGGTTTTTGCCTGGATATGCAGTGGCATCAGGGAATGGAGAAGGATGGCGCTAATGCCTGGTTACGCGAGCAGATCGATCTGGCATGTGACCGTCAGAGCAAGTAGCGCAAGGACCAGGGCTCACACTGTGATGGGTGAGCCTGTTCCAATCCCAAGTGGAGATAACTGGCTGACAGCTCCAACTCAATCAGTGCCCAACCGCCGTCTTCGCATAAGACTCCCGATCAATATCCAGAATCTCCACGCACAACTGCACTTCCACACCGGCTGGCCATTCGCACAAATCCTGCACCACTGCCAACAGGCTCTCCGACAGTTGCTTCTTGATCTGCGGTGATCTCCCGCTGAGCAGCGCCAGTTTCACATGCACAAACCCACGCTCGGCCATGGCGGTGCCGACCTTAAAGGTCTCGACCTTGATCGCGCGGCTTTTGATGTCGAATTCGGCAGCGAACTGGCCAGACCCCACCAAGGTATTGTTCAGCCGGATCAAGGCGACGTCGGCGTTCAGGCCTGGCAGGTTGGCGGTGTATTCCATGTGCAGGTGGGGCATGTCGAATGCTCTCTGAAGTGGCGCAAGGGTCATACGTATAGCACAGAGTTTGCGGGCTCACGGCGCTGGGGGCATAAGATCGGTCGCGCTCATGAAGGTTTCCAGGCGTTTGCGCAGCCAGCGTTCGGCAGGGTCGGTGTCGACGTGGCTGAGCCAGACCATCGACAGGTCCAGGGTCGGAGTCTTGAACGGGAATGGCTCTTTGAACAGTGCACCGGACGCGGCCATGGCTTCGGCCGTGTAGTCCGGCAGGCTGGCGATCAGGTCGGTGCCTGCCAGCAGCGCGGGCAAGGAGCTGTATTGCGGCACGGACAGCACGACCTGGCGGGTGCGGCCGATCTCTGCCAGCCATTCATCAGCGTAGCCACTGACGTTGGCGGTGTGGGACACCAGCACGTGGGGACGCGCGCAGTATTCGTCCAGGGTCAGCGGGGTGTCGGACGCATCGGCGCGCAGGATGCTGGGCTGGATGTGCCGCAGCAATTTGCGCTTGGCGTTGGCCGGCAGACCGCGGGTCTGGCTGATGCCGACGGTGATGTCGCCAGACGCCAGCAAGTCGGGAATGCGCCAGTAGTCGACATGCTGCACCACGAACACCACTTTCGGCGCTTCCTGGCGCAGGGCCCGCAACAGCGGCGGCAGCAGGCCGAATTCGACGTCATCCGACAGGCCGATGCGGAAGGTCATGGTGCTGACTGCGGGATCGAAATCGTGGGTCAGGCTCAGGGCGATCGACAGCGAATCCAGGGCCGGCGAAAGATACTTGATCAACTCTTCGGCGCGTGCGGTGGGTTCCATGCGATGGCCGACCCGAATGAACAACGGGTCGTTGAACATCGCACGCAGGCGGTTGAGCGCCGAACTGATGGTCGGTTGGCCGAGAAACAGCTTTTCGGCAACGCGCGTGACGTTGCGTTCGAGCATCAATGTCTCGAACACCACCATCAGGTTGATGTCGGCCTTGCGTAGCTCATTGCGATTCATCCATTGCCCCCTGGTCCCCTGAACTGCGGGCAGTGTAGAAAGACCTGGGGCCTGGCGTCCATCGGCATGAACGCCAGCGGCGTGACGTGCACTCACACGGGCAGCGGATAAAGGGCCTCATCGAACTGCGCCAGGCGCGGGAACGTCAGTGGCTGCTCGTCGCTCAGGTGCTCCAGGCGCTGCTGGTAATCGTGCAGGAAACCCTTGCGGGCCTCGTCGCTGATGTAAGGCACGTGCCAGGCGACAAAGGGTTGCAGCACGTCGAAGCCGACGTAGGCCAGGGTGCCTCGCAGTATAGGACGCAGCATGTCTTGCAGCGGACCGTGAATCGCGCCCTCGCCGAACATGTGCTCGCGCCCGCCGAGGGTGACTGTCACCAGTGCCTGCTTGCCGCTCAAACCGCCCTGGTCGTAAAAACGCTTGCCGCCATAACACACGCCGGACACCAGCACCCGATCGATCCAGCCCTTGAGCATGGCCGGTGCGGAGAACCAGAAAATCGGGAAGTTGAGGATCAGCAGGTCTGCCCACAGCAGTTTGTCGAGTTCCTGCTGGATATCCGGCGCCAGGGACTGGCTCTTGACGCCCAGGCGTTGCTCCAGGGCATACACCAGGTAGTCGGGATTGTCCCGCGAGGAAAAATCATCGGCGCTGGCCACCGGGTTCCAGTTCATCGCGTACAGATCACTGACCTTGACCTCGTGCCCCTGGGCCTGGAGTGTCGCGACAGCCTGGTCACGCAGGGCTGCGGTGAACGAGTTGGGTTCGGGATGGGCGTGAACGATCAATACTTTCATGGGTATTCCTTGAATGCTGGCACGTTGGGGGGAGTCATACCTGGATCGCCTTCACTTCGACGAATTCGTTGAGTCCTTCCTCCCCCCATTCACGACCATTGCCTGACTGTTTGTAGCCACCGAATGGCGCCTGATAGTTGAACGCCGCGCCGTTCAGAAAGCACTGCCCGGCACGCAGCTGCCGGGCCAACTCCAGGGCCCGCTCCCGGCTGCCGGTCCAGACGCCGCTGGACAGGCCGAAAGGCGAGTCGTTGGCCATGTGGATCGCCTGCGCTTCATCGGCGTACGGAATCAGGCACAGCACCGGCCCGAAGATTTCTTCCTGGGCGATGCGCATGCGGTTGTCGACGTCAGCGAACAGCGTCGGACTGACGTAGAACCCGCGCTCGAATTCGTCAGTCTCGCCACCGAGCACCAGCCGTGCGCCTTCCTGCTGGCCGACCTGGATGTAGTCGCGCACGGTGCGCCGCTGGGCCGCAGAACACATCGGCCCAAGGAAGCTCTGCGGGTCCAGCGGATCGCCCATGCGCAAGCTTTGGGCCTCGGCGATAGCGATTTCCACAGCCTCGGCGTAACGGCTCGCCGGCAGCAGCATGCGGGTCAGTGCAGTGCAGGTCTGGCCAGAGTTGATCATCACGTCCTGAACGCCATAGCGCACCGCTGCGGCCAGGTCCGCATCCTCGGCGATCAGCAGCGGCGACTTGCCGCCCAGTTCCAGGCACACGCGCTTGACCGACGGCGCCGCCGCCTGGGCCACACGAACGCCAGCGCCGGTGGAGCCAGTGAACGACACCATGTCCACGTCCGGATGCCTGGCCAGCGCTTCTCCGACTTTCGCACCCGGCCCGCTGACCAGGTTGAACACCCCCGCAGGCAAGCCGATTTCCTCGATCATCTGCGCCAGGAAGAACGCATGCAGCGGTGTTTCCTGGCTCGGCTTGACCACCACGGTGCACCCGGCAGCCAGCGCCGGCGCCAGTTTGCCGATCAACTGATGCAGCGGGTAGTTCCAAGGGTTGATGAACGCGCAAACGCCCACCGCCTCGCGCACCACCCATGAGTTGCCGACCTCGCGGACTTCATCCATCAGGCCGGCCAGTTCGATGTATTGCTCAAGCCCCTCGATGGGCCCGTCCACCTGGACCGCACGGCACCACTGCACCGGCATGCCCAGTTCCGCGGTGATCACTGCGGCCATTTCGTCGGCACGCTCGCGCAATTGCCCGGCCAGCGCGCGGATGTAGCCGGCGCGCACGCTTGAAGGTGTGCGAGACCATGAACCGAAGGCACGCCGAGCCGCAGCTACCGCGCTGTCGACATCCCGTTCATCGCCCAGCGGCACTGAACCGGCGGCGGTCTCGGTCGCCGGGTTGATCACCTGGGCGACGCCCTGCCCTGACGGCGCCTGCCAGCGGCCATCGATAAACAGCGCTGTGTAATCATGCATAGTGTCGGGTCTCCATCAGTTCACTGGCGCAGCGGGCGATGCGCCGGCAGGCGTCACTCAGGTGTTCTGCCCCCACCACCAGGCCCAGGCGTATATGCCCGGCGGCACTGGGGCCGAAGGCTTCACCGGCCAGCACCGAGACGCCATGGCGGTCGAGCAGACGGTCGGCGAATGCCTGGGCGCTGAGCCCGGTTTCGCGTATGTCGACCATCACGAACATCCCGCCATCGGGCGTCAGGGGGCGCACGCCGGGGCAGTCGGCAAGGCTGGCGCAGACTAGATCGCGTCGCTGGCGATAGGCATCGCGCATGGCCTGCAACTCCGGCAGGTTGCTTTGCAGCGCCACCACGGCAGCGTCCTGAATGAATTCGGGGGAGCCATACAACATGCACAGCGCGAGGTTTTCCAGGTGCTCCGCCAACGCCGGCGGCGCCACCGTCCAGCCGACTCGCCAGCCGGTCATGGCGTGGGATTTCGACAGGCTGTTGAGCGTCGCGGTGCGCTCGGCCATGCCCGGCAAACTGGCCGGGCTGACGTGCTCGCCCTCGAACAGCAATTCGCTGTAGACCTCATCGGAAATCAACCACAGGTCATGGTCGATGCACAGCCCGGCCAGTGCCTGCCAGGTGGTGCGCGGCAGGCTGGCGCCAGATGGATTGTGCGGACTGTTCAGCGCCAGCGCGCGAGTCCGCGGGGTGATGCGCGCCGCAACGTCTTCGGGTAATACCCGGAAGCCATTCTCGGGCCGCACCGGCACCGGGATCACCACCGCACCGCAAGCCCCGAACACCGCTTCGTAGGTCACGTACATCGGCTCGGCGACTATCACTTCATCGCCTGGATTGAGCACGCACTGGGCCACGCAAAACAGCGCGCACTGGGCACCGGCAAGCACCGTGACCTGGTCGGCCGACACCGCCTGGCCGCTGCGTTGCTGGTGCCGCCTGGCAATGGCTTCGCGCAGGGTGCGTTTGCCGCGCACGTCGGCGTAGTGAGTGTTGCCATTGAGCAGGCTGTCGATGGCCGCCTGGACAATCGGCACCGGGGTGTCGAAATCCGGATCGCCCACGGACAACAGCAGAATGTCTTCGCCCTGTTGCTGCAGCGCCAGCGCGCGGTAATGGATGTCCCAGGCAGCGGCGCCGTCACCGGCGATTCGTTGGGTCAGATCGGAAAAACGCATGGCCTGCTCCTTTTTAAAAGCCAAAAAAATGAAAATCAATGCGCGCAGGCATGCTTGAGCTCGATCAGCGTGACGCCGTTACGCTTGAAGCCATGGCGCAGATCGGTCTGCAACTCGGCCAGGCTTTGCGGCTGGGTGACGGTGCAGCCGAACGCGCGCCCGAGTGCGGCGAAATCCGGATTGCGCGGCAACACGCCGATGGGTTCGATGTCCAGGCCCAGCATGTCGTCGCGGATCTGCCCCAGGGCATCGTTGTTCCACAGCAACACCACCAGCGGGCTGTCCAGTTCCTCGACCGCCGTCGCCAGTTCCTGCGCGGTGTAGAGGAAACCACCGTCGCCGACCAGCACCAGGCCCGGCCGATTGGGCGCACCAAACTTGGCGCCGATGCCGGCCGGCAGGCCGTAACCCAAGGTGCCGTAGCCGGTCGGGTGCAACCAGCTGCGCGGGGCGCGGCTGTTGAAGGCGTAGTTGCCGGTGTAGGCCAACTGGGTCATGTCGGTGCTGATGAAGGCGTTGTCCGGCAGCTCGGCGGCAATGCGCTCAAGAATGCCCTGGTGAATCGACTGCAACGGGCCGTGGCTGTTCTTCACCGCATCACGCAGTTTCGCGACGCTGGCGATTGCTGCGTTGGCATCACGGTCGGTGGCGGGCAGACGCTCCAGCAGGCCGGCGAGCGTCTGTTGCGCGTCGCCTTGCAGGGCCACCGCACAGGGATAGAAGTCATTGAATTTTCGCGGATCGATGTCCACCCGCAGCAGTTCGGCGGTCAACGGCAAGCGCTCGCGCCAGAAATCGGTGTCGGCCATTTCGGTACCGACCGCCAACACCACGTCGGCTTCGGCAATCAGGTTCCAGCCGGGCTCGACGCACAGGCTCGAACCGGCGTGGAGCGGATCATCCGGTGGCAACAGCCCTTTGCCGGCGACGCTGGTGAACAGCGGCGCGGCCAGTCGGGTGCTGATGGTTTGCAGCTCCTGCGTGGCGTGCAGGGCACCGCCACCGGCAATGATCATCGGTCGCTTGGCGTTTTGCAGCTTGGTCGCGGCGTGTTCCATGGCCGTGTTCGAGGCCGGGCCGCGTCCCGGACGCCGCACCACGTCGTTGCTCCAGTCGCGATTCACTGGCGCCGCCAGCACGTCCAGCGGCACCGAAATGTGTACCGGGCGCGGGCGTTCGCTGTCGAACACGGCATAGGCGCGGGCGATCAATTCGGGCAGGTCCTCGGCACTCAACGCCACCGCCGAGAACGCGGTAATCGGCGCAGTCATGGCGCGCTGATCCTGGGTTTCGTGCAGACAGCCCCAGCCCTTCCCGAGGCTGGCCGTGTGGTTGACGCTGGAGATCACCAGCATCGGAATCGAGTCGGCGTACGCCTGGCCGATGCCGGTCGCCGCGTTGGTCACGCCCGGCCCGGTGATGATGAAGCACACGCCCGGTTTGCCGCTGACCCGGGCATAACCGTCGGCCATGAAGCTGGCACCCTGTTCGTGCCGGGTCAGCACATGGCGAATGCCGCTGCCCGGCAGGCCCCGATACAGCTCCAGCGTATGCACGCCGGGAATGCCAAACACGGTATCGACGCCGTAGTTGGCCAGCAGTCGCACCAGGGCCTGGCCACCGGTCAATGTCTTGGTTTGCATGTTCATATCCTCACTCGTGGCCGAGGCGAATCAACGCATCGACCGCAGTCGTGCCGTGGGCGCCGACCAACAATGGGTTCACATCGAGTTCCAGCAGGGCGTCGGCGTTTTCGCAGGCGTAGTCCGCCACGGCGCGGATCGCCGCCACCAGCGCGTCCAGGTCGGCCGCTTCACGGCCGCGAAAACCTTGCAGCAAACCGGCGCTGCGCAGGCTCAGCACCGCGCGGCGAATGGCGCCGTCGGTGGTCGGCAGCAGCAGGCTGCGACTGTCCTTGAGCAGCTCCACCAAAATGCCACCGGCGCCGATAACCAACGCGAGGCCGAAGTCGTTTTCGCGCTTGATGCCGACGATCAGTTCAGCCAGGGGCGGCGTGGCCATGGGTTCCAGCAGCACCTGATCGAAGGGCACTTGCGGAGCGTAATCGGCGATGCTCGCGTGCATTTTTCGCAACGCGGCGCTCAGGGCGGCGGCGTCCTTCAGATTGAGCGCGACTGCACCGGCCTCGGTTTTGTGGGGCAGTTGTGCACTCACGGCTTTGAGCACCAGCGGGTAACCCAACCCATTGGCATCGACTAGTGCATTCGCCGGCGTGCTCAGCACACCGTTGGGCGTCGGCAGGCCAAATGCGCGCAACGCCTGTTTCGAATCCCACTCGTTGAGCAGGCGACCTTCACCCGTCAAAGCTCGAGGGCACAGCGGTACCAGTGCCGACTCGCCGAGCGCCAGCAGTGCCTGGCGATTACGCTGATAACCGGCAATGCGGCCCCAGGCAGCCAGGCCATCTTCGACCCCTTGCAGCGCCGCCACGTCCTGGGCATGCAGGCGCTCGCGGGCGCTGGCCGGCAGCAGCTCGGGGAACGCCGAGGTGACAAAACCGGTCTTGCCGTGACGCAACAGCGCGGCGCAATAAAGCTCAAGCAACAGGTCGCATTCCTTGCGTTCACCGGTCGATTCCGCCGGATAATCGAGCACCAGCATGGCCGCGTCGGCCTCGGTCCGCAGGGCGCTGTCGAGCATGCGGTTCAAGGCTTCGCCGTCACCCCAGATCGCAGTGGTGAAATCCAGCGGATTGACCAGGTTGGCGTAGCTGGGCAGCACCTGCGCGAGTTCTTCACGCTGGGTGTCGTCGAGCTTGGGCAACGTCAGGTCATTGCGTTCGGCGTAGTCGGCAATCAGGCCAGCGTCACCACCGGAACAGGCCAGGGCGATCAGGCTGTCGCCTGCGGGGAGTTTTCCGCAAGCGGCGGCCTTGAGGGTTTCGACGAAGCTCACCGGCCCGCTGACCCGGATGACGCCCAAGCGCGCAAACAGGCTGTCGTACAGCGCATCGGAACCCGACAGCGAACTGGTGTGACTGAGGGCCAGTTCGGCACCGATCTGTGACACGCCGGTTTTCAGCGCGATGATCGGAATGCCCTTTTCGAGCGCCTTGTGCGCGGCGCGGGCGAAACCCGGCACGTTCTTCAGCCCTTCAAGGTGCAGGCCGATGGCCGTGACCCGCGGCTCATCGAGTAATACGTCCATCAATTCGGCGACGCCCAGTTGCGCCTGGTTACCCACCGATGCCATGTAGGCCACCGGCAGTGAACGGTCGCTCATGGACAGGTTGTAGGCGAAGTTGCCGCTCTGGGTCAGCACGGCGACGCCCTTCTCCACTGGCTTGCCGCCATGAGCCACCGGCCACAGGGCAGAGCTGTGCAAGTAGTCGAGCAGGCCGTAGCAATTGGGACCGAGCAAGGCCATCTGGCCGGCTGCCTGCAGCAGCTGTTGCTGCAAGGCCTGGCCTTGCGCCCCGGTCTCGGCGAATCCGGAGGCGTAGCAGATCGCGCCACCCGCGTCCTTCGCGGCCAACTGCGCCACGGCGGTGAGGGTCAGCTCACGATTGGTCGCGATGAACACCGCGTCCGGGCCACAGGGCAGCTCGGCAATGCTGCGCACACAGGGCACACCTTCGAGGCTTTCATGTTGCGGGTTCACCAGCCACATCTGCCCCTGGTAGCCGCCTTCGGCACAGCGCTTGAGCGCACGGGCCATGCTGCGACCGCCGACGAATGCCAAATGGCGTGGGGCAAGCAGGCGCTTGAGGTTGTCACGAATAGTCTGCGACATGGGAATTCTCCAGGACGATCAGCGCAACAGCGGCCGCAGCAGTTCACGGGAAATGATGTGCCGCTGGATTTCCGAGGTGCCTTCCCAGATGCGCTCGATCCGCGCGTTACGCCAGATGCGCTCCACCGGTCCTTCATCCATCAGGCCCATGCCGCCGAATATCTGCACCGCCTCATCGGCGGCGCGTCCGAGCACTTCGCTGGCGAACAGTTTGGCCATGCCGGCTTCGCCATCGGTCATGGTGCCCTGGTCCATTTTCCACGCGGTATGCAAGGTCAGCAGTTCCGCCGCGCGGATCTGCGTGGCCATATCGGCAAGCTTGAACGAGATGCCCTGATACGTGCCGATCGGCTGGCCGAACTGCTTGCGATCCGCCGCCCATTGCAGCGATACGTCGAGTGCGCGCTGGGCCTGGCCGACGCAGTTGGCGGCGACCATCACCCGGCCGGCCGTAAGCCAGGCGTTGGCCACTTCCCAACCCTTGCCGACTTCGCCAAGCACTTTGTTGGCCGGCACCCGGCAGTCGTCAAAGAACATTTCGAAGGTGTGGTAACCACGGTTGCTCACGCACTTGGGGCCGCGGCGAATGGTCATGCCCGGGGTGTCGCGATCCACCAGGAACGAGGTCACGGCGTTGCGCTTGCGGCCGTTGTGTTCATAGGTGTCGGTAACCGCAAAGACTATGGCGAAATCGGCGTGCCCGGCGTGGCTGATGAAGTGCTTGCTGCCGTTCAGGATGAAGTCTTCACCGTCGCGCACGGCGCGGGTCTTGATCGCATTGGCGTCGGACCCGGCACCGGGTTCGGTCAGGGCGAAGCAGTCGATTTTCTCGCCCTGGATGCAAGGCAGCAGGTAGTCGCCGATCTGGCTGCCCGTACAGGCCATGAGGATCTTCGAAGGCCGTGCGACGAACACGTGCAGCGCCCACGAAACCTTCGACAGCTCACGCTCTATCAGCGCCTGGGACAAGTAGTCGAGCCCGCCACCACCGACCTCCTCCGGCATGTTGAAAGCATAGAAACCAGCGGCGATGGCTTTGCCGCGAATCTGCGCCGCCAACTCTGGGGAGACTTCATCTGCGCGGTCGACCGCTTCCTCGTGGGGCAGCAGTTCCTTGGCGACAAAGCTGCGTACCGCTTCCACCAACATTTCTTGTTCTTGGGTCAGTTGGAAATTCATGGTGCTACCTGTTGTTCGTTCACGGGGTATGAGGGTGGTGCAGGCTTATTTGCCGACGAAACGTGCCGGGCGTTTTTCCACGGAAGCCCGCAAGGCTTCTGCGCCGTCTTCACTGCGACCACACAGCAGGCCGGCCGCCAGTTCGGCTTGCAGTTGCTGCGGCAGGTCGCGCTGGGCGCCTTCGCGCATCAGTTTCTTGGTCTGGGCGAAAGCGAAGGTCGGGCCGTTGGCCAGGCGCGTTGCCAGTTCGCCGGCGACGTCGAGCAGTTGTTCATCGGCGCACACTTCGCCTACCAGCCCGGTGGCCAGGGCCCGGTCTGCGCCCCACAGTTCATCGAGGAACAGCAGGCGCTTGGCTTGTTCGGTGCCGATCAACCTGGGCAAGTGCCAGCTGGCACCGGCGTCCGGGGAGTACGCCATGCTGGTGTAGCCAGCCTTGAACCGCGCCGATTGCGCGGCCAGGCGCAGGTCGCAGCACAAGGTCAGGTCCATGCCGGCGCCGACAGCGGTGCCGTTGATGGCGGCGATGGTGGGTTTTTCCAGGCTGTACAGTCGGCTCATCAGGGCGTGGGCGGTTTCGGTCCAGCCATAGGTTTCCAGATCGCCACGGGCCTCGGCTTCAGCCCACTCCGCGAGGTCCGCCCCGGCGCAGAAGCTGCGGCCGCTGCCGGTGAGCACGACAACGCGAACGGCCGGGTCGGCGTTGAATTCGTCCAGCAAAGCGTGCAGGTTTTTCAGGGTCGGGATGTCAAGGGCGTTGCGCTGAGCCGTGCGGTTGAGGGTGATCCAGGCAACGCCTGCTTCGACCTGGCTGAGCAGTGAAGGTTGAGTAGTCATTGCGGGGCCTCGGATTATTTTTGATTGGAATGAGGTGATGCGACTGAGGCCATACTAAACGAGTGTTCAGTAAGGCGGCAATTGGTCGCTAGTGCGAACTAATTTCTTTATATCTAGCTGATATATATAGGTTTATTGTTGATTTAACGGGCTGGGAGGCTGCGCTTGTTACAACTTTGAACAACTGGGCACATGCCCCTGCCCATTACAGCGGGAATGACTGCGTGCGCAGCCTTGAAACAAAAAACGCGACGGTCGCCCGTCGCGTTCTTTGTCCGCCTCAAGCCATCAAACAGACGGCAAGCTCGGCGCCAGCACCCCCTGACGCTTGCGATAAATCAGGAAGTAAGCGCTGTAGCACAGCGCGATAAAGCCACCGCCCCAATACAGTGAAGGCCGTTGCGTCTCGTCCAGTGCCAGGAATACGAACAACGAACAGCACAACACAATGCACGTCAGCGGAATCAGCGGAAACCAGGGCGCACGGTATTTAAGATCGCTCAGTTTGCCGCCCTCACGCAGGTAGGCCTTGCGGAATTTGTACTGCGCCAGGGCAATGACAATCCAGGTCACCGTGCCCGACATGCCGCTCACCGCCATCAGCACCATGAACAAAGTATCGGCGGCGACAAAACTGGTCATCAGCGACACCAGCGCAAAACACAGGGTGATGCTCAACGCCCGCAACGGCACGCCGCGCTTGCTCAATGGCGAGAGGCTTTTCGGGGCCATGCCGGTCTTGGACATTGCCCACAAGATGCGCGTCGAGGCATACAGCCCGGAGTTGCCCACCGACAAAATCGCCGTCAGGATCACGAAGTTCATCAGGTCGGCAGCGTAGGGAATACCGACCATGTCGAACACCTGCACGAACGGACTCTCCATCAGTCCGGCCTGCTGCCAAGGCACGATGGCCGAGAGCACCACGATCGCCAGCACGTAGAAGATCAATACGCGAAACACCACGTTGCGCACCGCACGGGGAATGCTTTTCTCCGGCTGATCGGTTTCGCCAGCCGCCACGCCCATGATTTCGCAACCCTGGAACGCGTACACCACGGTCATCATCACTGCGAACACGGCTGACAGGCCGTTGGGGAACAGTGAGTCGCCGATCAGGTTGGTCATCATCGGCGCCGGCTCGCCACTGGTCAGCGGGATGGCGCCGAAGATCACCAGCACGCCGACCACGATGAACCCCAGAATCGCAGCAACCTTGATCCCGGAAAACCAGTATTCCGCTTCGCCGAACGCACGGGTCGCCAGGGCGTTAAGGCCGAACAGTACCGCGACGAACAAGGCTGACCAGTACCAGATCGGCACGCTCGGAAACCAGCGTTCCATCAACATGCCCGCTGCGGTGAATTCGAGCCCCACGGTGGTGGCCCAGCTCATCCAGTAGACCCAGCCGATCATGAAACCGGTGCCGGGCCCGATAAATTTGGTAGCGTGAGTCTGGAACGAGCCGGACACCGGCATTTGCACGGATAGTTCACCGAGGCAGACCATCACCAGGTACATCAGGAAGCCCGCGACCAGGTAGCACAGGATCGCCCCGACCGGGCCGCCCTGGTTGATGGTCACGCCGGAGCCCATGAACAGCCCGGTGCCGATCACACCTCCCAGGGACAACATGAAAATGTGCCGGCTTTTCAGGGCGCGGGTCAGGTGGATACCTTGGCGGTCGATTGATTCGCTCATGTCGGCACCTCAGCAGTCGGCGCGGTGCGCGGCGGCTGACAGGACGTCATGGCGCGAGGAAGGATGAGCTTTACGGCAGTTCATTATTATTATCTCCAATAAGCTTCGAAGACCGCGCTGTGGCGGTTGCGTCGATTATTGGAAAGGCATGTAAGTTCGAGTTGAACCTGAGGATCAAAGATGTAAAAAGTCGTAACAAACTTGTACGTCAGGCCTGCAACAGGTCTGCGAGGGTCTGTCGCGAGCACCGCAGCTGCTCGTGCACCTGTGGCGCCAACCCGCGTAACGCCGCCTCATCGTTGATCATTGCGGCTTGCTCCAATGCGCGCAGGACGTTGGCCAACGCGCGAAATCCCAGGGAGTCGCTGCTGCCAGCCAGGCGGTGGGCCAAGTGCGCGACCTCGGTGCAGTCGTCTGCCGTGATCGCTTCGGCGAGTGCATGGCTATGCTGTTGAATCGAGTCGCGCAATACCTTCAACAATCCCAGGAGTTTCTGTTCACCGAGCAAGGTACGGTGGGTTTCCAGCAGCGGCCAATCCATGACCGCGTCATCGAGTGGCGAAGTGGCTACGGGGGTCCGGTCAGCCAGCGCCTGGCGCAGAGTGTCGAGTTTCAGGGGCTTGGCGAGGATGCCATCCATGCCGGCATCCAGATAACCGCGAACCAGGGCCGGCTGCACACTGGCGGTCAGGGCAAACAGGCGGCTGTGGCGATTCGGTCCCGGCGTGTCGCGCAGCCGTTTACACAGCTCGACACCGCTGATGCCGGGCAGGTGCACGTCGAGCAAGATCAGATCGAAAGACTGCGCGGCACATTGAACCAATGCCTGCTCGGCGTCCTCGGCTAGCCAGACCTGATGCCCGTCGCGCAGCAAAAGGCCCTCGACCACCTCGCGGTTGAGCGCCACGTCCTCGACCACCAGAATGCGCAAAGCCTGCCCTGCAACACTGCCTGCCGCAACGGGTGCCACGCCGCTGGCCGGTTGCAGCGCCAGTTCGAACCAGAAACAACTGCCGCGCCCGACCTCACTGTCCACGCCGATACGCCCGCCCAATTGCTCCACCAGATGCTTGCTGATCGCCAGCCCCAAGCCGGTGCCGCCGAAGCGCTGCGCCACCTCTTCACTGGCCTGGGTGAAGCGCTCGAAAATCTTCTGCTGCATCGCCGGCGCGATGCCGATGCCGTCGTCGGTAACGCTGACACGCAGCCGTTGTCCAGGAGACCCAGGTAACAGCGCTACCGCCACGTCGACCTGCCCGCCCTCGGTAAATTTGATGGCGTTGGCCAGCAGGTTGCTCAGCACCTGGCGCAGGAATTGTTCGGCGCCGTGATGCCGCTGCGCTACCCGTGGGTCGATGTAGCATTGCAGGATCGTGTCGTTGCCCAACGCGCGGGGTTCGAGCAGTGTCATTACCTCATCAAGCAATTGCCGCAGCGAGAACTCCACTGCCTCCGGATGGCTGGCGCCCTCCTCCAGCCGGGCGAAATACAGCACTTCGTTGAGGATCGACAGCAACCCTTCTCCCGCTTTGTACAGCGCATCCAGCCGCTTGCCGCCGAGTGCGTCCAGCGGCGCATCGCGCAGCAATTCGGCCATGCCGAGGATGCCGTTGAGCGGGGTACGCAACTCATGGCTCATGGTGGCAAGGAAACGCGACTTGGCGAGGTTGGCCGCTTCCGCTTCATCCTTGGCCCGCATCAGGCTGGCGGTGCGCCGCTCGACCATTCGCAGCAGTTCATCACGGTTATCCTGCAACGCCAGCCGATCGCTTTCGCGGCGGTCGATGTCACTGAGAATGGCCCGGCGCATGTCGTCCAGAGCATGGGCCACGGTGTCGATTTCGTCTTCGTCTTCGTCCGCACGGCGACGCTTGTCCAGGCGTAACGGCTCGTGGGAATCGCCCGCAGCGATGCGCCGGGCAAACTCGGCCATGACTAGCAGGTGGCGAGTGACCAGGCGATAAAACAACCCCGACAGCACCACCGCCAGGCCGCACAGAAACACACTCATCCACAGCAGGCTGGTCAGCCCGGTGGTGAACAGGCGCTCATGCACCGCCCCCAGGTCGGTGGTGACCTCCAGTTGCCCCAAATGACGCACCGCCCCCGATGGCGGCTGGTAGTCGAGGGCAAAACGTTCTATTCGCAGCGGCCCGACCGGCTCGGCAGTGCCTTGCAGCAGATCGAAATCAGGGCTGATCAGGCGCACGCGCGCCACGTCGGAAAAGTCCACCAGGCCGCGCAACTGCACGTTGAGCTGATCCTGGTTCAGATCCCACAGACTGCGCTCCAGGCTGGCCAGGTAGCCGGCGCGAATCAGCTCCATGCGCGAGTCGATTTCGCGCATCTCGCGTCGATACTCAAAGTACAGCTGCACGCTGCTCGCCAGCACCGTAAAACACAGGCTGAAGAACAGGATAAATAGCAGCAGGCGCCGCAACAGGCCGCCGGGCCGGGCCCGAATCATGGTCGATCCGCCGGTTGCTGGAGCGTGTCGCGGTAGATGACCTCACTCTCGTGAAGCAAGCGGTCGATCTCGCCCGAATCGACCATGTGCTGCAACTGCCCATTGATATCGACCATGCGACTGGCCAGGGGCGAACGCCGCGACACGGCCACTCGCAGGTAATCCACACCAAAGGAATCGGCCAGGGCCACAATGTCCCGGGTGTCCGGCAGGGTATCGACGCGCATTTGCCCGGTGCGCCGCTCGGAAACCACGAAGTCGATGCGGCCGCGGATCAACTTGCCAAAGTTCTGCTGGCTATCAGACACCCGTTCGATGTTCTGGTGCTGGTCGACAAAGCGGTCGAACGTCTCGCCATAACTTTCTCCGAACAGGAAACCACCACGGTAGTGCGCCAGGTCCTCCAGCCGATCTATTTTTACCGGGTGCCGGCGATTGATGAACACCGCGACTTCCTCGCGCAGTACCGGCACCGTCGAAAAAGCCAGGCCCTGCTCACGCTCTGCAGTGCGATAGGCCAGCACCACGTCCACCCGACCTTCAACGGCATCCAGCACGCAGCGATTCCAGTTATCCAGCTCGACGAGCTCGACCTCGTAGCCCAATTGCCCGAACAGTTTTTTCACCACGCCGGGAGCGAGCCCGCTTATCTGTTTGCCGTCGCTCCAGGAGATCGGCGGGTAGACCGGGTAATCGCAATAGCGAATTTTTTGCGCAGCCGTCACCCCGGTGGATGCCAGCATCAACAACAACCAGATCCCGCGCCACATGCCGCTCAGGCCGCGACGCTGGCGGTAAACAGATAGCCCGCACCGTGGATGGTGATGATCAGTTCAGGCTCGGCCGGGTCGTCATGCAACTTGCGCCGCAAGCGTCCCACCAGCACATCGATGGAGCGATCGTTGGGTACCCATTCGCGGTTGCGGATCTGGTCCATCAACTGATCCCGGCTCAAGGTGTGCCCGCTGTTGCGCAGGAACACGCTGAGCAACTGGTACTCGCCATGGGTCAGCAGGGTTTCACTGCCGCTGTGGTCGATCAACCGCCGGCGATCAGTGTCCAGCGCCCAGGCGGCGAATTGCTTGACCGGGCGGGCAACCGCAGCAACAGGATGCGGCGTGTGGGCGTGGCGCACCCGGCGAATCAGGTTCTTCGCCCGGGACACCAGTTCCCGCGGATTAAGCGGCTTGATCACATAGTCATCGGCGCCGCACTCGAGGCCGACGATGCGATCGATTTCATCGTTGCGCCCGGTGATCAGGATGATCCCGACCTCCGAACGCACCCGCAGCTCCCGGGTCAGGGTCAGGCCATCCTTGCCCGGCAGGCGGATATCGAGCATCACCAGGTCGACGCTCTGGCTCGCCAGGAAGGTCTCGGCCAACTCCGCAGTGGCGGCGCAATGCACTTCATAACCTTCCTGGGACAGGTAGGCCTGCAGCAGTTCGCGAATCAACGGATCGTCGTCGACGATCAATACCCGAGGAGTCATCGCTAGGTGTCCCGCGTATGCCCGAAGGCGTGTTTCTTATTAGAGTTTGGTTACCACTGGAGGCAGAGAGTAGCCACTACTGAACGATCGATCAACAGCCCGTCGTCTGCAAAGTGAATCGCTGCCGACCACCGGCCTGCAAACCGTCGACCCAGGCTTCGCAGATCTGCATGCCCTGCTCCGGCGTGAAGGTCCCGGGGTTCAGACCCGATTCCAGCCACAAGCCGTCGAGCAAGGCGCTGAGGCTGATGGCAGCCAGGTCGGAATCGAATTGCTGCCAGCCCTCCTCCTCCGCCAGTTCGTTGAGCACCTTGCGCAGGATGGCCCGGTACTCGCCATAGGACTGTTCGTGGGCGAGGTTGATCGCTTCTGCCGTCTTGACCGCGCCCCAGAACGCCAGCCAGGCATCAAGCAGTTGCGGGTCGAGCAGTTCGGCGGAAAACGAGCCGCGAAAAAACGCCGACAAACGTTCACGGGCATTGGGCGCGGCCTGTTCCATGGCCGCGCGAAGCAGTGCCATGACGCGGCCAGTCACCGCCAGATAGGCTTCGGCGACCAGCTCGTCCTTGCCGGAATAGTGATGACTGATCAGCCCGACCGATACACCGGCCTCGGCGGAAATCTTGCGGATCGACGCGCCCTGGAAGCCATGGCGCTGCAGGCACACGAGCGTGGCCTCGATGAGATTGGTTTTGCGCAGTTCCGGCGCCATTCTGGAGAATCGGACTTCCTGAGTCATTGCACGACCTTCCTGGAGGCGAGGGTTGAGCCCTGTACGAGCCATTCAAGAGCTGAACGACTGTACAGCAACTGCCCTCGCCGACTCCAGACGTCGCGCTGCTTTACATACCCGGCAGCACGTCAGGCGGAACAATCGCGCCGCCCTTCATGACCACCGGGGTCTTCTCCAGAATCGCAATGTCAGCCAGCGGATCACCCTCGACCGCGATCATGTCGGCAAAGCGACCGACACTGACAGCGCCTACGTCCTGCTGCCAATTGAGCAGGTCTGCGGCGACCACGGTGGCGGACTGAATCGCCTGCATTGGGGTCATTCCGTACTTGACCATGTAGGCGAACTGCCGGGCGTTTTTGCCGTGCGGGTAAATCCCGGCATCCGTGCCATAGGCGATTTTTACACCGGCCTTGACCGCCTTGCGGAAACCTTCACGCTGTACTTCGGTGGTTTCGGTGTTTTTACGCAGGTAACTTTCCGGCCACTTTTCCTCGCGCCCGATCTTGTCGATGAAGTCTCCGTTGTAGATATCCATGACCAGATAGGTGCCGTTGTCCTTGGCCAGCTTGATGCCTTCATCGTCCAGCAGCGAGGCATGCTCCACGGATTTTGCGCCAGCGCGGATAGCCGCCTTGATGCCGTCGGCGCCATGGGCGTGCACGGTCGCATAGCTCTTGTGCACCTTGGCCTCCTGCACTACCGCGCGCATTTCGTCCTCGGTCATTTCCATCTGGCCAGGCTCGGTGCCTTCGGCCAATACGGCGCCCGTGCCGACCATCTTGATGGTGTCGACGCCGTGCTGGAACAGGTACCGGGTCTTGAGTTTCGCGTCATTGGTATCGCGATAGACGCCCACCCGCATATCGTCCGGCACCGTGATGCCCGGTGCCAGGCCCGTCACCTCACCGCCGCCACCCGCTACAGAGAGATAAGCGCCGACTACATTCATCCGCGGCCCCAGTACCTGATTGGCGTTGATCGCATCACGTAGCGAGACGTCGGTAAACGCGCGGTAGGTCCCCACGTCGTGGACCGTGGTGAACCCTGCGCGCAAGGTCTGATAGGCATGCTTGGCGCCCAGCAGCGCGTAGTCCTGGGCAGAATGCAGCAGGGGTTCGGCAACGTTGTTGGTCATGTCCCAGTCGGCGATATGCGTGTGCATGTCGATCAGGCCCGGCAGCACGGTCTTGCCCGACCAGTCGATAACGGTGCTGTCAGCCGGCGGTGCACTCCAGGGCTCAACGGCCACGATACGCTCGCCATCGACCTTGATGCGCTGGTCCGTCAGCACCTTGCCGCGCTCCACGTCCACCAGGCGACCGGCATGGATGTAGACCGTGTCGGCCAGTGCGGACAACGACAGCGACGAGAGGGTTACGGCCAACGCGATACTCGAAAGCTTCATGGGATACCTCTTTTATTGTTATTGGAGGGATGAACGCATATCAAAAAATATTGATCGGGTATTGAGTGATGATCCGCAGTTGTTGAACACTGTCACCGCTAAAGGCATGTTCGGCGTAACGCACCCGAACCGACAAATCTTTCAGCGGGCCCGTTTCAACAACGGTTTTAATATCGACGTCTCGCTCTATCTGCTTATCCGCATGAGCGAAGTAAGCGTACAACCCGTCAGGATCAACTTGCTCATTATCGATATCAAATCCATAGATATACTTGAAGCCCAGCGTGGTATGTAAAACACCCGTATAACCAAAATCATATTCATAGGCCAGGCCGACTGACTGTTCGCCAGGGCCATTGAAGTCCCCGTACTGCGAAGAGTTGGCCAGATAGATCGAGTCCATGTAAGTCCCATCGGAAGCCATCAGATAATCAAATGGCTGACCTCCATGGATCTTTTGATAAGACAGCGTCAGCGTATGCGGGCCATTGGCATAGGCCGTCGCCAACGACCAGGCGGTGACATTGATATCGCCGGCATTGGCCTGGCCCTGATCCAGTGATCGATAGAGATTGAAGTCAACGCCGAGAGTCTGTTCCGCAGTCAGGACAAAGCTGTAGTTGCCATTGACATAGTACTGGCGCCACAAGTCCTGCGCCTGGGACACATAGAAGCCGACGCCGCCCTGTTCTACTGGCGTGTAGGTGAAGCCTGCATAATCGACATCGCCGCTGTCCACCCCGGCGTAACCTGCCATGAAGCCACCGTCGTGACCTGTACTGGTATAACCTCTGGTGGAATGGAAGTGCCCGATATCGATGCTGACTTTGTCGATATCATCACTCAACAGTTGTAGGCCACGGGTCGTCATCGGCATCAGGCGTAAATCGGGAGTCGCGAATACCGGATTGTATGGGCGCAGATCGCCATACTTGATGACAGTGTTTGACCATTTCATCTTTACCGAAGCGTTGAGTGTGGAAGACTCGGTTCTTTCGCGATCTCCCTCAGCGGGAAACATTCCCGTGCCAACCGTACCGCGACCGCCATCCAGCTTGTAGGCAGTATAGGCACTTGCATCCAGCCAAAGGCCGACTTCACCTTGAGTAAATCCGGACTGGTAATCCATCTGAAAACCCTGCCCCCAACCACGGGCATCGGGATAATGCGAGAGTGAGTTGCGATTAAAATACATATTGCGAGCGGTAATAGTTGCCGAGCCACCCTCGACCAATCCTTCGCCCACATCTTCTGCCTGCACTTTTACATAACTTCCAGATGCCGATAGAACAACCACACCCAATAGTGAACGCAGCTTCATTGTAGGCCTCAGAGCTTGATTATTATTGTTTTCTGCAAATGCCTGTACCTGCCAATGGTAGGCACCCTGTCATTGCCATTAATAGAATTTATATGTTGAGAATTGCTCGCCTTGGGCAATCGAAGTAACGGATTTGTAACATCGGCATTACATCTGTTTCCAGCCGACTTAGTAAACAAAACTATTGATTTTTTACTGAAGGTAAATTCTTATAGAAAAATAATAACGCCGAAAACCGGCCCTTTCGGCTTCAGGCCGCCTGGAGTAGCCCCCACCATGAGCACCTCGTCCCCCGCTTTCTCGCACCTGTTCGAACCCCTGCTGCTACGCGGCAAACGCCTGAAAAACCGCATCATGTCCAGCGGGCATGACACTTCGATGCCCACCGACAACCTGGTTAATGATCAACTGATCGCTTACCACCAGGCGCGCGCGGCAGGGGGGGCCGGGCTGATCGTGCTGCAGGTAGCAGGTGTGCACGACAGCGCGCGTTACACCTCGCACGTGTTGATGGCCACGGATGACGCCTGCATTGAGGGCTATCGCAAACTCGCGCAAACCTGCCATGCGCACGGGACGGTGGTGCTGTCGCAGATCTTCCACCCTGGGCGGGAAATCATGGAGTCCAGCGACGGCCTGCTGGCGGTGGCCTATTCAGCTTCGGCGGTGCCCAACGAGCGGTTTCGGGTGATGCCACGGGCACTGGATCAAGCCATGATCGACGAGATTGTCGCCGGGTACGCGGCAGCGGCGCGGCGCCTGTTTCAAGCCGGGATCGACGGCGTGGAGGTGGTCGCCAGTCACGGTTATCTGCCCGCGCAGTTCATCAACCCGCGAGTCAACCGCCGTACCGATGGCTACAACGGCGAGCTGGAACAGCGCCTGCGCTTGCTGCGGGAGATCATCGCCGCAGTGCGGGCCAGTACCGATGAAAACTTCATCATCGGCCTGCGCATTTCCGCAGACGAGCGCGACCCGGAAGGACTCACCGAAGACGAATCGCTGCTCGCCGTGCAGGCATTGCAAACCAGCCTGGATTACGTGCACATCGTCGCCGGTACTTCTGCATCCCTGGGCGGTGCCGTGCACATCGTGCCGCCCATGGCGATCGAAGCGGCCTATCTGGCCAGGGAAGCCGGAACCTTCAAGGCCGGTCTGTCCATCCCGCTGTTCGTCACCGGGCGCATCAACCAGCCCCAGGAAGCGGAGCTGATCCTGGCCCGGGGTCAGGCCGACGTCTGCGGTATGACCCGCGCGCTGATCTGCGACCCGCAAATGCCCAACAAAACCGACAGCGGCCGTGTAGAAGACGTGCGCGCCTGCATCGCCTGCAACCAGGCGTGCATCGGCCACTTCCACAAAGGCTTGCCGATCTCCTGCATCCAGCACCCGGAGACCGGGCGCGAGTTGATCTTCGGCAACCGGCAACCTACCGGCCAACGCAAGCGCATCATGATTGCCGGCGGAGGGCCGGCCGGCATGAAAGCCGCTGCGGTAGCGGCCCAGCGCGGGCACGAGGTCACCCTCTATGAAGCGGCCGCGCAACTCGGCGGCCAGGTGCTGCTGGCGCAGCTGTTACCGCGACGCAGCGAGTTCGGTGGGGCCAGCACCAACCTGCAGCGGGAGATGGAACTGGCGGGTGTACGGGTGGTGCGCAACACCCGGGTCGACCGCGCCCTGGTGGAGCGTGAGCGTCCCGACCTGGTGATCATCGCCACCGGCGCCGAGCCCTATTGGCCAACCTTCGAGCGTGGCGGCGAACTGCAGGTGGTGGACGCCTGGCAAGTGCTGCGTGATGAAGTACAGATAGGTCGTTCGGTGGTCGTGGTGGACTGGCGCTGCGACTGGATCGGCCCCGGCATCGCCGAGCGCCTGGTGCGCGCCGGGCATCAGGTGCACCTGGCAGTCAACGGCACCCATTGCGGGGAAAACCTGCCGCTGTACGTGCGCGACCAACTGGCCGGCGAACTGCACAAACTGGGTATCCCCATCACCCCCTACGCCCGCCTCTACGGCTGCGATGACAGCACCGTCTACCTGCAACACACCGCGAGCGGCGAACCGATGTTGCTGGAAAATATCGACACCCTGGTGCTCTGCCAGGGTCATCAACCGGTCGACACCCTGGGCGCAGAACTGCAAGGCCTGGTGGAGTTTCGCCGGATCGGTGACTGCCTGGCGCCGCGTACTGCCGAAGAGGCCATCTACGAAGGTTTGAAAGTCGCCTGGGCGCTTTGAGCCTGTTTATACTCCGGGGTTTTCCCCCAAACCCCGGCCTGGAGTACGCATGAGCAACGGCAGTAAAGACAGCGCCGCACCAGAGCCCAGTTTTCTCGGCACCCGAATCCGCGGCCTGCGCAAACGCCGGGGCATGACCCTGGCCGAGCTGGCGAACATGAGCGAGCTGACCGCGGGCTACATCAGCCAACTCGAACGCAACCTCGCCTACCCTTCCATCCCCGCCCTCTTCAACATCGCCCGCAGCCTGGGCGTGACCATCCAGTGGTTCTTCGCCAGCGAAGCCGCCACCGCCCCGGAAGACCACGGCGTGGTGGTGCGCAAGAACACGCGGATGAGCGTGCATTACGAGGATGGCATCGTCGATCAACTGCTGACCCCGCAGCCGAATCGGCAACTGGAGATGCTGCACTCACGGTTTCCGCCTGGCACTTATAGCCAGCAGAGTTACAGCCATGAGGGGGAAGAAGCCGGGTATCTGCTGTCGGGGCGTTTTGAGTTGTGGGTTGGGCAACGGCATTTTCTGCTGAGCGAGGGAGACAGTTTCAGCTTCTCGAGTCAGGAGCCGCATCGGTATGGCAATCCTGGAGAGGTGGATGCGGTGGTGATTTGGGTGATTACGCCGCCAACGTTTTGATGCGATGTTTGAGATAAAGAGGCCTCGAAGTTTGATCAGCTTTGGGGCTTTTTTTTGAATGGAGGCCGGGGAGTTTTTCCTACAGTCAATTCCTGATTTTTTCGAGCTACTGGCGGACGGTAATTTAACGCCTAAGATCTGCGAGAGCTCTACGAGATCTTAATGAGGCGTCAGAAAGGCGAGTTTGCCGAAAGATTACACTGCGTTACATATTTAGGCATGCACGGATCCAGCGAGCAGGTTATTAATGTAGCTGTCGTTGTAGCAACTAAAAGCCGCATCTACCAGATAGAGGCGAAATGAGCTAAATGCTTAGTGGGTATGTGGAGTTCATAGAAGCTCCTCAACTTAACGCAGAGACGTTCATCTGTACGGGATGAATCCATAGAGCTTTTGGAAGAGCGTGAGTCGATCATGGATAACGATCAGTTCAGAAACAAGTGGCAGCAGCGATGGGCAGAAGAGAATTTATTTGCCGCTGACAATATGAGCAACAAACCTCCTTATTATGTGCTGGACATGTTCCCGTACCCCTCGGGTAACGGTTTACATGTTGGCCACGCCGTTGGCTATATAGGAACTGACATAATTGCCCGCAAAAAAAGAATGGATGGATTCAACGTATTGCATCCCATGGGCTGGGATGCGTTCGGTCTACCGGCAGAACAATTCGCCATAAAAACAGGCGTTCACCCCGCCGACGTTACCAAGATCAACTGCCAAAACTTCAAGCGACAACTGATGCTGATGGGCTTAAGTTACGACTGGGGCCGGGAAATCGACACCTCTGACACTAAATACTATAAATGGACACAATTCCTTTTCCTGAAATTGTACGAACGCGGATTAGTGTATGAGAAAGAGGAAAATGTCTGGTGGTGCGAGTCACTTCAAACCGTTCTCGCGAATGAAGAAGTCATCGACGGCCGCTCTGAACGCGGTGATTACCCCTGCGCTAAAAAGCCGCTAACGCAGTGGGTTGTAAAGATCACCGACTATGCTGAACGCTTGTTGGCCGACTTGGATCGACTCGATTGGCCCGAATCGGTCAAAAAAATGCAGCGTGAATGGATCGGACGCGCAGAGGGTATCGATATTGATCTCCTGATACGAGAAGATGCGGCCATCCCCTTAACTGTGTTTACCTCTGAAGCCGAAACTCTGTATGGCAGTAACGCCGTCTTGCTGTGTACTGAACACCCTTATGTAAAAGAACTGTGCCATGACAGCGACCTCTGCGCCAGAATTGCCACCTTGCAGGACCCGAAGATTGCAGTGGACGCCTTGTATCTACGTCGCCACGTAAGTCATCCACTGACGGGCGCATCGCTTCCTCTTTACGTCGTCAACTACCTCGCGTTCGATGGAAGAGAGCAAGCGGTATTCTCTGTTCCCGAAACTGATCCCAAAGCAGCAGCGTTGTGCCAGCGTTTCGGCTTACCTCACTTGTCCGTGCTCGATGAGACCGATACACAGCCCTCCCTCAAAAACTCCGAGAGCTTTAGCGGCCTGTCCAGAAGCGAGGCGCGTGGGCGGATTGAAGCTGAGCTCACTAACAATCATTGGGCTGTGCGCAGGGTTCGTTACCGGATGCGTGATTGGCTGTTCTCTCGGCAAAGGTACTGGGGCGAACCCTTTCCGCTGTTTCGGGACGACAGCGGTAACGTAATCGCAGCCAGCGCTAGCGAACTGCCAGTCGAGTTGCCGGTAGTTGAGAACTTCTGTCCAGGTGCTGACGGAGCGAGCCCACTGCAACGGGCTGAAGATTGGGTGAACTGCAGTGATTCGACAGGAAATCCGCTCTATCGGGTCACGGACACCATGCCTGGTTGGGCCGGGTCGTGTTGGTACTTCCTGCGGTTCATGGACCCACATAACGAAGCTGAACCGTTCTCAGCGCAAAGTATGGAGTATTGGCAACAGGTCGATCTTTATGTGGGCGGTGCGGCCCATGCGACCATGCATCTGCTCTACGCCAGATTCTGGCACAAGGTGCTGTTCGATGTGGGGCTAGTGAATTTTGATGAGCCCTTCAAGACGCTCTATAACCAGGGATTGGTGACGGCTGATGCCTTCAAGGATGGAACCGGTCGAATCGTGGCCGTGGATGAAGCAGAGTATCGGGCAGGCAAGTATTGGTTAAAGAATAGCGACCACGAGTTGCAAGTCTTCAATACCAAAATGTCGAAATCCCTTTTGAACGTGGTCGTTCCAGACGACATCATTCGTGAGTACGGCGTCGACACCTTCCGGATTTACATGATGTTTATCGGGCCGCTCGGACAGAACAAGAAGTGGGACATCAAAGGGATCAAGGGCTGTGAGCGTTTCATCAACAGGGTGCTGAGTATTTTTGCCGATGGCCTTCAGTGCGGCGCTCCGCGTAACGAATCGACGGCTTCGGATCAGCATCCGCTGGAGACGCTGTGGGGAAAAACCCTGGCCAAAGTCAATGCATCCTTTGTGACCTTGAATTTCAATACGGCGATTGCCGCGTTCATGGAATTCATGAATCAGGCTGAGAAGCATAAGGACTATTTTTTCGAACGAATTGGCGCTGACTTTGTGAAGGCCCTGTTCCCCTTTGCTCCGCACGTCTGCTCTGAGATCTGGGAGCAGTTGGGCTACGACACTATTGACTCTGCACCATGGCCCCAAGCTCGAGTGCGCCCGGTCAAGGCGACACGAATCTACATTAACGGCAAGTATGTGGATGATCTTCCGGAGGGGACCGGTGAGGAGTTGGTCGACGTCGATATGGCTCGGAGCAAAGTCATCGAGGCCCTTGAAAGGCGTGTAGTAACCAAGGTGATCTATGTGCCGAATCAGGTCGTGAATTTTCTCTGCGCTCATTAGGTTTGAGCCGAGCTGGAGTTGATATTCAGGCTGAAGTGACGTACTCGGTATTGGATTTAATCTCGAAACCAAAAATTGTACACCCTCAACATGAGAACAAGACTTATCTGGGTCGGAGCGAGTCGTTTTTTCCTACAGTCACTTCCTGATTTTTTCCAACCACTGGCGGACGGTAATTTTACGCTTAAGATCTGCTAGAGCCCTACGAAACCTTAAGTCTCTCTTAAACAACTATCACGAAAAGGACGAAAGGAAATGGCATTCGACGCGTACCTCAAGATAGGGGGGATTCCCGGTGAAGCTCTGGATGAGCAGCACAAGGACTGGATAGAAACCACAGGTTACAACTTTGGCACCCATCAGAGCACTTCGGCCACCGCAAGCTCTGCGGGAGGAGCTTCCTCAGGTCGAACGACTGTCACCGATTTAACCATTACCAAGCTGCTGGAACGGTGTGGCTAAGGCTTCGAGCCTGATAAGAAGAGGCACCTACTTGGGGGTTGGGTTAAACGTCGCAGCGGCTGGGACCTCCATCTACACAGCGTTCTCCAGCGGTCGGGAACAAGAGTGCCGAAAGGCCAAACATACGGTGGGTGGTAAGTTGGCGGGGGGCGTAGCTGTCGGACTAGTGGGTGGCACAATCGGAACCACAGTTGCTATTGCTGCTTGCGCGGTGGCATTTAGTCCAGTCACGTTTGGGAGTAGCATTTTCGCCTGCACATTGGTCGGAGGAGGTTTAGGAGGATGGGCTGGTGGCGAATACGGCGCCAGAACCGGAGAGCAAATTGGTGATGTTATCTATGAGTATCCCCGATGAGTAGCTTAACCTTGGTTATCGCTGGCGCATTTGTAATGACCACACAAATTTTTTCAGCAATCTGGCTCATCTTCTCCGCCCATAGGCTAACTGAACAAGCAGAAAGTCATTTAAAGAAAAGCTCATTTGTAGAACTCAATCTAAAAACTTTTGGAAGCTTTGGATTGCTTGGAAAAATACCAAGAAACGGTTCGATTATTCTGATGATTTTAGCACCTGATTTATTTGAAAGACGCGGATTGATCGACGCACACGAGCTGTCAAACATGCCGACCAACTTAAAGAACAAGCTTATACTGCCGTGGATAGTCAGCATAATATCCTCCTTCGCTTTTTTTTCGTTCCCTTATTGGTAAACATTTGTGTAAAGCACACCACCTTCCCCAACATAGAGTGCCGAAAGGCCAAATATACTGAGGGTGGTAAGTTGGCGGGGGGCGTGGCTATTGGAATGCTCGGCGGTTCAGTAGGAGTCGCGGCGGCTACTACTGCTTGCGCGGTTGCATTTAGTCCAGTCACGTTTGGTGCAAGTATTTTCGCCTGCACGTTGGTTGGAGGGGGTTTAGGAGGATGGGCAGGAGGCGAATACGGCTCCAAGGCTGGGGAGTATATGGGTGATGTTATCTATGAGTACCCTCAATGAGCAGCTTAACGTTGGTTATCACTGGTATTGTTATAATGACCGCACAAATATCCTCAGTAATCTGGCTCATCGTCTCTGCCCACAGGTTAACTGAACCAGCAGAAAGTCACTTAAAGAAAAGCATATTTGTAGAGAACAATATAAAAACGCTTGGAAGCTTTGGAGTGTTTGGAAAAATCGCAAGAAATGGGTCGATAGCCCTGATGTTCTTAGCCCCTAATTTTTTTGAGCGGTGTGGAATGATAGACGCGCATGAGTTGTCGAACATGCCGACCACCCTTAAATACAAGCTTATACTGCCTTGGATCGCCGGAATAGTATTCGGCTTAGCGTTCATTATGTATCCCTATATGGGCAATACTTTTTCGTAAAGTCCGTGACCGCTCAGCACCCCATTCTGCAAAGAGAAACATCGCCCAACAAGTTATTTCACACTCGCGATAATTGCCATGAACATATTCGCAGCACTAGTTATAACCGCATGCTGAATCACAGTTTCTTCTTTAAAACTCACTGAGCTAATCGAAAATCATTCAAATCTAAGTAAATTTTTGTTGAAATCTCGAACTGCCTTTTCGGACGCGTGACTTGGCGCCCAATGCACGATGTAGTGCTCAGGGTATTAGGCATGGGCCACGTGGAGATACCCTCATCGAACGCAGAATAAATTTATTTTGGTGCTCAGTCCCCCTCCGGGACTTGCCCGTGACTTAAATGTCCTCGGCTGTTTTTGGTCGCACCGTGCTGATTAATCTGCACGATGCTCCCATCCACCATCAAGTGCTCCAGATCTGCATCGGCAGCAAGTGCTTGCATCATCTGCACCCAAATGCCATTGCCGGCCCAGCAACTTTAGTGCACTTGGACTCTATGCCCATGACCGTAGGTTTCCGAAAACCAAGCCATGGCGAGACCGTACGAGCAAGCCAGAGTACCGCTTCGACAAAATGACGGATATCACGGGTCCAAATGAGGCCGCCCCTAGCTGAAGGCGTTGATAAACCAGGTGATCATCGGGATGGCCACAATGTCGATCAGCACGGCACCGCACAACGGCACGATGATAAAGGCTTTATACGAGAACACTTTGTAGTGGTCACAGATGGCCCCCATGTTGGCCACGGCGTTGGGTGTAGCGCCCAGCCCGTGCCCCATGAAGCCTGCGCAAAGGACGGCAGCGTCGTAGTTACGGCCAAACAGGCGGAACAAAACGAATACGCACAGCAAAATCATGATCACCACTTGTACCACCAGGATCACCAGCAGCGGCAATCCCAGCTTTTCCAGCTCCCAGAACTTAAGGCTCATCATGGCCATGGTCAGAAACATGCCCAAACACACGTCGCCAATGGTGCTGACAGCATGGTCCGGCATCTCGATCGCCTGGCTGCGGTCATTGAGGTTGCGCAAAATAATCGCCACAAACATCGCGCCCACATAGCTGGGCAACACGATGCCCAAGTGTTGCTGCAAGCTGGCGCCCAACCACAAACCCAGCACCATGATCACCACGATGCAGGTCAACAAGCGCAACAGAGTCGGTGCATCCAGCGCGGCAGGCGGGTTGTGGACTACGTCTTCAAACGCCTTGAGGCTGCCCACCGCTTGCGCTTCAACCGTGAGTTTGTTGCGCTCAATCAACCAGCGCGCCAGCGGGCTACCCAACAAACCGCCCGCCACCATCCCAAAGGTCGCGGCCGCCAGCGCCGCAGTAGTCGCGCCGACGGCACCGAGGTTTTCAGCAATCGGGCCGAATGCCGCCGCCGCACCAAAACCGCCTTCCAGGGACACCGCACCGGCCATGATCCCCAGTAACGGATCAATACCCAACAGTTTGGCAACGCTTACGCCGACTACGTTCTGCACCAGCGCCAAGCCCCAGCACGCCCCCAGGTAGATAAACAGTAACTTGCCGCCTTTACGCAGCAAGCCCAGGCTGCCGCCCAGACCGACGGTGGTAAAGAACGCTACCATCAACGGGGTTTGCAAGCTGGTGTCGAGGGTCAGGTTCAGCCACTGCTGGCTGCGTAGCAGCCAGATCAGCAGGGCAAAACCAAAGCCGCCAATCACCGGTGCGGGAACACACAGTTGGCGCAGCCAGTAACTGCGTTTTTTCAGTTGTGCACCCAAGCCCAGGAGAAGCAACGCGAGAGCAAGGGTACTCAGCGCATCCAGTTCGAATGTCAGCATGGCGAATTTCTCTTTTTCTTATGATTTAACAAGTGGTTTCAGGGATTTTCGAAAACTTAATCAATCAGGCTTGCGAGCAGACGCGCGCCAATGCGGGCGGTTCGGTTTTCGATATCAAGGCTGGGGTTGAGTTCGGCGATGTCGGCCATGCGCAATTTGCCGCTGGCTTTGGCATAGCGCGCCAGATGCTCGACGATTTGCATGTCCACGCCATGGGCAGACGGCGCACTGACCCCGGGCGCCTGGCTAGCGGGCAGAACATCGAGGCAGATGGTCATGTAGAGGTAATCGACATCTTGCAAAAAATCATCGATGAATCTTTCGCAGGCGGTAACGTCCCAGCTGTTCATCTCACGGTCGAGGCGAAAACGCACATTCAGCCGCTGCGCCTGCTCGAACAGTGCCTGAGTATTGTTGAGCTGACTGACACCCAGGCAGCCGTAAGTGAAGGGCATTTCAGCGCGCTGGCAATACTCGGCGATCTGGCGAAAAGGGGTGCCTGAACTGCTTTGTTCGGCAAGGCGCAAGTCAAAATGCGCGTCGAAATTAAGTACACCGATACGGGCCTTCGCCGTGCGTTTGCGCAAGTGATCGGCCAGACCGCTAAAACTTGCAAAAGCGATTTCATGGCCACCACCCAGCCCCAGCGGTAAATGTCCCTGATCGAGCAACTCGCTGACGTGGTGGGCGTAGCTCTGCTGTGCGCCTTCGAGGTTGCTGTCGGTACAACCCACATCGCCGGCGTCATACACCGGCGCGTGGCCGTGCCACGCCAGGTTGGCTAAAGCCTTGCGCAGTTCTGTCGGGCCTTGGCGTGCACCGGTGCGGCCCTGGTTGCGTTTGACCCCTTCATCACAGGCCAAACCAACCAGTGCGACACCCGCAGGCTGGTTTTGCGCGAAGGGTTTGACCCATTGGTGCCAGCGCAGCGCGCCTTGCCCTTCGGCGTCGTCAATGCGACCCGTCCACAATGGCATGTCAGGAACAACGGTCATGTTTGAAACTCCATTCAAATTCAGTCGAGCCGGGCGCTCAGACGCAGCGCCACATCCCGGGTCCAGCGGATCAGGCGTTCAGTGCGCTGTTGAGCCCGGAAGGCAGGGGCCATGAGGCTGATAGCGCCTTGCAGGCGGTCGCGGCTGTCGATCAAAGGCGCACTGACCCCCCAGATGCCGTCGTCGATTTCACTTTGACTCACGGCGTAACCGGCAGCCCGGATCTCGGCAAAACTGCGCTGATAGGTCGCAACGTCGCCACTGTCGACGCCTTGGGCCAGCAGTGCCGACAGGCTTTGCGCCTCATCCATGTGCGCCAGCAACACCCGCGCCGAAGCGCCCACCAGCAATGGTTGCGCCAACCCTTTTTGGTAGCAGCAGCGCAGCGGTTGCGGGCTGTCGATCAGCTCAATGCAAATGGCCTGGCCGTTGCTGGGCACCATCAACGCAACGCTTTCCTGGGTTTGCTCGGCCAGGCGCTTGAGTTCGGGCTTGGCCAACGTCACCAACACCGCTTCGCGGTCGAACTTTTTGGCCAGTTGCAAACAGGCAGGCCCCGGCAAGTAGCGCCCGTGACCGTTTTCTTCGGCCAGGCCCCAGCGCAGGAGGGTTTTTAGATGGCGATAGATGCTGCTGAGCGGCTGTGCCAACTGCTCGGAGAGCTCTTTGGCGGAGATCGCCTCGCCGGATTGCCCCAAGGTTACGAGGATTTGCAGCAAGCGATCGGTTGGCGTGTTGTAGTTCATTGTTGGCCCCATGCTATTGCCTGCATGGTGGCATGATGTTTCTCATTAACTGAAACAGGTTTCCCACTCAGTGGGAACAATCGGCCATATAACGATCAGCGGTCGCTCATTCGCATTCTTGCAAGCATAAAAATGCGGGAGCGAAAAACATAGCGAGGGGACGGACAGGAGAAAAAACAACAGAGACCTTTTTATCGAATGGAGGCCGTGGAGCTTTCAAACAAGCCGAGGAGATCATTCTGGATCAACGAGACTCTGTATTGGCCGATGATAAATTTGAGCGAGCCTTGCGGCTCACCACTGGGAAGAAGACTCGTCAGACACGTGCTTCACGATCAAGAACATCAGCTACCCACTGATTAATACTCTTGTTAGCAAGCTGTGCTTTTACAGCGACTGTCGCGTGCAGCGCTGGAGCGAGAGATACCAATAAAGATTGGGCAGCAGCTTGTAACCTCGCTGATGCATGAACTGCCGCCCCTGAAGCATGCGCAAAAACACCACTTTTCCATAAGTTGAAAGTAGGCGTTTTTAGCTTCGGGTTTCGACCGTCTTGTGAGGTCCTAAGAATATCGGGGTGCCTCTCGGCTTAGTTGTAGGCAAATTTCGAGAGTTGCGTACGAATCTGCTTTGCTGTGTGCTTCACCAGGCTAGCGCCTTGATGGCGTGAGTTGCGTCGGTATACCCTCATGAGGTCGCTGGAAATCCAGCGATCGAGCTTGGTAACCCGACGAGTCACGCTCCCCAAGTCGCGGAGCTAGACATGGAAACTGTAAATCCGAACAAACGAGGTCGTTCCCCTCAACTTAGTTCCGAATCTGATCAAGCGCCAAGGCTCGATCTCACCTGCTTCATTGAAGGGGGTGGCAGATGAGCGACAAACCCGAACTGACGACCATTGGCCTCACCCCGTTCCACTATTGCGCCAACCAGCCGCTGTTTCGCGTGAACCCTGGCGTGCCTATCGGGAATGCTCTGGCGCAAGCCTCTGATCTTTTGGGCCTGGCCAAGCTGTTGACTGCTAACGCTAGTGACGACAAAGACGCAGATAGAAACGCCTGGGCAGCGCACTACCTGACCGCGATGAGCAAGGCAGTAGTAGATGATGTACACAAGGTGTTGCGGAGGTGGCCGCCGGTGAATACCGATTGTTAACCCCCTTTAGTAGGCGTGCCTGCTAACGCCCGAGAGGAACCTGCAGAAACGAAAAAGCCCCGTAACTTCTCAGCTACGGGGCTTTTTCTATGTAATGGCGGAGAGATAGGGATTCGAACCCTAGGTACCGGTGAAGGTACAACGGATTTCGAATCCGTCCCATTCGGCCACTCTGGCATCTCTCCAACGGCGCGCATCATAACAACACTTTCGCCGGATGCGAAGCCCCTAAGCGAAATATTTCTGTGGTATCAGATGCTTGCGTCGATTAAAGCGGTACGCCCAGACGGTTGGCGACTTCTTCGTAGGCTTCGATGACGTCACCGAGGCCCTGGCGGAAGCGGTCCTTGTCCATTTTCTTGCCGGTGGCCTTGTCCCACAGGCGGCAGCCGTCCGGGCTGAACTCGTCGCCCAAGACGATGGAGCCGTCGCTGAATACGCCGAATTCCAGTTTGAAGTCGACCAGCAGCAGGCCGGCGTCGTCGAACAGTTTGCTCAGCACTTCGTTGACCTTGAGCGACAGTTCTTTCATGCGAACCAGTTGCTCGGCGGTGCCCCAACCGAATGCCACGACGTGGGATTCGTTGATGAACGGGTCGCCCTTGGCGTCGTCCTTCAGGAACAGTTCGAAGGTGTAAGGGTTGAGCTTCATGCCCTCTTCGACGCCCAGGCGCTTGACCAGGCTGCCGGCGGCGTAGTTACGCACGACGCACTCGACCGGGATCATGTCGAGCTTCTTCACCAGGCACTCGTTGTCGCCCAGCAGCTTGTCGAACTGGGTCGGCACGCCGGCGGCTTCGAGTTTTTGCATGATGAAGGCGTTGAACTTGTTGTTCACCATGCCCTTGCGGTCGAGCTGTTCGATGCGCTTGCCGTCGAACGCCGAAGTGTCGTTGCGAAACAGCAGGATCAAGCGGTCAGCGTCGTCGGTCTTGAAAACCGATTTGGCTTTGCCGCGGTAGAGTTCTTCACGTTTTTCCATGATGGGCTCCGCTTGCTAAGTAGGTGGGCTAGGCGATGTGTCGCCAGTCGAGCCCTGAATCTTGATCGGCCAGTTGCAGCCAGTCCGGGTCGCACCCGAGGGTGTCGACAAAACATTGCCGGGCCAGCTGCGGCAGGTTGTTCTTGCTGCTCAGATGGGCCAGGACCAGGTGTTGCAGGCCTTGCCAGCCCAACTCGGACACCAGGAATGCCGCCTGGTGGTTATTCAAATGTCCCAGTTCGCCGCCCACCCGCTGCTTGAGAAAGTACGGGTAGTGACCGCGAGCCAGCATGTCACGGCAATGGTTGGACTCGATCATCAATGCATCGAGGTCCTTGTAGCCATCCAGCACCCTGTTGCAGTACGACCCCAGGTCGGTCAGCAGGCCGAAGCGCCGCTCACCATCGCTGAACACGTACTGCGTCGGTTCCTGTGCATCATGGGCCACGGCAATGACGCCGATGCTCAGTGCGCCGATCTGCAGTTGCTCGCCGCCGGCCAGCAGGCCAGCAGGTTCAATGGGTTTGCGCATCCCGCGCAGGGTACCGCGACTGAGGTAGACCGGCAGATTGTAGCGCCGAGACAGCAAACCCACGCCATGCACGTGGTCGGCATGTTCGTGGGTCACGAGTATCGCGCTCAGCTGCGCCGGGTTCACACCCAGGCGCAACAGGCGTTTTTCGGTTTCCCGCAGGGAGAAACCACAATCCACCAGCACATACGTATCAGCGCTGGCTATCAGCGTGCCGTTCCCTTGGCTACCGCTGCCGAGAACGGCAAAACGCATGAGATCAGCCCAGGTTGTCCTGAATCACGCTCAACACTTTGCGCGCCACATCAGCTGGCGCCACGGTGTTGATGTTCTTCTCGACGGTGACCTGGACGTTTTCACCCACCTTGCTCAGGCGAACCTGATAACGCTCGGCGCGGGCTTCAACTTCTTCCTTGTTCGGCGCGCTGCCGAACAGGCTGCTGAAGAAACCAGGCTTGTCGTCTTTCTTCTCGGCCTTTTCAGCCAGGTTGATGTAGTACAGGCCCAGGCTGCGGTTGATGTCTTCCACTCGCCATTCGCCCTGTTCCAGCGCACGACCGACACTCGACCAGGCGCGGTCCAGGTCGTTGCCGATGTTCAGGACCGGGTTGCCGCTGCCGTCTTCGCTCAGGCTGACGCGGCTTGGCGTATCGAAATCACGCGAAGCCAGCATGGAGACCGAACCGCCCTTCTCGGAGATACGACTCATGCTCGCGAGCATGTCGTCGACCAGTGCCGCGTCCAGGCCGGTGTTGACCGAACGGTTGGTGAACTCGACATCGGCAGTGCTGCCCGCAGGACGTTCGGCGCTGACCACGTAGATTTCACTGGTATTGCGCTGCACGCCCGGCTCGATGCGCACCCGCACGCGGGTTTCGCTGTCGCTGCCGACACCTGCCGCGCTCAGGCGCTTGGCCATGGCGGCGGACAGTTCGTCGGAATGCTGCCAGGTGGTAGTGAATTCGCCGGTTTGCGGGCGCTGTTCGTCCAGGCGGAAGCCGTTGTCCTGGAAGAATTGCACGGCCACTGGCCAGGCTTCTGCCGGCGGGTTCTGCGCGACGATCCAGCGGGTATCACCACTCTTCTGCAACGAGTAGGCACTGGCGTCAGCCGCCGCGGTCAGCGGTTGCGGACGGGGCACGACGTACTCGCCCTTGACGGAGTCATCGGCCACGTTGCGCGGGATCGGCAGCAACGGGTCCAGGCGCTTGGCGGTAGTGACATCCGGTGGCAGTTGCATCGGTGCAGTCTGTTGCGCTTCCAGGTAATCGCTACCACGGTCACGGAAATAACCTTCCGGGCCCCAGACCCATCCACAGCCACTGGTGCTGGAGATGATCACGGCTAGTGCGGAAAGTCCGGCCAATCGCTTCATGCGTAGTACTTCCTCAATTAAACCAGGACGCCGGACTGGCGCATGGCCTGCCGCAGCGGTTCGTGACAGGCAGTGCTGAGCCAGGTGAGCGGCAGACGGATACCGTCCGGCATCAAGCCCATTTCATGCAGCGCCCATTTCACGGGAATAGGGTTGGATTCGATGAACAGGGTTTTATTGAGTGGCATCAGCTTTTCGTGAATGGCGCGAGCCGTGACGGCGTCGCCTTTCAGAGCGGCGTTGCACAGGTCGGCCATGGCGCGCGGGGCCACGTTGGCGGTCACCGAAATGTTGCCCTTGCCGCCCATCAGGATCAGTTCGACGGCGGTCGGATCATCACCCGAGATCACCAGGAAGTCTTCGCTCACGCCATCGAGAATGGCCTTGGCACGAGACAGGTCGCCGGTGGCCTCCTTGATGCCGATGATGTTCTTCACGGTCGACAGGCGAATCACCGTGTCGGCCTGCATGTCGCACGCGGTGCGGCCAGGCACGTTGTAGAGGATCTGCGGGATGTCGACAGCTTCGGCGATGGCCTTGAAGTGCTGGTACAGGCCTTCCTGGGTCGGCTTGTTGTAATACGGCGTCACCAGCAGGCAGGCGTCGGCACCCGCGGTCTTCGCGTTGGTGGTCAGCTCGATGGCTTCGCGCGTCGAGTTGGCGCCCGTACCGGCGATCACCGGAATGCGCCCCGCAACCTGCTTCACCACGAAACGAATCACTTCGATGTGCTCGTTCACGTCAAGGGTGGCCGATTCACCTGTAGTGCCGACCGCCACGATGGCGTGGGTGCCGTTTTGCAGGTGAAAGTCCACCAGTTTGCTCAGGCTGTCCCAGTCGAGACGACCCTGTGCATCCATGGGTGTGACCAGTGCCACCATACTGCCCGCAATCATGCAACCGCTCCTGCCGGAAAAAGAGAGCGGTAATGGTACTGGCGCCAAGATGCTTGTACAAGCGAAGTACTGCGCTGCTGCCATTCCCCTTGGCGCCGCTTTTCGCTACCCTTCAGACTTTGATCGGTACTGATAAGCTCGTACGCCGGGTTCCAGCCTCCATTTTCGGCATCATAAGCCCCGATCCAGCGTTGCCACCCTTCGCTCTTGCCTCAATAGAGCACGTTGCAACCTGCCATCGGGTTTTCTGAATTCGCATCCGCAGGCTCGTGCACGGTAAAAAAAGCCCGTTGAGGTATCGACCGCTCATCGCTTTAGGAATGCTGCATGTCCACCCCCACAGTTCGCGAACAATTCCTTGTCATCAGTGCCCTCGGCGCCAACCCTATGGAGCTGACTAACGTCCTGTGCCGCGCCAGCCATGAAAATCGCTGCGCCGTGGTCACCTCCCGCCTGACCCGTCATGGCGAGTGCAGTGCGTTGGTCCTCGAGATCTCCGGCAGCTGGGACGCCCTGGCTCGCCTCGAAGGCAGCCTGTCGGGCCTGGCCAAGAAGCACGCCTTCACCGTCAACGTAGTGCGCAGCGCCGCCCTGGAGAATCGTCCTCAGGCCCTGCCATACGTCGCCTACGTCAGCTCCGCCTATCGCTCGGACATCATCAACGAGCTGTGCCAGTTCTTCATGGACCATAACGTCGAGCTGGAAAACCTCACCTGCGACACCTATCAGGCGCCTCAGACCGGCGGCACCATGCTCAACGCCACATTTACCGTGACCCTGCCTGCCGGCGTGCAGATCAGCTGGTTGCGCGATCAGTTCCTGGATTTCGCCGATGCGCTGAACCTGGACGCACTGATCGAACCGTGGCGCCCACAGAACCCAATGTAAGGAAGCTTTTCATGGCCGTTGCCATCGACCAACCGGTTGCCGACTTCGAAGCACCCGCCACCAGCGGGCAAACCGTCAACCTCGCCAGTCTCAAGGGCAAGCAGGTGGTGATCTACTTCTACCCCAAGGACAGCACGCCAGGCTGCACGACCCAGGGCCAGGGCTTCCGTGATCAGCTCGAGGCGTTCAAGGCGGCTAACACCGAAGTGTTCGGTGTGTCCCGCGACAGCCTCAAGTCCCATGAGAACTTCAAGGCCAAGCAGGCTTTCAACTTCGAGCTGATCAGCGACAAGGAAGAAGCGCTGTGCCAGCTGTTTGATGTGATCAAGCTGAAGAAGCTGTATGGCAAGGAGTACATGGGGGTGGATCGCAGCACTTTCCTGATTGATAAGGACGGTGTGCTGCGCCAGGAGTGGCGGGGGGTCAAGGTGCCGGGGCATGTGGATGCGGTGTTGGCGGCGGCGCAGGCCTTGAATAAAGCGTGACCCTTTAAAGATCGCAGCCTTCGGCAGCTCCTACAGAGAAATTTGCGAAATCCTGTAGGAGCTGCTTTAGGCTGCGATCTTTTACAGCCTAAAGCAGCGGCGCCACCACCGGCTCCTTGCGCGGCCACGCATCCAGCACGGCCTTGAACAGCGTCGCCAGGGGGATCGCAAAGAATACCCCCCAGAAGCCCCACAGCCCGCCAAACAACAACACTGCGCAGATGATCGCTACCGGATGCAGGTTCACCGCTTCCGAGAACAGCAGCGGCACCAGCACGTTGCCGTCCAGCACCTGGATGATGCCGTAGACTGCCATCAGGTAGATGAACTGATCGCTCCAGCCCCACTGGAACAGCGCAATCAGCAAGACCGGCACCGTCACCACCACGGCGCCGACGTAGGGCACAACCACCGAGATGCCGACCAGCAACGCCAGTAGCGCTGCGTAGTTGAGGCCCAGCACCACGAAGCCGATGTAGGTCGCGCCGCCGCAAATGAAAATCTCGATGACCTTGCCGCGGATGTAATTGGCAATCTGCCGGTTCATTTCATGGGCCACGCGGGTGATCAGCGCCCGCTCACGAGGAAGATAGCCGCGGACCCATTCGCCGATCATTTCCCGGTCCTTGAGGAAAAAGAACACCAGGATCGGCACCAGGACCAGGTAGATCATGATGTTCACCAGCAGCGGCAGGCTCGACAGCGAGAACGTCAGCGCCCACTGGCCGAAATTGCCGATCTCGCCCCGTGCCACTTCAATTGCCCGTAACACCTGCTCGTCCGATACCAGATGCGGATAACGTTCCGGCAGCAGCAACAGCAACGACTGCCATTTGGCGAGCATGCCGGGCAGCTCGTTGAACAGGGTGATCAGCTGGTGCCAGAGCAACGGCACCACGACGACGATGAACACCAGTAACACACCCATGAACAGCGCGAACACTAGGCCCACCGCAGCGCCACCGGGTACGCGCAGCCGTTCGAGCGTCACCACCAGGCCCTGCATCAAATAAGCCAGCACCATGCCTGCAAGCACAGGCGCGAGCATCCCGCCCAGGGTCAGGACTGCGGTAAATGCCAGGAACAGCAGCACCGCCAGCACCACGGCTTCTTCGTCGGAGAAATAACGCTGAATCCAGTCGCGTAACACCTTGAACATCAAAAATCCTTAAGAAACGAACCCAACGCCATTCAGGCTTTTTTCAACCAGTAGCGGTACACGCCTGCTTCATCTTCTTCGCGAAGCAGCGTATGACCGGCCAATCGGGCAAAGGTGCGAAAGTCGCGCTGCGAGCCCGCATCCGTGGCGATGACCTTGAGTACTGCGCCGCTGGCCAGGCGATTGAGTTCGAGCTTGGCCTTGAGCAGCGGCAACGGGCAACTAAGGCCGCTGGCGTCCAGCTCGGCATCATGGGCTACAGCTTCAGTCATTGCATCACTCCGGGTCAGGCGGTTGAACGGCTTAGAATATCTGGTCCGAAGGCAAGTGTCCGGCTACAGTAAGGTCTTTGTCGACTAAGGCTTTGTGCATGACCTTTCTGCGCCCTACCCTGCTGACGCTCGCTTGCCTGCTCGCCTCACCGGGCTTCGCCGACGACCTGCCGTCACTCGGCGACGCCAGTTCTGCCATCGTCTCGCCGCAACAGGAATACCAGCTGGGCCGCGCCTGGCTCGCCCTGTTGCGCAGCCAGGTCTCGCAACTCAACGACCCGCAGCTCAAGGATTACGTCGAATCCAGCGTTTATCGCCTGGTGGAAACCAGCCAGGTGAATGACCGGCGCCTGGAGTTCATCCTGATCAACAGCCCGCAGCTCAACGCCTTTGCGGCGCCCGGCGGGATTGTCGGGGTCAACGGTGGCCTGTTCCTCAATGCCCAGACCGAAGGCGAATACGCCTCGGTCCTCGCGCACGAATTGGCTCACTTGTCGCAGCGCCATTTCGCCCGTGGCGTTGAAGCGCAACAGCGCATGCAGGTGCCCATGATGGCCGCGCTGCTGGCCGGGATCGTGATCGCTGCAGCCGGTGCCGGCGATGCAGGGATCGCCGCAATTGCTGGCAGCCAGGCGGCGGCGATCCAGGAACAGCGCCGGTTTTCTCGCCAGAACGAACAGGAAGCCGACCGCATCGGCATTCTCAATCTGGAAAAAGCCGGGTACGACCCGCGCTCGATGCCCAGCATGTTCGAGCGCCTGGGGCGCCAGTACCGCTTCGACGCCAAGCCCCCGGAATTCCTCCTGACTCACCCGGTCACCGAATCGCGCATCGCCGATACCCGTAACCGCGCCGAGCAGGCCAAAGCCGGCGGCATAGAAGATACGCTGCGCTACCAGCTGATTCGTGCCCGCGTGCAACTGGTTTACGAAGAAACCCCGGGCCTGGGCGCCAAGCGTTTTCGGGCTCAGCTGGAAGAGAATCCGAAAAGCGACGTAGCCCGTTATGGCCTGGCGATCGCCCAGATCAAGGGCGGCCAGTTGAACGAAGCGCGGGAGAACCTCAAGCTGCTGCTGGCCAAGTCGCCCAACGAGATCATCTACAACCTGGCGCAAGTGGACCTGGACATCACCAACAATCGCCTGGCGGATGCCCAGACGCGTGTTGACCGGATGCTTACCCAGTACCCCGGCAACTACCCGCTGAACCAGGTGCGCGTTGACCTGCTGCTCAAACAGAACCGCGCAGCCGACGCCGAGAAGGCGCTGGAAGGCCTGCTCAAGTCCCGCCCTGATGATCCGGACGTGTGGTACCAGGTGGCAGAAACCCGCGGCCTGTCGGGCAACATCATCGGCCTGCACCAGGCGCGTGCCGAGTACTTTGCACTGGTGGGCGACTATCGCCAGGCCATCCAGCAACTGGATTTCGCCAAGCGCAAGGCAGGCAGCAACTTCCCGCTGTCGTCGCGCATCGATGCGCGTCAGCGTGAGCTGATGGAACAGGAACGGATGGTCAAGGACATGATGGGCTAAGCGGCCCGAGCATCAATCTGCGCACATAAAAAAACCGCCTCTCTCGAGGCGGTTTTTCATTCAGCCAACAACCGGTGTTATTCCGCCAGCTTGAAGGTGATGAAGCTGGCACGCCCCTGACGCAGGACTCGCATCGACACGGAACGGTTTTTCGGCAGCGCCTTGGCGATTTCTGTGAACTCCTTGGTGGAACCGATCGCCTGGTTGTTCAGGTGAGTGATCACATCATTGGGCTGCAAGCCGATCAGCGAAGCAGGACCGTCCTGGACTTCCTTGATGATCACGCCACCCTTGAGGTCGTAGGTTTTCTTCTGCTCGGCGGTCAGCTCGGCCACCGAGACACCCAGGCGATTGCTGCTGCGCTCGACGCCGGATTTAGCCAGGGTTTCCAGCTCTTTGCCTTCTTCCGGGATCGCGCCAACGATCAGTTCCACATTCTGGCGTTTGCCGTCACGGATCACTTCCAGGTTGGCCTTGGAACCGGCCTTCAACGCGCCCACCAGGTGCGGCAGGTCCGCAGACATGACGATCGGCTGACCGTTCATGGTGAGGATCACGTCGCCGACCCGCAGGTCACCCTTGGCAGCAGGGCCGTCATCCTGGATCTGCGCAACCAGGGCTCCGGCCGGCTTCTCCAGGCCAAACGACTCGGCCAGATCCTTGTTCACTTCCTGAATGACGACGCCCAGCCAGCCGCGGCTGACCTTGCCACCGCTTTTCAGCTGGTTGGACACATCCATGGCCACATCGATCGGGATGGCGAACGAAACGCCCATGAAGCCACCGGAGCGGGTGTAGATCTGCGAATTGATCCCCACCACTTCACCGTTCAGATTGAACAGCGGACCACCGGAGTTACCCGGGTTGATCGGCACGTCGGTCTGGATGAATGGCACATAGTTTTCGTTCGGCAGGCTGCGACCAATGGCGCTGACGATGCCTTGGGTCACGGTGTGGTCAAAGCCGAACGGCGAACCGATGGCAACCACCCACTGGCCCGCCTTCAGGTCCTGGGACTTGCCCAGTTTCAGAACCGGCAGGTCCTTGCCTTCGATTTTCAGCAGGGCCACGTCGGAACGTGGATCGGTGCCGACCAGCTTGGCTTTCAATTCGCTACGATCGGCAAGACGCACGAGAATCTCATCGGCATCGGCGATCACGTGGTTATTGGTGAGGATGTAGCCGTCAGACGAGATGATGAACCCCGAGCCCAGGGATTGCGCCTGCTGGCGATCGCCCCTTGGCGAGCGCGGCGAGCGTGGCTGCGGCATGCCGCGTTCGAAAAACTCGCGCAGCATGGGCGGCAAGCCTTCGAGGTCGGGCATGTCCTCGGCAGATACTTTACGGTCCGGCAATTTTTGCGTGGTACTGATGTTGACCACAGCCGGCGAGGCTTGCTCGACCAGTTGGGTAAAGTCAGGCAACTCTACCGCCTGTACGGCGACGGCCTGCCCGAGCACCAGCACAGTGGCGACAATGGAAAGGTAAGACTTCAAGCGTGGTATCGACATACGGCTCCCGTTACAACGAGCATGATTAAGCGATATGGAGCAAGGAACACCGGGAAAGATACGCCGGTATTTTTGTTCCGGGAACAACAAACAAGGCCAGAGCCGAGAGGCTGTGACCTATAAAAAATTCTGGATTGTTTTGCAAACTGAAATGCTCACCAAACATTTCGATATCGACTCACTACTTGGCTGCAGTGGCATCGGTGCGCATGGACAGCGCGATTCGCTCAGCGGTGCCAATCGGAATCTCACCGACGACCGTTACCATGATCTCGCCTTGAGGCGTGGTCAAGCGCCGCGAAACCGCAACGGTGGGTCCCAACTGCGTGCGGGTGTCAGTCACCGCTGCGCCGTTCAGGGGTTCAAGGAATACCGAGAATCGAGACAGGCCGTCGCCATACATCAGGCTGCTGACCTGAGTCTTCGTCTGGAGATCCTTGTGTGCGGAGCTGCTGACCAATTCAAACCCAGGCGGCAACCAATCCGAGCGCCAGGCTTGCGCAACGTTTGCAGCAGAAGCCTTGTCGCCATCGGCGACAATCATCTTGCAGTCGGCGCCCGCTTGCAGATCACTGTCGGAAGGTACGTCGGAAGTATTGAGCTGGGTGAACTGGAAGCGTTCAAGCAACTGCCCCTTATCATTCAACAACAATGATTTGAGTGGCAGGCCGGTTTCCTTATCAAGATGCAGCTCGAAACCGTAGCGATGCTGATCCCGCGGCGTCAGCGCAACAATCACTGCTGGACGCCCGGCCACACGCGATTTGCCGATCACGGCAATTTCATACCAGTTCTTGAGCTTTTGTGGATCAAGTGCACGAGCAGCAGACTTGGAGGATTCCCCAAGCCCTGCAATCAGGGTGCCGCTGACGCATTGAGTACGCCCATCGACACGTACGACTTCCTGAGCCGAGCCGTCGAGCTGGAGTAGACGCTCACGGATCTTGCCATCCTGGACACGATGCCAGATGTTGTGGGTAGAAAAGCTACCATTACGCTCGTAGACAAAAGTACCGTTAAAGCTTTGCGTCTGCTCGGCATGGCCCAGCCGGGTCAACCAGTCCTGGGCTTCATCCGCGTGGGCTGGAACAACGAACCAGCCACTGAGCAGAAGCGAAAGTAGAGGTATGGCGCGCATGATCCTCCTTAACGGTTTTCCAGGCTTGCTGCACGAGCGTATGGCAGTGCGCTTTCAGTACCTTTTAACGCAGCTTCCTGAGCGTGTTGGCGCAGGTAGGTCGGCAGACGCTGGTCGTGCCAGCCTGGCTGACCTTGCAGAACGCCATTGGCCATAGGGCCAGTCGCTTCAGAACTTTCACTATAGCCTGCCAATACCGCTGGGCCTTTGACCTGAGGAACGGCCAAGCCAGGCTGGTTGGACTGCTGTGCCAATTCGACACCGGCGATCTCGTCCTGGTTGTACAGGCGAACACCGGCCAGCACGGCCACGGTCACGGAAGCAGCTACTGCCAGGCGACCCAGGCTACGCCATGGACCGCGAGTGGCTTTTGCCGGTACGGTTTCGTCAGCCAAGGCTGCCGATACGGCCGCCGCAATATCCAGGCGTGGAAGCAGCAGATCCTTGTGCATGACTGCCCGAGCGATTTGATAACGAGCCCAGGTTTCACGGGTTTCAACATCGTCGAAGGCATTCAACACCCGACGCAATTCCAGTTCGTCCGCTTCGTTATCCATCACTGCGGACAGCGATTCCTGCAGGGCTTCACGACTCATGGCGTTCCTCTCTTGGCTGTCGCCGCTGTCTTTAGTTTTCCTGCAACAACGGCTGCAGGGCTTTATCGATGGCTTCCCGAGCGCGAAAAATCCGGGAGCGCACGGTACCCACCGGACACTGCATGACTGCTGCAATGTCCTCGTAACTCAGACCATCGAATTCACGTAAAGTTAAGGCCGTACGCAAATCTTCTGGCAGTTGCTGGATGGTCCGATGGACGGTGCCTTCGATCTCATCCCGCAGCAATGCGCGTTCTGGGGACTCGAGATCCTTCAGGCCATGATCGCCATCGTAGAACTCTGCATCTTCGGAACTGACATCGCTATCCGGCGGCCGGCGGCCGCGTGAAACCAGATAGTTCTTCGCCGTGTTAATGGCGATGCGGTAAAGCCACGTGTAAAACGCGCTGTCTCCGCGAAAATTACCAAGTGCACGGTACGCCTTGATAAAGGCTTCCTGTGCCACATCCTGGGCTTCATGGGTGTCGTGCACGAAACGCACGATCAACCCGAGAATTTTGTGCTGATACTTCAGCACCAGCAGATCGAAAGCTCGCTTGTCGCCACGCTGAACGCGCTCGACCAGCTGCTGATCCTCTTCCTGGGTTAGCATGAACACTCCTCGATAAGCTCGAAGGAGGCTTGCATAACTAAACGACCAGACTTGCAAACATAGACTCGGGCTTTTCGCAAAAGTTCTCCCCCTCCAAGCAAGTTTCCTGCGGGCTCTGATTTGGCACGCACGAAAAGCGCAGCGCGGGTCAACCCGGCTGCGCGAATAATCTTGTCGCCGGATTCACGTGGCAGGCCTCTGAACACAGATCCCGCACTGAAGCCGACACTGTCCCTTGATTCGGGCAACGGTCTATTGATCTTGGCACTTTGGCAAAAGTTCCAATTATTTATAGCCTTGCACCAGCAGCAATGGGCCAATTCGAGCAGAAAACGACTGTTAAATCCACGATACAGTCATGCTGTCGCCGAACCGGTGAAAAAACCATCCGACGAAGCGTCCGACTTTTCCTGTCATCGTAGTTTCACAATGCCATGCCGCCTCGGCTATTGTGCCGCTCCCCCCCTCTATATACTAGTGGGCTGTGTGGCTGCCTTGACTTGCCGTTGCGGAGTCTTGCGCCAACCCCGACTCGGGTCGCTTTGTGCGGAATTCTGAAATGAGCCAACAGTTTCAACACGATGTTCTGGTAATAGGCAGTGGCGCTGCAGGCTTGAGCCTGGCGCTGACCTTGCCTGGTGATTTGCGCATCGCCGTCTTGAGCAAGGGCGACCTCGCCAACGGCTCGACATTCTGGGCCCAGGGCGGGGTCGCTGCAGTGCTGGACGATACCGATACTGTCGAATCCCACGTTGATGACACCCTCAACGCCGGTGGCGGGTTGTGCCATGAAGATGCCGTGCGTTTCACCGTCGAGCACAGCAGGGAAGCCATTCAATGGCTGATCGACCAGGGCGTGCCCTTTACCCGTGACGAGCAGTCCGGCACTGAAGATGGCGGATTTGAATTCCATTTGACCCGCGAAGGCGGTCACAGCCATCGGCGCATCATCCACGCCGCCGATGCAACCGGCGCTGCAATTTTCCGCACCCTGCTCGCCCAGGCCCGGCAAAGACCGAACATTGAACTGCTGGAGCAGCGGGTGGCGGTCGACCTGATCACCGAAAAACGCCTGGGCCTGGCCGGCGATCGCTGCCTGGGCGCCTACGTGCTCAACCGCGGCACCGGGGAAGTCGACACCTACGGTGCGCGGTTTGTGATCCTCGCGTCTGGCGGTGCCGCCAAAGTCTACCTCTACACCAGCAATCCCGATGGCGCCTGCGGTGACGGGATTGCCATGGCGTGGCGCTCGGGCTGCCGGGTGGCCAACCTGGAGTTCAACCAGTTCCATCCGACTTGCCTGTATCACCCGCAAGCCAAGAGCTTTCTGGTGACCGAAGCCCTGCGCGGCGAAGGTGCGCACCTGAAACTGCCCAACGGCGAACGTTTCATGCAGCGTTTCGACCCGCGTGCCGAACTCGCGCCCCGGGACATCGTGGCACGGGCCATCGACCATGAAATGAAGCGCCTGGGGGTGGACTGCGTCTACCTGGACATCAGCCACAAGCCGGAAGCGTTCATCAAGAGCCACTTCCCGACGGTCTACGAACGCTGCCTCGAATTCTCCATCGACATCACCAAACAGCCGATCCCCGTGGTACCGGCTGCGCACTACACGTGCGGCGGGGTGATGGTCGACCAGCACGGTCGCACCGATGTTCCGGGCCTGTATGCCATCGGCGAAACCAGCTTCACCGGGCTGCACGGCGCCAACCGCATGGCCAGCAACTCGCTGCTGGAATGCTTTGTGTACGCACGGTCAGCGGCGGCGGACATTCTCGAACAGCTACCTGCAGTGTCGATCCCGATCGACCTGCCGGTCTGGGATGCCAGCCAGGTCACCGATTCGGACGAGGACGTGATCATTGCGCACAACTGGGATGAACTGCGCCGTTTCATGTGGGACTACGTCGGCATCGTGCGCACCAACAAGCGTCTGCAGCGCGCCCAGCATCGGGTACGTTTGCTGCTTGATGAAATCGACGAGTTCTACAGCAACTATAAAGTCAGCCGGGACCTGATCGAGTTGCGCAACCTGGCCCAGGTGGCCGAGCTGATGATCCGCTCGGCCATGGAACGCAAGGAAAGCCGCGGCCTGCACTACACGCTCGATTACCCGAACCTGTTGCCGGTGGCGCTGGACACTATTCTGGTGCCGCCCACCTACGCCGACTGAACCTCAACCGCACCCGCAGGCGGCGGTGCACATCTACCGCCTGCGAATCCCGGGGTACGCACACTGATCGGAACCATCGCCCGCCTCGCAGGCGAAAGCGCAACACCACGATCAGTGGCAGCGCCAGGCTGTCGGGGCGCAACTGCACTGGCTGCCAGCCCCTGGCCTCATTCCACAACTGCCAGCCATCGGCATCCCGACGCAGCCCGCGAAAGGCCTGGGGATGACTCAACAGAATCTGCCTCGGCAAGACCCACGTACCGTGGGCCAGGCACAGCAGCACCCCAAGCGCAGTGGCCCAGAGTGGAATGGAGAGCAGGAACAACGAAACCAGCGCGAGCAGTTGCGCCAGCAGATAGGCCGCCAGCAACTGCCGTGAGGCGTGCCAGCGGCATTCAAACAGCTTACTTGGGCTGGACACGATCCAGGATCATCCGGACCATGCGCTGCAGCTCCGGGTCTTCCGATTCAGCGCGTTCCATGAACCAGCCGAACATGTCCTGGTCTTCACACTCGAGCAACCGCACGTAGCAGTCGCGGTCGACCTGGTTCAGATGCGGATAAACCTCTTTGACGAAGGGCACCAGCAACACGTCAAGTTCAAGCATGCCGCGGCGGCTGTGCCAGTAGAGGCGATTGAGTTCAACATTTTCGACCATGGAGCGCTCCTCAAATAGGCCGCAAGTATACAGCCCAGTGCCCGGCGGGACACTCGGCTTTGGTCGGGCGCGACCAGGCTTTTGTAAACTACCCATTTCGAGGGCACACCCTTATGATGTCCTCCAGACTCTTTACCCTGCGATGACCCATGGCCGATTCTGCTTTTTTCTGCACCCTGTCTCACGAAGGCGTACTCGCGGTCCGAGGCGCGGACGCCAGTAAATTCCTGCAAGGCCAACTGACCTGCAACCTCAACTACCTGAGTGATACCCAGGCCAGCCTGGGCGCGCGTTGCACGCAAAAAGGCCGGATGCAATCGAGTTTCCGCATCCTGCTGGAAGGTGACGGCGTGCTCATGGCCATGGCGAGCGAACTGCTGGAGCCGCAGTTGGCGGACCTTAAAAAATACGCCGTGTTTTCCAAATCCAAATTGACCGACGAAAGCGCCGCCTGGGTCCGCTTTGGCCTGGAGCATGGCGACGCGGCACTGAACGCCCTGGGTCTCGACCTGCCGGCAGTCACCGACAGTGTCGCGCGCCAAGGCGGTCTCGTCGCCATCAGGGTTTCGCCTGACCGCGCCGAACTGTGGGTGGCTGCCGATCAGGCCGCTGCCGTGAAGCAACAGCTGGTTGCCACACTGGCTGAAGGCGAACTCAATCAATGGCTGCTGGGCCAGATTCGCGCAGGGATTGGCCAGGTCATGGCGGGCACCCGCGAGCTGTTCATCCCGCAGATGCTGAACCTGCAAGCCATCGGTGGGGTGAGTTTCAAGAAAGGTTGCTACACCGGCCAGGAAATCGTCGCGCGCATGCAGTACCTGGGCAAGCTGAAGCGCCGCCTGTATCGCCTGCAACTAACTGGCGATGCATTGCCGGAGCCCGGCGCGCCGCTGTTTGCCCCCAGCCATGCCAGCGCCATTGGCGAAGTGGTGATCGCGGCACAGGCAGGCCAAAACATTGAACTACTGGCAGTATTGCAGGCCGAAGCAGCGGAAGGTGGTGATGTTCACCTGGGCAGCCTCGAAGGGCCTGCCCTGACCTTGCTTGACCTGCCTTATGAGCTGGATCGCGACCGCGAAATCCAGCGCTGAAGGCAGCACCTGTCGCAATACCCTCCTGGATAGACGAAATGAGCAAGCTGGCGGAAAAGGTCCAACAGGATTTGGTTGCGGCCATCGACAACGATGACCTGGTTCTGCCTACGTTGCCCGAAGTGGCCTTGCAGATTCGCAAGGCTGCCGAAGACCCGGAAATCAGTGTCAGTGCCCTCGGCAAGGTGATTGGCCGCGATACGGCGTTGTCGGCGCGCCTGATCAAGGTGGTCAACAGCCCGTTGCTGCGCGCCACCCAGGAGGTCACTGACCTGCACACGGCGATCACCCGCCTGGGCGTCAACTACAGCAGCAACCTGGCGATTGGCCTGGTCATGGAGCAGATCTTCAACGCCCGTTCCGAGGTGGTCGAGCAGAAAATGCGCGAAGTCTGGCACAAGAGCCTGGAAATCGCCGGCGTCAGCTATGCACTGTGCCGTCGCTACACCCAACTCAAGCCGGACCAGGCCGCCCTTGGCGGGCTGGTGCACCAGATCGGCGTGCTGCCTATCCTGACGTATGCCGAAGATCACAATGAGTTGCTGGCCGACGCGGTGAGCCTTAATCACGTCATCGATCAGATCCATCCGCTGATCGGCGAAAAGTTGCTTAGGGTCTGGGATTTTCCCGAGAAACTGGTGCAGATTCCCCGGCTGTATCTGGATCTGCAGCGCGATTCCGAACGCCTGGACTATGTCGACCTGGTGCAGGTCGCCAGCTTGTACTGCCACAAGAACAGCAATCACCCGCTGTCGCGAGTCGACGCCCTTGAAGTGCCCGCGTTCAGGAAGATGGGAATTGACCCGCAGAACGAAACGCTGTGCAGGGATCTGGAAGAGTCGCGGTCGATGTTTTACTGAGCCTTGTGCTCAGTAAACCCGGGGCCACTGCGCAACCTTTACCCCGCGACAAAACTCACCCGAACCTTCAAGCCCGCGTGCTCGCCATCGTGCAGACTGATTTGTGCCAGGTGCGCACGGCAGATCTCACCGACAATCGCCAGGCCCAGTCCCGACCCGGCGACCTGCTGATTGCGTCGGTAAAATCGCTCGAATACCCGCTCACGCTCTTCAAGGGGAATCCCCGGTCCATCGTCCTCGACCTCCAGCACCGCCGGCGCAGAGACCCGCAGAATCACATTGCCGCCCGATGGCGTGTGGGCCAGCGCGTTGTCCACCAGATTACTCAGCAGCTCGTTCAACAGCGTGGGTTCGCCGCGCAACCACACCGGTTCGTCTGCTTCCAGGGCCAGCGCCACCCCGCGAGCATGGGCCAGAGGTGCCATGGCCATGCCCAGTTCACGGGCCAGTTGGCTGAGATCGAGCAACTGCGCACCGCCCTCGGCGATCGCCCGGGCGCCGTTCTCCACCCTGGCCAGTGACAGCAACTGGTTCGCCAGATGGGTCAGGCGGTCGGTGCCCTGGGCTGCGGTTTCCAGGGTGCTGCGCCAGGTTTGCGGTTCGGTTGCCCGCAAGCCCAGTTCCAGACGAGCCTTGAGCGCCGCCAGCGGAGTGCGCAACTCGTGCGCGGCATCGGCGATAAATTGCGCCTGGCGCTCGAACTGCCCCCGCAGGCGCTCGGTGAAATGGTTGAGCGCGCGCACCAGCGGCCATAATTCGTGCTGAACCTCCACCAATGGCAGTGGCCGCAAATCGTCCGGCTGACGCTCTTCCACGGCAGTGCGCAAGCGTTCCAGGGGCCGCAGCGCAGCGCTGACGGCAAACCACACCATCAACAGCGCTCCGATCGCCAGCATGCCCAGGCGCAGCAGGGTGTCCGCCGCGAGGCTGCGGGCCATGTCGACCCTGGCTTCATCGGTTTCCGCGACCCGAATCTCCGCCATGCCGTTCATGTTCGGCTCGCTGACCGGCTTGAGCAGGCTGACCACGCGAACATTCTGGCCCTGATACTTGGCGTTGTAGAACCGCGCAAGCGCCGGGTAATCGTCGGTGCGCGGGGTACCCGGGGGCGGTGGAGGGAGGTTTTCGTAGCCGGAGATCAGTTTCTGGTTGATGTCGTTGACCAGGTAGAAGATTCGCCCGGCGCTGTCGTAGGCGAAGGTATCGAGCGCCACATAGGGCACGTCGGCGCTGAGGGTGCCGTCGACCTGGGAGACCCCCGCCGCGATGGTTCGCGCCGAGGCCAGCAAGGTGCGGTCGTAGGCCGTATCGGCGGCCTCGCGACCATTCCAGTAAGCGCTTAATCCACTGGCCAGCATCAACACCACCAGCAACAGCGCCAGGTTCCACAACAACCGCCAGCGCAGGCTGCTGGGCTTATGCATCGCGGCTTTCCAGCAAGTACCCGAGGCCGCGGAACGTCACGATGGCGACCGACTGGCCGTCGAGTTTCTTGCGCAGGCGGTGCACGTAGATTTCGATCGCGTCGGGGCTGGCTTCCTCGTCCAGGCCGAACACCTGGGAGGCTAGTTGTTCCTTGCTCATCACCCGCCCCGGCCGGGCGATCAGCGCCTCGAGCACCGCCTGTTCGCGAGAGGTCAGGGTGAGCAACTCCTCTGCAAGGGTGAAGCGTCGGGTGTCCAGGTCGTAGGACAGCACACCGCAAGTCTGCTGGCGCTCGCCACCCAGCACGCTGCGGCGCAGCAGGGCCTTGACCCGTGCCTCGAGCTCGGTCAGCTCAAAGGGCTTGGCCAGATAATCATCAGCGCCCAGGTTGAGGCCGTGCACCCGATCCTTGACGTCGCTGCGGGCCGTCAACATCAGCACCGGCAGGTTCTTGCCCCGGGAGCGCAGCCGTGCCAGCACCTCGAAGCCATCCATGCGTGGCAACCCGACGTCGAGGATCGCCATGGCGTAATCCTCGCTGCTCAGTGCCAGGTCCGCCGCCACGCCATCGTGTAGCACGTCCACGGTCAGCCCCGTGCTTTTCAGCGCCTGGGCGACACTTTCGGCCAGCTGCAAATGGTCTTCGACGAGCAGAACACGCATGGATCTTTACCTCATTCAGGGATGGTCGACGCCATTCTTTGGCGCGAAGTTTACAGCCCGATCCGGCGCTGTGAAGCAGCAAAACCGTGAAAGCACGCTGAAAGGTTGGCGAAAGGTTGGCCCGTTACAGTCGGCCGACGGACGGTTTCGACTGCAAGCGATCACCCCTTGCTTTGAAATGTAGCTCCCGAAAAACGCCTTGAAGCGTTTTCGCCAATAAGAACAATAAACGAGGTACTGCACCATGCCGTCCACACGCCGCCAGGCTGACCTGTCTCGCCCATCTTCCGCTCCCCAACGCTTATCGACGCCATTGGCATGGTGCGAAATTGCTTCGCCTGAATCATTCCAAAAACAATAACTCCCCTGGAGACACCATGAATCGATCACTGCGCCGTTTCGCCCTCGCCGCCAGCTGCATGCTCTTCGCTGGCCAACTCATGGCCGAGCCCAAGCGCCCGGAATGCATCGCCCCCGCCTCGCCCGGCGGCGGTTTTGACCTGACGTGCAAGCTGGTACAGAGCGCCCTGGTGAACCAGAAACTGCTGAGCAAACCGATGCGCGTGACCTACATGCCCGGCGGAGTCGGCGCCGTGGCGTACAACGCGGTGGTTGCCCAGCGCCCGGCTGATGCCGGCACGCTGGTGGCGTGGTCAAGTGGTTCCCTGCTGAACCTGGCCCAGGGCAAGTTTGGTCGTTTCGACGAGAACGCGGTGCGCTGGCTGGCGGCGGTCGGTACCAGCTATGGCGCGATCGCAGTGAAAAGCGATTCGCCCTACAAGACCCTCGACGATCTGGTCCAGGCGCTGAAAAAAGACCCGAGCAAGGTAGTGATCGGCTCCGGCGGCACCGTGGGCAGCCAGGACTGGATGCAGACCGCGCTGATTGCCAAGGCCGCCGGGATCAACCCGCGCGACCTGCGTTACGTGGCACTCGAAGGTGGCGGTGAAATCGCCACGGCATTGCTGGGCGGGCATATCCAGGTCGGCAGCACCGACATCTCCGACTCCATGCCGCACATCCAGAGCGGCGACATGCGCCTGTTGGCGGTGTTCTCCGAGAAGCGCCTGGACGAGCCGGAAATGAAAGACATTCCGACCGCCAAGGAGCAAGGCTACGACATCGTCTGGCCAGTGGTTCGCGGGTTCTACCTCGGGCCGAAGGTCAGTGACGAGGACTACGCCTGGTGGAAAGACTCCTTCGACAAACTGCTGGCGTCCGATGAGTTCGCCAAGCTGCGTGATCAGCGAGAACTCTTCCCCTTCGCCATGACCGGCCCCGAGCTGGACACCTACGTGAAGAAGCAGGTTGCGGACTACAAAGTGCTGGCCAAAGAGTTCGGCCTGATCCAGTGATCGTCCCTGTCTAGCGGCTGCGACCCTTGCCCCGGGTCGTGGCCCAGGAGTTTTCCATGCTCTTACAACGCATTTTCGCTTCGGTGCTGTTGCTGGCCTGCGTCGGCCTGGCACTGATGGCGTGGCCATACCAGGCCGCTTTTTCCTACGAGCCGGTCGGCCCACGGGCCTTTCCCCTGCTGATGCTCGGGCTGATGGGCCTGGGCCTGCTGTACATGCTGTTCCGTCCGACGCCGATCGTGCACAGCGACGATGACCCCAAGCTCGATCGCGAAACCCTGAACAAGATCGGCATCTGCATCGTGCTGCTGCTGATCTTCGCCGGCCTGTTCGAACCGCTGGGCTTCATCCTCAGCAGCATCCTGATCGGTATTCCGATGGCTCGCCTGTACGGCGGTCGCTGGTGGCCGAGCATCGTGGTGACGACGCTGATGAGCGTTGGTCTCTACCTGCTGTTCGACAAGTTGATGGACGTGCCGTTGCCCCTGGGCCTGCTCGACGTTCTGGAGAACTGACATGGATACTTTTGGCTATTTGGGCCAGGGGTTCGGCGTCGCGCTGAGCCCATATAACCTGGTGACTGCGCTGTGTGGCACGCTGATAGGCACCGTGGTCGGCCTGTTGCCAGGCCTGGGGCCGATCAACGGCGTGGCCTTGCTGATCCCGATCGCGTTCGCCCTCGGCCTGCCACCAGAGTCGGCGCTGATCCTGCTCGCGGCGGTATACCTGGGTTGCGAATACGGCGGCCGGATCAGCTCGATCCTGCTGAACATTCCGGGGGAAGCCTCCACCGTGATGACCACCCTCGACGGTTACCCGATGGCGCGCAAGGGCATGGCCGGCGTGGCACTGTCGCTATCGGCATGGAGTTCGTTCATCGGCGCGTTCATCGCCACCTGCGGCATGGTGCTGTTCGCGCCGCTGCTGGCGAAATGGGCGATTGCCTTCGGCCCGGCGGAATACTTCGTCCTGATGGTGTTCGCGATTGTCTGCCTTGGCGGCATGGCTGGCGACCGACCGTTGAAGACGTTTATTGCGGCACTGATCGGCCTGTTCCTGTCGACCGTCGGCATCGATGCCAACAGCGGTGTGTACCGGTTCACCGGGGATAACATCCACCTGACCGATGGCATTCAGTTCGTGGTGCTGGTGCTGGGCCTGTTCTCCATCAGCGAAATCCTGCTGCTGTTGGAAAAAACCCACCGCGGCCAGGAAGCGGTAAAAGCCACCGGGCGCATGATGTTCAACTTCAAGGAAGCGTCGGCGGTGTTCGTGGTGAACATCCGTTGCGGCCTGCTTGGCTTCATCATGGGCGTGCTGCCGGGCGCCGGCGCCACCCTCGCCAGCGCCGTGGCCTACATGACCGAAAAACGCATCGCCGGGGCCAAAGGTACTTTCGGCCAGGGCGACATGCGCGGCCTGGCGGCACCGGAAACGGCCATCGGTGCTTCGGCCTGCGGCGCGCTGGTGCCGATGCTGACCCTGGGTGTTCCCGGATCAGGCACCACGGCCGTGATGATCGGCGCCCTGTCGCTGTACAACATCACCCCAGGTCCGCTGCTGTTCCAGCAACAGCCAGACATCGTCTGGGGGCTGATCGCGTCACTGTTCGTCGCCAACATCATGCTGGTAATCCTAAACATCCCGATGATCCGCATATTCACCCGCATCCTTGCCGTGCCGAACTGGGCACTGGTGCCGGTGATCGCCATCATTACCGGGATCGGCGTCTACGCGGTGCACGCCACCACCTTCGACCTGTTCCTGATGATCGGCATCGGTATCTTCGGCTACATCCTGCGCAAGCTGGACTTCCCGCTGTCACCGGTACTGCTGGGGTTCATCCTCGGCGGTTTGATGGAGCAGAACCTGCGTCGCGCCCTGTCGATCTCCAACGGAGCGCTGGAAATCCTCTGGTCCAGCCCGATCACCTTCGGGGTGTGGATACTGACGGCGCTGATGCTGTTGATGCCGTTGCTGCGGATCTGGCGCAAACGTTCGGTCGCTCGTCGCGCAGTCGCCGATGTCTGATCGAGCACCCTTCAACGCCTGGTGGGGTACGCCGCTGGTCGGCGCGCTGGGCGGTTACCTCGCCAGTCTGGTGGGCTGGCCGCTGCCGTGGATGGTCGGCTCGCTGCTGGCGATCATCCTGGTGCGCTGCCTGACGCCGTGGCAGTTGGCAGAGATCCCTGGCGGGCGTAAATGCGGTCAGTGGATCATCGGCATCGGTATCGGCCTGCACTTCACCCCGGTGGTGATGGAGCAGGTGCTGAGCCACTTCGGCCTGATTTTTTTTGGCGCACTGGTCACCAGTCTGTCCGCCGTGGTCGGCGTCTGGCTGATGCGCCGGACGGGTGAAGATCGCGCCACTGCGTTCTTTTCCAGCATGCCCGGCGGCTCCGGCGAAATGGTCAACCTCGGTGCGCGCAATGGCGCGGTATTGAGCCGTGTCGCTGCAGGGCAGAGTCTACGCGTGCTGGTGGTGGTGCTGTGTGTACCCGCAGCATTCAAGTACCTGCTGGGTGACGGCGCACCGGTTTTCCATCCGGCGGCTGTCAGCTGGTGGTGGCTGGCCCTGCTCTTTCCGGCAGGCGCCTTGGCCGCCTGGGTCTGGGAGTTTCTGCGCCAACCCAACCCATGGCTGTTCGGCCCGTTGCTGGTCACTTCGGCAGTGAGCATCGGCTGGGACCTGCACATCGGTTTGCCCGATGGTGGCAGTCAGATCGGCCAATGGCTGATCGGCAGCGGATTGGGCTGCCACTTCAACCGGCAGTTTTTCCGCCGGGCACCTTCGTTCATGGGCCGCACCTTGATAGCCACCGTGCTGACCATGCTGATCGCGACACTGGCAGCACTGGGGTTAAGTGCCGTGACCCATCTGGACTTGCGTTCGCTGACCCTCGGGATGATGCCCGGCGGGATCGCCGAGATGAGCCTGACTGCCGAGACCCTGCAGCTGTCGGTGCCACTGGTGACGGCGATGCAGGTGATGCGGTTGTTGTTTGTGCTGTTTCTGGCAGAGCCATTGTTCAAGTACTGGAATCGCACTCCGGATTAGACCGGCGGCAACCGCCACTCGATGGGCGCTTCGCCGTTCTGCTCCAGAAACTTGTTGGTGCGGCTGAAGTGCCCGCAACCGAGAAACCCGCGATAGGCCGACAAGGGCGACGGGTGCACCGATGTCAGCACCAGGTGCTTGGTGGCATCAATCAGCTTCTGCTTGCTCTGGGCGTGGGCGCCCCAGAGCATGAACACCAGGTGCGGCTGGTGGAGACTGACCAGTTCAATGATCCGGTCGGTGAAAAACTGCCAGCCCTTGTCCTTGTGCGCATTGGCGTTGGCGCGCTCAACCGTCATGGTGGTGTTGAGCATCAGCACGCCTTGATCGGCCCAGCTCTGCAAATAGCCGTGGTTGGGGATATCAATATTCAGGTCGCGCTTGAGCTCTTTGTAGATGTTGACCAGCGATGGCGGCGCCGGCACGCCTGGTTGCACCGAGAAACACAGGCCATGGGCCTGACCCGGGCCGTGGTATGGATCCTGCCCGAGGATCACGACTTTGACTTTATCCAGGGGCGTCGAATTGAGCGCATTGAAAATCATCGGGCCAGGCGGATAGATTTCCTTGCCCGCCGCCCGCTCCTGCTGCAGGAAATTGCGCAACTCTGCCATGTAAGGCTGGTCGAACTCAGCACGCAGTGCCTCCTTCCAGCTCGGTTCGAGTTTGATACGGTCGTCAGCAGTCATGGTTACACCCGGCAAAAACAATGGGGGGAACCCTAAGAAGGCCGCTCACACTTGTCAATTGATCTGACGCAGATCCGGCACTTTCCTGCACAGCGATCATACTGAACGCTCAAATTCCTGATCGAGGTCACGATGAATCTGCACTTCGAAGAACTCACCGGCACCGACGGCGCACGCATCGGCGTGGCCACCCTGGATGCCGAGAAATCCCTGAATGCCCTGTCCCTGCCAATGATCAGCGCACTGAGTGATCAACTGGACGCCTGGGCCAAGGAACCGCAAATCGTCTGCGTACTGTTGCGCGGCAACGGTGCGAAGGCGTTCTGTGCCGGTGGCGAGGTGCGCAGCCTGGTGCAAGCCTGTCGTGAACACCCAGGCGAAGTACCGCCCCTGGCCGCGCATTTTTTCGCGGCGGAATATCGCCTCGATTTCAACCTGCATACTTATCCCAAGCCACTGATCTGCTGGGGCCATGGTTACGTGCTCGGTGGTGGCATGGGCCTGTTGCAAGGCGCAAGCCTGCGCATTGTTACGCCGAGCAGCCGCCTGGCAATGCCGGAAATCAGCATCGGCCTGTATCCGGACGTTGGCGCCAGCTGGTTCCTGTCGCGCCTGCCGGGCAAGCTCGGCCTGTTTCTAGGGCTGACAGGCGCGCACATGAATGCTCGCGATGCGATCGACCTCGACCTGGCTGACCGCTTCCTGCTCGATGAGCAACAGGAAGCGTTACTGGAAGGCCTGTTGCAGATCAACTGGCAGGAACAGACCGCCATGCAGCTCAACAGCCTGCTCAAGGCCTTGCAACAGCAAGCCCTGGCGCAGATGCCCGAGGCGCAATGGTTACCGCGCCGACAGCAGATCGATGAGCTGCTGGATGTCAGTGACGTGCGCTGTGCCTGGAAAGCCATCAGCCAACAGAGCGACCACAGCGACCCGCTGCTCAGCCGGGCTGCCAAGACCTTGAGCGAAGGCTCGCCGCTGACTGCGCACCTGGTGTGGGAACAGATTGCCCGCGCGCGGCACATGTCGCTGGCGGAGGTATTCCAGATGGAATACACCCTGAGCCTGAACTGCTGCCGTCATCCGGAATTCAGTGAGGGGGTGCGGGCGCGATTGATCGACAAGGACCAGAAGCCGCATTGGCACTGGCCTGATATCAATCATGTGCCGGAGGCGGTAGTCGATGCGCATTTCCAGAAGGTTTGGGAAGGGCGCCATCCGCTGGCGGATCTCTCGGCGTACTGAAAACAATTGCAGGAGCCGGCTTGCTGGCGATGCCGGCGACGCTGGCATGCCTGTTTAACCCGTAGGGCGCGATGTATCAGATACATCGTAGATGGCCGGCAATCCGTCGCCGGCAATTCGCTCCTACACGGTTTCAGCGGCTTCAGCGGTTGCGGCCACCCCGGCCATCGTGATCACCGCGACCATTATGGTCGCCACGCCCACCGTGGCGTCCGCCGCCGCGATAGTCATTGTTGCCGCCGCCACGATTAGATCCATCCCAGCCGTGCCGCTGCTGAGCCCGATAATCGGCCCGTGGTGATGAGTGGTAATAACGCGGTGCCGGCTGGTAGACCCGTGGCTGGTAATAATGCCGCGGAGTCGGCTGATAATACCGCGCAGGCGGTGCGTAGTAGCGGCGCGGCTGGGTGTAATAACCGCCGCCTCCCGAGTAGTAAGTGCCGCCGGAATAGTAGGCAGGCGCGGGCGAGGTATAGACCTCGGAACTGTAATAGCTGCCTCCTCCATCGGAATAGGGCACGCAGGCGCCCACTGATAATCCCAACGCAGCAATCAGAAGAATTCGCAGTTTTATTCGAGAGAGCATGGCGGCCTCCTGGACCGCGAGTGAGCCACACCAGCGACGCTGGCAGGCGACAGTCAATTATTCGGTGACTGTCGATAGATCAGACATCGATTCCGGAATCTGGTGCGGTCTTGCAATACGTTGAAACATCTCGCCGATGAAAGGTTCTTCATCTATCTCCTGCCCTTTAACCGGCACCACCACGATCCATTGCGGTGCACCGCCGCACCATCACAATGCGCACACCTATCCCCTCCCCTGCATGAAATCCGGCAGAACCCCGGCCCAGAGCGGTCGGGCCGACTTGGCACGGCTCTCGCTTTAACAACCTCGTGCAGGAGTCATCACAGGTTCGCGGCACCACAATTTGCAATGGCTGACTAGGGTTCCGGCTCGCTAAGGCGAGTGGCTGGTCCGAGAGTTGGCGACCTCCAGTTGAGGTTACACGGCGGGACAAAAGCCCGGGAGACAAGCCACCGTTCGCGGTGCCGCGTTGCCTCCTGTCCGCCCATGATCAACTGGAGAACCACCATGTCCCAGCCTCGTTTACCCGTTCTGTTCGCCGCTGCCTTCGCAGCCATCGTGAGTTTCTCTTCCCAGGCCGCGCAAAAAGACCACTTCAGCGTCTGCTGGACCATCTACGCCGGCTGGATGCCTTGGGAATACGCAGGCAGCCAGGGCATCGTCGATAAATGGGCGAAAAAGTACGGCATCAAGATCGATGTGGTACAGCTCAACGACTACGTCGAATCCATCAACCAATACACCGCTGGCCAGTTCGACGGCTGCACCATGACCAACATGGACGCGCTGACCATCCCGGCAGCCGGCGGCGTCGACAGCACCGCGCTGATCGTCAGCGACTTCTCCAACGGCAACGACGGCATCGTGCTCAAGGGCGATGGCAAGAAAGTCTCCGACCTCAAGGGCATGGACGTCAACCTGGTAGAGCTGTCGGTATCCCACTACCTGCTGGCCCGCGCGCTGGACTCGGTGGACCTCACCGAGAAGGACCTGAAAGTGGTCAACACCTCCGACGCCGACATCTCGGCCGCATTCAACACCGATCAAGTCAATGCAGTGACCACCTGGAACCCGATGCTCTCGGACATCAAGGCAAAACCCGGCGTGAGCGAGGTCTTCAACTCCAGCCAGATCCCCGGCGAAATCATGGACATGATGGTCGTCAACAGCGCCACCCTCAAAGACAACCCGGCCCTGGGCAAGGCCCTGACCGGCGCCTGGTTCGAAGTCGTCGAGTTGATGAACCAGAAAAACGCCGCAGGCAAAACCGCGCTCGAACATATGGCCAAATCGTCCGGCACTGACCTGGCCGGTTTCCAGGCGCAACTGGACACCACCAAACTGTTCGCCACACCCCGGGAAGCACTCGACTTTGCCACCAGCAAACAACTGCCGGAAACCATGCGCAAGGTCGCTGAGTTTTCCTTCCAGCACGGCTTGCTCGGCGAAGGCGCCAAGGACACCAGCGCCGTCGGCATGGCCTTCGCCAATGGCGTGACCAGCGGTGACAAGGCCAACCTCAAGCTGCGTTTCGACCCGACCTATGTACAGCTGGCCGCCGACGCCAAGCTGTAACCAGGAGGACTGGCCATGCGCCTGATCAATCGTCACCCGGACCGCCCGAGTCGCCTTTTGCTGGTGATCCTGCCGTTCGCCCTGGTGCTGTTTGCCTACTTCATGGGCTCGGCCGAGCGACTGGCGGAAAACCCCAACGACAAGCTGCTGCCCAGCGCCGTGCAGATGACCGACGCGGTAAAACGCCTGGCGTTCAACGCCGACGCCCGCACCGGGGACTACCTGCTGTGGCAGGACACTGCATCGAGCCTGCGCCGCCTGGCCATCGGCCTTGGCATCAGCGCGCTGGCCGGCCTGTGCCTGGGAATTGCAGCCGGGACCCTGCCGCTGTTCGGCGCGCCGTTATCCCCACTGCTGACGGTGCTGTCGATGGTGCCACCGCTGGCGATACTGCCCATTCTGTTCATCGTGTTCGGGCTCGGAGAACTGTCCAAGGTGATGCTGATCGTCATCGGCATCACCCCCTGCCTGGCCCGTGACCTGGAACAGCGCGCCCGGGAAATTCCGCTGGAACTGCTGATCAAGGCCCAGACTCTCGGCGCTTCAACCTGGACCCTGATGCTGCGGGTGGTGCTGCCGCAATTGCTGCCGCGCCTGCTGATTTCCTTGCGACTGATGCTTGGCTCAGCCTGGTTGTTCCTGATCGCCGCCGAAGCCATCGCCTCGACCGATGGCCTCGGTTACCGCATCTTCCTGGTACGCCGCTACCTGGCGATGGACGTGATCCTGCCGTATGTGGTGTGGATCACCCTGCTCGCCTGGTTGATGGACTGGGGTCTCAAGCACCTGACCCGGCGCGCATTCCCCTGGTATGAAGGGGCACGGGCATGAGCTTTATCAGCGTAAAAAACGTCTGGCAGCAATATGCCGACCAGGTGGTGCTCGAAGGCCTGAACCTCAGGGTCAACGAAGGTGAATTCTGCACCCTGGTAGGCGCTTCAGGCTGCGGCAAGTCGACCTTCCTGCGCCTGCTGCTGGGCCAGGAACGCGCCAGTCGCGGCGAAATCCTGCTCGATGGCCAGGCCCTGGCCGGCGAACCGGATTCGAGTCGTGGTGTGGTATTCCAGCGGTACTCGGTATTCCCCCACCTGACGGTGCTGGACAACGTCGCACTCGGCCTTGAACTGCCGCACTCGCCGTTGTTCGGGCGATTGTTCGGCAGCGCAAAAAAAGAAGCCCGCGAACACGCCTCGGTGCTCCTGCACAAGGTGGGCCTCGGGCATTCGCTGGACAAGTACCCGGCGCAGCTGTCCGGCGGCATGCAACAACGGCTGGCCATCGCCCAGGCACTGATCATGAAACCGCGTGTGCTGCTGCTCGACGAACCGTTCGGCGCCCTCGACCCGGGCATCCGCAAGGACATGCACGGCCTGCTGCTGGAGCTGTGGCGTGAGACGCAACTGACGGTGTTCATGGTCACCCACGACCTGTCCGAAGGTTTCAGCCTGGGCACCCGCCTGCTGGTGTTCGACAAGGTTCGCGTCGACCCGCACGCCCCCGGCGCCTATGGCGCACGCATTACCTACGACATCCCTTTGAACAGCGACCGCCGCGTCCATCGCGCCGCCGTCGACGCTTTGCCGGCATCGCTGGCAGGCACGCTTGGAATCGCTTAGAGGAATTAGCACATGACTGACTCGACTCAACTGTTCCCCATATTCGCCGAAGAAACCCTGCCAGGCGGCGGCCACCGTTCGTTCATCCTCAAGCGCGGCCAACTGCTGCGCCTGACCGACCTGCGGGGCGGCGCCAACGTCAGCCTGACGCTGCTCAACGCCAACGAGAAAAGCGAACGCCTGAGCCTGCCCGACAGCCTCAAATGCCAGCACACCGCCAAGCTTACCAACGGCCATTGCCTGTACTCGGACATGGGCCGCGTACTCGCGGCCATCACGGCCGACACCTGTGGCTGGAGCGACAGCCTCGGCGGCGTGCTGTGCGCTGAAGAAGTCGCGCAAAAATACGGTGCAGGCCGCTATCAGGAACTGCGCAATGGCTTCTTCCGCAATGGCACCGACAACCTGCTGGTGGAGCTGGGCAAATGGGGGCTGGGCCTGTCCGACCTGCTGATGACCCTCAACCTGTTCAGCCGGGTGAACGTTGACGAGGCCGGGGCTTTTCACTTCGTGGCCGGCAACTCCAAAGCGGGGGACTACATCGAGCTGTATGCGCCGATGGACACGCTGGTGGTGCTGACCGCCCTGCAACATCCGATGGACCCGGCACCCGATTATGCGCCCCAACCCCTGAAGCTCAGCTGGATGAACGCCGACGCCAGCGTCGCCGAACACTGCCGCACTTCGCGCCCGGAAAACGAGCGCGGCTTCATCAACACCGACCGCCTGTTCGCCTGAGGATCGCTGCCATGTCACTCGCTATCGCCACCCCGCAACAGCTCCCTGAAACGGCGGTCTACCGCGCCACCATCCCGGCAGGCGAACCTTTCCTGCTGGAGGTCAAGGCCGGCCAGACCCTGCGCATCCTTGACCTTGAGGGTAACCAGGCGGTCGACACCTTGTTCTACAGCCTCGCCAACCCCAGGGAGCGATACGACGTACAGCGCACTCTGCGCCGGCAGAACAGCGTCTACCTGGGCACCGGGAGCGTGCTGTATTCCAACCTCGGCAGGCCGATGCTGACCATAGTCACCGACACCTGCGGCCGTCACGACACCCTCGGCGGCGCCTGCGCGCAAGAGAGCAACACCGTGCGCTACGCCCTGGAGAAACGCTACATGCACAGCTGCCGCGATAACTACCTGCGGGCCTGCGCTCACGACGGCCGCTTGAGCAAGGGTGATATCGGGCCAAACATCAATTTTTTCATGAATGTGCCGGTGACGGCGGACGGCGGCTTGACGTTTGAGGACGGCATTTCAGCGCCGGGCAAGTACGTTGAACTGCGCGCAGAGATGGACGTGATCATGCTGATCTCCAACTGCCCGCAACTGAACAACCCGTGCAATGCCTACAACCCGACTGCGGCGCAGGTGCTGGTATGGAACTGAAAATGAAGCAGTTGCGCAAATGGCTGTTCGCCCTGTGCCAGGCCCGTTCAGGCCAGTGCCTGAAAAAGTGAGAACGCCATAGCCCCTGAGGGAGCGGGCTTGCCCGCGATAGCGGTGGGTCAGTCGGCATCGATGTTGGAGTGCCGGCCTCATCGCGGGCAAGCCCGCTCCCACAGTGAACGATGGTGTTCTGAAGAAAATTGAATCTGCAGTCGGGGACGACCCCGGCGCCTGTCGAAAAACTGCGGGACGGCCCGCATCCCCTCCAGGGGTTTGCCATGTTCGAAAAAGTCCTGATTGCCAACCGTGGCGCCATTGCCTGCCGAATCCTGCGCACCCTGCGCGAGCTGAAGGTCAAGGGCGCGGCCGTTTACTCCGAAGCCGATGCCGCCAGCCTGCACATCCTGCAGGCCGACGAAGCGCACAGCCTGGGTGAAGGCGCTGCCGCCGGCACCTACCTCGTCGTCGAGAAAATCCTCGCCATCGCCAAGGCCAGCGGCGCCACGGCAATCCATCCCGGCTACGGCTTCCTTTCGGAAAACGCCGCATTCGCCGAGGCCTGTGAAGCCGCGCACATCGCATTCATCGGCCCCACGCCCGAGCAACTGCGGGTGTTCGGCCTCAAGCACACGGCGCGGGCACTGGCCCGCAAGCAAGGTGTGCCGATGCTCGAAGGTACCGAGTTGCTCGACAGCCTCGACGATGCCCTGCTTGCCGGCGAACAGGTGGGCTACCCGGTAATGCTCAAAAGCACGGCCGGTGGCGGTGGCATCGGCATGCGTGTCTGCCGCAGCGCCGCCGAGTTGAGCGAATCCTTTGAAGCGGTCAAACGCCTGGGCCAGAACAACTTCAGCGACGCCGGGGTCTTCATCGAGAAGTACATCCAGCGCGCCCGACATCTCGAAGTCCAGGTGTTTGGCGATGGTCGCGGTGAAGTGCTGGCACTGGGTGTACGCGACTGCTCGGTGCAGCGCCGCAACCAGAAAGTCCTCGAAGAAACCCCTGCACCCAACCTGCCTGAAGGCATGGCTGACGAGCTCTGCGCAGCGGCTATCAAGCTGGCGAAGGCGGTCAACTATCGCAGTGCCGGCACTGTGGAGTTCGTCTTCGATAGCGCAGACCAGCGCTTCTATTTTCTCGAAGTGAACACCCGCCTCCAGGTGGAACATGGCGTCACCGAACAGGTGTGGGGCGTCGATCTGGTGCGCTGGATGATCGAACTGGCGGCCGGTGATCTGCCGCCGCTGAGCGAGTTGAGCCGCAGCTTGCAGCCTCAGGGTCACGCGATTCAGGCGCGGCTGTATGCCGAAGATCCCGGCCGGGACTTTCAACCGAGCCCTGGCTTGCTCACCACCGTGAACTTCCCGGTCGCCGACGGCAAACACCTGCGTATCGACACCTGGGTCGAAGCCGGTTGCGAGATTCCACCCTACTTCGACCCGATGATCGCCAAGGTCATCTGCTGGGCGCCGAGCCGCGAAGAAGCGGCCGGCGATCTGCATCGAGTCCTGGGCGACAGCCAGCTCTACGGCGTGGAAACCAACCGCGATTACCTGCGCCAGATCCTGCTCGACGCGCCGTTCGCCAGCGGTCAGCCGTGGACCCGTTGCCTTGAAAACCTGGTGTATCAGGCCAACACCTTTGAGGTGCTTAACGCCGGTACCCAAACCAGCGTGCAGGACTATCCCGGACGTCTTGGCTACTGGGCGGTGGGCGTGCCGCCTTCAGGGCCGATGGACAGTCGCGCACTGCGCCTGGGCAACCGCTTGCTGGGTAACGACGAAGGTGCCGCGGCCCTGGAAATCACCATGAGCGGGCCGCTGCTGCGCTTTAATTGCGATGCCGTGGTGGCGGTCACCGGGGCGGCAATTCCAATGACCTTGAACGCAGAAGCGGTGGCGATGAACACCACGCTGCTGATCCCGGCCGGATCCACCCTGAGCCTCGGCACAATAGCCGGCGCAGGTGCTCGCAGCTATCTGTGCCTGCGGGGCGGGCTGCAGGTTCCGGACTACCTGGGCAGCAAAAGCACCTTCACCCTCGGCCAGTTTGGCGGCCACGGCGGTCGGGCATTACGCGCAGGCGATGTGCTGCACGTGCCGACGCTGCAGGAGCGCAGCACTGGCATTACCCTGCCCGAAGCACAGCTCGGCGAGTTGCCCGCCGTCCGGAAAATTCGGGTGATCTACGGGCCCCACGGCGCCCCGGAATATTTCACCGAGCAATACATCGGCACGTTCTTCGCGACTCAGTGGGAAGTGCACTTCAACTCCAGCCGCACCGGTGTGCGCCTGATCGGGCCCAAGCCTGAATGGGTACGTGCCGACGGTGGCGAGGCGGGCCTGCACCCCTCGAACATCCATGACAATCCGTACGCCATTGGCGCGGTGGATTTCACCGGCGACATGCCGGTCATCCTCGGGCCGGACGGGCCGAGTCTGGGCGGCTTCGTTTGCCCGGTGACCGTGATCGAGGCGGACCTGTGGCAGCTTGGGCAGCTCAAGGCCGGAGACAAAGTGCAGTTCCACCCCGTCGATGTCCAGACCGCCCGCTATCTCGCCTGCAAATGGGATACCTGTGGGAGCTGGCTCGCCCGCGATGGGGCTCGACCAGACACCGCATCAACTTCATCGCTGGCAAGCCAGCTCCCACAGGGCCTTATGTCGCCTGTGGTGTTGGAGTTGGGTGAGGGGGATACGCGGTTGGTTGCAAGGTTGTCGGGGGATACGCATCTGCTACTGGAAATCGGCGCGCCCGAGCTCGACCTGGTGCTGCGCTTCCGCGGCCACGCCCTCATGCAAGCCCTGGAAAGCAAACACCTGCATGGCGTGATCGACCTGACGCCCGGCATCCGCTCGCTGCAAGTGCACTACCAACCCGAGCAATTGCCCCTCGCCGATCTGCTGGGCATCGTTGCCGGCGAATGGGACGCCGTGTGCGCCGCCAAGGACCTGCAAGTGCCCTCGCGCATTGTCCACCTGCCCTTGTCCTGGGACGATCCAGCGTGCCAGTTGGCGATCGAGAAATACATGACCACCGTGCGCAAGGATGCCCCATGGTGCCCGAGCAACCTGGAGTTCATCCGCCGCATCAACGACCTGCCAAACCTCGACGAAGTGCAGCGCACGGTGTTCGACGCCAGCTACCTGGTGATGGGCCTGGGCGACGTGTACCTGGGCGCTCCCGTGGCCACCCCGCTGGACCCCCGCCATCGCCTGGTGACCACCAAGTACAACCCTGCGCGCACCTGGACCGCGGAAAATTCCGTCGGTATCGGCGGCGCCTACATGTGTGTCTACGGCATGGAGGGCCCTGGCGGCTACCAGTTCGTCGGCCGCACGTTGCAGATGTGGAACCGCTATCGCGAAGTCGCCGCATTCGATGGCAAACCCTGGTTGCTGCGCTTCTTCGACCAGATCCGCTTCTACCCGGTCAGCGCCGAAGAACTGCTGGGCATCCGGCGGGATTTTCCCTTGGGTCGCTTCGAGCTGACCATCGAGCACAGCCAGTTGAACCTTGCTGACTATCAGGATTTCCTCGCAAAGGAAGCACAGACCATCGCGGCGTTTCGCGCTCAGCAGCAAGGCGCATTCAGCGCCGAGCGCGAACGCTGGATAGCCAGCGGCCAGGCGCATTTCGACAGCGACGAGCCGGCCCCGCCAGTGACCGAGGACGCGGCGCTGGCCAGCGGCGAAATGAGCGTCGACAGCCATATCGCCGGCAACCTCTGGCAGGTTCAGGTCGAGGCCGGCAGCCGGGTTCAGGCCGGTGATGTGCTGGTGATCCTGGAGTCGATGAAGATGGAAATCCCGCTGCTCGCGCCGATGGCCGGCATCGTTCGCGAGGTCCGCGTGCAACCGGGTTCGCCGGTGCGCGCCGGACAACGCGTGGTGGTACTGGAACTCGACTGAATCCATTTTGCAAAAGGACTGACAGCATGAACATCAACCTGCAACTCGACGCCCTGCGCACGGCCTACCGCGACGGCAGCCTCACCCCTCGTCAACTGCTTGCGGGTCTGCGCGACAAGGCCGCAGCGCTGAACCCGGATTATCACCTGTTCATCCATTTGCTCAGCGCCGACGAGCTCGAACCTTACCTTGCCGCACTCGACGGTCGCGATATCGAGAGCCTGCCGCTGTACGGCGTGCCGTTCGCGATCAAAGACAACATCGACCTGGCAGGCATCCCGACCACCGCTGCGTGCCCGGCGTTTGCCTATGTGCCGGAGCGCTCGGCGACCACCGTCGAGCAGTTGCTGGCGCTGGGTGCGATTCCCCTGGGCAAGACCAATCTCGATCAGTTCGCCACCGGCCTCAATGGTAGTCGCTCGCCTTATGGAGCCTGCCCCAACAGCGTGTTGTCGGAGTATCCATCGGGCGGTTCCAGTGCCGGGTCTTCGCTGGCGGTCGCCCTGGGTGTGGCGAGTTTCGCGTTGGGTACCGACACGGCGGGCTCCGGACGCGTGCCGGCCGCACTGAACAATCTGGTGGGGATGAAAGCCACCAAAGGCTTGATCTCCACCGCAGGCGTAGTCCCGGCCTGTCGCACCCTCGATTGCGTCACCACTTTCACTGCTACCGCCCGGGAAGCCAGCCAGCTTTTGGCGCTGACCGCGCAGCTGGACCCACGGGATGCGTACAGCCGCAGCAATCCGCTTTGGAATGACGGCTCGGCATTCGGTACTGCGGGCCCGTTCCGCTTCGGCGTGCCGCGAGCGCAGGATCTGCAGTTCTTCGGTTGTCCTGAAGGGCCGCTGCTGTTCGGTGATGCCATCGACCGCCTCAAGGCGCTGGGTGGCGAGGCGGTCGAGCTGGATCTGTCGCCCTTTCTCGAAGCGGCGCGCCTGCTCTATGAAGGCCCCTGGGTCGCCGAGCGCTACAGCGTGGCCGGGGAATTGATGGAGCGCAATCCAGAGGCGGTGCTGCCGGTCATCCGCGCGGTGTTGGCCAAGGCGCCTGCGGTAGATGGCGTGCAAACCTTCCGCGCGCAGTACCGCCTGCAAGCCTTGAAAGCACTTTGCGACAAGGCGCTGGAAAACCTCGACTGCGTTCTTACCCCGACCATCGGCCGTCCTGTGACGTTGGCCGAACTGCATGCCGAACCGGTACAGCGCAATTCGGAGCTGGGGTACTACACCAACTTCATGAACCTGCTCGACTACGCCGCCGTGGCCGTGCCCAGCGCCTTCATGGGCAATGGCCTGCCCTGGGGCGTGACGCTGTTTGGCCGGGCGTTCACCGATCAGTACCTGCTAAGCGTGGCCGAGGGTTTCCAGCATCCCGACGAGGCCTCCACGCCCGCCCCGGTCGCCCGCAATGATCGCGCCAGGCTGGTGGTGTGCGGTGCCCACCTGGACGGGCTGGCGCTCAACTGGCAGCTCAAGCGCCGGGGAGCGACGCTGGTCGAGACCACTTTCAGTTCAGCGGACTATCGCCTGTACGCATTGGCCGGTGGCCCACCGTTTCGCCCGGGCATGGTGCGGGTCAAGGACGGCGGCGCGGCCATCGCAGTGGAGGTCTGGGAGTTGCCGAGCAGCGAACTGGGCTCGTTCCTCACCGGCATCCCGGCCCCTTTGGGCCTGGGTAAAGTGCAGTTGGCAGATGGCCGTTGGGAGAGCGGATTTATCTGTGAAAATTATGGCCTGGAAGGCGCAGTCGACATCAGCCATTTTGGCGGATGGCGTGCGTATCTGACCGATCGGCAGTGACCTCACGCTTCGCGAGCAAGCCCGCTCTTGCAGGAGCAAGGCTTGCCCGCGATGACAGCCTCCCTGCCACCACCCGTCCTGATCCTTACCAATTCACCCTGCAAATCCCACAGTTATTTCCCCGCAGTGCCTTTAGAATGTTTTGCACCGGATCATTGCCAACGGAATTGTCATGCCGCCTCGCTCGCCGCTGTATTCGCAACGTTCATTGGTGCTCACCCTGATCGCCTTGCTCGGCGCCGGCTTCCTGGCCACGTCCTTGCTCAGCTATTACGCCTCGCGCGCGTCGATCCGCGACAGCATCGTCAACACCGAGCTGCCGCTGACATCGGACACCGTCTACTCGGAAATCCAGAAAGACCTGGTCCGGCCGATCCTGATTTCCTCGATGATGTCCCGCGACACCTTCATGCGAGACTGGGTGGTGGACGGCGAGCAGAACCCCGAGCAGATGACCCGCTACCTCAATGAAGTGATGACGCACTACGGTGCCTACACCGCGTTTTTCGTCTCCAACGCCAGCCTCACCTACTACCATGCCAAGGGCGTGCTCAAGCAGATCAAGGTCACCGAGCCCCGCGATGCCTGGTACTTTCGCGTGCGCGACATGGCCGAGCCCTACGAGATCAACGTCGATCCGGACCTGGCCAACAAGGACAACCTGACCTTCTTCATCAACTACAAGGTCTATGACTACAACAACCGGTTCATCGGCGCGGCAGGCGTCGGCCTGACCGTCGATGCGGTGATCAAGCTGATCGACCGCTACCAGCAGCGCTATCAACGCAGCGTGTACTTCGTCGACACCTTTGGCCGCCTGGTGCTGACCGGCGCAGAAGGCGGCCCCCAAGGCGCGCACATTGGGCAGACCCTGAGCGAACTCGACAGCATGAAGAGTCTCGTCAGCCAACTGCCCAAACCCAACAGCGGCAGCTACGAGTACTCGGTCCAGGGCGAGGGCCATTTCCTCAACGTGCGGTTTATTCCGGAGCTCAACTGGTACCTGTTCGTCGACAAGCGCGAAGACGGAGCACTGAGCGAAATTCGCCATTCGCTGTACCTCAATTTGCTGATCTGCCTGCTCGTCACCCTCATCGTGCTGGCCCTGCTGAACCGTGTGATCAAGCGCTACCAGAGCCGCATCCACGCCCAGGCCACCCTCGACAGCCTGACCGACCTGCCCAACCGCCGCGGCTTCGATCTGCTGGCCGCGCAAGCCATGCATGAAGCGCAGCGCGAGCCGAAACCCCTGACCGCGTTACTGCTCGACCTGGACCACTTCAAGGCATTGAACGACACCTATGGCCACCTCGCAGGCGACCAGGTGCTGATCGGCTTTGCCCGGGACCTGGAAAGCTGCCTGCGCCATTCCGACATCGTCTGCCGCTGGGGCGGCGAAGAGTTCATTGTGTTGCTCAAAGACACCGATGGCGAGACTGGCCAGATGATCGCCGAGAAAATCCGCCGGCACGTCGAGCAGCAGGACTATGCCTATAACGGTCATTCGCTGAAGCTGACCGTGAGCATCGGCCTTACCACCCTGCAACCTGACGACACCTTGCACACATTGCTGTCCCGGGCGGATCATGCGATGTATCGGGCCAAGCAAACCGGCCGCAACCGCACCTGCATGCTGTCCCACTCAAGCAGTCCACACACCGTTCATGAATAAACCAGATACCTGTCCGGCCTGCGGTGCGCCCAACGACTGCACCCTGGCCGACCCGCTCACCGCCGCTCGGGCCTGCTGGTGCTACGGCGTCAGCATCGACCCGGCAGTGCTTGAAGCCTTGCCTGCCGAACTGCGCAACGCCACCTGCCTGTGCCCACGCTGCGCCGGCGTCGAGGCGCAACTGCAAGCGGGCGCCCGGCCGATCACGTAAGATACGCGGCCTTTTCCTGCCGACGCCCCTCATGCGTGTAGACCGTTTCCTCAGCAATCTGCCGTGCTTCAACCGCAAGCAGGTGCGCCTGTTGCTGGTGGAAAAACGCGTGCGCATCGATGGCAGTATCGTCAGCGACCCGCACGCCGAAGTCCGCGAGTTCAGCCGGGTCGAAGTCGATGGCGAGGTGTTGCAGCCTGGCAAGCCCGTGCGTCACTACATGCTGCACAAACCCCCTGGCTGCGTCAGCGCCACCCGCGACCCGGAGCACCCGACCGTCCTCGACCTGATCCACGAGCCGGACAAGGAGGACCTGCACATCGCCGGTCGCCTGGACTTCAACACCACCGGCCTGATGCTCATCACCAACGACGGCAGCTGGTCGCGGCGCCTGACCCAGCCCCAGACCAAACTGCCCAAGGTCTATTACGTCGAGACCGAGCAACTGATCGGCCCCGAATATGCGCGCAAGTTTACCGAGGGCCTGTACTTCGCGTTCGAAGACCTGACCACCCTGCCCGCCAACCTGGAGGTGCTTGGCCCCAGGTCGGCGCGCCTGAGCATTGTCGAAGGTCGTTATCACCAGGTGAAGCGCATGTTCGGCCACTTCGACAACAAAGTGCTGCGCCTGCACCGCGAGCGCATGGGTCCGCTGGTGCTCGACAGCTCGTTGAACCCGGGGGAATACCGCCCGCTGACCGCCCAAGAGATCGAAATGATCTAAGCGGGCTACCGCTGAGCAGAAGTTGTCGAACAATTTACCAAAGGCACTTGCGCGATGCCTTCGCCCCTGCTTGAATCAGGTCGTCAGCCGAAATGTGACTGACGAGTCACAACATACTTCTAAGAAACTTTTTGCCGGTTAGTGAACCCTCAGGTTCCGCCTCAGACCAGCAAACTGCCCGCCAATAATAATACCCGTCGACCTGCCTTACCGGATCGACATGGGCCTCGCAAAATTCCAGGCATATGCCTACCTGTCACAAAGCTCGTGCAATCTCATTTGCGCGCATACCCGCTTGCCAGGAGTCTTATGACATGAGGCCAGAAATCGCTGTGCTGGATATACAAGGTCAGTATCGGGTTTACACGGAGTTCTATCGCGCAGACGCCGCAGAGAAGACCATCATCTTGGTCAACGGCTCGATGGCCACGACTGCGTCGTTTGCACAAACCGTGAAAAACCTGCATCCGCAGTTCAACGTGGTCTGCTACGACCAGCCCTACGCGGGCAAGTCGAAGGCCCACAACCTGCACGAGAAATTGCTGACCAAGGAAGTCGAAGGGCAGATCCTGCTGGAGCTGATCGATCACTTCGCCGCCGAACACGTGCTGTCGTTCTCCTGGGGCGGCGCCGCCACCCTGGTGGCGCTCGCGCAGCAGCCACGGCGCATCGAAAAAGCCGTGATCAGCTCGTTCTCCCCGGAGATCAATGCGCACATGCTCGACTACCTCGAGCGCGGCATCGACTACCTCGGCAGCCGTGACGGCGACCGCGTCGGCAACCTGGTCAACAGCACCATCGGCAAGCACCTGCCAACGCTGTTCAAGCGCTTCAACTACCGCCACGTCAGCAGCCTGGCCGAGCACGAGTACGGGCAAATGCACTTCCACATCAGCGACCTGCTCAACAGCGACCGCCAGTGCTTCCTCAAAGCGTCAGAGAAGATCAAGGTGCCGGTGCTGTTCATGAATGGCGAATGGGACGAATACACCGCCGCCGACGGCGCGCAACTGTTCGCCAACCACGTGCAGCACAGCACCTTTACCACGCTGGAGGCGACCGGCCACTTCCTCGACATGGAACACAAGGCTGCCTGCCGCGACAGCCGCAACGCCCTGCTCGGCTTCCTCAAACCCGCGCAACATGAAAGCCGAACCCGTTACCACTACGTCCAGGATCACCATGCACTGGCAATCTGAAACAGAGTCATCGCGAGCAAGCCCCTCCCGCTTTGCAGGAGCAAGGCTTGCCCGCGATTGACCGCCGCATGTTGTTTTTGAACGGTTTCACCTGTACTAAAGCCTTGCACTTAAAGAAAAACTTCATTTCCGCGCGCACATCTGGTACAAAGTCAGCCGCTCTGAGCGGGTGTCGTATAATGGCATTACTCCAGCTTCCCAAGCTGATAACGAGGGTTCGATTCCCTTCACCCGCTCCACTCAGATTTCGCTCTCACGTCGGTTGTTGACGGGGGATGCACGGAAAGAAAAAAAAACCGGCCTTGATGGCCGGTTTTTTTGTTTCTGAGTTTGTTCCAAGCAGTGTTACTGGAACTATGAGTGCTTCTCTTGCAGACAGACTTCACGCTGTGCTCAATTAAGGGCGCTAACCGTTGACGTTCGGGTTCAGGAATACGAGCGCTCAAGTGGAAATTCATAGGCAACCTAAGGCGATTCCCCTTCCCACTATAGTATGCGGCACGGTTTGACCGGGTCTGCGCCGGCAGATGTAGCGCATTGCCATCTCGCCGACGGATGCACCAGCCGCCCGTGCTCACCAACGCGACAGAGCAGCTCGAACATGACTCAAAACATCTACGACGATCACGAATTTTTCCAGGCTTACAGCCAGTTGGGCCGCTCGGTCGGTGGCCTGGATGCCGCACCGGAGTGGCCTGCCCTCAAAGCGCTGCTGCCACCCATGACAGGCCTGAAGGTGGTGGACTTGGGGTGCGGTTATGGCTGGTTCTGCCGCTGGGCCAGTGAACAAGGCGCAGCTCGTGTGCTGGGGCTCGACGTCTCGGAAAAAATGCTCGAACGGGCCCGTCAGACTACCAGCGGCGCCACCGTGCAATACGCCCGCGCCGACCTGGAACACCTTGACCTGCCAGCCGCGCAATTCGACCTGGCCTACAGCTCGCTGGCGCTGCACTACATCAAGGATCTGCCAGCACTATTCGCCACGATTCACGCAGCGCTGAAACCCGGCTCGCGTTTCGTCTTCTCGATTGAACACCCGATCTTCATGGCGCCGCGCAACCCTGGCTGGCTGACCGACAGCGAAGGCCACAAGCGCTGGCCGGTGGACAGTTATCAACGCGAAGGCGAACGGGTCACCAACTGGCTGGCCGATGGCGTGATCAAGCAGCATCGAACCATCGGCACGTTGCTGAACACGCTGATCGCAGCGGGATTCAGCATCAGCCACGTCAATGAATGGGGCCCGAGCGACGCCGATGTGGTGGCGCTGCCGGCGCTCGCGGAAGAACGAGAGAGACCGATGATGATGCTGGTGGCTGTGGAGCGCTGACGAGCTCGCCGAATCACGACTCCCCCTGTAGGAGCAAGCTTTGCTCCCACAAGAGTCAGATCCAGATTTGCTCACAGTGGATTCAGGTCCGGAGAACCTGGCGCACTACCGGGTCGCGACAATAAACAACCGCGGAAACGGCAGCAGTACTGATCCATCTTCCAGCGCCGGATAAGCCTGCTCGACGCCCGCCAGATACTCCTGCAGAAAAGCTTCGCGTTCTTTCTCGTTCAGAGGCTCGAGGAAGGGTCGCAAACCACTGCCCTTGAACCACTCGACGACCCCCGAAGGCCCCGCAGTCAGGGGGTGATGATAAGTGGTCAGCCAGACGTCGACCCTTGAACAGTGCGGGCGCAGCACGGCGTAATAATCGCTGGCGCTGGCGACCTCGGTGCGTTGCGCGGCAGCCCCGGCCAGCTTTTTTGTCCACGGCCCCGTCGCAGCCACCTCTCGCATCAAGCGGTGAGATGGCTGGTTGAGCGTGTCGGGCATCTGCACCGCCAGGCTGCCACCCGGCGCCAGTTTGTCCACCAACGCGGGCAACAATGAGGCGTGATCGGGCAACCACTGCAACACTGCATTGGCGAAAATCACATCGAACGGACCGGTCTCGCTCCACTGATCGATGTCGGAAACATCGAACCGCACTTGGGGCAAGCGCTTGCGTGCGGCTTCGATCATGTCGCTGGAACTGTCCAGCCCGCGCAATGTGGCGTGGGGAAAGCGCTCCACCAGCAGCTCCGTGGAGTTGCCCGGACCGCAGCCGATATCGATGGCCGAATGCACATCCCCTGGCGGTAGCGCGGCCAACAGGTCGCGGGCGGGACGCGTGCGCTCATCTTCAAAAGCGACGTATTGTCTGGCAGACCAACTCATTGCGTTCTCCTGTAGGTGCGAAAGGGCCAGGCACAAGCTTCACGGCAAATTCGCACCCACAAAAATAGCACGAACCTATTTGTCCGCAGCCTCCTTGTCCTGCATCTGCACCGAAGACTTGGTGCCATCAGTGTTGTCCCGGGTTTCGTTATCGGAATTATCAAAGCAGCCTTGCAGGGCGAACAGGCAGCAGGAAAGGCAGAGGGTGCGCAGGATGTTCATGGGGGTGCTCCAACTCTAATGGGTTTAACTAGTGACTCTCCAGAGCGGGCAAAGGTTGCGACTGTCACGATCAACGTCGAGCGTGGCTTTTTTTGACTCGAGTAAAATGTAAGCAGAATTTTCCACGTGCCGGTGCTGTCACAAATTCAAGTGCACCCCAATAAGGAATCCGGCAATGAAATTCGCAAAAATCTCGCAGAAGCTCGCTCTGTGGGCCGGCAGCCCCAAGACGTTCATGGCGGCCTTGATCCTGATATTCCTCTGGGGCTTGAGCGGTCCGATATTTGGCTACAACGATACCTGGCAGCTGGTCATCAATACGTCCACCACGATTATCACCTTCCTCATGGTGTTCCTGATCCAGAACACGCAAAACCGTGACACCGACATTCTGCACCTGAAAATCGACGAGTTGCTGCGGGTCAACAAGGAAGCGCAAAACGCCATGTTGGGCCTCGAATTACTCGACCTGAAACAACTGGAAGCCTTGCGCAAACACTATCGGGCCATGGGCGAAAAAGACGTCCACGCCCTCCAAGGGCTGGCTGCGGCGAGCAAGCGCAAACAAGACCTGAACGAATGCTGAGCAAAAAAAACGGCGCCTGTGATGGGCGCCGTTTTGCGTTACTGGAAGTTATCGACTGGCTTGCAGGGCCCTGGCCATCTGTAAGTGATTCTGCAACTTGGGCAGAGTCTCTTCGGCAAACGCCTTGATTTCCGGTACCTGCGTGGACTGCGCCTGTTGCTGCAGTTGCTGGATGGCTTCTTCAGTAGTTTTCACCTGACTGGCCGCATAGGCCTGATCGAACGAAGCGCCGTCCTGCACCTCGGGCATCAGGGCCTTGGCTTTATCCACCACCACTTCCCGTGGCGCCACCGGCAAGTCCAGCTGCTTGGCTATCTTGGCCAGATGCTGGTTAGCGGTGGTGCGGTCGTTGATGACCACGATGGTGTAGTCCTTCACCTCCTTGGATTCGGTTTTCTGGTGCGCCAGGCGGCTGGCCTCGATGTCGGCCATGCCTTTGGCCGACGCATCGTTGATGAATTCGGCGGGTGACTGGGCGAAGGCATGGGTGGCAAACAACCCCAGTAACGTGGCAAAACTGATAGTGCGTAAACGGGTGGCCATCCGGCTCATGGTCGCGCCCTCCTCTTGAAGAATTCAAGCGCGAGCTTTCGCTCCCGCCTCTGGATGATGACTGCGGCAGACAGCAGCCCGCATCACATAGGAAGTTCAAGAGCTTGAAAGGTTTAGTAAAGCTGACGCCAGTGCGACGAACGGTGGCCAATACTGAGCGCTCAGGCTCAGACATCCAGGCGACGGCGATCTCTACGCTTGGCGCCGTACATCGCTTCGTCAGCATGGCGCAGCAGCTGCGACTCTTCGCTGCCATGCTCGGGGTAACGCGCGATGCCGATGCTGGTCTGGATGCTCATACCATGTCCGTCAAGGCGAAGGGGCTGAGCCAGCACCTGGCGTATATTAGCCGCCACCCGCTCGGCGTCTTGCCCGGCATCAATACGGTGCAGCAGCACGACGAACTCGTCTCCGCCCATGCGGGCCACTGTGTCCGAACCGGTTACGCAACTCTTGAGTCGATGGGCCACCGCCTGCAACAGCAGGTCACCAATGGCGTGACCATGGGTATCGTTGACTTCCTTGAAGCGATCCAGATCGACATACAGCAAGGCCATTCGGCCGTCATTGAAATGCGCCGCTGTCAGCGCGGTCTTCAGGCGCTCGCGTAACAGGGTGCGGTTGGGCAACTGGGTCAGGGCGTCATGCCGGGCCATGTGATGCAAACGCGCGTGCAGTTGCTTGCGTTCAATTGCTGTTGCGACCTGGGCGCAGACGAAATGCAGCAGTTCCTGGTCCTGTTCGGTGTAACGCAGGCCGTCCGGGCCGCTTTTGACCAGTACGGCGCCGATGGTGCCGTTCTGCGAGCTCAACGGCACACCCAGCCAGCACGGCGAATCCTGGCTCGACACCAGCGCTTCAAAGCCTGCCGCCGCAGTGTGTTGCCCGGGTGTCAGCAACAGCGGCTGGCCGCTGCGAATGACCTCAGTGCACAGACGCTCGGTCACCGCTCCCGGCAGATCAGGCGAACACCCTGCTTCATCGACGTGATAAGGAAATTGCAACGGTGCGCCATGCTCGTCGCACAGGGCCACGGTGAAATTCAGCGCCGGCAGCCATTCACCAATGATCGAGTGGATGCGCTTGAACAATGCCAGCAAATCTTCAGCCGCGTGGGCGGCCTCGGAAATCGCGTAAAGCGCGGCTTGTCGGGACTCGGCCTGCTTGCGCCCGGTAATGTCGCGGGCCACGGCGATGCGCAGCTGATCGACTTCAGACCAGCGCGCCGACCAGAGAAGGTGCACGACGCGGCCATCCTTGCGCACGTAGCGATTTTCGAAATTGAGTTTGGGCTCGCCGCCCATGATTTCCCGTGCGGCGTCCAGGGTGCGCTGCCGATCGGCCGGGTGTACCAGGTCGATCATCCGCTGGCCGATCAGCTCGTCGGCGGTATAGCCAAACACCTGTTCGCAGGCCGCGCTGATGAATACGAAGGTACCTTGCTTGTCGACGGCGCAAACCGCGTCCAGCAGCAGATCGATGTAACTCGCCAGGGGCGCGGAATTTCTGCTTGCCATGATGCTCCGGCGATTCGCCTCAAGTCCTGTCAGTCACCAGCCCGGGCAATGCATGCGCCAGGGCATTGATGGCGAAACCGATAAACATCACGCCACACAACCGGGTGATCAATAACTCATGGCGTTGGTACAAGGTCCGCACCTGACGGGCACCGACGATGCCAATGAGGATAGCGTAGGCTACCATGCCGCCGAGAAAACTCAGCACGATCAACCAGGGCAGCATCGACCAGTTGAGCAACTCTGCCCGGCTGGACAACAGCGCGGTGAATGTTGCCACCGCCACCGGATACGCCTTGGGATTGGTCAGCCCGAACATGATGCCGTGCCAGAACGGCTGCCGCGCCGCGCCCTGGGGCGCCTCGCCACTGCCACGCCTGGCCCGCACTGCGCGCCATCCGAGCCAGAACAGATACAGCCCGCTGAGCACGCCCAGCACGTCGAACGCGGTGCTGCCGATCTCCCGGGCACCCACTATGGCGATCAGTGCTGTACTGCACCAGACCACATCCCCGAGCAAATGCCCACACAAAAAACCTGCCCCGGCCCGCCGCCCTCGCGCTGCACCGATGCCAAACACCGCCAACACACCGGGCCCTGGTGTAATGCCGTAGATAAAACCCGAGGCGAGAACGGCCATGAGCAACGATGGGGTCATCGGTAAATCCTTTGAACGACGGGGTGACTGCACGCCAGTCTATCTCAGGTCTCGGGGCAGCCAATGTATTCTTCGTCGATACGCTCTCCTGTGGGGGCTCTGCGAGCCCCTGCACCCGGCCGAAAAACAACTTAAAACGCGCTGCGGAAAATCTCCTCGATCTGGCGCTGATCCGCTGGGCGCGGGTTGGTCAGGCCGCAGGCGTCTTTGAGGGCGTTGGTAGCCAGGATCGGGATGTCGCTGAGTTTGGCACCCAGGTCGCGCAGGCCGGCGGGGATCTCGACGTCACGCGCCAGGGTGCGGATCGCGGCGATGGCGGCCTGGGCGCCCTCCTCCGGACTGAAGCCGCGGATATCGGCGCCCATGGCGTGGGCCACGTCGGTCAGGCGGTCGGCGCAGACCAGCGCGTTGAAGCTCTGCACGTGAGGCAGCAGTACGGCATTGCAGACGCCATGGGGCAGGTCGTAGAAACCGCCCAACTGGTGGGCCATGGCGTGGACGAATCCCAAGGACGCATTGTTGAACGCCATGCCCGCGAGGAACTGCGCGTACGCCATGTTTTCCCGGGCCGCCAGGTCGCTGCCGTCGCGTACGGCCAGACGCAGGTTGTTGCTGATCAGGGTGACCGCTTTGAGCGCGCAGGCATCGGTGATCGGGTTGGCAGCGGTCGACACGTAGGCTTCGATGGCGTGGGTCAATGCGTCCATGCCGGTGGCTGCCGTGAGGCTCTTGGGCATCGCGACCATCAGCGCCGGGTCGTTGACCGACAGCAGCGGTGTAACGTTGCGGTCGACGATGGCCATTTTTACGTGACGGGATTCGTCGGTGATGATGCAGAAGCGGGTCATCTCGCTGGCGGTGCCGGCAGTGGTATTGATGGCGATCAGCGGCAGTTGCGGCTGGCTGGATTGATCAACGCCTTCATAGTCGCGGATCTGCCCGCCGTTGGTGGCGCACAGGGCGATGCCCTTGGCGCAGTCATGGGGCGAACCGCCGCCCAGCGACACCACGAAATCACACCGGCTTTCCTTGAGCAGGCCAAGGCCCAGTTCGACGTTGGCGATGCTCGGGTTCGGCTTGGCGCCGTCAAAGATCACCGACTCGATGTCCAGCTGCGCCAGCCTCCCGGCGATCATGCCGGCGACGCCGGCCTTGGCCAACCCGGTATCGGTGACGATCAGGGCCTTGCGAAACCCGTACTTGCCAATGGCAACCATGGCTTCGTCAAGGCAGCCGATGCCCATGATGTTCACGGCGGGGATAAAAAATGTGCTGCTCATGAGCCAATCTCCTGACAGGGGCCGAGCCGGTGATACCGACCCAGCGGGTACCCACAGGATCGACCCATCGGTGATGCGCTAACTTGATCTGGCTCAACGTCGGGTCGTGATAAAGTCACCGCCCATCAGACCTTTTGCTTCGAGACTCTCACCGCAATGACCGATTTCCAGGATGTTGATGCCCAACTTGAAGACTGGAATGCCTTGCGCGCCACCGCCACGCTTGATGGCCTGCTGGTGGGCAATGGCGCCAGTCGCGCCGTGTGGGATGATTTTGGCTATGACTCGCTGTTTGAAAACGCCCGCACGGTTGAAGAAAAACCCTTGAGCCAATCCGAGCTGAGCGTATTCGACGCGTTGCAGACCCGCAGTTTCGAACAGGTCCTCAGCGCGCTGAAAACCACCAGCCGGGTGAACAAGGCCCTGGCGGTGAGCTCCGCCGCCCCGCGCAATCGCTACTACGCAATCAAGGAAGCGCTGATCAACACCGTGCATGCGGTGCATATTCCCTGGCGCCTGATCGTGCCTGCCACACTGGCTGCCATCAGTCAGGAGCTGGGCCGATACCGGACGGTGTTCACCACCAACTATGATCTGCTCAACCACTGGGCGATCCAGCACCAGCCAGATGCGATCAGCGACCTGTTCCAGGGCACCGAGCCACGCTTTGACCTGAGTACCGCGGCCACGGACAAAACCCGCTTGCTGTACCTGCACGGCGGCCTGCACCTGGTACGCAACCAGGACGGCACGGCGCGCAAACTGATGACGACCGAGGGCACGTTGCTGGGCAGTTTTGCCATCAACAACACGATCAAGACCCTCGACGACGTGCCACTGTTCGTGAATGAGGGACAGTCCCAGGACAAGCTCAGGACCATCCGCAGCTCGGACTACCTGTCGTTCTGCTATGACCAGCTACTGGGGCATGGCGAGGGTTTGTGCATTTTCGGGCATGCGTTGGGCGAGCAGGACAACCACATCATCCAGGCGCTGCGCCAGGCGCAACCCCAGGTGGTGGCGATTTCGATTTATCCGCGCAGCAAGGCTTTTATCCAGCACCAGAAGCGGCATTACGCGAAGGTGTTCGAGGGGACGGGGTCAGCGTTGCGGTTCTTTGATGCCAAAACGCATGCGTTGGGCAGCCCCAAGCTCACCGTACCGGTGGAGGTTTAGCGCTGGGGCGGCCGACGCCATCGCGAGCAGGGCAAACTCCCACAAGGTGAGCGTATCCCCGTGTGGAAGCGAGCCTGCTGACGATGGCGTCAGCGCGGCTGACTCATTCTTCGTTGCTGTGCACCACCACCACCAGCAACTGCGCCTGAACCTCGCCAACCGAGCGAATCCGGTGCGGTTTCTGCGAGTTGAAGTGCAGCGCATCACCGCGATCCAGCAACACGCGCTCGTTCATGAAATCCACTTCTACCTGCCCTTCATGGACGAATAGAAATTCCTCCCCCGTATGTTCCTTGAACGCCTTGTCAACGAACTCGGGCGGTGGATAGATGATGAACGGCAGCAGGCTACGCTCACTGACCTGACGGGCCAGCACCGCATAACGCGGACTCTGGTCATTGGCGGCCAGGGATTGGCGCTCGTTGCTGCGTACCAGGCTGTAGCTGTCGAGGCTGACATTGTCTTCCGAGAACAGCTCCTCGACTTTCACGTTCAGCGCCTTGGCCAGTTTCAACGCGGCCGCGATCGAGGGCGTATTCAATCCGCGCTCGACTTTCGACAGATAACTCTTGGTCATGCCGGATTTTTCCGCCAGCGACTCCAGGGTCACCCCAAGTTTCTTTCTCAACAATTTCAATCGGATAGACATGCGCAGCGATTAATCCATCAAGGAGGCAACGATTTACCCTTGCCAATGACACAAGGTGTCATATAGCATCTTTCGTGTCATTTTAATGAACTGACCGAGGACACGCTCATGGCCAAGACATTAGCATTACCCAAAGAGCAACTGGTCAAGCAGGCGCTGACCCAGATGCAAAATACCCTGGCCGATAATACGTGGACCGACCGGCAAAAGCTGGCCATCACCTGCCGAATTCTGTTCGAGAACGGTCACGACTCAGGTCTTGCCGGGCAAATCACCTCGCGTGGCCCAACCCCAGGCACTTACTACACTCAACAGCTGGGCCTTGGCTTCGACGAAATCACCGCGAGCAACCTGTTGCTGGTCAACGAGGACCTTGAGGTGCTGGAAGGCCATGGCATGCCCAACCCGGCGAACCGTTTCCACAGCTGGGTGTACCGCGCGCGGCCTGACGTTAACTGCATCATCCACACACACCCGACCCACGTCGCGGCGCTGTCGATGCTGGAGGTGCCGCTGCAGATCTCGCACATGGACCTTTGCCCGCTCTACGACGACTGTGCATTTCTCGAGGGCTGGCCGGGCGTGCCGGTCGGTAACGAAGAAGGCGAACTGATTGCCGGAGCCCTGGGCGACAAACGCGCGATCCTGCTTTCCCACCATGGCCAGTTATCCACCGGAACGACCATCGAGGAGGCCTGCGTGATCGCCCAACTGATCGAGCGCGCGGCGAAGCTGCAATTGCTGGCGATGAGTGCCGGGACCATCAAACCGATCCTGCCGCATCTAGGCCGTGAAGCCCACGACTGGATCTCCAGGCCCAAACGCCACGCGGCAGCATTCAACTATTACGCCCGGCAGAACCTGCGCCAACACGCCGATTGCCTGAACTGAACCTGCTCAATTCGATACGGAGAAACAGCATGTCGACCCCAACCATTCACGGCATCATCGGCTACACCATCACACCTTTCGGCGCCAACGGCGAAGGCGTTGATCTCGACTCACTGGGGCGCTCCATCGACCGCCTGATTGACGCTGGCGTCCACGCGATAGCACCTCTGGGCAGCACCGGCGAAGGCGCCTACCTGAGTGATGCCGAATGGGATCAGGTCAGTGAGTTCAGCATCAAGCATGTTGCCAGGCGCGTGCCCACTGTGGTCAGCGTATCCGACCTGACCACCGCCAAAGCAGTGCGCCGTGCGCGGTTTGCCGAAGCCCAGGGTGCGGACGTGGTGATGGTATTGCCGGCGTCCTACTGGAAACTGAGCGAAGAGGAAATTCTCTCCCACTATCGCGCGATCGGCGAAAGCATTGGCGTACCGATCATGCTGTACAACAACCCGGCCACCAGTGGCACCGACATGTCGGTGGACCTGATCCTGCGAATCTTCAACTCCGTGGAAAACGTGACCATGGTCAAGGAGAGCACTGGCGACATCCAGCGCATGCACCGCCTGCAAATGCTCGGCGAGGGGCAGGTGCCGTTCTACAACGGATGCAATCCGCTGGCCCTCGAAGCTTTCGCGGCAGGTGCCAAAGGCTGGTGTACGGCAGCGCCGAACCTTATTGCGCAGCTTAATCTGGATTTGTACGAGGCTGTTCTGGCCAATGATCTGGACAAGGCGCGCAAGCTGTTCTACCGCCAGTTGCCGCTGCTGGACTTCATTCTCAAGGGTGGGTTGCCGGCGACTATCAAGGCAGGATTGCGTGCGACCGGGCTGGAAGTGGGTGATCCACGGTTGCCAGTGTTTGCGCTGGCTGAAGCGGGTGTCGGTCAGTTGACGGCGTTATTGAAAGAATTGAGCTGATCCGGACAGTCCACACCTACCCCGTGGGAGTGAGCCGGCTCGCGATGGGGCCTGACAGTCAACATCGATGTTGGATGTTATGGCCTCATCGCGAGCAGGCTCACTCCCACCGGGGGATGTGTATCGGGTTTGAGGGAGGGTGATCAGAGCACCGGCAAAGTCTTGTCCTTGATCACCGTGCTCGGGCCATTGGCCTTGACGCTGGCGATGCCTTTTTCCAGTGCCGAAGCGTTGGCGTAGGATTCGCTGCTGCCGATGACCTCGTGATTGCCGGCCTTTAGATTGAAGTAAGGATGGCCTTCTTTGGTGGTCTTCCTTTCGTAGCGTTCTTCCAGCGGGCTGTTGCTCTGCACTGCCGCAATGCCTTTGTCGGCAGCGACACGGGTGGTGTACAGCTCGCTGGTCAGAATGGTTTCGGCATTCGCGGCCTTCAGGACAAATCTGTACTGACCACTGCTGCTTTTGCTCACTTCGTACCATCCGGACATGCTGGTGCTCCTGGGCAATTGAGAGGTTTCGCGCTTCAGAGTAAAGACCAGCCGAGGTTTTTTGTCGCCTGTCCGCGATGGCGGCGACGCGGTTAACGCTACTTCACCGCCGCACGCACCACCGATAACTCCGGCGCCTGCCCCCGCCTCTGACTCAGATACCGCGTGCAACTCACCCGTAGAAACGAAGCAAAATTCACCACCTCGCCGCGGTAGTCCATCACCTCTTCATACAGCTTGGCGATCAACTGGTTGGTGGTCATGCCGTCGACTTCGGCGATTTCGCCCAGGATGTCCCAAAACTGGTTTTCCAGGCGCAGCGTGGTCACCACTCCGCAAATGCGTAGCGAGCGGGAGCGCGATTCGTAGAGGATCGGATCGGCTTTGACGTAGAGCTCGCACATCGCAATGTCCCTCGTTACAGCGTGATTTTGGTGCCCAGCAATCCGAGAAAACCCGCGAGCCAGCTCGGGTGCGCCGGCCAGGCGGGCGCAGTGGCCAGATTGCCTTGAACGTGGCCCTGCGTCACCGGGATATCGATGAACGTACCTCCGGCAAGACGCACCTCCGGAGCACAGGCCGGGTAGGCGCTACACTCGCGGCCTTCAAGCACCCCGGCGGCGGCCAGCAGTTGCGCACCGTGGCACACGGCAGCGATCGGCTTGCCGGCCTGGTCGAACGCTCTCACCAGATCCAGGACCTGTTCATTGAGGCGCAGGTATTCCGGAGCGCGGCCGCCGGGAATGACCAGCGCGTCGTAGTCCTGTGCCTTGACCTGGGCGAAGTCGAAGTTCAGGGCGAACAGGTGGCCGGGTTTTTCACTGTAGGTCTGGTCGCCTTCGAAGTCATGAATCGCCGTGCGCACGGTCTGGCCGGCGGTCTTGTCCGGGCACACCGCATGCACCGTGTGACCGACCATGAGTAATGCCTGGAACGGCACCATCACTTCGTAGTCTTCGACGTAATCGCCGACCAGCAGCAGAATTTTCTTGGCAGCCATGAGGGGCACTCCTTGGGGGTACAGAGGAGTATTGAAGGTAGTCTTTATCTGTGGGGGTGGGTAATAACCTGCTACTACGACCTGGCGTTGGGATGGGTTGGGTTGGTTCGGGGCGTAATGGGGGTTGCGGCTGCGGCTGCGGCTGCGGTTGTATGCGGACGGCGTAGGGGCTGGCGTAGCCTGCGATCTTTTGGCGGTGTTGGGGGGACTCAAGATCAAGATCGAGATCAAGAGATCGCAGCCTTCGGCAGCTCCTACGTTCGGGGATTACCCGAACTGTACACCCAACTCTGTGCCTATCTGTAACCGTCCAGGCGCGGTGGATTGTGGCTAGATGAAGCGACGCTCCATCATCCCTGATCCTGGTCCCCATCATGTCCTCGCGCGAAAATACCGGCATGGCCCTCGGCCTGCTAGGCGTAGTGATCTTCAGCCTCACCCTGCCCTTCACACGGATCGTCGTGCAGGAAATCCATCCTTTGCTCAACGGCCTGGGGCGAGCCCTGTTTGCGGCAGTACCGGCGGCGCTGCTTCTGCTGTGGCAGCGAGAGAAATGGCCCACCTGGAAACAGATCAAAGGCCTGACACTGGTGATCGCCGGGGTGATTCTGGGCTTTCCGGTGCTTTCTGCCTGGGCGATGCAAACGTTGCCGGCATCCCACGGGGCGCTGGTAAACGGGCTGCAACCCTTGTGCGTGGCGCTATACGCCGCCTGGTTGTCCCACGAGCGGCCGTCAAAAGCCTTCTGGGCCTGCGCCGCGCTGGGCAGCGCGCTGGTGCTCGGTTATGCATTGATCAGCGGCGCGGGTAGCATCCAGGCCGGTGACTTGCTGATGTTGGGTGCGATTGCCGTGGGCGGCCTGGGGTATGCCGAGGGCGGCCGGCTGGCCAAGGAAATGGGCGGCTGGCAAGTGATCTGCTGGGCGCTGGTGCTGTCGACGCCGCTGTTGATCGGACCAGTGCTTTACCTGGCGCTGCAACATCAGGGCGAGATCTCCGCCAGGACCTGGTGGGCGTTCGGCTACGTTTCACTGTTTTCGCAGTTCATCGGTTTTTTCGCCTGGTACGCCGGGCTGGCCATGGGCGGGATCGCCCGGGTCAGTCAGATCCAGTTGCTGCAGATCTTTTTCACCATTGCCTTTTCTGCGTTGTTCTTCGGCGAACACGTTGAGCCGATCACCTGGTTGTTTGCTGGCGGGGTGATTGTGACGGTCATGCTGGGACGCAAGACTGCGGTCAAACCTGCCCGCATCGCGACCTCATGAGGCCTCGTCGCCCGGAGCAGGCGCAACGCTTGCTCACGATATCGAGATCGCCATCGCCATCGCGAGCAAGCTTTGCTCCTACAGGCATGGTCACCCGTCAGAGGTAACCATCAGCCCGCAGCAAGGTTTCCAGGCAGTGCTCGCTGATACGGTAGAAGTCCTTCAGCTCCTGGATCTTTACCAGCAACTGCGCCGGGTCCACGGGCTCGGCGCGCTTGACTGCCAGGATCATCTTGTTTTTGTTGGTGTGGTCCAGCGAGATGAACTCGAACACCTTGGTTTCATAACCGCAGGCTTCCAGGAACAGCGCACGCAGGCTGTCGGTGACCATTTCCGCCTGCTGCCCCAAATGCAGCCCGTATTGCAACATCGGCTTGAGTAAAGCCGGGCTCTGGATCTGCAGGCGGATCTGTTTGTGGCAGCACGGCGAACACATGATGATCGAGGCGCCCGACCGAATGCCGGTATGGATCGCGTAGTCAGTGGCAATGTCACACGCATGCAAGGCGATCATCACATCCAGTTCGCTCGGCGCCACGCTACGCACGTCACCGCATTTGAACACCAGCCCAGGATGCTCGAGCTTGGCAGCAGCGGCATTGCACAGGGTCACCATGTCTTCGCGCAGCTCGACTCCAGTCACTTCGCCCTCGGCGTGCAGCGTGTTGCGCAGGTAATCGTGAATCGCGAACGTCAGGTAGCCCTTGCCTGAGCCAAAATCGGCGACCCGAACCGGCTTGTCCAGCGCAAGAGGCGAGGTGGTGAGGGCGTGGCTGAAGACCTCGATGAACTTGTTGATCTGCTTCCATTTACGCGACATCGCCGGGATGAGTTCGTGTTTCCCGTTGGTCACACCGAGGTCGGCAAGGAACGGCCGGCTGAGGTCCAGAAAACGATTCTTCTCGCGGTTGTGCTCGGCGGACGGCACTTCGCGCAGTTGCTGGGGTTTACTCTTGAACAGCGAACTCTTGCCCTTTTTACTGTATTCGAGCTGGGCTTCGTCAGTCACCGACAGCAAGTGGGCATTCTTGAACGAGGCCGGCAGCAACGCGCCAATGCTGGCCACGCCCTCGCCCAGCGCCAGGTTCCTGGTGATATCGCGGGTCTTGTAACGGTAGACAAAAGACAGGCACGGCTGATCCTTCACCGTCAGCTGCTTGATGATCACGCGCTGCAAATCCGGCTCGTCACCGACGTACTTGGCCAGTACCAACTTGATAAACGCATGCTGCTCCAGGCTTGAACGCAGCAAGTCGATGAACTGCGCGTGGTGATCCGGCGCGAGGCTGGCGGGGGTGGTGACAATGGACATGACAGAAACAGCCTCAGGCGGAGCAAACAGGGAATGCCGCTATTTTAAGGGGGATGGGCGCTTTGGGCACGGGGTTATTTGCCACAGGCCCTGAAACCTAACCCAATACCACCAGACGGTTGGGCAACTCGTTCCTGGCATGGGTAACCGGCACATGCACCTTCAGCAACTCGCCACAGGCCTCGACGCAGGTCACGAACCCCTGCAAGGTCTGACCCTGTTTCACCTGGTGGGTAAAGGTCGAGACAATCGCGTCCCAGGTCTTGTTATCCAGGCGACTGGAGATCCCTTCATCCACCAGGATTTCCACATAACGCTCGGCTTCGCAGACAAAAATCAGCATCCCGGTGCTGCCCACCGTGTGGTGCAGGTTCTGCTCCAGGAACTGTCGGCGCGCCAGGTTCGATGCACGCCAATGCCGCACCGACCGAGGGATGAGGTGGGTGGTGATGCGCGGGATGCGGAACAGCAGGCACAACACGATAAAGCTCGCCCATTGCACCAGCAGCAGGCTGTGCAGGGTCAGCCAGCCGGTCAGGTAATGCATGACACCCGGCACCACCAGGGCCAGCAGGCTGGCCCACAGCAGTGGAATGTAGGCATAGTCGTCCGCACGAGCGGCGAGCACGGTGACCAGTTCGGCGTCGGTCTCGCGCTCCACCCGCGCGATCGCTTCGGCGACCTTGCGCTGTTCGTGTTCATTCAGTAATGCCATATCAGAAACGCTCGCTCACTTATTGTCATCACCAGCCGCCCGACGAACCACCGCCCCCGAAACTGCCCCCACCACCACTGAAGCCACCGCCACCGCCGCCACCGAATCCACCACCGCCAAAACCGCCCGAACCGCCCCGCCCACCGCCACCACTGGGCAGGATGCCGAGCATCTGGCAGACGAATACAGTGAGGATGAACAGCATGACGAGGAACACCAATACCCCGGGATGCCGTGACAGGAAATCGCTGTCCTGATCCCCGCGGGGTTCGTAGACCGTGGAAGGTTCGTCCAGCGGATTGCCGCCCAGCACGACCAGCATGGCCGCAACGCCGTCGCTGATGCCCTTGCTGAAGTTACCGGTCTTGAACGATGGAGTGATCACCTGATTGATGATCACCGAACTCTGCGCATCGGTCAGGCGATCTTCCAGCCCGTAACCGACCTCGATACGCAACCGTCGATCATCCCGGGCCACAATCAGCAGTGCGCCGTTGTTCTTGTCCTTCTGGCCAATGCCCCAGTACCGACCCAGTTGATAGCCGAAGTCGGCAATGTCTGTGCCCTGCAAATCCGCCACTGTGACCACCACCAACTGTTCACCGGTGGCTTTTTCGTGAGCCTGGAGTTGCTGGGCCAGTTGCTCGCGAACCGCGGGCTCGATCATCTGGGCGTTATCAACCACCCGCCCGGTCAGCTGGGGAAACTTCAACTCGGCCTGGGCCGCCAGGGCAAACACCCAAAGCAGCAGCACCAGGCCAACTTTCAACACGCGCATTGGCAACCTCATCCGTGGTAATGCAGCCCGATCAGAACTTCACTTGAGGTGCTTTATCGGCATCGGGGCTGGTCGCCTCGAAGGTTTCACGCACAGGCAGATCGCTGTACATCACACTGTGCCAGAGGCGCCCAGGGAAAGTACGGATCTCGGTATTGTATTTTTGCACTGCCAGGATGAAATCCCGTCGTGCGACCGCGATACGGTTCTCGGTACCTTCGAGTTGCGACTGCAGCGCCAGGAAGTTCTGGTTGGCCTTGAGGTCCGGATAACGCTCGGACACCACCATCAGTCGACTCAGGGCTCCGGTCAGCTGATCCTGGGCCTGCTGGAACTGCTTGAGCTTTTCCGGGTTGTCGAGGGTGCTGGCATCTACCTGGATCGAAGTCGCCTTGGCCCGGGCTTCAATGACCGCAGTCAGGGTTTCTTCTTCATGTTTGGCGTAGCCCTTGACCGTTTCCACCAGGTTGGGGATCAGGTCGGCACGGCGTTGGTACTGGTTCTGCACCTGACCCCAGGCGGCCTTGGCCTGTTCGTCCAGGGTTGGAATATTGTTGATGCCACAGCCGGCCAACAGCGTGGTCAGCAACATCAGGGCGGCCACCTGCAGGCTCGACCGATAGTGGTGTCGTACATTCATCTGGTTGACGCTCCCTTGCACATTCCGTTGAAAAAACAACCTGCGAACTTTGAACGCGGCTCTTGGGGCATAATCGGCGCCGCCACTGGATTGCATCCTGCCGATGGGCTAAAAGATGCTCCAGGATTAAAACAGTTCAGAAGTTTGCTGCATTTACCTGAACAACAATAGTCGCTCCCTCAATTTTGGCTGACCGGCGCGAAGTCATCGCCGCTTAGGCTTTCGAGAAGACAATTCATGAAGAAGCTGTGTTTGCTGGGCCTGTTCGTCAGCCTGGCCAGTCATAACGTACTGGCCGCCGCGACGCCCGCACCTCTGGAAAACAAGGATGCCTTCGTCAGTAACCTGATGAAGCAGATGACCCTCGATGAAAAAATCGGCCAACTGCGCCTGATCAGCATCGGCCCGGAAATGCCGCGCGAGATGATCCGCAAGGAAATTGCCGCCGGCAACATCGGCGGCACGTTCAACTCGATCACCCGCCCGGAAAACCGTCCGATGCAAGACGCAGCGATGCGTAGCCGGTTGAAGATCCCGATGTTCTTCGCCTATGACGTGATCCACGGCCACCGGACGATTTTCCCGATTCCGCTGGCCCTGGCGTCGAGCTGGGACATGGACGCCATCGGCCTGTCCGGGCGCATTGCTGCCAAAGAGGCCGCCGCCGACAGTCTCGACATCACCTTCGCACCGATGGTCGACATCTCTCGCGACCCGCGCTGGGGCCGCACTTCCGAAGGCTTCGGCGAGGACACCTACCTGGTGTCGCGCATCGCCGGGGTGATGGTCAAGGCGTTCCAGGGTGCCGGCGCGAATGCGGCCGACAGCATCATGGCCAGCGTCAAGCACTTTGCCTTGTATGGCGCGGTAGAGGGCGGTCGCGACTACAACGTGGTCGACATGAGCCCGGTCAAGATGTACCAGGACTATCTGCCGCCGTACCGCGCCGCGATTGATGCTGGCGCCGGCGGAGTCATGGTGGCACTGAACTCGATCAACGGCGTACCGGCGACCGCCGACACTTGGCTGATGAATGACCTGTTGCGCAAGGACTGGGGCTTCAAGGGCCTGGCTGTCAGCGACCACGGGGCGATTTTCGAGCTGATCAAGCACGGCGTTGCTCGCGATGGCCGTGAAGCGGCGAAGCTGGCGATCAAGGCCGGCATCCACATGAGCATGAACGACACCCTTTATGGCAAGGAACTGCCAGGGTTGCTGAAGGCTGGGGAGATCGAGCAGAGCGACATCGACAATGCCGTGCGGGCTGTGCTCGGCGCCAAGTACGACATGGGGCTGTTCAAGGACCCGTACCTGCGCATCGGCAAGGCCGAGGATGACCCGGCCGACACCTACGCCGAAAGCCGCCTGCACCGTGCCGAGGCCCGTGACGTAGCACGTCGCAGCCTGGTGCTGCTGAAGAACCAGGGCGAGACCCTGCCGTTGAAGAAAACCGCGAAGATCGCCCTGGTCGGTCCGTTGGCCAAGGCGCCAATCGATATGATGGGCAGTTGGGCCGCTGCCGGCAGACCCGCGCAATCAGTGACCCTGTTCGACGGCATGAACGCGGCCATGGCCGACAAGGCAACGTTGATCTACGCCCGCGGCGCCAACATCACCAGCGACAGGAAGGTCCTGGATTACCTTAACTTCCTGAACTTTGACGCACCGGAAGTGGTGGATGATCCGCGCTCGGCCCAAGTGCTGATCGACGAAGCCGTGAAAGCGGCCAAGGACGCCGATGTGGTAGTGGCAGCGGTGGGCGAATCCCGTGGCATGTCCCACGAGTCCTCGAGCCGCACCGACCTGAACATCCCCGCCAGCCAGCGCGAACTGATCAAGGCCCTCAAGGCCACCGGCAAGCCATTGGTCCTGGTGTTGATGAACGGGCGTCCACTGTCGATCCTTGAAGAAAAGGACCAGGCAGATGCCATTCTGGAAACCTGGTTCAGCGGCACCGAAGGGGGCAATGCCATCGCTGACGTGCTCTTCGGCGACTACAACCCCTCGGGCAAACTGCCCCTGACCTTCCCGCGTTCGGTAGGCCAGATTCCGACCTACTACAACCACCTGAGCATTGGCCGGCCGTTCACGCCGGGCAAGCCGGGCAACTACACCTCGCAGTACTTCGATGACACAACCGGCCCGCTGTTTCCATTCGGTTTTGGCCTGAGCTACACCGATTTCAGCCTGAGCGACATGGCGTTGTCATCGACCACGCTGAACAAGACCGGCAAGCTTGATGCCAGCGTCATGCTGAAGAACACTGGCAAGCGTGATGGCGAGACCGTGGTGCAGTTGTACATCCAGGACGTCACCGGTTCGATGATCCGGCCAGTGAAGGAGCTGAAGAACTTCCAGAAAATCATGCTCAAGGCCGGCGAACAGAAAGTCGTGCACTTCACCATCACCGAGGATGACCTGAAGTTCTTCAACACCCGGCTCAAGTACGCGGCAGAGCCTGGCAAGTTCAACGTGCAGATCGGCCTGGACTCGCAGGACGTGACTCAGCAGAGTTTTGAGTTGCTGTAACCCCTCGGACACTGCGAAACACTGTGGGAGCGGGCTTGCCCGCGATGAGGCCATAACATCCAACATCTACGTTGACTGTCAGGCCGTCATCGCGGGCAAGCCCGCTCTCACAATAATTTACGACTACCCGCGCCGATCCAGCAAATTCACCACCAGCCGATCCACCCATCCCCACACCCGCTGCTTCACCCGCCGCCACAGCGGCCTGCGCCGCCAGGCCTCCAGGCTGACTTCCTGGCTCTGGGCAAAATCCTTCTCGAAACTGGCCACCACCGCTCGGGTCAACCCCGGGTCCAGGGCTTCAAGGTTGGCTTCCAGGTTGAAACGCAAATTCCAGTGATCGAAATTGCACGAGCCGATGCTGACCCAGTCATCGACCAGGACCATTTTCAAGTGCAGGAAACAGGGCTGGTACTCGAAGATCTTCACGCCAGACTTCAGCAACCGGGGGTAATAACGATGCCCGGCGTAGCGGACCGACGGGTGATCGGTGCGCGGCCCAGTGAGCAGCAGCCGCACATCGATCCCCCGCGACGCAGCGCGGCGCAGCGAGCGACGGACCTTCCAGGTCGGCAGGAAATAGGGCGTGGCGAGCCAGATGCGTTTCTGCCCGCTGTTCAGCGCACGGATCAGCGACTGCAGGATATCGCGGTGCTGGCGCGCATCAGCGTACGCCACCCGCCCCATGCCCTCGCCCGTGGAAGGCACCTTGGGCAGGCGCGGCAAACCGAAATGCGCCGCAGGCCTCCAGGCGCGGCGATGGCGGTTGGCGATCCATTGGCGGTCAAACAGCAACTGCCAGTCGATCACCAGAGGACCGGAAATTTCCACCATGACCTCGTGCCACTCGCTGACGTCCTCCCCCGGGTTCCAGAACTCATCGGTGACGCCAGTGCCGCCGACCACCGCCAGGCTCTGATCGACCAACAGCAGTTTGCGGTGGTCACGATAGAAGTTGCCCACCCAGCGCCGCCAGCTCAAGCGATTGTAGAAGCGCAACTCCACGCCAGCGGCTATCAGGCGCTGACGCAGGGCCTGGGTAAATGCGAGGCTGCCATAGTCATCGAACAGGCAGTGCACACGCACTCCGCGCTCGGCGGCCTGGGTCAACGCCTGCACCATGGCTTCGGCGCAGGCGCCCGCCTCCACCAGATACAGCTCCAGTTCGACCTGTTCCTCGGCGCGTGCGATCGCCACCAGCATTCGCGGGAAGAACTGCGGACCATCGATCAACAGCTCAAAGCTGTTGCCTTCACGCCAGGGGAAGATCGCACCGGCCATGGCAGTCAGCGCGCCGTGAAGATCAGTACCGCACCCACCGGTACCGACAGGCTGATCGCCGATAGGCCGGCGACCTTGCGCAAGCTTTCCAGCCCCGGCGCCAGGTCGAAGTCCGCCGCGTTGATCACCAGCGGCTCCAGCGTCACTACCTGAAATCGCCGGTCATCAAGACGAGTCGCCAACAGCTCGGCGTTGTATTCGTGGGTCTTGCCATGCAGGTTAACGGTCACCGGCAGGCGCAACTCGAGCTGGGCACCGGAGGCGAGATCATTGATCGGGCCCAGGTCAATTTGCGTAGTGATCAGGGCTTCGGGGAAGGTCTTGGTGTCGAACAGCTCCTTGCGCATGCGTTCGTCGCGCAATGGAATACCACTGTTCACCGAGTCCAGCTCGACTTCGACCTCCGCCAGGCCTTTGGGGCTGACCTTGCCGTGCAGCACGAGGAAGCGTTGCACTTCGGAAATGTTGGCGTTCTTGGTGCTGATAAAAGACAGCCGCGACGACTCGCCATCGAGGTACCAGTTGGCCTGCGCCGACGCAGTAGCGCCGGCCAGCAACAGAAAGGCGAGAGTTTTGCAAAGGGACCGCTTGAACATAAAGACTCGTGGGGCAGATAAACCTGAGCGAACCTTAACCGCCCCTGAGCGCATTGCAAACTGTGGCGTCGAAACATCGCAGTCGAAATCCTGTGGGAGCGAGCCTGCTCGCGATGGCGGTTTCACATCCAGCATTGGCAGTGGATGCCAGATCGCAATCGCGAGCAGGCTCACTCCTGCAGGGTTTCTCCAGTTGCTACCGGTTTCAGGGCATCAGGCGACAGCCCTGACGCGCGCCGAGCCACTGCGCGCTGCTGCTGCGACCCAAGCCACTGACGGAGACGGTCTTGCTGGCGGAGTCATCCGCGAAACCGCTGGTCGGCAGCCACTGCTTCACATAGCGGTGGCAATACTCGGCGGGTTTGTTCATCACGTAACGGCACGAGCAATATTCCTTCGCCGTGTAGGCGCTGATGATGTCAGGAAACGCCCACAGCGCCACCCGCTCCTGCCACACCCAGCCAAGCAGGGCGAAAAGCACAATCAACCACAGCGTGGTGAGAGGACGGCGGCGTACAAAGCTGCGGCGAATCACGGCTGCACCTGCCCGGCGACTGCCCGGCGCACCAGCCTGAGTAATGTGTTGTGGTTATAGCTGCCATCGCGATCATCACCATAGCGCACGATCACGAGGTTTTCGCTGGGGATCACGTACAGCGCCTGCCCCCAATGGCCGAGTGCTGCGAAAGTATCGGCAGGTGCATCGGGCCAGGGTCGCGCGGCACCCTCGACGGCGCGGTTAAGCCACCAATGTCCGCCCGGCACCGTGGCGTCCTGGTGGGCCTTGTACCGCGTGAAGGGCTCGCGATTGAAGGCAACCCAGTCTTTGGGCAGCAATTGCCGCTCGCCCCAGCGCCCGTCGCGCGCCATCAGCAAACCGATACGTGCCAGATCGCGGGCGGTGAGGTAGGCATAGGAGGATGCGACGAAAGTGCCACTGGCGTCGGCCTCCCAGGTCGCGTCGCGGATGCCCAGCGGCTCGAACAAGGCGGTCCATGGATAGTCCGGATAACGCGCCGGCCCGACGATGTTTTTCAGCGCGGCGGACAGCAGATTACTGTCGCCACTGGAATAGCGAAACACCTGGCCGGGCTCGGCGTACGCGTCATGGGAGGCGGTGAACGCGGCCATATTCGAATGACCGCGGGTATACAGCATCGCCACCACCGAGGACTTCAGCGGGGCGTACTCGTAGTCTTCCTGCCAGTCCAGGCCGGAGGCCCAGTGCAGCAGGTCAGCCATGCTGATGGCCGGATGCTTTCCCAGCGCCGGATAGAACTTCAGCACCGGGTCCGAAAGCTTGAACAGGCCTTCGCCATAGGCCACGCCGAGGACCGTGGCCATGAGGCTTTTGCTGATCGACCAGGTCAGGTGCGGCGTATCGGCAGTGGTCGGTGCGCAGTAGCGTTCGTAAAGCAATTGGCCGTCGCGGATCACCAGCAAGGCATCGGTGCGTATACCTGCCCGGGTGTTGTCATTACGGGGCGCGAATGCGTAGGCCTCCAAGGCTTGCAGCGTTGGCCCGCTCAGGCTCGGGCCGCTGGACCACTGTTCCCCGGGCCAGGTTTCGGCACGGGCGCAGACACTGAGCATCACCAGGAAACACAGGGACAAACCTTTGGACATGGTGAGGGCTCGGGAGGTTGGACCTGTTGAGCCTAGTTGAAGCTAATTACAGTTTTAAGTTGGGTGGGACCTTGGAGACGCCATCGCGGCAAGCCTTGCTCCCACAGGTCAGTGGCCACACCGCTGACTGGTCTGCCTCAAAATGTTAGACATCAATTATCACTTTTGGGGGGCAGACCAGACGGTAGGAGCTGACGAGTGAAACGAGGCTGCGATCTTTTGACCTGGTTTAGCCACCAGCAAGATCAAAAGATCGCAGCCTCGTTTCACTTGGCAGCTCCTACGTCGCGCAAGAGTCGCGTGTGCACTGCAAATCCCTGTAGGAGCAAGGCTTGCCCGCGATGGCGCCATTCAATCCAGCGCAGCTCACGCCAATGCCTTGGCCAACCGCTTGCCCCGCGCCACCGCTGCCAGATCCATCACCGCCTGATCGCGCTGCCACATCGCCGCCCAGTGCGGCGGCCCATCCGCCAGCGCCAGGCCGATCTCGACCTTGAGCCCATCGAACTGGGCGAACAAACCGCCCAGCAGCACATGCCCTGCCGGATTGTTCGGCGCCTGGCGGCTGACTTCCGCACATCCGGCGAGCAACGCCAGCAAGCGCAGTTGCAGGGACCGTGGCCAGTCACTGTCCTGCCCTATACCGTAAAGCCAGGCGGTCATTGCGCTCAGCACATAGATATCTTCCAGGGTGCGGAACGGTTTGACGTAGGCGTCCCAACCGTCCCCGGCCAGCAATTCGCATTGGGCGTTCTCCAGATACAGCCGACAGTGGCTGATATCCGGCATCAACGGGATCGACGGCAGGTGCTCCAGGCGTACTCCGGGCTCGCCTGGATACACCACCGCCAGGCTCAGGCGAGGCGCTTCGCCGGGCTGCTCGCTACGCGCGGCGACCAGCAGCCAGTCAGCGGCATTGCCCGCAGTGACGAAATCCTTGCGGCCACTCAGGCGTAGATCGCCCAGGCGAGTCTGCATGTCCGCCACCCGCAGGCTGCGCTGCTCGGTCGCACACATGGCACCCAGGCTCAATGGCGCGCTTGGCCAGAGCATGCGTAACGCAGCCTGATACCCCACCAGAAATGCCAGCCCCGGCGTCGCCATCAATCGCCCGCCCGCCACTGCCAGCTCGAAGGGCGTGACACTCCCCAGTTGCTGCAAAAGATTGGCAAAGCCTTCTGCCAGGTCCGCACTGGCCGGCACTCGATCACAACGTTTCAACAGGTTCTGCCAAGGCATTGAAGGCTCCTCAAGGGCTGTCATACAAGCATCACCAAAGCTTCATGGCGATGACACCGGGGCTACATAGCCTGACTTTGCACAACACGGCTGCATAAAGAAAGTCGATCGACTGCCACCCAAGACGGGTGACCAGCCCGCACGGAGATTCGCCATGACCCAGATCGCCCACATCCGCGACACCGGCAATGAACGTCGCCTGCAAGCCGAACGCCTGGTAGGTGCCGACGCGCTGCAGGAAGCCCAGGCTCTGCGCTTCAACGTGTTCAGCGGCGAATTCAACGCCAAGCTGAAGGGCGCGGAGTGGGGTCTGGACATGGATGACTACGACGTTCACTGCGCCCACATCGGGGTGCGCGACCTGAACACCGGCCGCCTGGTAGCGACTACCCGCCTGCTTGACCACCAGGCCGCGAGCAGCCTGGGCAGGTTCTACAGCGAAGAGGAGTTCAGCCTGCATGGCCTGGTCCACTTGCAGGGCCCGATTCTGGAAATCGGGCGCACCTGCGTCGACCCCGCCTATCGCAACGGCGGCACCATCGCCGTGCTCTGGGGTGAGCTGGCCGAAGTGTTGAACCAGGGCGGCTACAGCTACCTGATGGGCTGTGCCAGCATCCCGATGCAGGATGGCGGAATCCAGGCCCATGCGATCATGCAGCGCCTGCGCGAGCGCTACCTGTGCACCGAACACCTGCGTGCCGAGCCGAAAAAACCGCTGCCGGCACTGGCCATTCCCTCCAACGTCATCGCCGAAATGCCACCGCTGCTCAAGGCGTACATGCGCCTGGGCGCGAAGATTTGCGGCGAGCCCTGCTGGGATGAAGACTTCCAGGTGGCCGACGTATTTATCCTGCTCAAGCGCGATGAACTCTGCCCGCGTTACGCCAAGCACTTCAAGGCGGCCATGTGATGAGCCGGTTGCGGGTGTACGCGCGAATCGCACGAGTGCTGGTGGTGGTAACGCTGGGGTTGAGCATGGCTGGCGTGTTCGGGTTGTTCGAGCGCCTGGGGATCGCGCACTCCATGGCGCGCCGCCAGCGCTGGTCGCGTTTCTTCATGGCGCGCCTGGCCAATGCCCTGCCCTTTCGTGTGACCGTCCACGGCGAACTGCCGCAGCAGCCGATGCTCTGGGTCAGCAATCACGTGTCCTGGACCGACATTCCGCTGCTGGGCATGCTCACCCCGCTGTCGTTCCTGTCCAAGGCCGAGGTGCGCACCTGGCCGGTGGCGGGCTGGCTGGCGGCCAAGGCCGGCAGCCTGTTCATTCGTCGTGGTTCGGGCGACAGCCAGTTGATCCGCAAGCAGATGGCCCGTCATCTGCAGCAGGCCCATCCCCTGTTGATGTTCCCGGAAGGCACCACCACCGATGGCCGCTCGCTGCGCACCTTCCATGGTCGCCTGCTATCCGCGGCGATTGATTCCCAGGTGAAGCTGCAACCGGTGGCGATTCGTTATCTGCGCGGGGGTGAGCTGGATTCGCTGGCGCCTTTTGTTGGCGACGATGACTTGCTGTCGCACCTGATGCGTCTGTTCGGCAATGAGCGCGGTGATGTGGAAATTCATCTGCTCAAGCCAATCGCTTGTGAAGGCCGGGAACGCGCGGCGCTGGCGTTCGATGCGCAGCAGGCGGTGCAGAAGGCATTGTTTGGGGCGATTCCGGAACAGCAGCAAAGGCCGATGCGCCCTGCTATAGCTGCCTGACACCATTCCCCGAAACAACAAATCTCCTGTGGGAGCGAGCGCTGCTCGCGATAGCGGTGTATCAGTCGACAACTCTGTTGGATGACAGACCGCAATCGCGAGCAGGGTCTCCCCAAGGTCTATTTTGCTGGATGGTCCTGCACAAAGCGCTGAAGCTGAGGGTAGAACAACCGGAAATCCTCGCTCAGCGGCTCATACAGCACGCGCAATTCCTGCATCGCCCCGGCCAGCTCCTCTGGCCGGGTCAGCCGCCGTGAAATCCCGCGCAGTACCTGCTCCAGCACATCGAACTGGCGATAAGACCCCAACCAGTCATTGGCCATCATGTGCGGCGCAATCCTCGCCAGGCGTTCCGGCAGTTGCCGCTCACTGGCCAGCACCCGGTACACATCCGAAGTGAACAGTTCCAGCGGCTGCTCGGCATACAGGCCCCAGTCCCGCGCCAGGCAGTGATCGAAAAACACATCGAGGACGATCCCGGCGTAACGCCGGCGAGTCAGGGAAAAACGCGACAACGAAACATCGACCAACGGATGCCGGTCGGTAAACACGTCAATACTGCGATGCAACTGGATGGCCGCCTCGACCTCCGGATCAAACTGCCCCTGCAGCCGCCCTTTGACGAAATCGCCATACAGGCTGCCGAGCAGTTGACCGGGGCGCTGGCCACCGAGGTGCAGATGTGCGAGATAATTCATGTCGCCCAGCTTAGCACTGCGCACCCGAACCGTTACAGTCAACGTATCGTTATAACTCGATATAGCGAATTATGCGGTCATCAGACCAAAATCATATTTGTGTATCGCGAAATAGCGATTTAAAGTTCGCCTCATCGCGATATAGCGTTTTACTCATCACGAGCCCATACCATGCCTATCAATCTCGACGAAATAATAAAAGCCCTGGCACACCCAGTCCGGCGAGAAATCCTGCACTGGTTGAAAGACCCGACCGTCGAATTCCCCGACCAGACCCACAGCAACGAACACGGAGTCTGCGCCGGACAGATCGATCAACGCTGCGGCCTGTCGCAATCCACAGTTTCCGCGCACCTGGCCACCCTGCAACGCGCCGGCCTGATCAGCAGCCGCAAAGTCGGGCAATGGCATTTTTTCAAACGCAACGAGGAAACCATCCAGGAATTCCTCAGCACCTTCAGTAAAGAGCTCTGACCCTTCCAGTCGGCCAGCCCACAAGGAATCAACATGCCACTCTCGCTCCTCATCCTGGCCTTGAGCGCCTTCGCCATCGGCACCACCGAGTTCGTCATCATGGGCCTGTTGCCCGATGTGGCGGCCGACCTCGGCGTGTCGATTCCTGGCGCCGGCTGGCTGGTGACGGGTTACGCACTGGGCGTGGCCATCGGTGCGCCGTTCATGGCACTGGCCACCGCCAAATTGCCGCGCAAGGCCGCCCTGGTAGCGTTGATGGGCATTTTCATCATCGGCAATCTGCTTTGCGCGCTGGCCAGTGACTACAACGTACTGATGTTCGCCCGTGTAGTGACGGCGCTGTGCCACGGCGCCTTCTTCGGCATCGGCTCGGTGGTGGCGGCAGGACTGGTTCCGGCTAACAAGCGCGCATCCGCGGTGGCCCTGATGTTCACTGGCCTGACCCTGGCCAACGTCCTCGGCGTACCACTGGGTACTGCCCTCGGCCAGGAAGCCGGCTGGCGCTCGACCTTCTGGGCAGTGACCGTCATTGGCGTGATTGCGCTGATCGGCCTGATTCGGTTCCTGCCCGCCAAGCGCGATGAAGAGAAACTCGACATGCGCGCCGAATTGCGGGCACTCAAGGGCGCCGGCATCTGGTTGTCCCTGAGCATGACCGCGCTATTCGCCGCCTCGATGTTCACCTTGTTCACCTATGTCGCGCCGCTGCTCGGTGACGTTACCGGCGTCTCGCCCAAAGGCGTTACCTGGACCCTGCTGTTGATTGGCCTGGGCCTTACCGTGGGCAACATCATCGGCGGCAAGCTGGCGGACAAGCGACTGGCAGCGACCCTGATTGGCGTTTTCATCTCGATGGCCGTGGTCTCCACCGTGCTGACCTGGACCAGCGTGGCGCTGATCCCGACCGAAATCACCCTGTTCCTCTGGGCCACCGCCTCGTTCGCCGCCGTCCCGGCGTTGCAGATCAACGTGGTGACTTTCGGCAAGGCGGCACCGAACCTGGTGTCGACCCTGAACATCGGCGCGTTCAACGTCGGCAACGCGCTGGGCGCCTGGGTCGGCGGCAGCGTTATCGCCCACGGCTTCGGCCTGACCCGCGTGCCATTGGCGGCCGCTGCCCTGGCAGTCCTGGCCCTGTTGGTGACGCTGATTACTTTCCGCCAGAGCGGCAATGCCGAACTGGCCCCTGCTACCCATTGATCTCCCACGAGGCTTGTATTTCATGACGACTATTTTCGATCCAATCAAACTGGGCGACGTCGAACTCGCCAACCGCATCATCATGGCGCCTTTGACCCGCTGCCGCGCCGACGAAGGCCGGGTGCCGAATGCGCTCATGGCCGAGTACTACGTACAGCGGGCCTCGGCTGGCCTGATCCTCAGCGAGGCCACCTCGGTCACGCCGATGGGTGTTGGCTACCCGGACACCCCAGGTATCTGGTCCAACGACCAGGTACGCGGCTGGAGCAACGTAACCAAGGCCATCCACGGCGCAGGCGGCAAGATCTTCCTGCAACTGTGGCACGTCGGCCGGGTTTCTCACGAGTCGTACCTGAACGGTGAACTGCCTGTCGCACCCAGCGCCATTCAGCCAAAAGGCCACGTCAGCCTGGTGCGCCCTCTGGCCGACTACCCGACCCCACGCGCCCTGGAAACCGCTGAAATCGCCGACATCGTCGACGCCTACCGCACGGGTGCCGAAAACGCCAAGGCCGCCGGCTTCGACGGCGTGGAAATCCACGGCGCCAACGGCTACCTGCTTGACCAGTTCCTGCAAAGCAGCACCAACCAGCGCACCGACCACTACGGTGGCTCTCTGGAAAACCGCGCCCGCCTGTTGCTGGAAGTGACCGACGCCGCCATTGAAGTCTGGGGCGCCGGCCGAGTTGGCGTGCACCTGGCGCCTCGCGCCGACTCCCACGACATGGGCGATGACAACCTGGCGGAGACTTTCACCTACGTCGCCCGAGAGCTGGGCAAACGTGGTATCGCGTTCATCTGTTCCCGGGAAAAAGAAGGCGCCGACAGCCTCGGGCCACAACTGAAAGAAGCGTTCGGCGGTCCGTATATCGCCAATGAACGTTTCAGCAAAGACAGCGCCAACGCCTGGCTGGCGGCTGGCAAGGCTGACGCAGTAGCCTTCGGGGTGCCGTTCATTGCCAACCCGGACCTGCCGGCCCGGTTGAAGGCTGATGCGCCGTTGAACGAGCCGCGTCCGGAACTGTTTTACGCTAAGGGTCCAGTGGGCTACATCGACTATCCCGTGCTCTAAAACAGAACAGCGCCACGCACTACAACAAAGCCTCGTCTCGAAAGAGCCGGGGCTTTGTATTACTGGTGTATTGACCTTCAAGCAGTGAGGGTATTGGCGCGCTGACGGCTAGACCCGCTAGATCAATTGACACAAATCTCCTACAAAATACGTAGCCCGCTACCTGTCCACCTGGCGGCTCTACGTATATAAAGCAGTCTGCGGCGCTCGTCCCTTGACATCGCTGCTGCTTACGCATTTTGTTTCATTTGCGCAGGCTGGGACTGAAGCGCAGCATATCCAACCCTGTATCGGCCCAGCGCTCGGCCTCGGCGTGCAGCTCAAAGCTGTCCGGTGCCAGCAGCCACTGATACAGAATGCCGTCAATGTAGGCATGCAGGCTGATGGCGGCACGGACGGTGTCGAGGTCTGCCGGCAATTGCCCACGGTTGACTGCGTTACGCAAGGCGAGGCCGATCCGCACGTTGCAGTCCAGGCTGGCGGCCTGACGCTGCTGGCGCAGGTCGCACATTTCATCGGTGAATTCGCACTTGTGAAACAGGATCTCATTGAGACGCCGGGTTTTCGGGTCCAGGGCAATCTGATGAAACAAATGAATCAGCAGCTTGCGCATGCAGCCCAGGGGGTCGGGTTCGTCCTCGCTCTCGCTGGCCTTGGCCATGTCATCCAGTGGTTCGTGCAAGCTATCGAGCATCGCCTGCACCACATCGGCCTTGTTGCTGAAATGCCAATAGATGGCCCCGCGAGTGACGCCGGCCAGGGTGGCGATATCGGCCAGTGTCGTGCGCGCCACACCCCGCTCGTAGAAGGCTTTTTCTGCCGCTTCGAGTATCTGGCTGCGGGTTTCCTGGGCTTCCTCTTTGGTACGACGGACCATGGCAGTACAACCTCGATCAGGATGCTTCAGCAGTCTGAACATCCACTGAATAAAATTGCAGCGAGCGCTCTTGGGACTCGTCTGCGGCCTACAATTCAAACCTTCGCGGAGCATTTGTAACAGGATGAGTACAACGCCAAAGGTATTTACAAACAACCATGAACGTAAGTATATTCCTTAGCAAGCTACTTATCCACTCAGCGCACATTTTTTACCTTTCATACTTTCTAGTGCGCACTTAGCGCGCCTGACCCGAGGATTTTCATGCAATTCAAGCCAGCTGTTACCGCTCTGGTCACTGCCGTCGCCCTTGCATCGCTGCTCAGCGGATGTAAAAAGGAAGAGGCGGCCCCCGCCCCACCACCCCCTCAGGTCGGCGTCGTGACGCTGCAGCCACAATCGTTCACCCTGACTTCCGAGCTTCCGGGTCGTACCAGTGCGTTCCGCATTGCCGAAGTCCGCCCGCAGGTCAACGGCATCATTCTCAAGCGCCTGTTCAAGGAAGGCGGCGACGTCAAGGCCGGCCAGCAGCTGTACCAGATCGATCCGGCCGTCTATGAAGCCACGCTGAAAAGCGCCGAAGCCAACCTGCAGCAGACCAAGTCGATTTCCGACCGCTACAAGCTGCTGGTGAAAGAGCAGGCCGTGAGCCGTCAGGAATACGACACGGCGCTGGCCAACCGCATGCAGGCGGAAGCTTCGGTGCAGACTGCCCAGATCAATGTGCGCTACACCAAGGTCTACGCGCCTATCAGCGGTCGCATCGGTCGCTCCAACGTGACCGAAGGTGCCCTGGTCACCAGCGGCCAGACCGACGCCATGGCGGTGATCCAGCAACTCGATCCGATCTATGTCGACGTGACCCAGTCGTCCGTGGAGCTGCTGGAACTGCGCCGCGAACTGGAAAGCGGGCGCCTGCAAAAGGCCGGTGACACCGCCGCGGCGGTCAAGCTGACCCTTGAAGACGGCAGCCAGTACAAGCTGGACGGTAAACTCGAGTTCTCCGAAGTCTCGGTAGACCAGACCACCGGTTCGGTGACCTTGCGCGCCGTGTTCCCCAACCCTGACCACACCCTGCTGCCCGGCATGTTCGTTCACGCCCAGCTGCAGGCCGGTGTGAACAGCGCAGCGATCCTGGCCCCCCAGCAAGGCGTGACTCGCGACCTCAAGGGCGCGCCAACGGCACTGGTCGTGGGCCCGGACAACAAGGTCGAGCTGCGCCAGCTCAAGGCCAGTCGCACCGTGGGCAGCCAGTGGCTGATCGAAGACGGCCTGAAAGCCGGCGATCGACTGATCACCGAAGGGCTGCAGTACGTCAAACCTGGTGTCGAAGTCAAAGCCACTGAAGCGACTAACGTAGGCACCAAGAACCCGGTCCCCGCACAGGCAGCTGACAAGGCCTCCAGCGGCAAAGGGGAGTAACCCATGTCCAGATTTTTTATCGACCGTCCGATTTTCGCCTGGGTAATTGCCCTGGTGATCATGCTGGTCGGGGCACTCTCGATCCTCAAACTCCCGATCAACCAATACCCGAGCATTGCGCCACCGGCCATTGCGATCCAGGTAACCTACCCAGGCGCGTCCGCACAAACCGTGCAGGACACCGTGGTCCAGGTGATCGAGCAACAGCTCAACGGTATCGATAACCTGCGTTATGTCTCCTCGGAAAGTAACTCCGACGGCAGCATGACCATTACCGCGACCTTCGAGCAGGGTACCAACTCCGATACCGCCCAGGTCCAGGTGCAGAACAAGCTGAACCTGGCCACCCCGCTGCTGCCGCAAGAAGTGCAGCAACAGGGGATCCGCGTAACCAAGGCGGTGAAAAACTTCCTGTTGGTCATCGGTGTGGTGTCGCGTGACGGCAGCATGACCAAGGACGACCTGTCCAACTACATCGTGTCCAACATGCAGGATCCGATCTCGCGGACCGCCGGTGTCGGTGACTTCCAGGTCTTCGGTTCCCAGTACGCCATGCGCGTCTGGCTCGATCCGGCCAAGTTGAACAACTTCAACCTGACCCCGGTAGACGTCAAGGCGGCCATCGCGGCGCAGAACATCCAGGTGTCCTCCGGCCAACTGGGCGGCTTGCCTGCTGCACCTGACCAGCAGCTGAACGCTACCATCATCGGCAAAACCCGCCTGCAGACCGCCGAGCAGTTCAACAAGATCCTGCTCAAGGTCAACAAGGACGGCTCGCAAGTGCGTCTGTCCGATGTCGCGGATGTGGGTCTGGGCGGTGAGAACTACAGCATCAACGCTCAGTTCAACGGCGCACCGGCTTCCGGCCTGGCGGTGAAACTGGCCAACGGTGCCAACGCCCTCGATACCGCCAAGGCACTGCGTAACACCATCGAAACGCTCAAGCCCTTCTTCCCGCAAGGAATGGAAGTGGTGTTCCCGTACGACACCACGCCAGTGGTGACCGAATCGATCAAGGGTGTGGTTGAAACCCTGGTCGAAGCGATCGTGCTGGTGTTCCTGGTGATGTTCCTGTTCCTGCAGAATTTCCGCGCCACGGTCATCACAACGATGACGGTGCCGGTGGTACTGCTGGGTACCTTCGGGATTCTCGCGGCGTTCGGTTTCAGCATCAACACCCTGACCATGTTTGGCATGGTGCTGGCCATCGGCTTGCTGGTGGACGATGCCATCGTTGTGGTGGAAAACGTCGAACGGGTCATGAGTGAAGAAGGCCTGTCACCCAAGGAGGCCACCAAGAAATCCATGGGGCAGATCCAGGGTGCACTGGTGGGTATCGCCCTGGTGCTCTCGGCAGTACTGCTGCCAATGGCGTTCTTCAGCGGTTCTACCGGGGTGATCTACAAGCAATTCTCGATCACCATCGTCTCGGCCATGGCCCTGTCGGTACTGGTGGCCCTGATCTTCACGCCGGCGCTTTGCGCAACCATGCTCAAGGCGATTCCGAAAGGCGAACATGGCACCCCGAAACGCGGCTTCTTTGGCTGGTTCAACCGCAGTTTCGACCGCGGCGTCAAAAGCTACGAGCGCGGCGTTGGCAACATGCTCACGCACAAGGCCCCTTACCTGCTGGCCTACGTGATCATCGTGGTCGGCATGATCTGGTTGTTCACCCGCATTCCGACGGCGTTCCTTCCGGAAGAAGACCAGGGCGTACTCTTCGCCCAGGTGCAGACCCCGGCCGGCTCCAGCGCCCAGCGGACCCAGGTGGTGATCGACGAAATGCGCGAATTCCTGCTGCGGCCATCCAAGGACGGCGGCGAAGGCGATGCAGTGGCCTCGGTGTTTACCGTGAACGGCTTCAACTTCGCCGGTCGCGGCCAGAGTTCGGGCTTGGCCTTTATCATGCTCAAACCCTGGGGCGAGCGAAACGCCGATAACAGCGTATTCAACCTGGCCGCCCGGGCCCAAAAGCATTTCTTCTCGTTCCGTGACGCCATGGTGTTCGCCTTCGCGCCACCTGCGGTACTGGAGTTGGGTAACGCCACGGGCTTTGACGTATTCCTCCAGGACCGTGCCGGCATCGGCCACGAAAAACTGATGGAAGCGCGCAACCAGTTCCTCGGCATGGCCGCGCAGAGCAAGGTGCTGTCGCAGGTACGTCCCAACGGCCTGAACGACGAACCGCAATACCAGCTGGAAATCGATGACGAGAAGGCCAGTGCCCTGGGCCTCACGCTCAGCGACATCAACACCACCCTGTCGATTGCCTTGGGCAGTAGCTACGTCAACGACTTCATCGACCGCGGTCGGGTGAAGAAGGTGTACGTGCAAGGCCAGCCTGATTCGCGGATGAGCCCCGAAGACATCAAGAAATGGTACGTGCGTAACTCCGAAGGAACCATGGTGCCGTTCTCGGCCTTTGCCAAGGGCCAGTGGATCTACGGCGCACCTAAGCTGTCGCGTTATAACGGTGTAGAGGCGATGGAAATTCTCGGAGCCCCGGCGCCGGGTTATTCCACCGGTGAGGCCATGGCCGAAGTCGAAGCGCTGGCGAAGAAACTCCCGGCGGGTGTAGGGATTTCCTGGACCGGCCTGTCGTACGAGGAACGCCTGTCCGGCTCGCAGGCTCCGGCGCTGTACGCGTTATCGCTGCTGATGGTGTTCCTGTGCCTGGCGGCTCTGTACGAAAGCTGGTCGATTCCGATTGCGGTGATGCTGGTAGTACCTTTGGGGATCATCGGGGCACTGCTGGCGACCAGTCTGCGCGGGCTGTCCAACGACGTTTACTTCCAGGTGGGCCTGTTGACGACTATCGGACTGGCGGCGAAAAACGCCATCCTGATCGTTGAATTCGCCAAGGAACTGCACGAGCAGGGCAAGAGCCTGCGAGAGGCTGCGATCGAAGCGTGCCGCATGCGTTTGCGCCCGATCATCATGACCTCGCTGGCCTTTGTCCTGGGCGTAGTGCCCCTGGCGATTTCCACTGGTGCCGGTTCAGGTAGCCAACATGCCATCGGTACAGGCGTTATTGGCGGTATGATCACGGCCACGGTCCTGGCGATTTTCTGGGTACCACTGTTCTTCGTTACCGTGTCCTCCATTGGTCAGCGCAAAAAAACCGACCCGGATGACACTACTGAAACTCCTAAAGAGGCTGGCCAATGAGCAAGTCGCTACTCTCCCTGGCAGTCGCCGCGTTCGTACTTGGTGGCTGCTCGCTGATACCCGATTATCAGCAGCCTGAAGCACCGGTGGCGAGCCAGTACCCGCAAGGGCCGGCTTATTCGCCGGCCCAGGCGCCAGGTCAGGCCGCTGCTGAACAGGGCTGGAAGCAGTTTTTCCATGACCCGGTCCTGCAACAGCTGATCCAGGTGGCTCTGGAAAACAACCGTGACCTGCGAGTCGCCGCGTTGAACATCGACGCCTTTGCCGCGCAGTACCGCATCCAGCGTGCGGACCTGTTCCCGGCGGTGTCGGCCAATGGCACTGGCAGCCGCCAGCGCGTTCCGGCCAACGCTTCGCAAACCGGCGAGGCAGGGATCACCAGTTCCTACTCTGCTACGGTCGGCATCAGCGCTTACGAACTCGACCTGTTCGGTCGTGTTCGCAGCCTGAGCGAAGAAGCCCTGCAACAGTACTTCGCCACTGAAGAAGGCCGTCGCAGCACGCAGATCAGCCTGGTGGCCAACGTGGCCAACGCCTACCTGACCTGGCAAGCCGACAAGGAACTGCTCAAGCTGACCCAGGACACCCTTGGTGCGTTCGAGGAGAGCTACAAGCTCACTTCGCGCAGCAACGAGGTGGGCGTCGCCTCGGCACTGGACCTGGCGCAGTCGCGCACCTCGGTTGAAAACGCCCGGGCGCAACTGGCCAAGTACACCCGCCAGGTCGCGCAGGATGAAAACAGCCTGGTGCTGCTGCTCGGTACCGGCCTGCCGGCGAACCTGCAGCCCACCCGGCCCCTGGCTGACGACTTGCTGAGCGATGTACCGCCAGGCCTGCCGTCGGACTTGCTGCAACGGCGCCCGGACATCCTCCAGGCCGAGCGCAACCTCAAGGCCGCCAACGCCAACATCGGCGCCGCGCGGGCTGCGTTCTTCCCGAGTATCAGCCTGACAGCCAATGCCGGTTCCCTGAGCCCGGACCTGTCCGGCCTGTTCAAGGGCGGCTCGGGCACCTGGTTGTTCCAGCCGCAGATCAACCTGCCGATCTTCAACGCCGGCAGCCTGCGTGCCAGCCTGGATTACTCGAAAATCCAGAAAGACATTGGCGTGGCGAACTACGAGAAGTCCATTCAAACGGCGTTCCAGGAAGTCGCCGACGGCCTGGCAGCGCGCCAGACCTACACCCAGCAGCTGCAGGCACAGCGTGATTTCGTCACCGCCAACCAGGACTACTACCGTCTGGCCGAGCGTCGTTATCGCATTGGCGTCGACAGCAACCTGACCTTCCTCGATGCCCAGCGCCAGTTGTTCAGCGCACAGCAGGTACTGATCACCGATCGTCTGGCCCAGCTGGTCAGCGCAGTTAATCTGTACAAGGCACTGGGTGGTGGCTGGAATGCGCAAACCGCGCAAAACGAGCCGGTGAAAGAAGAAGCGCCTAAGCTAAAGCTGTTCTGATAGCGCTTGTCGCAATATCGAAGCCCACCTGACAGGTGGGCTTTTTGTTGGGCTTCAAGATCAACAGATCGCAGCCTTCGGCAGCTCCTACAGGCATTCGCGCACACCTGTAGGAGCTGCCGAAGGCTGCGATCTTTTGATTCTTTATCGTTCGATAATCGCCCAAAACTCTCAGTCACAGATTGAACCATCTAGTACATTCCGCGCACCATTCGCTTCACAAAACCAATAACCTCCAGGTTCGACCATGTCCCAGCGCCCTGCCCTGTCCGGCTGAAACCGTTTCTCTACCTCCCCGATACGCATCTTCAACTGCAGCCTCAGGTTGCGGCATTCCCCGTTGCATCCCCAATAAATAGAGAGACCCCTACCCATGACGCCTTCCACTGCGCACTACTTATATCCCAGCCTGATCGCCGTTGCCCTGGCCGCCGCAGCTGGCACCGCGTCCGCCGAGGAGTCGGGTTTCGTCGAAGGCGCCAAGGTCAACCTGAACCTGCGCAATTTCTACATCAACCGTAATTTTACCAACCCGACCAAGACCCAGGGCAAGGCTGAAGAGTGGACGCAGAGCTTTATCCTGGATGCGAAATCCGGGTTCACCCAAGGCACCGTCGGGTTTGGCATGGATGTGCTGGGGCTGTACTCGGTGAAGCTCGATGGCGGCAAGGGCACCGGCGGGACTCAGCTGCTACCCCTGGATCAAGACGGCCGCCCCGCCGATAACTTCGGTCGCACCAACGTGGCGTTCAAGGCGAAGCTGTCGCAAACCGAAGTCAAAGTCGGCGAATGGATGCCCGTGCTGCCGGTCCTGCGTTCGGACGACGGCCGATCCCTGCCGCAAACCTTCAGGGGCGGCCAGATCACTTCCAGGGAGTTGGCTGGGCTGACGCTGTACGGTGGGCAGTTCCGCGCCAATAGTCCGCGCGACGACAGCAGCATGATCGACATGTCGATGACCGGGAAGCCGTCTTTCACCTCGGACAGATTCAACTTCCAGGGCGGCGAATATGTGTTCAACGATAAACGCACCCAGCTTGCGCTGTGGAACGCCGAGTTGAAGGACATCTACAGCCAGCAGTTCGTCAATGTGATCCACAGCCAGCCCCTGGGCGACTGGACACTGGGCGCCAACCTCGGCTTTTTCTACGGCAATGACGACGGTAGCGCTCGCGCTGGCGAGCTGGACAACAAGACCTGGTCCGGCTTGTTCTCGGCGAAGTATGGCGGCCATACTTTCTACCTGGGCCTGCAGAAACTCACCGGCGATAGCGCCTGGATGCGGGTCAACGGTACCAGCGGCGGTACGCTGGCCAACGACAGTTATAACTCGAGTTACGACAATGCCCGGGAGAAATCCTGGCAACTGCGCCACGACTACAACTTCGTCGCCGTCGGTATGCCCGGGTTAACCTTGATGAACCGCTACATCAGCGGCAGCAACGTCCACACCGGCACGATCACTGATGGCAAGGAATGGGGTCGCGAAAGCGAACTGGGCTACACCGTGCAGAGCGGTGCGCTGAAGGACTTGAACGTCAGATGGCGCAATTCGACCATGCGCCGGGACTACAGCAATAACGAGTTCGATGAGAACCGGCTGATCGTCAGCTACCCGATCAGCCTGTTGTAAGCCTTACCAGCGTCATCGCGGGCAAGCCCGCTCCCACAGGTTTATGTCTTGCGTATGTTTGGGGAATGGCACAAAACCTTGTGGGAGCGGGCTTGCCCGCGATGGCGTCAGTTCAGGCAACAAAAATCACAAAAATCACTCCCGGGACTCAACGCCCAACTCATCCCACACTGACTCGGCCAGGTGGAAAGTCGCATTGGCGGCCGGGATGCCGCAGTAGATCGCGCTCTGCATGATCACTTCCTTGATCTCGCCACGGCTCACCCCGTTATTGGCGGCTGCGCGCAGGTGCAATTTGAGTTCTTCATTGCGATTCATGCCGATCAGCATCGCGATGGTGATCAGGCTGCGGGTATGACGTGGCAGGCCTGGGCGGGTCCAGATGTCGCCCCAGGCATGGCGCGTAATCATTTCCTGGAACTCCGAGTTGAACTCGGTCAGGGCGTTCAGGCTGCGATCGACATGGGCGTCGCCGAGAACAGCACGGCGAACTTTCAGCCCCTCATCGTAACGTTGTTGTTCGTCCACGAAATTCCCCTTATCGAGCTGACAGGAACGCCACGACGCGCTCGCTGAACGCTGTGCCGGCCTGGACGTTTGACAGGTGGGCGGCATGGAACTCGGCGTATTCGGCACCGGCCACGTGCTCCTGGATGAAGTGACTACCCGCTGGCGGCGTGACCGCATCTCCAGAGCCTGCAATGACCAGCAGCGGCACCTTGATCGAGCCCAGTTGATCACGGAAATCGGCATCACGCACAGCTGCGCAATTGGCGGCATAACCTTCAGGCGAAGTGGCTGCGAGCATGTCGGTAATGCGGCTGGCGACAGCAGGATTGGCCGTGGCGAAGTCCGGGGTGAACCAGCGCGCAATCGACGCATCCCGCAGGGCGACCATGGCTGCTGCACCATCACGCAGGACGGTTTCAATGCGCGGGTTCCACACCGACGGATCACCGATTTTCGCTGCGGTGTTGCACACCACCAGCTTGAGCAGGCGATCACCGGCATTGATCCCCAACCACTGGCCGATCAAACCGCCCATGGACAGGCCACAAAAATGCGCGCGCTCGATGTTCAGGGCGTCGAGCAGCGCCAGGACGTCGTGCCCCAGTTGCTCAATGCTGTATGGGCCCGGCGTCACCAGGGATTTCCCGTGACCTCGGGTATCGAACCGCAGTACCCGGAAGTGCTCGGTGAACGCGGCCATCTGCGCGTCCCACATGTGCAGGTCGGTGCCCAACGAGTTGGAGAGCACCAGCACCGGCGCATCCTGCGGTCCGTCGAGTTGGTAATGCAGTTCGCCCTCGGCGAGTTGTACAAAAGCCACAGCAATCTCCTTCAGGCAGTTAATGCAGAATGTTCAGCCACCGCTCGCTCGACCCAGGTTCGGGCCTGACCGAGGTAGTGGGCAGGGTCCAACAGATGATCCAGTTCAGCGCCAGACAGCTGGGCAGTGACTTGCGGCTCTTCGCCGAGTACTGCGCGCAGGTGCCGTTGCTGGGCGACAGCACGTTTGCAGCATTGCTCCAGCACATGGTGCGCGGTATCACGTCCCACCCGCTGGGCAAGGACAATGCTCACGGCTTCGGCGAGCACCAGCCCCTGGGTCAGGTCGAGGTTGCGGGTCATGCGTTCGGCGTCCACTTCAAGGCCGGCCGCCATCAGCAGCGCCTGCTTCAGGCTGCCGGACACCAGGCAACAAATCTCTGGCAGGGTTTCCCATTCGGCATGCCACAAGCCCAGGCTGCGCTCGTGCTCTTGCGGCATTGCACTGAACAGGGTCGAGATCAGGCCGGGCACCCGCGTCGCCGCACCGATGAGCACTGCGGCGCCCACCGGATTGCGCTTGTGCGGCATGGTCGAGGAGCCGCCTTTACCGGGTGCCGAGGGCTCGAAAACCTCCCCGGCTTCAGTCTGCATCAGCAGACTGACATCGCGCCCCAACTTGCCCAGGCTGCCGGCGATCAACCCCAGCACGGAACCGAACTCCACCAGGCGATCTCGCTGGGTGTGCCAGGGTTGATCCGGCAAGCCCAGTTGCAGTTCCTTGGCCAGCGCCTGGGCAATCGGCAACGCTTGGTCGCCGAGAGCAGCCAGGGTTCCGGAGGCGCCACCAAATTGCAGCACCAGCAGGCGCGGCTTGAGTTCTTGCAGGCGTTGACGGCTGCGGGTCACCGCCCCCAGCCAACCGGCGATTTTCATGCCCAGAGTGACGGGCGTGGCGTGTTGCAGCCAGGTCCGGCCAGCCAACGGCGTGGCAACATAGCGTTCGGCCTGAGTCGAGAGGGTCGCGCCCAGCTGTGCCAGGTCGCTTTCGATCAGCTCCAGCGCCCGACGCAGTTGCAGCACCAGGCCGGTGTCCATCACGTCCTGGCTGGTTGCGCCAAGATGCACATAACGTTCGGCGTCGGCATCGGTCGCCGCGATCTGTTTGCCCAGGGCTTTAACCAGCGGGATCGCCGAGTTACCCGCCGTGGCGATGGCCTCGCCGAGCGCTGCAAAGTCGTAGAGTCCGGCCCGGCAAGCCGCCTGGATCGGCGCCACAGCGGTCTGCGGGATCAAGCCGACTGTTGCCTCGGCCCGAGCCAGCGCCGCCTCGAAGTCGAGCATTGCCTGGACGCGCCCCTGATCGCAGAACACGTCGCGCATATCGCGGGCAGTGAAATAGGCATCGAACAACTGATTGCCCGGTCGCTCGTTCATAAACTTTCCCTGCAAGCGTGGGCCGTTCAGGCCCACGGGTAAATATCAAAGGTCGTGGTGCAGGTATTTCGCCTGTTTCGGCAGGCGCAGGCTGAACAGGAACGCCACCGCCATCATCACCGTCACGTACCAGTAAAAAGAGTTTTCCATGCCCACGGCCTTGAGGCTCAACGCCACATACTCGGCCGAACCACCGAAAATTGCATTCGCCACCGCATACGCCAGGCCCACGCCTAATGCGCGTACTTCCGGCGGGAACATCTCGGCTTTAACCAAGCCACTGATGGAGGTGTAGAAACTCACGATCGCCAGTGCCACGGTAATCAACACAAACGCCAGGAAAGGACTGCTGACACTTTTCAGGCTGAGCAGGATCGGCACGGTGCACAGGGTCCCGAGGGCGCCGAACCAGAGCATCGAGTTGCGCCGGCCGATCTTGTCCGCGAGCATGCCGAACAGCGGCTGCATGCACATGTACAGGAACAGCGCGCCGGTCATGATGTAGCTGGCCGTCTTGGCATGCATGCCGGCGGTATTCACCAGGTATTTCTGCATGTACGTGGTAAACGTGTAGAAAATCAGCGAACCACCGGCGGTGTAGCCCAGCACAGTGATAAACGCAGCTTTATGATCACGGAACAGCGCACGAATACTGCCGGCGTCCTTGTTCTCGCGCATTTCCTTGCTGGTGGTTTCCTTCAACGAACGGCGCAGGAAAAGCGAAATCAGCGCCGCCACCGCACCCACCACGAACGGGATCCGCCAGCCGTAGGCACGCAGGTCATCCTCGGTGAGAAATTGCTGCAGCACCACGACCAGCGACACCGCGAGCAACTGGCCGCCAATCAGCGTCACGTACTGGAACGAGGCGAAGAATCCGCGCTGGCCCTTGAGAGCGACTTCACTCATGTAGGTAGCGGTGGTGCCGTATTCGCCGCCAACCGACAGGCCCTGCAGCAAACGGGCGAACAGCAGCATGATCGGCGCCCAGACGCCAATGTCCTTGTAGGTCGGCAGGCAGGCAATGAGCAAGGAGCCGAAGCACATCATCAGAATCGATATCAGCATCGAATTCTTGCGCCCGTGCTTGTCCGCGACGCGACCGAAGATCCAGCCGCCGATGGGCCGCATCAGGAACCCGGCAGCGAACACGCCCGCGGTGTTGACCAGTTGCACGGTCGGGTTGTCGGACGGGAAGAACGCCGGGGCGAAGTAGATGGCGCAGAAGGCGTAGACGTAGAAGTCGAACCATTCAACGAGGTTGCCCGACGAGGCGCCAACAATTGCGAAGATTCGTTTTTTACGCTCTTCGCCGGTGTAGTGCGCTGGAGTAGCGGTGGGGGTTGTCATTGTTTTTCACTCTTTGGGGACAGTGACAGTCTAGACATACTTTGCAACAGTCCCGTTCCGCAGATGCATCAGGCAAGGCAATCCCGTGTGGGCAACCCGCACGGGATTAGCATTTGCGGGGTGCTCAATAATCGAAGAACACCGTCTCCGCTTCAGTGCCCTGCAAAATTACATTCCACTGGTACACGCCCGCCGCGTCCTGCTTCGCCAGCAAGGTGCTGCGGCGCTCCGCAGGTACACACTCCAGCAGCGAATCATCAACGTTCGCCGGCTCGCCATCGAAGTAAATCCGTGTCAGCAGATGCTTCACCAGCCCGCGGGCGAACACCAGCACCACCAGATGCGGCGCCTGGGTCGTGCCTTTCAGACCTTGCACGGTACCTGGCTTGATCGTGGTAAAGCGGAAGCGCCCCTGGGCATCCACCGGTACCCGGCCAAAGCCTTCGAAGTTCGGGTCCAGCGCCTTGGCCTGGTCATCTTCCGGGTGATCGTATTTGCCAGCGGCATTGGCCTGCCAGATTTCCAGCATGGCGTCGTTGACGAAGTCTCCGTTGCCGTCCACCACCTGCCCGCTGATCGCGACGCGCTGGCCCAAGGTCTGTTCGACGGTCAGGTCTTCGCGGTTCAGCCAGGTCAGGCCGATGTGGTAATAGGGTCCGACGGTGTGGGATGTGGTCGCGTTGAGCGTCATCTTATTTCTCCATCGGCGTGGCTTCGCGGCCGCGCAAAACGATGTCCCAGCGGTAACCGAGGGCATAGGAAGGGATGGTTTTCTCCAGATCGAAACTGGCGATCAAGCGCTCTTTGGCGCTGGTATCCGGTACGCAGTTGTAGATCGGGTCATACGCCAGCAGCGGGTCGCCCGGGAAGTACATCTGGGTGACCAGACGCGTCAGGATGCTTGGCCCGAACAGCGAGAAATGGATATGCGCAGGGCGCCAGGCATTGTGGTGATTGCCCCACGGATAAGCACCCGGCTTGATGGTCTGGAACTGGTACCAGCCTTCAGCATCGGTCACGGTGCGACCGGTGCCGGTGAAGTTCGGGTCCAGCGGCGCGTCGTGCAGGTCACGCGCATGGTTATAGCGCCCGGCGGCGTTGGCCTGCCAGATTTCCACCAGGATACCCGGCACCGGCAGGCCGTCTTCGTCCAGCACGCGACCATGGACAATGATGCGCTCACCCTGGGGTTCGCCCGAATGTTGCGCGGTCAGGTCGTTGTCCTGGGCTTGGATACGCTCGGCACCGATGGTCGGACCGGTGATTTCCGACAACGAGTGCGGCAAAAACACCAACGGCTGCGACGGCGCGCGCAGGTTGGTGGATTGATAGGCCGGGTGCAGGTAGGCCGGTTGAGTGCCCTCCTGCGGGCGGCGGTAACCAGGCTTGTCAGTCATTACGCTTTCCTCTGTTCTTGTTAGCTGACGCGTTCAATCGCCAGGGCCAGGCCTTGGCCGACGCCGACACACATGGTCGCCAGGCCCTTGCTGCCGCCGGTTTTTTCCAGTTGATGCAAGGCCGTGAGTACCAGGCGCGCACCGCTCATGCCTAACGGATGGCCCAGGGCAATGGCGCCGCCGTTCGGGTTGACCTGAGGTGCGTCGTCCGCCAACCCCAGCTCGCGCAGGACGGCGAGGCCCTGGCTGGCAAATGCTTCGTTGAGTTCGATCACGTCGAAGTCGCTGACGGCCAGGCCCAGGCGTTCGGTCAATTTGCGCACCGCCGGCACCGGGCCGATGCCCATGACCCGAGGTGCAACACCGGCACTCGACATCCCCAGCACTTTCGCACGAGCCGTCAGGCCGTGTTTCCTTACAGCGTCGGCCGATGCCAGGATCAATGCCGCTGCGCCGTCGTTTACGCCTGAAGCGTTGCCGGCAGTAACCGTTTTGTCCGCACCGTTAACCGGTTTGAGCCTGGCCAGGGTTTCCAGGGTGGTGTCGCCGCGAGGATGCTCGTCCTGGCTGACCACTGTTTCACCCTTTTTGTGGGCAATGCGCACTTCAATGATTTCTTCTGCGAAATAGCCGGCTGCCTGGGCAGCGGCGGTCCGTTGCTGGCTGCGCAGGGCGAACGCGTCCTGATCTTCGCGCGAGACTTCATAATCGTCGGCGACGTTGTCAGCAGTTTGCGGCATTGCATCCACACCGTACTGGGCTTTCATCAACGGGTTGATGAAACGCCAGCCGATAGTGGTGTCTTCCAGCTTCATGCTGCGAGAAAACGCGGCATCGGCCTTGCCCATCACGAACGGTGCCCGGGACATCGACTCCACCCCGCCGGCGATGGCCAGTTCCATTTCACCACTGGCAATCGCCCGAAACGCGGTGCCGATGGCGTCCATACCCGAAGCGCAGAGGCGGTTGAGCGTAACGCCCGGAATGGACTCCGGCAGCCCGGCCAACAGCAAGGCCATGCGTGCGACGTTGCGGTTGTCTTCGCCGGCCTGGTTGGCACAGCCGAGGAATACCTCGTCCACTGCGCTCCAGTCGACTGATGGATTGCGCGCCATCAACGCCTTGATCGGCACGGCGGCCAAGTCATCAGCGCGGACCGCCGACAGTCCGCCACCGAAGCGGCCGATAGGGGTACGAATCGCGTCGCAGATATAAACGTCACGCATCAGGCTTCTCCGGGGGCTTGGCCGTGGGCCGCTGCGGTGCGGGCTTCGAGATCCCTGAGCGCCTTGAGTTCGACTTCAGTAGGCTCGGCGGTGTGCTCGACGGTTTCGGCGAAACGAATGGCCCAGCCGGTGGCCGCTACCACTTGTCCGCGGGTCACGCCTGGGTGCAATGCGGTCACCACGAATTCGTGAGTGCCCTCTTCAGGTTCCATGATGCACAGGTCGGTAATGATTCCTACAGGACCGGCACCCGGCAGGCCCAGGCGTTTACGCGAATCGCCGCCCTCGCCATGACCCACCGAGGTGATGAAGTCCAGCTTGTCGACGAACGAGCGTGACGACTGTTTGAGGATAATCAGTACGCTCTTGGCCGAGCCGGCAATTTCCGGAGCACCGCCGGCACCCGGCAGACGGACCTTTGGTGAATGGTAGTCGCCGACCACGGTGGTATTGATGTTGCCGAAGCGATCGACTTGCGCGGCGCCGAGGAAGCCGACGTCGATGCGCCCGCCCTGCAGCCAGTAGCGAAAGATCTCACCGGTGGGGACGACAGTGTCAGCAGTTTCCGCCAGCTCACCGTCACCAATGGACAGCGGCAGCACACTAGGCTTGGCACCGATCGGGCCGGATTCGTAGATCAGCACGACATCAGGCGACGATGTCAGGCGTGCCAGGTTGGCGGCTTTGGAAGGCAGGCCGATGCCGACGAAACACACCGATCCGTTTTTCAGGCGGCGGGCGGCAGCGACGGTCATCATTTCATTGGTGGTGTAAGTCATTACTTGGCCTCCGAAGCAGCGGCCAGCTTGGCCTGGAACTCGCTGAAGTCAGCGCTACCGTGGATGTATTCGTTGATCCATGCGGTGAAAGTCTCACGGTCACGGGCGATCGGATCCCAGGCCTGGTAAAAGCGGTTGTCCCGCTCGTTGTACCCATGGGCGTAGGACGGATGCGCACCGCCAGGTACGTGGCAGACCGCGCTGAGCGCCCAGGTGGGCAGCACGCAGGAGTTCATCGGCGCGTTCAGGTCGTCGACGATTTCTTCAACGGTGACGATGCAACGCTTGGCTGCCAGCGCGGCTTCTTTCTGCACCCCAAGAATACCCCAGAGCAATACGTTGCCCTTGCGATCGGCTTTCTGTGCATGGATCACGGTGATGTCCGGGCGTACCGAAGGCACCGCGGCCAATACTTCGCCAGTGAAGGGGCAAGTGACCGTCTTGATCAGCGGATTGACCTTGGGCAAGTCGGAGCCGGCGTAGGCGCGCAGCACTGCGAAAGGCAGCCCGGAGGCGCCGGCAACGTAGGCGTTGGCCAGGTCGGCATGGCTGTGTTCTTCGATTTCCAGCGGGTGTGGCCACTGCTTCTCGACCGCGTCACGCAAACGGTGCAGCGAGCCAACACCAGGGTTGCCGCCCCAGGAGAAAATCAGCTTGCGCGCGCATCCGGCTCCGATCAACTGGTCGTAGATCAGGTCAGGTGTCATCCGTACCAGCGTCAGGTCTTTCTTGCCCTGGCGAATGATTTCGTGACCCGCGGCCGTAGGGATCAGGTGAGTGAAGCCTTCGAGCGCGACGGTATCGCCGTCGTTTACGAATTGCTTCACTGCTTCGTGCAGCGAAAGGATTTCAGCCATGGGGCAGGCTCCCGTTTTGTAATGAACCGACAGTGGATGAAAAGGGCGCGATGCGCAGCGCCGGAGTCACTGAAGAGTAAGCCTGCGCAATGGGCCAAACAATCCGATAATCGACTGAGTGTTCGTTTATCGAACAGATTGTTGTTCGGCTATCGTTTGCGCGACCCGCGAAAAATCGCCGCCTGCTGCAGCTCCTGCCGGACTTCGCGCACACGTAGAAGCTGCCGCAGGCGGCGATCTTTAGCGGGCCGCAACCCGGTTCAGGTCGCATCCGCATGACTGACCATGCCCTTGATCACCACCGCCGCCGTCGCCAATGCCGCCGGTATCACCAGCGCCGTCAGCACCTGCTCGAAGTTCCAGCCCAGGCCCAGCAACGTCGCACCCATCCATGCGCCGAGAATCGCGCCGAAGCGGCCAATACCCAGCATCCACGAGACGCCGGTCGCCCGCCCCTGGGTCGGGTAAAACCGCGCCGCCAGCGACGGCATGGCCGACTGCGCACCGTTAACGCACATCCCGGCCACCAGCACCAACGTCGCCAACAGTGTGATGTTGCCCAGGCTCTGTCCCACCGCGTAGGCAAACACCCCGGCCAGCAGGTAGAAAGTGCCAATGACCTTGTGCGGATTGAAGCGATCCATCGCCCAGCCCACTCCGACGGCGCTCAATACCCCGCCGAACTGAAACAACGCGCCGATGAAGGCGGCCTGTTCCATGCTGGCGCCGCTATCGCGCATCAAGGTCGGTAACCAGCTGGTCAGCAGGTAGACAATCACCAGCCCCATGAAATAGGTGAGCCACAACAGCAACGTGCCGGTGCTGTAGGTGCCGTTGAAGATCACCGCAAACACGTTGCGGGCTTTGACGGTTTTCTGTTCCGGCACACTGAAGCTTGCAGCCTGGGCGACAACGACCGGATCGATGGGCGCCAGGGTCTTGCGCACTTTATCGGTGCCGCGATTGCGTACCACCAGGTAACGCGCCGATTCCGGTAACCAGAACAACAAGACAACGGCGAGGATCAGCGGCAGGACCCCGCCAATCAACAACAGGCTGTGCCAGCCGAACATGGGGATCAGCTTGGCCGAGATGAACCCGCCGCCCGCCATGCCCAGGTTAAAACCGCAGAACATGCTGGTCACCAGCAAGGATTTTTTGCGCTCCGGGGTGTACTCCGACAGCAGTGTGGTCGCGTTCGGCATCCCGGCACCCAGGCCCAGGCCCGTGAGAAACCGCAATACCAGCAGTTGGTCGACGTTGGTGCTGTAGGCCGACGCGAGGCTGAATGCGCCGAACAGCACCACCGCACCGACCAGCACTACTTTGCGTCCGAAGCGGTCAGCCAACGGGCCGGAGCCCAATGCGCCAAACACCATGCCGATCAGCGCGGCACTCATTACCGGGCCGAGGCTGGCCCGATCGATCCCCCAGTCCTGGGACAGGGCCGGCGCGATGAAACCCATGGCCGCCGTGTCAAGGCCATCGAGGAAGACAATCAGGAAACACAGGATCACCACTCGCCACTGGTAGCGCGAAATGGGTTGGGCATTGATGAAGGACTGCACGTCGAGGCAGTTACCTACAACAGACTGGGGCTGGTTCATTATTTTTATTCCACGCAAGAACGCAGTCGAACAGGTGCCAGCCTTGTGCTGGCGCTGCGGCGACATTAATGATCCCGGGGAAACAGCGTCAATTCGATAAACGCGAGTCTGTGCGTTTATCGAACACTTCGCAGCTGTGGGCTAGGCAAAGAGCTGACTGCTGAGGTCGCGGCTGGCACTGAGCAGGCCAGGCAGGAATCGCTGTTCGAGTTCGTTGCGACTGACCCGTCCAGCGTGGGTGCTGACGTTTAATGCCGCCACCACCTGCCCGGAGGCGTCATACACGGGAACGGCGATCGAGCGCAGGCCTTGTTCGAGTTCCTGGTCGACGATGCACCAGCCCTGTTGCCGTACCTCTTGCAAACATTCGAGCAAGGCTTCGGGGGTGTGCAGGGTACGGCTGGTCTTGGCCTGTAACTCGGCGTGATCGAGGTACTCGCGCAGCGAAGTGTCGTCCAGTGCGGCCAACAGGATTCTGCCCATCGAAGTGCAATAGGCGGGAAGCCGCCCGCCCACCGAGAGGTCGACCGAGATCAGCCGCTGGGTGGTCGCCGAGCGCGCGATGTACAAAATGTCATCGCCCTCCAGCGTGGCCATGTTGCAGGCCTCGTGCAGTTGCTCGCTCATGCGGTCCAGATATGGCTGGGCGGAGACCGCCAGCGGCGTGGATGACAGGTAGGCATGGCCGAGCGTCAGGACTTTGGGCAGCAGTGAATAGGTGCGCCCGTCCGTGGTGGCGTAGCCGAGCTTGATCAGCGTGTGCAGGCAACGTCGCACTGCAGCGCGAGGTATTTCCGTGCGGTGGCTGATTTGGGCAATGGTCAGGTGGCGCTTGCGCTCCTGGAAGGCCTGCACAACCGCCAGGCCGCGGGCCAGCGACGTCATGAAATCCGGGTCACCGGTCAGCGCCTGGATGCGTTTGGCGGGAGACGCGACTATGGGCGGCGCCACTGAAGCGAAGGAGTTGCGCATTTGGTCGTTCATATCAGGTCCTTTTCCCACACGATTCGGGAGCCATTACAAGCGGCTCCGGTACGGTGCACAAGAGACACCGGTCAACATCGGGCGATTATCGAACCATCAACCGATTATCGCAAACCCACTGCCGGTCACTCATCTGACGAGCCCCGGGAGTTTTCCTGGAACGGAACTCTCGTACAACTAAGGCTGGGCAATTGCCTGCGAACTTGCCGGCCACAATGGCGTCAGAAAGACAGCGTCACAAAATACATACCCTGAACGGCCTAGTTCAGGGTAAAACTTATGTGGTATTACACAAACTTTGCGCAATATCTTGTTTTAACGGTTTAGAGATAGTGTTCTCCGAAACGGCCGCTATAATACAATTCAATGGCGACTCGGCTACTCACCTGCCGAGTCCACCATTGGGTGGCGCAATGTTCCATTGTCGCCCCCAGCAGCAAGCGCCTGCCGCTGATCACTGGATTCAACGCCAATGCGCTCGCTGAAACTGGAGACTGATGCTACGTCAGCTGTTTATCTCTGGTGCCGTGGCCGCCTGTAACCCGTATTGAATGCTCTCGCCAACGAAAACCTTCCGGGTTGACGCCGACTGCACTCGATACCGCTGTGCAGTGCGTTTCACCAGAATCAATCTCAACTCATACAGGTAGCACTGTGACGAAAGACGAACTGCGCGCGGAACTTGAGCGCCAGGAACAACGTTACAAGGAAGTTTACGGCGGGGAAGTCACCACCTACGCCGCACAGCCCGAACCGGAACGTAAACCCTGGCGTAAACGCGCCACCGTTCAGGATCAGGCGTTCAGCCAGGAACTGCAAAAGATGGAAAAGGAACTCAAAGCCGAAGAGCCATGAATCGCCGGGCTTTGATCTTTCCAGGGGTCTGGATGCGGGCCTGCTAAAAGCGGCTTGAGTCGATGATGCCTTCGCGCCCGCTACGAGCGGGCAGCGGCTACCTTGTCCACCGGATGAGGTGACAGGTTCATTTCTGACCCTTATTTCAGAAATTTCCTACGGGTGTTCATATTTTTCCAGTTGCTCGGAGAAACCCTGTGTGTGCAGCCTTTACCTTAAGATTCAACGACCTGCAAAACCCGCCGAGGCACCCCTAAGCGCAAACTAAATCGTTGAAGAATGTTACCGATGAGCAGCTAGTGCATCGATTTCCATCCTTTTCTGGCATAATCGCGCCCCCTTACGACCGGGTCAGAAAACCTTCATGATCGATTTATTCAGCGAACTGGATGCTTGGGTGCTCGTGAGCCTCTTGCTCGCCCTGGCCTTTGTCCTCGCCTTCGAGTTCATCAACGGCTTTCATGACACCGCTAACGCGGTGGCCACCGTTATTTACACCAAAGCCATGCCGCCCCATCTGGCGGTGTTCTTTTCCGGTGTGTTCAACTTTCTCGGCGTGCTGCTGGGCGGTGTCGGCGTCGCGTATGCCATCGTCCATCTGCTGCCGGTAGAACTGCTGATCAATGTGAACACCGGTCACGGGCTGGCCATGGTGTTCTCGCTGCTTGCCGCAGCCATCACCTGGAACCTGGGCACCTGGTACTTCGGCATCCCGGCCTCCAGCTCCCACACGTTGATCGGTTCGATCCTCGGTGTCGGCCTGGCCAACGCCCTTATCAACGACATTCCGCTGGCAGACGGTGTGAACTGGCAGAAAGCGATCGACATCGCCGCCTCCCTCGTCTTCTCGCCAATGGCCGGTTTCCTGATCGCCGCACTGATTCTGATCGGCCTGAAATGGTGGCGCCCGCTGTCGAAAATGCACAAGACGCCGGAACAGCGCCGCAAGATCGACGACAAAAAACACCCGCCTTTCTGGAACCGCCTGGTCCTGGTTATTTCGGCCATGGCCGTAAGCTTCGTGCACGGTTCCAACGACGGCCAGAAAGGTATCGGCCTGATCATGCTGGTGCTGATCGGTATCGTCCCGGCGCAATTCGTACTCGACCTGGGCAGCACCACTTACCAGATCGAACGGACTCGCGACGCGACCCTGCATTTGAGCCAGTTCTACAAGCGCAATGCCGATACCCTGGGCGAGTTCCTGGCCCTGGGCAAGAGCGTGGAAGGCGATCTGCCGGAGAAATTCCGGTGCAACCCGCAACAGACCGAACCGACCATCACCGCCCTGCTCGGCACTTTGAAAGGTGTTTCCGACTACCACTCGCTGCCGTCGGACAGTCGCATCGAAGTACGTCGCTACCTGCTCTGCCTGGATGACACGGCGAAGAAAGTCAGCAAATTGCCTGGCCTGGCCGCCCGTGAAAAGGCCGACCTGGACAAGCTGCGCAAGGACTTGACCACCACCACCGAATACGCCCCGTTCTGGGTCATCCTGGCGGTCGCCCTGGCGCTGGGCCTGGGCACCATGGTTGGCTGGAAGCGCGTGGTACTGACCATCGGCGAGAAAATCGGCAAGCAGGGCATGACCTATTCCCAGGGCATGTCGGCGCAGATCACCACCGCGAGCCTGATCGGCATGGCAAACATCTTTAGCCTGCCGGTTTCCACCACTCACGTACTGTCCTCGGGCGTGGCCGGTACCATGGTCGCGAACAAGAGTGGCCTGCAAGGCGGCACCGTGAAAACCATCCTGCTGGCCTGGGTGTTGACCCTGCCGGCAACGGTAGGCTTGTCGGCCGGCCTGTTCTGGCTGGCGTCGAAGGCGCTGGGTAGCTGATAGTCAGCGGCACAAAAAAGGCGCGTCCCGTGAGGTTCGCGCCTTTTTTATGCCTGCAAACAACCATCAACCCTACGTAGCCCCGGCCGTTTCGCGGGCAAAAAAAAGGGCAACCGAAGTTGCCCAAAATGCCTTGCGTGCTCATTTTTTCCAGAAAGACCTACGGTTTTTTCCGTTTGTGCGAGTCTTTCCAGATGAAAAATCCAAACCCTGCAAAAAACAGAACCATGAGGCCGACTGTCAGCACTCCGGCGATCACCACGTTGTCGAAAAACATGACTGGCCTCCAGCACTTGCCCTGTTGCGATAGGGCTAAGTTAACCAATCGGGCAGGAGAGAAAATTGACCGGGATCAATGTCGCCCGAGACTGGGCGTAAAGGAGAGGCAAAACTGACCTGCATCAAACAATGCAGGGGGGCTTAACGCTTTTTCGGTTTGTTCTTCGGCTTCTTCTTGGGTTTTCCCAAAGGCATAGCCTGCTCGAATGCCTGGCGCACTTCATTCAGGCGCTTCTCGTTGAGGTCATGAACCCGCTTGGCGCGTTCAGTGTTGAGATCGATCAGTTTGTCGTCCTGGCTCATGTCTTCAATACATCGCATCGTTTAAAGGTGCTGCGCTTGCACGCATGTTCGCGCCAATAATGGAGCCTGACGACGACGCTGACCAGTACTGGCATCAGATCTCGATATCGACCCACAAACCCTGCCTCGGCTCGTCTTCGATCAACGGCGCCACTGGCACCGTGTTGTCCGCGTTCAACTCATAGCCGGGAATCGGCAAATGCTGATCAGATTGGCCATCGGCTTCTCGCCGACGCTTTTCTCGCTGCTGCTGACGGCGCTGTTCTTCGCGCAGCTGAAATGCTGCTTCCTCGGCGTCGCGCTGCTGCAGGTCGATCGTGCTGTCGCTGGAGGTCTGCTGTACCGGGGTCACGGGCGCGATGTCCGGGCGCTGGCGAACCGGGTCCTGCTGTGAAGTGATCGGCACGGCACTCAATGGGAGCATCGGTGGCAGCATGATTTTTGTTCTCCTGTCAGCAGGCTGTCGGCCGCAGGGACCGCGACTTGAGCCAGCTCACGCAAACTGTGACCCGGTTGGCACTTGCGCGGTGGCGGCGGGCTTGGGCGATTGGACTGTCATTTATCGGACAACGCCTGAGCCAGACGTTCCACCAGGATCAAAAGATCGCCGCTTCCGTCAGCGCCTGCACGCGTTATCCTTTGGCCTGGAGCCCTCATTCCGTTAAGATAGCCCGCTTTTTCAAGGTGGGAGTCAGGCAGCATGGCGCAGCAGTATCAACCGGGGCAACGCTGGATTAGTGACAGCGAAGCCGAGCTGGGTTTGGGCACCGTTCTGGCACAGGACGGCCGCTTGTTGACCGTGCTCTATCCGGCCACTGGCGATACCCGCCAGTACGCGCTACGGAATGCGCCCCTCACCCGCGTGAGGTTTTCTCCGGGTGACTCGATCACTCACTTCGAAGGCTGGAAACTGACCGTACAGGAAGTCGACGATGTCGACGGCCTGCTGGTCTACCACGGCCTCAACGCGCAGAACGAAACCGTCACCCTGCCGGAAACCCAGCTGTCGAACTTCATTCAGTTCCGCCTGGCCAGCGACCGTCTGTTCGCCGGGCAGATCGACCCGCTGGCCTGGTTCTCCCTGCGCTACCACACGCTGGAACACACCAGCCGTCAGCTGCAGTCCTCTTTGTGGGGCCTGGGCGGCGTTCGGGCGCAACCAATCGCCCACCAATTGCACATTGCCCGCGAAGTCGCTGACCGCATCGCCCCTCGGGTTCTGCTGGCGGACGAAGTAGGCCTGGGTAAAACCATCGAAGCCGGCCTGGTGATCCATCGCCAATTGCTCTCGGGCCGCGCCAGCCGCGTGCTGATCCTGGTTCCGGAAAACCTGCAGCACCAGTGGCTGGTAGAGATGCGTCGCCGTTTCAACCTGCAGGTCGCGCTGTTCGACGAAGAACGCTTTATCGAAAGCGATGCGACCAACCCGTTCGAAGACACCCAGCTGGCATTGGTTGCGCTCGAGTGGCTGGTGGACGACGAAAAAGCCCAGGACGCGCTGTTTGCTGCCGGCTGGGACCTGCTGGTGGTCGATGAAGCGCACCACCTGGTCTGGCACGAAGAAAAGGCCAGCCCTGAGTATTCCCTGGTCGAGCAACTGGCCGAAGTCATTCCCGGCGTCCTGTTGCTGACCGCCACCCCGGAACAACTCGGCCAGGACAGCCACTTCGCACGTCTGCGCCTGCTCGATCCGAACCGTTTCCATGACTTGCACGCCTTCCGCGCCGAGAGCGAAAACTACCGCCCGGTGGCCGAAGCCGTTCAGGAGCTGCTGGACCAGGGCCGTCTGTCGCCTGAAGCGCACAAGACCATCCACGGTTTCCTCGGTAATGAAGGCGAAGCGTTGCTGGCTGCGGTCAACGATGGCGACACCGAAGCCAGTGCGCGCCTGGTTCGCGAACTGCTGGACCGCCATGGCACCGGACGCGTGCTGTTCCGTAACACCCGCGCCGCCGTGCAGGGGTTCCCGGAACGCAAACTGCACCCGTATCCGCTGCCGTGCCCGGACGAATACCTCGAGCTGCCCCTGGGCGATCACGCCGAGCTGTACCCGGAAGTGAGCTTCCAGGCCCAGCCGGATGCCAATGAAGAAGAGCGCTGGTGGAAGTTCGACCCACGTGTCGAGTGGCTGATCGATCAACTGAAGATGCTCAAGCGCACCAAGGTTCTGGTGATCTGTGCCCACGCCGAGACCGCGATGGACCTGGAGGACGCCCTGCGCGTGCGTTCCGGCATCCCGGCGACGGTGTTCCACGAAGGCATGAACATCCTTGAGCGTGACCGCGCCGCCGCCTATTTCGCCGACGAGGAATTTGGTGCCCAAGTCCTGATCTGCTCGGAAATCGGCAGTGAAGGTCGCAACTTCCAGTTCTCGCATCATCTGGTGCTGTTCGACCTGCCTGCGCACCCGGACCTGCTGGAGCAACGCATCGGTCGTCTCGACCGGATCGGCCAGAAGCACATTATCGAGCTGCACGTGCCCTACCTGGAAACCAGTCCGCAGGAGCGTCTGTTCCAGTGGTACCACGAGGCCCTGAACGCGTTCCTCAACACCTGCCCGACCGGCAACGCGCTGCAGCATCAGTTCGGCTCGCGCCTGCTGCCGTTGCTGGAAAATGCCGACGACGGCGAGTGGCAAGCGTTGATCGACGAAGCCCGCGCCGAGCGCGAGCGCCTGGAAGCCGAGCTGCACACCGGCCGCGACCGCTTGCTGGAGCTCAACTCCGGCGGTGCCGGCGAAGGTGATGCACTGGTCGAGGATATTCTTGAGCAAGACGATCAGTTCGCCCTGCCGATCTACATGGAAACACTGTTCGACGCCTTCGGCATCGACAGCGAAGACCATTCGGAAAACGCGCTGATCCTCAAACCGAGTGAAAAAATGCTCGACGCCAGCTTCCCGCTGGGCGACGACGAAGGCGTTACCATCACCTACGACCGCAACCAGGCGCTGTCTCGCGAAGACATGCAATTCATCACCTGGGAACACCCGATGGTCCAGGGTGGCATGGACCTGGTGCTGTCCGGCTCGATGGGCAATACCGCCGTGGCGCTGATCAAGAACAAGGCGCTCAAACCTGGCACCGTATTGCTGGAACTGCTCTACGTCAGCGAAGTGGTGGCGCCGCGCTCACTGCAGCTGGGGCGCTATCTGCCGCCAGCCGCCCTGCGCTGCCTGCTCGATGCCAACGGCAACGACCTGTCGGCTCGCGTAGCGTTCGAAACCCTCAACGACCAGCTCGAAAGCGTTCCTCGGGCCAGCGCCAACAAGTTCATCCAGGCCCAGCGTGACCAGCTGACGCCACGGATCAACGCCGGTGAAGAAAAGATCTTCCCGCGCCATGCCGAGCGCGTCGCCGAAGCCCAGCGCCGCCTGGCCGCCGACACCGACGAGGAACTGGCACGCCTGACCGCCCTGCAAGCGGTCAACCCGACGGTACGCGACAGCGAACTGGTAGCACTGCGCAAACAACGCGAGCAAGGCCTGGCCATGCTCGACAAGGCTGCGTTGCGACTGGAAGCGATTCGGGTGCTGGTGGCGGGGTAAGCCCCCTGGCGCTTTTTTGTAGGAGCGAGCTTGCTCGCGAAGAACTCATAGACACCGCGTTTATCCAGGCTTCACGCGTTATCGTTGAGTTTTTTCGCGAGCAAGCTCGCTCCTGCAAAAGTCGATGCTCGCGCCGGTGATGCCCTGCTCGTGATTGCAATTACGCAGTCGCCGCCGAAACCTCAGGCTCGACCACAGCCACCAACCCATCCTTCATCCGCTTCGCATCCCGCACAAAACACCGCGAAGCCATGAATAGAAACACCATGGTGAAAAACAGCGCCACCGGTATCAGGTACATCGCGTCGTGCAGGCCTACCGCCTTGAAAGCTTCGGTCATCTGCCCGGCGCCAGCCGCCAGCATCGCCGTGTGGGCGAAGTGATCGGACAGCCCACCGACCACCACCGGCCCCAATCCGCCGCCGAGCAGGTACAAGCCGGCAAAAAACAGCGCCATGGCCGTTGCCCGCAAGCGCGGCTCGACCACGTCCTGGATAGCGGTGTAGACGCAGGTGTAGAAGTTGTAGGCAAACAGCCAGCCCAGGCTGAATACCCCGACAAACAGTCCGATCTCGATTCGCCCGGCGTGCAGGGCCCAGGCAGTGCATACGGTCGAGACAATCAGGCTGAAGGCTGCAAACAGCAGCCGCCCATTGGCGACCCGCTGGTGGATCTTGTCAGCGACCAACCCGCCCAGGGTCAGGCCGAACAACCCGGTGACACCGACAATCACCCCGGTCGCCACCGCAGCGTCATGCAGTGGCATCAGGAAGTAGCGTTGCAGCATCGGCACCAGGAATGAGTTACAGGCATAAGTTGCGAAGTTGAAGCACAACCCTGCCATCACCAGCCACAGGAACGTCGGCACGGCCAATACCCGACGGATTGGCCGCTCGACGCGCTCCTGGGACACCTGCACGCTTTCCGCGGCACCGCGTTTGGGCTCCTTGATGAAAAACATGAACACCGCCAGAACCAGGCCCGGCACTGCGGCAATGAAAAACGGCGCACGCCAGCTGTCGAAGGTCTTGACCATCCAGCCGATGGTGAAGAAAGCCAGCAACAGACCCAGTGGCAGGCCCAGCATGAAGATACCCATCGCCCGGGCACGCCGGTGCGCCGGGAACAGGTCGCCGATCAACGAATTGGCCGCCGGTGCATAACTGGCTTCGCCAATACCAACACCCATGCGCACGAGCAAAAACGTCCAGAAACTGCCGACCAGGCCATTGACCGCTGTCAGCCCGCTCCAGGCCGCCAGTCCCCACCCCATCAACTTGGCCCGTGAACCGGTATCGGCCATTCGCCCAAGGGGCAGGCCGGCGATTGCATAGACGATGGTAAATGCCGTACCGATGATCCCCAGCTGAAAATCACTCAAGTGCCATTCCATGCGAATGGGCTCGATGATGATGGCCGGGATGGTGCGGTCGAAAAAGTTGAACAGGTTGGCCAGGAACAACAGGAACAGAATGCGCCACGCATTCGCCGCTTGGGTCGAGTTCTGCATGCTTCCGTCTCTTTTATTGTTATGGGGCTTAACTGCCCCCGGAACATGCAATCTAGTCACGCCTGCACAAGCTGTCTGTAATTATTCGTTAAGCTGATAGGCGGCCATGAAGAGCCCAATGCCCGCGCGATTTGATTATTGCCAAACGCTCTAATACTCATTCCAAATCGATTGACGCCAAACTGCCACCACGGCTTGCGCTTCCGCCGTGCGCTCTATACTCCAAGGCAACCCGCCTGCAGCAGTGGCGGCAGCCAGGATGACGACAAACGGGAAATGCTATGGAATGGCTTGGTTTGCCTTTCATTACCGGCCTACCAGACAGTGGACAGGTAATCCTGAGTTGCACCCACAATCCGTTTCTAGTGCTGCTGGCATACGTGGTTGCGTGCGTTGGCAGCTTTGCCATGCTGGACATGGCCGAACGGGTGGATCATGCACAGAAGGCGGAATCCCGGCGCCTGTGGAGCCTGACAGGAACTGCCTGCCTGGCAGGTGGAATCTGGGCCATGCACTTCATTGGCATGCTCGCGTTTCAAGCGCCTGTCGAGATCCATTACGCCCTGCCCATTACCCTCGCCTCCCTGCTGATTGCCCTGCTCGCTTCATGGCTGGTGATGCTCACCCTCAGCCAGGCGCAACAAACCCTGTGGCGTTACGTAAGAGCCTCGGTGTGCATTGGCCTGGGTATCGCCGCCATGCATTACGTCGGCATGGGTGCCATGCGCTCCGAAGCCGCCGCTTACTTCGAGCCGACGCTGTTCACACTGTCTGTGCTAATCGCCATGCTGGCCGGCCTTGCCGCCCTGCTGATCGCCCGGCAGTTGCGCGGCGCCATGGGCCTGCCCCATCAACTGAAGAAATACACCGCCAGCCTGGTGCTTGGCGCCGGTCTCTTCAGCATGCACTTCACCGGCATGGCCGCGTTCAATATGGTGCTGCCTGCAGGCAGTGCCCTGACGCCGCCTGGCGAAAACGATCACCTGCAACTGGGACTCACCGTGGCCGTCATGACGCTGCTGATCATCGGCAGCAGTATCAGCGCGGCCTTGGCCGACAAAAAGCTGCAGCACAAGGAGCACGACCTGCAACGGGTCAACGCCTTGCTCAGCCAACTCGACCAGGCACGGATGTCGTTGCAGCAGGTGGCGCATTACGACGCGCTGACCAACCTGGTCAACCGCCGCGGGTTCAACCAATTGTTCGCCGAGAAGCTCAGCGAAAAGACCAAGGAAGGCGGCATGCTCGCGGTAGTGTTCCTGGACATCGACCACTTCAAGCGTATCAACGACAGCCTCGGCCATGACGCCGGCGACGAATTGCTCAAGGTCCTGGCCAGTCACATCAAGGGGTCGGTACGCAGCCATGAAGATGTGGTGGCACGCTTCGGCGGTGATGAGTTCTGCATTCTCATTGGGTTGCACGACCGTGAAGAAGCCCGGCAAATGGCCCAGCGCATCATGATGAAAATGAAGGAACCCATCGAGCTGGCGGGACGGCGCATGGTGATGACCACCAGCATTGGCATCAGCCTGTTTCCCGAAGATGGCAGCACCTGCGAAGAACTGTTGAAAAACGCCGACCTGGCGCTCTACCAGTCCAAGGGCAATGGCCGCAACGGCCTGAATTTCTTCAGCGCGAACCTGAAGACCCGTGCAACGCTGGAACTGCAACTGGAAGAAGAACTGCGTCACGCCCTGCGCGAGAACACCGGACTGATGCTGTATTACCAACCGATCTTCGACCTCAAGACCGGGCTGGTGAGCAAGCTCGAAGCCCTGGTTCGCTGGCAGCATCCGGTGCATGGCCTGCTCTCGCCAGAGCGGTTTATCACCATCGCCGAAGCCAACGGCCTGATTGCGGAACTGGACAACTGGGTGCTGCGCAAAGCCTGCGAAGACTTGAGTGAATTGTCCCGCCAGGGCTGCGAAGCACTCAGGATCGCGGTGAACTGTTCACCGCTGAACCTGGCGCGCGAGGAACTCGCCGATGAAATCGAACAGGCGTTGCGGGTCGCCGGTGTAGCCCCGCAACGGCTGGAACTGGAAGTCACGGAAAATGCGCTGATGGGCAACATCGCCAACACGCTGGTGTTGCTGCGCCAGATTCGTGCGCTGGGGGTATCCTTGTCGATCGACGACTTCGGCACCGGGTATTCCTCCCTCGCCTATCTCAAACGCCTGCCGCTCAACACCTTGAAGATAGATCGGTCATTTATCCAGGAGATTCCCGAGTCGACCCAGGACATGGAAATCGTCCAGGCGATCATTATCATGGCCCATACCCTGCACTTGCAGGTTGTCACCGAGGGCGTCGAAACGCTGGAGCAATACGAATTCCTGGAGCGCTACGGCTGTGATTTCGTCCAGGGCTACTTGCTCAGTCGCCCGGTTCCGCTGGCTGAACTGCGCCCCGTCCTTAACGAAATCAACCAGCGCCAGTATTCGAGCCCGGTCATTCCCTCGGGCCAGGCTCGCGGTACATCTGCACTAACGTCGACGGATCCTTTTCCAGGAAGCCCTTACTCCCGTGCAACCGCATCAATTGCGCGGCCAGTGCGCTGAGGGGTGTCGCGGCCCCCTGTTCGCGGGATAATTTCACGGCGGTGTCGAGATCCTTGAGCAGTGTGCGAACGTGCCATTTCACCGGTTCGAAACGGTTGTCGGCCATTTGCGGCGCAAGGATCTGCAACGGCTTCGAATCGGCGAACCCCCCTGCCAGCGCCTCGGCAATCAGGCTGGCATTAACGCCGGATTGCTCGGCCAAGGCCACCACCTCGGCAATGACCAATGCATTGCAGGCAACGATCATCTGGTTGCAGGCCTTGGTCACCTGCCCCGCGCCGACGCCCCCCATGTGGGTCACCCGCTGGCCGATGCTCAGCAATGCAGTCCTGACCCGTTCAAGGTCTGATGCCGCGCCGCCGACCATGATCGCCAGCGACCCCGCTTCGGCGCCGACCACGCCACCAGACACTGGCGCGTCCAGCCATTGCATGCCGCTTGATGCGTTCAACGCAGCGGCCATTTCCCTGGTGGCCGCAGGCTCGAGGCTGGAAAAGTCCACCAGCAACTGGCCGTTTCTCGCACCCTCGGCGATGCCTGCCGCGCCAAACACCACTTCGCGCACCACTGCAGTATCCGCCAGGCAAAGCATGACCACGTCCGCGTGCGCACACAGCTCGGCCGGCGTCGAAACCTGTCGCGCCCCGGCCTCGACCAGCGGCAAGCACTTGTCCGGATTGCGATTCCACACAGTCAACGCAAAGCCCGCCGCCATCAATCGTCGGCACATCGGCAAGCCCATCAGGCCGATACCGGCAAATCCCAGGGAAGGTAAAGTTGCCACGGGTGGTTCCTCCAATTGAACAGCGGTAAAAAAGCCTGGTGTGCTCGAACCGGGCCAACATCTGGAAACAATTAAATCGACCAATGGCGGGTCAGCCAACTGTTCCCGTTACGTGCGCGTCACCCTCTCCACGCGTTCGATGTGGCCTTTCTCCACGGCAACATGCCATCACGCTACGGGCCTACACACTTTCCAGCAAGCAGCTCATGCACCAATAAAGCGCAGAGGTTTATTCGCCCGCCCTTTCCTGGATCAGAATCCACGGCGAAACCACCACGGCCCACAGCTCTGGATCTCGCTCGAAAAGATCCAGCGCCCGCGATTCAGAGAGCTTGGCGAGTTTGTCGTCGGCCAGCCAGGCAGCCACTTTCTCACCTTCGTCAACCGCCACCGCCTCGGCCGCGGCGATCAAATCCAGAGCCGGGTCGACCCATAACAGGGCACCCTTGGCGAAGAAGGGTTCAAGCTCTTTCCAGGTAATAGATGCGGTCTCACCAAGCAGCTTGGCATAGAGGGTGCTAGGTTCTTGATTCATGGGTTCTGTCCGGAAAAGAAATCGACGCGAATGATAAACGTCGATGGTCTGGCAGCAAAACCCGGATGCAATTTGCTTCACCGATTGAAAACCGCAGGAAAGCCAAGGAATGCAGGTGAATCAAGCTATTAGCCAGCTAACATCCCGCCGCGATTCTGTATTTTTCTTTCAATTAAGCGACACCCTCTGGTTTTGCCCCCCGGCGCTGCCTTCCCAGGCTGACAATCGGCGCTCTACACTGTACCGGTACAGTTGTCGGGGGCATTTCCGGAGGGTATCGACGATATCTGACCCGGTTCTGCTGCTACGGCGCCAGGACTATAAAAACTACAACAGTAAGAGTGGAGCACTATGACTAAGGCTACTAAGCAGATTTCCAAACTGTTTGCCGCTATGGTTCTGGCCGGGGTTGCCAGCCATTCGTTCGCAGCTGACACCATCAAGATCGGCATTGCCGGCCCTAAGACCGGTCCTGTAGCCCAGTACGGCGACATGCAGTTCAGTGGCGCCAAAATGGCCATCGAGCAGATCAACGCCAAAGGCGGCGTAGACGGCAAGAAACTCGAAGCCGTTGAATACGATGACGCCTGTGATCCAAAACAAGCGGTAGCGGTAGCGAACAAGGTCGTCAACGACGGCGTCAAGTTCGTAGTCGGCCACCTGTGCTCCAGCTCCACTCAACCGGCTTCGGACATCTACGAAGACGAAGGCGTGATCATGATCACTCCGGCCGCCACCAGCCCGGACATCACCTCCCGTGGTTACAAGATGGTGTTCCGCACCATCGGTCTCGACAGCGCCCAGGGCCCTGCAGCCGGTAACTACATTGCCGATCACGTGAAGCCGAAAATCGTTGCCGTCCTGCACGACAAACAGCAATACGGTGAAGGCATCGCTACCGCCGTGAAACAAACCCTCGAGAAGAAAGGCACCAAGGTGGCCGTGTTCGAAGGCATCAATGCCGGCGACAAGGATTTCTCCTCGATGATCGCCAAGCTCAAGCAAGCCAACGTCGACTTCGTTTACTACGGTGGCTACCACCCGGAGCTGGGCCTGATCCTGCGTCAAGCCTCGGAAAAAGGCCTGAAAGCCAAGTTCATGGGTCCGGAAGGCGTGGGTAACGACTCCATTTCGCAGATCGCCAAGGACGCGTCCGAAGGCCTGCTGGTCACCCTGCCGAAATCCTTCGACCAGGACCCTGCCAACATTGCCCTGGCTGACGCGTTCAAAGCCAAGAAAGAAGATCCGAGCGGTCCGTTCGTGTTCCCTTCCTACTCGGCTGTTGAAGTCATTGTCGGTGGCATCACTGCCGCCAAGAGCGAAGACCCGGCAAAAGTGGCTGAAGCCATTCACGCTGGCACTTTCAAAACCCCGACTGGCGACCTGAGCTTCGACGCCAAGGGCGACCTGAAAGACTTCAAATTTGTGGTTTACGAGTGGCACTTCGGCAAACCTAAAACTGAAGCTTCGCCTCAGTAAGGCCTTGCCTGACTGACTGCCCACAAAGCCCACGGCGTGCCGTGGGCTTTGTTTTACGAATGTACTGGGCCGCGCTTGCGTGATCCGCAAGTCTCCCCACCTGAAAATCTCAAAACCGTCATCAGCGGTTCGCTGGCAAACCCCGAATTCGAAGTGGATGCAGATCCGCGGGATCGGGCGGGAAAATGACTCCACCAGTGAAATGCGTATCAGGTTTTTAGGAGCGCTGTAATGCCTGACATCTATCACTTTTTCCAACAGCTGGTTAACGGCCTGACCGTTGGCAGCACGTATGCCCTGATCGCCATCGGCTATACGATGGTTTACGGCATCATTGGAATGATCAACTTCGCCCACGGCGAGGTGTACATGATTGGCTCCTACGTGGCGTTCATCGCCATCGCAGGCCTGGCCATGATGGGACTCGACAGCGTCCCGCTGCTGATGACTGCCGGTTTCATCGCGAGCATCGTCGTCTGCAGTGCCTACGGTTACAGCATCGAACGGATTGCCTATCGCCCCTTGCGTGGCAGCAACCGTCTGATTCCGCTGATCTCGGCCATCGGCATGTCGATCTTCCTGCAGAACACCGTTCTGCTGTCGCAAGACTCCAAGGACAAATCCATCCCCAACCTGATCCCCGGGAATCTCTCATTCGGGCCAGGTGGTGCACATGAAGTGCTGATTTCGTACATGCAGATCGTCGTGTTCGTGGTGACCCTGGTCGCCATGCTCGGCCTGACGATGTTCATCTCCCGTTCCCGACTGGGTCGCGCCTGCCGCGCCTGCGCCGAAGACATCAAGATGGCCAACCTGCTGGGTATCAACACCAACAACATCATTGCCCTGACCTTCGTCATCGGTGCGGCGCTGGCAGCCATTGCAGCCGTGTTGTTGAGCATGCAATACGGCGTGATCAACCCGAACGCCGGCTTCCTCGTTGGCCTCAAGGCCTTTACCGCTGCGGTACTTGGCGGCATCGGCAGCATTCCCGGCGCCATGCTCGGCGGACTGGTGCTTGGGGTGGCGGAAGCCTTTGGTGCCGATATCTTCGGCGACCAGTACAAGGACGTCGTGGCTTTCGGCTTGTTGGTTCTGGTTCTGTTGTTCCGGCCGACCGGCATCCTGGGCCGTCCGGAGGTTGAAAAGGTATGACTAAGAATCTTAAGCAAGCGCTCTTCAGCGCGCTCCTGGTCTGGGCAGTTGCCTATCCGGTGCTCGGCCTCAAACTGACCATCGTCGGCATCAACCTGGAAGTCCACGGCACCAGCAACATGACCCTTGCAATCATCGCGATCTGCTCGGCACTCATGTTCCTGCGGGTGCTGTTCGACGACCCGATCAGCAAGGCCTGGAAATCCTCGCCGTCCATGCCCTTGATTCCGGCCAAGGCCAGCAACTTCCTGACCCTGCCGACCACTCAGCGCTGGATCATCATCGCTTTGATCATCGGTGCCCTGGTCTGGCCGTTCTTCGGCTCCCGTGGCGCGGTGGACATTGCGACCCTGATCCTGATCTACGTGATGCTGGGCCTGGGCCTGAACATCGTGGTCGGTCTCGCAGGCCTGCTCGACCTGGGTTACGTCGGTTTCTACGCCGTCGGTGCCTACAGCTATGCGCTGTTGTCGCACTACCTGGGCTGGAGCTTCTGGGTCTGCCTGCCGGTCGCCGGCCTGATGGCAGCCACCTTTGGCTTCCTGCTCGGCTTCCCGGTTCTGCGCTTGCGGGGTGATTACCTGGCGATCGTCACCCTGGGCTTCGGTGAGATCATCCGTCTGTTCCTGCGCAACCTCACGGACATCACTGGCGGCCCGAACGGCATCAGCAACATCGAGAAGCCCACGTTCTTCGGCCTGACCTTCGAACGCAAAGCGGCCGAAGGCATGCAGACGTTCCATGAGTACTTCGGGCTGCAATACAACTCGATCAACAAGGTAATTTTCCTCTACCTGGTTGCGCTGTTGCTGGCCCTGGCGGCCCTGTTCGTCATCAATCGCCTGTTGCGCATGCCAATCGGCCGTGCCTGGGAAGCGTTGCGTGAAGACGAGATCGCTTGCCGTGCACTCGGCCTCAACCCGACCGTCATCAAGTTGTCGGCCTTCACACTGGGCGCCAGCTTCGCCGGTTTTGCCGGCAGTTTCTTTGCTGCCCGCCAAGGCCTGGTCACGCCCGAGTCATTCACCTTCATCGAGTCGGCGATCATCCTCGCCATCGTCGTTCTGGGTGGCATGGGCTCGCAGCTGGGGGTGATCCTGGCTGCCGTGGTGATGATCCTGCTGCCGGAAATGATGCGCGAATTCAGTGAATACCGCATGTTGATGTTCGGTGCCTTGATGGTGCTGATGATGATCTGGCGTCCTCAGGGTCTGCTGCCCATGCAACGTCCTCACATGGAGCTGCGCAAATGAGCCGCGAGATCCTGAAAGTCGAAAATCTGAGCATGCGCTTCGGCGGCTTGCTGGCGGTCAACGGCGTGGCCCTGACCGTCAAGGAAAAACAGGTCGTCGCCTTGATCGGCCCTAACGGCGCCGGCAAGACCACGGTGTTCAACTGCCTGACCGGTTTCTACAAGCCGAGCGGTGGCAGCATCCTGCTCGACGGCCAGGCGATCGAAGGCCTGGCCGGGCATGAGATCGCCCGTAAAGGCGTGGTGCGAACCTTCCAGAACGTGCGGTTGTTCAAGGACATGACGGCGGTCGAGAACCTCCTGATCGCCCAGCATCGTCACCTGAACACCAACTTCCTGGCCGGTCTGTTCAAGACCCCGGCGTTCCGCAAAAGCGAGCGCGAGGCGATGGAATTTGCCGAGTACTGGCTGGACAAGGTCAACCTCAGGGAATTCGCCAACCGAACGGCTGGCACGCTGGCCTACGGTCAGCAACGTCGCCTGGAAATCGCCCGCTGCATGATGACCCGCCCGCGGATCCTCATGCTCGACGAACCGGCTGCAGGCCTGAACCCCAAGGAAACCGAAGACCTAAAGGCGCTGATCGGCGTGTTGCGTGAAGAGCACAACGTCACCGTGCTGTTGATCGAACACGACATGAAGCTGGTGATGAGTATTTCCGACCACATTGTCGTCATCAACCAGGGCACTCCCCTGGCCGACGGCACGCCGGAACAGATCCGCGATAATCCTGAAGTGATCAAAGCCTACCTGGGGGAAGCGTAATGCTGCAGTTCGAAAACGTTTCCACCTTCTACGGCAAAATCCAGGCCTTGCACGGCGTCAATGTGGAAATCCGCCAGGGCGAAATCGTCACCCTGATTGGTGCCAACGGTGCCGGCAAGTCCACTTTGCTGATGACGTTGTGCGGTTCACCTCAAGCTCACAGTGGCAGTATTCGCTACATGGGCGAGGAACTGGTCGGGCAGACTTCAGCGCAGATCATGCGCAAGAGCATTGCCGTGGTACCGGAAGGCCGTCGAGTGTTTGCTCGCCTGACCGTGGAAGAAAACCTCGCCATGGGCGGATTCTTCACCGACAAGGGCGATTACCAGGAACAGATGGACAAGGTCCTCGGACTTTTCCCCCGCCTGAAGGAGCGCTTCAGTCAACGTGGCGGCACCATGTCCGGCGGCGAACAGCAGATGCTCGCCATCGGCCGCGCGCTGATGAGCAAGCCCAAGCTGCTGCTGCTGGACGAGCCGTCACTGGGTTTGGCACCGATCATCATCCAGCAGATCTTCGACATCATCGAACAGCTGCGCAAGGATGGCGTCACGGTTTTCCTGGTGGAGCAGAACGCCAACCAGGCGCTGAAAATCGCTGACCGAGCGTACGTTCTGGAGAACGGTCGGGTGGTGATGCAAGGCACTGGTGAAGCACTGCTGACCGATCCGAAAGTACGCGAGGCGTATCTGGGCGGCTAAGTACAGTACCCTGTAGGAGCTGCCGGAGGCAGCTCCTACGTGGTTATATGCGATGCCTCAAAGCTTGTCCAACGCCTCACCACTGCGCTTGAACCACCCCATCAGATAGTCCGCCAGCACCTGCGTGCGTTTCGGCAAACCGCCCTGGTATGGATGCACCAGATACATGGGCATCCTGCGGGTCTGATAGTCACGCAACAACCAGCGCAAGCGCCCGTCGGCCAACTCCGTTTGCAATAAATACGACGGCAACCGCGCAATCCCCGCACCCTCCAGCGCCGCTTTCTTCAGCAGGCTGTAATGATTACTGGCGAACGGTCCCATCACTCGCACCCGCAGCAACTCGTGCTGCTGGTGATAGAGCCATTCTTCGCGACCGCTGTAATGGCTATTGAGCAGGCAGCGGTGCTCTGCCAGTGCCTGTGGTGTTGCGGGCTCACCATAGTGTTCAAGGTACACAGGGCTGGCGCAGGTCATCTCATGCCAGGCCAACAGCGGTCGGGCCACCAGCCGCTCGTCGTTACCGACCTCGGAGCGCACTGCAAGATCAAAACCCTCTCGGGATAAATCGCGGAATTCGTTACTCAGGTCCAGCTCGATTTGCACCTCTGGGTACTGCTGAGAGAATTCCAGCAACAACCCATCGAAAAAAGTTTCGCCCAGCGACACCGGCACAGTCATGCGCACTGGCCCGGCCATATCGTCCTTCAATCGCGCCAATGCCTGACGCGCCCTCTCCACTTGCACCACCAGTGCCTGGGCCTGGGGCAATAGCGCAGCGCCGGCCGCCGTCAAACTCAGGCGGCGGGTGGTGCGCTGCAGCAGGACTACGGAAAATCGGCTTTCCAGCAGGCTGATGCGCTTGGACAATTGCCCCTTGCTGCAACCCAGTTGCTGCGCAGCCAGGGTAAAACTTCCCGCCTCGATCAATACCGCGAACGCCGCGAGGTCATCCATTTCGCTCATGGATTGTTTCCTTTTGAAAACCAAAGGTTGCCTATTAGCACGCTTATCAGTGAAAAAAACCACCCCTAGACTGGAGCCTCGTTTAAACCACCCGGGGATCAAGGCATGAAAATTCTGTTGATAGGCGCAGGCGGCACCATCGGTTCAGCGGTCGACAAGGAGTTGTCGCAACGTCACGAAGTCATTCGCATCGGTCGTAACAGTGGCGATCTGCAGGTGGATATCAGCGACAGCGCCTCGATTCGCAAACTGTTCGAGCAGACCGGAAGATTTGACGCCCTGGTCTGTGCCGCTGGCAACGTGACATTCGCGCCGCTGGATGAGATGTCCGAGGAGAGTTTTGCACTGGGGCTGAAGGACAAACTGATGGGGCAGGTCAACCTGCTGTTGATCGGCCGCGAGTTCGCCAATGACGGCGCCTCGTTCACCTTCACCACTGGCGTGCTGAGCCATGACCCGATCCGCAGCGGCGCTTCGGCGGCCCTGGTCAACGGTGCGCTGGACAGCTTCGTACGCGCGGCGGCTATCGAATTGCCTCGCGGGTTACGCGTGAACTCCATCAGCCCGACCGTGCTGTTGGAGGCGATGGGCAGTTATGCGCCGTACTTCCGCGGGTACAAACCGGTTCCTGCGGCCGATGTGGCTTTGGCTTACGCCAAAAGCGTAGAAGGCTTGCAGACGGGTCAGACTTTTCACGTGGGCTGAGCGCCTGAGACAGTCTGTGGGAGGCTTGCCAGTGATCTGTGGGGCCTTGCCGGTGATCTTTGGGAGCAAGGCTTGCCCGCGATGGCGCCCTTGAGATCGCTATCGCCAGCAAGCTTTGGTCCCACAGTTGATCCAGGTTGATCCAGGTTCAGGCAGTGGGAGCCAGGGGGAGGCCACTGCATCGCCGGGGTTGTGATGAGCGGTCAGGCTGCGTAACGTGGCGGCACTTGTCTGGAGAACCAAAGATGCGTGTTGCCCGTTCCCTTGTCCTCGTTGCCTTGCTTCCATTGTTTGCCGCGTGCCAGTTGTTCGATGGTCCGCGGCAAAGCGCCTCCCACGTGGGCCAGACCCGCATGCAGGGACAGTTGACGGCGGTGGATGGCAAGCTGGTGTTCCAGCCGTGCAATCAATCGAGCAGTTTTGTGGTCAACGACACCGGTGGCACCAGCGTGCTGCAGGAGGCTGCGACCCTGGCAGACAATCAGGGCAAGTTGTTTGCCGACGTGCGCGGGCGCATCGACGGCAACCGCCTCGACCTGCAGCAGTTGTACCGCGTTGAACGCTCGGGCACGGCCTGTGATGATCCCAACTTCAAATTGCTGATCCTGCGCGCCGCCGGCCAGACGCCGCCGTGGAGCGTCAAGGTCAGCGGCAAGGGCATGGTCATTGACCGCGCCGGCCAGCCACCCCTGGCCCTGCCCTATGTCGAGGAACAGCTGGGTGATGGCCGCTTCAATCTCAGCACTGAAGCCAATGACCAACGCATAGAGCTGTGGGTCGCGCCGCAACGGTGCGTAGATGCCACCACGGGCGCGGTCCAGCACATGAGCGCCGAACTGCGCATCAACGGCCAGGTCCAGCGTGGTTGCGGGTATTTCGGCGGAGCGCGTGACGACTGATCGTTTTAGCCTCACTGATTCGGGTCTTTGGGGCTTATAATCACCGGTTTGTGCTATTCCGCCCTGGCGCAGTCAAGCGCCCCGCGAACCGGATCCTGTCATGTTACGAATCACCGAACTCAAGCTGCCGATCGACCATCCCGAAGAAGACCTGCGCCCTGCCATCGTGCAGCGCCTGGGCATTGCCAGCGATGACCTGCTCGATTTCACCTTGTTCAAACGCAGCTACGACGCGCGTAAAAAGTCTTCCGAACTGTGCTTCATCTACACCGTCGACCTCAACGTGCGCGATGAAGCGATGGTGCTGAACAGGTTCGTCGATGACCGTAACGTCAATGTGGCGCCGGATGTCAGTTACAAGGTCGTCGGCCAGGCGCCGGCGGATCTCGAACAGCGCCCGGTGGTCGTGGGTTTTGGTCCGTGCGGGATTTTCGCCGGTCTGCTGCTCGCGCAGATGGGTTTCAAGCCGATCATTCTGGAGCGCGGCACTGAAGTTCGTCAGCGCACCAAGGATACCTGGGGCCTGTGGCGCAAAAGCGTGCTCAATCCCGAGTCCAACGTACAGTTCGGTGAAGGCGGCGCCGGGACGTTCTCCGACGGCAAGCTCTACAGCCAGATCAAGGATCCGAAGTTCATCGGACGCAAGGTCCTGCACGAGTTCGTCAAGGCTGGCGCGCCGGATGAAATCCTGTACGTCAGCAAACCGCACATCGGCACCTTCCGGTTGACCGGGGTCGTGGAGAATATGCGTGAGCAGATTCGTGCCCTGGGTGGCGAAGTGCGCTTCCAGCAGCGCGTCACTGACGTGCTGATCGAAGACGGACAGCTGACCGGCGTCGAGCTCGATGGCGGCGAACAGATACATTCCAGGCACGTAATCCTGGCCCTCGGCCACAGCGCCCGTGACACCTTCCGCATGTTGCACGGCCGTGGTGTGTTCATGGAAGCCAAGCCGTTCTCGGTGGGTTTCCGCATCGAACACCCGCAATCGCTGATCGACCGCGCGCGCCTGGGCAAGTACGCCGGCCACCCTAAACTCGGCGCGGCCGACTATAAACTGGTGCACCACGCCAAGAATGGCCGCTCGGTCTACAGCTTCTGCATGTGCCCTGGCGGCACCGTCGTAGCCGCGACGTCCGAGCCGAACCGGGTGGTGACCAACGGCATGAGCCAGTATTCGCGTAACGAACGCAACGCCAACTCCGGCATCGTCGTGGGCATTACCCCGGAAGTCGATTACCCGGGCGGCCCGCTGGCGGGGATCGAGCTGCAGGAACGCCTGGAGTCCCACGCTTTCGTGCTGGGGGGCAGCAACTACGAAGCCCCGGCGCAACTGGTCGGGGACTTCATTGCCGGCAAGCCGTCCACCGCACTGGGGAGTGTCGAGCCGTCCTATAAACCCGGAGTCGCCTTGGGGGACCTGGCCCTGGCGCTGCCGGCGTTTGCCATCGAAGCGATTCGTGAAGCACTGCCTGCCTTCGAAAAACAGATTCGCGGCTACTCGCTGCACGACGCGGTGCTGACCGGGATCGAAACCCGCACGTCCTCGCCGCTGCGCATTACCCGCGACGAGTCTATGCAGAGCCTCAACGTCAAGGGTCTGTTCCCGGCGGGTGAAGGCGCCGGTTATGCGGGCGGGATTCTCTCGGCAGGTGTGGACGGGATCCGGATCGCCGAAGCAGTGGCTCGCGACATCCTCGGCCTCGAGGCCTGATGCTCTAAGCCATTACAAAAGTTTGTGGAAAAACCTGTGGGAGCGAGCCTGCTCGCGATTGCATACGATCAGCCAGCATATCTGGTGAATGTTAATCCGCAATCGCGAGCAGGCTCGCTTCCACATGGGTCGACCACATAGGCTCTTCAGTGCCGCAGCGCCTTCAGATATTGGCGCGCAGCACGCTCGCCGGCAACGGCTCCCCACGCTCGGCACTCGCCGCGACCGCATCGATCAGGCCACTCAACTCATACCCCTGCGCCTTGAGCCAGGACTGATCGTAGTAGGTGTCGGCATAGCGTTCGCCACCATCACATAAAATCGCCACGATCGACCCCGACTCCCCCGCCGCCGCCATCTGCTGGGCTGCCATCAAAGCGCCAATCAGGTTAGTCCCGCTCGATCCGCCGACATGCCTTCCCAAGCGTCCGGCCAGGTAATGCATGGCCGCCAGAGACAGCGCGTCCGGCACCTTGACCATCGCATCAATAACTTTTGGCAGGAACGACGCTTCGACCCGGGGCCGACCGATACCTTCAATGCGCGAACCGTGATCCAGGCGCAGGCTTGCGTCGCCAGTCTGGTAGAAATCGAAGAACACGGAACGCTCGGCATCGGCGCAGAGTACGCGCGTGCAGTGCTGACGATAACGCACATAACGCCCCAGGGTCGCCGTGGTACCGCCCGTGCCGGGGCTGGAAATCAGCCAGCTCGGTTCCGGGTGCTTTTCGAAGCGCATCTGATGGAAGATTGATTCGGCGATGTTGTTGTTGGCGCGCCAGTCGGTCGCGCGCTCGGCATAGGTGAACTGATCGATGAAGTGGCCATCGTGCTCGCGTGCCAGACGCTCGGACTCGGCGTAGATCTGCGTCGGATCATTCACCAGGTGACTCTTGCCACCGTAGAAGGCGATCTGCGCGATCTTCTCCCTGGACGTAGTCGCCGGCATCACCGCAATGAACGGCAGGCCGAGCATCCGAGCGAAATAAGCCTCGGAAATCGCCGTCGAACCGCTGGATGCCTCGATCACCGGCGCCCCCGGTTTGAGCCAGCCATTGCACAACGCATACAGGAACAACGAGCGAGCCAGTCGATGCTTGAGGCTACCCGTGGGGTGGCTCGACTCATCCTTGAAATACAGTTCGATGCCGGTAAACCCGGGCAACGGCAAAGGGATCAGGTGAGTGTCGGCACTGCGCTGGAAGTCCGCCTCAATGATCCGGATGGCTTCTCGGGCCCACTGTCGGTTGTCGCTCATGGTGGTTTTCTCGTCGGATCGGGTTTTGGCAGACCTTATTTGAGGCCCAACATGCAAGCTTAGGAAAAAACCTACATCACGCACAGGTACAGCTGAGGTTCAATACGTTTGGCAACTGCTAGGCTCAGCCTCGGGTCCAGCACCCATAGCTGTAACGCTATATAACAAAAAAGAATATAACTTTTGTTTTAACAACTAACGGCACGGGTTAGGGTGTGCCACCTTCGAACCCATCAATGGAGAGTGACCTTGCCACTGCGTAGCACTTTCACGCGTTTCTTTCAGCTGGAAGCGGCCAGCGGTCTATTACTGATCGCCGCCGCAGTCCTGGCCCTGATCATCAATAACTCCCCGCTGTCGTGGCTGTACACCAGCTTTCTCGACACTCCGGTGGTGGCGCAGATCGGTGCGCTGCAAATCGCCAAGCCGGCGCTGCTCTGGATCAACGACGGCCTGATGGCGTTGTTCTTTTTGCTGATCGGCCTGGAAGTGAAGCGCGAAGTCCTCGACGGCCAGCTGTCGAAACCTTCCCAGGTCGTCCTGCCCGGTGCCGCGGCGATTGGTGGCATGGTCATTCCCGCGCTGGTCTACTGGTTCTTCAACCGGGATAACGGCGCAGCCCTTGATGGCTGGGCCATCCCGATGGCCACCGACATCGCTTTCGCCCTGGGCGTGCTTGCCCTGCTGGGCAAACGCGTACCGGTGTCGCTCAAACTGTTCCTGATGACCCTGGCGATCATCGATGACCTGGGTGCAATCATCGTCATCGCGATCTTTTACTCCGGCACCTTGTCGACCCTGTCCCTGGCTCTGGCAGGGGCCTGTATAGCGGCACTCATCGCGATGAATCGGCTGGGTGTGGTCAAGCTTGGGCCGTACATGATCATCGGCCTGATCCTCTGGGTTTGCGTGCTGAAAAGTGGCGTCCACGCCACGCTCGCCGGCGTGACCCTGGCCTTCTGCATCCCGCTGCGCACGAAAAATGCCGAGCCTTCGCCGCTGCTGACCCTGGAACACGCCCTGCATCCCTGGGTAGCCTACGGCATCCTGCCGCTGTTCGCCTTCGCCAACGCCGGCTTGTCGCTGAGCGGCGTGACCGTCGAAAGCTTCACTCATCACGTACCGATGGGCATCGCCATCGGACTGTTGCTGGGCAAGACTGTCGGAGTGTTCGGCCTCACCTGGCTGGCGGTTAGAACCGGTATCGCAGCTCTGCCCCAAGGTGCCAACTGGGGCCAGGTGCTAGGCGTGGCGATCCTCTGCGGCATCGGCTTCACCATGAGCCTGTTCGTTGGCTCACTGGCGTTTGAACCGGGCGTCAGCGAATTCGCTGGCATGGACCGCATGGGTATTTTGACCGGGTCGATCCTGGCAGCGCTGATTGGTTATGCAGTGACAGCAGCGGCAAGCCGCAAGAATGCTGCGTTGGCCCACGCCTGACATAGGTTTGTAGCAAAATAAAAAACCCCGACCAGTCTCCTGGTCGGGGTTTTCTTTTGAGCGGTTACGCTTAGTGCGAAACGCGGCTCGTACCATCCACGGTAGCGATCCGCACGCGCTCGCCGACACGGAACACTTCGTTCTCCTGAACCTGCTGCACGTAGGCGCGCATGCTGCCGTCGTCTTCGCGCACGGTGATTTCCACGCCCTGGGTACGGGTCAGGCCCTCTTCGGTGGCCGAACCCAGCAAGCCGCCGGCAACTGCGCCGATCACAGCTGCAACAATGCTGCCGCGACCGCCACCAATGGCGCTACCGCCGACGCCACCGACGACCGCACCGGCGGCACCGCCGATCGGGGTCTTGGTGCCTTCAATTTTTACCGGGCGCAGTGCTTCGATGGTGCCCATGCGAATCGTCTGCACGCGACGCGCTTCGTCACGGGAATAGGAGTCACCGGTCAGGCTCGATTGGCAGCCAGTGAGCAACATCGCCATCGTCGAAAAGGAAGCAACCAACAAAACAGACTTACGCATAGCATCAACTCCAAAGGACAGGTATTCATTAAACTCCGCAGCATGACGCCTGTCACGGCATCGCCCGGATAAAAGTGGTTTGATTCAGGGCACGTACAGGCGCCCCTCGAATTCACCACACAGTAGCGTCAAATTACGAGATCTGCGTCACCGACCCAAGGATTTTCATGGATTACTTCATCATTGTCGTCACCACTGTCGCCGGTTTGTACTTCCACTGGTGGCTGTACGTGCGGATCAAACGCTGGATGGACCGTGACCTGGCGTTAGCCCTGGCCGAAGGCGACGAAGGCAAAAAAGCCTTCATGCTCCAGCAACTGGCGAACGCTCAAGCGCAGGGGATCAAGCGTCGGGAATTGCCGCAGTGGCTCAAGGCCGCTGCGGCGAACTATCCCGCTCGGTAGACTGCTCAGGGTGCCAGACGTTCAAGAATCCAGTCGGCGCCCTGCAGGCGGTAGTTGAGGCGATCGTGCAGACGGCTCGGACGGCCCTGCCAGAATTCGATGCGCTCGGGCAACAGGCGATAACCCCCCCAGTGCTCGGGGCAATGCGGCTGCGTATCGCTGAAACGTTGCTCGGTGTTCTTGAGCAGCGCTTCCAGCTCGGCACGGTCGGCGATCACCCGGCTTTGCGGCGAAGCCCAGGCGCCCAGACGGCTGCCCAACGGCCGGACCTGATAGTAGGCGTCGGACTCCTCGGGAGACACCTTGACCACCCGCCCCTCGATACGCACCTGACGCTCCAGGGCCGGCCAGAAGAAGGTCATGGCAGCGAACGGATTAGCCGCCAGATGCTGCCCCTTGGCACTTTCGTAGTTGGTGAAAAACGTGAAGCCTTGCTCGTCCAGCCCCTTGAGCAGCAGGATCCGGCAATGCGGGCGCCCGTCCGGATCGACGGTGGCCAGGGTCATGGCATTGGCCTCCACCGGCGCCTGTTCGGTTTTCACCGCCTCGGCGAACCATTGATGGAACAACCCGAACGGCTCGGCCGGGGCTTGCGCCTCGGTCAGGCCGTCCCGGGTGTAGTCGCGACGCATATCAGCCAGGCCCTGGGTCATGGCGCATTCCTTTTGGTTAACGAATCACTTTTTTGCAGCGTCAGCAGCCGCGACTTTCTTGTCAGTGGCTGCCGCCTTGGCTTTGGCCGGCGCAGTCTTCTTGGCCGGCGTAGCGGTTTTAGCCGGGGCTTTCTTGGCAGGAGCCTTGGCTGCAGCTTTCTTGGCCGAGGCCTTTTTCGCAACCGGGACATCGGCTTTCTTCGCCGCAGGGGCCGGAGCGACAGGCGCCACCGCTGGCTTGACGTCCTGGGCCGCAACCATGCGCACGGGTGCCGGAGCCGGCATGTTGTACTTGCTCAACAAGGCAACCATGGTGTTCTGCGGAGTTACCAGCAGTTCCACACGACGGTTCAAGGCGCGCCCTTCGACGCTGTCGTTGGCTGCCCGCGGCGCTTCACTGCCCATGCCGCGCAGCATCAGACGATCACGTTGCAGGCCGCTTAGACGGAAGATTGCTGCAACGGCCTGGGCTCGCTCCTGGCTCAACTTGACGTTGGCCGGATTGGCACCGGAGGTATCACTATGGCCGAGCACCAGGACCGCAGTCTTGGGATCGACTTCGAGAATTTTAGCGACGCGGGTGAACGGGCCCAGGGTGACTGGTAGCAGCATGGCCGGGCGATCCGGGTTGAACGAGCCTTCGACCGGGGCGGTGACCACCAGCACGTTTTCACGACGCTCGAGTTGCAGGTTGCTGTCCTTGATCGCGGTGCGCAGGCGCGGTTCGTAGTCATCGAGCCAGGCTTGGGTGACTTTCGGATCAGGCATCGGTACAGCCTTGGCGACAGGCTGATCCTTGCCGCCAAACGGCCACCACCATTTTCCACCCGCTTCGGCTTCAGCCTTGGCCACTTCGACCGGCTTGGCTTCAACTTTCACGTCAGGGTTCTTGTCCAGAACTTCTTCCGAACCGAACGGCCAGTACCAGGGATTAGAGCTTTCGGCCTTGGCGACCGGTGCAGTCGCTGCGGGTTTGAGCGGGGCAGGCGCCGGGGTTGGCTCTTTTGCGGCAACTTTATCGGAGGAACCGAATGGCCACCAGCTACTGCCATCTGCGTCATTTTGTGGAGTCTGTGCGCAACCGGTGATGGCGAAGCACAGGGCCAGGGCGAAAGTTTTATTGGACGACATTGGATATCCACAAAATGAATTAACAAAAATCAGACCAGAATGGCCTGCATAAAGACACGCTTTGAAACCAGAAACGCTGTCAGGTTCCGCCCTGGAAGCCTGACGACCGGGTTTACAGACAAGTGGCCAGTACTCGCGCAAGGTTTTGCGCGCGGGGATCCATCAAGACGTACGGCCCCAGTGTATTTGTCACAAATCCGAAAGCAACATCATGTTCCGGGTCAGCAAAACCGATGGAACCGCCGGCACCCGGATGCCCGAACGCGCGCGGGCCGAGGCCATAGGTGGCATTGGGAACGTCCGGTTGATCGAGCATGCAGCCCAGCCCGAAACGGGTCCGGGTCAATAAAGTCTTGTCGTCGCCGACGCTGTGTTCGCGAGTCAGCTCGTCGAGCATTTCGCTTTCGAGCAGGCTGCCATCCAGCAGGCCGGCGTAAAACCCGGCCAGGCTGCGCGCATTGCCATGCCCATTGGCGGCCGGCTGCTGCATCCGGCGCCACTCCGGCTTATTGGTGCTGGTCAGGACCGACGGCGGATTGGTGAACGCGCGAGTGGTCATCGCCGTGGGTTCGCGCATCGTCACTTGCAGCAGGCGCTGGGCCGCGGCATCGCCGACATTGCCCTTGCCGCGGGCGATATGCGCCACCCGATGGAATTCTTCGTCCGCCAGGCCGACATGAAAATCCAGCCCCAGCGGCTTGGCCACTCGCGCCACAATCGACTCTCCGGGGCCCCGACCGTCGGCCCGCCGCAGCAATTCACCGACCAGCCAGCCATAGGTGATCGCGGCATAGCCGTGACCAGTGCCCGGGGTCCACCAGGGTGCTTCGGCGGCCAGGGCGTCGACCATGGTTTGCCAGTCGTAGAGGGCCTGCGGGGCCAGCACCTCGCGCAAGGCTGGCAAGCCTGCCTGATGGCACAGCAGTTGGCGCAGGGTTACCGATTCCTTGCCCGCCGCCGCGAACTCCGGCCAATAGCGAGCCACCGGTGCATCCAGTTGCAGCTTGCCTTCGGCAACCAGTTGCAGGGCAGTGACTGCGGTGAAGGTCTTGGTGCAGGAAAACAGGTTGGCAATAGTATCGCTATGCCAAGCCTCGCTGTCGTCCTTGTCGGCGCTGCCGGCCCAAAGATCGACCACCGTTTCCCCGCCAACCTGGATACACAAGGCTGCGCCACGTTCCTGGGGATCGTCGAACAATGCCGCGAATGCCTCGCGCACGGCTTCGAACCGGAGTTCGTAATGACCCTGAATCTGCACCCGCAACTCCCCTGACTCATGTTCTACAAAGTGGCCGCATTGTTCCAGCCATTGACGGTTTTGGGAACAGGTGCGGGCCGGGCGGTCGATTACTTGGCCGCCTTGCCGGCCTCGCCTTTACGCCCGCCTTCGGCATCATGGCCGGCCTTCTGCGCCGCGACCCGGGCCTTTTCAACTTCTTTGGCCAGTTGATAGACAGTCGCCAGGTTACTCTTGCGCACGCTGTCGACAAATCCCTGGAACGGTAGATCGGTGATGCCCACCAAGCCGAAGTGGCCATTCTCACCGTCCAGCAAGCGCCCGGTAACGGGTTGATCCAGGTACTGGAACCAATGCACCCCGACAATCGAGGGTTCCTTCAGCGCCTGCTTGAGGAAGTTCGCATAAGCCGGCCCGCGGTCCTCTTCTCTCGCCAGCTGTGTCACGCCTCCCCAGAACGGCCCGCGATCAGCCGAACCGAAGTTGAACTCGGTAATCAGCACGGGCTTGTCCAGGCTGCGCAGTTTCTCGAAGTCATAACCATCCTGCGGCTGCAGTGTGTACATGTTGAAGCTCAACACATCGCAATACTGGGCGCAGGATTCGACCGCTTCTGGCGTGCTGACGGCAAACCGGCCGCCCAGCAACAGCTGGTTGGGGGCGTGCCACTTCAGCGAGTCGGAGATGGTCTTGAAATAGGTGTCGGCGAAGACTTTCTGGAAGTATTTGAAGTCCGCCTCAATCTCGGGGTACTCCGCGCTCGGTTGCGGCGGTACGAACCCCGGGTCCTCCATCAGTTCCCAGGCCGGCAGGTCGATCCCCCAGGCTTTGGACAGGCCTGCCTGGTTGCGATACTTGTCACGCAGCTGCTTGAGAAACGCACGTTTGGCCGGGACATCGGTGGTCATTTTCAGAGTGCCGTATGCCAGCGCATAGCGGGCTTTCGGGTCATCGCCGGGGCCGGCCCAGGCCAGCTCGTTATCGGCGAAATAGCCAATCAGCCATGGATCATCACGATGATCGCGGGCAGCAATGGCCACGGCGCGTTCGGTGGCCATGGCAAATCGTGGGTCAAACGGATCGGGCATGCCGCCCCACCAGTCAGTTCCCGTACTGATGCTCGCGTAATCGCCGACGATCGATAAGGGCACGGTGTAGGGCACTCGTTCGGCATCACCCAGCATCGGCGCGCTCCAGTTGCCCACGGTGTTGAAACCCCAGGCTTGCAGGCGATCGAGGGTGTGGGCCGTCCAGCGTTTGTCGTCGAAGACTTGCGGCGCGCAAGGGGCGGCGGCAGGTTTCTCGGCCGCTTCGGCGTCGGCTTTGGCGGCATCGGCAACCCCGGCCTTGGTTTCGCTCGTCACAACGCACGGCTGGCCATACAGACGCTGCAGGTTGGCACCGTAAAAATCGTACCAGCGTCCGGCGTTGTTACCTCGCCCCTGATCCGCGCCGTTGCCCCCGCGGTTGTCGCCTTCGCCATAATGGCTCGCCAGCGGCTCATCGGGCTTGGGCAGGGACTCGAACATCCACTCGCGACCGGCAATGTAAGTCTGATTGACCTCCGGGGAAACAGTGTTCACGCCCAGGGAGTAGAACGGGTGGCCTTCAGGAGTGACGAGGTACCAACGCCCCTCGTGCTTCTCGCTGCGGAAAAATCCGCTGGCCTTGAATTGCGGGCCCTTGGTCCAGCCTCCAAACTTGTCCAGGGAAGATTTCTCGCGCTCTGCCAACCAGGTTTTCAGCAGTTGCTGTTCCTTGGCGGCGGCGCTTTTCAACTGATCATCGCCAGTGACTTTTTCCGGCCATTTGGCACGAGTCGACTGACCGTAGGCATCCACCAGACCGCCATACGCCGCCTGCACCACACCCTCGCCGTCCTGAACGCCAAAGCGTTCCAGCAGAATGCTCTGGGCCACTTTGGGTTGATCCATCGACAAGGTCACCGACACCACCTGGCTGCGATCCAGCTCTCCGGCGCTACTGGCCAGCAGTACTCGCTGACCATCGACGGTGATCGGCATCGGTGGCCCGGCTTTCATGCCCAGGCTCAGCGGCGAGCTCGGTTGCAGCGGCACCATCAAAGTCTGCGCGGGGCCAGCCGGCAGGTCGACCCGGCTGACCAGGGTCTTTCCATCATTGCTCTGGATTTTCACGTAAAGCGTCAGTGCCCAGCTCATGGCACTCTGGACGCGCAAGCTCATGACGCCCGACTGAGACCAGTCCCATGCACCGCTTTGCGGGGTCAGGCGCAGCGTCGGTTGTGCCACCGGATTGAATGTCACCCGGCGCAGTACCTCACCTTCGGCCGTCTGCTCCGCGTTGGACTGCGGCAAGCTGGCGTCCTGGGTCGCTACCTGAACAACGTCAGCGGGGCGCACAAAGTTGAACAGCGTCTGTTGACCGGCAGGGGCTGCCAGCAAAGGAGCTGTGAACATCAGGGCAAAAACCCCAGCAGGTAACGAATGGCGCAGCGAACGGCGAATCATGGGAACGAAGTTCTCCCTAACGACCAAAATGGGCCAGTGGAATATCGGTGGCAGAGGGATAGACAACGCGGCGGGCGAAATTGCCCACCGATGCCTCAGGAAATTTCACGACGGAATGGCGGCAACGCATTGAGAATGGCCTTGCCGTAACGCTGGGTAACCAGACGTCGATCGAGCAAGGTGATGGTGCCGCGATCCTCTTCGGTTCGCAGCAACCGCCCGCAGGCCTGGACCAGTTTGAGCGAGGCGTCCGGCACCGAGATTTCCATGAACGGATTACCGCCCCGGGCCTCGATCCATTCCGCCAGGGCGGCTTCAACCGGGTCGTCGGGCACCGAGAATGGAATCTTGGCGATCACCACGTGTTCGCAGTAGGCACCGGGCAAGTCCACGCCTTCGGCAAAACTTGCGAGACCGAACAGCACGCTCGAATCCCCGCCATCAACCCGCGCCTTGTGCTTGTTCAGGGTTTCCTGTTTGGACAGGTTGCCCTGGATGAACACTTGCTTGCGCCAGTCGCGATCAAGCCCGTCGAACACGTCCTGCATTTGCTTGCGTGAAGAAAACAGGACGAGGGTGCCGCGCGAACCTTCCACCAACTGCGGCAGGTCGCGAATGATTGCCGCAGTATGCGCTGGCGCGTCCCGTGGATCGGCCTTCAGGTCCGGCACCCGCAGCACGCCCGCGTCGGCATGGTGGAACGGACTGGGGACCACCGCCGTCACGGCTTTTTTCGGCAGCCCGGCACGCATGCGGAAACGGTCGAACGTGCCCAGGGCGGTCAGGGTCGCCGAGGTCACCAAGGCACCGTAAGCCACATTCCAGAGGTTGCGTCGGAGCATTTCCGCCGCCAGGATCGGGCTCGCGTTGACCTCGATGTCGAACAGCGAGCCGCTTTCGGCAAGAGTCAGCCAGCGCGCCATCGGCGGGTTGTCTTCGGGGTCCTCGGCGGTGAACGCGGTCCACAGCTCCCAGTTGCCCGTACAGCGGGACAGGAGGCTGCCGAACAGCGGGTACCACTCTTCGGCCTGATTGCTGGCGATGCCAATGTTGACCTCGCCGTCCATGCCCTCCTTCAACAATTCGGTGAGACGGTTGAACACGTCATTCAGGCGGGCGAAGCCTTTCTTCAGCTCGATGCCCATTTCCCGCATGTGCTCGGGAATCACCCCGCCGACAAAGCGATGCCGTGGTCGCTCACGACCTTCGACGTCTTCGCCCGGCTTGAAATCGGCCACCTGTTCACAGGCGGTAAACATGAACTGCTGCTGGGTCTTGATTTCCCGCGCGAGTTCCGGCACCTGCTCGATCAGCTTGCCCAGGTCGCCTGGGAGCGGGTGCTGGGCGAGTAATTTGGTGAGGTTCTTGGCGGTCGTCTCCAGCCAGTCGGCCGTGGAGCGCAGACGCGTGTAATGGGCGAAGTGACCAATCGCCTTGTCTGGCAGGTGATGACCTTCGTCGAAGACGTAGATGGTGTCGCGAGGGTCCGGCAGGACGGCGCCGCCCCCCAGTGCCAGATCGGCCAGCACCATGTCGTGGTTGGTGACGATGACGTCGACCTTGCCCATGCCTTCGCGGGCCTTGTAGAAGGCGCACTGGCCGAAGTTGGGGCAATGGCGGTTGGTGCACTGGCTGTGATCGGTCGTGAGGCGGGCCCAGTCGGCGTCTTCCAGGGCGGTGGACCAGCTGTCGCGATCGCCATCCCACTTATTGCCGGCAAGCTTCTCGATCATGCTGGTGAACAGCTTCTGGCTGGCTTCGTCGACCTCGATGCGAAAGCCTTCCTCTTCGAACAATTGCGCCGTAGCCGTTTGCGCGTGGCCTTCCTGCAACAGCATGTCGAGCTTGGACAGGCACATATAGCGCCCCCGGCCCTTGGCCAGGGCGAAGCTGAAATTCAGCCCGCTGTTGCGCATCAGGTCGGGCAGGTCCTTGTAGACGATCTGTTCTTGCAGCGCCACGGTCGCCGTGGCGATCACCAGGCGCTTGCCGGCGGCCTTGGCCGTCGGTATCGCCGCCAGGCTGTAGGCCACGGTTTTACCGGTACCGGTGCCGGCTTCCACTGCGACAATCGCAGGGTCGCCACTGCGCCGGCCCTCGTCGTCGGTGTCGATATCCCCGAGGACTTTGGCAATTTCGGCGATCATCAGGCGTTGGCCGTAGCGCGGTTTTAGGCTCTTGGCCTCGAGAAAACGCGAGTAGGCGCCCTGGATCGTGGTTTTGAGTTCGGTGCTGATCATGGATAGTCGGGCGCAAAAAACGCTGGATAAATTTTCAGTGGTTCGGTTCGGCCGCTATCATACCCCGCTAATTAATCCCGCGCAGAACGGAGTACCCAAATGACACTTTTTGCCATCGTTTACAGCCTTCATGTCCTGTCGGCCCTGGTATGGGTCGGCGGCATGTTTTTCGCCTGGATGGTCTTGCGCCCGGCGGCCATGAAGGCGCTGGAGGGCCCTGCCCGGCTGAAACTGTGGGTCGAGGTGTTCAGCGGTTTTTTCCGCTGGGTCTGGGTCGCTGTGGTGGTGTTGCCGATCAGCGGCGTGGGCATGATTCACCTGCAATATGCCGGTTTTGAAAGCGCGCCGCGTTATGTGCAGGTGATGATGGGGTTGTATGTGGTGATGACGGCGCTGTTTATTCGCATCCAGGCGCTGATGTTGCCCGAGCTGCGCACGGCCGTGGCGGCGCAGGACTGGCCGGCTGGCGCCGGGATTTTGGGAAGGATTCGCCGGCTGGTGGGGATCAATCTGCTGGTCGGGTTGCTGCTGGTTGCAATTGCGGCGGCTCGACCGATGTTCTGAGTCGGCGGGGCGGACACCATCGCGGGCAAGCCTTGCTCCCACGGGTTTTCATCGCCCTATGGGAGCAAAGCGTGCTCGCGATGACCATCACAGGATCACAACAATCCTACAACCGCTGCACAGTCACCGAACCCGCTGCCCCTGCAGGCCCAGGTTGACCATCGACACCAGGACGACCGGCCTTGCCGCCATCGGCGCGATAAACAATGCAGCCTTTGGATTTGCCGCCCGCACCTGGCTTGCCACCGGGGCCAGCGAGACCACCCGCACCGCCGGCCACCTCGACCTTGATCTGCTCGACCGGATAATCGCGCGGCACTTCCAGCCTGACCAGCGCACCGGGCGCACCAGCCTGGCCGTCGCTGCCATTACTGCCGTCCGCGCCGCGACCAGCCTGGCCCCAGGTGCACCCCGGTGCCTGGCCGTTGGCGCCATCAAGTCCGACGAACCCTGGTGCCCCCGCCCCACCACGGGCGTCCACCGCCAACTGTGGGGCATTCAACGCCTTGATCTGCAAGTTGAGGTTGCGCCCCGACCGGGCCGCCTTGAGGTAGGTACCCGGCGCACCGCGGGCCGTGATCTGGCTGCCCTCGGACAACTCGGCACGACTGACCTTCAGGTCGAGCGCCTGCTCGCTGGGCACAATGGCGATCCGCGCTTCGCGCCCCAAATGCAGTTCGCCCACCGTGACTTCGGTAACGTTCGAGGGAATCAGCAAGGTGCCGTAGTCGGCTACTTCCAGTCGCTCCAGGGACAACGTGCTCGCGGTGTTGGGCAAGCGCATCAGCGAGTTGGTTTCGACGCTCACTACCTGGGCGCAAGCCAGTGGACTGATAAATGCGGCGAGCAGACAGAGATTACGCATGGGAAGCCTTCGATACGGTCGGAGCCGGAATGGTTTGCAGGTGATATACGCCGAAAAACAAAATCTTCAGGCGATCACGCCACGGATGGGCGCGACCTTTGAGGCTGCGATTACACAGCAGCACCTCCAGAAGATGCAGAACGGCCAGCAGGCCACCGGTCACGGGGACCAGCAAATTCAGCGGGAAGACGAACGGCATGAGCCAGTTGACTGCCACTACCGCCCAGAACAACAGGGTCAGCAGCTTCCATAGCCCCCAGAACACCTTCATACGCTCTCCCGATGAGAATTATTCTTTGCGCGCACAGTAACGGCTTCCGCGCGGGATAAGCCAGAGGGCAATCGAACTTTCTTCACGAAGGCCGCCGAATGGGCCGCCCGGACGCTCGACGGCATCGGCGGACGGCTCTGTTTCGGGCACTAGCGGTTTATGTGCAGTTCCACGCGGCGGTTTTTCGCCCGTCCTTCGTCCGTATCGTTGTCGGCGACAGGCTCACGTTCACCTCGCCCCTCACTGGTGAGTTTGTTCGGCGCCAGACCCTGGCTCAGGAGATAATCGGCGACGCTGCTGGCGCGACGTTCCGAGAGTCCCTGGTTATAGGCATCAGACCCCACGCTGTCGGTATGGCCGATGACCTTGATGCTGACCACGTCGGCGTTCTGCAATTTACTCATCAGCGAATCCAGTTCGCTGCGGGCCGCTGGCGTCAGGTCGGACTTGTTGAAAGCGAACAGAACGTCATTGGCATCACTCAGCGTCACGACTTCGCTCGGGGTCGGTGCAGGTTCGGCGGGTTTCACGCTGGCCGGGTATTGCGGCAGCGGGCAACCATGGTGTTCGACAGGGGTATTGGCGGGCGTATCCGGGCAACGATCACGGCGGTCAAATACACCGTCGTCATCTTCATCGCCATCCTGGGAGTAGCAGATCAGGCCACCGGTCAGGATGCCCAGGGCTGCGCCACCTCCCGCCCAGCCGGCACTTTCAATGGCGCCCAGGCCTCCGCCGACCAGGCCGCCGATAAGGCTGCAAATTGGCCAGGTACGTTGATTCAAGGGGGCAGTGCCATCGCTGTGGGTCGCGCAACCGGTCAGCAGGCTGCCAAGCAGCAGAACCGGTAGGACGGTCCTTGTGAGAACACTCATATTGAAAGCTCCTGTGTTACCGGCCCATACCGGTTACACAGGAGTAAAGACCCGCATCCGCGACTGCACAAGCCGCGGAGTGCGAGGGGCATCAACGATTGATTTTGATTTCCGTGCGACGGTTCATCGCGCGTCCGTCTGCCGTTTTGTTATCGGCCACTGGCTGGCTCTCGCCGGCACCGGCCACCGATACGAAGCTGCTGCGCGGTACGCCACTGGAAATCAGGTACTCAACCACCGAATGTGCGCGTTTATCCGACAGTTTCTGGTTGTAGGCATCGCTGCCCACACTGTCGGTATGACCCGTCACAGTCAGTTGTGCGCTGGAGGATTCCTGTTTCAAGCGAGTAGCAATCTTGTCGAGCACTTGTTTGTCGGAAGGAGTGAGCGTCGCCTTGTCGAACTGGAAGTGCACATCACGCACGACGATGACTTCTTCCTTGACGACTACCGCCTCTTCGACCACGGGTGCTGGCACCGGTGGCGGGCAACCGTCAGCATCGACCTGCACGCCTCTAGGCGTACCCGGGCACTTGTCGCGACTGTCCGGCACGCCATCACCGTCTTCGTCGCCATCACCGTGAACCCAGCAATAGGCCGCTGCCGTACCACCGATCAACAGCGCGCCATAGCCTGCCCACGCCGAGCTCTCGGTTGCACCAAGACCCGCACCGACGACACCACCGACCGCCGCACAGGTCGGCCAGTCGGTTTTCTGCAAACCTGCGCAACCAGTCAACACACTGGTTAGCAGAACCAAGGGTAATGCTGTCCGAACTATGCTCATCTAGTTTTCTCCTGAAGGATCGGCTTAGAACCGATTCAGGGAGTAAAGACCGGAGTTTTAATCTCCGCCAGCAATAGGCCAACGCTGATTTGCCTCCCGTTCTCCGTGGATCGATGCATTTGCCTCAATAGAGCGCTAGGCCCGGACCTTCGGGCAGGCTAGTCTTGGCAGACGCTGATTGAGGATCCTTGATGATTGCCGGTATTTCTTCGCGCACGCCGCAACAGGCGCTGGCCGCCTTGCTTGATCGATACGCCCCCGCACGCCTGCTACTGATAGGTGCCAGTGAATTTCCCGCGCTCGAGGCCTTCAAGCTCGCGCACCCCGACAATTGCGTGGCCCACGCTGCACCAGGGCTGTTGCCTGCGGAGCTGGCGGCACGCCGGTTCGACCTGGCGGTGGTGGTCGATTGCCTGGAACACCTGCCCAAGCGCGACGGTCTGAATTTGCTTGGAGGCATCCGCAATCTCAACGCCAGTCGTATCGCGGTGCTGGCTGACCTGCACGCCAGCGGCTGGCAGGAAACGGACTTTTTCTCCCTGGCCCTGCAAGCCAGCGAGCGGTTTCAGCGCGACGATCAGGTGGTGACGCTGTTCACCTATGATCTGCTTGACTACAAACAGGTACCTGACTGGCTCAACTCGAGGTTCTGGGCCAACCCGGAAATGTTTGGGAAGTACTGGTGGTAAACCTATGAATATCAAGGGCTTACCTAACCATGACCACCAGCATTGCTATGCCCGTGCAGGGCCAAGTGTCACCAGCCTGTCACCAACCATGTCACCAACGACCAGCTCAGGACCTCTCTGTCTGGCATTACAGGCGCTCAGGGATCTACTACCTGAGGGTCCGTCCACGGGGTTGCTCTGCCCGTAGTCTCACCATCTCTCTCAGATCAACCGATAGGCCGACCGCTATGCAGTTCTCCAAGGACATCCTCAAGACATTGGCTGTGTTCCACCTCGACCAGCCTGAGGCTTCATGGGAGGACCTCAAGGAACGCCTCAGGGAGATCGCTGAGGATGCCCTACAGAGCCATAGCGAGGACTCGCGGGGCCATTACATGGAGATTTATGACCAGATGAGCAACCACCTCGCTGAGGCAGCCTCGCTTGGTCGATTCACTGGGAGCCAGCAACGAGCTATCGGCACAGGCCAACGGGTTCTCAGGGCTGCTCAGGAACGTCTTGGGGGTCGCCCTCAGGAACTCACGGACATCATTGGGGAGCTATCTTGTAGCACGTCTGTAGCCCCTTTCGTGTCCCTATCTGTATTACCGTCTGGGGAGCCGACAACCTTTGAGACCCTCTCAGGGCTCTATCTGGCTGAGCGTAAAGGCAACGTGAAAGCGACCACCTACAACTCAGTTACATCAGCCTGCCGGACTCTCACCGGCCTTCTTGGAGACTTAGACCTCAAGACCCACACACGGGCTGATATGGTCGAGCTGAAAGAGAAGGTCGTTGCTGGCCGTAAGCCCCTGACATCTAACAAGCTCCTGACCCAGCTCTCAACGGTCATGGCTTGGGCAGTAAATAATGGTTATCTCGAACGCTCTTTCGATAAAGGGCTGAAGATTGAGAGAGGCGCTGAGAGCACCCGTAAGCCATTCAGTCAGGAACAAGTGGCAACGATCATGGAATCTGCCAACGCCCTCCCTGTAAACGATTGGAAGCGTTGGGGGATGTCTCTGGGGGTTCTTACAGGGGCACGCATAGGCGAGCTATATCAGCTAACCAAGGAGGACGTGCGCCAGATAGACGGCATCACCGTTATCGACATCAACAAAGATGAAAACGGTGGCAAATCGACGAAGACCGAGTTCTCCGTGAGGCTGGTTCCATTGGTCGATGGGGCCTATGGGTTTGACCTTGTGGCCTTCAATGAGTGGGTCAAGGGGAGTCAAGGCAGGCTGTTCACCCAGAAAAAACATTACTTCGACAAGCCGCTCAATGAATCCCTTAGGAAGCCTCTGGGATTGAAGCCGGGCAGTGATCAGTCGTTTCACTCATTGAGGCATTCTCTGTCCGGACTGCTGAAGGCCGCTGCGACCCCTGAGGTAATCGCTCAGAGCATCACCGGGCATAGCGCAGGGAACATCACCTATGACCTTTACGCGGGTTCTCAGAAACTCCCTGTGAAGACCCAACATGAGGCACTACTGAAAGCGTTTTCGATGGCTAAGTGATACCATCAAGGTTTCGAATGGAGGCGCTATGAGAAACCTTGATCTTTATGGAATTCAGAAAGTAAACACCGAATTGCATCAGCGAGCTGTCGTTGTTGATCGGATAGCCTCCCTTGGAGAAAAGACAGCTCGCATCATGGCGTGGCAGTGTTTCATCCAAGATCAGATCCAATTGGATGACAGCAATGAGCGAACCGCTAACCTTGCCCGCATCAAGCATGGCGAGGCTATCGCTGCATTCTGGGAGACTGGCGAAGAAATGGACATTGATTCCAACACTTTCGTCTCCCACTTCTTTGATGAGCTGGGAGTCATCAACAAAAAAGTTACCAAGAAAGGCGTGCAGATCGTTTTCTATGTATTCGTCGCGCTCGGGCTGTTCGGTCTTTACAAACTTTTTGTTTAACTGATTTGGGGACCAGTTGGCGCTGGATCACCTTCAACAAATCAAAGCCCGGTAATTGCTGGCCTTAGGATCGGTGTCGTTAAAACCCCTCACTGTTGCGACCAACAACATGAGGACCGATCCAATGACCCTACTTATCCAACCGGGACCGCTTCACCGCCACGTCGATCACGACACGGGCCACATCCTTCATATCGACCCCATCACAGGGGAGGCCGTTACTCGCAAAGAGATGGTCCGGCTTAAAAATCCTGAAGCCCAGTATCAAGCATGGGCAGTCGAGCGCCGAGCCGATGAGGCCCTCTTGGAGGACCACCAACGGGCAACCCGAGCCAAGCCCAGCGATTCCAGCGCTTCCCCTATCGAAGCCCCCAAGCGAGGCCGTGGGCGTCCCAAGACCAACTATGCGAACCCTGTCGCTACCTACATGCAGCTCCTTGCCGTGCCCAATCCTCTGCCATGGGTAGACGACATCGTTACCGGGTCGATCATCACGAGTGCCGGAGTCACCAACGGGAAGATCAACGTCAAGGCCCGAGCGGTCATCGGTGCGTTGTTCCTTTCGGAGATCACAGCGGACGCCTGCCAGACCAGTGAGATCAGCTTGAGGACTGCCCAGCGAATCGCCAAGGCTGCCCGACACGCTGCTCACGGGATCGCTTCGTATGTGGATAGACATCCTGGGATCAAGGCTGAGATTGGTGCTGAGATTGGCTTGGAGGCTCTATTGCGGGCTTCTTCGACTTAACGCCGGATAATATAAAGATAAATCTTAACGCCCCCCTTTCAGCTCATCGACAACTGACCGACCAGCCTCAAAGAGAGAGGGGTAGTGATAATAATCACCCCTCCCTTTATTCATCTCATCGACATCTTTAAGGAGGTCCAGCATGACCAGCTACCAAGCCACCGATACGCTTACTGAAGACGACCTGATCGCCCTGTCTCGTGTCTTCCCCACGCCTTCACGTCCCCAATTGGTCGTCGTTAAGAATCTGCTCAATGATCGACACGCCACCTACAGAACCTATGAGAACGGGATGGTCTGCTTTGACGTTGACGCTCTGCTCAAAGAGGTCTCCTTCCGGGGCTCCCCAAAGACAGCCTTGAGGGTGTCAGAACTGGTCTCGCTTGGGGTCAGTCTTCAGGCTCTCGCTAAGACGCCCCTGAGCATCCCAATGGCCGGAAAAGACCCTATCACGGTCAGGCTTTGAGGTGGCCTGTCAAGGTGTCGTTTAAAACCCCTCACTATTGGGACAGACCTTTAACCCAATAAAAAAGATTCCTTCCCAGCCACAAGCGACCGTCGCCACGGTTGTCCTTCAGATGCCCTCTCAGGCTTGCCATGTCCTGTGATCAAGCATCAGCAATAAATACCCAAACCCCAGAACCTTTTGATCGACCTTGGAAGATGCCCATGAGGCTCCCTCCTTGGCCGTCTGGTCGTGCGCGTCTATGGCGCCAAGGTCGAATCAAAGGGTCACCTATAGGAGATCCAAACCAATGAACATCACCATCACCAACGTCCTGAAGAACGAAGTAACTGTGTCGGGCCAGACCCTCAGCCGTGAATACGTCGAGAACGTAATGCTGCCCTTGCTGATGGCCCAATGTGGCCGGAACAACGGCGCTAAGTTCGGAGTGATCAAAGCCTTCGAGGAAGCCGGTCTGTCTCTCAAGGCCATCCAAGAGGACGCTCTGACCTACTTCGAGACCAAGCGCCAAGAGGTAGAGCGTAAGGCCCGCGAGCAACGTGAGGCCAACGAACGTGCCGAGCGCCTCCGTGAGCATACGCCCCGTGAGATCGCCCAAGCGCAAGCTGATCGAGAAGCCCGAGCCGCTGCCATTCGTGAGCATGGTGCCCAGATTATGGCGGCACGCTCCCGTAACTCTGGCTACTAACCCACCACCATCATCTTATTCAGGAGAACCATTCCGATGAAACCTAATCAATACGTTGCACCGCATGTAGACACCGTTAAATGGAACATCAACGCCATTGACGATAACAACGCTTCGATCCACTTCAGCACTACGGATGTCCGAGCGGAGACCCTTGCGGCGACCGATCCGTCTGTCTATGTGCAGGCCCTCGTGGAGGCCGCTGAGGACCATTTAAACGGAGATGACTGGCGTGAGGCTGCCATGGAGGCAACCCCTTGTGAGTTCCGTCCGGCTGGCTCTGAGGCCACTGGTCAACAGATCATCACCATGGCAGACCGTACCGTTAAGTTCGACCCTCGCAAGAACTGGGACAACCAGAAGATCAGCAAAGGCGAAGTCCTGGCCGGGTCTGTGATCTTCACTGAGCCAACGAACACCGCTCTGGTCATTAGCCACCGTGTAACCATCCTTGATCACAACATTCAGGCAGGCTGGACAGTAGGATCTTTGGCTCAGACCGCTGAAAAGATCCTTGAGGACATCCAATTGAGCGCTGCGGGTAAGATCGCTGGCATCCTCTCGACTGCGCCGAGCACTGAGCCGGTCTCTGAGGCCAAGCCAACTGGCAAGCCCATGGAGATCGCTGAGGATCTTATCGACATCTTGACGGCTCACATTAACCAGACTGTTGGTCACGAGCTTTCCGACTTCGTGGTCCTGCTGCCTGTGAGCCTCGTGGGAGTGCTCAACCGTGCTGCTCAACGGGCTGGCGTGGGAGACATTGAGGACCTCATTGGGACCTCTGTGCAGCCTTACAGCGGGACTGACTACGGTATCTTCCTGCTGCCCAAACACTTCACCTCGCTGAGCTACCGCGAAGGCCGTGATGGCAACGTGTGGAAGATCGAAGCGACCCGTAACGCTGGCCGTCAGGCATGGGACCTTGAGATCATGACCGTGGTGGACATCGTGGCTAACGGCAAGGTCAAGGTGAAACTGACCGCCGATGGTCTTCAGACCGAGATGGTGGCGTTCCCGATGATCACCAACATCAAGCTGACCTGACCTCTGATCTACAAGCGCCCCGTAAGGCCGGACCTCAAGAGGGACCGGGAGGGGCGCTGGTATCCGGTAATACCCTCACTAAGGCAGCACACCCTCGCCTTGAGTAGCCGACCTATCTGCCCGTCGCTGGGCATCCATCTAATCGAAAGTCTTTCTGTTTGCTCTCTGTGCCACCGGCAGAACCCTTGTCTGGGGTCTTTCGGCTGCCCGTGGGAGCGAACTCAGAGAGCAAACATAAGGAAAACAGACAATGACCATGAATAACGCATACACCTTTCAGAACGTCCCCAAGGCTCTCCATGGCTTTCAATCGACCGTTAACGGCTTGCCCGGCTTGTCGTACTACGAGATCGCCGAGATCACCTCTAAGGACTTCGATGAGGTTCGTTGGGAGGTCTCAGAGATGCTCAGGGAGATCGGCTCAGATCAAGCGCCGGTAATGGTCCTTGATAAGGCACTGGCTTTCACCTTCCTGATTAGCCAATCGAGGAAGATGCCTTACAGGACGGCGTACCTAATCGTATGCCGACTGTGCCAACTTGAATGGGAGGTATGAACATGACCGCCAATACAGCAACCATCTTCGAGAACATCTCCAAGGCCGGAGCGGTATCCCCAACGACCCTCAACGGCTTACCCGGTATGTCGTCCTTGGAGATCGCTGAGATCACCGGCAAGCGCCATGACCATGTACTCCGAGACATCCGAAAGATGCTCAACGAACTGGAAAAGGAGACCCCAAATTTGGGGGCACCTCAGTGGGTCGAGGCCAGCTATCAGTCCAGTCAAAGCAAGCTATTACCGCTGACCATCCTCGACAAAGAGCTGACCTTTACGCTGCTCTCCCGATATTCCTTCAAGCTGTCCAACATGATCGTCAAGCGCTGGCTTGAACTGGAAGGCTCAGGGTTTGAACGTGTGTCGATACAGGCTGCTGTGGTTCACCTGCTCGACCGAGAGAAGGACAACTATCGAGTCGCAATGAGGGACATCAGGACCGCTGCAAGGCGTCTCAAGGCCCGCTGAGAGTTGAATGACACTTCCTCAAACGAAGCGTGACGGGCTATGCTGAATGACTAACTTGTCCTGACGAGACGCCTCCATGAGTGTCACGCTGTGTTACACCTACAAGGGTAAACGGGTAGTAACCAAAGTGCCTGTCGAGTCTCTGACTCCACATGCGGCGCTATGCTATGCCTTGCTTCAATCAGGCGCCTCTGACGACCAATCCCAAGGGAGTTGGCCGCATTCATATGAGCGCCTCCTTGAGGTAGCCCTGCAACACGAACTCACAGACGTTCGCTTTCACAAGTCACTCTAATCCCTCAAGGAGAACCCCATGGACCACCTACAGGCCCTCTACTGGGTCTGTCTGGCCGTGCAACTGGGGTTCTGGTTGTGGTCGCATAGACCACCCTAAGGCCCTTTGAGAATCTGACAGAAAAATCTGAAAGGTCACCATTACAAGACTTCCCGCGCTGGCTCCCCCGTAGGCCCTCGCATGGGTGCCGGTGGGCGCGTTAAGGACCCCGGTTAATTCACCCTTGCGGTCTTGCTGTCTGTCACCAACACTGTCACCAGCTTTGTCACCAAACTCCTTGAGGTCCTCTATGAAGCCCGCTACGCTTGGCCTGCCGCCATACCCCACTCAGTTCTGGGCCAATCCGGAGAATTTCGGGAAATATTGGTGGTAACGCAATGAGTACATCGATTTGCCCTTGCGGCAGCGGCACCCTGCTGGACGCCTGCTGCGGTCATTATCACGCAGGCCACCCCGCCCCGTGCGCCGCAGCATTGATGCGTTCGCGCTATAGCGCCTATGTGCTGGGCCTGATCGACTATCTGGTGGCCACCACCCTGCCCGCACAACGGCCCGGCCTGGATCGCCAGTCCATCAGTGACTGGAGCGCCAACAGCACCTGGCTGGGTCTTGAAGTGGAGAGCTCGGAAGTCTTTGGCGGGCAGCCGGAACATGCTTTCGTGACCTTTACCGCACGCTGGCATGACAGTACCGGGGAGCACAGCCATCGCGAGCGCTCCTCGTTTGTGCAAAACGCCGGGCAGTGGTATTTCATCGATCCGACCGTGCAACTCAAGGCCGGCCGCAACGATGCCTGCCCCTGTGCCAGCGGCCAGAAATTCAAGAAGTGCTGCGCGGGCTATTTCGGCAGTTGAGGCATGACCTGCATCACCTGCAGGCCCAAGGAAAAATTATCATGATCGCCCGGCGCATCGTCCTCCACCTGCTGACTTTGAGCCTCGTTCTCGGGCTAGGCGGCTGTGCGTCCTGGTTCAGCAGCGACGAGCCGGAACCGCAACTGCATCTGGTGAAGGTGGAAGTGATCCGCGCCAAATTGCTGGAGCAGAAATTCCTCCTGCACTTTCGAGTGGACAACCCAAACGACAGCGACCTGACGGTACGCGGCCTCGAGTACCGTATTCATCTGGGTGACATGCTACTGACCGAGGGTGAACACGAACACTGGTTTACTGTGGGGCCCAAGCGCAGCGCTTATTTCAAGGTGCCGATCCGCACGAATCTGTGGCCAAAAATCCGCGACCTGGTGAAATTGCTGAAAAAACCCGGTCAGCCCATCCCTTACCGTCTGGAAGGAGAGATGGAAACGGGTTTATTCATCGCTCACTACGTGCACGTAGCGCGCAATGGCGTGATAATCCCAGCCGATTTAATTCCGGAGTAAACCTGATGACCCAGCAACCCCATGTTCATGGCCCCGACTGCAATCACGATCATGATCAGCACGATCACCATGATCACGACCATGGCCATGTCCACGGCCCGAATTGCGGCCACGCCCACCAGGAGCCGGTGCGCAACGCCTTGAAGGACGTCGGTCGCAACGACCCTTGCCCTTGCGGCAATGGCAAGAAATTCAAGAAGTGCCACGGCGCCTGATCGGGTCGTTCACCGTTACCCTGTGGGGGCGAGCCTGCGCGCGGCAGCGTCGAACCCGACGCACCGCGTCGCGGCGATGGCCAGCAAGCCGTCCCCTGCAGAATTTGCGCTGTCGCCACCACCATGGTGGATTCGCCGCGTCCCGTGAACGTCCTTAATCAGACAAATCCAGAAATAACCGAATACCCCGCTTGCGCGCCCCTCTCCTGCTCACTAACGTAGCGACTTTATCGCGTTACTACCCCCGCAGGAGCTTTGCCATGGCCTCGCCAGCCCTTACTCATTTTCTTCCCCGGTTCGGCGTTGCCGCAGCAGTGGCCGGTGTTCTGGGCCTGACCGGTTGTCAGACCCTGAACACCCAGGACACCCTCCCGCCCAGCACCGGCGTGCAGCCGCTCAAAGGCCTGGCGCAGAACGTCTCGGTGCGGCGCAACGCCATGGGCATGCCGCTGATCGAAAGCAACAGCTTCCACGACGCGCTGTTCGCCCTCGGCTACGTGCATGCCAGCGATCGCATCTCGCAAATGGTCACCCTGCGCCTGCTGGCTCAAGGCCGCCTGGCAGAAATGTCCGGCGCCGACTTGCTGGACGCCGACCGCTACATGCGCGCGGTCAACCTGAAGAAAAGTGCTGGTGAGCTGTACAAGGCGTCCTCCCCGCGGCTCAAGCGTTTTTTTGAAGTCTATGCCCGGGGCGTCAACGCCTACCTGTTCCGCTACCGCGACAAGTTGCCGGCAGACCTGATGGCAACCGGCTACAAGCCCGAATACTGGCAGCCGGAAGATTCGGCGCTGATTTTCTGCCTGCTGAACTTCAGTCAGTCAGCCAACCTGCCGGAAGAAATTTCCTCGCTGATGCTGGCGCAGACCGTCAGCACCGACAAACTCCCCTGGCTGACGCCTTCGGCCCCCGACGAAAAACTGCCAGTGGCCGAGGCCGAGAAACTCCAAGGCATCACGCTCAACGGGCAGATTCCGGGGCTGGTCGACATCAGCAAAGCCGCCAGTCAATTGTCCGACCTGAATTTGCTTGGCGCCACGTCCTCCAATAACTGGGCAATCGCACCGCAGCGCAGCCGCACCGGTAAAAGCCTGCTGGCCAGCGACAGCCATGGCCCGCTCGGCGTGCCATCGCTGTTCAGCTATGTGCAGATTCGCGCGCCGAAATACCAGGCTTCGGGCGTGACCATCGCCGGCCTGCCGCTGGTGCTGGGTGGCTTCAACGGCAAAGTGGCGTGGAGCATGACCACGGTCATGGGCGACAACCAGGACCTGTTCCTTGAAAAAATCAAGCGCCAGGGTAACGGCCTGACTTACGAGGCGGGCGGCAAATGGCAGCCGGTCATGGTTCGTAACGAGACCTACTTCGTCAAAGGCCAGCGGCCGACTCGCGAGGCGGTGTATGAAACCCGCCATGGCCCCCTGCTCAACAGTGCCAAGGGAACCACCCTGGCCAACGGTTTTGGCCTGGCACTGCAGGCGCCGAGTTTCACCGACGACAAGACCCTGGACGCGTTTTTTGACTTGTCCCGGGCGCAGAATGTCGAGAAGGCCTCGGATGCCAGTCGTGAAATCCGCGCAATTGCGCTGAATCTGGTGTTCGCCGATGCGAGCAACATCGGCTGGCAGGTCACCGGGCGTTATCCGAACCGGCGCGAAGGCGAAGGTCTGTTGCCCTCGCCGGGCTGGGAGGGTCGCTACGACTGGGACGGTTACGCCGACCCGATGCTGCACCCATACGATCAAGACCCCGCCCAGGGCTGGCTCGGCACCGCCAACCAGCGGGTCATCCCCCATGGTTATGGCATGCAGCTGTCCAACTCCTGGTCCGCACCGGAGCGCGGCGAACGCATGGCTGAACTCGCCGGCACCGGCAAGCACGACACGCGCAGCGTGATCGCCATGCAATACGACCAGACCACCACCTTCGCCCCCAAGCTGAAGAAAATGTTCACGGCGCCGGGCATGGCCCAGCCGCTCAAGCAAGCCATCGAAGCGTTGCCGACGACCGACGCGGTCAAGGCTCGCGAGGCCTATGCCCGCCTGATGGCGTTCGACGGCAAGCTCAGCACGACTTCCGCCGATGCGGCCATCTACCAACTGTTCCTGCAAGAAAGCACGCGGCAGATCTTCCTCGATGAGTTGGGGCCGCAAGGCAGTGCTGCGTGGAAAACCTTCATCGCCAACGGCAAGCTTTCCTACGCCGCCCAGGCCGATCACCTGCTGGGACGCGAGGACAGCCCTTTCTGGGATGACACTCGCACGCCGCAAAAAGAGGACAAGGCAGTGATCCTGGCCCGCAGCCTGGCAGCTGCAATCACTGCGGGCGACAGCTTGTTGGGCGCCGATCACAAGGCCTGGCAATGGGGCAAGCTGCACCGCTACGAGTGGAAGAACGCCAGCGGCCAGAGCGTCCGCGGTCCGCTTGCAGCCGGTGGCGATCACACCACGTTGAATACCGCCGCGTTTGCCTGGGGCGAAGATTTCAACACTACCCTGGCACCGTCCATGCGTTTCATCGTCGACTTCGGCCAAGCCGAGCCGTTGATGGGCCAGAACGCCACCGGACAATCAGGCAACCCGGCCAGCCCTAATTACCTCAACAGCATCGATCCGTGGCTGAAGGGGCAATACATGAGCCTGCCGATGCAGCCGCAAAACTTCGACAAGGTGTATGGCAAAGCCCGACTGACACTGACTCCCGGGAAGTAGTCATCCACAGTAGATCATGCCCTGTGGGAGCAAGCTTTGCTCCCACAGGGCATGTTGTGTCACCGACACAAATTGATAGAACTTCTGACCTCACGTCGTCCTCATAGCTAACAAGCCCCCCTGCCTGGTCATCCACATGGACCTTGTTATCGCTCGCCCCGAGGGCCTGTACTGCCCCGCCGGGGATTTCTATATAGACCCCTGGCGTCCAGTCGAGCGCTCGGTCATTACCCATGCCCATGGCGACCACGCTCGCACCGGCAATCAACATTACCTGGCTGCCGCCCCTGGCGAAGGGATCCTGCGATCACGCCTGGGCCAGGACATCAACCTGCAAACCCTGGCGTATGGCGAACGGCTGCTGCACCACGGCGTTACCTTGAGCTTTCACCCGGCCGGGCATGTGCTCGGCTCGGCCCAGGTGCGCCTGGAATACGGTGGCGAAGTCTGGGTGGCCTCAGGGGATTACAAGATCGAACCCGATGGCACCTGCGCGCCGTTTGAACCAGTGCGCTGCCATACCTTCATCACCGAATCGACGTTCGGCCTGCCGATCTATCGCTGGCAACCACAGGCCGAGATATTCGCCGAAATCAATCAGTGGTGGCAGGCCAACGCTGCCGTGGATAAAACCAGCGTGCTGTTCTGCTACTCCTTCGGCAAGGCCCAGCGCATTCTGCATGGCATCGACGCGAGCCTCGGTCCGATTCTGACCCACGGCGCGGTGGAGCCACTGAACCGGGTCTACCGCGAAAGCGGCGTGTACATCCCGCCGACGATTTACGCCGGCGATGTAAAAAAAAGCGATCCGGTCATGCGCAAGGCCCTGGTGATCGCCCCGCCTTCAGCCGGTGGCAGCACCTGGATGCGTCGGTTCGGTGACTACAGCGACGGCTTCGCCAGCGGCTGGATGCGCCTGCGCGGGACCCGGCGCCGGCGCGGCGTCGATCGCGGTTTTATCCTGTCCGACCACGCTGACTGGCCGGGCCTGCTTTGGGCCATTGGGCAGACCGGTGCCGAACGGGTCATGGTGACTCACGGCTCGGTCGCCGTCCTCGTCCGCCATTTGCGCGAGCAAGGCCTTGATGCCCAGGGCTTCAGCACTGAATACGGTGACGACGAAGAGGAAGCGACGAGCGCCGAGCAACAAAGCGCAGAGGTTCGCGCATGAAAACCTTCGCCGAACTCTATGCCGAACTCGATGCAACGACCTCCAGCAACGCCAAGCTGGCGGCCATGCAAAACTACTTCGCCCAGGCAGCGCCGCAGGATGCTGCGTGGGCTGTGTATTTCCTGTCTGGCGGGCGACCCCGGCAACTGGTCCCGGCACGCGTCCTGCGCGAGTTGGCAGTGGCGTACTCCGGTCTGTCGCCCTGGCTGTTTGAGGAGAGTTACCAGGCGGTGGGTGACCTGGCGGAAACCATTTCCCTGGTACTGCCCGAATCCAGCCACAGCTCCGATGCTGGCCTTGCGGTCTGGATCGAGGAAAAGCTGCTACCTCTGCGCGGGGAAACACCCGAAGCGCTTGCCCTGGCCTTGCCTGCCCTCTGGTCGCAACTTGATCGCTCCAGCCTGATGTTATGCATCAAGCTGATTACCGGCAGTTTTCGCGTAGGCGTGTCCAAACTGCTGGTGACACGCGCCCTGGCATCCATGGCGGGGCTGGACAGCAAGCGGGTGGCCCAGCGCCTGGTGGGTTATACCGACCTGTCCAACCGCCCGAGCGCCGCCAGTTACCTGAAGCTGATCGCGCCGGAATCAACCGACGAACATGCGCAGCGCGGCGGGCAGCCCTATCCGTTTTTCCTGGCCCATGCGCTGTCGCAACCGGTGGACCAGTTTGAAGCCCTGCTTGGCCCTGCCAGCCAGTGGCAAATCGAATGGAAGTGGGATGGTATTCGCGCCCAGGTGGTAAAACGCGAGGGCCGGCTGTGGATCTGGTCTCGGGGCGAAGAACTGGTGACCGAGCGTTTTCCGGAACTGGAGAGCCTGGTGCACGGCCTGCCCGACGGCACGGTGATCGACGGTGAAATCGTTGCCTGGAAAGCCGCGCCAGCCGGGACCGAGGATGCCTTCGACCCGCAATTGCCCTCGGCACCCTCGGTCCAGCCTTTCGCTTTGCTGCAACAGCGCATCGGCCGCAAGACCCTCGGCAAGAAAATTCTCGACGAAGTCCCGGTGGTGGTACTTGCCTACGACCTGCTGGAATGGAATGGCGAAGATTGGCGCAACCAGTCTCAGGCCCGGCGACGGACCCAGCTGGAGCAGGTTCTCGCCGACTGCAACAACCCGGTTTTGCTGGAGTCGCCGGTACTCACCGGCGAAGACTGGCTGGACCTCGCACGCCAGCGCGAAGCGTCGCGCAGCCTCGGCGTCGAGGGCATGATGCTCAAGGCGCGGGACTCGCTGTATGGCGTCGGCCGGACCAAGGACATGGGCGTGTGGTGGAAGTGGAAAGTCGACCCTTACAGCGTCGATGCAGTGCTGATCTACGCCCAGCGCGGCCACGGTCGGCGCGCCAGCCTGTACAGCGATTACACCTTCGCCGTGTGGGACGGCCCGGCGAATTCAACCGAACGCACGCTGGTGCCTTTCGCCAAGGCGTACTCCGGCTTGACCGACGAAGAAATGCGCCAGGTCGACAGCATCGTACGCAAGACCACAGTGGAGAAATTCGGCCCGGTCAGCAGCGTGAAACCGAGCCTGGTGTTCGAACTGGGCTTTGAGGGCATCGCCCTGTCCAAGCGCCACAAGAGCGGTATCGCGGTGCGGTTTCCTCGGATGCTGCGCTGGCGTCGCGACAAGTCAGTGGATGAGGCAGACAACCTGGCCACGTTGCAGGACCTGCTGGGCTGAGATGAACCAATCTGGTGCGCGCACGCGGTGATGCCCGCTTGCGTGCACAAACGCCTGCGCACCGTTCCTCACGGCACCTTTTAAAACGCTTGTTCGGGACTATGGTTCAGAAATTGCTACTTTATTCAGGTCTTACGCTTTCCAGTAACAAATTTTACGCGCCACAAGCGCTCAAATTGGTTTTTAGGGATTGAATAATGAAAAAAGCATTGCTGACCCTTTCTGCACTGGCGTTGTGCATGGCTGCCGGCTCCGCGGTGGCAAAGGAATACAAGGAATTGCGTTTTGGCGTTGACCCTTCCTACGCACCGTTCGAGTCGAAAGCGGCTGACGGCAACCTCGTGGGCTTCGACATCGATCTGGGTAACGCGATTTGCGCCGAGTTGAAGGTCAAGTGCAAGTGGGTCGAAAGTGATTTTGACGGCATGATTCCAGGCCTCAAGGCCAACAAATTCGACGGCGTGATTTCGTCGATGACCGTGACCCCGGCCCGTGAAAAGGTGATCGACTTCTCCAGCGAGCTGTTCTCCGGCCCAACCGCCTACGTATTCAAGCAAGGCTCGGGCCTGAGCGAAGACGTCGCGTCGCTTAAAGGCAAAACCATTGGCTACGAGCAAGGCACCATCCAGGAAGCCTACGCCAAGGCCGTGCTGGACAAGGCTGGCGTTAAAACCCAGGCTTACCAGAATCAGGACCAGGTGTATTCCGACCTGACTTCCGGCCGTCTCGACGGCGCCATCCAGGACATGCTGCAAGCCGAACTGGGCTTCCTGAAGTCGCCAAAAGGCGCAGGCTACGAAATCAGCAAGCCGGTCGACAGCGAATTGCTGCCAGCCAAAACAGCGGTGGGCATTAAGAAAGGTAACACCGAGCTGAAAGCGCTTTTGGATAAAGGTATCAAAGCGTTACACGACGATGGCACCTACGCCACCATCCAGAAGAAACACTTCGGCGATCTGAATCTGTACAGCGGCAAATAATGCCCGGCGCCCATCCCTGGATGGGCGCTCTTTTTATCCGATCAGGTTGCTGATTTATGTTCGAAAACCTCCTGCAAAATCTGGGGCTCTCAGCCTTCAGCCTCCAGGGCTTTGGCCCGTTGTTGCTGGAAGGCACCTGGATGACCATCAAATTATCGGCATTGTCGCTGCTGGTGGCCGTGTTGCTCGGCCTGCTCGGCGCCACGGCCAAGCTATCGAAAGTCAAAATGCTGCGGGTGCCGGCGCAGGTCTACACCACGCTGATCCGCGGGGTGCCGGACCTGGTGCTGATGCTGCTGATTTTCTACAGCCTGCAGACCTGGCTGACATCGTTTACCGATTTCATGGAATGGGAATACATCGAGATCAACCCGTTCAGTGCCGGGGTCATTACCCTGGGCTTCATTTATGGCGCGTACTTCACCGAGACCTTCCGTGGCGCGATCCTCGCAGTGCCCCGGGGCCAGGTCGAAGCCGCCACCGCCTACGGGCTCAATCGCGGCCAACGCTTTCGTATCGTGGTGTTCCCGCAAATGATGCGCTTTGCCCTGCCAGGCATCGGCAACAACTGGATGGTAATGCTCAAGGCCACCGCACTGGTGTCGATCATCGGCCTCGCCGACCTGGTCAAGGCCGCACAGGACGCCGGTAAGAGTACCTACCAACTGTTCTATTTCCTGGTGCTGGCGGCACTGATCTACCTGCTGATTACCAGCGCCTCCAACTTCGTCCTGCGCTGGCTCGAACGCCGCTACGCCGCCGGCTCGCGGGAGGCCGTACGATGATCGAACTCCTGCAGGAATACTGGAAACCCTTCCTTTATACCGACGGCTACAACATCACGGGCCTGGCGATGACCCTGTGGTTGCTCAGCGCATCGATCTTCATCGGCTTCCTGGTGTCGATCCCGCTGTCGATTGCCCGGGTCTCGCCCAAGGTCTACGTGCGCTGGCCGGTGCAGTTCTACACCTACCTGTTTCGCGGGACACCGCTCTATATCCAGTTGCTGATTTGCTACACCGGCATCTACAGCCTGGCGGCGGTGCGTGATCAACCGGTGCTGGATGCGTTCTTTCGCGATGCCATGAACTGCACGATCCTGGCGTTTGCCCTGAACACCTGCGCCTACACCACGGAGATTTTCGCCGGGGCCATTCGCAGCATGAACCACGGCGAAGTCGAAGCGGCCAAAGCCTACGGCCTGACGGGCTGGAAGCTGTACGCCTACGTGATCATGCCTTCGGCCCTGCGCCGCTCGTTGCCCTATTACAGCAACGAAGTGATCCTGATGCTGCACTCGACCACCGTGGCGTTTACCGCAACTATCCCGGATGTCCTGAAAGTCGCGCGGGATGCCAACTCGGCGACCTTCCTGACCTTTCAGTCGTTCGGCATCGCCGCCCTGATCTACCTGACCGTTACCTTTGCATTGGTCGGCCTGTTCCGCCTCGCCGAACGCCGATGGCTGGCCTTCCTCGGGCCGACCCACTAGGACTTTGCACCATGCGCCACCAGATCCATGACTTGCTGGCCCCGCTGCCGGGGACCGCACGGCAGATTCACAGCTTTCACTTCGGCCCCTCGTCGGCCAGCGGCAAGATCTACATCCAGGCATCCCTGCACGCCGATGAAATGCCCGGCATGCTGGTGGCCTGGCATCTCAAGCAGCGCCTCAGGGAGCTGGAAGCCGCCGGCCGCCTGCGCAGCGAAATCGTATTGGTACCCGTGGCCAATCCGGTTGGCCTCGAACAGGTTCTGATGGATGTCCCCCTCGGGCGCTACGAGCTGGAAAGCGGACAGAATTTCAACCGCTGGTTCGTCGACCTGAGTGAAGAAGTCGGCAACGACATCGAAGGGCAACTGGGCGACGATCCACAACGCAACCTGCAGGTGATCCGCAGCAGCCTGCGCCAGGCCCTGGCGCGGCACACGGCGGCGACCCAGTTGCAATCCCAACGCCTGACCCTGCAAAGGCTGGCCTGTGATGCCGACCTGGTGCTGGACCTGCATTGCGATTTCGAAGCCGTTGCGCACCTTTACACCACCCCCGAGGCCTGGCCTCAGGTGGAGCCACTGGCCCGCTACATCGGCGCCGAAGCCAGCCTGCTGGCCACCGATTCCGGTGGCCAGTCGTTTGACGAATGCTTCACGCTACTCTGGTGGCAATTGAAAGAGCGCTTCGGCGAGCACTTCGACATCCCCTTGGGCAGTTTCTCGGTAACCGTCGAATTGCGCGGCCAGGGTGACGTCAATCACCCCCTGGCCAGTCTCGACTGCCAGGCAATACTCGACTACCTGATCCACTTCGGCGCTATCGTCGGCACGCCGGGGCCATTGCCCGAATTGCCCTACCCCGCGACCCCGTTGGCCGCGGTGGAGCCCGTAACGACGCCGGTTGGCGGCTTGCTGGTGTTCGCGGCGCTGCCTGGGGAATACCTGGAAGCCGGGCAGCTGGTGGCTGAAATCATTGATCCGGTGCTTGACCAGGTCACCCCGGTCCATTGCGCCACCGCAGGGCTGATGTACGCCCGGTCACTGCGACGCATGGCCACGGCTGGCATGGTGATCGCCCACGTTGCGGGCACTGAAGCCTATCGCAGCGGCTACCTACTTTCGCCTTGAGGATGCATTGCCCCATGTACAAACTGACCATTGAAGGCCTGCACAAAAGCTATGGCGATCATGAAGTGCTCAAGGGTGTTTCGCTCAAGGCAAAAACCGGTGACGTCATCAGCCTGATCGGCGCCAGCGGCTCGGGCAAAAGTACCTTTCTGCGCTGCATCAACTTTCTCGAACAGCCCAACGACGGTGCGATGAGCCTCGACGGCCAGAGTATTCGCATGATCAAGGATCGCCACGGCATGCATGTGGCCGATGCCGATGAACTGCAAAGGATTCGCACGCGCCTGGCGATGGTGTTCCAGCACTTCAATCTGTGGAGCCACATGACAGTGCTGGAGAACATCACGATGGCACCGCGCCGGGTGCTGGGCTGCGACAAAAAGGAAGCCGAGGACCGCGCCCGGCGTTATCTGGACAAGGTGGGCCTGGCGGCGCGGGTGGCCGATCAGTACCCGGCCTTTCTCTCGGGCGGTCAGCAGCAACGCGTCGCCATTGCCCGCGCGCTGGCGATGGAGCCGGAGGTGATGTTGTTTGACGAGCCGACTTCAGCCCTGGACCCGGAATTGGTCGGCGAAGTGCTGAAAGTGATCCAGGGCCTGGCCGAAGAGGGCCGCACGATGATCATGGTGACTCACGAGATGAGTTTCGCGCGCAAGGTGTCGAACCAGGTGCTGTTTCTGCATCAGGGTCTGGTCGAGGAGGAAGGCGCGCCCGAGGATGTATTGGGCAATCCGCGCAGCGAGAGGTTGAAGCAGTTCCTGAGCGGAAACCTGAAATAACGGGAGCTCGATTGCCTGGCCCCCAGATCATTTCTGCGGTGGCGCCTGCGTAGGAGCTGTCGAGTGAAACGAGGCTGCGATCTTTTGAACTAGTTCAGCAAACGCCAGCTCGAAAGATCGCAGCTTCGTTTCACTCGACAGCTCCTACAGGGCGCAAGCAGCCGGCATGGGATCCTCTCCAGACTTTGCAAAAAAATGGTTCAGCGCTCGCGGCTGGAAGCCGTTCGCTTTTCAAAAGCAGGTCTGGGCCGCCGTCAAGCAAGGCCAGTCAGGACTGCTGCACGCCAGTACCGGCGCCGGCAAAACCTACGCCGTCTGGTTTGGCGCACTCAACCGCTACGCCAGCACCCTCTCCCCGGTCGAAACCCCGCGCAAGCGCAAACCTGTAGCCGAACCCTTGACCGTCCTGTGGATTACCCCGATGCGCGCATTGGCGGCGGACACCGCGCGTGCATTGGAGGGGCCACTGCAGGACCTGCAGATACCCTGGAGCGTCGGCCTGCGAACCGGTGACACCAGCAGCAGCGAACGGGCCAGGCAAAGCAGGCGCCTGCCCACCACGCTGATCACCACCCCGGAAAGCCTCACTCTGCTGCTGGCCCGGGCCGACGCGCAAAGCGCCTTGTCGACCTTGCGCATGATTGTGGTGGATGAATGGCACGAATTGCTCGGTAACAAGCGCGGAGTGCAGTTACAACTGGCCCTCGCCCGCCTGCGCCGCTGGCAACCCGACCTGGTGGTCTGGGGCGTGTCCGCCACCTTGGGTAATCAGGCCCACGCCGAGCAAGTGCTGATCCCTCATGGCGGCGGCATTAGCGTGCAGGGCCAGAGCGGCAAAGACCTGCGAGTCGATTCACTGCGCCCTCCCGCCATCGAACGCTTTCCCTGGGCCGGGCACATTGGCCTGAAAATGCTGCCGCAGGTGGTCGCGGAACTCGAGTCCAGCCCCAGCACCCTGGTGTTCACCAATACCCGCGCGCAATCGGAAATCTGGTATCAGGCGCTGCTGGAGGCACGGCCGGACTGGGCCGGGATCATTGCGCTGCATCACAGTTCATTGTCGCGCGATACCCGGGACTGGGTTGAACGGGCCCTCAAGGATGGGCAGCTCAAAGCCGTGGTCTGCACCTCCAGTCTCGACCTGGGGGTGGATTTCCTGCCGGTGGAACGGGTGCTGCAAATCGGCTCGGCCAAAGGCGTCGTGCGGCTGATGCAGCGGGCAGGCCGCTCCGGCCACGCACCGGGGCGAGTGTCACGAGTGACACTGGTTCCGACTCACAGCCTTGAATTGATCGAGGCGATTGCGGCGCAGGACGCCGTAGCGCAGCGGCGCATCGAGCCTCGGGAATCGCCGCACAAGCCGCTGGATGTGCTGGTGCAACACCTGGTCAGCATGGCGTTGGGAGGTGGTTTCATACCCGAAGAACTGTACGAAGAAGTACGCGGTGCCTGGGCCTACCGCGACCTCAGCCTGGCGGACTGGGTGTGGGCGCTGGCTTTCGTACGCCACGGTGGGCTGTCTCTGACGGCCTATCCGGATTATCGCCGGGTCGAACCGGATGAGCATGGCGTGTGGCGGGTACCCGACGCGCGCTTGGCGCGACGCCATCGCATGAGCATTGGCACCATCGTCAGCGATGCGAGCATCCAGCTGAAGTTCTGGAGCAAGGGCGGTGGCGGCAAGCAACTGGGCAGTGTCGAAGAGGGATTCATAGCCCGGCTCAAGCCCGGCGACGGCTTCCTGTTCGCCGGGCGCTTGCTGGAGCTGGTGCGGGTGGAAAACATGACCGCCTACGTCAAGCGCAGCACAGCGAAGAAAGCCGCGGTGCCGCGCTGGAATGGCGGACGCATGCCGCTCTCCAATGAACTGGCCACGGCGGTGGTTGCGCGTTTCAGCGCAGCCGCGTCAGGCGAGTTCATCGGGCCGGAAATGAAAGCGTTGCGCCCCTTGCTGGAGGTGCAGCAACAATGGTCCGGGCTGCCAACGGATAAAAGCCTGCTGGCCGAGGCCCTGAAATCCCGCGAGGGCTGGCACCTGTTTCTCTACCCTTTTGCTGGACGCCAGGTGCACCTGGGTCTGGCCAGCCTGCTGGCGTGGCGGGTCAGTCAACGCCTGGCAGTTACGTTCTCCATTGCGGTGAATGATTACGGGCTGGGGTTGCTGAGCGCCACCCATGTGGACTGGGCTGAGCATCTCGACCCGGCGCTGCTCAGTCCTGAGCGCTTGATGGCTGATGTGCTTGCCAGCCTGAATGCGGGCGAGCTGGCCTTGCGCCGTTTTCGCGAGATTGCGCGCATCGCCGGCCTGGTGTTTGCCGGTTATCCAGGTGCGCCGAAAAGTACCCGGCAGGTACAGGCCTCCAGCGGCCTGTTTTTCGAAGTCTTCAAGCAATACGACGCTGACAACTTGCTGCTGGCCCAGGCAGGGGAAGAGGTGTTGCGCGAGGAACTGGATATACGGCGCCTTGAAGAGACACTTGAGCGAATCGGCCGACTCAGGCTCGACCTGCACCCGATCAAACGTCCTACACCGCTGGCCTTTCCACTGCTGGTAGAGCGCATGCGCGAAAGCATGAGCTCGGAAAAACTTGCCGACCGCATCCGCCGCATGGTCAGCGACCTGGAAACGACTGCAGAGACAGGGAAAGCCTGATGAGTACACCCTACCCCGTCCGGCTCGCGGGTGAAGAGCTGTGGCTGTTACCGGAAAAAGCCATCTACTGGCCAGCGCAGGAGGCATTGCTGGTGGCCGATGTGCACTTTGGCAAGGCTGCCGCGTATCGGCGCCTGGGTCAGCCCGTGCCTCAGGGCACTACCACGCAGAACATCCGTGTGCTGGACGCGCTGCTGGCGCGACTGGCGTGTCGGCAACTCATTTTCCTGGGTGACTTCCTGCACGGCCCTGGCTCCCACGCACCGGCTACTTTAAGCGCCCTGGCGCAGTGGCGTGCGCGGCACATCGACCTGCCGATGACATTGATCCGCGGCAATCATGACAAGCGCGCCGGCGACCCGCCCACCTCATTGAACATTCGCGTAGTGCCTGAGCCAATGCTGCTCGGGCCCTTTGCGCTGCAACATGAGCCTGACCCGCACCCCGACCGGCACGTGCTGGCCGGTCACGTCCATCCGGTGTATCGGCTTCAGGGTCGCGGGCGACAAAGCTTGCGCCTGGCGTGCTTCAGGCTTGCAGAGGCTGTCAGCCTGCTACCCGCCTTCGGCGCATTTACCGGCGGGTACCAGGTCGAGCGGGATGACAGTTGCAGATTGTTCGTGATTGGCGACAACGAGATATGGCCGGTGTAGGAGCTCTCGCTCCCACACAGCAATGGCCGAAGGATCATGCAACAGGCGCTGGAGGCGGCTCATCCGGCAAGGTGGGCTCGCCAGGTTCGGTCGGTTGTTCGTTGGGGGTATCAGGATCAGGCTGGCCGGGGATTCCTCCAGCCATGCTGAGTGGCGGGTGCGCCAGCAGTGACCAGGCCAAAACGCCAACCTGATTGGGCTCAAGCCTTGCCAGTTCGGCACTTATTTGCGGATCGATCTTCATAGAGCACTCCTGAGCAGTGGCCCGGTTCACTGTGCGCGAACCGGGCAGTACACCCAATAGAGTGTCTTCGCGCCGAAGAATTCCCACGACCCGTCAGATGGATGACTCAGGTACGCGGCAGGGTAACGCCGCGCTGGCCTTGATACTTGCCGCCACGGTCTTTGTAGGACACTTCGCACTCTTCGTCGGATTCGAAGAAAAGCATCTGTGCGACACCTTCATTGGCGTAGATTTTTGCCGGCAGCGTGGTGGTGTTGGAGAATTCCAGGGTCACATGGCCTTCCCACTCCGGCTCGAGCGGCGTCACGTTGACGATGATGCCGCAACGGGCGTAGGTGCTTTTACCCAGGCATATGGTTAGCACGTTGCGCGGTATGCGGAAAAATTCCACCGTGCGGGCCAGTGCGAACGAGTTGGGCGGAATGATGCAGACATCGCTCTTGACGTCGACGAAGCTCTTCTCATCGAAGTTTTTCGGATCGACGGTTGCCGAGTTGATGTTGGTGAACACTTTGAATTCATCGGCGCAGCGCACGTCGTAGCCGTAGCTCGACACACCGTAGGAAATCAGGCGCTCGGCACCTTCACCGCGCATCTGGCGCTCAACGAAGGGGTCGATCATGCCGTGCTCTTGCGCCATGCGGCGAATCCACTTGTCCGATTTGATGCTCATGGCGGGTGTCCTGAATAGCGAGGTGGAGAAAATCTGTCCGGCATCTTACCGGGGGCGGGTCGCCGGTTCAAAGAGCGCAATAAAATTCTCCCGAGCGCGCCCCCGAATTTCCGGGCCCTCAGTCTATTTTGATGCACCGTCAGTCACGAAATAAGAGAAACCTTCGCAAGAAGCATTGGCACGTTCCGGAAAAAGGGTTAAGGTGGCGCCACTGTGCTGCTTGTGTCACTGAGAATCTCTACACGATATGTTGAATTTCGATCCAACCATCTACAAGAATTTTTCCTGCTCTTTGCACTCAGTCTCGGCCAGGGTTCTTCCTGCGTCGCAGTTATCTTTGTTCAAGGAGTTACACCATGTCTAATCGCCAAACCGGTACCGTTAAGTGGTTCAACGATGAAAAAGGCTTCGGCTTCATCACTCCACAATCCGGTGACGACCTGTTCGTTCACTTCAAAGCTATCCAATCCGACGGCTTCAAAAGCCTGAAAGAAGGCCAACAGGTCTCTTTCATCGCTACCCGCGGTCAGAAAGGCATGCAAGCTGAAGAAGTTCAAGTTATCTAACTTGTACTTGCTTTAGTAAAAAGCCCCGCCCTCAAAAGCGGGGCTTTTTTGTGCCTGTGTGTTTTTGCCAGGGCAAAAAAGATCGCGGCCCGAGCCTTCGGCAGCTCCTACAGAGTTTTGCATTCATCCTGTAGGAGCTGCCGAAGGCTCGGGCCGCGATCGGACGATCTTTTGATCTTGAGCTTAAGCGCTTATTACCAGGCCACACCGAACCCAGCGGTATACCGGGTCTTCTCCAAATCAGCATCATCAGTACCACTGATGACATCTCGCTCGGCCTTCAGGTTAAGCGAAGCCCACTCGGTCACCTTGTAGCGCAACCCCACCTCGGCATCCAGCGCGTAATCCGCAACGCCTGACAATGGCTTGCCCACCTCGCCGTTGGTGAAGAACTCAACCTTCTTGCCAATCAGGTAGCGGTTGTAGTCCCACTTCATGGCCAGGGAGTAGAAGTTTTCCTTGCCGCCGTCCGCGTATTCATAATCCGTGCGGTTGACCAGCGACCCCAGCGAGAACGCGCCCAGCTCGTCATCCCAGAACTGATAACCAGGACCGGTACCGACGGTGCGCTGACGGGACAAGTCTTCGACCTTGTCGCGCTTATAGACGGCGCGACCTTGCCAGAACCATTTCTCGGTCAGGAACCGATCGAGGGAGTACTCACCGCGCCAGTTATCCGTGGTGACCACGTCGTCCTGGAATTCGCGGTTGTATTCGCCTTCCGCCGTATGCCGCCACTTGCCATGCCGCGCACTGGTCTTGAAGTCGATGTCGTAGTCATCGGTGTCTTTCTCGGCCCGCTGGTAATCCAGCGCCATGTCGACATTGCCCTTCCATACCAGATCCTCAACCACCGGCTTGGGCTTAAGGATCTGCTGGATACTGGCAAGCTCCACGGTCTTCGGCGCATCGCCATTGGCCAGCGTCACCTTGCCATCGTCTGCCGCCTGCAGTGACTTGGCCTTTTCCCCGGTGTAAGCATCCTGCTTGACCAGTAATTCCTGATCGCTTTCCAGCGTCTTGACCTGTTTCCAGTCGATCGGGATCGCGCCGGCGTACTCGGTCTGGATCAACAGCTTGCCGCCGTCGAACAGGGTGATCTTGCCGCTCAGCTTGTCACCGTTCTTCAACCAGACGGTGTCGGCGAGCAAGGGTGTGGAAGCACTTAGGACAGCGAGGCACAGCAGGGATCTGGACACCATAAGCAAATACAGGCTCAAGTTTGCGAAAAAAAGTCGGCATTATCCTTACGAATAAGACCCTAGCAAGCACTGACACGACTATTTCTATTGAGTTCATTTCTCAATTGGCCATTCTCGACTTACTCTGGTGACCGTAAATACCGCGACCCGCAGGAATTGCGCACGTGACAGACCCGCTCAATGAAACCGACAGCACTGCGCAAATCCGACGCACGGCGCTCTACATGACGCTGGCGCAGGTGCCGCCGGGCAAGGTCGTCAGTTATGGGCAGCTTGCCGAGCTGGCAGGACTGGGGCGCGCCGCCCGTTATGTCGGCCGAACCCTCAGCCAACTTCCCGGTGACAGCAAATTACCGTGGCACCGGGTACTCGGCGCGGGCGGGCGCCTGAGCCTGCCTGCAGGCAGCGCTTCCGGGGATGAACAACGCGCGCGATTGCGCGAGGAAGGCGTCAGTATCCTGAATAATCGTGTTGATATTCAGCGCCATGGCTGGCGCCCGGTAGAGCACAGCGGTTAGAGTGCGCGCTTTGTTTCCGTAATTTTGAGGCAGACTCCAGCCCATGCCCCGTAAAACCTGGCGCGCCGCGCTCGCCGCCTATGCCAGCCCTTCAACGCTCGTGCTGTTGCTGCTGGGTTTCGCCGCCGGCCTGCCGTACATGCTGGTGTTTTCAACACTTTCGGTCTGGCTGCGTGAAGCCGGTGTCGCCCGCGAAACCATTGGCTACGCAAGCCTGATCGGTTTGGCCTATGCCTTCAAATGGGTGTGGTCGCCGCTGCTCGACCAATGGCGCCTGCCATTGCTCGGCAAGCTGGGGCGTCGACGCTCCTGGCTGGTCCTTTCCCAGGCACTGGTCATTCTCGGCCTGATCGGGATGGGTTTCTGCGACCCGCAAAAACACCTGTCCTGGTTGATCGCGATCGCCGTGGTCGTGGCCTTCGCCTCGGCAACACAAGACATCGCGGTCGACGCCTATCGCCTGGAAATTGCCGATGACAGCCGCCAGGCTGCCCTCGCCGCCAGCTACATGTCGGGTTACCGTATTGCCGCATTGCTGGCCACGGCCGGCGCGCTGTTCTTCGCCGAAGGCTTTGGCTCTACGGGCTTCAACTACCAGCATTCAGCCTGGGCCGGCACCTATATCCTGTTCGGCGCCCTGATGATCCCGGCGCTGCTGACCTCTTTCTTCATGCGTGAACCGCCGGTGCCCCTGCGCACGCAACTGCAGGCCGGACGGTACTCCTTCGCACATCAACTGGCTTCCGTGTTCGTACTGATCGTGCTGCTGGTGTCTGTGCCTGCCATGTTCACCCAGCTGTACAACACCGATTTCGCCAGCGTGCTGTTCGAAGGCCACAGCGTGCTCGACCTGCTACTGGAAGACCGCGCGTTCCTGCGGGCCATTCTCTATACCACACTGACCTTCATGTGCCTGTCGGCCATGGGTCGCCGCGGCCTGGCACCGGTGCTGACGCCGGTCAACGACTTCATCCTGCGCTACCGCTGGCAGGCGCTGCTGCTGCTGGGCCTGATCGCCACCTATCGAATGTCCGATACGGTCATGGGCGTAATGGCCAACGTGTTCTACATCGACCAGGGCTTTACCAAGGACCAGATCGCCAGCGTCAGCAAGATCTTCGGCCTGATCATGACGCTGGTGGGCGCCGGCATGGGCGGTTTGCTGATCGTGCGCTTCGGTATCCTGCCGATCCTGCTGATCGGCGGCATTGCTTCAGCCGGCACCAACCTGCTGTTCCTGATGCTCGCCGATATGGGCGCCAACCTGAACATGCTGATTGTCACCATTTCCCTGGACAACTTCAGTTCCGGGCTGGCGACTTCGGCGTTCGTCGCCTACCTGTCGAGCCTGACCAACCTCAAGTTCTCCGCCACCCAGTACGCCCTGCTGAGCTCGATCATGCTCCTGCTGCCACGCCTGATTGGCGGCTACTCAGGGGTCATGGTGGAGAAATTCGGTTATCACAACTTCTTCCTGATCACCGCGTTGCTGGGCGTCCCCACCCTGCTCCTGATCATGTTGCACTGGTATCAGGAAAGCCGCCGCGCAGGGCCGACGCCGACACCGGAACCGATTCCTGCACCTGCGGCCGAAGAACCCCTTTAGCTGGAAAACGCGCTGGAGCGGGGTAATTCCCGCCCTGCCGCGACACCACCGACCGCACGCCTGTACGCCAGCAGATCTCGCCCGTACAATGCTCCGTCATTTCTCGTCATCAGCAACCGACAACGGCCAACCATGCGCACCAGTCAATTTTTGCTCGCCACACAGAAAGAAACGCCTTCCGACGCGGTCGTGATCAGCCATCAGCTGATGCTGCGCGCCGGCATGATCCGCAAACTCGCCTCGGGCCTTTACACCTGGCTGCCCATGGGCCTGCGAGTGATGCGCAAGGTTGAAGCGGTCGTTCGCGAAGAAATGAACGCCGCCGGCTCTCTCGAAGTGTTGATGCCGAGCACGCAACCGGCTGAGCTGTGGCAGGAATCCGGGCGCTGGGAAGAATACGGCCCTGAATTGCTGCGCTTCAAGGATCGCCATGGTCGTGATTTCTGCGCCGGCCCGACCCACGAAGAGGTCATCACCGACCTGATGCGCAGCGAGTTGAGCAGCTACAAGCAGCTGCCGATCAACCTGTATCAGATCCAGACCAAATTCCGTGACGAGATCCGTCCACGCTTCGGCTTGATGCGCGGTCGCGAATTCATCATGAAGGACGCGTACTCGTTCCACGCGGACCAGGCTTCGCTGCAGGTCACTTACGACCGCATGCATCAGGCCTACTGCAACGTGTTTACCCGTCTGGGCCTGAAATTCCGCCCTGTGGAAGCCGACAACGGCTCCATCGGTGGTGCCGGCTCCCACGAGTTCCACGTACTGGCCGAATCCGGCGAAGACGATATCGCCTTCAGCAACGGTTCCGACTACGCCGCGAACATCGAAAAAGCCGAAGCCGTGCCCCGGGAAACCTCCCGCCCAGCGCCAACTGAAGAGCTGCGCCTGGTCGACACCCCGGACACCAAGACAATTGCCGCCCTGGTGGAAAAATTCAATCTGCCGATTGAGAAGACCATCAAGACCCTGATCGTGCGCGCCGAGGAAGAAGGCAAGCTGATCGCCTTGGTCATTCGTGGCGACCACGAACTCAACGAGATCAAGGCTGCCCAGCAACCTGGCGTGGCAAGCCCGTTGGTCATGGCTACCGACTCCGAACTGCGCGACGCCATTGGCGCCGGCGCTGGTTCGCTGGGCCCGCTGAACCTGCCGCTACCGATCATCATCGACCGCTCGGTGGAGCTGATGAGCGACTTCGGCATTGGCGCCAACATCGACGACAAGCACTACTTCGGCGTGAACTGGGAACGCGACTTGCCGGTTCCGACGGTTGCCGACCTGCGTAATGTAGTCACCGGCGACCCAAGCCCGGACGGCAAAGGCACCCTGGAAATCAAGCGCGGCATCGAAGTCGGGCACATCTTCCAGCTGGGCAACAAGTACAGCAAAGCCATGAAGTGCGAAGTACTGGGCGAGAACGGCAAGCCGGTCACCCTGGAAATGGGCTGCTACGGCATTGGCGTGTCCCGCGTGGTGGCTGCGGCCATCGAACAGAACAACGACGCCAACGGGATCATCTGGAGTGACACACTCGCTCCATTCCAGATCGCGCTGGTACCGCTGCGCTACGATAACGAACAGGTCCGCGAAGCCACCGACAAGCTGTACGCAGAATTGACGGCGGCCGGTTTCGAAGTGTTGCTGGACGACCGCGACAAGAAAACCAGCCCGGGCATCAAGTTTGCAGACATGGAGCTGATCGGTATTCCTCACCGGATCGTGGTCAGCGACCGTGGCCTCGCCGATGGCAACCTGGAATACAAGAGCCGCACCGAACCTGAAGCGCAGGCATTGCCGGTCGCTGACGTGCTGTCCTTCCTCCAGGCCCGTATCCGCCGCTGACACCAGATAGAGAAGTCATGTTCAAGCGAAACACCTTAGGCCTCGGTGGTGCCGCCCTGTGCGGCACCCTGCTGGTCAGCGGCTGTGCCAATCAAATGTCGCAACGCAGCGAGCACGAGGAACGTGTCGAGCGCAAATTGCTCGATCATAGCCTGCAGGTCGATGTCGGCGAGCCCAAGGTGCTTGAGCTGCCGCAACGCCGGGTGAAAATCCACGAGCAGAAGACCTTCGAAGTCACCGAGTTCGAGGTCACTCGCCATTACGACCGCTACACGCCCTACCAACCCTGGCGGGAGGCTTACGAGATTCCGCTGGGCGCCGTGGCTGTGGTGGCCGGCGTCGGCGCGAACGTGGTCAATGTGTTCGCCCTGGGCAATCTGCCGGACAGCGTGACCCAGGACTGGCTGAGCTACGGTTTCGCCGGGCTCAATCCGTTCATGAACGTGCAATCCCATGGTCGCGCTCAGCAGAACCTGGCGGGTATCGACGAGGTCCAGCTCGACAAGCGCACCGAGTACTCGAGCCTGCCATGGAGCGAGCGCCCGGTGCAGGTCAAGGCCGGCAAGGAGACGTTCGAGCTGACTACCGACAAGAATGGCGTGCTACGCCTGAACCTGCTGGACAGCCCGTTCGCTGAACATGACATCAATCATCTGACCCGCTTGCTGATCAGCGTCGCGGACGGCCAGGACGAGGTACACGTCAATACGTCCCTGGCCGTCAGCAGTTCACTGCGCGGCAAACTGCTCGAAGCTCACGGGCTGATCTACGACGACCTCGAAGACGACGAAGTAAGCCAGTGGGTGCACCGGGTCAAGCGCCTGTCGGAGCTGGGGCTGGAGGAAGAAGCCACTGAACTGGAACAGAGCCTGATCGAACTGACTCGCAATGATCCGGAGCTACAGACCGAATTCCTCAAGTCCTTGACCAAGGATGCCGGGCGGCTGGTGGCGGATCCGGGGCCGAATTCGAATTAAAGTCTCTTCAAAGATCGCAGCCTTCGGCAGCTCCTACCAGGGCGGCGCGCTTCCTGCAGGAGCTGCCGAAGGCTGCGATCTTTTGACTTTGAAAAACTACCGCTCAAACAACTCCATCTGCTCAAACCCACCCCGCAAATCCTCAAGCCGCACCCCGACCCCCAACAACCGTACCGGCTTGCCGCCACGATTGAACGCCTGGGTCAGCAGCAGCTGATAACTCCCCAGATCCCGCCCTGCCCCGGCCTGCTCCAGCGTGGTCTGGGTGAAATCGTGGAATTTCACTTTGACGAACGGCTTGCCCGGCCGGTAGCTGCTGTCGATCCGCGCCATGCGCCCGGCCAGGGTCTCCAGCAATTCGGGGAGCTTGTCGAGGCAGCTCAGCAGGTCCGGCAAGTCCACGTCGTAGGTGTTTTCGACACTGATCGACTGACGCCGACTGTCGTTGTGCACCAGGCGATCATCGATCCCACGGGCCAGGGTCCACAATCGCTCACCAAAACTGCCGAATTCGCGGACCAGCGCCAACTTGTCCCACTCACGTAAATGCGAGCAATCGACAATCCCAAGTCGCCCCAGCTTGTCCGCAGTCACCTTGCCGACCCCGTGCAATTTGCTTACCGGCAAGCCACTGACAAAGTCTTCGACCTGATCCGGAGTGATGACAAACAGCCCGTTGGGTTTCTTCCAGTCACTGGCGATCTTGGCCAGGAACTTGTTGGGCGCCACGCCGGCCGACACCGTGATGTGCAGCTGGTTGGAGACCCGCCGGCGGATTTCCTGGGCGACCCGGGTCGCGCTACCACCAAAATGCGAGCTGTCCGACACATCCAGATAGGCCTCATCCAGGGACAATGGCTCGATCAGGTCGGTGTAGTCGCGAAAGATCGTGTGAATTTCCTTCGAGGCTTCTCTATAGGCGTCCATGCGCGGCTTGACGATCGTCAGGTCCGGGCACAGCTTAAGCGCGTGCCCCGAGGACATGGCCGAGCGCACACCGTAGGCGCGCGCCTCATAGTTGCAGGTCGCAATCACCCCTCGCCGATCCGCTGAGCCGCCCACGGCAAGAGGTTTACCGGCCAGGCGCGGGTCGTCACGCATCTCGATGGCGGCGTAGAAGCAGTCACAATCGACGTGGATGATCTTTCGCTGGGTCATAGAGAAGCGACGTTCACTGTGCGAATAAGGATTTTAGCGAGTCAGATCAACAGTATCTCATCGACACCTGTATATAGCACCAGTAGTAGGCATGTTCTTTTTCAAGGGTAGGAAAAAAGTTGAATTTGTTTTTTCAATCGAAAACCTCCTACCAATAGAGCTGCAACCCTTGCCACGCCTGCGCTGCAGCCATTCCAGCCGCCGAGGTTTTGCGCTAAGCGATTGAACAGGAAGAGTTTTCTTCGTAAGTGGCGGTTGACAGCCCCGCCATCCTCTGTAGAATGCCGACACACAGACGCGGGATGGAGCAGTCTGGTAGCTCGTCGGGCTCATAACCCGAAGGTCGTCGGTTCAAATCCGGCTCCCGCAACCAAACATCAAAAAAGGCTACTCGAAAGAGTGGCCTTTTTTGTGCGCGTCAGTTTTGCATCCAACGAAGATAAATGAGTCGGCGCACTCAGGCTGCGCAAAAAACAGAAATCGTTCTGATTCCGAAACTTAGCGCAGCATCGCCCCCGCCCATCGCTGTTTTACGCTTATTTGGCTTGTTTCAGGATTAACGGTTGACACCCCGTCGTTCCTCTGTAGAATGCCGCCACACAGACGCGGGATGGAGCAGTCTGGTAGCTCGTCGGGCTCATAACCCGAAGGTCGTCGGTTCAAATCCGGCTCCCGCAACCAAACATCAAAAAAGGCTACTCGAAAGAGTGGCCTTTTTTGTATCTGTCGAAAAAGTCCTTTCGCAACAATGATCTGCCACCATGTGGCAGGCCGATGGGTATCACTCCAGCCTTGAGTTCGGTCTATGCTGGTCCGAGGCGTTTACCGCACAGGCCCATGGCGTGCCGTCACCCGCTGAGGGTGAGTGGCATTAATATTTGTGATTATTTTTTTCTACAGGGATTGGTAACTTGGCTGGATACCCCCATCCTGTCGCGCACAATCCAAGAGGTGATTGATGCGCGCCAATTCGTCTGATCCACAAGACTCCGTCACAGCGACACAACCGATCAAGCCCGGGCGTTTGCGCCTGCTGGACCTGATCAGCAAGTACCGCCAGCCAATCGGCCTGGCAGTGACCTTGTTGCTGTTCGCCATCGCGCTGATTGCCTGTCGTCATCTGTTGAGCGAACTGGATCTGGACGCTCTGCACGACTCGATTCTCCAAGTACCAAAACCTGCCTTGCTGGGTGCACTGGCGGCGACGGTGGTCGGCTTCATCATTCTGTTGGGCTATGAATGGTCGGCCAGCCGTTATGCCGGCGTGACGCTGGCACCGCGAATTCTCGCCCTGGGTGGCTTCACCGCATTTGCGATCGGCAATGCCATCGGCCTGTCGATGCTCTCTGGCGGCTCGGTGCGCTACCGTCTATATGCACGGCATGGCCTGGGTGCCACGGAAGTGGCGCGCATGACCCTGTTCGCCAGCCTCTCGCTGGGCTGCGCCCTGCCTCCCCTTGCGGCCCTGGCAACCCTCAGCGACCTGCCCGCTGCCTCGACCGCCCTGGGCTTGTCCGAGACTTTGCTGGGCGCGGCGTCCGTGGCAGTGCTGCTGCTGTTCAGCGTCCTGGCCATCGGCATTTACCGCCGCCGCCTGCCGGAACAACCTTATGCGGACAACCTGCTGGTCAAGGCCGGGCGACGCACCTTGCGTCTGCCGGGGCGGCGCCTGACGTTCCTGCAATTGATCATCACCGCACTGGATGTGGCCGCAGCCGCTACCGTGCTGTACCTGCTGTTGCCAGAAGCGCCACCCTTCGGCGCCTTCCTGTTGGTCTACCTGCTGGCACTCGCTGCCGGGGTGCTCAGCCACGTGCCCGGCGGGGTCGGCGTATTCGAAGCAATCCTGCTGGCCGCCTTCGCCGACAAACTTGGCGCTGCACCGCTGGCGGCCGCACTGCTGCTGTATCGGCTGATTTATGTGGTGCTGCCATTGCTGGTGGCTTGCGTGTTCCTGCTGATCAACGAAGGACAGCGCCTGTTTCAATCCCGTCAGTCCCTGCGCGCAGCGTCCGGCCTGGCTGCGCCGATCCTGGCGGTGCTGGTGTTCCTGTCCGGCGTGGTACTGCTGTTTTCCGGTGTGACGCCGGAAATCGACACCCGCCTTGAGCACATCGGCTTTCTGATCCCCCATCGCCTGGTCGACGCTTCGCACTTTGGCGCCAGCCTGATCGGCGTGCTCTGCCTGCTGCTCGCCCAGGGCCTGCGCCGGCGCCTGTCGGCCGCCTGGATGCTGACCACCATTCTGTTGCTGGTAGGCGCCCTGCTCTCCCTGCTCAAGGGTTTTGACTGGGAAGAAGCCTGCCTGTTGATCCTGACCGCCAGCCTGCTGGGCGTATTCCGTCGCTCGTTCTACCGGCCGAGCCGACTGACCGAGCTGCCGTTCTCGCCGCTGTACCTGGTGTCGAGCCTGTGCGTGCTGGGAGCATCCATCTGGCTGCTGCTGTTTGCCTACCAGGATGTGCCTTACAGCCATCAACTCTGGTGGCAGTTCACCCTCGACGCCGACGCTCCCCGGGGCCTGCGCTCGCTGCTCGGCGCCGCCGTACTGCTGGTGGTGGTGTCGCTCACCTGGCTGCTGCGCACCGCACGCCCGGTGATCCACCTGCCGACGCCTGGCGAGCTGGACCGGGCGGTGAAGATCCTCATGGCTTCCGCTCAACCGGACGGTGGCCTCGCCCTGACGGGTGACAAGGCGCTGCTGTTCCACCCCGACGAGCAGGCGTTCTTGATGTACGCCCGCCGTGGCCGCAGCCTGGTGGCCTTGTATGACCCTATCGGACCGCCTCAGCAACGGGCCGAAATGATCTGGCAGTTCCGCGACCTGTGCGACATTCACCACGCCCGCCCTGTGTTCTATCAGGTACGCGCCGAGAACCTGCCGTATTACATGGACATCGGCCTGACCGCGATCAAGCTGGGCGAGGAAGCCCGGGTCGATCTGCAGCGCTTCGACCTGGAAGCCAAGGGCAAGGAGATGAAGGACCTGCGCTACACCTGGAACCGCGGCACCCGCGACGGCCTGTCGCTGGAGATCTTCGAACCCGGACAGGCGCCGATGGACGAGCTCAAGGTGATCTCCGATGCCTGGCTGACCGGCAAGAACGTTCGCGAGAAAGGCTTCTCCCTCGGCCGTTTCAGCGAGGACTACCTCAAGCATTTCCGCATCGCGGTGATCCGCTTCGAAGGCCGCCCGGTGGCATTCGCCAATCTGCTCGAGACATTCGGCCACGACCTGGCCAGCCTTGACCTGATGCGCGCGCACCCGGAAGCGCCAAAGCTGACCATGGAATTCATGATGATCGGCCTGATTCAACATTATAAAAGTCATGGATACGCGCGTTTCAGCCTGGGCATGGTGCCGCTGTCGGGGCTGCAACCCCGTCGCGGCGCACCACTGACCCAGCGCCTGGGCTCGATGGTTTTCCGCCGTGGTGAGCAGCTCTACAACTTCCAAGGCTTGCGCCGCTTCAAAGACAAGTTCCAGCCTGACTGGGAACCCCGTTATATGGCCGTGCCCGCCGGACTCGATCCGCTGGTAGCCCTGGCCGACACTGCCGCCCTGATTGCGGGCGGCTTGACTGGATTGGTGAAACGCTGATGATTCAACGCTCCCTGCGGTATGTACTGGCCACACTGGTAGTGCTGGCCCTGATTCTCGGTGGCGGTTACTGGTACCTCAAGCGCCCGGCCCCGGAACCGACCCTCGAATTGTTCAAGCCCGCCGATGGCACGGCGATGACCCGGGTCACTCCCGGCACCACGCCCCGCGCCCAGGTGCTGGTCGCAGTGAATGAGGACCAAAAGCTCAGTGACAAGCAATTGCTGACCCTGAGCCGTACCGGCTCGGCGCAGATCGTCCAGGTGATCCTGCCTAAAGACTGCCTGCTGCAAAGCCGCGCGTTGCAATCGGGCCTGCGCGAGCTCCACGGTCCGGCAACGCTGGTCAGCGGCATCGGTCCCGGCGCGGTGCTGGCCTGGCGCTGGTTGTCCGAACAGAAAGACGACAAGGCGCAGGCCGTCTCCGTGGACCTTGCCCTGGAAAAACCCGGCTGCACCCACCTGCTGCCAAAAAGCGCAGCGCACGGTCGCTGGCTGGCAGCCTGGAACGATAACCCGGACGACACCAGCGCCGGCTTCGTACGTGACCAGCCGAATGCCGAGACCAGCATCAGCGACTATGACATCAACCTGCCGCAAGTCCTGAACAACGAGCTGCGCAAGATCCTGGTCGGCGGCGACAAGGCCGCCGGCGGCCTGCAGATACCGGTCGTTGAAGTGCCGGCAGGACAGGCCAACGACACCGTCACCCTGTTCCTTTCCGGTGATGGCGGCTGGCGTGACCTGGACCGCGACGTTGCGGGCGAGATGGCAAAAATCGGTTACCCGGTGGTCGGTATCGACACCCTGCGCTACTACTGGCAGCACAAAAGCCCCGAGCAAAGCGCGCTGGACCTGGCTGAGCTGATGCAGCACTACCGGCAGAAATGGGGCACCAAGCGCTTCGTCCTGACCGGCTACTCATTTGGCGCCGATGTGCTGCCCGCGATCTACAACCGCCTGGAGCCCGCCGAGCAGCAACGCGTCGACGCAATCATCCTGCTGGCCTTCGCCCGCACCGGTAGCTTCGAGATCGAAGTCGAGGGGTGGCTGGGCAACGCCGGCAAGGAAGCCGCCACGGGCCCGGAGATGGCTAGGTTGCCAGCGCAGAAAGTGGTCTGTATCTACGGTGAAGAGGAGGCCGATGAAAGCGGCTGCACCGACAAGACGGCCGTGGGTGAGGCGCTGAAATTGCCGGGCGGGCATCACTTTGACGAGAATTATCCGAAACTGGCTCAGCAGCTGGTGGACGTGATCGAGAAGCGCCAGAGCAAGGACAAGGTGACTGAGGAGTAATCCTCTCCCCCACAAAAAGCCCCCGCCACTTCACAGTAGCGGGGGCTTTTTATTTGCACCCCATCCCACAGTATTCTTGTCAGCCCCTTACATCTCCACCTGCGTCCCCAACTCAATCACCCGATTCAGCGGCAGATTGAAAAACCGCAAATTGCCATTGGCGTTCTGCAACATGAATGCGAACAGCGCCTCGCGCCAGCGGGCCATGCCTTCGAGTTTGGAGGCGATCACCGTCTCGCGGCTGAGGAAGTAAGTGGTACGCATCGGGCTGAAGTCGAGGTCATCGAGATGGCACAGCTTCAGCGCTTGCGGCACGTCCGGCTCGTCGACGAAGCCAAAGTGCAGGATGACCCGGAAGAACCCCTCACCGTGGGACTCCACCTCAAAGCGTCTGCTCGGCGGCACCCGCGGGATATCCTCGTAGACCACGGTCAGCAGCACCACTTGCTCATGCAGCACCTGGTTGTGCAGCAGGTTGTGCAACAGCGCATGGGGTACGGCGTCCGGGCGGGCCGTCAGGAACACGGCCGTGCCCTGGACCCGGTGCGGTGGCTGCACGCTGATGCTGCTGATAAAGATCGGCAGCGGCAGGCCGCCCTCGTCCAGGCGCTCCACCAGCAACTGCTTGCCGCGCTTCCAGGTGGTCATCAGCACGAACAGGGCGATACCGGCAATGACCGGGAACGCCCCGCCCTGGACGATCTTCGGCACGTTGGCCGCGAAGTACAGGCCATCCACCAGGAGGAAGCCAAACAACAGCGGCACGGCGAGCACCGGCGGCCATTTCCACAGCAGCAGAATCACCGCCGCCACCAGAATGGTCGTCATCAACATGGTGCCGGTTACGGCCACACCATACGCCGAGGCGAGCGCACCAGAGGATTCAAAGCCAAGCACCAGCAGGATCACGCCGACCATCAACGACCAGTTCACCGCGCCGATGTAGATCTGGCCCTGTTCGGCGCTGGAGGTGTGCTGGATGTGCATGCGCGGGATGTAACCCAGCTGGATCGCCTGGCGGGTCAGGGAGAACGCGCCGGAAATCACTGCCTGGGAAGCGATCACGGTGGCCAGGGTCGACAAGCCCACTAACGGGATCAACGCCCAGCTTGGCGCCAGCAGATAGAAAGGGTTGCGAGCGGCTTCAGGATCGCCAAGCAGCAAGGCACCCTGGCCGAAGTAGTTCAGCACCAAAGCCGGCAACACCAGGATGAACCAGGCGCGGGCGATAGGCTTGCGACCAAAATGCCCCATGTCGGCGTACAAGGCTTCGGCACCGGTCAAGGCCAGTACCACGGCACCGAGGATCGCCACGCCCATGCCCGGATGCACGATAAAGAAGCGCACTCCCCACACCGGGTTCATTGCCTGCAGCACTTCGGGGTGTTGCAAGATGCCGTGGACACCCAGGGCGCCGAGTACCAGGAACCAGGTGACCATGATCGGCCCGAACAGAATGCCGATGCGCGCCGTACCGTGCCGCTGAATCAGGAACAACGCCACCAGCACCACCAATGACAGCGGTACCACCCAATGGTCGATGCCATCGAAAGCCAGCCCAAGGCCTTCGATCGCCGACAGCACGGAAATCGCCGGGGTGATCATGCTGTCGCCGTAGAACAGCGCCGCGCCGATCAGGCCACAGACCACCAACAGGCTGCGCAACCTGGCATGCCCGGCTGCGGCGCGCCGGGCCAGGGCCGTCAGCGCCATGATCCCGCCCTCGCCCTGGTTGTCGGCGCGCAGCACGAACATCATGTATTTGATCGAGACCACCCAGATCAGCGACCAGAAAATCAACGCCAGAATGCCCAACACCCCATCGTGGTTGACCGGCACCCCATAGCCACCGGAGAACACTTCTTTAAGGGTGTACAGCGGACTCGTGCCGATATCGCCGTAAACCACACCGACCGCCGCGACCAGCATGCCGATCGGCTTTGCTGCCGAATGCTCAGCGTCCGCCGCCTGACTACTTGCCTGCCCCATCCAAAACTCCTGCTACTCAGACCTGGACTACTGATAAGAAGCACTATGCTCTGCCCTGAGCATGCGCTGTTTTACTTCACGTTACAGACGTTTTCTTGACTGTAAGTAATCGGTAAAGCATCAAGGCGCGAAGCATAGCGCAGCACTCGTCGCATTTCCCTGCATAAAGCTGGTCAAGCGCGCGTCCCATCGCTAGAATTGCGCACTTTTTGATCAGAGACGCCACAAAGCGTCCGTCAGCCGCCTCGCCCTACCGGGCGCAGTCGTCACAAATACCGAGGTTAGACATGTCCACCACTCCTGCGCCGGCCAATCCAAAAGTTGGCTTCGTATCCCTGGGTTGCCCCAAAGCATTGGTCGACTCCGAGCGCATCCTTACCCAGCTGCGCATGGAAGGTTATGACGTGGTGTCCACTTATCAGGACGCCGACGTGGTGGTGGTCAACACCTGCGGCTTCATTGACTCGGCCAAGGCCGAATCCCTGGAAGTGATTGGCGAAGCCATCAAGGAAAACGGCAAGGTCATCGTGACCGGCTGCATGGGCGTAGAAGAAGGCAACATTCGCAGTATTCACCCAAGCGTGCTGTCGGTGACCGGTCCACAGCAGTACGAACAAGTGGTCAACGCCGTGCACGACGCCGTGCCGCCGCGCCAGGACCACAACCCGCTGATCGACCTGGTGCCGCCACAAGGGATCAAACTGACCCCGCGCCACTACGCCTACCTGAAGATTTCCGAAGGCTGCAATCACAGCTGCAGCTTCTGCATCATCCCGTCGATGCGCGGCAAGCTGGTCAGCCGTCCCATCGGTGATGTGCTCGACGAAGCCCAGCGGCTGGTCAAGGCCGGCGTCAAGGAGCTGCTGGTGATCTCGCAAGACACCAGCGCCTACGGCGTCGACGTGAAGTACCGCACCGGTTTCTGGAACGGCGCCCCGGTCAAGACCCGCATGACCGAACTGTGCGAAGCCCTCGGCTCCATGGGCGTGTGGGTCCGCCTGCACTACGTTTACCCGTACCCGCACGTCGACGAGCTGATTCCGCTGATGGCCGCCGGGAAAATCCTGCCGTACCTGGACATCCCGTTCCAGCACGCCAGCCCGAAAGTCCTGAAGTCAATGAAACGCCCGGCCTTCGAAGACAAGACCCTGGCGCGCATCAAGAACTGGCGCGAGATCTGCCCGGACCTGATCATCCGCTCGACCTTCATCGTCGGCTTCCCTGGCGAAACCGAAGAAGACTTCCAGTACCTGCTGAACTGGCTGACAGAAGCCCAGCTCGATCGCGTTGGCTGCTTCCAGTACTCCCCGGTCGACGGCGCCCCGGCCAACGACATGGACCTGGAGATCGTGCCTGACGACATCAAACAGGATCGTTGGGACCGCTTCATGGCGCATCAGCAAGCCATCAGCTCGGCTCGCCTGCAAATGCGCGTCGGCCGCGAAATCGAAGTGCTGGTCGATGAAGTCGACGAGCAAGGCGCCGTCGGTCGCTGTTTCTTCGATGCCCCTGAAATCGACGGCAACGTATTCATCGACAACGGCAGCAACCTGAAGCCGGGCGACAAGGTCTGGTGCAAAGTGACCGACGCCGACGAATACGACCTGTGGGCTGAACAGATCTAAAGCGAAAAAACGTAAAAGCCCTGCTCTTGTGCCGAGATGCGGGGCTTTTTTACGTCTATCGTTTGTGATGAAAGGATTCGTTACGTCTACTCCGCAAGAGGCAACAGGCCATGCGCCATCATTCGGTCATTCATACACCGAAACTCAGTGACTACACAGAACTCACAAAGGTCTGGGAAGACTCGGTGCGCGCCACCCATGACTTTCTGCCGCAAAGTTACATCGAACTGCTGAAGAACCTGGTGCTGACCCGCTACCTGGATGCAGTCATGCTGATCTGCACCAAGGACGCCCAGCAACGCATCACCGGCTTTGCCGGGGTCGCCGCGGGCAAGATCGAAATGCTCTTCATCGACCCGGCTCACCGCGGCCAGGGCCTGGGCAAGCAGCTGTTGCGTTATGCCATGGAACACCTGAACGCCTGTGAACTGGACGTCAACGAACAGAACCCGCAGGCGCTGGGGTTCTATCTCAAGCAGGGCTTTGAGGTCGTCGGTCGCACCGAGCATGACGGGATGGGGCAGCCTTACCCGTTACTGCATATGCGCTTGCGCCAAGACCAGCAACGCTCACAACATGCCTGACGCCATAAAATCCCCTGTGGGAGCTGGCTTGCCAGCGATGCAGGCGCTGCGATTTGTCAGATGGACCGAGGTGATGCAATCGCTGGCAAGCCAGCTCCCACGGGAAATTCAACCGTATTGAAATGGACCCGCGATTAACCGGCGCCCAGCAGGTACAATGCCCACCCCTTTTTTGTTACGGCCCTGTCATGACTGACCCGATTCGTCTCTCCAAACGCCTCATCGAACTCGTCGGCTGCTCCCGTCGGGAGGCTGAGCTGTTCATCGAGGGCGGCTGGGTCACCGTGGACGGTGAAGTCATCGACGAGCCGCAATTCAAGGTCGACACCCAGAAAGTCGAGCTCGACCCGCAAGCCCAGGCCACTGCGCCGGAGCCGGTGACCATTCTGTTCAACGTCCCGGCGGGTATGGACGCGGATACGGCCATGGGCACCATCAGCGCCGAGACCCTTAGCGAAGAACACCGCTTCAGCAAACGCCCGCTCAAGGGCCACTTCCTGCGCCTGACCGCCAGCACCGACCTGCAGGCCAATGCCAGCGGCCTGCTGGTGTTCACCCAGGACTGGAAAATCCTGCGCAAGCTGACGGCCGACTCCGCCAAGATCGAGCAAGAGTATGTGGTCGAGGTTGAAGGCGACATGGTTGCTCACGGCCTTAACCGCCTCAACCACGGCCTGACCTACAAAGGTAAGGAGCTGCCGCCGGTGAAGGCCAGCTGGCAGAACGAGAATCGCCTGCGGTTTGCGATGAAAAATCCACAACCAGGCGTGATCGCCTTGTTCTGCCAGGCCGTTGGCCTGAAGGTCGTTGCCGTCCGTCGCATCCGCATCGGCGGAGTGTCCATTGGCAAAGTGCCATTGGGGCAATGGCGCTACCTGTCCGGCAAAGAGAAGTTCTAGGCTTTTCACGCCGCCCTACATTTCGGCGCCGCGATTTGAGCGGCGCCCACTGCTGAATATCAGGACTGCACACCATGATCCACAACGACGTACTGCGCAGCGTGCGCTACATGCTCGACATCAGCGACAAAAAAGTCATCGAGATCATCAAGCTCGGCGGCATGGACGTGAGCCTGGAAGATCTGCTGACTTATCTGGACAAGAAAGAGGAAGACGAAGAAGGCTTCGTTCGTTGCCCGGATGAAGTCATGGCGCATTTTCTCGATGGCCTGGTGATTTTCAAGCGCGGTAAAGACGAAAGCCGTCCGCCACAGCCGATCGAAACGCCGGTCACCAACAACATCATCCTGAAGAAACTGCGCGTGGCCTTCGAACTGAAAGAAGATGACATGCACGCCATCCTCAAGGCTGCCGAGTTCCCGGTGTCCAAGCCTGAGCTGAGCGCACTGTTCCGCAAGTTCGGCCACACCAACTACCGCCCGTGCGGCGACCAGCTGCTGCGCAACTTCCTCAAGGGCCTGACCCTGCGCGTGCGCCCGCAATAATTGCAAGGCGGGAGCAAAGCTTGCCCGCCCGCTCCCACAGGTTCTGTGGGAGCAAGGCTTGCACGCAATGACGAACTGCCAGGCGCCACCGGTTAAACGGTTGATCGGGTTATCATGCCCACCCATTCCCGCCTCGACCCCAACCCATGACCTACAGCGTTTCACCTATCGGTTTCGTGCGCTCCTGCTTCAAGGAGAAGTTCGCCATCCCGCGCCAACCGCAACTGGCTCCTGCCGCACGCGGCGTACTGGAGTTGGTGGCGCCCTTCGATCAGGGTGAAGCCGTGCAGGGGCTGGAGCAGGTGAGCCACGTGTGGCTGCTTTTCCTGTTCCACCAGGCGCTGGAAGACAAGCCACGGCTGAAAGTCCGCCCGCCTCGTCTGGGCGGCAACAAATCCATGGGTGTTTTCGCCACGCGCGCGACGCATCGACCCAATGGCATTGGCCAGTCAGTGGTCAAGCTGGACAAGGTCGAAGCCAATCGCCTGTGGATATCCGGCATCGATTTGCTCGATGGCACGCCGATTCTCGACATAAAACCTTACGTGCCTTACGCCGACATCATCGACACGGCCTCCAACAGCATCGCCAGCGCTGCGCCGCCGTTGATTGCCGTGCAGTGGATGGATTCGGCGCTGCAGCAGGCCTATGGCCACGCTCAGCGGCTTGAGGAGCCCCTGGTCGAGCTTATCGAACAGTGTCTGGCACAGGACCCGCGCCCGGCTTACCAGACACCTGCACCACAGAGGGAATATGGCGCGCAGTTCTGGGATGTGGATGTGCGCTGGCATTACCCCGAGGCGGGCCTGATCAGCGTGCTCGAAGTCATACCCGCATCCAACTTGTAGGAGCTGCCGAAGGCTGCGATCTTTTGACCTTGATCTTCTTTCCCGAATTTCAAGAGCAAAAGATCGCAGCCTTCGGCAGCTCCTACCTGGAATTGTCGGACATAAAAATGCCCCCATTGCCTGAGCAGGCTATGGGGGCATTTTAGTGATGCGAATGGCTTACTTCTCGACGAACGCACGCTCGATCAGGTAATCACCCGGCTCGCGCATCCGCGGCGAAACCTTCAGGCCGAAGCTGTTCAACACTTCGCTGGTCTCGTCGAGCATGCTCGGGCTGCCGCACAGCATGGCGCGGTCGTCCTGCGGGTTGATCGGCGGCAGGCCGATATCGCTGAACAACTTGCCGCTGCGCATCAAGTCGGTCAGGCGACCTTCGTTTTCGAATGGCTCGCGGGTCACGGTCGGGTAGTAGATCAACTTGTCACGCAGGGCATCGCCGAAAAACTCGTTCTGCGGCAAGTGCTCGGTGATGAATTCGCGGTAAGCGACTTCGTTGACGTAACGTACGCCGTGGCACAGGATCACTTTCTCGAAACGCTCGTAGGTTTCCGGGTCCTGGATGACGCTCATGAATGGCGCCAGACCGGTACCGGTGCTGAGCAGGTACAGGTGCTTGCCCGGCTTCAGATCATCCAGTACCAGCGTGCCGGTAGGCTTCTTGCTGATGATGATCTCGTCGCCTTCCTTCAGGTGCTGCAACTGGGAGGTCAGCGGACCATCAGGCACCTTGATGCTGAAGAACTCGAGATGCTCTTCCCAGTTCGGGCTGGCGATCGAGTAAGCGCGCATGAGCGGCCGGCCGTTGGGCTGTTGCAGGCCGATCATCACGAACTGACCGTTCTCGAAGCGCAGACCCGGGTCACGGGTGCACTTGAAGCTGAACAGAGTGTCGTTCCAGTGATGAACACTGAGGACACGCTCGTGGTTCATGTTGCTCATGTACGTGGGACTCCTGGAGATTTTGCCTGCGCCGGTGATGTGCGCAATTGCATCGCATTCTAATGGCAGCGACAATATCTGTTAAATGGATTATTAAGATAAGGGTTATCGGTTATATAGATATGCGATTTACTCTCCGTCAACTGCAAGTCTTCGTCGCTGTCGCCCAGCAGGAAAGCGTATCCCGTGCTGCGGGACTGCTCAACCTCTCACAATCGGCGGCAAGCACTTCGATCACCGAACTGGAGCGCCAGTCCAGCTGCCAGCTGTTCGACCGCGCGGGTAAACGGCTGAGCCTCAACGCCCTGGGCAAACAGCTGTTGCCCCAGGCCGTGGCCCTGCTCGACCAGGCCAAGGAAATCGAAGACCTGCTCAACGGCAAGTCGGGTTTCGGCTCCCTGGCTGTCGGCGCCACCCTGACCATCGGCAATTACCTGGCCACCCTGCTGATCGGCAGCTTCATGCAGCGTCATCCAGAAAGCCAGGTGAAGCTGCATGTGCAGAACACTGCCAACATCGTGCAACAGGTCGCGCACTATGAAATTGATCTGGGTCTAATCGAAGGCGACTGCAGCCACCCGGACATCGAAGTGCAGAGCTGGGTCGAGGATGAATTGGTGGTGTTCTGTGCGCCCCAGCATCCTTTGGCCATACGCGGTACGGCGAGCATGGCCGAGCTGTCGCAAGAGGCCTGGATCCTGCGGGAACAGGGCTCCGGCACGCGCCTGACGTTTGACCAGGCCATGCGACATCATCGCAGTGCGCTGAATATCCGTCTCGAACTGGAACACACCGAAGCGATCAAGCGCGCGGTCGAGTCAGGCCTGGGAATTGGCTGCATCTCGAGGCTGGCACTGCGTGATGCATTCCGGCGCGGCAGCCTGGTAGCGGTGGAAACCCCGGATCTGGACCTGGCGCGACAGTTCTATTTCATCTGGCACAAACAGAAGTACCAGACCTCGGCGATGCGTGAGTTCCTCGACTTGTGCCGCGCCTTCACCGCCGGGGTCCAGCGCAGCGACGAGATCGTCCTGCCCACCATTGCTTAAAGCAGGATGACTGCCCAGACCAGCGCGATCATGGTCAGTGCCACGAACTGCGCGGCGCTGCCCATGTCCTTGGCATTCTTGGACAGCGGGTGCAATTCAAGCGAGATGCGGTCAATGGCCGCTTCCACGGCGGAATTGAGCAGTTCGACGATCAGTGCCAGCAGGCAAACGGCGATCAACAACGCCTGTTCCACCCGGCTGACATTCAAAAAGAACGACAGCGGTATCAGAATGACGTTAAGCAGCACCAACTGGCGGAATGCCGCCTCACCGGTGAAGGCCGCGCGCAGCCCATCCAGTGAATAACCCGAAGCGTTGAGGATGCGTTTGAGGCCGGTCTGGCCTTTGAAAGGAGACATAGAGTAAGCAACTGCACCAAAAAGGAGTGGGAAAGCTAGACCAGTGAAAGTCAAAAAAGCGTGAACGAGCCGGGTTCAATGGCTCGAAATTGACTCAAGTTGTTGCAAGAGCAACGCCGCCTGGGTGCGAGTGCGCACGTTCAGCTTGCGGAAGATGGCGGTGACATGGGCCTTGATGGTGGCTTCCGAGACGCTCAGTTCATAAGCGATCTGTTTGTTCAGCAAACCTTCACACACCATGGTCAACACCCGGAACTGCTGCGGCGTGAGGCTGGCCAGGCCTTCGCTTGCCGCCTTGGCTTCGGCGGAGACACTGACCGCCTCAAAGGCCTGCGGGGGCCAGAACACATCGCCGTCCAATACCGCCCTGACGGCCTTTTGAATAACACTCAGGTCGCTGGACTTGGGAATGAAGCCGCTGGCCCCGAACTCGCGAGACTTGACCATGATCGAGGCCTCTTCCTGGGCCGACACCATCACCACCGGAATCTGCGGGTATTGCCCGCGCAACAGCACCAGGCCGGAAAATCCGTAAGCGCCTGGCATGTTCAAGTCGAGCAGAACCAGGTCCCAGTCGGACTTCTCGTCCAGGCGGGTCTCCAGTTCGGCAATACTCGCCACCTCCACCAGCCGGACTTCGGGGCCCAGGCCCAGGGTCAACGCCTGATGCAATGCGCTACGGAACAGTGGGTGGTCATCGGCAATCAGGATTTCGTATGTGGCCATTTTTTAAATGATCCTGTTTTTCAAACAACTCGAGGTACAGCCACGGAGCTGCACCAACAGGGCACGTTCAACGCCAATCACAAGCTAAAACGGCGTCTCAAACCTTGGCGGCGCCCCAATCGGCGCCAAGCATGCCCAGCGGAACCGGGGTGGTCAAGGTGCATGGCCAGTACAGATCTTTACAGTATGGGCGACAATCAGCCCAAGGCAGCATAACTGCTGTGCACGAAGGGCATCAGCTCGGCATGCGCGGGGGTAGAAACATTCATGTCCAGCTGGTGCTTGGCATCGAGGTAGTGCTGGCTGAACACGTCGAAATAAGCGTCCAGTGCCGACGCGGCCGCCACATCGCCGGCCAGATCCAGACACAGCGCCGCCACTTCGGCCGTACACAAGTGCTCGCTACGCGTCGACCGGCGCAGGCGATAGCGTGACAGTTTCTCGGGCAGCAGGCTGAGGATCGGGAGCGCATCAAAGTACGGGCTTTTGCGGAAGATCTTCCGCGCCTCGGTCCAGGTCGCGTCCAATAGAATGAACAGTGGGCGCTTGGCACTATCGACTTCGACGGTGTTCGTCACCCGCTCAGGCTCGACATACTCGCCCGGAAACACCAGATACGGTTGCCATTGCGGGTCGCGCAGCAAGGCCAGCAACTCAGGGTCGGTTTCAGTACGTGACCAGATGAATGCATGGTTGTCGCGCACCACGTCGGCAATCAGCCACCCGGTGTTGCTGGGCTTGAAGACTTCCTTATTGGTCATGATCAGGCACACGCCGGAGCGCGCATCGACCTGCGGGCGCCAGGCACACAGGCAATGGCTTTCGATCACGCGACAGGCGCGGCAGCGAGTGGCCCTCCAACCCCGGGCCTGTATCGGCTTGATGCCCTCTTCCTCACGCTGATCGCGCAAAAGGGCAACGGCATTCGCCGCAAAGAGAGGGGCAGAAGGGATTATCGACACGAACAACACTCGGCTGGGCATAAAGTAGTGGCAGTTTATCAGAGCAACCCGCGCAAGCCTGTACCGTCCAGGCCTCGTCCCCTATAATTCGCCGCCACTGAACGCACAGTCATGTGACGGGTCGAACCACCAGTCACTGAACCAGGAGAGTTTCATGCTGCGCTTTATCGTTCCTACCGCTGCCATTTTGCTGGCGTCGTCCTTCAACGCCCAGGCTGCTTCCTTGAAAGACATGGAACTGAGCAAAATGCTGCAAAACGTTGCCGCTCAAAGCAGCGTCGGCACTCCGCGGGCAATCAATGAAGACATTCTCGATCAGGGTTACACCGTTGAAGGCAAAGAGCTGATCAACCACCTGAGCGTGCAGAGCACTCACGCCGACAAGATGCGCGCCGATCCGAAGGCTGTTTATTTCCAGCTGGGCTCCACCGTCTGCAACAACCCGGGCTTTCGCAAGCTGATGGCCAAAGGCGCGATCATGCGTTACGAATTCACCGAGGTTAAGACCAACCGTCCGGTCGCCAGCGAACGCTTCCAGGAATCGGATTGCCCGAAAGTAAATCAAAAGAAAAAGTGATCATCGGGAATTAGCGCGTCGCTGTTCGTCATCGGCGCGCAATTCCGCGACAAGTGCCTGCAAGTAACGCGAGCGACGCTCGCCACCTGCAAGACGCCGGCAGCACTCTTCCTCAAGACTCAAATGGTTGGTCTCGGCTGATACCTTGAGCAATCGATACAGCTGCGTATCGATTTCCAGAATGACCTTGGTCATAGTTCCCGCCTCCCTGCCCTTTCGCCCCAACTGCGCGATAAATCCTTTGAGTTACCTGTACCGTGCGTCTTGCCCTTGCGCAAAACGGTCGCGTCACGCCTGTAAGTAAGTAAATCAGAGCGCTGAACTCTCGGATCAGGTTCAGACGAGTGGTGAAATCACTTCTCGAATCGCTAATAAGCGATTGCCAGGAAAGACGTTGCAGCGCAATGATCAAGTCAGCGCGAATCCTCGCCAAGGACTAGATTTAGAGTAATCACCATTACATCTTTGGGCCGGGAAGGAGCCGCCCGTCATGGATTTTTGAAGTTGCGAACGTTTTTTTCATTCACCGAAAAAAACCAGAGCCCGCACGCAAGGAGAAGTTAATGCCTTACCAACCGAATGACCTCCTTAGCCGTCATTTTGCAGAAAGCGGCCACGACCTCACCAGCAAGGTCGAAGAACTCCTCAACCTGGTTTCACCTGCCAGCCCGAACTCCCCGATCTACCGAGACATGATCCTCACCGTGCTACGCATGGCGCAGGAAGACCACAATCGCTGGAATGCCAAGATCACCCTGCAGGCCCTGCGCGAACTGGAACACGCCTTTCGCGTGCTGGAACAGTTCAAGGGGCGACGCAAAGTCACGGTTTACGGCTCTGCGCGTACACCGGTGGAAAACCCCTTGTACGCAATGGCTCGCGAGCTGGGCGCTGCGCTGGCGCGTTCAGACCTGATGGTGATCACGGGCGCCGGTGGCGGGATAATGGCGGCAGCCCACGAAGGCGCCGGCCTTGAACACAGCCTTGGCTTCAATATCACACTGCCCTTCGAGCAGCACGCCAACCCGACCGTCCGGGGCACGACCAACCTGCTGTCATTTCACTTCTTCTTCACGCGCAAGCTGTTCTTCGTCAAGGAAGCCAATGCGCTGGTGCTCTGCCCCGGAGGTTTCGGCACCCTGGATGAAGCCCTGGAAGTACTGACATTGATCCAGACCGGCAAGAGCCCTCTGGTGCCGGTGATACTGCTGGATGCGCCAGGCGGTACTTTCTGGCAGGGCGCGCTGGACTTCATCCACCATCAGCTCGCAGAAAATCGCTACATACTGCCCACCGACATGAAGCTCGTCAGCCTGGTCTACAGCGCCGAAGAAGCGGTGGAGCAGATCAATCAGTTCTACAGCAACTTCCACTCCAGTCGCTGGCTCAAGCACCAGTTCATCATTCGCATGAACCACAGGCTGAGCGACCAGGCACTCGACCATATGCAGCAAGCGTTCGCCGATCTGTGCCTGAGCGACCATTTCCATCAACACGCCTATAGCGGCGAAGAACACGACGACGAACAGTTCAGCCACCTGGCAAGACTGGCGTTCACCTTCAATGCGCGGGATCACGGACGTCTGCGCGAACTGGTGGATTACATCAACCTGCCGGAAAACTGGTCACAGTCCAAACCCCAGGCTCAACAGCGCGCGCGGGAACCTTCAAAGGTGACGTGAAGCGAATAAAAAAGGCCCGCTATCACTAGCGGGCCTTTTTCATTTAATCGTCCATCCCTCGACCGCTGAACAGCCGACTGATCATTTCCATCGAATAGCCGCGATAACTCAGGAAACGCCCCTGCTTGGCGCGCTCCCTGGCATCGATGGGTAGATGCCCGGCAAACTTGCGCCGCCAGGTTTCTTCCAGCTGATCGTGCCAACTGATCCCGCTCTCACGCAGAGCGAGCTCGATATCGGCACGCTGCAGGCCACGCTGGCTCAGTTCTTCACGGATACGCAGCGGGCCGTAACCCGAGCGGGCACGATAGGACACGAAGCTTTCAAGGTAACGGGATTCGGACAACAAACCCTCTTCCGTCAGACGGTCGAGTGCAGTGTCGATCATTTCAGGGAGAGCGCCGCGCTGACGCAGCTTACGCGTCAGCTCGACTCGACCATGCTCGCGTCGCGCGAGCAGGTCCATTGCGGTTCGCCGCACTGCGACGAGTGTATCGAGTACGGCGGTCATCGGATCAATCAAACATCTACATCAACCAGGTCATCTGCTTTCACCCGATCTGCCAACGCTTTAACGTCTGGTGCCGGACTCAGCAGTTTGTCGCGCAGCTGCTTCTCAAGTTTCGCCGCGATTTCCGGGTTGTCTGCCAGGAACTTGGCCGAGTTGGCCTTGCCCTGACCGATCTTGGTGCCTTCATAGGCATACCAGGCACCGGACTTCTCGACAAAACCATGCAGTACGCCCAGGTCGATCATCTCGCCGTTGAGATAGATGCCCTTGCCGTAAAGGATCTGGAATTCAGCCTGACGGAACGGCGAAGCCACCTTGTTCTTCACAACCTTGACGCGGGTTTCGCTACCAACGACTTCATCACCTTCTTTCACCGCGCCAGTACGGCGGATGTCCAGGCGAACCGAAGCGTAGAACTTCAGCGCGTTACCACCGGTGGTGGTTTCCGGGCTGCCGAACATGACGCCGATTTTCATCCGGATCTGGTTAATGAAGATAACCAGGCAGTTGGCGTTCTTGATGTTACCGGTGATTTTACGCAGGGCCTGGGACATCAGACGGGCTTGCAGGCCAACGTGCATGTCACCCATTTCGCCTTCGATCTCGGCCTTTGGAACCAATGCAGCGACGGAGTCGACGATGATCACGTCAACCGCGTTGGAACGCACCAGCATGTCGGTGATTTCCAGGGCTTGTTCGCCCGTGTCCGGCTGGGAAACCAGCAGGTCGTCGACATTGACGCCCAACTTGCCAGCGTACTCCGGGTCGAGTGCGTGCTCGGCGTCGACGAATGCGCAGGTGGCACCGGCTTTTTGCGCCTGGGCGATGACCGACAGCGTCAAAGTGGTTTTACCTGAGGATTCAGGACCGTAGATTTCAACGATACGGCCTTTTGGCAGACCGCCAATGCCGAGCGCGATGTCCAGACCCAGAGAGCCAGTAGAGATAGCCGGGATCGCCTGACGGTCTTGATCGCCCATACGCATCACGGCACCCTTGCCGAATTGACGTTCGATCTGACCCAGGGCCGCAGCCAAGGCTTTCTTCTTGTTGTCGTCCATTAAAGTCCTCACGTAATCAATAAGGCCTGACGGCCAACACCTGTATAAGTAGACAGTATTATTCCACAGCGCTTCAGGATCGCCTACCCCTGATTTGAGATTTCTGAAGCGGCATGCCGTAGCAGCCCCTCTAGCGCGGCCTTCACCGTTTGTCGGCGGACCTCGTCGCGATTGCCCGGGAAGTGCTGGACCTCGCTGAACAGCTGCTCCCCGACGCCCCAGGCCAGCCAGACCGTACCGACCGGCTTGCTCGCAGACCCGCCATCCGGCCCGGCGACACCGCTGACCGCCACGGCAAAAGTCGCCCGGCTTTTCTCCTGGGCGCCCCTGACCATGGCCTCGACCACCTCGCGACTGACCGCGCCTACGGTGGAGAACAGCTCGCCGGGCACATTCAGCTGTTCGGTTTTCTGCCGGTTGGAGTAAGTCACGTAACCGGCTTCGAACCATGCCGAACTACCGGGAATCCGGGTAATTGCCTCGGCGATCCCGCCGCCGGTGCACGACTCGGCGGTCGTGACATGAGCATTGAGAACCTGCAGGCGTCTGCCAAGTTCAGCGGCGAGCTGGGTGATTTCTTTCACGGTCATCTCCTTGTCGGGCGGGATAAGCACTACCGTACACGAGCCAATTACGCTTGCAAGGCGCGCCCCCCATCAAAAATGTGAGGAAATGCGCGGTGTGTGCGGGGGTGGAACTGCATCGCAGGGCTTTCACTCCTGCGGCGGGCGGACTGCCCATGGTAATCTTGCGCCCATCGCGGAAAAGCCGGGCCGACGTCCCTCCTTTGCCCTACACCTTTCAACGAATTTGCCTGATATCCGATGAATAAAGCGCTCTCCGACCTGTCCTCCCACACGCCAATGATGCAGCAGTACTGGCGCCTGAAAAACCAGCACCCCGACCAGCTGATGTTCTACCGCATGGGCGACTTCTACGAGATCTTCTATGAAGATGCGAAGAAAGCCGCCAAGTTGCTGGACATCACCCTGACCGCGCGCGGGCAGTCTGCAGGACAAGCGATCCCCATGTGCGGGATTCCTTACCACGCGGCGGAAGGTTACCTGGCGAAACTGGTAAAACTTGGCGAGTCGGTGGTGATCTGTGAGCAGGTCGGCGACCCGGCCACCAGCAAAGGGCCCGTGGATCGCCAGGTGGTGCGGATCATCACGCCGGGTACGGTCAGCGACGAAGCGTTGCTGGACGAGCGCCGCGACAACCTGATTGCCGCGGTGCTGGGAGACGAGCGCCTGTTTGGCCTGGCCGTGCTGGATATCACCAGCGGCAACTTCACCGTGCTGGAAATCAAGGGCTGGGAAAACCTGCTGGCGGAGCTGGAGCGCGTCAATCCGGTGGAGCTGATGATCCCGGACGACTGGCCAAAGGACCTGCCCGCAGAGAAGCGCCGCGGGGTTCGTCGTCGCGCGCCGTGGGATTTCGAGCGTGATTCGGCGTTTAAAAGCCTGTGCCAGCAGTTCTCCACCCAGGACCTGAAAGGGTTCGGTTGCGAAAACCTGACCCTGGCGATCGGCGCTGCCGGCTGCCTGTTGAGCTACGCCAAGGAAACCCAGCGCACCGCCCTGCCGCACTTGCGCAGCCTGCGACACGAGCGCCTCGACGACACGGTAGTGCTGGATGGTGCAAGCCGGCGCAACCTGGAACTGGACACCAACCTTGCCGGTGGCCGCGACAATACCCTGCAATCGGTGGTTGACCGCTGCCAGACCGCCATGGGCAGCCGTCTGCTAACGCGCTGGCTAAACCGTCCGCTTCGCGATCTCAAGGTGCTGTTGGCACGCCAGACGTCCATCACCTGCCTGCTAGATGCCTATCGATTCGAACAGCTGCAACCGCAGCTCAAGGAGATTGGCGACATCGAGCGGATTCTGGCGCGGATCGGCCTGCGCAACGCCCGCCCCCGCGACCTCGCCCGGCTGCGTGACGCGCTCGGTGCGCTGCCGCAACTGCAGGTGGCGATGGCTGAACTGGAAGCGCCACACCTCATTCAACTGGCCGCGACCACCAGCACCTACCCGGAACTGGCCGCGTTGCTGGAAAAGGCCATCATCGACAACCCGCCGGCGGTTATCCGTGACGGCGGCGTGTTGAAAACCGGCTATGACAGCGAACTTGATGACCTGCAATCCCTGAGCGAGAACGCCGGGCAATTCCTGATCGATCTGGAAGCGCGGGAAAAAGCCCGTACCGGCCTGTCGCACTTGAAAGTGGGTTACAACCGCATTCATGGGTATTTCATCGAACTGCCGAGCAAGCAGGCTGAGTCGGCGCCAGCGGATTACATTCGGCGCCAGACCCTCAAGGGTGCCGAGCGCTTCATCACTCCGGAACTCAAGGCTTTCGAAGACAAGGCGCTGTCGGCCAAGAGCCGCGCCCTGGCCCGCGAGAAGATGCTATACGAAGCATTGCTCGAAGACCTGATATCAAAGCTGCCGCCACTGCAGGACACCGCTGCGGCGTTGGCCGAACTGGACGTGCTGAGCAACCTCGCCGAACGTGCGCTGAACCTGGACCTGAACTGCCCGCGCTTCGTCGAAGAGCCGTGCATGCGCATCAGCCAGGGTCGCCACCCAGTGGTCGAGCAAGTGCTGACCACCCCGTTCGTGGCCAACGACCTCAGCCTGGACGACAACACCCGCATGCTGGTGATCACCGGTCCGAACATGGGCGGTAAATCCACCTACATGCGCCAGACCGCCTTGATCGTGTTGCTGGCGCATATCGGCAGTTTTGTTCCGGCAGCCAGTTGTGAGCTGTCGCTGGTCGACCGCATCTTCACGCGGATCGGCTCCAGCGATGACCTGGCTGGCGGGCGTTCGACCTTCATGGTTGAAATGAGCGAAACGGCGAATATCCTGCACAACGCCACCGAGCGCAGCCTGGTACTGATGGACGAAGTCGGACGCGGCACCAGTACGTTCGATGGCTTGTCCCTGGCCTGGGCAGCGGCGGAGCGCCTGGCGTTCCTGCGCGCCTACACGCTGTTCGCTACGCACTACTTCGAACTGACGGTATTGCCCGAGGCACAGCCCCTGGTCGCCAACGTGCACCTCAACGCCACCGAACATAACGAACGCATCGTGTTCCTGCACCACGTCCTGCCGGGGCCTGCCAGCCAGAGTTATGGCCTGGCCGTGGCACAGTTGGCCGGCGTACCTGGCGAGGTGATTCTGCGTGCCCGCGAGCACCTTGGCCGACTGGAGGCCACCGCCTTGCCGCACGAGGCGCCCAAGCCGGTCAAAGGTAAAAATCGCGCGCCGCAGCAGAGCGACATGTTCGCCAGTCTCCCTCACCCGGTGCTGGATGAACTGGCTAAACTCGACCTGGATGACCTCACGCCACGCAAGGCGCTCGAAATGCTCTATGCACTGAAGACACGGATCTAACGCACTTGCTTGCAAGCTGTTAGAATCTCGCGCGGTTTGGGATGCTGCAGGCTACAGCCAGGCCTGCAGACTATCGCTCCCAAACCTGGCGACCCCAACGTGAAGGGGCTCCGCTGCCGCCGCCTGAGGAGAAAATTAGAAATGACCTTCGTCGTCACCGACAACTGCATCAAGTGCAAGTACACCGACTGCGTAGAAGTCTGTCCGGTGGACTGCTTTTACGAAGGCCCGAACTTCCTGGTGATTCACCCGGATGAGTGCATCGACTGCGCGCTGTGTGAACCAGAATGCCCTGCTGTGGCCATCTTCTCCGAAGATGAAGTCCCGGCCGGCATGGAAAACTTCATCCAGCTGAACATGGAGCTGGCCGAAGTATGGCCAAACATCACCGAACGCAAGGATCCGCTACCGGATTCTGCGGCATGGGATGGCAAGACAGGCAAGCTCGAACACCTCGAACGCTGATCTGATCGCGTTCCCGAAAAGGCCCGTTACGGGCCTTTTTTTTAGATCAAAAGATCCAGCTTTTCTACAGGCAAAAAAAAGGGGCGGTTTGACCCGCCCACATTTTTTCCCTAGTCCCTGTTTTCCTTTTCATCATCCTGATGAATCGCATCCTGCGATGTCCTTCCCCTCATCCTGAGGGGCGTGTCTATCCGTCGACACAACCCCGATACTAGACTTTCCCCGGCCACGGGCAACGCCTCTAAAATGCCAAATCGGATAAATAGCCAGTTTTGAATATGAAAATTATTCCTCAAAAATCAAAGGCTTAGTTAAAATATTGGTTGAACACAGCCAACTGTTTACCTGCAAAAATAACGAACACTTACAACAGAGTAAGCAAATACTTACGCCCGCTGACTGCAAAACCGAGCCCCCCGCCGACTCAAATCCCAGCCAACAAAAAACCCCGAACCAGTCGGGGTTTTTCGCTGCCTGCCTGCAACACGCTTATTGGAACAGCGACTCGCTCGACAAACCGTTCTTCTCCAGGATCTCCCGAAGACGCTTGAGACCTTCAACCTGTATCTGCCTGACCCGCTCACGGGTGAGGCCAATTTCCAGGCCCACATCTTCCAGCGTGCTGCTCTCGTGACCGCGCAGGCCGAAGCGGCGAATCACCACCTCGCGTTGCTTGTCGGTCAGCTCGGACAGCCACTGGTCAATGCTCTGGGAAAGGTCGTCGTCCTGCAGCAGTTCACATGGATCGGTTGGACGGTCATCGGTAAGCGTGTCCAGCAGGGTTTTATCCGAATCCGGACCCAGCGAGACGTCGACCGAAGAAACCCGCTCGTTCAAGCCCAGCATGCGCTTGACCTCGCCCACCGGTTTTTCCAGCAGGTTGGCGATTTCTTCGGGTGAAGGTTCATGATCAAGTTTTTGCGTCAGTTCCCGGGCTGCCCGCAAGTAAACATTCAGCTCCTTGACCACATGAATCGGCAACCGGATGGTCCGGGTCTGGTTCATTATCGCGCGTTCGATGGTCTGACGAATCCACCAGGTGGCGTAGGTCGAAAAGCGGAAGCCACGTTCAGGGTCGAACTTCTCTACCGCCCGAATGAGTCCGAGGTTGCCCTCTTCGATCAGGTCCAGCAGTGACAAGCCACGATTGACGTAGCGTCGGGCGATTTTCACCACCAGCCGCAGGTTGCTCTCAATCATGCGCTTGCGCCCAGCCGGATCCCCACTTTGCGACAATCTCGCAAAATGTACTTCTTCTTCGGGGGATAACAGAGGGGAAAAGCCGATTTCATTGAGGTACAGCTGCGTGGCATCGAGTGCACGCGTGTAGTCAATGTACTTGTGTTGCTTCAACGACGTGGAGTGTTTGGATTTTGTCCGAACGGAAGGTGTAGCCGCCCCTTCATCATTCGACATCGCATCCGCAACGGCGTCGGTCTCCATCAGGAGAACCTCATCGTCGATGTCAAACTCCGGCACTTCTTTACTGAGAGCCATTGTTATAGTCCTTTGGTGAGTTCGACCTCAAGCTCAAGCGACGCCTTTATCCTTGGCAACGCTGGAGCCTGTTCCCTCTACGTGACGGAACAGGCTGGAAACAAATCAACGACGTGGCAGGAACTGCAGCGGATCTACAGGTTTACCTTGGCGGCGAATCTCAAAATGCAGTTTCACCCGGTCTGTACCCGTTGACCCCATTTCGGCAATTGTCTGTCCGACCTTGACCTGCTGCCCCTCCCGAACCAACAGCCTGCGGTTATGTCCGTAGGCACTGACGTAGGTATCGCTGTGTTTGATGATGACTAATTCGCCGTAGCCCCTTAAGCCACTCCCGGCGTATACCACCGTCCCATCAGACGCAGCTAAAACAGGCTGTCCCAAATCTCCGGCGATATCAATTCCTTTATTCAAACTCCCGTTTGAAGAGAATTTTCCAATAAGAATGCCATTAGATGGCCATCCCCAGCCGGTCGGGGCTGGGCCTGCCGGAGGCAGTGGGACGGCTGCCGGTTTGTTCGCGACGGACGGTACAACCACTGCAGTCGTTGGCCCAGAGCCATTTACCGGGCGCTTGAAAACCGTCGTTTTACTCGACGATGAAGGCGTTGAACTCGAAGAACTGGAAACTGTTGAAGCCGTTGAACCGGTGCGCCCATCGAAGCGAATCGTCTGACCCGGACGGATGGTATATGGCGCCGGAATGTTGTTACGCGCAGCCAGGGCCTTGTAGTCCCAGCCGTAGCGGAAGGCGATGGAGAACAGGGTGTCCTTGGGTCGCACGACGTACTGGCCCGTCGTGACTGCCGGCCGTTGAGCCACGGTGTTGTTGCGATCGACGACGCGTACGTCGCTCGATTTGTTGCTGGAGCATCCGACCAGCAAGGTGCTCAAGACAAGGCCAGTCACCAGGCGCTGAAAGCTCGTGATACCGATTCGCTGCGCAATGACTTTGAGACTCACCCGCCGCTCCCTTTGTGGTGGCTGAAAATTTGAATTGCCAAGTATCGGCAGGAAATGACGCAAGTATAACGGGCCGTGCCGGCTTTACCTTAGTGAACTACCGCACACGTTTGCTCACTGACGATGAATCTGTTTAACCCGATGTTGCCGCTGTAAGACATGAGCAATCGAATAGAATTCAGCGCGTTTAAACAAATGCTCAGGCAAGCGGCCCGTTCAACAACGGCACGAACCGGACAGCACCCAGTACATGCCTGGAAAAACCCTGTTCCTCGCGGACGATCAGCATCAATTGCTGGACCTCCCCCGAGCCGACCGGGATCACCAGGCGTCCACCCGGCGCCAACTGGTCGAGCAACGCCTGGGGTACATCTGTCGCGACCGCCGTGACGATTATTCCGTTGTAGGGCGCCAGCGCCGGCCAGCCTTCCCAGCCGTCCCCCCAGCGAAACACCACATTGCGCAGGTTCAATTCGACCAGGCGCTCCTTGGCCCGATCCTGCAGGACCTTGATGCGTTCCACCGAGAACACTCGCTCGACCAGCTGCGACAGCACCGCCGTCTGATAACCCGAACCCGTGCCAATCTCGAGGACCTTGTCCAGCGGCCCCGCTTCCAGCAGAAGCTCGCTCATGCGCGCGACCATGTAAGGCTGGGAGATGGTCTGGTTATGGCCGATCGGTAACGCCGTGTCTTCATAAGCGCGGTGTGCCAGTGCTTCATCGACAAACAGATGACGCGGTGTACGACGAATCACCTCCAGCACCTTGGCGTTGGAGAGGCCCTCGTCATACAGACGCTGGATCAGGCGCTCGCGGGTACGCTGGGAAGTCATGCCGATGCCGCGCCGCAGAATGTCGTCGTGCTCACGAGCCATTAGCGCAGGCCCTCCAGCCAGCCATCAAGATTTCTGAAGGCGTCATTGAAGGTTCGGTCCAGTTGCAGTGGAGTGATCGACACATAGCCTTGCACCACTGCGTGGAAATCCGTACCCGGGCCACCGTCTTCGGCGTCCCCGGCAGCTGCAATCCAGTAACCGGACTTGCCACGCGGGTCGACCACTTTGAGCGGTGCCGCAGCCCGGGCGCGATGGCCGAGGCGGGTCAGCTGAATGCCGCGAATGTGATCCAGGGGCAAATTCGGAATGTTCACGTTCAGCACCGTGCGCGGGGGCAGGTCGAGGTCAGCGTGGGCTTCTACCAGTTTGCGCGCAAAGTAAGCCGCTGTGGGAAGGTTCTCCGTCTGCCGTGAGACCAGGGAGAACGCGAAGGAAGGACGCTCCAGGAATCGTCCTTCGAGAGCCGCAGCAACCGTTCCGGAATACAGCACGTCGTCCCCAAGATTGGCGCCCAGGTTGATCCCCGAAACCACCATGTCCGGCTGGCGCTCCAGCAGGCCGTTGAGGCCCAGGTGCACGCAATCGGTAGGCGTGCCGTTGAGGCTGATAAAACCATTGGCCAGGGTTTGCGGGTGCAACGGACGGTCGAGCGTCAGCGAGCTGCTGGCGCCGCTTTTGTCCTGGTCGGGGGCGATAACCACGCACTCGGTGTAATCGGCCAGCGCAGCATAAAGCGCGGCGAGTCCGGGCGCAGTTACCCCATCGTCGTTAGAAATCAGAATACGCATGGGCTGTCCGTCTGCCCCACCGGCACCAGATCGACAAGTTCGCGCACCAATACAGTGGCGAAGCATCCGGCCGGCAGGACGAATTCCAGTTGCAGAATGTCAGGCTCGGGATAATGCCACGTCAACCCACCAATGGGCAGTCGCAGGATGCGACGTTCGTGGCTCATTCCGGCGTTAACCAGCCAATCGCGCAAGTCTGCTTCGCGAGTGGCGATTGCCTGCTCCAGTTCATGGACAACCCCAGCGGCCGGTGAGTCACCTTCACCCCACTGCGGACCTGTGGGATGCAGGTCAAGAATCGCCAGGCGCGGGTCGCTGCATTCAGCTTCGCCAGCCGGAAAGAAGCTGCGGCTGTCAGTGAAAGCCAGCAGGTCGCCGACCTGGGCACGCTGCCAGGTACCGTCGGCCACTCGAGCCGCCAACACCTGGTTGAACAGGAAACTGCGGGCGGTTGAGAGCAGGCGCGAGCGCACGTTGCGCTGCTCCGGCAAAGCCTTGCGCGCAGCCCAGGCACGGGCATCGACCACATTGCCGCCATCGAAGCCGAAACGCTGGGTACCAAAATAATTGGGGACACCTTGTTTGCCGATCAACTGCAGCCGCTGTTCGATCGCCGCCTTGTCGCCAGAGAACTGGGTCAGGCGCAAGGTGAAGCCATTGGCCGAATGAGCACCGCGTTGCAGCTTGCGTTTGTGGCGACCGGTCTTGAGGATTTTCAACGTGTCGTTTTCGGCTGCCGACAAATCAGGATCGGCCTTGCCCGGCAATTGCACGCTGAACCATTGGCGAGTCAGCGCCTGACGGTCCTTGAGCCCCGCGTAACTGACGGTACGTAACGAAACGCCCGCAGCCTTGGCGATTCGCCGTGCCGCTTCCTCGGTGTTCAGGCCGCGCTTCTCGACCCAGATCCATAAATGTTCACCCTCGCCACTGAGGGGGATGTCGAGCACTTCATCGACCTGAAAATCTTCGGCAGTGGCTTTGAGTACCGCAGTGCCAAGCGCCTCACCATAGGCCCGCGGCCCAAGCAGTTGCAGTTCGTTCATGCGCGCAACAACAAGGCAACGGAATGCACGGCGATACCCTCTTCGCGTCCTACAAAGCCAAGCTTTTCGGTAGTGGTGGCTTTTACGTTCACCTGGTCCGGCTCAACTTGAAGATCGGCGGCAATAAGCGCGCGCATCGATTCGATATGCGGGGCCATTTTCGGTGCCTGGGCGACGATGGTGTTGTCGACGTTGCCGACTTTCCACCCCTTGGCGTGGATCAGGCCGACGACGTGACGCAACAGCACACGGCTGTCCGCGCCCTTGAATGTAGGGTCCGTGTCGGGAAAGTGCTTGCCGATATCGCCCAGCGCAGCAGCGCCAAGCAAGGCATCGCTCAAGGCGTGCAGCAGGACGTCACCGTCGGAGTGAGCGAGCAGCCCGAAGCCGTGTGCAATACGCACGCCGCCCAGAGTAATGAAATCGCCTTCAGCGAAACGGTGCACATCATAGCCGTGGCCAATACGCATAAAAAAAACGCCCCGAATTTTGTCAGGGCGTGATTCTACCTGCTTTGCAGCACATTAGGCGTTTAGAGCACGCCCGTGATGCTGCAAGTGGTCATCAATGAAACTGGCGATGAAGAAATAGCTGTGGTCGTAGCCCGGTTGCAAGCGCAACGTCAGCGGATGACCGGCCAGTTTGGCCGCCTGCTGCAGGGCTTCAGGCTTGAGCTGGGTGGCGAGGAAGTCGTCGCGATCACCTTGGTCAACCAGCAGTGGCAGCTTTTCGTCAGCCTCGGCAATCAGTGCACAGGCATCCCACTCGCGCCACTTAGACCGATCCTCTCCCAGGTAACGGGAGAAGGCTTTTTGGCCCCACGGGCAATCCATCGGATTGTTGATCGGTGAAAACGCCGACACCGATTGATAGCGGCCCGGGTTGCGCAAAGCGCAAACCAGCGCACCGTGACCGCCCATGGAGTGACCGCTGATGCCGCGTTTGTCCGACGCCGGGAAATGCGCCTCGACCAACGCCGGCAGTTCCTTCACCACATAGTCATGCATCCGGTAATGCCGTGACCAGGGTGCCTGGGTAGCATTCAGATAAAAACCCGCACCCAGGCCAAAATCCCAGGCGCCGTCCGGATCGGCCGGCACATCGGGACCGCGAGGGCTGGTGTCCGGGGCGACGATGATCATCCCCAGTTCCGCAGCCATGCGCATGGCACCGGCCTTTTGCATAAAGTTCTCATCGGTGCAGGTCAGGCCGGACAGCCAGTACAGCACAGGCAGCTTGCCGCCCTGCTCCGCTTGCGGCGGCAGGTACACGGCGAACACCATGTCGCAGCCGAGCACATCGGAACGATGCCGGTAGCGTTTGTGCCAGCCGCCGAAGCTTTTCTGGCAGGAGATATTTTCCAGGCTCATGAGCGACCTCAGAAATGGATGACGCTACGGATGCTTTTGCCTTCGTGCATCAGGTCAAAGGCCTTGTTGATATCTTCCAGGCCCATGGTGTGGGTGATGAAAGTATCCAGCGGGATTTCACCGGTTTCAGCCATTTCGACGTAGCTTGGCAGCTCGGTACGACCACGCACCCCACCGAAAGCCGACCCGCGCCAGACTCGACCGGTCACCAGCTGGAATGGACGGGTGGCGATTTCCTGGCCTGCACCGGCGACGCCGATGATCACCGACTCGCCCCAGCCCTTGTGGCAGCACTCAAGCGCGGCGCGCATCAGTTGCACGTTGCCGATGCATTCGAAGGAAAAGTCGACGCCTCCATCGGTCATGTCGACGATGACTTCCTGGATCGGACGGTCAAAGTCTTTCGGATTGACGCAGTCGGTGGCGCCCAGCTGCTTGGCGATTTCAAACTTGGCCGGGTTGATATCGATGGCAATGATCCGGCCGGCCTTGGCTTTGACCGCACCGATGATCGCAGACAGACCGATCCCGCCGAGGCCGAAGATAGCGACGGTATCGCCTGGTTTTACCTTGGCGGTGTTGAGCACGGCACCAATGCCGGTGGTGACCCCGCAACCCAGCAGGCAGACTTTCTCCAGAGGCGCTTCCTTGGCGATCTTGGCGACGGAGATTTCCGGCAGCACGGTGTACTCGGAAAAAGTCGAAGTCCCCATGTAGTGGAAAATTTCCTGGCCCTTGTAGGAAAAGCGCGTGGTGCCGTCGGGCATCAGGCCTTTGCCCTGGGTGGCGCGAATGGCCTGGCACAGGTTGGTTTTGCCCGACAGGCAGAACTTGCACTGGCGGCATTCCGGGGTATACAGCGGAATCACATGATCGCCGACAGCGACCGACGTCACGCCTTCGCCGATGGCTTCAACCACTGCGCCACCTTCGTGTCCCAGGATCGATGGAAAGATGCCTTCCGGGTCTGCACCGGACAGCGTGTAGGCATCGGTATGACAAACCCCGGAGGCCACGACGCGCAGCAGGACTTCACCGGCCTTGGGCATGGCGACGTCGACTTCAACGATCTCAAGAGGTTTCCTGGCCTCGAAGGCAACGGCGGCGCGTGACTTGATCATGGGGATAGATACTCCAGTGAATAAACGAGACAAGGAGTGTAATACATCGATTTACGGTGAATAATCAGGACAAAAGCAAAACATTATTGCTACACAGGGATAATCATCCATGTCGGAAAATCGCTGGGAAGGCATTGACGAGTTTGTGGCCGTGGCGGAATGCAGTCAGTTCACAGCGGCTGCGGAACGCCTTGGCGTTTCTTCGTCGCACGTCAGCCGACAAATCGTCCGCCTCGAAGAGCGTCTGCAGACCCGCCTGCTATACCGCAGCACCCGGCGGGTGACGTTGACTGAAGCCGGGCAGACGTTCCTGCAACATTGCCAGCGCCTGCAGGATGGGCGCGAAGAAGCACTGCGTGCAGTCGGCGACCTGACCAGCGAGCCCAAGGGCATGCTGCGCATGACGTGCGCGGTGGCCTACGGCGAACGGTTTATCGTGCCGCTGGTGACACGATTCATGGCGCTCTACCCGCAACTGCGCATCGATATCGAACTGAGCAACCGCCAACTCGATTTGGTGCATGAAGGCCTTGACCTGGCCATTCGTCTTGGCCGTCTACAGGATTCGCGGCTGGTCGCGGCACGCCTGGCGCCACGGCGCATGTACCTGTGCGCCTCCCCATCCTACGTCGAACGCTACGGTCGCCCACACAGCCTGTCTGAACTGAGCCGGCATAATTGCCTGATCGGCAGTTCCGACCTGTGGCAACTGGAGCAGAACGGGCGAGAGTTTTCCCAGCGGGTGCAGGGCAACTGGCGCTGCAACAGCGGGCAAGCGGTGCTGGACGCAGCATTACAGGGGGTCGGGTTGTGTCAGCTGCCGGATTATTACGTGCTGGAGCATCTGAAAAACGGCGAGCTGATTTCCCTGCTGGATGCACATCAGCCGCCGAACACGGCGGTGTGGGCGCTTTATCCGCAGCAGCGTCATCTGTCGCCGAAGGTGCGCAAGCTGGTGGATTATTTGAAGGAGGGGTTGGCCAAGCGGCCGGAGTATCGGGGTTGATGGTTTGAAGATCAAAGATCGTCCGAAGGCTCGGGCCGCGTTCAGACGATCTTTTAGCGCCGGTGAGCCCAACGCTGACGCAACCACTCCAGATCTTCGGGGCGGGTAACCTTTAGATTGTCGGAGCGACCTTCAATCAGACGCGGCGCCAACCCCGCCCACTCCATCGCCGACGCTTCATCGGTGATAACTGCATCTGCCACCAGGCTGTCAGCCAGCGCACGATGCAGTGCACCCAGGCGAAACATCTGCGGCGTATACGCCTGCCAGATCACACTGCGATCTACGGTTTCAACCACACGCCCCTGCTTGTCGACCCGTTTCAACGTATCGCGCGCCGGCACCGCCAGCAGCCCACCGACCGGATCATCCGCCAGTTCACTCAGCAACTTATCGAGATCATCACGGGCCAGGTTCGGTCGAGCGGCGTCGTGCACCAACACCCAGTCTTCATCATCAGCGCCCAATGCATGCAGATGCAGCAAGGCATTGAGCACAGAGCCGGAACGCTCGCCACCACCGGCCACGCGCTGAATTCGCGGGTCAGATGCGCACGCCAGGTTTGGCCAATAAGGATCATCAACAGCAATACTGACCACCAACCCCTTAAGGCCAGGATGGTCAAGGAAACAGCCAAGGCTGTGTTCGAGAATAGTGCGCCCGCCCAGTTGCAAGTATTGCTTGGGACGGTCCGCAGCCATACGGGCACCGACGCCCGCGGCGGGAATCACGGCCCAGAAGGCCGGTACCGAGGAATTCATTGAGCCAACTGGTAAAGGGTTTCACCGTCCTTGACCATGCCCAACTCATGGCGAGCCCGCTCTTCAACGGTCTCCATGCCTTTTTTCAACTCACTGACTTCTGCGTCCATGACCCGATTGCGTTCCAGCAAGCCTTCGTTCTCAGCGTGCTGATCGGCGATCTGCTGAGTCAGCTCGGCCACTTGCGCCAGGCTGCCATTACCCACCCAAAGGCGGTACTGCAGGCCAGCCAGCAACAGGAGCAAGACGAGAAACAACCAATTGGGACTGCGCATCGAATATCGGGTTTCCAGTGAAAAAGACAGCCATGCCAAAACTTGAAGCATCTGATAGCACGAAGCCTGGAAGACCCAGGCTTGTGCTGATAAGGCATCAGATTAGTGGCAAATCCATCGCCGTTGCGATTTTTTCACCACAATCCGCTGACTTTACATCAGTAGATGATCAACCGCGGAATTCGCTGCGACCGTTGTACTTGGCCTTGCCGTTCAACTGCTCTTCGATACGCAGCAGTTGGTTGTACTTGGATACCCGATCCGAACGGCACAGGGAGCCGGTCTTGATCTGGCCCGCTGCAGTGCCCACGGCCAGGTCGGCAATGGTCGAATCTTCGGTTTCGCCGGAGCGGTGCGAGATCACGGCAGTGTAACCAGCGGCCTTGGCCATCTGGATGGCTTCCAGGGTTTCGGTCAGGGTGCCGATCTGGTTGAACTTGATCAGGATAGAGTTGGCAATCTTCTTATCGATGCCTTCTTTCAGGATCTTGGTGTTGGTCACGAACAGGTCGTCACCTACCAGCTGGGTCTTCTCGCCGATTTTGTCGGTGAGGATTTTCCAGCCAGCCCAGTCGGACTCGTCCAGGCCGTCTTCGATCGAGATGATCGGGTAACGCTCGGTCAGGCCCTTGAGGTAGTCGGCAAAACCTTCGGCGGTGAACACCTGGCCTTCGCCGGACAGGTTGTACTTGCCATCTTCGTAGAACTCGCTGGCGGCGCAGTCCAGAGCCAGGGTCACGTCGGTGCCCAACGTGTAACCGGCGTTGGCCACGGCCTCGGAGATCACTTTCAAAGCGTCTTCGTTGGAAGCCAGGTTCGGTGCGAAACCACCTTCGTCACCCACTGCAGTGCTCAGGCCACGGGCCTTCAGGACAGCTTTGAGGTGATGGAAGATTTCGGTGCCCATGCGCAGGCCTTCCGAGAAAGACTTGGCGCCGACCGGCTGAACCATGAATTCCTGGATGTCGACGTTGTTATCCGCGTGCTCGCCGCCGTTGATGATGTTCATCATCGGAACCGGCATGGAGTAAACACCCGGGGTACCGTTCAGGTTGGCGATGTGAGCGTACAGCGGCAGGTCCTGGTCCTGTGCGGCGGCTTTGGCGGCTGCCAGGGAAACGGCGAGGATCGCGTTGGCGCCCAGGGAGCCTTTGTTTTCAGTGCCATCAAGCTTGATCATCGCGTGATCCAGCGCTTTCTGGTCGCTTGGGTCTGTACCTTTCAACAGGTCGCGGATCGGACCGTTGATGTTGGCGACGGCTTTCAGAACGCCTTTGCCCAGGTAACGGCTCTTGTCGCCATCACGCAGCTCGAGCGCTTCGCGCGAGCCAGTGGAAGCACCGGACGGCGCGCACGCGCTACCGATGATGCCGTTATCGAGAAGCACATCCGCTTCCACGGTGGGATTGCCACGGGAGTCGAGAACTTCACGACCTTTGATGTCGACGATTTTTGCCATTGTTGTAAACACTCCAAAGTTGACGAAAACGACGCAGCTAGAGGAAATCTTTTACCGTCAGCAAGTGGTGTACAGCGGGCAGACTTGCGGACGATAAGGCTCAGGCCCGAGGGCCTGAGCAACAAATCGTGCGGTACTTTACCGGAGAAATGAGGATTACGCGGTTTCTACCGTCGGAAAACTCTTCACCAGTTCGTCCAAAGCTTTGAGCTGGGCCAGGAATGGCTCCAGTTTGTCCAGGCGCAAGGCGCAAGGGCCGTCGCACTTGGCGTTGTCCGGGTCCGGGTGAGCTTCGAGGAACAGACCCGCCAGCGACTGGCTCATGCCCGCCTTGGCCAGATCCAGAACCTGTGCACGGCGGCCGCCGGCGGAATCGGCACGACCACCGGGCATTTGCAACGCGTGGGTCACGTCGAAAAATACCGGGTATTCGAACTGCTTCATGATGCCGAAGCCGAGCATGTCGACCACGAGGTTGTTGTAGCCGAAGCTCGAACCACGCTCGCAGAGGATCAGTTGATCGTTACCCGCTTCCACGCACTTGTTCAGGATGTGTTTCATTTCCTGAGGCGCGAGAAACTGGGCTTTCTTGATGTTGATCACTGCATTGGTCTTGGCCATCGCGACGACCAGATCGGTCTGGCGCGACAGGAAGGCCGGCAGCTGAATGATGTCGCAGACTTCAGCGACGACCGCAGCCTGATCAGGCTCGTGGACGTCGGTGATGATCGGCACGCCAAAGGCTTGCTTGATGTCCTGGAAGATGCGCATGCCCTCTTCCAGGCCCGGACCACGGTAAGAGGTCACAGAAGACCGGTTGGCCTTGTCGAAGCTGGCCTTGAACACGTAAGGGATACCGAGTTTCTCGGTGACCTTTACGTATTCTTCGCAGACCTGCATCGCCATGTCGCGGCTTTCCAGCACGTTCATGCCACCGAACAGCACCATTGGCTTGTCGTTGGCAATCTCGATATCGCCTACGCGGATGATCTTCTGCGCCATCAGGTTTACGCCTTCTTCTGGTGTTGAGCCAAAGCAGCTTTGACAAAACCGCTGAACAACGGGTGACCGTCGCGCGGCGTCGAGGTGAACTCAGGGTGGAACTGGCAAGCGACGAACCATGGATGATCCGGAGCTTCGACCACTTCGACCAACGCGCCATCACCGGAGCGACCGGAGATTTTCAGACCGGCTTCCATGATTTGCGGCAGCAGGTTGTTGTTCACTTCGTAGCGATGACGGTGACGCTCTACGATCACGTCCTTGGCGTAGCAATCGTGCACCAGGGAACCCGGCTCAAGCAGGCAATCCTGCGCACCAAGACGCATGGTGCCGCCCAGGTCGGAGGTTTCGGTACGGGTTTCGACGGCGCCGGTGGCATCTTCCCACTCGGTGATCAGACCCACGACCGGGTGGCCGCTGGCACGATCGAACTCGGTGGAGTTGGCATCTTTCCAGCCCAGCACGTTACGAGCGAACTCGATCACGGCCACTTGCATGCCCAGGCAGATACCCAGGTACGGAACCTTGTTTTCGCGAGCGAATTGAACGGCAGTAATCTTGCCTTCCACGCCCCGCAGGCCGAAGCCGCCAGGTACGAGGATCGCATCGACGCCTTCCAGCAGTGCAGTCCCCTGGTTCTCGATGTCTTCGGAATCGATGTAGCGCAGGTTGACCTTGGTGCGGTTGCTGATGCCGGCGTGACTCATCGCTTCGATCAGCGACTTGTAGGCGTCCAGCAGTTCCATGTACTTGCCGACCATGGCGATGGTGACTTCATGCTCAGGGTTGAGCTTGGCGTCGACCACGGCTTCCCACTCGGACAGGTCGGCACCGCCACATTGCAGGCCGAAACGCTCGACGACAAAATCATCCAGGCCTTGCGAATGCAGGATGCCCGGGATCTTGTAGATGGTGTCGGCGTCTTCCAGCGCGATCACCGCACGTTCTTCAACGTTGGTGAACTGGGCGATCTTGCGACGCGACGAGATGTCGATCGGGTGATCGGAGCGGCATACCAGCACGTCTGGCTGCAGGCCGATGGAGCGCAGCTCCTTGACCGAATGCTGGGTTGGCTTGGTCTTGGTCTCGCCAGCAGTGGCGATATACGGCACCAGCGTCAGGTGCATCAGCATCGCGCGCTTGGCGCCGACTTCGAAACGCAATTGACGGATGGCTTCGAGGAACGGTTGCGACTCGATATCACCCACGGTGCCACCGATCTCGACCATGGCCACGTCGGCATCGCCGGCGCCCTTGATGATGCGGCGCTTGATTTCGTCGGTGATGTGCGGGATCACCTGGATGGTTGCACCCAGGTAGTCACCACGACGCTCTTTGCGCAGCACGTGCTCGTACACACGGCCGGTCGTGAAGTTGTTGTTCTGGGTCATGGTCGTGCGGATGAACCGCTCGTAGTGGCCCAGGTCCAGGTCGGTCTCGGCGCCGTCGTGGGTGACGAACACTTCACCGTGCTGGAACGGGCTCATGGTGCCCGGGTCGACGTTGATGTACGGGTCCAGCTTCAGCATGGTGACCTTAAGTCCCCGCGCCTCCAGGATCGCCGCCAATGAAGCCGATGCAATGCCTTTCCCCAATGAAGAAACAACACCGCCCGTGACGAATATGTAGCGCGTCATGAAAAACCCTAGAAGTCTGCGTTAAAGCGGTCCGAGCCGCCGGGGAAAGCGAAGGAAGGCCGAAGCCCCCGATCACCTGCATTAATCACAGTGCACCTTTCAAAAAAACCGCCGCGTTGGGACAGACCGGTAGATGAAACACCGGTAGGTTGCTCGCTACACATTTTTTGGAATCGCCCAGCAAAGACTGCTTGGTAATCGGCAACTCCTGCGATTCAGTCGAATCCACAGAAGTTGTATCAAGAAGGGAGCGTAGTCTACCGGAAAGCCCCTTTCAGCTCAAACCTTGATCTTCGCTTAGTGGAGCCCAATGCAAATGCCAGCCGTCCCGCGCGCAGCCACTCAAGCCCCGCAAGTTGGCCACCCCAAGCAATTGCTCGCCTCGGTAGAGCAGCGGCAATCTGCCACGCACAAACCCCGGGACATGCCTTTCGTTGAGCAGGCGCTTGAGATCGCGATGACCTCGGTCGGCCACAGCCATGACCTCCCCCCCCTGACGATAGCGGATTTGCAACGGACCATCGGGAATCCGGCCGTTGAAATTGAGCACGCCGTTATCCGTCAGCACCAGTGGCTGGGAGGGATCATTCCAGGCTACGGCGTCGGTTGCCGGACGTAGCCAGCTGCCGGCCAACCACCAGATCCGCCCGCCCGTGCGATGCAATTCGCCCTGGGCAAGGCGCCAGATCGGCCGGGCATCGGGGGCGGCATCGCGCAGGTTCTCCCAACCCGACCAATGGTCGCTGTCGGGCAGCTGGGTGAGTGCCGCAAGCCAGCCACTCAGCGCATTGCGCTGGCGCGCGGCGGAAAGTCGCGCAAGCGCTGCCAACTCCAGCGAGGGCACGCCCAACCAGTCGAAATCACTGGCCGTGCGGGCGCTGGCCAGATCCATGTGCGCCAGCTCATCAAGCAAGTCCTGCGCTTCCCGCAGGTGTGCCGCGCTGCGGGCCATGGTAGTCACCGCTTGCGGCCAGCGCTCGATCATGACCGGCAAAACCTGATGACGCAGGTAGTTGCGCGAGAACTGCCGATCCTGGTTCGAAGGGTCATCGATCCAGCGCAACTGATGCTCGGCCGCGTAGAACTCGAGCTCGCCGCGAGTGACATCGAGCAACGGACGCAACAGATGGCCGCGCCCCAGGGTTCGCTGTGAAGGCATTCCCGCCAGGCCGCGCACCCCGGACCCGCGCATCAACCGAAACAACAGGGTTTCGGCCTGATCGTCGCGGTGCTGCGCAGTCAGCAGTAACTCGCCGGCCCCAGTCGCCACCACGAACGCCCTATAGCGAGCTTCCCGGGCGGCGCGCTCGAGGCTGGCGCCGGGCTCCACCTGCACGCGAACGACCTGCAGGGGCACACCCAGCTCGTTACAGACTGTCCGGCAATGCTGCGGCCACGCGTCAGCCGCAGCCTGGAGGCCGTGATGGACATGGATGGCGCTCAGCGCCGGCAGGGAGTGTTTTTTTGCGAGATGGGCGAGCAGATGCAGCAGGACGGTGGAGTCGAGTCCGCCGGAGAAGGCGATGTGCCAACGAGCGGCATTGCGCCAGGGCGTAAGGTTCAGGAGCAACCTTGCAGGCAGATCAGTCATGGGCTGACTCATATCGTTCAAACCACACAAATCAACTGTGGGAGCGGGCTTGCCCGCGAAGAGGCCGTCACATTCAACATCAACGTTGACTGGTACACCGCCTTCGCGGGCAAGCCCGCTCCCACATGGGACACTGCGTGGTCGTTAGAGACCGTAGCTCATCAGACGCTCGTAACGACGGGCCAGCAGCGCTTCGTTATCGAACTTCTTCAGCATCGCCAGTTGCGAGCTCAGCTCTGCACGGATGGACGCGGCCGCTGCGGCCGGGTCGCGGTGAGCGCCACCCAGAGGCTCGCCGATCACCTTGTCGACGATACCCAGGCCTTTGAGGCGCTCGGCGGTGATGCCCATGGCTTCAGCAGCATCCGGCGCCTTTTCGGCGGTTTTCCACAGGATCGACGCGCAGCCTTCCGGCGAAATCACTGCATAGGTCGAGTACTGCAGCATGTTCAACTGATCGCAAACACCGATCGCCAGTGCACCACCGGAACCACCTTCACCGATCACGGTGGCGATGATTGGGGTTTTCAGGCGTGCCATGACTCGCAGGTTCCAGGCAATCGCTTCGCTCTGGTTGCGCTCTTCAGCATCGATGCCCGGGTAAGCGCCTGGCGTATCGATGAACGTCAGGATTGGCATCTTGAAGCGTTCAGCCATTTCCATCAGGCGGCACGCTTTGCGGTAGCCCTCAGGGCGCGGCATGCCGAAGTTGCGGCGAACCTTCTCGCGCACTTCACGGCCTTTCTGGTGACCGATGATCATCACCGGCTGGTCGTCCAGACGGGCAATGCCGCCCACGATGGCCGCGTCGTCGGAAAAGTGACGGTCGCCGTGCAGTTCGTCGAACTCGGTGAAGATGTGCTCGATGTAATCGAGGGTGTATGGACGTTTCGGGTGACGCGCCAGACGTGCAATCTGCCAGCTGGTCAGCTTGCCGAAGATGTCCTCGGTCAAGGTGCTGCTCTTGTCCTGAAGGCGGGAGATCTCATCGCCGATATTCAGCGAATTGTCATTACCGACCAAGCGCAACTCTTCGATCTTGGCTTGAAGGTCGGCGATCGGCTGTTCGAAATCTAGAAAATTCGGGTTCATAGGCGTCCGTCTTGGGTCGACGTCCAAGTGAGCTTGGGCCGGCCGGTTGTCTATTCGCGCCCTACCATAAGGGACAGGCGCGTTCAGGTCGAGATTAAAAATTGGGTCGAGATCAGGGCTGCTCTCTTGTGCAAGAGCGGCACCTGGCCGTCAACGGTATTGGAGGAAGACGTTGTCTCGCCCGAACTGGTCACGCAAGGCTTGAATCAACGCATCCGCCGGGTCGATTCGCCAGGTCTCGCCAAACTGCAGCAAGGCCTTGGCATCGGGGCTCGTGTATTCCATGGTAATAGGACACGCGCCGCGATGGCGCTTGAACAATTCACCCAGCCAGCGTAGCTGATCGCCCTTCAAGTCCTTGGTCTGCAACTTCAGGCGCAGGCTTTCAGCCAGGTTGGTGCGCGCATCTTCCATGCTCATCACCCGCTTGACCCGCAGGCGCAGGCCGCCGGAAAAATCATCGTTGCTGACCTCGCCTTCGACCACCACCATCGCGTCGGTCTGCAACAACGATTGCGCGGAATGGAACGCCTCGGCAAACAATGAGGCTTCAATGCGGCCGGAGCGGTCGTCCAGGGTAATGAACCCCATCTTGTCGCCCTTTTTGTTTTTCATCACCCGCAGCGCAATGATCATGCCCGCCACGGTCTGGGTATCGCGTGCCGGCTTCAGGTCAATGATGCGCTGGCGGGCGAAACGGCGGATCTCGCCTTCGTACTCGTCGATCGGGTGGCCGGTGAGGTACAGGCCCAAGGTATCTTTCTCGCCCTTGAGGCGTTCCTTGAGGGTCAGTTCCTTGGCCTTGCGATGGTTGGCGTAAACATCCGCATCCTCTTCGACGAACAGGCCACCAAACAGGTCGGCGTGGCCACTGTCGTGGGTGCGCGCGGTCTGTTCCGCCGCCTTGATAGCCCCTTCCATCGCATTGAGCAACACGGCACGATTCTGGTCGATGCTCGCTTGATAGGCTTTGGGCTCGTCGTGGAAATACGGTCCCAGGCGATCCAGCGCACCGCTGCGGATCAAACCGTCCAGGGTACGTTTGTTGATGCGCTTGAGATCGACCCGAGCGCAGAAATCGAACAGGTCCTTGAACGGCCCATCCTGGCGCGCCTCGGTGATGGCTTCCACCGGCCCCTCACCCACGCCCTTGATCGCACCAAGGCCGTAAATAATCCGGCCTTCTTCGTTCACCGTGAACTTGAACTCCGAAGTATTCACATCCGGCGCGTCGAGACGCAGCTTCATGGTGCGAATTTCTTCGATCAAGGTCACGACCTTGTCGGTGTTGTGCATGTCCGCCGACAGTACCGCAGCCATGAACGGCGCCGGGTAATGTGTCTTCAGCCATGCGGTCTGGTACGACACCAGGCCATAGGCTGCGGAGTGAGACTTGTTGAAGCCGTAACCGGCGAATTTCTCCACCAGGTCGAAGATGTTACCCGCAAGGTCGGCATCGATATTGTTGGTCGCGCAACCTTCGATGAAACCGCCGCGCTGCTTGGCCATTTCCTCGGGCTTTTTCTTGCCCATGGCGCGCCGGAGCATGTCCGCCCCGCCCAAAGTGTAACCAGCCATGACCTGGGCAATCTGCATCACCTGTTCCTGATACAGGATGATGCCGTAAGTCGGTGCCAGTACCGGCTTGAGGCCCTCGTACTGGTAGTCCGAGTGCGGGTACGCCAGTTCCGCGCGACCGTGCTTACGGTTGATAAAGTCGTCAACCATGCCTGACTGCAAAGGCCCCGGACGGAACAGGGCCACCAGTGCGATCAAGTCTTCGAGGCAGTCGGGCTTGAGCTTCTTGATCAGCTCCTTCATGCCGCGCGACTCAAGCTGGAACACCGCTGTGGTTTCGGCTTTTTGCAGCAACTGGTAGGTCGGTTTGTCATCCAGCGGAATGAAGGCGATGTCCAGGGGCGCTTCATCGACCTTGGCACGGTCGCGGTTGATGGTTTTCAGCGCCCAGTCGATGACCGTCAGGGTCCGTAGTCCCAGGAAGTCGAACTTCACCAGGCCAGCGGCCTCGACGTCGTCCTTGTCGAACTGAGTTACCAGGCCATCGCCGGCTTCGTCGCAATAAATGGGCGAGAAGTCAGTGAGCTTGGTCGGGGCGATAACCACACCACCGGCGTGCTTGCCGACGTTACGCACCACGCCTTCAAGCTTGCGCGCCATCTCCCAGATTTCTGCGGCTTCTTCATCGACCTTGATGAAGTCGCGCAGGATTTCTTCCTGTTCGTAGGCTTTTTCCAGGGTCATGCCGACTTCGAACGGGATCATCTTCGACAGACGATCCGCCAGGCCGTAGGACTTGCCCTGCACCCGCGCCACGTCCCGGACCACAGCCTTGGCGGCCATGGAGCCGAAGGTGATGATCTGGCTTACCGCATTACGTCCGTACTTCTCGGCCACGTACTCGATGACCCGGTCACGACCGTCCATGCAGAAGTCGACGTCGAAGTCGGGCATGGATACCCGTTCCGGGTTGAGGAAACGTTCGAACAGCAGGTCGTATTCCAGAGGATCAAGGTCGGTGATCTTCTGCACATAGGCCACCAGCGAGCCGGCACCCGAGCCCCGGCCGGGACCTACCGGCACACCGTTGCTCTTGGCCCACTGGATGAAGTCCATCACGATCAGGAAATAACCGGGAAAACCCATCTGGATGATGATATCCAGCTCGAAATTCAACCGGTCGACATACACCTGGCGCTTGGCTTCGTAGTCCTCGGTGGTATCCCTGGGCAGCAGGACGGTGAGGCGGTCTTCCAGGCCGTCAAAGGACACCTTGCGGAAATATTCGTCGATGGTCATGCCATCGGGAATCGGGAAGTTGGGCAGGAAGTGCTTGCCCAGCTTCACTTCGATGTTGCAACGCCGGGCGATCTCGACGGTGTTTTCCAGCGCTTCGGGAATGTCGCTGAACAGCTCGGCCATTTCCTCGGCACTTTTGAGGTACTGCTGGTCGCTGTAGTTCTTCGAGCGCCGGGGATCGTCGAGGGCCCGGCCCTCACCGATGCAGACCCGGGTTTCGTGGGCGGCAAAATCTTCCTGCTTGATGAACCGCACATCGTTGGTCGCCACCAGCGGTGCACCGATTTTCTCGGCCAGGGCGACGGCGCCGTGCAGTTGCTCTTCGTCGTTGGGACGGTTGGTGCGCTGGATTTCCAGATAGAAGCGGTCCGGGAACACCGCCATCCATTCCCGTGCCAGGGTTTCCGCTTCCGCCGGATTGCCACTGAGCATGGCCAGGCCGATTTCGCCTTCCTTGGCCGCCGACAACATGATCAGGCCTTCGCTGGCCTCGGCCACCCACTCGCGCTCGATGATGATCGAACCATTGCGCTGGCCGTCGATGAAGCCCCGGGAGATCAGTTCAGTCAGGTTGCGATAACCCACGGCGTTCATCGCCAGCAGGCTGATCCTGCTCAATGCATTGTCCGGGTCCTTGTTGGACAGCCACAGGTCGGCGCCGCAGATCGGCTTGATGCCTGCACCCATGGCTGCTTTATAGAATTTGACCAGAGAGCACATGTTGTTCTGGTCGGTGACCGCCACGGCAGGCATGTTCATGCCGACCAGGGTCTTGACCAGCGGTTTGATCCGCACCAGACCGTCGACCAGGGAGTATTCAGTGTGCAGGCGTAGATGAACGAATGAAGCCGGCATGGTGATCCTGTCTGTGAGCTCGAAAACAACAAGGCCCGGATTGTACCGGGCCTTGGCGAAAACATCAGCCTTGCGACTAACTCTCGATCAGGCTCTCACGAGCCTCATACGCCAGGCGTACCGGGGCGAACGAGCGCCGGTGAATCGGCGTGGGTCCCAGGCGGGCCAGGGCTTCCAGATGAACGGGGGTCGGGTAGCCTTTGTGGCCGCCAATGCCGTAACCCGGGTAAATCAATTCGAAAGCAGCCATTTCACGGTCGCGGCTGACCTTGGCCAGGATCGATGCCGCTGCAATCGCAGGCACCTTGCCGTCGCCCTGCACCACCGCTTCGGCGCGCATGGACAATTTCGGGCAGCGATTGCCATCGATCATCGCCAGCTTGGGCTGGATGTGCAGGCCCTCGATGGCGCGCTGCATGGCCAGCATGGTGGCGTGAAGAATGTTCAGCTCGTCGATTTCCTCGACTTCGGCCCGGGCAATGCACCAGCTCAGGGCCTTTTCGCAGATTTCATCGTAGAGTTTTTCGCGACGGGCCTCGGTGAGCTTCTTCGAGTCGTTAAGGCCGAGGATCGGACGGTTCGGATCGAGGATTACCGCAGCCGTCACCACGGCGCCGCAGAGCGGCCCGCGACCGACTTCATCGACGCCGGCAACCAGTTCTTCGACTTCTGCGACCAAGGTGAAATCCAGTCCCATCTGCATGCTTGTCTTGCTCATTGTACGTGGCCAATCAGTTTCAGCACGGCGTCTGCCGCCTGGTTGGAGGCGTCCAGACGCAAGGTCCGGTGGATTTCGTCGAAGCCGCGGGTTTGCTCTTCCCCGCCTTCGATCAGGGGGGACAAGGTCTGGGCCAGGGCTTCGACCGTCGCATCATCCTGGAGCAATTCCGGCACCAGCAGGCGCTGGGCCAGCAAGTTCGGCAAAGACACATAGGGGCTTTTGACCATACGCTTGAGAATCCAGAACGTCAGCGGTGCCAGGCGATAGGCCACCACCATGGGCCGTTTGTACAACAACGCTTCGAGCGTAGCCGTTCCGGACGCGATCAACACCGCGTTGCAGGCGGCCAGTGCAAGATGGGATTGACCATCGAGCAGCGTCAGGGGCAGATCCCGCCCGGCCAGCATCGCTTCCAGCTGGGCCCGACGCTGCGGGCTGGCGCACGGCATGACAAATCGCACACCCGGACGCATCGCGCGCAGGCGCTGGGCAGTATCGAGGAACAGCTCGCCAAGACGCCCGACTTCACCGCCACGACTGCCCGGCATCAGCGCAACCAGAGGGCCGTCCGGCAAGCCGAGCTCGGCCCGCGCGGCGGCGCGATCGGCCTCAAGCGGAATCGCATCGGCCAGGGAGTGCCCGACAAAACGCACCGGCACGCCCTTCTCTTCATAGAATTTGGCTTCGAACGGAAACAGCGTGAGCATCAGGTCACAGCCTTCGCGAATCTTCAGCACGCGCTTCTGACGCCAGGCCCAGACCGAAGGGCTGACGTAGTGCACGGTCTTGATCCCGGCCTGACGCAGCTTGAGTTCGATATTGAGGTTGAAATCCGGGGCATCGATGCCGATGAACACATCCGGTTTTTCGGCGATGAGATCGCCGACCAGCTTCTTGCGCCGGGCCAGCAGCTCACGCAGACGGCCCAGCACTTCCACCAGGCCCATGACCGACAGGCGTTCCATGGGGAAGTAGGAAACGAGACCCTCGGCCTCCATCAACGGCCCGCCGACGCCAATGAACTCTACCGCCGGGTGCTGAACCTTGAGCGCGCGCATGAGACCCGCGCCCAGAATGTCACCGGAAGCCTCACCCGCTACCAGCGCAATACGCAAGTTAGCCATGATTAACGGGTGATGCCGCGGGTCGAAGACTGGATCGAGTCACGGAACACTGCGACTTCCGGGAACTGCGCCGAGGCCTCGCCCAGTTCGGTCAGTGCCTGCTCGACCGTCAGGCCCTGGCGGTACACGACCTTGTAGGCGCGACGCAGGGCATGAATGGCTTCTTCACTGAAACCGCGGCGGCGCATGCCTTCGAAGTTCATGCTGCGGGCTTCGGCCGGGTTGCCGAACACCGTGACGTACGCCGGGACGTCCTTGCCAATGGCGGTGCCCATGCCGGAAAAGCTGTGGGCGCCGATATGGCAATACTGATGCACCAGGGTGAAGCCGGACAGGATCGCCCAGTCCTCCACATGCACATGCCCCGCCAGCGCGGTGTTGTTGACCAGGATGCAGTGGTTGCCGATGACACTGTCGTGGCCGATATGGGCATAGGCCATGATCAGGTTGTGATCACCCAGGGTCGTTTCCGAACGGTCCTGAACAGTCCCACGGTGAATCGTCACGCCTTCGCGAATGACGTTGTGGTCGCCGATCACCAGGCGAGTTTCTTCGCCCTTGTATTTCAGGTCCGGCGTGTCTTCACCTACCGAGGAAAACTGGTAGATGCGATTGTGTTTACCAATACGTGTCGGGCCCTTGAGAATCACATGCGGCCCGATCACTGTCCCCTCGCCGATTTCCACACCAGCGCCGACGATCGACCAAGGGCCGACCTCGACGTCGTCGGCCAGTACGGCCGTCGGATCGATGATTGCGCGAGGGTCAATCAAACTCATAGTTTGCGTTCCGCGCAGATGATTTCAGCGGAGCACACTGGCTTGCCGTCCACCGAAGCCTGGCACTCGAACTTCCAGATCTGACGCTTGCAGCTCAGGAACTTGGCCTCAAGGATCAACTGGTCGCCCGGCAGCACCGGCTGGCGGAAGCGCAGTTTATCCGAACCGACGAAGTAGTAGAGGGTGCCGTCGGCTGGTTTCACGTCGAGCATTTTGAAACCAAGGATCCCGGCAGCCTGAGCCATTGCTTCAATGATCAGTACGCCCGGCATGATTGGGTGCGCCGGGAAGTGACCGTTGAAGAACGGTTCGTTGATGCTGACATTCTTGTAGGCGCGAATGCGCTTGCCTTCCACATCCAGATCCACGACCCGGTCCACCAGCAGGAACGGGTAACGGTGAGGCAGGTATTCGCGAATCTCGTTGATGTCCATCATTTCGGGGGGAAGCCTATGTAAAGATTGGGAGCGCGCGACTAAAAGCGCACCCCTCTAGCAAATCAAGGAGGCAGTCTAGCGGCTGTGCACACTTGATATGGAAATGGTATCAGCCATCTGATGAAGCATTACCGTCAGGGGTCACTTCCCCTGCACGCTTTTCCAGCTGACGCAAACGCCGCGCGATGTCATCGAGCTGACGGATGCGTGCCGCGCTTTTGCGCCACTCGGCTGCCGGCTGCATCGCCGTACCGGAAGAATAGGCACCCTTTTCGGTAATCGAATGGGTCACCATGGTCATCCCGGTGATGAAAACGTTGTCGCAAATTTCGATATGCCCCACCAGCCCCACGCCACCGGCGAGCATGCAATGCTTGCCGATCTTGGTGCTGCCGGAGATCCCCACGCATGCCGCCATGGCGGTGTGATCGCCAATCTGGACGTTGTGGGCGATCTGAATCTGGTTGTCGAGCTTCACGCCATTGCCAAGTACTGTATCGGCCAGCGCACCACGGTCGATCGCGGTATTGACCCCGATCTCGACGTCGTCACCGACCAGCACACCGCCGATCTGGGCGATCTTCTGCCAAACGCCTTTCTCGTTGGCGAAACCAAAACCTTCGCCGCCCAGCACAGCGCCCGACTGAATCACGACCCGTTTGCCAATGCGAACGTCGTGGTACAGCGTCACTCGCGGTGCCAACCAGCCACCTTCGCCGATTTCGCTGCGCGCGCCGATGAAGCAATGTGCGCCAACCGTTACGCCGGCGGCAATACGCGCCGCACTTTCGATCACCGCGAATGCACCGATGCTCGCTGTCGGATCAACCACTGCATCGGCAGCGATGACGGCGGTCGGATGAATGCCGGCAGGCGCCTTCGGCTTGGGATCGAACAGATGGGAAATCCGCGCATAGGCCAGGTACGGATCCGGCACCACCAGTACGTTACCGGCAAACCCGTCCGCGTCTGCGGCTTTGAGCAACAACGCTGCAGCCCGGCAATCAGCCAGGTACTTGCGATACTGAGGGTTTGCCAGAAAGCTCAACTGAGCTGGGCCAGCCTCTTGCAAAGTGGCTAGCCCAGTAATTTCTTTCTCCGGGTCGCCACGCAGGGTGGCGCCGAGGAACTCGGCCAATTGGCCGAGCTTCATAGTCGCTGTCATGGATTACTTCAGCTGATTCATGCGCTCGATAACCTGGCGAGTGATGTCGTACTGAGGTTTGACATCGATCACTGCGCCACGCTCGAAGACCAGGTCAAAAGCACCTTTCTTGATGACTTCTTCCACAGCGCTGTCCAGTTTTGGCTTGAGCTGCTTCAGCATTTCACGGTCAGCAACGGCTTTGGCTTCGTTCAGCTCCTTGGACTGGAACTGGAAATCACGGGCCTTTTGCTTGAATTCAAGCTCCAGGCGCTCACGCTCGCCTTGCTGCATCTTGTCGCCACCGGCCATCAGGCGGTCCTGGATGCCCTTGGCACTGCTTTCCAGTGTCTTGAGCTTGGACAGCTGAGGACCGAACTTCTTCTCGGCATCCACGGCGTACTTCTTGGCCGCGTCGGATTCGAGCAAGGCCATCTGATAGTTCAGGACCGCGATTTTCATGTCGGCAAAAGCCGGACCTGCTACCAGTACGGTTGCCAGGAGAACCAATTGAGTCAACTTACGCACGATGCACTCCTACAAAATCCATTGTCGTTATCTTGGGTCAGACGCTTAGAACGTCTGGCCGAGGGAGAATTGGAACACTTGAGTCTCAGCGTCATCCGGTTTCTTCACTGGCATGGCCAGGGCGAAGCTCAACGGACCCAGTGCGGTGACCCAGGTCACACCGACACCGACGGAACTGGCCATGTTGCTCAGGCTGATGTCGTTGCACTTGGTGCTGGACGGCGAGCCATCAGCATTGGTGGTGTCCTTGCACTGCGAGTCGAACACGTTACCCACGTCCCAGAAGACCGAAGTCCGCAGGGAACGCTGATCCTTGACGAACGGCAGCGGAAACAGCAGTTCCACGCCGCCCTGGATCAGGACGTTACCACCGAACGGCAGTGGATCCTGGTCCGGATCTTCCGCGGTACCGGGGTTGCGACCACGACTCGGTGTACTGCGAGGACCCAGGGTGCTGTCCTTGAAGCCACGAACCGAGTTGAAACCACCAGCATAGTAGTTTTCATAGAATGGCAAGCCATCGGTCGAACCGTAACCGTCGCCATAACCCAATTCGGTGTGCAGGCGCATGGTGTAGTTCTCGCTCAGCGGCTGGAACAACTGGCCACGGTAGTCGAGCTTGAAGAACGACAGGTCGCTGCCCGGCGTAGTGGTTTCCAGGGTCAGGCTCTGGGAACGACCACGGGTAGCCAGCACGCCCTTGTTCAGGGTCGACTCGGACCAGCCGGCCGACGCCTTGAAGTTCAGGTACTTGTCGCCTTCCTTGTTCACGAAGTCGAAAATTTCATCAACGGTGTAGACACCGGTCTTGATCGTGTCCTGCTGTGCGGTCAGGCCGAAGGTCAGGCGAGACGTCTCGCTGATCGGGTAACCCACGCTCACGCCGGCACCCAGGCTGTCTACCGCATAGCTGGCGATGTCAGTTTCGAGATCGTCATAGTCGGTGGTGCGGTAGAAAGCGTTGTAACCCAGGCTCACACCATCAGCAGTCCAGTACGGGTCGACATAACCGAAGTTATAGCGGCTCTGGTATTCACTGCGGGTCAGGCCGATGCTGACCTTGTTACCGGTACCCAGGAAGTTGTTCTGGGTGATCGAGCCACCGAGGATCAAACCGGCACTCTGGGCGAAACCGACACTGGCGGTGATGGAACCGGAGGCCTGCTCTTCGACGCTGTAATTCACGTCCACCTGATCGTCGACGCCCGGGACTGCTGGCGTTTCAACGTTGACTTCCTTGAAGAAGCCCAGGCGTTCAAGACGGGTCTTGGACTGGTCGATCAGGTAGGTCGAAGCCCAGCCACCTTCCATCTGGCGCATTTCACGACGCAGCACTTCGTCTTCGGACTTGGTGTTGCCACGGAAGTTGATGCGGTTGACATAGGCGCGCTTGCCCGGGTCTACGGCGAAGGTGATGTCGACCGTGTGGTCGTCATCGTGCGGCTGCGGAACACCGTTGACGTTGGCGAATGTGTAGCCTTCGTTACCCAGGCGGCGAGTGATCAGTTCCGACGTGGTGGTCATCAGCTTGCGCGAGAACACCTGGCCTTTCTGCACCAGCAGCAGGGATTTGACCTGGTCTTCAGGGACTTTCAGGTCGCCGCTCAGCTTGACGTCACGAACGGTGTATTTCTCGCCTTCGTTGACGTTGACGGTGATGTAGACGTGCTTCTTGTCCGGGGTGATCGACACCTGGGTCGAAGCGATGTCCATGTTGATGTAGCCACGGTCAAGGTAGTAGGAACGCAGACGCTCCAGGTCACCGGACAGCTTTTCACGGGCGTACTTGTCATCGTTCTTGAAGAACGACAACCAGTTGGTGGTCTTGAGTTCGAACAGGTCGATCAGGTCTTCGTCAGGGAAGACGGTGTTACCCACCACGTTGATGTGCTGGATAGCAGCAACGGTGCCCTCGTTGATGTTGACCTTCAGCGCGACGCGGTTGCGCGGCTGCGACACCACTTCGGTGTCGACGGTTGCGGAGTAGCGACCCTGAGCGACGTACTGGCGCTGCAGTTCGTTACGAACACCCTCAAGGGTGGCGCGCTGGAAGATTTCACCTTCGGCCAGACCGGACTGTTTAAGGCCCTTCATCAGGTCTTCAGTGGAAATCGCCTTGTTACCTTCGATTTCGATACTGGCGACCGACGGACGCTCGACTACCGTGATGACCAGGACGTTGCCATCGCGGCCCAGCTGGATATCTTGAAAGAAACCGGTTTTGAACAACGCACGAGTGGATTCCACCAGGCGACGATCGTCAGCCTGCTCGCCGACGTTCAACGGCAAGGCACCAAAGACACTACCCGCGGAGACCCGCTGGAGGCCATTGACGCGAATATCAGAGATAGTGAAGGACTCGGCGTGAACTTCGGCGATCATCAATACGGTGAGAACCGCAGTTAGCAGCAGACGTTTCATGAAGTCCTTTCTTATTCCAACTGGCAATAAACAAACTGCCGCAAAATGCGGCAGATTCGCAATTCAGCGAAGTGTTACAGACGGCCCAAATCATTGACCAGGGCAAGCAACATCACCCCGACCACCAAACTGATACCGATCTGTATCCCCCAACCCTGCACCCGATCCGACAAGGGGCGACCACGCACCCACTCGATCAGATAAAACAACAAATGCCCCCCATCCAGTACTGGAATGGGCAACAAATTCAGAACGCCCAGGCTAATACTCAGATAAGCAAGGAAATTCAGGAAATCAGCGACACCCGACTGGGCAGAAGCGCCCGCCACTTTAGCAATGGTTATCGGTCCACTCAAGTTTTTTACCGAGAGCTCGCCGAACAACATTTTCTTGAGCGAATCGAGGGTCAGAATGCTCATGGTCCAGGTACGTCGAGCCCCTTCCCCGATTGCCGCGACCGGACCGTAACTGATCTCGCGAATCATCTCTGGTGGCCAATCGACTGCTTTTACCCCGGCCCCCAGGTATCCGCTGGGCGCCTTGCTCTCGCCGCGAGCTGCCAGGGTCACTGGAACGTCGATTGGAGCCCCATCACGCTCGACCCGCAACACGATCTTGCTGTCAGGTCGCAGTCGAACCGTATCCACCACTTGTTGCCAGTCGTCGAGGGCCTTGCCATCGAGGGCCAGCAAACGGTCGCCCGTCTTCAGGCCGGCAGCCTGTGCCGGGCCCTTCGGGTCGAGTTCGGCCAACACCGGCGGCAGAGCCGGGCGCCACGGCCGAATGCCCAGCGAACGGATCGGATCGGGCTCATCTGCGCCTTTGAGCCACTTATCCAGCACCAGCTCGCGCGGGGTATCGCTGGTGGAACCCGGATCCCGTACAACCAGCTGCAACGCTCCGCTTTCGCCCAATCTGCGAACCAGCTGCAGGTTAACCGCGGCCCAGCCGGAAGTCGGCTCGCCATCTATTGCAACAATTTCCTGGCCCGCCGTCAGCCCGGCCTTGGCCGCTATGCTGGCGGGTTCGACACCACCGATGACCGGGCGCACCTGGTCGCTGCCCAGCATGGCGAGCACCCAGAAGAAAAACATCGCCAGCAGGAAGTTGGCGATCGGGCCCGCGGACACGATGGCGATACGCTGGCGCACGGACTTGCGATTGAAAGACTGATCGAGCTGATCGACCGGCACTTCGCCTTCGCGCTCGTCCAGCATCTTCACGTAGCCGCCCAACGGAATGGCGGCGACCACGAACTCGGTACCCTGCTTGTCGTGCCAACGCAGCAACGGCATGCCGAAGCCTACGGAGAAACGCAGCACTTTAACCCCACAGCGACGCGCGACCCAGAAATGGCCGAACTCGTGGAAGGTGACCAGCACGCCCAACGCAATCAGGGTGCCGACAATCATGTAAAGCGCGCTCATCTATTCTCTCCGCAATCCTATCCAGTGCTGCATGGGCTTGCGCATTGCAACACGTGTCAGCGCCCGTGGCGACTCAGCCATTGCCCGGCCAGTTCACGAGCCTTGGCGTCTGCCGTAAATACGGCATCGAGATCCTCCACCGCTACCACCGGCTCAAGATTCAACACTTGTTCGATAATACTCGCGATTTCCAGATAACGAATCCTTCCATCGAGAAACGCGGCTACCGCCACCTCATTTGCTGCATTGAGCATGGCCGGTGCACTGTTGCCGGCCTCGGCCGCCTGACGCGCCAGGCGCAGGCAGGGGAAACGCTCCTCGTCAGGCGCCTGGAAGTCCAGGCGAGCGATCGCAAACAGGTCCAGCGGCGCCACACCCGAGTCAATGCGCTCCGGCCAGGCCAGGGCGTTGGCGATCGGCGTACGCATATCGGGATTGCCCAACTGCGCCAACACCGAACCGTCTATGTAATCGACCAGGGAATGTATGACACTTTGCGAGTGGATCACCACCTCGACCTGGGACGGCTTGGCGTCGAACAGCCAGCAGGCTTCGATCAGCTCAAGCCCCTTGTTCATCATGCTGGCCGAATCGACCGAAATCTTGCGCCCCATGGACCAGTTAGGATGAGCGCAGGCCTGCTCTGGCGTCACGTGTTGAAGCTCGGCCAGCGGCGTCTGGCGGAACGGGCCACCGGAGGCCGTGAGCAAAATACGACGAACCCCGACCGAACCCAGGCCCTGGGCGAAATCCCGCGGCATGCACTGGAAGATCGCATTGTGTTCACTGTCGATTGGCAACAGTACCGAGCCGCTCTTGCGCACCGCCTGCATGAACAAGGCGCCGGACATTACCAGCGCTTCCTTGTTGGCCAGCAGGATCTTTTTACCGGCCTCGACCGCCGCCAGGGTCGGGCGCAAGCCTGCCGCTCCGACGATGGCCGCCATCACTGCATCCACTTGCGGATCGGCCGCGACCTGGCACAAGCCCTCTTCGCCCACCAATACCTGCGTGGACAGGCCGGCCGCGCGCAACTCTTCCTGCAGGCGTCGGCCGACGTTGACTTCAGGCACCACGGCAAACCGTGGCGCATGGCGCACACACAAGGCCAGCAGCTCGCTCAGACGCGTGAACCCGCTGAGGGCAAACACCTGGAAGCGATCCGGGTGCCGGGCAATGACGTCAAGGGTGCTCAGGCCAATCGAGCCCGTAGCCCCCAGCACGGTAATCTGCTGTGGGCGACTCACGGTGCCGCCATCCACAACAGTACTGCAAACACGGGGATGGCCGCGGTCAGGCTGTCGATCCGATCCAGCACTCCACCGTGACCTGGCAGCAGGTTACTGCTGTCCTTGATCCCGGACTGGCGCTTGAACATGCTCTCAGTGAGGTCGCCCACCACCGAGATGAATACGATCACCGCCGCACCGATCAAGCCCTTGAGCAGTTCTGCAACCGTCCAGTCGCGAACCAGCCCGACGAAAAACGTAATGACCAGCGCCAGCGCCAGGCCGCCGTAGACCCCTTCCCAGCTCTTGCCAGGACTGACCTGCGGCGCCAACTTGCGCTTGCCAAAGGCTCGACCGGAGAAATAAGCCCCGATATCCGCGCCCCACACCAGCACCATCACCGCCATGATCAGCCAGTTGCCCAGAGGCTCCTGCTTGATCAGGATCAGACCTTGCCACGCCGGAAGCAGCACCAGCAGGCCGATCACCAGCTTGCAGGCGGCGCTCGACCAATGACCGCTCGAACGCGGGTACGTCAGCACCAGATAGGTTGCAACGCCCCACCACAGTACCGCAGCGCCCAGCACCCAAGGCGCGAGCCCGGGCAATATATGCATGAAAAACAGCATCACCGCGACGGCCAGCGCGTAGCCGACACGAACTTGCTGGGCGGTAAAGCCCGCCAGGCGAGCCCACTCCCATGCGCCCAGGGTTACGACCAGGCCAATGAACAGCGCAAAGCCGGAGCCTTCCAGCAGGAAAAAGCCGCAAAGGGCGATCGGCAGCAGGATCAGTGCAGTGATGATTCGTTGTTTAAGCATTAAGCCCGGGCTCCAGCTTCGACCTGCTCGCTCGTTTTACCGAAGCGGCGCTGGCGCGAAGCGAAATCGGCCAGCGCTTTGCGCATGGCGTCGTGTTTGAAGTCCGGCCAGAACAGGTCGGAGAAGTACAACTCGGCGTAAGCCAGCTGCCACAGCAGGAAGTTGCTGATGCGGTGCTCGCCACCGGTGCGGATGCACAGGTCGGGCAGAGGCAGGTCGCCCGTCGACAGACACGTCTGCAGCAGCTCCGGCGTGATGTCCTCCGGACGCAGATGCCCGGCCTGGACTTCACGAGCCAGGCGTTGCGCGGCTTGAGCGATGTCCCACTGACCACCGTAATTGGCGGCGATCTGCAAGACCAGGCGATTGGCGCCCACTGTCATGGCTTCAGCCTCGCGCATGGCGGCCTGGAGTTCGGGATGGAAGCGCGAACGGTCGCCTATGATGCGCAAACTGATGTTGTTGTCGTTCAGGCGCTTGGCTTCGCGACGCAGCGCCTTGAAGAACAACTCCATCAAGGCACTGACCTCATCGGCCGGGCGCTGCCAGTTTTCGCTGGAGAACGCGAACAGGGTCAATACCTCGACCCCGGCCTCGGCACACACCTCAATCACTGCACGCACCGCATCGACGCCGGCCTTATGACCGGCGACACCGGGCAAAAAGCGCTTTTTCGCCCAGCGGTTGTTACCATCCATGATAATCGCGACATGGCGCGGCACCGCGAAGGGCGCAGTCTGCTTAGTCTTTTCCATGAAAACGCGACCCTTATACGGCCATCAGGTCCGCTTCTTTCTGCTTGGTCGCAGCGTCGATATCCGCCTCAGCCTTGTCGGTGAGCTTCTGGATATCGGCAGCGGCACGACGTTCTTCGTCTTCGCTGATTTCCTTGTCCTTCACCAGCTTTTTCAGGTCGCCAAGCGCATCGCGACGAATGTTGCGCACGGCAACACGAGCGTCTTCCGCAGCACTGCGAGCCTGCTTGGTGAAGCCCTTGCGGGTTTCCTCGGTCAGTGCCGGCATGGAGATCAGCAGCAGCTCGCCCAGGTTGGTCGGATTGAGGTTCAAACCGGCGCTCTGGATGGCCTTGTCGACTGCGGCGAGCATGTTGCGCTCGAACGCCACGACCTGCAGGGTACGGGAGTCTTTGACGGTCACGTTGGCTACGCCGCTCAACGGGGTGTCGGTACCGTAGTAAGGCACCATCACGCTGCCCAGAATGCTCGGGTGAGCCTTGCCGGTACGAATCTGTCCAAACGCATGGGACAGAGACTCCAGGGATTTCTGCATGCGCGCTTGAGCGTCTTTCTTGATTTCGTTGATCATTGTTGGCCTTCCTCGATCAGGGTCCCTTCAGCGCCACCATGCACGATATTCAGCAGGGCGCCGGGCTTGTTCATGTTAAAGACGCGCAATGGCATCTTGTGGTCGCGGCACAGGCAAATGGCCGTCAGATCCATTACACCCAGCTTGCGATCCAGCACTTCATCGTAAGTCAGATGATCGAACTTCTCGGCATGCGGATCTTTGAATGGGTCGGCAGTGTAGACGCCATCGACCTTGGTCGCCTTGAGCACGACATCGGCATCGATTTCGATAGCACGCAAGCATGCCGCCGAATCCGTGGTGAAGAACGGATTGCCGGTACCGGCCGCGAAAATCACCACTTCCTTGGCGTTCAGGTGGCGCATGGCCTTGCGACGATCGTAATGATCAGTCACACCTACCATGGAAATAGCCGACATCACGATGGCCGAGATATTGGCACGTTCCAGCGCGTCGCGCATGGCCAAGGCGTTCATCACAGTGGCCAGCATGCCCATGTGGTCGCCCGTTACCCGGTCCATGCCGGCTGCGCTCAGCGCTGCACCGCGGAACAGGTTGCCACCGCCGATCACCAGACCGACCTGCACACCGATGCCAACCAGCTGGCCGACTTCCAGTGCCATGCGATCCAGAACTTTCGGATCGATCCCGAACTCTTCCGAGCCCATCAGGGCCTCGCCGCTAAGCTTGAGTAGAATGCGTTTATAGCGAGCCTGATAACCACTGCCCTGCTGAGCCATTGCGAATCTCTCCTGCGGCGTATTTTAAAAATTCTTTGCGAGCTGTTTACAGCTGGCGTTCACTCTAGCTTGGCGCTGCTTCAGCGCCATCGGAACATGGCTTTGTAAGCCAGTTCCAAAGGGAAACCAATTAAAAATTTGGCCCCCCATCTGAAAAGAGGCTGCGCGCGTGAGCGGGCAGCCTCTTCAGGGCGACAGTTGAAAACTGTCTTATTGCTTGGCGGCGGCCAGCTGGGCAGCAACTTCTTCAGCGAAGTTGTCGACCGGCTTCTCGATGCCTTCGCCTACTTTGAAGTAGGTGAAGGAAACGATTTCAGCACCGGCTTTCTTGGCCAGTTCGCCAACCTTGATTTCAGGGTTCTTGACGAACGCCTGCTCAACCAGGCTCGCTTCAGCCAGGAACTTGCTGATACGGCCTTTGACCATGTTTTCAACAATGTTCTCCGGCTTGCCGGCGATCTTGTCAGCGTTCAGGGTCAGGAACACGCCCTTCTCACGCTCTACCGCTTCAGCGGAAACTTCCGATGGCAGCAGGAATTCAGGGTTGGTCGCAGCTACGTGCATCGCGATGTCTTTAGCCAGCTCAACGTCGCCGCCTTTCAGAACAACCGCAACACCGATTTTGTTGCCGTGCAGGTAGCCACCAACAACATCACCTTCAACGCGAGCCAGGCGACGGATGTTGACGTTTTCGCCAACCTTGCCGACCAGTACCAGGCGATCAGCTTCTTGAGCTTCGATCAGCGGAGCAACGTCAGTCAGTTTGTCAGCGAACGCTTTTTCAACGCTGGATGCGACAAATGCCTTGAAGTCGTCCTGCAGAGCCAGGAAGTCGGTCTGCGAGTTCACTTCCAGCAGAACGGCGGACTTACCGTCTTCTTTCAGAGCGATAGCGCCTTCAGCAGCTACGTTGCCTGCTTTCTTGGCAGCCTTGATGGCGCCCGAAGCACGCATGTCATCAATGGCTTTTTCGATGTCGCCGCCGGCCTTGGTCAAGGCCTTTTTGCAATCCATCATGCCTTCGCCGGTGCGCTCGCGCAGTTCTTTGACCAACGCTGCAGTAATCTCTGCCATTTCAAAATCCTCTTGGATAGGTTTTCAACCATTCCACCCGAGCAAACGGGCGTTCAATTCTTCCCGAAGCCTTATTTGATAGCTGCTGCACATTACAAGGCTGCAACTGCGCTGCACACAAATGGTTTTCGAGGTGGCAAAAAGGGGGCCAAGCCCCCTTTTTGCTTACTGAGTCAACGCCAAGGCGTCAATTACTCAGCTGCAGCTACCGGAGCTTCTTCAACGAACTGCTCGGTGCCACCAGCAACGTGGTTGCGGCCACGGATTACAGCGTCAGCCATCGAACCCATGTACAGCTGGATAGCGCGGATTGCGTCATCGTTGCCTGGGATGATGTAGTCAACGCCTTCCGGGCTGCTGTTGGTATCGACTACGCCGATAACCGGGATACCCAGCTTGTTGGCTTCGGTGATCGCGATGCGCTCGTGATCAACGTCGATAACGAACAGAGCGTCTGGCAGACCGCCCATGTCCTTGATACCACCCAGGGAACGATCGAGCTTCTCAAGATCGCGAGTGCGCATCAGCGCTTCTTTCTTGGTCAGCTTGGCGAAAGTACCGTCTTCGGCTTGCACTTCAAGGTCACGCAGACGCTTGATGGAAGCACGGATGGTTTTGAAGTTAGTCAGCATGCCGCCCAACCAGCGGTGATCGACGTACGGCGAACCGCAACGTGCTGCTTCTTCAGCAACGATCTTGCCAGCGGAACGCTTGGTGCCGACGAACAGAATCTTGTTTTTGCCCTGGGCCAGGCGCTCTACGAAAGTCAGAGCTTCGTTGAACATTGGCAGGGTTTTTTCAAGGTTGATAATGTGAATCTTGTTACGCGCGCCGAAAATGTACTTACCCATTTTCGGGTTCCAGTAACGGGTCTGGTGACCGAAGTGCACACCGGCCTTCAGCATATCGCGCATGTTGACTTGGGACATGATAGTTCCTTAATAAGTCGGGTTTGGCCTCCACGTATCCCAATGACCAACCAGCAGCATCAGCTGAAGGCACCCAGGTCATCGTGTCGACACGTGTGTGGATTTAAGCCTTTCGGGGTATCCCCGGAAAGCGGCGCATTTTATACCATAAGACTCGCAAAAACGGAACCCGGATTCTCAATTCCTGACGCACGCCTTTATCCGCGCCCTTGGAATCCCCCTGGAGTGCGCCCATCTAGATGAAGAAGCGATGCACAGAGCCTCAGGTTTGCCCTGATCGTCTGGTAGAATCGCGTTTTTCAGGGCGGCGAAGATCGTTTGCGCACCGCCCATTTTGACTTAGTGAAGCGCCATCGAGCGCAGAGAGAGCCTGTATGACCGTCAACCTCAAGACACCAGAGGACATCGCAAAAATGCGTGTCGCCGGCAAACTGGCCGCCGATGTGCTGGAAATGATTGCAGAACATGTCAAACCGGGCGTCACCACCGAAGAACTGGACCGCATTTGCCATGACTACATTGTCAATGTGCAACAGGCCATTCCTGCGCCGCTGAATTACAAAGGCTACCCGAAGTCGATCTGCACCTCGATCAACCACGTGGTCTGCCATGGCATTCCCAACGAGAAGCCATTGAAGAATGGCGACACGTTGAACATCGACGTGACCGTGATCAAGGACGGCTACCACGGCGACACCAGCCGCATGTTCCACGTCGGCACCGTACCGGTCTGGGCCGAGCGTTTGTCCCAGGTCACCCAGGAATGCATGTACAAGGCTATTGAAATCGTCAAGCCGGGCTGCCGCCTGGGCGACATCGGCGAAGTGATCCAGAAGCACGCTGAAAAGAACGGCTTCTCGGTGGTTCGCGAGTTTTGCGGCCACGGCATTGGCAAAGTGTTTCACGAAGAGCCGCAGATCCTGCACTACGGCCGTGCCGGCACCGGCATGGAACTCAAGGCGGGCATGACCTTTACCATTGAGCCGATGATCAACCAGGGCAAGGCCGACACCAAGGTGCTGGGCGACGGCTGGACTGCCATTACCAAGGACCGCAAGCTCTCCGCCCAATGGGAACATACCCTGGTCGTGACCGAGACTGGCTACGAGATTTTCACCCTGCGCAGCGATGACACCATCCCTCGCGTTTCGGCCTGATTCAACGCGCGCAACTTCCCGCCCATAGAAAGGAAAGCCAATCGATGCCGCAGGTGGATCCAGAACTCTTCGACCGCGGCCAGTTCCAGGCTGAACTGGCCCTGAAGGCAAGCCCCATTGCCGCCTTCAAGAAGGCCATCCGCCAGGCCCGCGAGGTGCTCGACGGGCGTTTTCGCAGCGGCCGCGACATTCGGCGCCTGATCGAGGATCGCGCCTGGTTCGTCGATAACATCCTGCAAAAGGCCTGGGAACAATTCGACTGGAGCGAAGACGCCGACATCGCACTGGTGGCGGTCGGCGGCTACGGTCGCGGCGAGTTGCACCCATATTCCGACATCGACCTGCTGATCCTGCTGGACAACGCCGATCACGAAGTTTTCCGCGATTCCATCGAGCGCTTTCTGACGCTCCTGTGGGACATTGGCCTGGAAGTTGGCCAAAGCGTTCGCTCGGTGGACGAATGCGCCATTGAAGCCCGCGCCGATCTGACGGTTGTCACCAACCTGATGGAAAGCCGCACCATCAGTGGCCCCGAGCGTCTTCGCCAGCGCATGCTCGACGTCACCAGCACCGCGCACATGTGGCCCAGCAAGGACTTCTTCCTGGCCAAGCGAGCTGAACAGAAGGCCCGCCACCACAAGTACAACGACACCGAATACAACCTGGAACCCAACGTCAAAGGCTCGCCCGGCGGCCTGCGGGACATCCAGACGATTCTGTGGGTGGCCCGGCGCGAGTACGGCACCTTGAACCTGCGGGCGCTGGCTGGCGAAGGCTTCCTGGTTGAAAGCGAAAATGCCTTGCTGGCCTCGTCCCAGGAGTTCCTGTGGAAGGTGCGCTACGCCCTCCACATGCTCGCCGGCCGCTCCGAAGACCGCCTGCTGTTCGATCATCAGCGCTCGATTGCCGGGCTGCTGGGTTTCGAAGGCGATGACGCCAAGCAAGCCATCGAAAACTTCATGCAGCAGTACTACCGGGTGGTCATGAGCATCGCCCAGCTCAGCGACCTGATCATCCAGCATTTCGAGGAAGTCATCCTCGCCCCGGAAGACGAAGCGCCGCCACAGCCGATCAACTCGCGGTTCCAGCTGCACGACGGCTACATCGAGGCGCGCAACGACAACGTGTTCCGCCGTACCCCGTTCGCCATGCTGGAAATTTTTGTTTTGATGGCCCAGCAGCCGGAAATCAAGGGCGTGCGCGCCGATACCATTCGCCTGCTGCGCGAACACCGTCACCTGATTGACGATGAGTTTCGCAACGACATTCGCAACACCAGCCTGTTCATCGAGCTGTTCAAGTGCAAGATCGGTATCCATCGCAACCTGCGCCGAATGAACCGCTACGGCATCCTCGGGCGCTACCTGCCTGAGTTCGGCTTTATCGTCGGGCAAATGCAGCACGACCTGTTCCACATCTATACGGTCGACGCCCACACCCTGAATCTGATCAAGCACCTGCGTAAGCTGCAGTACACCCAGGTGTCGGAAAAATTCCCGCTGGCCAGCAAGCTCATGGCCAAGCTGCCCAAACCCGAATTGATCTACCTGGCCGGCCTGTATCACGATATTGGCAAAGGCCGGCACGGCGACCACTCGGAAATCGGCGCAGTCGACGCCGAGGCATTCTGCCAGCGTCACCAGTTGCCGGTGTGGGACAGCCGCCTGATCGTCTGGCTGGTGCAGAATCACCTGGTGATGTCGACCACCGCCCAGCGCAAGGACCTGTCGGACCCGCAAGTGATCCATGACTTCGCGCAGATCATCGGTGACGAAACCCATCTCGACTATCTATACGTGCTGACCGTGGCGGACATCAACGCCACCAACCCGACGCTTTGGAACTCCTGGCGCGCCAGCCTGCTGCGCCAGCTGTACACCGAGACCAAGCGGGCCCTGCGCCGCGGCCTGGAGAACCCGGTGGACCGCGAGGAGCAGATTCGCCAGACCCAAAGTGCTGCCCTGGACATCCTGGTGCGCGGCGGGACCGATCCGGACGACGTCGAGCAGCTATGGGCGCAACTGGGGGATGACTACTTCCTGCGCCACACCGCTGGCGACGTGGCCTGGCACAGCGACGCAATCCTCCAGCAGCCGGCTGACGGCGGGCCCCTGGTGCTGATCAAGGAAACCACACAGCGCGAGTTCGAGGGCGGTACCCAGATCTTCATCTATGCCCCCGACCAGCACGACTTTTTTGCCGTGACCGTGGCGGCAATGGACCAGCTCAACCTGAACATCCACGACGCAAGGGTCATCACTTCGAGCAGCCAGTTCACCCTCGACACCTACATCGTGCTCGATACCGATGGCGACTCGATTGGCGACAACCCGACCCGGGTCAAGCAGATCCGCGAAGGCCTGACCGAGGCGCTGCGCAACCCGGACGACTACCCGACCATCATTCAGCGCCGGGTACCGCGCCAGCTCAAGCATTTCGCGTTCGCGCCCCAGGTGACGATCCACAACGACGCCCAGCGCCCGGTGACCGTGCTGGAACTCAGCGCCCCGGACCGCCCGGGCCTGCTGGCACGGATCGGGACAATCTTCCTCGAGTTCGACCTGTCATTGCAGAACGCGAAAATCGCCACCCTGGGCGAGCGCGTGGAAGACGTGTTCTTCATCACCGATGCGAACAATCAGCCTTTGTCCGACCCGTTGCTGTGCAGCCGCTTGCAGGATGCGATCGTCGAGCAACTGACCGTCAACCAGGAATCCGAAATCAAACTGTCGCGACTCACTATCTGAATTATCCCCCCTGTGGGAGCGAGCCTGCTCGCGATGGCGTCCGTCCATTCAACATCGCCAATGACTGACACAACGCCATCGCGAGCAGGCTCACTCCTACATTGAATGAGGCCCCCATGAACAACGCCCTGACCCAGTTGCAGCCCTACCCGTTCGAGAAGCTCCGCGCCCTGCTCGGCAGCGTCACGCCAAACCCGGACAAGCGCGCTATCGCCCTGTCCATCGGCGAGCCCAAACACCGCTCGCCCGCTTTTGTTGCTGAAGCACTGGCAAGCAATCTGGATCAGATGGCCGTGTACCCGACCACCCTCGGCATTGCCGCATTGCGCGAAGCCATCGCTGCCTGGTGCGAACGACGCTTCAGCGTTCCGAACGGCTGGCTCGACCCGGCGCGCAACGTGCTGCCGGTCAACGGCACTCGAGAAGCGCTGTTCGCTTTCACCCAGACAGTGGTCAATCGTGCCGATGACGCGCTGGTGGTCAGCCCGAACCCGTTCTACCAGATCTACGAAGGTGCGGCGTTCCTGGCGGGCGCCAAGCCGCACTACCTGCCGTGCCTGGATGCCAACGGCTTCAATCCGGACTTCGACGCAGTTTCGCCGGATATCTGGAAACGCTGCCAGATCCTGTTCCTGTGCTCGCCTGGCAACCCCACTGGCGCACTGATTCCAGTCGAAACCTTGAAAAAGCTGATCGCCCTGGCCGACGAGTACGACTTCGTGATCGCCGCCGACGAGTGCTACAGCGAGCTGTACTTCGACGAACAGACCCCACCCGCCGGTTTGCTCAGCGCCTGCGTGGAACTGGGTCGCCAGGACTTCAAGCGCTGCGTGGTGTTTCACAGCCTGTCCAAGCGTTCCAACCTGCCGGGCCTGCGCTCGGGCTTCGTGGCCGGTGACGCCGACATCCTCAAGGGCTTTTTGCTGTATCGCACCTACCACGGCTGTGCGATGCCTGTGCAGACTCAGTTGGCCAGCGTAGCCGCATGGAATGACGAAGTGCACGTGCGCGCCAACCGCGACCTGTACCGCGAGAAATACGACGCCGTGCTGGCAATCCTCAGCCCGGTGCTGGACGTGCAGCGTCCGGACGGCGGTTTCTACCTGTGGCCGAACGTTGAAGGTGATGACGAGTCGTTTTGCCGCGACCTGTACGCGGAAGAACATGTGACGGTGGTGCCGGGCTCCTACCTGTCCCGCGAAGTGGACGGGTTCAACCCTGGTGCTGGCCGCGTGCGCCTGGCACTGGTTGCGCCGCTGGCCGAGTGCGTCGAGGCCGCTGAACGTATCCGCGCGTTCATCCAAAGCCGCCGCTAAGCGCCGCCCCCCCCCGGTGGAGCTGCCGAAAGCTGCGATCTTTTGGCGTCTTCAAGGACGCTGATAGTCACAGGATCGCAGCCTTCGGCAGCTCCTACCGGGCGGGTCACCATTACTTCACCTGCCCCAAATTGGCCTCGCTCAAATCCAGCTCCGCCAACACCTCACGCAGTACGTCATCGCCAATCTGGTGCTGACGGCTGAGGCTGTACAGTTCCAGTCGCTGCGCCCGCAATGCTTTCAAGCGCATCCGCCGCTCCAGCAAGTCCATCTGGAACGCCAATGCCTGGGCTTCCGCCGAATCGTTGAACACCTCCAGCTGATGCCGGTATTCGGACATGATCCGCGCCTTGAGCTCGGCGGCGAGTGCTGCCTGCGCCGCGTCATGCGGCTTGGCTTCTTCGGCTTCGAGCGCATGAATCGCCGCCTCGGCCGTCTTGCGCCAGGCCTCACGCACTTCCTTGCGCCGCTTGTCGTCGGGGCTTTTTTCTATGCCACGCAGGAGCAACGGCAGCGCAATACACGCCGCAATCAGTGACAGCAGGATCACCCCGGCCGCGATGAATATCAGCAAGTCACGTTCCGGGAATGCCACGCCCCCCATCAGCATCGGCACCGACAACACACCCGCCAGCGTCACCGCCCCGCGTACGCCGCCAACGGTCAGTAACCAGCACGAGCGCGCAGTCGGAACCTGCGTCATTTCACCCTTGCCGCGCCAGCGGCGCAGCAGGCCCGACAAGCGCCAGATACTTTGCACCCACACGAAGCGCAACACCAACAGCACCAGAAAGATTGCCAGCACATCCAGGCAGCGGTAGAGCAAGGTCGGCCACAACGAGGTTTCATGACTGGCAACTGCCTTGATGATGTCCGGCAACTGCAAGCCCAGCAGCAGGAAAATCAAACCGTTGAAAGCGAACTCCAGCAGCGACCAGACGCTGCGATTGAGCAGCCGGGTACTGGTCTGGCGCGGCAGCAGGTCGAGCCAGCTCTGCATCATCCCTGCCGCCACCGCCGACAAGATGCCCGATGCTCCAAGGCGCTCGGCCAGTACGTAGGCGGCGAAGGGCAGCAACAGCATAAACACCACGTGGGTCGCGGGGTCATCCCAGCCGCGCGCGATCATCCAGGAGCGCAGTCGCCCGACCAGCCAGCTCAGCGCAACCCCGACCGCCAGCCCGCCGACCGCTACCAGGACGAATGTCAGGCTCGCATTGGCCAGGGAGAACACGCCGGTGACGGCGGCAGCCAAGGCAAATTTGAACGTCACCAGGCCTGAGGCGTCGTTCATCAGTGCCTCGCCCTGCAACATGTGCATCAATGGCGTCGGCAGCCTGTTCTGCGAAATCGCCGACACCGCCACGGCATCCGTCGGCGACAAGACTGCCGCCAGCGCGAACGCCACCGGCAAGGGAATGCTTGGCAATAGCCAATGAATGAAATAACCGGCGCCCACCACGGTGAACAACACCAGGCCCACTGCCAGCGTCAGGATCGGCCCCCGCAGGCGCCATAGCTCGCGCTTGGGCATCCGCCAGCCATCGGAAAACAACAAAGGCGGCAAAAACAAAAATAGAAACAATTCAGGGTCCAGTGCCACATGCAACCCCAGCGTCGGCCAGGCCAGCAGGGCTCCGGCGCAAATTTGCACCAGCGGCAATGGCAGCGGGATAACCCGCCCCACCAGACGAGAGACACTGACCAGCATGAGCAGGATCAGGACGGTGTAGGCGGTTTGCATAAAGCGTTTTCCCAGGCAATCGACAGCATTGAAGTGCCATATTAGCGGTTTAGACTGCGGGCTGGCCGTTACACCTATGTCGCATCGCGGGCATCAGCATGCCTGACATCCTGCGGGAGCGACCCCGCTCGCGATCGCGGCGTAACATTCGACATGAAGACTGACTGACCCAACGCCATCGCGAGCAGGCTCACCCCACAGGTTTACGCGCTAACCGTAAGGTCATGGCATAATCCTTCACCTTTTTTTTCCAGCACCTGTAAAGGGGGCAATTCCTTGACCGTTTCAAGTAAAACCTTGCACCTTTTCGGCATCAAAGCTTGCGACACCATGAAAAAGGCGCGCACCTGGCTTGATGAACACGCTGTCAGCTACGACTTCCACGATTACAAAACGGCCGGAATCGACCGTGAACACCTGACCCAGTGGTGTGACGAGCACGGCTGGCAAGTGGTGTTGAACCGCGCAGGCACGACCTTTCGCAAACTCGAAGACGAACGCAAAGCCGATCTCGACCAATCGAAAGCCATCGAATTGATGCTCGCGCAACCCTCGATGATCAAGCGCCCTGTGCTCGATCTCGGTGACCGAACCCTGATTGGCTTCAAGCCAGATATTTACGCGGCAGCGCTCAAGTAAGCCAGCCCGTTCAATTTTGTTAGAGGTATTTACATGTCCAATTCCCTGTTCAGCATCGCTTTCGGCGTCGGCACCCAGAATCGTCAAGGCGCATGGCTGGAAGTGTTTTACCCTCAGCCGCTGTTGAATCCGTCGGCCGAACTGGTGGCTGCCGTCGCGCCAATTCTCGCTTACAGCGAAGGCAACCAGGCCATCACCTTCACCACCGCGCAGGCTGCGCAACTGGCTGAAGCCGTGAAGGGCATCGACCCGGTACAAGGCAAGCTGCTGACTCGCCTGGCCGAAAGCCACAAACCGCTGGTCGCCACCCTGCTGGCCGAAGACGCGCAACTGACTTCTACCCCAGAGGCGTACCTCAAGCTGCACCTGTTGTCCCATCGTCTGGTTAAGCCCCATGGCCTGAATCTGGCCGGGATCTTCCCGCTGCTGCCGAACGTAGCCTGGACCAGCCAGGGCGCAATCGACCTGAGCGAACTGGCCGAGCTGCAACTCGAAGCCCGTCTACGCGGCGAGCTGCTGGAAGTGTTCTCGGTAGACAAGTTCCCGAAGATGACCGACTACGTCGTACCGGCTGGCGTGCGTATCGCCGATGCGGCCCGTCTGCGCCTGGGCGCTTATGTCGGTGAAGGCACCACTGTGATGCACGAAGGTTTTGTCAACTTCAACGCCGGCACCGAAGGCCCGGGCATGATCGAAGGTCGTGTCTCGGCAGGCGTATTCGTCGGCAAGGGCTCGGACCTGGGCGGCGGCTGCTCCACCATGGGCACCCTGTCGGGCGGCGGCAACATCGTGATCAAGGTAGGCGAAGGCTGCCTGATCGGCGCTAACGCCGGTATCGGCATTCCACTGGGCGATCGCAACACCGTCGAGTCTGGCTTGTACGTGACCGCTGGCACCAAGGTTGCGCTGCTGGACGAGAAAAACCAGCTGGTAAAAGTGGTCAAGGCCCGTGAACTGGCCGGTCAATCCGACCTGCTGTTCCGTCGCAACTCGGAAACCGGTGCCGTGGAATGCAAGACCCACAAATCGGCCATCGAACTGAACGAAGCGCTGCACGCTCACAACTAAGCTGCGCCATTAACCTGTAGAAGCGAGCTCGCTCGCGAACAACGCTAGGACAACGCGGCTATTCAGGTAGCCAGAGTTATCGTTGACGTCCATCGCGAGCAAGCTCGCTCCTACAGGTGCACAGTCAATTCTGCAGGAGCGAGCTCGCTTGTGAAAAACGCTTGGGCAACGCGGTTATTCAGGTAGCCCGAGTTATCGTTGACGTCCATCGCGAGCAAGCTCGCTCCTACAACGGGTTTGGCATTTTCCCGCCCATGTTTTGCAGGGCCCAATTTGCATGATGATCCCCTCCCCGTGGCGCGCCGACTTCCCGGCCATCGCCGCACTGCAACGGCAGGACCAGACCTATCTGGACAACGCCGCCACCACGCAAAAACCCCAAGCCCTGCTGGATGCGCTGGCGCACTACTACGCCAACGGCGCCGCCAACGTGCATCGGGCACAACACCTGCCCGGCGCCCACGCGACCCAGGCATTCGAGGACAGCCGCCGCAAAGCCGGACAATGGCTGAATGCCGGCGATAGCGGGCAGATCATCTTCACCCACGGCGCCACCTCCGCTTTGAATCTCCTGGCCTATGGCCTGGAGCACTCATTCCAGCCGGGCGACGAAATCGTTATCAGCGCCCTGGAGCATCACGCTAACCTGCTGCCATGGCAGCAACTGGCCCATCGCCACAAGCTGAAGCTGGTGATCCTGCCACTCGACAACGACGGCCTCATCGACCTGGACGCCGCCGCCCTGCTCATCGGCCCGAGCACTCGCCTGCTGGCCGTCAGCCAGCTGTCCAACGTGCTGGGCGCCTGGCAACCGTTACCCGCCCTGTTGGCCCTGGCACGGAGCCACGGCGCCATCACCGTAGTCGATGGCGCCCAGGGGATCGTTCACGGTCGCCACGATGTGCAGGCCCTGGGTTGCGACTTTTATGTGTTTTCCAGCCACAAGCTGTACGGTCCGGATGGCCTCGGTGTGCTGTTTGGCCGGCATGAAGCACTGTTACATCTGCGCCATTGGCAATACGGCGGCGAGATGGTGCTCGATGCCAATTATCACGACGCTCGTTTTCGTCCCGCGCCCCTGGGTTTCGAAGCCGGCACACCGCCGATCGCCAGCGTCATCGGGCTCGGCGCCACCCTGGATTATCTGGCAGGGCTGGATCAGGACGCCGTGTCGGCTCATGAAGCCGCCCTGCACGATTATTTGCTCAAGGGCCTGCAAGCCCGCAACGGCATTCGCCTGCTGGGCAAACCGCAACTGGCCCTGGCCAGCTTTGTGGTCGAGGGTGTGCATAACTCGGATCTGGCGCACCTGTTGACCGAACAGGGGATTGCCGTGCGCGCGGGTCATCACTGCGCCATGCCGTTGCTGAAGAGTCTTGAACTGGCCGGCGCGATCCGGGTGTCGTTGGCGCTGTACAACGACTCCGATGATCTGGAGCGCTTCTTTGAAGCCCTGGACCAGGCCCTGGAGTTGCTGCGATGACCCTGCCAGCGGACGCCGTCACGGCGCTGGCCACCTTCAAGGAAGCTGCAGGCTGGGAACAACGCGCGCGGCTGTTGATGCAGTGGGGCGACCGCCTGCCTTCACTCAGTGATGAGGACAAAGTCGACGCCAACCGCGTGCATGGCTGTGAAAGCCAGGTGTGGTTGGTGGGCTCGCTGCAGGACGGCCACTGGCAGTTTGCCGCGAGCAGTGATGCGCGGTTGATTCGCGGGTTGGTGGCGTTGCTGCTGGCGCGGGTCAATGGCCTGTCGGCCAGCGAATTGAAGCAGGTTGATTTGCCGGACTGGTTCAATCAACTGGGACTGAGCCGGCAGCTCTCCCCCTCGCGCAGCAATGGCCTCAATGCAGTCCTGCGGCGCATGCAAGAACTCGCCCCGTAGGAGCTGCCGAAGGCTGCGATCTTTTGATCTTCGGCGCCCACTTCGACACTAAAGATCAAAAGATCGCAGCCTTCGGCAGCTCCTACAAGTGTCTATGCCTCGGGTTTGATGCGATCCGCCGGGCGCCGCACGCCCGCCACAATCTTGTCCACAGCCTTGGTCGCCGCGACCATGCCGAACGTCGCCGTCACCATCATCACCGCGCCAAACCCGCCGGCGCAGTCCAGCTTCACCCCGTCGCCCACGAAACTCTTCTGCAGGCAAATGCTGCCATCGGGTTTCGGGTAACGCAGTTGTTCGGTGGAGAACACGCAAGGCACGCTGTAATGCCGGGTCACAGTGCGCGAGAAGTTGTAATCGCGGCGTAGCGTGGAACGCACTTTCGAAGCCAGCGGGTCGTTGAACGTACGGTTCAGGTCACAGACCTGAATCAGCGTCGGATCAATCTGCCCGCCCGCGCCACCGGTGGTGATGATCTGGATCTTGCGGCGCTTGCACCAGGCAATCAGTGCCGCCTTGGCGTTGACGCTGTCGATGCAATCGATCACGCAGTCGATGTTCGGCGTGATGTAGTCGGCCATGGTCTCGCGGGTGACGAAATCCGCTACCGCGTGCACGGTGCAACTCGGGTTGATCCCGCGCAAGCGCTCGGCCATCACCTCGACCTTGGGCTTGCCCACGGTGCTGTCCAGCGCATGCAACTGGCGGTTGGCGTTGCTGACGCAGACGTCATCCAGGTCGAACAGCGAAATCTCGCCTACGCCGCAACGGGCGATCGCTTCAGCCGCCCAGGAACCGACGCCACCGACGCCGACGATTGCCACATGCGCCGCGCGCAGGCGCTCAAGGCCTTCGATGCCATACAAGCGGGCGATGCCGGCAAACCGTGGATCTTCTGTACTCATGACCATTACCCCAAAAACCGGCGCGCATTATAGGGCCATCGGGCGACAAGTTTTAAGCTTCGGCGACAAGTGTAAGAACTTATGTGAAACCGGAGTGCCTAATGTCAGACATTTCCCTGTTAGCTGTACGGTCATAGAACCTCCAGTGTAGGATGCGCGCCCCTGCCCCAGGCAGTCAGTCGCCAACCGCTCCTTCGTTCCACAGCCTTTGGAACCCGAAAAAGCTATGTCATCGCGTAAATTTGGACTCAACCTGGTCGTGGTGCTCGCCATCGCAGCCTTGTTTACCGGCTTCTGGGCGCTGATCAATCGCCCTGTCACTGCTCCCAACTGGCCTGAACAGATCTCCGGCTTCTCCTATTCGCCGTTTCAGCAAGGCCAGTACCCGCAAAAAGATCAATATCCAAACGACGATGAAATGCGCCGTGACCTGGAGATCATGAGCAAGCTGACGGACAACATCCGCACTTACTCGGTCGACGGCACGCTGGGAGATATTCCCAAGCTCGCGGAAGAGTTCGGCTTGCGCGTGACCCTGGGCATCTGGATCAGCCCGGACGAGGAGCGCAATGAGCGGGAAATCCTGCGCGCCATTGAAATCGCCAACACCTCGCGCAGCGTGGTGCGGGTGGTTGTAGGAAACGAGGCAATTTTCCGTAAGGAAATTACCGCTGCGGAGCTGGGCATGATCCTCGATCGCGTGCGCGCGGCGGTGAAAGTGCCCGTGACCACGTCCGAACAATGGCACGTCTGGGAAGAACACCCGGAGCTGGCCAAGCACGTCGACCTGATCGCCGCTCACGTATTGCCCTACTGGGAGTTCATCCCGGTGGACAAGGCCGGGCAATTTGTCCTGGACCGCGCCCGTGACCTGAAGAAAATGTTCCCCAAGAAACCCCTGCTGCTCTCGGAGGTTGGCTGGCCGAGCAACGGCCGCATGCGCGGTGGCGCCGATGCATCGCCGGCAGATCAGGCGATCTATTTGCGCACGCTGGTCAACAAGCTCAACCGCCAGGGCTTCAACTACTTCGTGATCGAAGCCTTCGACCAGCCGTGGAAGGCCAGTGACGAAGGTTCGGTGGGTGCTTATTGGGGTGTATTCAATGCCGCACGCCAGCAGAAATTCAACTTTGAAGGCCCGGTAGTCGCAATCCCGCAGTGGCGCGTGCTGGCGGTCGGCTCGGTGGTACTGGCGCTGCTGTCCCTGACGCTGCTGATGATCGACGGCTCGGCGCTGCGCCAGCGTGGTCGTACCTTCCTGACCTTTATCGCATTCCTTTGTGGTTCGGTGCTGGTGTGGATCGGCTATGACTACAGCCTGCAATACAGCACCTGGTTCAGCCTGACAGTAGGCATCCTGCTCGCCCTCGGTGCGTTCGGCGTGTTCATCGTGCTGCTGACCGAGGCCCATGAACTGGCCGAAGCGGTATGGACCCACAAACGTCGGCGCGAATTCCTGCCGGTGGTGGGCGACTCGAACTACCGGCCAAAAGTCTCGATCCACGTGCCTTGCTATAACGAGCCACCGGAGATGGTCAAACAGACCCTCAACGCCCTCGCCAACCTCGACTATCCGGACTTCGAAGTCCTGATCATCGACAACAACACCAAAGACCCGGCCGTCTGGGAACCGGTGCAGGCGTACTGCGAAACCCTGGGGCCACGCTTCAAGTTCTTCCACGTCGCCCCCCTGGCCGGCTTCAAGGGCGGTGCGCTGAACTACCTGATCCCACATACCGCCAAGGATGCCGAAGTCATTGCAGTCATCGACTCCGACTACTGCGTTGATCCGAACTGGCTCAAGCACATGGTGCCGCACTTCGCCGACCCGAAAATCGCCGTGGTGCAGTCGCCGCAGGATTATCGCGACCAGAACGAAAGCACCTTCAAGAAGCTCTGCTATGCGGAATACAAAGGCTTCTTCCACATCGGCATGGTGACCCGCAACGACCGTGACGCGATCATCCAGCACGGCACCATGACCATGACCCGTCGCTCGGTGCTCGAGGAGTTGGGCTGGGCTGACTGGTGCATCTGCGAAGACGCCGAGTTGGGCCTGCGGGTGTTCGAAAAAGGCCTGTCGGCTGCGTACTACCACACCAGCTACGGCAAGGGCCTGATGCCCGATACCTTTATCGACTTCAAGAAGCAGCGGTTCCGCTGGGCCTATGGGGCGATACAGATTATCAAGCGGCACACAGCAAGCCTGTTGCGCGGCAAGGACACTGAACTGACCCGCGGCCAGCGTTACCACTTCCTCGCGGGCTGGCTGCCGTGGGTGGCGGACGGCATGAATATCTTCTTCACGGTCGGCGCCCTGTTGTGGTCGGCGGCGATGATCATCGTGCCCCAGCGGGTCGATCCACCGCTGTTGATTTTCGCGATTCCGCCCCTGGCACTGTTCGTGTTCAAGGTCGGCAAGATCATCTTCCTGTACCGCCGCGCGGTCGGGGTGAATCTCAAGGATGCCTTCTGCGCGGCACTGGCAGGGCTGGCGTTGTCCCACACCATCGCCAAAGCGGTGCTGTACGGGTTCTTCACCAGCAGCATTCCGTTCTTCCGTACGCCGAAAAATGCCGACAACCACGGCTTCTGGGTGGCAATTTCGGAAGCGCGGGAAGAAGTGTTCATCATGCTGCTGTTGTGGGGCGCGGCATTGGGGATCTTCCTGGTGAACGGCTTGCCAAGCAATGACATGCGCTTCTGGGTCACCATGTTGCTGGTGCAATCGCTGCCGTACCTGGCGGCATTGATCATGGCCTTCCTGTCCTCGTTGCCCAAACCTTCGTTGGAAACCGAACCGGCAACCGCATAGTCCGTTATTGGATAACGTCAAACGGCGGCCTTCGGGTCGCCGTTTTGCTTTAGAATGATCGCCCTTTTGCACAGGTTTACCGTGCGCACCTCGGAGCTTCTACATGACGGCCCACGCCGACCTTTCGCCGACCCTTCAACTCGCCATCGACCTCATCCGCCGTCCATCCGTGACGCCGCTCGACGCCGATTGCCAGAAGCAGATGATGCAGCGCCTGGGCGATGCCGGTTTCACGCTGGAACCGATGCGCATCGAGGATGTGGATAACTTCTGGGCCACCCACGGCCAGGACGCGGGCCCGGTACTGTGTTTCGCCGGCCACACCGACGTCGTGCCAACCGGCCCGGTGGCCGCCTGGCAAATCGACCCGTTCAACGCGTTGATCGATGAACACGGCATGCTCTGCGGCCGTGGCGCGGCGGACATGAAAGGCAGCCTGGCGTCGATGACCGTGGCCGCCGAGCGCTTCGTCACCGACTACCCGAACCACAAGGGCAAGGTCGCATTCCTGATCACCAGCGACGAAGAAGGCCCCGCCCATCACGGGACCAAGGCCGTGGTCGAGCGTCTGGCTGCACGCAAGGAGCGCCTGGACTGGTGCATCGTCGGCGAACCGTCGAGCACCACACTGGTGGGCGATGTGGTGAAGAACGGTCGCCGTGGCTCCCTGGGTGCCAAATTGACCGTGCGCGGCGTGCAAGGTCACGTTGCTTACCCGCACCTTGCCAAGAACCCGATCCACCTGGCTGCCCCGGCGCTGGCCGAACTGGCCACCGAGCATTGGGACAACGGCAACGACTTCTTCCCGCCTACCAGCTTCCAGATTTCCAACGTGAATTCCGGCACCGGCGCAACCAACGTGATTCCGGGCGACCTGGTGGCGGTGTTCAACTTCCGTTTCTCTACTGAGTCCACGGTTGAAGGCCTGCAGAAACGCGTTGCCGACATCCTCGACCGGCATGGCCTGGACTGGCACATCGACTGGGCGTTGTCCGGCCTGCCGTTCCTGACCGAGCCAGGCGCTTTGCTGGATGCTGTTGCATCGAGCATCAAGGACATCACCGGTCGCGACACCAAGGCGTCCACCAGCGGTGGCACCTCTGACGGACGTTTCATCGCCACCATGGGCACCCAGGTCGTCGAACTGGGGCCGGTCAACGCGACCATCCACCAGGTCAACGAGCGAGTGCTGGCCGCCGATCTCGACGTGCTGACCGAAATCTACTACCAGACCCTGATCAAGTTGCTCGCCTGATGCTCGCCTGCCCGATCTGCAGCGAACCGCTGAACGACGTGGACAACGGCGTGGCCTGCCCCGCGGGACACCGGTTCGACCGCGCACGCCAGGGTTACCTCAACCTGCTGCCGGTACAGCACAAGAACAGTCGCGACCCTGGGGATAACCTGGCGATGGTCGAGGCTCGCCGTGACTTCCTCAACGCCGGGCATTATGCCCCGGTGGCCCGGCGCCTGGCCGAACTGGCGGCGCAGTACGCGCCGCAACGCTGGCTGGACATCGGTTGTGGCGAAGGCTACTACACGGCACAAATCGCCCAGGCACTGCCCGATGCCGACGGCTACGCGCTGGATATTTCCCGGGAAGCGGTCAAACGCGCCTGCAAGCGCAACCCGCAACTGACCTGGCTGATCGCCAGTATGGCGCGGGTGCCGCTGGCTTCTGGCAGTTGCCAGTTTCTGGCCAGCGTGTTCAGTCCCCTGGACTGGGAAGAAGCCAAGCGCCTGCTCAGCCCCGGTGGTGGCCTGATGAAGGTCGGACCGACCAGCGGCCACCTGATGGAATTACGCGAGCGCCTGTACGATGAAGTCCGTGAATACACCGACGACAAGCATCTGGCCCTGGTACCGCAGGGCATGGTGCTGGCGCACAGTGAAACCCTGGAGTTTCGCCTGAGCCTGGCAAGCGGCCTGGACCGTGCCAACCTGTTGGCCATGACGCCCCATGGCTGGCGCGCCAGTGCCGAACGCCGGGCTGAGGTGATCGAGCAAGTTGAACCGTTCGAGGTCACCGTTTCAATGCGTTACGATTACTTCGTACTTCAATAATTTTGGTCTCGAGTTAACAACTTGAGGCCCGCTAAATCCGCGAATGGATTTTTCAGACCCGCAGTGAGGACATCCATGCGCCAACCCGATATCGAGATTTACCTGAAAGACGCTGACGTCGACTACAAGGCGGTCGCCACCTGGCTCGGCGAAGCCCTGGGGCCGTGCACCGACTGGGTCCAGAAGGGCCAGACCTACAAGTGCAAGGCCGGCAATGTCCCGGTGACCTGGTTGCCGAAGGCTGTAGGGAAATGGAACAGCCTGTACCTGGAAAGTGACCAGACCCCGTGGGAAGACGACATCGCCTGCGCCCGCGCTGCATTTGCCGCACTGAACGTCGAAGTACGCTGCGCGCCAGGTACGTGGGTCGAGGAAGAAGGTGAAGAGACCGCGGATCGCTGGATGCGCATCAGCGCTGACGGTGAAGAAGAGATCACCTGGAAGACCGCGTAAAGCGAATAGATCGTCCGAACGCGGCCCGAACCTTCGGCAGCTCCTACAGGGTCATGTGTACACCTGCAGGAGCTGCCGAAGGCTCGGGCCGCGTTCGGACGATCTTCTGATCTTAAAATTTACAACCCCACCACATCCTCAGCCTGCAATCCCTTCTCGCCCGTCACCACGGCGTATTCGACCTGCTGACCTTCCGCCAGCGAACGATGCCCCTCGCCGCGGATCGCGCGGTAGTGCACGAACACGTCCACCCCGTCCTCGCGCTGAATGAAGCCATATCCCTTGGCGTCGTTGAACCACTTCACATTGCCGGTCTCGCGCGTTGCCATAAATCGCACCTCTTCTTTTTATTGTTGAGGCGCGAGTATAGGACAGCCCGAAAAACTCTCAACTGAACTTTACTTAGCCGCTTTTTTGCCGATTTTCGATGAATCCGGCACACTATCGACCGCCCGAGCAAATGCTCGGTCTCATTCACTCACGCAGAAGCCGTATGACCCGCTCCCCGTTCCGCCGTCTAGTGTTTGGCACCTTGCGCCGACTGCTGTACCTCTGGGTTCGCTCGGAGACGATCAACCAGTCGTCGTTCACCCTCAACCTCGACCGCAGCCGGCCGGTGTTCTACGTCCTGCAAAATCCTTCGCTGACCGACCTTGCCGTGGTCGATACCGAATGCACCAAGGCCGGCCTGCCGCGCCCGGTCCTGCCGGTGTCGGTGGGCAACCTGCTGGAGCCAGCGGCGTTTTTCTACCTGACACCCGACCCCGACTGGCTCGGCCGCCAGGACAAGCGTGGCGCGCCGCCGACCCTGACCCGGCTGGTCAGTGCCCTGAGCCAGAATGCCGCCGAAGATGCGCAGATCATTCCCGTCAGCGTGTTCTGGGGCCAGTCGCCAGACAGCGAATCGAGCCCGTGGAAGCTGCTGTTCGCCGACAGCTGGGCGGTCACCGGCCGCTTGCGCCGGTTGCTGAGCATCATCGTCCTGGGCCGCAAGACCCGGGTACAGTTTTCCGCGCCGATCCACCTGCGTGAGCTCATCGATCACAACAAGGGCCATGAGCGCACAGTGCGCATGGCCCAGCGCATCCTGCGGGTGCACTTTCGCAACCTGAAAGCCGCCGTGATCGGGCCGGACATTTCCCACCGGCGCAACCTGGTCAAAGGCTTGCTCAACCAGCCGCTGGTCAAGCAGGCGATCCTCGAGGAGGCCGAGCGCGAGAACATCTCCCCGGAAAAAGCCAAGGCCCAGGCCCTGCGCTATGGCAACGAGATCGCCTCGGACTACACCTATACCGCGATCCGTTTCCTCGAAGTGGTGCTGAGCTGGTTCTGGAACAAGATCTACGACGGGATCAAGGTCAACCACATCGAAGGCGTGCAAAAGGTCGCCCAGGGTCACGAAGTCATCTACGTGCCGTGCCATCGCAGCCATATCGATTACCTGCTGCTGTCCTACCTGCTGTTCCGCAACGGCCTGACTCCGCCGCACATCGCCGCAGGGATCAACCTCAACATGCCGGTGATCGGCAGCCTGCTGCGCCGCGGCGGCGCGTTTTTCATGCGCCGCACGTTCAAGGGCAACCCGTTGTACACCTCAGTGTTCAATGAATACCTGCACACCCTGTTCACCAAAGGCTTTCCGGTCGAATACTTCGTCGAAGGTGGCCGCTCGCGCACCGGGCGCATGCTGCAACCAAAAACCGGGATGCTGGCGATCACGTTGCGCAGCTTCCTGCGGTCCTCGCGGATGCCTATCGTCTTCGTGCCCGTGTACATCGGTTACGAGCGAGTGCTGGAAGGCCGTACCTATCTGGGCGAGCTACGAGGGGCCACGAAGAAGAAGGAATCGATCTTCGACATCTTCAAGGTCATCGGCGCCCTCAAGCAACGCTTCGGCCAGGTGGCCGTCAACTTCGGCGAGCCGATCAAACTGGCGGAGTTCCTCGACAGCGAGCAGCCCGACTGGCGCCAGCAGGAACTCGGCCCGCAGTTCAAGCCGGCGTGGCTCAACGAAACTACCCATCGCCTGGGCGAAAAAGTCGCGCAGCACCTGAACGAAGCGGCAGCCATCAACCCGGTCAACCTGGTCGCACTGGCCCTGCTCTCCACCAGCCGCCTGGCCCTGGACGATCGCGCGATGGCGCGGGTGCTCGACCTGTACCTGGCGCTGCTGCGCAAAGTACCGTACTCGCCGCACACCACCTTGCCGGAAGGCGATGCTCGGGCGCTGATCGAGCACGTGAAGGACATGGACCTGCTCTCCGAGCAGAGCGATGCCCTGGGCAAGATCCTGTACCTGGACGAGCAGAACGCCGTCCTGATGACCTACTACCGCAACAACGTGCTGCATATCTTCGCGCTGCCCGCGCTGCTGGCCAGTTTCTTCCAGAGCGCCTCGCGCATGAACCGGGAGCAGATCCTGCGCTACACCCGCGCGCTGTACCCGTACCTGCAGTCGGAGCTGTTCATTCGCTGGTCCCTGGATGAACTCGATGCGGTGGTCGATCAATGGCTGGAGGCGTTCGTCGAGCAAGGCCTGTTGCGATTCGAAAACAATGTGTACCTGCGCCCGGCGCCGAGCTCGCGACACTTCGTGCTGCTGACCCTGTTGTCCAAGAGCATCGCCCAGACCTTGCAGCGCTTCTACATGACCGTGTCCTTGCTGCTCAACAGTGGCCAGCACAGCGTCAGCGCCGAGGAACTGGAAGACCTGTGTACCGTCATGGCCCAGCGCCTGTCGATCCTGCACGGCTTGAACGCTCCGGAATTCTTTGACAAGAGCCTGTTCCGGCACTTCATCCAGACCATGCTCGACCTTGACGTGTTGCGCCGTGACGAAGCCGGCAAGCTGAGCTATCACGAGCTGCTGGGCGAACTGGCTGAAGGCGCGGCGAAGCGGGTGCTACCGGCGGAGATTCGCCTGTCGATCCGCCAGGTGGCACTGCACCGCAGCGAAGATGCAGCGGATCAGCCACCGGCACCAAGCGAAATTTCATGAAGTCCTTGTGGCAATGAATTCCCCAGCAGGAGCCAAGCTTGCTCGCGGTAGCGGTGTATCCGACAGCAAAGATGTCGAATGCCGTATCACATCGTCGGAACACCGCCCGGAGCAGCCTCGCGCCCTCATTCAGAACGGAGACACCCCTATGAAAAAACTCTCTCTCCTGGCCGCAGCCACCCTGCTCAGCGCCTGCCAATCCATGCAACCTGCAGCAAAAACCAGCCTCGACGGCGAAGTGTTCTACCTGCAACGCATCGCCCTGCCGCCGACCGCCACCCTGAGCGTCAGCTTGCAGGACGTCTCCCTGGCCGACGCACCAGCGGTCGTCCTCGACGAACAGAAAGGCCCGGTCAAAGGCCAGGTGCCACTGCCCTTTCACCTGAGCTACGACCCGGCCCAGGTCAAGCCCGGCCACCGTTACTCGGTCAGCGCACGCATCGAAGCGGATGGCCAGTTGCTGTTCATCACCACCGAAAATCACGCCGTGCAACTGGATGGCAGTGATCCGCAGCCATTGAAGATTCGCGTGAACGCCGCTCGCTAACGCCCTCTTACCCCAAGGAAGCCGCCATGCCCCCCATGATCCTCCGCTTCACCGGCCTCTGTGCAGGCTTGCTGATGTGCGCCAACGCCATGGCGCTGTCGCTCAATGACCTGTCACAAAAAGACGCTACCGGGGGTCTCAAGGACGCCCTGACCCAAGGCGCACAGCTCGCCGTCAAACAACTGGGCGCTCCAGGCGGCTTCAGTAACAACCCTGAAGTGAAAATCGAGCTGCCGGGCAAACTGGGCAAGGTCGCCAGCAAGATGAAACAGTTCGGCATGGGGGCCCAGGTCGATCAACTGGAGACCAGCATGAACAAGGCCGCTGAAACAGCCGTGGTCCAGGCTCAGCCGATTCTTGTGGATGCGGTGAAGAAGATGACGGTCGACGATGCCAAGGGCATCCTGGGCGGCGGCAATGACTCGGCCACGCAGTACCTGAGCAAAACCAGTCGCGAACAGATCCGCGTCAAGTTCCTGCCCATCGTCAAGCAAGCCACCGACCAGGTCGGCCTGGCCAAGCAATACAACGCCTTCGCCGGTCAGGCGGCGACCCTGGGTGTACTGGATGCCAAGAACGCCAACATCGAAAGCTATGTGACCGAGCAAGCGCTGAACGGCCTGTTCGAGATGATCGGCAAACAGGAAGAAACCATCCGCAACAACCCGGCCGCTGCGGCGACCAGTTTGGCCAAGAAGGTGTTTGGCAGCCTGTAAACAGTGAGATCAAAGCTTGCCGCGGGTAGCGTTGCGACGATAGCCCTGAGGCGATCTGCGAGTGCAATCGCGTAGCATCGATCGCGAGCAAGCTTTGCTCCCAAAGGGGAGGATCAGGCCGGGTCCTTCCTGATGCGGAACCATGCCGCATACAAAGCCGGCAGAAACAACAGCGTCAACGCTGTGGCCACAATCAGCCCGCCCATGATGGCAACCGCCATCGGCCCGAAGAACACGCTGCGTGACAGCGGGATCATCGCCAGCACTGCCGCCAGCGCCGTCAGCACGATTGGCCGGAAGCGTCGGACCGTGGCTTCGATGATCGCTTGCCAAGGCGTGAGCCCGGCGGCAATGTCCTGCTCAATCTGGTCCACCAGGATCACCGAGTTGCGCATGATCATCCCCGACAGAGCGATGGTCCCGAGCATCGCGACGAAGCCGAACGGCTGGCGGAATACCAACAGGAACAGCGTCACGCCGATGAGCCCCAGCGGCGCGGTCAGGAACACCATCACCGTGCGCGAGAAGCTGCGCAGTTGCAGCATCAGCAAGGTCAGCACCACCACGATAAACAAGGGTACGCCAGCCTTCACCGAGTTCTGCCCACGGGCCGAATCTTCGACGGTGCCGCCGACATCCAGCAGGTAGCCGTCCGGCAGCTCGGCGCGAATCGGATCGAGGGTCGGCATGATCTGCGCCACCAGGGTCGCCGGTTGTTCCTTGCCGTAGATATCGGCCCGAACGGTGACGTTGGGCAGGCGATTACGGTGCCAGATGATGCCCTCTTCAAAGCCGTATTCCAGCGTCGCGATCTGTGACAGCGCCACGCTGCGCCCGTTGTCGGTCGGCACGGCGAGGCTCGGCAGCAACGACAACTCGGTACGCTCGTGCAGGGTGCCGCGCAGCAGGATCTCGATCAATTCGTTGTCTTCGCGGTACTGGCTGACGCTGGAACCGGTCAGGGAACTCTGGAGGAATTTTGCCAGGCTCGCGGTGCTCACCCCAAGCGCCCGGGCGCGGTCCTGATCGACGTTGAGGTACACCACTTTGCTCGGCTCTTCCCAGTCCAGGTGCACGTTGACCACATGCGGGTTCTCGCGCACTTTCGCCGCGACCTTGCGCGCCAGGGCACGCACCTCCTCGATGTGTTCACCGGTCACCCGGAACTGCACCGGATATCCCACAGGCGGGCCGTTTTCCAGGCGCGTTACCCGCGAGCGCAATGCCGGAAACTGCTCGTTGAGGGTCTCGATCAGCCAGGTGCGCAGGGGTTCGCGGTCTTCGATGGTCTTGGCCAGCACCACAAACTGGGCAAAGCTGGCGGCTGGCAGTTGCTGATCCAGCGGCAGGTAAAAGCGCGGTGACCCGGTGCCCACGTAAGCCACGTAACTATCGATACCGGCGTGACCCTTAAGCAGCACTTCGAGACGTTTGACCTCTTCGGCGGTGTTGCTCAGGGACGCGCCCTCGGCCAGCTTCAGGTCGACCATCAGTTCAAGGCGGCCGGACGCCGGGAAAAATTGCTGCGGCACAAACCGGAACAGCGCAATAGAGGCAATGAACAACACCACGGTTAATACGATCACGGTCTTGCGCCACCGCACGCACCACTCCACCAGGCGCCGCACGCGCTGATAGAACGGAGTGCCGTAAGGATCAGGCTGACCACTGCCGTGTTTGGCTGCGTGAATTTTCGCCAGATCAGGCAGGAGTTTTTCCCCCAGATACGGCACGAAGACCACGGCGGCGACCCAGGACGCCAGCAGCGCGATGGTCACTACCTGGAAGATCGAGCGGGTGTACTCGCCGGTGCCCGATTGCGCCGTGGCAATCGGCAGAAAGCCGGCGGCGGTGATCAGCGTGCCGGTGAGCATCGGGAACGCGGTGCTGGTCCAGGCGTAGCTGGCCGCCTTGACCCGGTCGAAGCCCTGCTCCATTTTGATCGCCATCATTTCCACGGCGATGATCGCATCGTCCACCAGCAAGCCCAGCGCCAGCACCAGGGCTCCAAGGGAGATTTTGTGCAGGCCGATGCCCAGGTAATACATGCAGGCGAATGTCATCGCCAGCACCAGGGGAATCGCCAGCGCCACGACCATGCCGGTGCGCACGCCCAGGGAGAAGAAACTCACCAGCAATACGATTGCCAGGGCCTCAACCAGCACCTGGATGAATTCGCCAACGCCGGTTTTTACTGCAGCGGGCTGGTCCGAGACCTTGCGCAACTGCATCCCGGCCGGAAGATTCTTCTGGATGCGGTCGAATTCGACTTCCAGCGCCTTGCCCAGCACCAGGATGTCGCCACCGTCCTTCATCGCAACCGCCAGGCCGATGGCGTCCTGCGCCATGAAGCGCATACGCGGCGCCGGCGGATCGTTGAAACCACGCCGAACGTCAGCCACATCGGAAATACGGAACGTACGTTCGCCCACCCGGATCGGAAAGTTCTTTATCTCATCGACTGTCTGAAAATTCCCCGACACCCGCAGCTGCAAACGTTCACTACCGGTTTCGAAGAACCCCGCCGTGGACACCGCATTCTGCTCTTCCAGCGCTTGCTGGACCGCGGCCAGGGGCAGACCCAGGGTGGCGAGCTTGACGTTGGACAGCTCGATCCAGATCTTCTCGTCCTGCAGCCCAAGCAGCTCGACCTTGCCGACATCCTTGACCCGTTGCAGCTGGATCTGGATGCGATCGGCGTAGTCCTTGAGCACCGCGTAATCGAACCCATCGCCGGTCAGGGCGTAGATATTGCCGAAGGTGGTGCCGAATTCATCGTTGAAAAACGGCCCCTGGATGCCCGGGGGCAAGGTGTGACGAATGTCGCTGATCTTCTTGCGCACCTGATACCACAGCTCGGGAATCTGCACCGAGTGCATGGAATCCCGGGCGATAAACGTCACCTGGGATTCTCCTGGACGAGAGAACGACACGATGCGTTCGTACTCCCCGGTTTCCATCAGCTTCTTTTCGATGCGTTCGGTAACCTGCCGCGAGACTTCCTCGGCGGTTGCGCCCGGCCAATTGGTGCGGATTACCATGGCCTTGAAAGTGAACGGCGGGTCTTCGCTCTGGCCAAGCTTGGTGTAGGAAAGCGCTCCAACCACGGCCAGCAGCAGCATCAGGAACAGTACGATCTGGCGGTTACGCAACGCCCATTCGGAAAGATTGAAGCCCATCGGGGGTTACTCCTTGTCCGCCAGATTGATCACGCGGTTGGAGCGGTCCACCGGGCGCACCTGCTGCCCGTCATGCAGCACATGGACACCGGCGGCGACTACCCAATCAGTGGCGTTCAGGCCTTCCAGCACCGGCACGGTCTTCTCGCCGAAGGCGCCGACACGCACCGGGGCTTTTTTCAGGGTATTGTTAGCGCCGAGTACCCAGACGTAGGTGGCGCCGTTTTCTGCGGTGACTGCCGAGAGCGGCACTGACAGCGATACGACGTCAGCGGCGTGGATAAACACCCGGGCGCTCTGACCAAGTTCGGCCGGTACTTTACCGGCGGTGAAGGCAATACGCGCAGCGAACGTGCGCGACTTCGGATCGGCCGCCGGCGAGAGCTCGCGGATCCGCCCGGCAAAGCGCTGGTCAGGTTGGGTCCAGAGCTCCACGGACACCGGCTGGCCCACCTTGAACCGGCCAAAACTCTGCTCCGGAAGGCTGATCAGCACTTCCCGCTCACCATCAGTGGCCAGCGTAAACACGGTTTGTCCGGCGGCTACCACCTGTCCGACTTCCACCGCCCGCCTGGCCACCACACCGTCCTGGGGCGCCCGCAGGACGGCATAGCTAGCCTGGTTGGTCGATACGTTGAATTCGGCTTTGATTTGCTTGAGGCGCGCTTCACCGGATCGGTAAAGATTTTCGGAATTGTCGTACGCCGAACGGCTGACCATCTGACGGTCCATCAAGGTCTTGTAGCGATCACGCTCGGCACGCACCAGATTGAGATTGGCTTCGGCCGCCGCGACCTGGGCACGGGTGGCCTCCAGTTGCAGGCGTACGTCCTGGGGATCAAGCTCCGCCAGCGGCTGATCAGCCTTGACCCGCTGCCCCTCCTCGACCAGTCGTCGAATCACCTTGCCGCCAATCCGGAAAGCCAGGTCCGGCTCGAAACGCGCCCGCACTTCACCGGGGAAACTTTCCATGGCCTGCGCCGAAGGCTCTGGCTGCACCATCATGGCCGGTCGCACCGTGACCTGAGGCGCCTCGTCGTGACCGCACGCGGACAATAAAAAAGCCAGACCGACTGGCAACGCGAGGGGCAAGGCATAGCGGAACATGGTGAAGGACCTTTCGCTAATGGTGCTTGGAATAATTATACTGGCCAGTATGTTATTAATAGCAAACTCACCAGTCCAGTATTAAAGCGAAGAATGCCCAACAATCTTTCAGCCCCCAACGGCCCTGGCCGTCCCAAGGATCTGGCCAAGCGCCAGGCGATCCTCGACGCGGCGAAAAGCCTGTTCCTGAGCAACGGCTACGCGAACACCAGCATGGACGCAGTGGCGACCGAGGCCGGCGTGTCAAAGCTCACGGTGTACAGCCACTTCAACGACAAGGAAACGCTGTTTTCCGCAGCCGTCGTGGCCAAATGTGAAGAGCAACTGCCGCCGCTGTTTTTCGAGTTGCCCGACGGCATCGCAGTGGAGACCGTGCTGCTGAACATTGCCCGTGGTTTTCACCAACTGATCAACAGCGATGAATCGGTGAACCTGCACCGCCTGATGATGACCCTGGGCAGCCAGGATCCGAAGCTCTCGCTGATCTTCTTCGAAGCCGGCCCCGAGCGCATGCTGCATGGCATGGAACGGTTGCTGGTAAGGATCGACCAAAGCGGCGCGCTGAGCATCGATAAACCGCGCAACGCGGCCGAGCATTTCTTTTGCCTGCTCAAGGGTGCAGGGAATTTTCGCCTGCTGTATGGCTGCGGCGCGCCGCTGGCCGGGGAGGCCGCGGAAAGCCATGTGCGGGAGGTGGTGGGGTTGTTTATGCGGGCTTATCGGCCGGATTCAGTCTGAGTTATTTGCAGCAAGGACCAGCCCCATCGCGGGCAAGCCCGCTCCCACAGGAAGTCTGTGATTTAACACGAATCCCGGTGGGAGCGGGCTTGCCCGCGAAAGGCGCAACCCGGTCTCAGGACTTGAGCGCCTTCTTCGGATAGATATCATACCGACTCGATTTCCCGTCCAGCGCATGGCTGGGCTTGGGCCCCTCAATGCACGGTGCCTTGCGCGGGCGCTTGACCACCACGCGATGGCTGGCAAGGGCTAACGCCGCTGCAAGCAAGGCCGGCGCATCCGGGTCGTCGCCCACCAGCGGCCGGAACAGGCGCATCTCCTTCTTCACCAGCGCGGTTTTCTCACGATGCGGGAACATCGGGTCCAGGTAGATCACCTGCGGTGGCTCCCCCTCCCAGTTGCGCATCACCTCGATCGAGTTGCCCTTGAGCAAACGCATGCGCGCCACGATCGGCGCCACGTCGAAATCCTCCGCCGCACGCAGCAGGCCATCTTCGAGCAAGGCGCCAATCAAAGGCTGGCGTTCGATCAGGCTCATCTCGCAACCAAGACTCGCCAGGACAAACGCATCCTTGCCCAGCCCCGCCGTGGCATCCAGCACCCGCGGCCGCACGCCTTGGCCGATACCCACCGCCTTGGCGATCATCTGCCCGGTGCCACCGCCAAACAGGCGCCTGTGGGCCGCACCGCCTTCGACAAAATCCACCCGCACCGGCCCCGGCGCATCCGCCCCCAGCTGTTGCAGCTGCAAACCCTGCTCGCCTACCTGCAGCGCGAACTCGGCATCGGCCACCTGCAACGGCAAACCCAGGCGCTCGGCCCATTGTTCGGCCTCTGGCTGGAAGGTCGCGCCCAGGGCTTCGACATGGATGCGGCAGGCCGACGGTTGCTCAATCATGGAAAACACACTCAAAAAATTAATGATCGGCAAAAACGGCCGATAACAAAACTATCGAGCATTTTGCCAGAGCTGAGCGTCGACCGAGAAAAATGTCAGACATTCAACCCATCATCACAGGCTTTATCTCGCCCTACGGCGATTACAGCCTGCGAAACTCCCAAGCACTGAGCGGCGTCAGCCACCTGTGGCAGGATTTTTTTGCCCGGGCCCTCGCTGATCAGTCGAAGGAAGATGTGCTCCCCGCTTCGCTGGATTTCCCCGCGGTCGACATCGACAGCCCGGTCGAACCTACCGTGGGCAGCGACCTGCTGGCACACATCGTTTCCCAGCGCGAATGTAACGTGCAGGACCATGTAGTACGCCCGCCCGAACCACTGTTCCTGCCAATCGCAGAGTTCGAGCTGGACCTGGTCGACAAGCCCTTCCCGCCGTTCCCGGAAGAAGAAATCGTCGCCCAGCAGAAACAGCAGGACTTCGAAAGTGCCTGGGTTCGGCCGATCGTGCTCAATGCTGGCCAGCCATTGCCAGACGCTGGCCCGGCGCCACAACCGCGCCCGCTGCACCTGCCCATCGCCGAATTCGAACTTGATCTGCTGGACAAGCCCTTCCCGCCTTTCTCGCCCGAAGAGCTGGTGGATCAGCAGAAAAACTTCGACTTCGACATCGGCTGGGCTCGCCCGATCATCCTGCACAACCTGCGCATCGCCGCCTGACCGTCAGCGGCACACCGACCACGGCCCGACATCCACATGAAAGTGATTGTGATGGGCGGCGTTGTAATCCGGACTCAAGACCACACTGAACAGCCCACAGCCGCCATCGCGAACCTGGCGTAAAAACTGCGCGTCGCGATTATCTCGTGGCCAGTCCTTGAGCACACTGATCGTTCGCCCATCTGCCAGGCGAAAACCGGCGATGTCCAGCGCATCGGCGGACGCATGCTGGCTGCGCCTGGCATTCTCGCGCCCGTAGACGTTGCGACAGGCGAAGCTGCCCAGATGATCGACCCGCGCCACCGCCTGCCCATAGATCGCCTGAGCCGCCGGCTGTAGGGCATGGCGCTCGAACAGTGCGAAGGTCACGGCCAATGGGCAACTGGCGAGGAAACTGCTGCTCAACGCGACCTCGCCGCCCTGTATGCGCAAGGTATTAAGCAGCGGGCAGGTCGCGTCGGGGCTATCGGCCTGGCGGTTCACGCGCAAGCCGGAAGTGGCCAGGGCCTGGTCACACAGCTGGGCATCGGCGCGCAAGCGCATGAGTTTGTAGCGCGTGAGGACATTGGGCGCAGCGGCAACGTCCAGCGGCGCCCAGGGGTTCCATTGCGGCGGTACTGCGATCCAGCCACGCCACACGCCCGCAGCGGTTGAGCCGATGATCAACAGCAGGAACAACAGCCACCAGCGCAACCGCATCGTCAGCCCTTGAACAATTGATTGGCCTGGGCGTACGGCATGGACCTTGCGGTGAAGCCAAACGTGCCGGCCTCCTTGATCTCCCGCGCCGCACGGAAAAACTCGCCATAGGCCGCCAGAGCCAGCGCCGAACCGACGCTGATGCGCCTGACCCCCATGTCGTTCAATTGTGCGACCGTCAACTTGAGGCCACCGGACATCAGCACATTGACCGGCTTGGGCGCGACTGCACGAACCACCGCCAAGACCTCCTCGGCACTGCGTAACCCAGGCGCATACAGCACGTCAGCACCCGCTTCTGAAAACGCCTGCAGACGGTGGATCGTGTCCGCCAGGTCCGGATTGCCGTGCAGGAAGTTTTCCGCCCGGGCCGTCAGCGTGAAGTCAAAGGGCAAGCTGCGAGCGGCTGATACTGCCGCTTCGATCCGCGCCACGGCATGTTCGAAACAATAGATCGGCGCGTCATCGCGGCCCGTCGCGTCTTCAATCGAGCCGCCAACAGCCCCGGCCTCTGCCGCACGCAGAATACTCTGCGCACAAGCGGCGGGATCATCGGCAAAGCCGTTCTCCAGATCGACCGCCACTGGCAGGTCCGAGGCCGCGACGATCGCCCGGACATTGGCCAGGGTGTCATCCAGGCTCAGTCCGCCGTCCGGGCGAGCGTTGGAAAAGGCATAACCGGCGCTGGTGGTGGCCAGGGCCTGGAACCCCAGGCTGGCGAGCATTTTCGCCGAACCGGCGTCCCACGGATTGGGAATCACGAACGCCTCGTCGCGTTCATGCAGCGCTTTGAACGCCTGGGCTCGAAGGGTTTGCGCATCCATTGGCAGGCTCCTGGAAAAGACGACTCACGCCTCAGAGCAAACCAAGTTGTTCGGCGGCGGGCTCTCTGTATAGCTCAGGCAGCGCCGGCAGGCCAGGTAAACGCAGCATCAGTTGAGTGTGGAAACGTTGCGCGAGTTTCGCCGCCAGCAGGTTGTCGGCGGTGTGCAGGAAGATATAAGGCGTACGGCCCTCCTCGATCCACTGCGCAATTTTTTCCACCCAGGGCACCAGGAACGGATCATTCGCTTCCAGCTGTGGATGACCAATGAAGCGCACCTGTGGGCTCTGTGTGAACGCCGCCGGGCGAGTCGCCACGTTGGGCTTCTTAGCCTGGGCGTCGAGCACGGCAGGATCGGTGGAGGTGCAACTGAACAGTGCCCGTGGATCGAGGCAGATACGTTCGATGCCACGATCGCGCAACAATCGATTGAGAATGCGTTCGCTGTCGCCCTTGGCGAAGAACTCCCGATGGCGCACCTCTACCGCCAGTGGCCGCTCCAACGCATCAATGAAACCGGCCAGTTCGGGCAGGCGTTGCGGTGTGAAGCTTTTCGGCAGTTGCAGCCACAGTGGCGAGACTCGTTCACCCAAGGGGCTGAGCAGTTGCAGGAAAGTCTCGGCCGCAGTCAGCTGTTCACGCAGGTCGCCGTTGTGGCTGATGTCGCCGGGGAATTTGGCAGTAAAGCGAAAGTGTTCGGGCATGGTGTCGGCCCAGCGCTGCACAGTACTGGCAGCCGGACTCGCGTAGAAGGTTGTATTGCCTTCAACCGCATTGAACACCTGGGAATAAAGCGACAGGAACTCGGCAGGACGGGCATCTTGCGGATAGAAGTAATCGCGCCAGGCGTTTTCACTCCAGGACGGGCAACCGAGGTAATACGGCAGCCGCATCAGATGTACAGGTCGAGGCCCAGCACGTCTGCATCCCAATCGACGAAACCGGCAGTGCTGAGGTAGCTGGCCAGGGCCATTGCGACGCTCTTGCTCATGGCGCGATGGTAGATCATGTCCTGCTGACGCGCCGGAAGATTACCCAGTCGTTGCGCGCAAGCTTTGGCGGCGCGGGCGGCCACTTGCTCTTCGGATGGATATTCCAGCTCACCGTCGATATCGACCGGCTCGTCCTGCACCACAGTGCTCTTACGCTGTTGGCGCTTGATGGGGTAGGACTGAGAGGAAAAGCCGTCTATACGCATAAAGTCATGCCCGGTATCGATGATGGCAGTTTAATGGCGCGTAGCGCTCTTCGCAAACTGCCGAGTGATAACTAGAACACAAAAAAGGAAAAAGGTTTAAAAATGGAAGCTGGGAACTGACGATTGGCTGTGTCTGTGAGGCCGTCTTCGCGGGCAAGCCCGCTCCCACAGGAGCCATGTCGCACACAAGTTCAGTGACAACTCGCAATCTGTGGGAGCGGGCTTGCTCGCGGAGAAACCACCGCGATTCAAGCTTATCTTGCTTTAGGCGTCGCCACTTTATCGCGCAAATAAACAGGCTGCGCCTCATCCGCCACGATGGCTTCACCGCGCGCCCAGGCAAATCTGGCCAGCGTCAGCAGGTCTTCAGCGTGGGGCAACATGCCCGCATCCTGCCCGCTCGGATTGACGGCTATGCGCTCGGTATAGCCCCAACCGGTACCCGCACCGAACCACTCGCCGCTGGCATCGGCAGGCAACGCTGCCGCTTCCGGCGCCAGCACCGCTTCGGCACCGACCAGGCGCATCTCCCCCGCCGTCTCGCGGTAGCAACCCCAATACACTTCATCCATGCGCGCGTCGATAGCCGCAGCCACCTGGCTCACGCCATGCTCGCGCAAGGCCCGCTGCGCCAGCACTGCCAGGTTGGATACCGGCAGTACCGGGCGATCCAGGGCAAAGGCCAGGCCCTGGACCACGCCGATGGCAATCCGCACGCCGGTAAATGCTCCCGGCCCCCGGCCAAATGCGATGGCGTCGACCGCCTGCAGCGTGGTCCCGGCGTCTGCCAGCAACTGCTGAATCATCGGCAACAGCTTTTGCGCGTGCAGGCGCGGGATCACCTCGTAATGGCTCGTGACCTTGCCGTCATGCAGCAAGGCAACAGAGCAGGCTTCAGTCGCGGTGTCCAGGGCCAGCAAGGTGCTCATCGATGTTTCCGTAAGAGAGTCAGAAAAAGTGCGCCAGTATAAACAACTACGGCCCGCAAGCGGGCCGTAGAAAATCAAACGCAGATCAGCTCAGGGCTTCAAGCACCTTGCCGGTGATCGCTTCGACCGAGCCGACGCCAGCAATGTGGCTGTACTTCGGCTTGCCATCGGTTTCAGCCGACAGCTTCTGGTAGAAAGCCACCAGTGGTTTGGTCTGGGAATGGTAGACCGACAGGCGATGACGAACGGTTTCTTCAGTGTCGTCCTTGCGCTGCACCAGGTCTTCACCGGTGATGTCGTCTTTACCGGCAACTTTCGGCGGATTGTAGACGGTGTGGTAGACGCGGCCGCTGGCCTCGTGAACACGGCGACCGGCGATGCGCTGAACGATTTCTTCGTCGTCAACGGCGATCTCGACCACGTGATCCAGCTCCACGCCGGCTTTGACCAGCGCTTCAGCCTGAGGAATGGTGCGCGGGAAACCGTCGAACAGGAATCCGTTGGTGCAGTCAGCCTGGCTGATGCGTTCCTTGACCAGGTTGATGATCAGGTCGTCGGAGACCAGACCGCCGCTGTCCATGACGCTCTTGGCGATCAGGCCCAGCTCGGTGCCAGCCTTGACCGCTGCACGCAGCATGTCGCCAGTGGAGATTTGCGGAATGCCGAATTTCTCGGTGATGAACTTCGCCTGAGTACCTTTACCGGCCCCGGGAGCTCCCAGCAGAATGACGCGCATCGATGTGCTCCTCAATTTTTTATATGGATAACGTCAGATTCGCCTCATGGGGCCAATCTCAAAAATAGGGTCGTGACCGCCCAAACGGCCAAAGGCTGCTCAAGATACACAGCAGTTCCTGCCCACACAAGCCGCCGAAAGTCGGAGAAACCCGCGCCTTGCGTGACTTTGCGACGGGGTACTCCAAGTCGCAACCCCATCACTAACTGTCGCCTGACCGCACTTTCGCTCGACTGGGCGGCAGGCATCCGCCACCCGCTGCAGGTGCCGGACGCCACCGCAAAATGTTAGCCGGTGTTACGCAAACCAGCGGCAATCCCCGCCACAGACACCAGCAGCGCCTGTTCTACCGGGCTGCCTTGAGTGACTTCCTGCTGTCGGGAGCGCGCCAGCAACTCCGCCTGTAATAGATGAAGCGGGTCGAGGTAGGTGTTGCGCAAGCGAATGAATTCGAGGGTGGCCGGGCTATGCGCCAGCAGTTGGGACTGACCGGTCAGCCCCAGGACCACCGCGCAGGCCTGCGACAATAGGTCGCGTAAATGCGCACCTAATGGCAGCAGATCCGGCTCCACCAGACGCTCGTCGTAAGACCGGGCGATGTCCGCATCGGCCTTGGCCAGGACCATCTCCAGCATATCGATGCGCGTGCGGAAGAACGGCCACTGCTCGCGCATCTGCCCCAGCAACTCACCTTCGCCGCGCTCCAGCGCCTTGCTCAGTGCCGCTTCCCAGCCGAGCCAGGCTGGCAACATCAGACGGGTCTGGGTCCAGCCGAAGATCCACGGAATCGCCCGCAGGCTTTCAATACCACCCGCACGTCGCTTGGCCGGGCGACTGCCCAACGGCAGGCGACCGAGCTCCTGCTCCGGGGTGGACTGGCGGAAATACTCGACGAACTGCGGATTTTCCCGCACCACTGCGCGATAGGCTTTCACGCCATCAGCGGCCAGTTCGTCCATCAGATCGCGCCAGGCAGGCTCCGGCGGTGGCGGTGGCAACAACGTTGCCTCCAGCACGGCCGCCAGGTAGAGGTTGAGGTTCTGTTCGGCGATATCCGGCAGGCCGAATTTGAAGCGGATCATTTCCCCCTGCTCGGTGGTGCGGAACCGCCCCGCCACCGAGCCCGGCGGCTGCGACAGAATTGCTGCGTGAGCAGGACCGCCGCCACGTCCAACGGTGCCACCGCGGCCGTGGAACAACAGCAGTTCCACCTGCTGCTCGCGGCAAATATCGACCAGGCGTTCCTGCGCGCGATACTGCGCCCAGGCGGCCGCCGTGGTGCCGGCATCCTTGGCCGAGTCGGAGTAGCCGATCATGACTTCCTGCGGGCCGTGCAGGCGTGAACGATAGCCTGGCAGGAGCAACAGTTTTTCGATCACCGGGCCGGCGTTATCCAGGTCGGCGAGCGTCTCGAACAGCGGCACTACACGCATCGGCCGCAATACCCCGGCCTCCTTGAGCAGCAGCTGCACGGCCAGCACGTCCGAGGCGGCGCCGGCCATGGAGATCACATACGAGCCCAGCGAAGCGCCCGGCGCGGCGGCGATTTCCCGGCACGTGGCCAGTACTTCGGCGGTGTCGGCCGATGGCTTGAAGTACGCCGGCAGCAATGGCCGGCGGTTGCCCAGCTCGCGCATCAGGAAGTCGATGCGCTCTTCTTCAGTCCAGTCCTCGTAGCGCCCCAGGCCCAGGTAATCGGTGATTTCGGTCATGGCCGACGAATGCCGCGAGGAGTCCTGGCGTACATCCAGGCGTACCAGGAACAGCCCGAACGTCACCGCTCGGCGTAGACAATCGAGGAGCGGTCCATCGGCAATCACGCCCATGCCGCACTCGTGCAGCGACTGATAACACAGCTGCAGCGGACCCAGCAGGTCGCGATTGTCCTGCAGCACATCAGCCGTTGCCGGCGTGCTGGCTGTCAGGGATGCATGCGCCCAGTTACGCGTTGCCCGCAGACGTTCACGCAGTTGCTTGAGCACCGCGCGGTAAGGTTCGGCACTGTCGCCGGCCTTCGCCTTGAGCGCGTCGCTGGCCTGCTGCATCGACAGCTCCGCTGCCAGTTGATCGATGTCACGAACGTACAGATCCGCCGCCATCCAGCGCGCCAGCAGCAGCACTTCGCGGGTGACCGCCGCCGTGACATTCGGGTTGCCGTCGCGATCGCCGCCCATCCAGGAAGCAAAGCGAATCGGCGCAGCTTCCAGCGCAAGGTGCAGGCCGGTGGCGTCGTGCAGGGCCTTGTCGGCCTTGCGCAGATAATTGGGAATGGCTTGCCACAGCGAGTGCTCGATGACCGCAAAACCCCATTTCGCTTCGTCCACCGGGGTCGGGCGGGTGCGGCGGATTTCCTCGGTGTGCCAGGCTTCGGCGATCAGGCGTTGCAATTTGACCTGGATCTGCTCGCGCTCGGCGCCGGTCAGGTCGCGATGATCCTGAGCCGCCAACTGCTCGGCGATGGCGTCGTATTTCTGGATCAGGGTACGGCGTGCCACCTCCGTCGGGTGCGCGGTCAGCACCAGCTCGATCTCCAGCCGCCCCAACTGCCGCGCCAGCGCTTCGGCGCCATGACCTTCGGCCCGTAAGCGAGCGAGCAACTCCGGCAATACCCGGGCCTCAAAAGGTGCCGGTTGGGATTCCTCGCGTCGGTGGATCAGTTGGTACTGCTCGGCGATATTGGCCAGGTTGAGAAACTGGTTGAACGCCCGCGCAACCGGGAGCAATTCATCTTCGCTCAACTGGTTGAGGCTGGCGCTCAGCTCGGCGTCCATCGAACCGCGCCGGTCGGCCTTGGCCCCCTTGCGAATCTGCTCGATCTTGTCGAGGAAGCCGTCGCCATACTGCTCGCGAATGGTGTTGCCCAACAGCTCACCCAGCAGGTGAACATCCTCGCGCAAGCGTGCATCAATATCGGTCATCAGCAGTTCTCCAGCAAAAAATCCGGGCGGCCAGGAACCTCAAGAGTGCCGCTCCAGACTGTTTCTGACAAGCAGACGACGAAGGGACTGTAAACCTTTGGGGTTGAAGCTAGTCTGAAGAGTAAGCCGTACAACGGCTTGCCGCCCCTCACCGGCGGATACTCTCCGGCCTGCCACGAGCAGGCGCGCAATGAGGTTGTCATGAAAATTCGCGAGCTCGCCCAGCATTGGGAAGAAAATGCCAAAGGTCGCCTGACCGACACCGGTTACAAGATCCACCTGGACATGGAAGCGGCTGCCAGACTGGCAGCCATCACCGAAATGTACCCCAAGCGCCAGCCCGAAGAACTGCTCGGGGAACTGATCGGCGCCGCGCTGGAGGAGCTTGAGAAAAGCTTCCCGTATGTGAAAGGCTCGACCGTCGTGGCAACCGACGAAGAAGGCGATCCATTGTACGAAGACGTCGGCCCGACCCCACGTTTCCTGGCGCTGTCGCGCAGGTATTTGCATGATCTGGCGAGCGGTGGCGACGAGTCCAAACACTGATCATCGCTCCCGAGAGTGCAGGTGATCCCTGTGGGAGCGGGTTTGCTCGCTCCCACATTAGCCCGCGAATACCCTGCGCCCCCCCACAAAGTTCCACCTCCAAAACCATGACCAATCGGTCAGATATTTTTTCCGGCGATTGGCCATCTCTTCTGAACTTTTGAAAAAGCGCTCGGGTCGTACCCAGTAACCACGCCTGGGACGGCCGTTTCAAAACGCCTCCTAACATCGACGGTACGGCTCCATGCCCAGGATGGATTTTTCAAGTTTTTCAGGAGCATTTCCAATGGAGTTGAAGACCATGAAGACCAGCATCGCCCAATCCTCGTCTACTCACCTGCGCGGTCTGAAGATGGCTGCACTGGCTATCGGCACCAGCTTCGTTCTGGCCGGTTGCGCAGGCAATCCGCCGACCGAGCAGTTCGCCGTGACTGAATCGGCCGTCAATAGCGCCGTTAGCGCCGGCGGTACCGAATTCGCAGCCGTGGAAATGAAATCGGCCCAGGACAAGCTCAAGCAGGCCGAGCTGGCCATGCATGACAAGAAGTACGACGAAGCCAAGGTTCTGGCTGAACAAGCCGAGTGGGACGCCCGTGTAGCGGAACGCAAAGCGCAGGCAATGAAGGCCGAACAGGCAGTCAAGGACTCTCAGAAAGGTGTTCAGGAACTGCGTCAGGAAAGCCAGCGCACCGTGCAGTAAGCGCGCATCCAGACCCAGACCTGAAGCTCTAATCGATAGAAAGGACGACTTATTATGCGTAAACAATTGATGATCCCCGCTCTCCTGGCCGCAAGCGTTGCACTGGCAGCCTGCTCCACTCCGCCTAACGCGAACCTGGAAAACGCCCGCACCAACTACACCGGCCTGCAAACCAACCCGCAGGCCAGTAAAGTAGCGGCGCTGGAAACCAAGGAAGCCAGCGACTACCTGGACAAGGCAGACAAGGCTTACCTGAACAAGGAAGACCAGTCGAAAGTCGATCAGCTGGCTTACCTGACCAACCAGCGCGTCGAAGTGGCGAAGCAGACGATTGCCCTGCGCACCGCGGAAGCCAACCTGAAAAACGCTTCGGCCCAACGTGCCCAGGCTCGTCTGGATGCCCGTGACGCGCAGATCAAACAGCTGCAGGACAGCCTGAACGCCAAGCAGACCGATCGCGGTACGCTGGTGACCTTCGGTGACGTGCTGTTCGCCACCGACCGTGCCGACCTGAAATCCAGCGGCCTGGTCAACATCAACAAACTGGCTCAGTTCCTCCAGGAAAACCCGGACCGTAAAGTGATCGTCGAAGGCTACACCGACAGCACCGGTACCGCGTCGCATAACCAGTCGCTGTCCGAGCGCCGTGCGGCTTCCGTGCGCACTGCCCTGGTGAAAATGGGCGTTGATCCAGCGCGCATCGTTGCTCAGGGTTATGGCAAGGAATACCCGGTTGCCGAAAACAGCAACGCTTCGGGCCGTGCCATGAACCGTCGTGTTGAAGTGACCATTTCCAATGACAACCAGCCGGTCATGCCGCGCTCGGCCGTCAGCGCGAACTAAGCTTCACGCAGTGACACAAAAGCCCCGCCTGATCTGATCAGGCGGGGCTTTTTGTTGAAGATCAAAAGATCAAAAGATCGCAGCCTGCGGCAGCTCCTACGGGGTTGTTGCAGCTGGCGAGGGCGTCAGGGTTCGAGCTTTTGCGGAGTTTCCCCGCCCACACAACGCACTGCCTTCTTCTTGTTATCCACCAGCACACCGGTCAGGCCTTTCTGCTCGGTGTCGAACATCACCAGCACGCCATCGATGCACTGGGCCACTTGCGCGGCCGGCTGCAGGGAAATCTTGTAGTCTTCGCCGGGCACGGTCTTGAGCATGGTGAACTCGCTCAGCAGCAGTGCATCCTCGGGTTTGGCGAAGTGCAGGTAGCCGTACCACCACAGGGCACCCACAGTGCCGAGGATGCTGCAGATACCGGTGATGATCAGCGGGATGGCGTTACGTTCTTCACTCATTACGGACTCTCTGGTGGTTCATCTTCAGAATTCGGGGGCGCCGGGTAATTCGGGATTTCGCCCAAGCGGCGCAGGCCGTCGAAATGTTGCGGATCGTCAAGGTAGCGCAGCATGACCTTGCGCCAGACCGGGTCGGCAAAGGTCTGCACATGCCCACCCCGGGTCAGTTGCAGCACCCGCGGCGGCGGCGCAGCTTGATACAGACGGATGCCATTGGAAAGAGGCACGATCGGATCGTCGATGCTGTGGTAAATCAATTTGGGCACGCCATCGAGCTGCGCCATGGAGTTGATCGCGCTGTCGCCGTCCGGCACCAGCCAGGACAACGGCACCTGCAAGGGCCAGGTCAGCCAGGAACTGCTCAGGGCAAAGCGCCCTACGCTGCGGTAGCTGGCCGGCACACCGTCGAGCACAAACGCCTTGAGCTGCTTCTGCCGCTCCGGGTGTTGGACCAGGTAATGCACCGCCATTGAACCACCGAGGCTCTGCCCTAAAAGGATCAACGGCTTACCCTGGACCTCAGGCGCCTGGTCAAGCCATTTGAAGGCGGCGTCGATGTCCTGGTAGATCGCCGGCAGGCTCGGTTCGCCCTCGGACAGGCCATAGCCGCGATAGTCCAGCAGCAATACCTGGTACCCCTCTTGCGGTAACCACCAGCTGCCTCCGAGGTGCATGGGCAAATTGCCGCCATTGCCGTGCAGATGGAGCACCGTGCCCTTGACCTCGACGCCTTGCTTCGCCGGAAGCCACCAGGCATTCAGCTTGAGGCCATCGGCAGTGACCAGGGTGACTTCACGGTAATCGAGCTTGGCTTTTTCCGGCGTGAACAATTGGCCCAGTTCGGGATAAAACAGCAGCGAACTGCAACCGCCCAGGCTCAGGAGAAGGCAAAGGATCCCGAGGATTCTCATCCGTTGAAACCTCGCAAATACGGGTTGAAATACGACTTCGTGGAAAATGAATAACCTGTGGGAGCAGGCTTGCCCGCGATAGCGGTGTGTCATACAACTTAGATGTGAACGTTAGACTGCTATCGCGGGCAAGCCCGCTCCCACAGGGTTGGTGTTGTACTTAAAGAATATTGGAATAATCCGCTTCAATCCGGTCCAGGCTCAAGTGATTGAGGAAGTTGGAGAAGCACATCCAGGCAGACAACGCGTTCATGTCACGGAACTGCTCCGGCAGATATTTGGGCGGCACCACCAGCCCTTCATCCACCAGCTGACGCAACGTCCGCATGTCTTCCAGGGTGGTCTTGCCGCAGAACAGCAAGGGCACCTGCTCAAGCTTGCCTTTACGCACGGCCAACTGAATGTAGTTGTAAACCATGATAAAGCCCTTGAGATAGGACAAGTCTTTGGTGAATGGCAGGCCGGTCGGCACCGAGCCGCGGAAGACCCGGCTGGCGTTGCCGTAGCTTTCGGCCATTTCGAAGCCTTGCTCGCGGAAAAACTCGAATACCTGCAGGAAGTCGGCACCCTCCTCCACCATGTGGATGGCACGAGTGCGGTTGGTCAGTTTGCGCAGGCGACTCGGGTAGGAGGCGAAGGTGATGATCTCCATGAGAATCGCCAGGCCTTCCTGGGTCACGGTCGATGACGGCGGGCCCTTGGAGAGGAAGGTGCAGATCGGCTGGTTCAGGCCATTGAGGGTGGTGCCGACATGCACCAGCCCTTCATGGACTTCCAGCGCGCGCACGTCGCGCTCGTTGAACATCGCGTCGGTGCGGATCTTGATGTAATCCGCGCCGGCCGCCGCGTCCGCGACAATGCCATCGGACTCGAACACCCTGATGGTTTCCTCGGCCTCGCCGAACACTTTGCTAAGGCGGGTTTGCAGCAGGTTTACGGCGTCCTTGGCGGTAAGGATTTTCGGCTCGTCCTTGAGATCGCCACGACCGTCGATGTTGTTGAGGTAGTCCGACAGCATCAAGCCAAGGTCGGACAGGGTCGGGTCGCCGGCGTGAAACGCATCGGAGGCAGCGCCATAGAGCTCCTGGGAAATCAACCCGAAGTCCTCGGTACCGCGGGCTTCCAGCATGCGCACCACCATGCGGTATTCCTTGCACATGCGCCGCATGATCTGGCCGACCGGGTTGAACTGGCCCAGTTGCCGGGTGATGTCGCGTTCGATGTTCTGGAATTCCAGTTTCACTTTGCTGGAGTCGAAAGACAGCGGCCGATTGAGGTAGTAATCACGGTCTACCGCCGGCATCTCCTTGCCCTTGGCCTTGAGGAAACCCTTGCGGATGCCCTCGTCCCACTTCACCGCGTCGAGGACACGAATCGGTGTCTGCGCCAGCACAATTCGATCGGACAAAATGCGTATCGTCTGCTGGTAATCGTCCACCCGAAACTCCTGTAGTAAAACCGTTAGTGCTGGGTTTATTTAGCGTTGGCCAAGCGCTGGTAGCGCACGGCTTCGACAAACACGTCGGAGTTGGCCGGGTTGTCGAGGTAGGCAAACACCTCGGGCATGCTGTTGTTGATCAGTACGCCATCGCCATCATCCGTCTGGAAGCCCTGGCCGTTGAGGGTTTTCTGCCCCATGGCCTGGTTTATCTGATCCAGGTCGAGGTTGTAGACCACCAGTTCGCGCTCCTCGTTGAGTTCAAAGCCGGCGATGAGGAAGTGGCCGCCAAATTGTGCCGGCACCTTCGCCGACAGGTACCAGCGATCACCATGGCGCGACACGGTAAACGGATAGGCCTCGCGCGCCTTGGGCCTGGCCTTGAAGTAGCTGACCGCCTGGTAACGATTGTTGCCGATGCGCGTCAGCTCCAGGTTCATGGGTTCGCCCCATGCATTGGTGCTGGTCCATTTGCCCAACAGCCCCTTGGGCGCGGGATCACTCTGGGGCAAAGGCTCCTTGAAGGACACCAGGCAGCCACTGAGCAACAGAAACGACAAGGCGATCACAACGACACGCCAGGTTTTCATTCAATACTCCCTATGAAATCACACCACCGAGCCCCGGGGGATCACGTTACACCGATGCCAACACCAGGTGCATGTAACGGTTGAGGATACCGAGCATTTCAGCCTCTGAGTCAGGCTCGGCATCGTTCAGCAGACCCTGATATTCCATCCGTCCGATAATCGCCGTCAACACCTTGGCGTCCTGTTGTGGCTCGCGGGACCCCAATACCTGAAACAGCTGACAGCTGCCCTGCAGCAGAATCTGCTGATGCGAGCGCACCAGTTCCGCCAGCCGCGGGTTCAGCAGTGCCTCCTGGCGGAACGCCTGCTCGGCCATCAGGTGCTCGCGACGATTGACCAGTTGGCGATGCACATAGTCGGCCATCAGGCGCGCAATATCGTCGGCCAGTTGCGAGCGCGACTCCGGGCTGCCGTCGCCACTGACCACCATCTCGCGCAGCAGCCCCTCATTGTCACCCACAACTTGCCCATGAAGGCAGCGCTGCGCTCCACGTACTGGGCGAAGGTATCGGTGAGCAGGTCATCGATGTCCTTGAAATAGTAGGTCGTCGCCGACAATGGCACGGCCGCTTCAGCCGCCACTGCGCGATGACGCACGGCCCGCACGCCATCACGCACCACAATGCGCATCGCTGCATCGAGAATGTCCTGTCGACGCTGTTCGCTGCCCTGTCGGCTGGCCTTGCGGCCCTGGTACTGAACACTTTCAGCGACCGCAGTGGCGACACCCGCTGCACCTTCTTGAGCCATTGCACGATTCACGACAGGTCTTTCCTCTCAGATGAAAGCAATAAATTGATACGTTTGTACCAGACAGGCAATAAAAAGCCGCCCTGGTAGGCGGCTTTTTGATTAAAACACTTACGCTTGCGGCCGCATGTGCGGGAACAGGATCACGTCGCGGATGGACGGGGAGTTGGTCAGCAGCATCACCAGGCGGTCGATGCCGATACCTTCACCCGCCGTTGGCGGCATGCCGTACTCCAGCGCACGAACGAAATCGGCGTCGTAGTGCATGGCTTCGTCGTCGCCGGCGTCCTTGTCGGCCACCTGCGCCATGAAACGCTCGGCCTGGTCTTCCGCGTCGTTCAACTCGGAGTAGGCGTTGGCGATTTCACGGCCGCCGATGAACAGCTCGAAACGGTCAGTGACGTTCGGGTTGTCGTCGTTGCGACGGGCCAGCGGCGACACTTCGAACGGGTATTGGGTAATGAAGTGTGGCTGCTCCAGCTTGTGCTCGACCAGCTCTTCGAAAATCATCACCTGCAGCTTGCCCAGGCCTTCGAAGCCCAACACCTTGGCGCCGGCTTTCTTGGCGATGGCACGGGCCTTGTCGATGTCGTTCAGGTCGTCAGCAGTCAGCTCAGGGTTGTACTTGAGGATCGAGTCGAACACGGACAGGCGCGCGAACGGCTCGCCGAAGTGGAACACCTTGTCGCCATAAGGCACGTCGGTACTGCCCAGGACCAGCTGTGCCAGTTCGCGGAACAGTTCTTCGGTCAGGTCCATGTTGTCTTCGTAGTCGGCGTACGCCTGGTAGAACTCCAACATGGTGAATTCAGGGTTGTGACGGGTCGAGACGCCTTCGTTACGGAAGTTGCGGTTGATCTCGAAGACCTTCTCGAAACCGCCAACCACCAGACGCTTGAGGTACAGTTCCGGCGCGATGCGCAGGTACATGTCCATGTCGAGGGCGTTGTGGTGGGTTTCGAACGGTTTGGCCGCCGCGCCGCCCGGGATGGTCTGCAGCATCGGCGTTTCGACTTCGAGGAAGTCGCGCTTCATCAGGAAGCTGCGGATGTGGGCGATGACTTGCGAGCGAATGCGGAACGTCTGGCGCACGTCTTCGTTGACGATCAGGTCAACGTAGCGCTGACGGTAGCGCGACTCGGTGTCGGTCAGGCCGTGGTGCTTATCCGGCAGCGGGCGCAGGGATTTGGTCAGCAGGCGCACGTTGGTCATTTCGACGTACAGGTCGCCCTTGCCGGAACGCGCCAGGGTGCCTTCGGCGGCAATGATGTCGCCCAGGTCCCAGGTCTTGACTGCGGCCAGGGTGTCTTCAGACAAGGTTTTGCGGTTGACGTAGACCTGGATGCGCCCGGACATGTCCTGGATCACCATGAACGAGCCACGGTTGAGCATGATGCGACCGGCAACCTTGACCGGGATTGCAGCCTCTGCGAGCTCTTCCTTGGTCTTGTCCGCGTACTGTTTCTGCAAGTCTTCGCAGTAGTTGTCGCGGCGGAAGTCATTCGGGAAGGCATTGCCCTTGGCGCGCTCGGCGGCCAGCTTTTCCTTGCGCAGGGCGATCAGGGAGTTTTCTTCCTGTTGCAGGGCTTGCGGGTCGAGTTCTAGGTCGCTCATGTCTTTAAGTATTCCATCAGGTTCATGGTCCACAGCCTGCGGCTGGGGATCGCGGGCAAGTCGGATCGCCGCACCGCCGCTCCCAGAGGAGCCGCGTTTTTTCAGGCGATCCCGTATTGCACGTGTTACAGGCCTTGTTTCAGGCTCGCTACCAGGTATTCGTCGATGTCGCCGTCGAGCACCTTGTCGCAGTCGCTGCGTTCGATGTTAGTGCGCAAATCCTTGATTCGCGACGCATCCAGAACGTAGGAGCGAATCTGGTGACCCCAGCCGATGTCCGACTTGGTGTCTTCCAGGGCTTGCGAGGCAGCGTTGCGTTTCTGCACTTCCTGCTCGTACAAGCGCGCCCGCAGCATTTTCATCGCGGTGTCTTTGTTCGCATGCTGGGAACGTTCGTTCTGGCAGCTGACCACGGTGTTGGACGGTACGTGGGTAATACGTACGGCCGAGTCGGTGGTGTTTACGTGCTGACCACCGGCACCGGAGGAGCGGTAGGTATCGATGCGCAGGTCCGACGGGTTGATGTCGATTTCGATGTTGTCATCGATTTCCGGCGAAACGAAAACGGCCGAGAACGAGGTGTGGCGACGGTTGCCGGAGTCGAAAGGACTCTTGCGCACCAGGCGATGCACGCCGATTTCGGTACGCAGCCAGCCAAAGGCGTATTCGCCCTTGATATGCACGGTTGCGCCCTTGATCCCGGCGACTTCACCGGCGGACAGCTCCATGATGGTCGCGTCGAAACCGCGTTTGTCAGCCCAACGCAGGTACATGCGCAGCAGGATGTTGGCCCAGTCCTGGGCCTCGGTACCACCCGAGCCGGCCTGGATGTCCAGGTAGGCGTTGTTGGCATCCATCTCACCGCTGAACATGCGGCGGAATTCGAGTTTTTCCAGGGACTCGCGCAGGCGTTCGACTTCGGCGGCAACGTCATCGACGGCGGCCTGGTCTTCCTCCTCGGCGGACATCAACAGCAGGTCCTTGGCATCAGCCAGGCCCGAGTGCATCTCATCGAGGGTTTCTACGATCTGCGCCAGCAGGGAGCGCTCGCGCCCCAGTTCCTGGGCGTAGGCAGGGTTGTTCCAGACACTCGGATCTTCAAGCTCGCGATTGACTTCGGTCAGACGCTCATGCTTTTGATCGTAGTCAAAGATACCCCCGAATAGTTTCGGAGCGCTCGGACAGGTCCTTGATGCTGTTAAGGATCGGGTTGATTTCCATGGCGGGCAGCACTCGTTGGCGAACTTTTGAAAGCCGGCGAGTATACCGTAATCAGGCTGTCACGGCAGCCCGCCTGGCGGCTTTAGGGGTGAATGATTTGCCCTGCTTGTCCCCGTGGTAGCGGGCTTGGTCCCACATTACGAGATACCCACCTGATTGCGCCCATTGTGCTTGGCCTGGTACAGCCCCTTGTCCGCCGCCAGAATCAGCTGCCGGCAGTCGCTGCCGTGCTCCGGCGTGATCGTCGACAAGCCGATGCTGATGGTCAGGCTGGAGCCTTCGGCCGGTGCGATGTGCGGAATTTTCAGGGCCGCAACGGTCTGGCGCAGTTTTTCCGCGACCAGCCGGGCGCCGCCGGGTGAGGTGTTGGGCAGCACCAGGGCAAATTCCTCGCCACCGTAGCGGGCCGGCAGGTCGGACGGCCGGGAGCTTGCATCGCGGATCGCCAGGGCGACCTTGCGCAGGGCTTCGTCACCTTCGAGGTGGCCGAAGTTGTCGTTGTAGGACTTGAAGTAGTCGACGTCGATCATCAGCAACGACAACTGAGTCTGGTCACGCACCGACTTTCTCCATTCCAGCTCCAGGTACTCATCGAAATGCCGGCGGTTGGAAAGCCCCGTCAGGCCATCGGAGTTCATCAGGCGTTGCAGCACCAGATTGGTGTCGAGCAACTGCTGCTGGCTCACGCGCAAGGCCCGATAAGCCGCGTCCCGTTGCAGCAGGGTCATGTAGGACCGCGAGTGGTAACGAATGCGCGCCACCAGCTCGATGTTGTCCGGCAGCTTGACCAGATAATCATTGGCACCGGCGGCAAACGCCGCGCTCTTGATCAACGGGTCTTCCTTGGTCGACAGGACGATGATCGGAATGTCCTTGGTCGCCGGGTGATTGCGGTATTCACGCACCAGGCTCAGGCCATCGAGGCCGGGCATCACCAGGTCCTGCAGGATGACGGTCGGCTTGATGCGCATCGCCTGGGCAATGGCCTGGTGCGGGTCGGCACAAAAGTGGAAGTCGATGTTTTCTTCGTGCGACAAGCCGCGTCGCACTGCCTCGCCGATCATCGCCTGATCGTCCACCAGCAACACCATGGCGGCGTTTTCATCGGTCTTGAAGTCGTCGAGCTGTAAATCATTCATGTGCGATCACCTGAGTACTGCCTGGGCCCGGAATGCGGATGAAGGTCTTCATTTGGTGAAAATCTCCAGCAATCGGGGCGCTATCTTTTCCAGCGAACGGATTTCCACCGCCGCGTCGATGGCCGCAGCCGCCTTGGGCATGCCGTACACCGCACTGCTTTGCTGGTCCTGCGCAATCGTCAGGTAGCCCTGCTGACGCATGAGTTTAAGCCCCTGTGCGCCATCGCGCCCCATGCCTGTAAGCAAAACCCCGACCGCATCGCCATTCCAGTAACTGGCCACGCTTTCGAAAAACACATCGATCGAGGGCCGATAGATCTCGTTGACCGGTTCGGCGGTATACGCCAGGGTGCCGTTCTTCAACAAGCGAATATGATGGTTGGTGCCGGCCAACAGCACTGTGCCGCTTTGCGGTGGCTCGCCTTCCTGGGCCAGGCGCACGTTGAGGCCGCTGGCACTGCTGAGCCACTCGGCCATACCGGCGGCGAACACCTGGTCGACATGCTGGACCAGCACGATGGCCGCCGAAAAATCCCGCGGCAGGCCCTTGAGCAGGACTTCCAGCGCCGCGGGCCCGCCAGCGGAAGAACCTATGGCGATCAGCCGCTGGCGCGACCCGGAGGTGCGCAACGTGTTGGGGGCCGGGCGCTCGCGGTTGCCCTTGTCGCCAATCAGCCAGCCGATGTTCATGATCTTGCGCAGCAAAGGCGCAGCGGCCTCCTGGGCGTTGCCGGCCCCGAGCGCCGGGGTGTCGACGACGTCAAGCGCGCCGTGCCCCATGGCCTCGAACACCCGATGCACATTCTGCTGGCGGTCGACGGTGACGATCACGATGGCGCAGGGAGTCTCGGCCATGATCCGGCGAGTGGCCTCAACGCCATCCATGACCGGCATGATCAGGTCCATCAGGATCAGGTCCGGCGTCTGCTCGGCACAGCGCTGCACGGCCTCGGCGCCATTGCCGGCGACCCAGATCACCTGGTGCGCCGGATCGAAGGCCACGGCGCGGCGCAGGGCCTCTACCGCCATGGGCATGTCGTTGACGATTGCGATTTTCATGCCCGTGCTCCTCCGATGAGCTCAACCACTGCATCAAGCAGGGCATCGTCATGAAAACTGGCTTTGGCTAGATAATAGTCGGCGCCAGCGTCCAGTCCACGTCGGCGATCCTCTTCGCGATCCTTGTAGGAAACCACCATCACCGGCAGCGATTGCAGGCGGTTGTCGCGCCGCAACAAAGACACCAGCTCGATGCCGTCCATGCGCGGCATGTCAATGTCAGTAATCAGCAGATCGAAATCCTCCGAGCGCAGGGCATTCCAGCCATCCATGCCATCGACCGCGACGGCGACATCGTAACCACGATTGAGCAACAACTTGCGCTGCAATTCGCGCACGGTCAGGGAGTCGTCGACCACCAGGATACGCTTGCGAGCAGCCTCCACGACCTGATTACCCTGGCGCGCGATCCGCTCCAGGCGCCCGGTATTGAGCAGTTTGTCCACGGATCGCAGCATGTCTTCGACGTCGACGATCAGTACTACCGAACCGTCATCGAGCAGGGCTCCGGCGGAAATATCCTGCACTTTTCCCAAGCGTTCATCCAGCGGCAAGACTACCAGCGTCCGCTCGCCGATGAACCGCTCCACGGCCACCCCATAAATGGCTTCGCGCTCACGGATCACAACGACCTTTAGCGTCTCCTGGCGGCCCTGGCTGGCCGGGCGCTGCAACAGTTGGCTGGCCGCCACCAGGCCGACGTGCCGGCCTTCGTACCAGAAGTGCTGGCGACCCTCGACCTGGACGATATCCGCGGGTTCGAGGTCGCACATGCGCTCGATGTGCGCCAGCGGAAAGGCATACGCCTCGTCACCGACTTCCACCACCAGGCTACGCACCACGGACAACGTCAGCGGCACTTCAAGATGGAAGTGACTGCCCTCGCCCGCCGTCTGCTCCAGCACCACCGCGCCGTGTAACTGGCGGACCATGTGCTGCACCGCGTCCAGCCCGACACCGCGACCGGAGACTTCGGTAACCTTGTCGCGCAGGCTGAAGCCCGGCAGGAACAGGAACGTCAGCAGCTCCTCTTCGCTCAACTGCGCGGCGGTCTCGGCCGGGGACAGATGGCGCTCGATGATGCTGCGCCGGACTTTCTCCAGGTCGACGCCGTTACCGTCATCGCTGAGTTCCAGCACCAGCAGGCCGGCCTGGTGGGAGGCGCGCAGGCGGATCAAACCTTCAGCGGGCTTACCCGCCAGCACGCGCTGCTCGGGGGTTTCGATGCCATGGTCCACAGCGTTGCGCAACAGGTGCGTCAGCGGCGCTTCGAGCTTTTCCAGCACATCACGGTCGACCTGGGTCTTCTCCCCTTCGATCTCCAGACGCACCTGTTTACCCAGGCTGCGGCCAAGGTCGCGGACCATCCGCGCCTGTCCGGCCAGTACATCAGCGAACGGGCGCATGCGACAGGCCAGCGCGGTGTCGTACAACACCTGGGCGCGCTGGCTGGCCTGCCAGGCAAACTCGTCCAGTTCGGCGTTTTTCTCCACCAGCAGTTGCTGGGATTCGGCCAGGAGCCGGCGAGCATCGTCGAGGGCTTCCTGGGCTTCCAGGCTCAAGGTCTGATCCTTGAGAAGCGCATTGAGATTTTCCAGGGCGCGCAAGCCGTTGCCCTGCACGCGCTTGAGGCGTTGCATGGTGGCCAGGTGCGGCTTCAGGCGCAGGGTTTCCACCAGGGACTTGCTCGACAGGTCGAGCAGGCTGTTCAAGCGTTCCGCCGTGACCCGCAGGACCCGCTCGCCAGTATCGGTGGTGCGGCGGTTTTTCACCGGGGGGTCAGCGGGAGCAACAGGCAGTGGCTCGATCACCGGAACCGGCACCTCGATCACCGGCGCCAGCGCTACGGGTTCCGGCTCGGCCATGAACGGCGCAATGGGCGTACTGATCGGGGCCGCGAGCGCCATGGGATCGAGCAACAGCCCCATCAGTGCGACATAAGCTTCAATGTCCGTAATGCCCGGTGCGTTATCGGGCGTGGCGATGCGCATCAACAGGTCAGTGCCTTGCAGCAAGGCGTCGATGTGCTCGGGGCGCAAGTACAGGCGGCCTTCCTGGGCGCTGACCAGGCAGTCTTCCATCACGTGCGCCACGCTGACCCCGGCATCAACGCCGACGATCCGCGCCGCGCCCTTGAGCGAGTGGGCGGCGCGCATGCACGACTCCAGGTGATCGGCCTGGGTCGGGTCGCGTTCAAGTGCCAGCAGCCCAGTGCTGAGTACCTGGGTCTGGGCTTCGGCCTCCAGGCTGAACAGTTCCAGCAGCGAGGCATCGCGCATCTGTTCGGGGGTCATGTCAGGCTCCGGGTCACCGCAGACAGCAATTGTTCTTCATCCAGCCAACGCAGGCTGCGGCCCTTGAACTGCAAGACGCCATGGGTGTATTTGCTGCTGGCCTGGGTGCCGGAACGGGACGCCGCTTCCAGGACCCGCTCGTCGATGGCATGGATGCCGTCCACTTCGTCCACCTGCACCACCACCGGCCCACCGTGCGCGGCGATGATCAACATGCGCGGCATGGTGCGCGCGCCGGGGACAGCAACAGCGGCAGCGTCGAGCCCGAGCAACTCCACCAGCGACAGGCACGCCACCAGCGCGCCGCGTACATTCGCCACGCCCAGCAAAGCCCGGGAACGCTGATGCGGCAATGAGTGAATTGCCTGCAACGGAGCCACCTCCACCAGAGTGCGAGTGGCCAGCCCCAGCCATTCTTCGCCGAGGCGAAACATCAGCAGCGAACGTGTTTTGACGTCGCTCTCGACGCTGCTGGAAACCTGTCCGCGATCCTCCTGCTGCAGCGCGTAACGGTCGAGCAAGCGCGTAGCGGCAGCGGAATACACCGCACAATTGCGGCAATGTATATGCTCGCCCAGCAGCGGGCAGGACTTGTCACCGTGGACCCCGATGCGGTTCCAGCAGTCGTCGATGGCCTGGGCATCTGCATGAGTGACGCTCAAGGTGTCGGAGGCGTTCATCGTTTACGCTCACTGTCAGCGGCGCGCTCGCTGCGCGCGGCGCGGTCCTGCAATCGTTTGGCACCCGCCGTGTCGCCCTGGGATTGCAGTAAGGCCGCCAGGTGCATCAACGCGTCGGGATGTTGCGGTTCAAGGTACAACGCCTTGCGATAGAAGCCTTGGGCCTCCAGGGCGCTGCCGGCTATGTCACTGAGCAAGCCCAGCCAGTAGAACACCTGCGCCACCGGTTCGTGGCTGCGCAGGTAACTCTCGCATGCAGCGCGGGCCTCGGCGCTTTTGCCCTCGTTGGCCAGCGCGGCGATGTTCACCAACAACGCGGCGGCGTCCGACGGCGGTGTTTTTACCGCCCGCGGCGCGGGAGCCACGGCTGCAAAGGGTCGGGGACGCGCTGGCGCCATGGGGCGCACCGGCTGGGGCTGGGGCTGCGGGATTGGCAGGACGGTTGGCAGGAAAGCCGTAACCGGCTCGGGCGCCGCCTGGCGACTGAACGCAAAAGACTGCGGGATGCCGATCGAGCGCATACCAAAACGTCCCAGCAGACTGCCTTCGGCGGGGCCGATGAACAGCACGCCGTCGACGTGGGTCAGGCGTTTGAGCACTTCGAAGACCTGCTGCTGGGTCGGCAGGTCGAAATAGATCAGCAGGTTGCGGCAGAACACGAAATCGTAGGCAGGCTCGTTGGCCAGCAGGGTCGGATCGAGCAGATTGCCGACCTGCAGCCGAACCTGGTCCAGGACTCGCTCGTCAAGGCGATAGCCCTCGTTTTCAGCGGTGAAATAGCGCTCGCGAAACTCGATGTCCTGGCCGCGAAACGAATTCTTGCCATACACCGCGCGCCGGGCTTTCTCCACTGACAGTGGGCTGACATCCATGCCCTCGACCTTGAACTGATGCGGCTTGAGGCCGGCGTCGAGCAGCGCCATGGCAATCGAGTACGGCTCCTCGCCAGTTGAGCAAGGCAGGCTGAGAATCCGCAGGGCGCGCAGGTTGTTGATCTGCGCCAGGCGAGTGGCCGCCAGCTTCGCCAGGGTGGCAAAGGATTCCGGGTAACGGAAGAACCAGGTCTCAGGCACGATCACGGCTTCGATCAGCGCCTGCTGCTCGTCCCGCGAGCCCTGAAGGCGGTGCCAGTAGTCGTCGGCGGTCAGCGCATGATTGGCGGTGCTGCGTTGGCGCACGGCGCGCTCGATGATGGCTGGCCCCACCGATGTCACGTCGAGGCCGATGCGTTCCTTGAGGAAGTCGAAAAACCGCTGATCGCTGCTCATGACCGCTCCTCAAGCAGCGCCGGGTCCAGAGGCTGGGCCGGAAACAGCAGCGCGCGCACCGAGTCGTCCAGCAGGTCGGCGATCCGTATCCATTGCAGCAAACCCTGGGCATCTTCGCGCACAGGCCCGAGGTACGGCGCCTGGCGATTGTCCAGCCCATATGGCTGGAACTGCGAAGGATGGCAGCGCAGGGTGTCGGTGGCCTGCTCGAGGATCAGCCCGAGCAGTTGCGCCGGCGCGGTCTCATCAGCACGGTAGTGCACCAGCACCAGCCGCGTACTGGTACGTGCCTGTGCCGGTCGGCCGAAGGTCAGCGCGCTGAGATCGATCACCGGCACGACCGCGCCACGATAGGCAAACACCCCGGCCACCCAGGCCGGCGCCTTGGCAATTGGCTTTAGCGGCACGCGCGGCAGTACTTCCGCCACGTCGATCGCTTGTAAGGCATAGCGCTCGTCGCCGATGCGAAACACCAGAAACAAGGACTGCTTTGCCGGCGCCACGGCGGCGCGTCTGCCTGCGAGTTCGCTCATCAGACTTTGAATCGCGATACGCCGCCACGCAAGCCCACAGCCACCTGGCTCAGTTCGTCAATGGCGAAACTGGCCTGGCGCAGAGACTCGACTGTCTGGCTGCTGGCATCACCCAGCTGTACCAGCGCATGGTTGATCTGCTCCGCGCCGGTGGCCTGAGCCTGCATGCCTTCGTTGACCATCAGCACCCGAGGCGCCAGCGCCTGGACCTGATGGATGATCTGCGACAGCTGTTCGCCGACCTGCTGCACCTCGGACATGCCGCGGCGCACTTCCTCGGAGAACTTGTCCATGCCCATGACACCCGCCGACACCGCCGACTGGATCTCGCGCACCATTTGCTCGATGTCGTAAGTGGCCACGGCAGTCTGGTCCGCCAGGCGCCGGACTTCGGTGGCAACCACGGCAAACCCGCGGCCGTATTCCCCGGCTTTTTCCGCTTCGATGGCGGCGTTGAGCGACAGCAGGTTGGTCTGGTCGGCCACCTTGACGATGGTCACCACCACCTGATTGATGTTGCCGGCTTTCTCATTGAGGATCGCCAGCTTGGCGTTGACCAGGTCGGCAGCCCCCATCACCGAATGCATGGTGTCTTCCATGCGCGCCAGGCCTTGCTGGCCAGAACCCGCCGCCACCGAGGCCTGGTCGGCGGCGGAGGAGACTTCAATCATGGTGCGCACCAGGTCCCGCGAGGTCGCGGCGATTTCCCGGGAAGTCGCGCCGATCTCGGTGGTGGTGGCCGCTGTTTCGGTGGCCGTGGCCTGCTGCTGCTTGGACGTGGCGGCGATCTCGGTCACCGAAGTCGTCACCTGTACCGACGAGCGCTGGGCTTGCGACACCAGCGCAGTGAGTTCGGTCATCATGTCGTTGAAGCCGGTTTCGACGGCGCCAAACTCATCCTTGCGATCCAGGTTGAGACGGCCGCTGAGGTCACCGGTGCGCATGATTTCGAGGATGTTCACGATGCGGTTCATCGGCGCCATGATGGCGCGCATCAACAGCAGGCCGCACAGGCCGGCGGCCAGCACCGCGATCAGCAGGGAGATGCCCATGATGATCTTGGCCGTGAGTACCGCGTTATCGATGGCAATGATGTCCTGGTCGGCCACGGCCTTGTTCTGGCGAATGATGTCATTGAGCTTGACCCGCCCGGCTTTCCAGGCCGGGGTCAATTGCTCGTCGAACATGCGGATCGCTTCGACTTCCTGATTGCGCTTGTGCAAGTCGAGCACCGCAGCCAGGGTGTTCTTGTAGTCCTGGTGCAGTTTTTCGAAGGTGGCGAACTCGACCTTGTCCTCATCCGTGGTGACAGTGCCGCGGTAGTTGCTCATCTGCTCCAGCAAACGGGCTTCGAAGGCATTGAACTCGGCTTCGTCCGCAGCACTGACACCCTGCCCCTCCTTGAGTCCGAGCATGTGCTGGATCTGCAGGTAACTGTCGGACCAGGCGCCGCGGATCATCGAGCTGTAATACACCCCGGGCAACGCATCTTCACGAACGCTGGCCTCACTTTCCTCGATCTTGAGCAGACGGGAATAGGAGACGATGACCATCAGCAGCATGATGGCGATGATTACCGCAAAGCTCGCCAAAATGCGTTGGCGCAACGTCCAGTTCTTCACATTCATTCCTCGGGGCCATATCAAATGCTGCCGAGTATAGCTGAGGGCGCTGTTTCATTTATAAGACAGATGCAGACCAGTTCTCATCCCTATGAATGAGGAAGGCGGCGTGGCTGCAAATGACCACGCCAGCGAGCCAGCCCCTACACGACAGCCTGGCGCACCTGTTTCTCCAGTTCAAGCTTCAAACCCGGCTCGAGTTTGAGCTGGCGCGCCAGCTCTTCCAGGTAGGATTTCTCCATATAGCTTTCCTCATCCACGAGCATCACGCTGGCGATGTACATCTCGGCCGCCATCTCCGGGGTGCTGGCGGCGCGGGCAACGTCTGCGGGGTCCAGCGGCTTGTTGAGCTCGGCGTGCAACCAGTGCTGCAATTCCTGATCGTTGTCGAGCTTAATGAATTCGCCTTCGATCAGCTCACGTTCGCGCTCATCGACATGACCATCCGCCTTGGCCGCCGCCACCAGCGCCTTGAGGATCGCCTGGCTGTGTTCCTCAACCTGGGCGGGCGGCACCCGGTCCACGGTTTGCGGTTCCTGCTTCGGTGCCGTGCCCTGCTGCGCCTGCCAGTTGCCATAAGCCTTGTAGGCAATAACACCGAGCGCCGCGAGGCCGCCGTAGATGGCCACCTTGCCGCCAACCTTGCGCACCTTCTTGTTCCCCATCAACAGTCCCATGGCGCCCGCTGCCAAAGCGCCACCACCGGCGCCGGACAGCAGCCCACCGAGGCCGGATGACTTACCGGAACCACCGAGCAAACCGCCCAGCCCGCCGCTGGATGATTTGTTGTGGGAACCTCCGGCCTTGTTTTGCAGCAGGTCCTGCCCGGACTTGAGCAGTTGATCGAGTAAGCCACGGGTAATCATGTGTGCCTCCAAACATTCGGTCTATGGACAAATAAGGCCATCAGCCTAGAGCGAAAGTGCCCGAAGACCGCCAGAGAGAGTGCTTCGGAATGTTGCGTGCTGCCACAGACCGTCCTGCTGAGCATCAGAAAAAAAGATATACACTCCAGCTCATCTAAAAATAACGCCCACCGGGTAATTCTTCATGATGACCTTGCGTCAGATCCGTCATTTCATTGCAGTGGCCGAAACCGGCTCGATCTCGGCCGCCGCGCAAACTGCGTTCATTTCCCAGTCAACGCTGACCCTGGCCATCCAGCAACTGGAACAGGAGATTGGCGTCGGGCTATTCAACCGCCATGCCAAGGGGATGACGCTGACCCATCAGGGGCACCAGTTCCTGCGCCAGGCGCACTTGATCCTGGCAACCGTGGACAACGCCAAGCGCAGCCTGCAACAGAGCACCGACCAGGTCGCCGGGCAGTTGATCATTGGCGTGACCAGCCTCGTCGCCGGTTACTACCTGGCTGATTTGCTCACTCGATTCCAGCGCGCCTACCCCAACGTGGAACTGCGCGTGATGGAAGACGAGCGGCCCTATATCGAGCATCTGCTGGTCAGCGGCGAGATTGATGTCGGCGTTTTGATTCTCTCCAACCTTGAGGATCGCCACGCCTTGCAGACCGAGGTCCTGACCCATTCGCCCCACCGCCTGTGGTTACCGGCCCAGCATCCACTGCTGGAACACGACAGCATCAATCTGGCCGACGTCGCGCGCGAGCCGCTGATCCAGCTCAACGTTGACGAAATGGACCGTAACGCTCAGCGCCTGTGGTGCAGCGCCGGCCTGCAACCGCGGATCACCCTGAAAACCGCCTCGACCGAGGCGGTGCGTAGCCTGGTCGCCGCCGGATTGGGGGTTTCGATCCAGCCGGACATGACTTATCGCCCATGGTCGCTGGAGGGCGACATCATTGAAGCCCGTCCCATCGCCGATCTCAGCCAGACCCTGGACGTCGGCCTGGCCTGGCGGCGCGGTACGGCCCGCCCTCCATTGGTCGACCCGTTTCTGACTGTAGCCCGCGAACAACCCCACGGCGGGCGCAAGCCATCTATTTAATCGAACGCCACCTTCAGTATTTAGTATTTGTCGACCTCGGGGCCTCAGACTAGTCTTGTTACATCTATATAAGACGGCCGGGCCCCAGTCGCTGGGAGCACCATGGCCACACAAGAAAAGAGAACCCGAAAAATGGCTGGCGCGCAGACTCCGATCTTCACCGCGTTAATGATCGACGGCGAACTGGTCGCGGGCGAAGGCTTTGTCGAGCCGATTCTCAACCCGGCTACCGGCGAAGTGCTGACCCACATTGCCGAAGCCAGCACCGAACAGGTCGAAGCCGCCATCCTTGCGGCCCATCGCGCCTTTGGCAGCTGGTCGCGTACCACCCCCCAGCAGCGCTCCGTGCTGCTCCTGGATATCGCCAACGCCATCGAAAAAAACGCCGACCTGCTGGCCCGCCTGGAATCGCTGAACTGCGGCAAGCCACTGCACCTGGCCCGCCAGGATGACCTCAGCGCGACGGTTGATGTGTTCCGCTTCTTCGCTGGCGCCGTGCGTTGTCAGACCGGCCAACTCAGCGGCGAATACCTGCCGGGCTACACCAGCATGGTGCGACGCGACCCGATCGGCGTCGTGGCGTCGATTGCGCCCTGGAACTACCCGATCATGATGGCCGCGTGGAAAATCGCCCCGGCCCTCGCCGCCGGCAATACCCTGGTATTCAAGCCTTCCGAACACACGCCGCTGTCGATCCTGGCCCTGGCCCCGGCCCTGGCCGAGATCCTGCCGCGCGGCGTGATCAACATCGTGTGCGGTGGGGGCGAAGGCGTTGGCAGTCACCTGGTCAGCCACCCCAAAGTGCGTATGGTGTCGCTGACCGGCGATATCGTCACCGGGCAGAAAATACTCCAGGCCGCTTCGAAAACCCTGAAACGCACACACCTGGAACTCGGCGGCAAGGCACCGGTGATCGTCTGCAACGACGCTGATATCCAGGCCGTGGTCGAAGGTGTGCGCACCTATGGCTACTACAACGCCGGGCAGGATTGCACCGCAGCTTGCCGGATCTATGCACAGGCCGGCATTCACGACCGCCTGGTGGCCGAACTCGGCGCCGCCGTCAGCAGCCTGCGCTTCGCCGGCAAGCGCGATGCCGATAACGAGATTGGGCCGCTGATCAGCACCCGCCAACGTGATCGCGTGGCCAGTTTTGTCGAACGAGCCCTCGGCCAACCGCATATCGAACGCGTCACCGGCGCGGCCGTGCATTCCGGTGCCGGCTTCTATTACCAGCCAACCCTGCTGGCCGGCTGCAAACAGAGCGATGAAATCGTCCAGCGCGAGGTATTCGGCCCGGTCGTGACCGTGACCCGCTTCGAGGAGCTGGAACAAGCGGTGGATTGGGCCAACGACTCTGAATACGGCCTCGCCTCTTCGGTATGGACGCAGAATCTCGACAAGGCCATGCAGGTCGCCGCACGCCTGCAATACGGCTGCACCTGGATCAACAGTCATTTCATGCTGGTTAGCGAAATGCCCCATGGCGGCCTGAAGCGTTCGGGCTACGGCAAGGACCTGTCCAGCGATTCGCTTCAGGACTACAGCGTGGTACGGCACATCATGGCCCGCCACGGACAGCATTTATAAAAGCGCACTACGCTAACAATTAGCCGTAAAGGCATTGGCTTGACCCCGTTAAAACTGCCCCGACCATAATTAAAGAAGAGGGAAACCCCATGTTCGTGCACAAGACCGCACTGCTCAGTGCAATCACCACCGCGTTGCTGGCCAGTGCCTCCATCCAGGCCGCCGAACCGCTGAAAGCCGTGGGTGCCGGCGAAGGCCAGCTGGATATCGTGGCCTGGCCCGGCTACATCGAACGGGGCGAAAGCGACAAGGCTTATGACTGGGTGACCGGTTTCGAGAAGGAAACCGGCTGCAAGGTCAATGTGAAAACCGCCGCAACCTCCGATGAAATGGTCAGCCTGATGGCCAAGGGCGGTTACGACCTGGTGACGGCGTCCGGTGATGCGTCGCTGCGCCTGATCGTGGGCAAGCGCGTGCAACCAATCAACACCGACCTGATCCCGAACTGGAAAAGCCTCGACCCGCGCCTCAAGGATGCGCCGTGGTACGTGGTCAACAAGCAGACCTACGGCACCCCGTATCAGTGGGGTCCGAACGTATTGATGTACAACACCAACGTATTCAAGACAGCGCCTACCAGCTGGAACGTGGTGTTCGACGCGCAGAACCTGCCGGACGGCAAGCCGAACAAGGGTCGCGTGCAGGCCTATGACGGCCCGATCTACATCGCCGATGCGGCGCTGTACCTGAAAACCGCCAAGCCGGAACTCGGTATCCAGAGCCCCTACGAACTCACCGAAACCCAGTACAAGGCAGTGCTCGACCTGCTCCGCGCCCAGCAGCCATTGATCCACCGCTACTGGCACGACACCACCGTGCAGATGAGTGACTTCAAGAACGAAGGCGTGGTCGCGTCCAGTGCATGGCCCTATCAGGTCAACGGCCTGATGAACGAAAAACAGCCCATCGCCTCCACCATCCCGCAAGAAGGCGCCACGGGCTGGGCCGACACCACCATGTTGCATGCCGAAGCCAAGCACCCCAACTGCGCCTACAAATGGATGGACTGGTCGCTGCAACCGAAGGTCCAGGGCGATGTAGCCGCCTGGTTCGGTTCGCTGCCAGCCGTACCTGCCGCCTGTCAGGGCAGCGAGCTGCTGGGCGCCGAAGGTTGCAAGACCAACGGTTTCGACCAGTTCGAGAAGATCGCTTTCTGGAAAACCCCGCAGGCTGAAGGCGGCAAGTTCGTGCCGTACAGCCGCTGGACCCAGGATTACATTGCGATCATGGGCGGTCGTTAAGCCTTCTTGAGATCAAAAGATCATCCGATCGCGGCCCGAGCCTCCAGCACCGCCAATCTTGCGTCCTCTGCAAATCGTGCAGGAGCTGCCGCAAGCTCGGGCCGCGTTCGGACGATCTTTTCGATAACACCACCGATTCAATTTTTATAGAAAGCGCGCCTTTTCGGAGCACCGCACCATGACGCTTGCAGTCCAGTTCACCAACGTTTCCCGTCTATTCGGCGAAGTGAAAGCCGTAGACCGGGTTTCCATCGACATCCAGGACGGCGAGTTCTTCTCCATGCTGGGCCCTTCCGGCTCGGGCAAAACCACCTGTCTACGCCTGATCGCCGGTTTCGAACAACCGAGCGCAGGCTCCATCCGTATTCATGGCGAAGAAGCCGCCGGGCTGCCGCCGTATCAACGTGACGTCAACACCGTATTCCAGGACTACGCGCTGTTCCCCCACATGAACGTGCGCGAGAACGTCGCCTACGGCCTCAAGGTCAAAGGCGTGGGCAAGGCCGAGCGCCTCAAACGTGCTGAAGAAGCCCTCGACATGGTCGCCCTCGGCGGCTATGGCGAACGCAAGCCGGTGCAACTGTCTGGCGGTCAGCGCCAGCGCGTGGCCCTGGCGCGCGCCTTGGTCAATCGCCCTCGAGTGTTGCTGCTCGACGAACCCCTGGGTGCCCTCGACCTGAAGTTACGCGAGCAAATGCAAAGCGAGCTGAAGAAGCTGCAACGCCAACTCGGCATTACGTTCATCTTCGTCACCCATGACCAGACCGAAGCCCTGTCGATGTCCGACCGTGTTGCGGTGTTCAATAAGGGACGCATCGAACAGGTCGACACCCCGCGCAACCTGTACATGAAGCCGGCGACCACTTTCGTTGCCGAGTTTGTCGGCACCTCGAACGTGATTCGCGGCGATCTGGCGCAACAGTTGAGCGGCCATCCACAACCATTTTCCATTCGCCCGGAACACGTGCGTTTCGCCGAAGGGCCGCTGGCCAGCCACGAAATCGAAGTCAGCGGCCTGCTCCACGACATTCAATATCAGGGCAGCGCCACGCGTTACGAACTGAAGCTGGAAAACGGCCAGACCCTGAATATCAGCCAGGCCAACAACCAATGGCTGGACACCAGCGCCCAACACCAGACCGGCCAGCGAATCATCGCCCGCTGGGCCCGAGAAGCAATGATCCCGCTGCAAGACCATGCAGTCGGCGGGGTGTGAGATGAACACCTTGGCTATCTCCCAAACCCCGTCGGGTGGCTCGCCGTTGCGCAAGTTTGCCAACCTGCTGTACCGCCGACCCAACCTGTACCTGTCGATGTTGCTGGTGCCGCCGCTGATCTGGTTCGGCGCGATTTACCTCGGCTCGTTACTGACCCTGCTATGGCAAGGCTTCTACACCTTCGACGACTTCACCATGGCGGTCACCCCCGACCTCACCCTGGCGAACTTCGCTGCGCTGTTCCAGCCGTCGAACTTCGACATCATCCTGCGCACCCTGGGCATGGCCATCGTGGTGTCGATTGCCAGCGCCGTCGTGGCCTTCCCGATCGCCTATTACATGGCGCGCTACACCACGGGCAAGACCAAGGCGTTTTTCTACATCGCGGTGATGATGCCGATGTGGGCCAGCTATATCGTCAAGGCCTACGCCTGGACGCTGTTGCTAGCCAAGGGCGGAGTGGCGCAATGGTTCGTCCAGCACCTGGGACTGGAGCCGGTGCTGCAGTTCGTGCTGGGTATTCCCGGCGTCGGCGGCAGCACCTTGTCGACCTCGCACCTGGGCCGCTTCATGGTGTTCGTCTACATCTGGCTGCCGTTCATGATCCTGCCGATCCAGGCTTCTCTGGAACGCCTGCCGCCTTCGCTGCTGCAAGCCTCCGCCGACCTCGGTGCCAAGCCGCGCCAGACGTTCATGCAGGTGATTCTGCCGTTGTCGGTCCCGGGCATTGCCGCCGGCTCGATCTTCACCTTCTCCCTGACCCTGGGCGACTTCATCGTGCCGCAGCTGGTGGGGCCGCCTGGGTACTTCGTCGGCAGCATGGTCTACGCCCAGCAAGGGGCGATCGGCAACATGCCGATGGCCGCCGCCTTCACCCTGGTACCGATCGTGCTGATCGCCATTTACCTGTCTATCGTCAAACGCCTGGGGGCCTTCGATGCACTCTAATTCAGACAAGCAGGGGGAGAAAGCTTCATTAGGCTTGAGAATCGCAGCCTGGGGCGGGTTGGTTTTCCTGCACTTCCCGATCCTGATCATCTTCCTCTACGCCTTCAACACCGAAGACGCGGCGTTTAGTTTTCCGCCCAAGGGCTTCACCCTGAAGTGGATCGGCGTGGCGTTCTCGCGCCCTGACGTGCTGGAAGCGATCAAGCTGTCGCTGCAGATTGCCTCCATTGCGACGTTGATTGCGATGGTGCTCGGCACCCTGGCATCCGCAGCGCTGTACCGGCGGGATTTCTTCGGCAAGCAAGGCATCTCGCTGATGCTGATCCTGCCGATCGCATTGCCGGGAATCATCACCGGGATTGCCTTGCTGGCGACGTTCAAGACGCTGGGGATCGAGCCGGGAATGTTCACCATCATCGTCGGCCACGCGACCTTCTGCGTGGTGATTGTCTACAACAACGTCATCGCCCGCTTGCGCCGTACCTCCCACAGCCTGATCGAAGCCTCGATGGACCTCGGCGCCGATGGCTGGCAAACCTTCCGCTACATCGTCCTGCCGAACCTGGGCTCGGCATTGCTGGCTGGCGGCATGCTCGCGTTTGCCCTGTCGTTCGACGAAATCATCGTGACCACCTTTACCGCTGGCCACGAACGCACCTTGCCGCTGTGGCTGCTCAACCAGCTCAGCCGCCCACGGGATGTGCCGGTGACCAACGTCGTCGCGATGCTGGTGATGATGGTGACCATGCTGCCGATCCTCGGCGCCTATTACCTGACTCGCGGCGGCGAAAGCGTTGCGGGCAGTGGCGGGAAATAGTCCCAGGACTGACACAACAATCCCTGTAGGAGCGAGCTTGCTCGCGATGAACCTGAGGGCGCCGCGTGCATTCAGGCAGCCCTCGTCATCGTTGACGTCCATCGCGAGCAAGCTCGCTCCTGCAAGGGTCCGGTTTGAAAACAAGAATTGCTTCAGAGAGGACAATGCCATGCAAACCAAACTCCTGATCAACGGCCAGTTGATCACTGGCGAAGGCCCCGCCCAAGCCGTGTTCAACCCGTCACTGGGCCGAGTCCTGGTGGAGATCAACGAAGCCAGCGAAGCCCAGGTCGATGCTGCCGTGCGGGCCGCCGATGCGGCGTTCGATGGTTGGTCACAGACCCCGCCGAAGGATCGCGCCCTGCTGCTGCTGAGGCTCGCCGACGTCATCGAGGCCCACGGCGAAGAGTTGGCCAAGCTGGAATCGGACAACTGCGGCAAGCCTTACAGCGCCGCTCTGAATGACGAAATCCCGGCAATTGCCGACGTGTTTCGCTTCTTCGCCGGCGCCAGTCGCTGCATGAGCGGTTCGGCTGGCGGTGAATACCTGCCCGGCCACACCTCGATGATCCGCCGCGATCCGGTGGGCGTGATCGCCTCGATCGCGCCGTGGAACTACCCGCTGATGATGGTCGCCTGGAAAATCGCGCCGGCCCTCGCTGCCGGTAATACCGTGGTGCTCAAGCCGTCGGAACAAACCCCGCTGACCGCGTTGCGCCTGGCCGAATTGGCGTCGCAAATATTCCCCGCCGGTGTCCTCAACCTGGTGTTCGGGCGCGGTCCAACGGTGGGTAGCCCGCTGGTAACCCACCCGAAAGTGCGCATGGTCTCGCTGACCGGCTCGATCGCCACTGGCTCGAACATCATTTCCAGCACCGCCGACAGCGTCAAGCGCATGCACATGGAACTGGGCGGCAAGGCCCCGGTGATCATCTTCGACGACGCCGACATCGACGCCGCCGTGGAAGGCATTCGCACCTTCGGTTTCTACAACGCCGGCCAGGATTGCACGGCGGCCTGCCGCATCTACGCCCAGGCCGGGATCTACGAGAAGTTCGTCGAGAAGCTCGGCGCCGCGGTCAGCAGCATCAAGTACGGCCTGCAGGACGATCCGGCCACCGAGCTCGGCCCGCTGATCACTGCGCAGCACCGCGACCGCGTGGCCGGGTTCGTCGAACGTGCCGTGGCGCAGTCGCACATCCGCCTGATCACCGGTGGCAAGGCGGTGGACGGCAACGGTTTCTTCTTCGAGCCGACGGTGCTGGCGGACGCACAGCAGGATGACGAGATCGTTCGCCGCGAGGTGTTCGGGCCGGTGGTGTCGGTGACCAGGTTTACTGATGAGGCCCAGGTGCTGGGCTGGGCCAACGACTCGGACTACGGCCTGGCGTCGTCAGTGTGGACCGCCGACGTCGGCCGCGCGCATCGGTTGTCGGCGCGCCTGCAATACGGCTGCACCTGGGTCAATACGCACTTCATGCTCGTCAGCGAAATGCCCCATGGCGGTCAGAAATTGTCCGGCTATGGCAAGGACATGTCGATGTATGGGCTGGAGGACTACACCGTGGTGCGGCATGTGATGTTCAAGCACTAAAAAGCATCGCTGGCAAGCCAGCTCCCACAAGGGTTGGGGCGTACCCAACTCTGCGGTCAACCACAAAACCTGTGAGAACTCGCTTGCCAGCTCCTACGAGGATTGGGACGTACCCAACTCTGTGGTCAACCACAAATCCTGTGGGAGCTGGCTTGCCAGCTCCGACAAGGGTTGGGACTTACCCAACTCTGTGGTCAACCACAAATCCTGTGAGAACTGGCAAGCCAGCTCTCACAAGGGTTGGGGACGTACCCAACTCTGCGGTCAACCACAAATCATGTGGGAGCTGGCTTGCCAGCGATGGCGTCACCTCGGTTTCAAGGCAGAAACCGGCAATACGCACCACCAGGCACCACCCCAAGGAAGTCAAAACAAAAACCACCGAACCGGGCGCGCTGTCACAGCCACGCCACGGCATCGGACATCCGAAATCTGCCGATTTTCCGGAGCTGACAGACCATGAGTGCATCAACCGATCTCCCCACAGCCGCCGACAGCGATGCCGAGCAGCTACGCAAGCTGGGTTATACCTCCAACTTCAACCGCAGCATGAGCCTGTGGGAAAACTTCGCCCTGGGCTTCACTTATCTATCACCGGTCGTCGGGGTTTATACCTTGTTCGGCCTGTGCCTGGCCGCCGGCGGACCACCGATGTTCTGGGCCTATTTGCTGGTCGGTTGCGGCCAGTTGCTGGTGTGCCTGATCTTTGGTGAAGTGGTCTCGCAGTTCCCCATTTCCGGCGGCGTCTACCCATGGGCGCGTCGCCTGGTGGGCAAGCGCTGGGCGTGGATGGTCGGCTGGATCTACTCCATCGCGCTGTGCGTAACCATCGCGGCAGTGGCCGTCGGCTCCGGCCCGTACCTGGCGGCGATGCTCGGTTTCGAACCCAGCAACAACACCAACATCATCATCGCGCTGGTGTTGACGCTGTTCGCCACCCTGGTCAACCTCAGCGGCACCAAAGTGCTGGCGCGCATCGCCATGTTCGGCTTCCTGTGCGAGCTGGCAGGCGCGGTGATCGTGGGTGTGTACCTGCTGGTGTTCGAGCGCCATCAACCGCTGAGCGTGCTGTTCAACACCTTCGACATCAGCATCAACGGCTCCTACCTGCCCGCCTTCCTCACCGCCTCGCTGGCGGGTATGTTCCTGTACTACGGCTTCGAGGCCTGCGGCGATGTCGCCGAAGAAACCCCAAACCCGAGCAAGCAGATCCCGGTGGCCATGCGCATGACCATCTACATCGGTGGCATCGCGGCAATGTTTGCCTGCCTGGCACTGATCCTCGCCGTGCCTGACATGCAAGCGGTCATCAATGGCACCGACAAGGACCCGGTCACCACCATCCTCAACAACGCATTCGGCCCGGTGGGCTCTAAAGTGGTCATGGCCGTGGTGATGGTTTCCTTCATCTCCTGCGTCATCAGCCTGCAAGCGGCGGCGAGTCGCCTGCTGTACTCCTACGCGCGAGATGAAATGGTCATCGGCAGTTCGCTGCTGAAGAAGATTTCTCCTACAACCCAGGTGCCGGTTGCTGCGCTGTTCGTGTCCGGCGTTCTGCCCGCACTCATCATAGTGCTGGGCTTCTTCCTGCAGGATGCGGTCGCAACGATCGTCAGCTTCGCGGCAATCGGTATTTACCTCGCCTTCCAGATGATTGTGCTGGCAGCGCTGTATGCACGCATCAAGGGCTGGAAGCCGAGCGGCAAGTTCACCCTGGGCGCATGGGGCTGGGCGATCAATATCGGCGCGCTGGTCTATGGTGTCGCCGCTATCATCAACATGGCCTGGCCACGCACCCCGGATGCGGCTTGGTACGTCAACTACGCCATGGTATTGAGCACCGCCATCGTCATTGGCCTGGGCCTGCTGTACATGTGGCTCGCCAAACCTTACGACCACGGCACCGCGCCTGCGGGCGATGCCTGGAAAATCAGCCGGTAACGGCCCTCGCCCCGGCACCTGAGCGGGTGCCGGGGTGATTTATGAAAACCCACAAGGATTGAACATGGACATCACCCGCCGCGACTTCCTCAACGGCGTTGCAGTCACTATCGCTGCCGGCATGACGCCACTGCAGATTCTTCAGGCTGCCCCCGATGGACGCTATTACCCGCCTGCCCTCACCGGCCTGCGCGGCAGCCACGTTGGCTCCTTCGAAATTGCCCACCAGATGGGCTGGGAGAAAAAGGTCTTCGACACCGACAAGCTGCCCATCACCGAGGACTATGACCTTGTGGTTGTCGGAGGAGGCCTCAGCGGTCTGTCCGCAGCCTGGTTTTACCGTGAGAAACATCCAAAAGCACGCATCCTGATTCTGGAAAACCACGATGACTTTGGCGGTCACGCCAAGCGCAACGAGTTCTCGGCCGGCGGTCGTACCATCATCGGCTACGGCGGCAGCGAAGCCTTCCAGTCGCCCAATCATTTGTACAGCAAGGAGGTGAACGGCCTGCTGAAAAAACTGGGTGTCGACATCAAGCGCTTCGAGACCGCCTTCGACCGCCAGTTCTATCCCGACCTGGGCTTGTCCCGCGCGGTGTTCTTCGACAAGGAAAACTTCGGCGAAGACAAACTGGTCAGCGGCGACCCGACACCGATGGTGGCTGACGACATTGCCCCCGATCAGCTCCACGCCCGTTCCATCACCGACTTCATCAACGACTTCCCGCTGCCGCCAGCCGATCGCCAGGCGCTGATTGCGCTGCACATGACGCCCAAGGATTATCTGGCCGGCAAGACCACCGAGGAAAAAAACGCGCACCTGGAAGCCACCAGCTACCAGGATTTCCTGCTCAAGGACGTAGGACTGTCAGCCCAGGCGGTGAAGTACTTCCAGAGTCGCACCAATGATTTCATGGCGCTGAGCATCGACGCCGTCGCCGCTTCCGACGCCTACTCGGTCGGTTTCCCAGGCTTTAGCGCGATGAATCTGGAACCCATCAGCGAAGAAGCCCGGGCGGAAATGGAAGAGCCCTACATCTACCACTTCCCCGACGGCAACGCATCGCTTGCCCGCCTGCTGGTGCGCAGCCTGATCCCGTCCGTCGCACCGGGACACACGATGGACGATGTGGTCCTCGCCCCATTCGACTACGCCAGGCTCGATCAGCCCAAGGCCGCCGTGCGCATCCGCCTCAACAGTACGGCGGTCAGCGTACGCAACGTCGGCAATGGCGTGAACGTCGGCTACAGCCGTGGCGGTCAACTCAACCAGGTGCGCGGCAAACACTGCATCATGGCCTGCTACAACATGGTCATCCCGTACCTGTTGCGGGACCTGTCAGCCGAGCAGTCGCACGCGCTGAGCCAGAATGTGAAGTTCCCGCTGGTCTACACCAAAGTCGTGATCCGCAACTGGGAGTCGTTCCAGAAGCTGGGCGTGCACGAAATCTATGCCGCGACCCAACCCTACAGCCGCATCAAGCTCGATTACCCGGTCAGCATGGGTGGCTACGACCATCCTCGCGACCCGAAACAACCCATCGGCCTGCACATGGTCTACGTCCCCACCAGCCCCAACAGCGGCATGAACGCCCGCGACCAGGCTCGCGCCGGCCGTGGTCGGCTGTACGGCCAGTCGTTCGAACAACTCGAAGCGCAACTGCGCGATCAACTGCAACGCATGCTCGGCCCTGGCGGTTTCAACCACCAGACCGACATCCTGGCGATCACGGTCAATCGCTGGTCGCACGGCTACGCCTATTTCTCCAACAGCCTGTACGACGATGCGGATGAAAGCGAAAAACTGATGAACCTGGCGCGTCAGCCCGTGGGTCGAGTCAGCATCGCCAACTCGGACGCGGCGTGGAGCGCTTATGCGCATGCGGCGATTGATGAGGCGTATCGAGCGGTGGGGGAAGTCGGATAGTCGGAAAAGATTCGGCCGCAACTCCCGTCGCGGCCGATCCCATCCTCATCAAAACCGCGACACGGTTCGCATCGCATCCACGAGGTAACGCATGGCGATCCGGTCGCTTTCCGACAGGTCGCGGTATTGCTCCACCAATTTCATTTCATCCGAACTCAATCGACGCCTTCGACGACTGACATTGAAGCAAGGAAAGATTCCTAACATTTCGGTAATGCCTTGTACTTTCGCCATGGACGATGTCCTTCCATATGTCAGAGAAAACCAAAATACCCATCGCCCCTATCAATTGTGCAGCCACCGGCCTGAAGGGCAGAAACCGGTCATGCCCATAGAATAGAAAGTTAATCAGCGCTGAAAAGCAGTTTTTAGAGTAATTAGTCGAAAACAGCAGAAATGCCCTCAAATTCAGAACGGTCTGTCAGAAAAGTTAACCGACATTTTTTGTTTCATTGCCGAACTGTCCTAATGCCATCAATCAATTTTGCTCCGCTACCGAACGGTTTAAGCTAAATGGCATCTGTTTAGAGTCCGTTGCGTTTGGCCGAAGGCATGTCCGAACCCCATTTTTGATCCAGCACGTGCCAGGAACGGCGCGGGATTGTTCACGACAGGTTTACTTATGCACCGCAGGAATTTGCTCAAAGCGTCCATGGCCATTGCGGCCTACACCGGCTTGTCCGCTACCGGACTGCTGGCATCCCGGGCTTGGGCCGCTAATGGCACAGCCGATGGCGATGCCCAGGCGTTCGACTTCGAAGCACTGAAGATCCAGGCCAAGCAACTTGCCGGCAATCGCTACCAGGACATCAAGCAAGTGCTGCCGCCGACCCTGGCGACCATGACGCCGCAAAATTTCAATGCAATTCGTTACGACGCTGATCACTCACTGTGGAATGACCTCAACGGTCAGCTCGACGTGCAGTTCTTCCACGTCGGCATGGGGTTCAAGCAGCCCGTGCGCATGTACAGCGTCGATCCCAAGACGCGTCTGGCCCGTGAAGTGCATTTCCGCCCTTCCCTGTTCAATTACGAGAAAACCACGGTCGATACCCAGCAGCTCAAGGGCGACCTGGGTTTCTCCGGATTCAAGTTGTTCAAGGCACCCGAGCTGGATCGGCACGACGTGTTGTCATTCCTGGGCGCCAGTTATTTCCGTGCAGTCGATGCGACTGGCCAGTACGGCTTGTCGGCGCGCGGCCTGGCGATCGACACCTACGCCAAAAAGCGTGAGGAATTCCCCGATTTCACCAAGTTCTGGTTCGAGACCCCGGACAAGAACAGCACCCGTTTTGTGGTCTACGCCCTGCTGGACTCGCCGAGCGCCACCGGTGCCTATCGGTTCGATATCGACTGCCAGGCTACTCAGGTGGTCATGGCCGTGGACGCTTACATCAACGCCCGCACCGCTATAGAACAACTGGGCATTGCGCCGATGACCAGCATGTTCAGCTGCGGCACCCATGAGCGGCGCATGTGCGACACCATTCATCCGCAGATTCACGACTCCGATCGACTGTCCATGTGGCGCGGCAACGGCGAGTGGATCTGCCGGCCACTGAACAACCCGGCGACCCTGCAATTCAATGCGTTTGCCGACACCGACCCCAAGGGCTTCGGCCTGGTGCAGACCGATCACGAGTTCGCCAGTTACCAGGACACTGTCGACTGGTACAGCAAGCGTCCAAGCCTGTGGGTAGAACCTACAACCTCATGGGGCGAAGGCTCTATTGATTTGCTGGAAATTCCTACGACCGGCGAGACTCTGGACAACATTGTCGCGTTCTGGACGCCGAAGAAACCTGTGGCCGCCGGGGACTCGCTGAACTACGGCTACAAGCTCTACTGGAGCGCCTTGCCACCGGTGGGCACGCCACTGGCGCGAGTCAATGCGACCCGCTCGGGCATGGGCGGCTTCACCGAGGGCTGGGCGCCGGGCGAGCATTACCCGCAAGTCTGGGCGCGACGGTTTGCCGTGGACTTCAATGGCGGCGGTCTGGATCGCCTGCCGGAGGGCACCGGTATCGAGCCGGTGGTGACATGTTCGAATGGCGAGGTGAAGGACTTCAGCGTGCTGGTGCTGGATGACATCAAGGGTTTCCGCATTCTCTTCGACTGGTACCCGACCAACGACAGCGTGGAGCCGGTGGAGCTGCGGTTGTTCATCCGCACCAACGACCGCACCTTGAGCGAGACCTGGTTGTATCAGTACTTCCCGCCGGCGCCGGACAAGCGCAAGTACACCTGATGTAGCAAAAATCAAAAGACGTTAAAAAGCCCCGACCCAACCGGCCGGGGCTTTTTGTTTTTACAGCCTCATTCAGTCGCGCAAATCCGACTCATGAATCGGCTGATCCCGATGCGTCGCCCGCTGATATTGCGCGGGCCAGACGGCCTTGCGACCTCCCAGGTCATCATCGGCATGCAGCGGCCAATACGGATCTCGCAACAACTCCCGCGCCAGGAAAATGATATCCGCCTGGCACGTGCGCAGGATGTGCTCGGCTTGCGCAGGTTCGGTAATCATTCCTACCGTACCGGTCGCGATGCCTGACTCCTTGCGCACCCGCTCGGCGAAGCGGGTCTGGTAACCCGGGCCGGTCGGGATTTCCGCGTTGACCGCGGTCCCTCCCGAAGACACGTCAATCAGGTCCACCCCCAGAGCCTGCAGGCGGCGCGCCAGCTCGACGGTCTCATCCGGGTTCCAGCCGTCTTCCACCCAGTCGGTGGCCGACACTCGCACAAACAGCGGGAGCTCTTGCGGCCACACCGCCCTTACCGCTTCAGTCACCTGAAGCACCAGGCGAATGCGATTCTCGAACGACCCGCCATATTGATCCCGACGTTGGTTACTCAACGGCGACAGGAATTGATGCAGCAGGTAACCATGGGCAGCGTGTACCTCCACCACTTTGAAACCGGCCACCAGGGCGCGTTTTGCCGAGTCGACAAAAGCCTGGATGATGTCGGCGATGGCCCCCTCATCCAGCTGCGTGGGCTGGGTGTGTTGCGGGTCGAAGGCGATTGGCGAAGGCCCAACGGGCACCCAGCCGCCGTCGTCCGGTTTTACGCTGCCGTGCTTGCCCAGCCACGGCCGATAAGTGCTGGCCTTGCGCCCGGCGTGCGCCAGCTGAATACCCGCCACCGCGCCCTGGGCGGCGATAAAGCGGGTAATGCGTTGCAAGGGCTCGATCTGTTCGTCATTCCACAGGCCGAGGTCTTCGGCGGTGATACGGCCGTCGGCGGTGATGGCCGTGGCTTCGGTAAAAATCAGGCCAGCGCCACCCACCGCGCGGCTGCCAAGGTGAACCAGATGCCAGTCATTGGCCAGGCCATCGACGCTCGAATATTGGCACATGGGTGATACCGCGATGCGGTTGAGCAGGGTTAGCTGGCGCAGCGTGTAGGGTTCAAGCAGCAGACTCATGGGGCACCTCTCAAATCAGTGGGCAGGCTCCAGGGTTCTGTTTGAAAGTCGACGAGTGACAGTAAAGAGATGCAGCACCCGCCCCCGCGGGCAAAAAATTCGACAAGACGTCACAAGGAAAATCAAGCAGTGCTTAGAGCCTAGTCGACAACGGGGGATCGGGGAGGGTTCAGATGTAATGGGTGTCAGAAAGATCGAATCGCGAGCAGGCTCGCTCCCACACTGGACATGTGGAGCTCACAAACCCCGGTTCCAGCTTGCCCATACTGGTCACTTGATGGACACAATTCCTGTGGGAGCGAGCCTGCTCGCGATGGGCTCAACGCGGTTCGATGTGGGCAATCATCAACTGCACTGTCTCATTGCCACGAAACTCGTTGAGGTCGAGCTTGTATGCCAGCTCCACCCACTTGATGGTCGGATTGGGCCAGATGTCGCGATCGATCCCGAAGGCAATGCCATCGAGTTTCACCGAGCCGCACTCGCTCCGGAGCACCACCTTGAGGTGACGTTCACCGACCACACGCTGCTCCACCAGCTGGAACACCCCGTGAAAAAGCGGCTCGGGGAAATGCTGCCCCCATGGGCCGGCATGACGCAGGGCCCGGGCCAGCTCCAGGTGAAACTCCTCAACCGCCAGAGTGCCGTCCGACAGCAGGCGGCCAGTCAGGTCCTCTTCGCGCAGTTGTCGACGCACTTCAGCGTCAAACGCTTCGGCGAACAACGGGAAATTTTCCTCGGGCAGGGTCAGACCCGCCGCCATGGCATGGCCACCATACTTGCTGATCAGTGTCGGATGCTGCGCCGCTACCACGCTCAAGGCGTCCCGGATATGAAACCCCTGCACCGAGCGCCCCGAACCCTTGAGCAGCCCATCACCGGCATCGGCAAAAGCGATGGTCGGACGGAAGTAACGCTCCTTCATCCGCGACGCGAGGATGCCGATCACGCCTTGGTGCCACTCGGGATCGAACAGGCACAAACCGAACGGCATGGACTCCACCGGCAGATCCTTGAGCTGGGCCAGCGCCTCGCGCTGCATGCCCTGCTCGATGGATTTACGGTCCTGGTTCATGCCGTCGAGCTGCACTGCCATTTCCCGGGCCAGGGCCTGGCTGTCGGTCAGCAGGCATTCAATGCCCAGGCTCATGTCATCCAGGCGCCCCGCCGCGTTCAAGCGCGGGCCGACGATGAAACCGAGGTCGGTGGAGGTGATGCGGGCGTGGTCACGCTTGGCCACTTCGAGAATCGCCTTGACCCCTGGCCGCGCGCGCCCGGCGCGAATCCGCTCAAGACCCTGATGCACCAGGATCCGGTTATTGGCATCCAGGGGCACCACGTCGGCGACGCTGCCCAGCGCCACCAGGTCCAGCAATTCACCGATGTTTGGCTGCGGTTTGGTCGCATACCAGCCGAGGTCGCGCAACCGCGCCCGCAGGGCCATCAGCACGTAGAAAATCACGCCGACACCCGCCAGCGCCTTGCTCGGGAAAGTGCAACCTGGCTGATTCGGATTGACGATGGCATCGGCCAGCGGCAACTCATCGCCGGGCAAGTGGTGATCGGTGACCAGCACCTGCAGCCCGGCCTTTTTTGCCGCCGCAACGCCTTCAACGCTGGAGATGCCGTTGTCCACAGTAATCAGCAACTGCGGGGTCCGGGTCAACGCCACTTCGACGATTTCCGGCGTCAGGCCGTAGCCGTACTCAAAACGGTTGGGCACCAGATAGTCGACGTGGGCGGCGCCCAGCAGGCGCAGCCCCAGCACGCCTACGGTGCTGGCGGTCGCGCCATCGGCATCGAAGTCGCCAACGATCAGGATGCGCTGGCGCTGCTCCAGAGCAGTCACCAGCAACTCCACCGCGGCGTCGATGCCCTTGAGTTGCTGGAACGGGATCAGCCGCGCCAGGCTCTTGTCCAGTTCGGCCTCGGACTGCACGCCCCGTGCCGCGTACAAGCGGGTCAACAGGGGCGGGATATCACCGAGAAAAGGCAGGATGTCGGGCAGCTGGCGAGGTTCGATGCGCATGGGGTGACGAGTGCTTCTCTTGAATACTTAGGAAAAAAACCGATTATCGCGACAGGCCGAGGCCAATCAGCCGCGTTCGCCGCTCAGCCACTGCAGCTGGACTTCGTGCTGACCACGGTCGTCAGTCACAAAAATTGTCCCTTCGCTGATCATCACGTCCCACTTGATGACGCGGGGCATGTCCTTGGCCAGGGTCTCGAGGACTTCCTGCGGAACAGCAGCGATGTGCACGTTTTTCAGGTTCTTGATCGCCGGGATCACCTTGGTTTCCCAGACCCGCAGGCTGCCGTAGGCCAGCAGGCTGGTGCGCTCGGTGCGACGCGAACACCAGGTCAGGCGATCGGCGTCTGGCTGGCCGACTTCGATCCAGTGCAGAACGCGATCGTCCAGGCTCTTTTCCCACAGGGCAGGCTCATCTACGTCCGACAGACCGCGACCGAAAGACAGCTGCTCGTTGTACCAGAAGGCGTAGGCCAGCAGTCGCACAGTCATGCGCTCTTCAGTTTCCGAAGGGTGACGGGCGATGGTCTGCTTCACGCTCTCGTAAACGCTGCGGTCGAGGTCGGTAAGGTTCAGTTCAAACTTGTAGGTCGTGGACGGCTGGGCCATGAACGGGCTTCTTGATACGAGGAAAGGCGGCAAGTCTAACCGATGCGACCACCAATCAACGAATTGTAGCGATGAACCTTGGGCGACTGACGCCCGGCTATGCTAAAACGCTCTATCAGCCAGCCTTTGTCCTACAGGATCCAGCATGCCGTTCACCGCCAAACCGCTCTCAGGCTTGAAAGTCATCGAATTGGGCACCCTGATCGCCGGGCCCTTTGCGTCGCGGATTTGCGGCGAGTTCGGCGCTGAGGTGATCAAGGTCGAATCGCCCGACGGCGGTGATCCATTGCGCAAATGGCGCAAAATCTATGAAGGCACCTCGCTGTGGTGGTTCGTCCAGGCGCGCAATAAAAAGTCCCTGACGCTGAACCTCAAGCACCCCGAAGGCCTGGCCGTCCTGAAAAAGCTGCTCGGCGAAGCAGACATCCTCATCGAGAACTTCCGCCCCGGCGTCCTGGAAAAGCTTGGCCTGGGCTGGGATGTCCTGCACGCCTTGAACCCCAAGCTGGTGATGGTGCGGCTGTCGGGATTCGGCCAGACCGGGCCAATGAAGGATCAGCCAGGGTTCGGTGCGGTTGGCGAGTCCATGGGCGGTCTGCGCTACATCACCGGCTTCGAGGATCGCCCACCCGTGCGCACCGGCATTTCCATTGGTGACTCGATTGCCGCCCTCTGGGGCGTGATCGGCGCGCTGATGGCGTTGCGTCATCGTGAGGTCAACGGTGGCCAGGGCCAGGTAGTGGACGTGGCATTGTATGAAGCGATCTTCGCCATGATGGAAAGCATGGTGCCGGAGTTTGACGTGTTCGGCTTCATCCGCGAACGTACCGGCAACATCATGCCGGGCATCACGCCCTCCTCGATCCACACCAGCGCCGACGGCAAGCACGTGCAGATCGGCGCCAACGGCGATGCGATCTTCAAGCGCTTCATGCTGATCATCGGCCGCGAGGACCTGGCCAATGACCCAGTCCTGGCCAGCAACGACGGGCGTGACACCCGGCGCGACGAGCTCTACGGGGTCATCGACCGCTGGGCCAACTCACTGCCCCTGGACGCCATCATCGAGCAACTGAACCAGGCCGAAGTACCGGCCAGCCGAATCTTCAGTGCCGAAGACATGTTCGCGGACCCGCAATACCTGGCCCGGGAGATGTTCCTCCAGGCCAAACTGCCAGATGGCAAAGACTTCAAGATGCCCGGGATCGTCCCAAAACTCTCCGAGACCCCGGGATCCGCAGAATGGGTCGGCCCCCAACTGGGCGAACACAACTCGCAGGTACTCAACGACCTTGGCTACGACCAGGCCCAGATCACCAAACTGCGTGAAGACGGAGCCATTTAAGCTCAAACGCCTGTTGCCACCCGCACCGCACAACCGCCTGGCCCTGGCGGCTATTGCGTTGTTGGCCGGGCTGGTCTCGCCCAACCTGGCGCAGGCCAGGGACACGCTGATCTGGGTGCTGCGCGACTTCCACGATGGCAATGTGGCCACCGGCAGCCTGAAGGACACTCGAGCATTTTTCGAGCACCCGGCGCTGCCGTGACAAATCGCAGGCAAAAAGAAACCCCGAGAAGTGGGGAGACGACTCGGGGTTAAACGTGGCCTACATAAAGACCAGTAACAGCAAGCGCCAGGCACCGGAGCACAATGCTTGTTCCTGCTGTTACATACTCTGACTGGCGATCCCGGGATTAGGTTCCCGCAAGATGCGATTCAATTTCGACTGGCGAGCAGCTTGTCCTGTGCAGCGTTGCGCAACGCCGCGATAACACAGGGTTCCAGACGACCTTCGGCAATCATCAAGTCGCGGCGCAAACCGTCGACCACGTCCGTGAGCAAGCGCTTGTCGCTCAACTGAGTCTGGTTGAAAGCCCGTTCGACCACGATCGCGCCGGTTGAACTCTTCAGAGTCACCAGGCATTCGCCGTGCAGACCCGATGGGGTCAGCGTTACTTGATACGGGCTCAGCGCCTCTGCGAGCAATAGACTGATACTTTCCAAATCGATCACCACTCATTAGTCCGAAAACAAAGTGCCTGGGGCAGGTCTACTGTAAATGACCATCGGCCTCAGAAGAAAGTTCTGAATGGTATCCGCAGGGACGTCGACGCCTCTGGTAGTTGAAGCATGCATGACGAAGATGACAGGAAAAAAACAGCGGCGCGCTGCATGAACGAAAAAGCCCGTCAGAAGACGGGCTTTTCAGTTCGAGGCTTTGGGCCTACAGCGGTTTACCGCGATTCCCATGCTGGCTGACGAACGCCTGGACGGCTTTCAGGTCATTGGGCAGCACGGTGCAGCGCTCATCGCGCTCGAACAGGTCGGTCAGGTGCACTGGCAGTTCCAGGGCCTTGCCGACGCCGGCCTTCAGCACCGCATCCGGGAACTTGACCGGGTGCGCGGTGCCCAGGATCACCATCGGGATGTCCAGGCTGCGACGGCACTCGCGGGCGGCCTTGACGCCGATCGCGGTGTGGGGGTCGAGCAACTCGCCAGTCTGTTCGTAGACTTCGGCAATGGTTTCGCAGGTTTGCGCGTCGTCCACGGCCAGGGAGTCGAACAGCTTGCGCGCTTCGGTCCAGCGTTCCTCTTCGACGCTGAAACCGCCACCTTGCTTGAAACTGTCCATCAGCCCGGCAATCGCCGCACCGTTACGACCGTGCAAGTCAAACAGCAGGCGTTCGAAGTTCGACGACACCATGATGTCCATCGACGGCGACAGCGTGGCGTGCAGGGTTTCCTTGACGTACTGGTTGCCGCTCATGAAGCGGTGCAGGATGTCGTTGCGGTTGGTGGCGACGATCAACTGGTTGATCGGCAGGCCCATGTTGCGCGCCAGGTAGCCGGCGAAGATGTCGCCGAAATTACCGGTAGGCACCGAGAACGATACCGAGCGGGCCGGCCCGCCCAACTGCAGGGACGCGTGGAAGTAGTAAACGATCTGGGCCATGATCCGCGCCCAGTTGATCGAATTCACCGCCACCAGGCGAGTGCCTTTGAGGAAGCTCTGGTCAGCGAAGCTGGCCTTGACCATTTCCTGGCAGTCGTCGAAGTTGCCTTCGATGGCGATGTTGTGGATGTTCTCGCCGAAGATGGTGGTCATCTGCCGACGCTGCACTTCGGACACGCGGTTGTGCGGGTGCAAGATGAAGATGTCGACGTTTTCGCAGTGCTTGCAGCCTTCGATGGCGGCCGAGCCGGTGTCGCCGGAAGTTGCACCGACGATCACCACGCGCTCCCCGCGTTTTTCCAGCACGTAGTCGAGCAGACGCCCGAGCAGCTGCAGGGCAAAGTCCTTGAACGCCAGGGTCGGGCCATGGAACAGTTCCAGGACCCACTCGTTGCCGTTCAGCTGACGCAGCGGCGCGACGGCGCTGTGCGAAAACACGCCGTAGGTTTCTTCCAGGATCTTCTTGAAATCCGCATCGGGAATGCTCCCGGTCACGAACGGGCGCATCACCCGGAAAGCCAGTTCGTGATACGGCAGGCCGGCCCAGGACGCGATTTCTTCCTGGGTGAAACGTGGCAGGTTTTCCGGGACGTACAGACCGCCGTCGGTGGCGAGACCGGCCAGCAGGACATCTTCGAAATTCAGGGCCGGTGCCTGGCCGCGGGTACTGATATAACGCATGACTGGCTCCAATAGACAGTGTTCGCAAACCCGGGCCCGCACGCGAGCCCGGTGAACGATAACGGCTTAGTTCAGGTGCTCGACGCGGATCCGTACCACCGGACCGACCACGCCCGCCAGGGCTTCCAGGGCGGCGATGGCATCATTCATGTGCTGTTCCAGCACACGGTGAGTCAGCAGGATCATCGGCACCAGGCCGTCATGCTCTTCGACTTCTTTCTGCATGATCGATTCGATGTTGATGCCGCGCTCCGACAGGATGCTCGCCACCTGGGCCAGTACGCCCGGGTGGTCCTTGGCTTGAATCCGCAGGTAGTAGGCACTTTCGCAAGCTTCGATCGGCAGGATCGGGTGGGCCGACAGCGAGTCGGGCTGGAAGGCCAGGTGCGGCACACGATTCTCCGGGTCGGAGGTCATGGCGCGAACCACGTCTACCAGGTCGGCGATCACCGACGAGGCAGTCGGCTCCATGCCGGCACCAGCGCCATAGAACAGAGTCGAACCGGCAGCATCACCGTTGACCATCACAGCGTTCATCACACCATTGACGTTGGCGATCAGGCGATCGGCCGGAATCAGCGTCGGGTGCACGCGCAACTCGATACCCGCTGCAGTGCTGCGGGCGACACCCAGGTGCTTGATGCGATAGCCCAGCGCTTCGGCGTAGTTCACGTCAGCGGTGGTCAGCTTGGTGATGCCTTCGGTGTAGGCCTTGTCGAATTGCAGCGGAATGCCGAATGCGATGGAGGCCAGGATCGTCAGCTTGTGGGCTGCATCGATGCCTTCGACGTCGAAAGTCGGATCGGCTTCGGCGTAACCCAGTGCCTGCGCCTCGGCGAGCACGTCTTCGAAGGTGCGACCCTTCTCGCGCATTTCCGTGAGAATGAAGTTGCCAGTGCCATTGATGATACCGGCGACCCAATTGATGCGGTTGGCCGAGAGGCCTTCACGGATCGCCTTGATCACCGGGATGCCACCGGCCACTGCTGCTTCGAACGCCACGATCACGCCTTTCTCGCGTGCCTTGGCGAAGATTTCGTTACCGTGAACGGCAATCAGTGCCTTGTTCGCGGTGACCACATGCTTGCCATTCTCGATGGCCTTGAGTACCAGCTCGCGGGCAACGGTATAGCCGCCCATCAGCTCTATGACGATGTCGATCTCAGGGTTCGTGGCCACTTCGAAGACATCGTTGGTAATCGCAATACCGGTCGTTTGGAACTGAGGCTTTGGCGTGCGCATGGCAATTTGTGCCACTTCGATCCCACGCCCGGCACGACGAGCAATTTCCTCGGCGTTGCGCTGAAGTACGTTGAAGGTACCGCCACCGACGGTTCCTAACCCACAGATGCCTACTTTGACCGGTTTCACTGTGAACTCCCCATAAAACGGCCGACGCAAGGCCGGCCGTGAAAACAACCGCATGCTCGCGGTTCTCTATTAATGGCCCGGCGCAACTGCCGCCGGACCATGATCGTCAAAGGCTGACCGTGACGATGCGAATCTACTTCGCGCCCAGCGCCAGTTTGGCGACTTGTGGCGCAGGCTGGTAGCCCGGAATGACCTGGCCATCAGCCAAAACGATAGCCGGTGTACCGTTCACGCCAATCGACTGACCGAGCGCGAATTGCTTGGAAACCGGGTTCTCGCACTTGGCGGCCTTGATTTCCTTACCGTCGGCCATCTTGTCCATGGCCGCTTTCTTGTCCTTGGAGCACCAGACCGCCTGCAGCTGTTCGTCGCCCGGCGAGCCCAGGCCCTGGCGCGGGAACGCGACATAACGCACTTCGATGCCACGCTTGTTCAGCTCAGGCACTTCGGCGTGCAGCTTGTGGCAGTACGGGCAGGTGGTGTCGGTAAATACGGTGATGTGCGACTTGGTTTCGCCAATGGCCGGGTAGACCACGGTTTCAGCGACCGGAATGGCATTGACCAGCTTGGAAACGCCCAGGCGCTCGGTTTTCTCGGTCAGGTTGACCGGCTTGCCGTCCTTGAGCTGGAACATGTAGCCCTGAACCACGTACTGGCCATCGGCGCTGGCATAGAGCACCCGGCTGCCTTGCAACCTGACTTCGTACAGGCCTGCCAGGGGGCTGGCGGAGATGCTTTCTACCGGAACCTCAAGCTGGAGGTTCTCCAGGCTTTTACGAATGGCTTTGTCGGCCGCGTCATCGGCGACGGCAAAGGTGCTGACCAACGCAATGGCTGCGGCGGCGAAAATCTGGGTCAGACGCATGAGAACTCCTGAAGGCGGACAAATGGGACGATCAGAACGCCCGTGCCAAGGCACCGGGTCACAACCGCCCACCGTGCAAACCGGCAAAGCCTACCACATAAGGCTCGTGGGGCCGAATGCGCCTGACGCAAGACATTGCTGGGCCCTGTAGGAGCGAGCTTGCTCGCGATGGTCGTTAACGATAACGCATGCTCTCTCGTTCAACGCGGTGCTATTGAGACCATCGCGAGCAAGCTCGCTCCTACAGGATTTGCGTCAACCTCTGGGATGATGTTTGGCGTGCAGGTCCTGCAGGCGGGCACGGGCGACGTGGGTGTAAATCTGGGTGGTCGACAGGTCGCTGTGGCCGAGCAACATCTGCACCACCCGCAGGTCAGCGCCGTGGTTGAGCAGGTGCGTAGCAAACGCGTGGCGCAGGGTGTGCGGCGACAGCGACTTGCCGATACCCGCCACCTTCGCCTGGTGCTTGATGCGATGCCAGAACGTCTGGCGGGTCATCTGCTCACCGCGCAGGCTGGGAAACAGCACATCACTGGGACGCCCGCCGAGCAACTCGCTTCGAGCGTCGCGCATGTAGCGCTCGACCCAGACAATCGCCTCCTCCCCCATCGGCACCAGCCGCTCCTTGCTGCCCTTGCCCATCACCCGCAGCACGCCCTGGCGCAGGTTGACCTGCTCCAGGGTCAGGCTGATCAGCTCCGTTACCCGCAGGCCACAGGCATACAACACCTCGAGCATGGCGCGGTCGCGCTGGCCGATGGCTTCGCTCAGGTCCGGCGCCTTCAGCAGCGCCTCGACGTCGGCCTCTGACAAGGATTTGGGCAATGGCCTGCCGAGTTGCGGCATGTCGATACGCAAGGTCGGGTCGACTGCGATCAACTTTTCCCGCAGCAGATAGCGATAAAAGCCACGCACTCCCGAGAGGAAACGCGCCGTGGACCGTGGCTTGTAGTTTTGCTCCAGGCGCCAGGCCAGGTGGTCGAGGATCAACTCGCGGCCGGCGTTGATTAACTCCAGGCCCTTCTCCTGCAGCCAGCCGTTGAACAAGGCCAGGTCACTGCGATACGCATCGCGCGTGTTGTCCGACAGGCCTTTCTCCAGCCACAACGCGTCGAGGAATTGGTCTATCAATGGATGTTCGATGGCGGGCATAAAAGCTCAGGTGACAGATAAACTGTCGGTAAGTCTTTCATAGACTGCTGGGGGTTTATAGAACCTGATGTCAACGCGCTGTCTGGTCGATCGATTCGCGTGCCAAGCCGGATCGCCGCATCTAACGCGCCCACCAGTAAATCGCAGGCAACAAAAAAGCAGCCCGCAGGCTGCTTTTTTTGCATCGGAAGCTGGACTTAAGCCAGTTTTTCCTTGATGCGAGCTGCTTTACCGGACAGGTCACGCAGGTAGTACAGCTTGGCTTTACGTACGTCACCGCGACGTTTAACGGCCATGCTGTCGATTTGCGGGCTGTAGGTCTGGAAAGTACGCTCTACGCCAACACCGTTGGAGATTTTACGAACGGTGAAAGCACTGTTTACGCCGCGGTTACGCTTGGCGATAACAACACCTTCGAACGCTTGCAGACGCGAACGGTCGCCTTCCTTCACTTTCACCTGAACGACAATGGTGTCGCCCGGGGCAAAGGTAGGGATCTCTTTGGTCATCTGCTCTGCTTCGAGTGCAAGGATGATTTTGTTAGTCATGCTGTGCTCCTAAGGTAAATCAACGGACTTACCATCGATACGTTGTTAACTATCGTCCCGCTCGCGGATGTATTCCTCGAGCAGCTTCTTCTCTTCTCCAGAAAGCGAGCGGCTTTCCAGAAGATCGGCGCGTCGTTCAAAGGTCCTACCAAGGGACTGCTGTAAACGCCAACGCCGGATATGCGCGTGATTGCCACTTAGCAACACGTCGGGAACACGCTGATCCGCATACACCTCAGGTCGGGTGTAGTGCGGGCAATCCAGCAAACCATCCGTAAAGGAATCTTCCTCGGCGGAGTCCGCATGCCCTAAAGCTCCAGGCAGCAGTCGTGTAACCGCATCGATCAGGACCATCGCCGGCAGCTCGCCGCCAGACAGTACATAGTCGCCAATCGACCACTCTTCATCGACATGAGCCTCTATAAAACGCTCGTCAATGCCTTCATAGCGGCCGGCAATCAGGATCAATGCATCCAAATTCGCCAACTCGCGTACCGCCGACTGTGTCAGTTGACGGCCTTGGGGGGACAGGTAAATCACCTTCGCCGCCTCCCCGGCTGCTGCCTTGGCCTGAACCAGAGCATCTTCCAGGGGCTTGATCTTCATCACCATGCCCGGGCCACCGCCAAATGGGCGATCGTCCACAGTGTGATGTCGATCCGTCGTGTAGTCTCGCGGATTCCAACAGGTGAGCTGCAAGAGCCCCTGTTTCACCGCACGACTGGTGATGCCGTACTCGCTGATGGCGGAGAACATCTCGGGAAACAAACTGATCACTTCTACGCGCAAGTTAGCCACGCTTAGAAGTCCGCATCCCATTCCACCTTCATCTCGCCTGCGGCAAGGTCAACGGCCAACACGCATTGCTCCGTATAGGGCAACAGGCGTTCGCGATCGTCCAGGCTGCCAGCGCAAGGCTTGACCACCATTACATCATTGGCGCCGGTTTCCAGAAGATGATCGATCTTCCCGAGCAGTTGCCCCAGTTGATCAATAACCTTCAGACCTTCGAGCTGGTACCAGTAGTACTCGCCGTCGGTCAATTCAGGGAACAGGTTGCGCGGCACACAGATCTCATAACCGGCCAGAAGACGAGCTTCTTCACGGTCATCAAGACCTTTGAGCTTTGCGACCAGGAACTTGTCGTTCCCGCGTCCACTGACCAGCTCAACCTGTTTCACATTGCCTTCACGCTTGAGCGTCCAGGTTTTGTACTGCAACAGGTTTTCAGTCGGATCAGTAAAGGAATACACCTTCACTTCGCCGCGAACGCCATGAACAGAGTAGATCTTGCCGATAACGATCAAATCATCAGCAACAGCAGGCGTCGCGTTCATATTGCTCAGGCCGCAGCCTTAGCCGAGTCCTTCAGCAACTGAGCAACACGCTCAGAAGGCTGTGCACCAACGCTCAGCCAGTAGGCTACGCGCTCTTGGTTCACGGACAGACGGACTTCTTGACCACGAGCAACAGGGTTGAAGAAACCAACCTGTTCCTTGTGCGAACCGTCGCGCGGGTTGCGGCTGTCGGTTACGGTCAAGTGGTAAAACGGGCGCTTTTTGGAGCCGCCAAGGGCAAGACGGATTGTTAGCATGTGAACATCGTTCCTGTAGTCGGTGCTGCAAATCTAAAGGCACAGCGGGCATAGGTGCCCGAAAGGCCGCATATTCTAAGGAATATCCGGACTTTTGCAAATGTCTTTTTCCGGCGGCCTATCGGACGCCATGCAGATTTGCTATAGAGCCGTCGTTTAAAACGGCCAGTCAGCTCCCGCCAAGTGCGGGTTTGCTGTTGATCCCACATCGCTGTGGGCAGCGCAAGGGCAAGCCCTTGCGCAGATTCTTTACATCTTGGGCATGCCGCCGCCGGGCAACATACCGCCCATGCCGCGCATCATTTTGGCCATTCCGCCCTTGGCGGAGAATTTCTTCATCATCTTCTGCATCTGCTTGTGCTGCTTGATCAAGCGACCGATGTCCTGCACCTGGGTGCCGGAACCCATGGCGATCCGGCGCTTGCGCGAACCGCTGATCAGCTCAGGGTCGCGGCGCTCGGCCGGGGTCATGGAATTGATGATGGCTTCCATCTGCTTGAATTGCTTCTCTGCCGCGCCCTGGGCATTGCCCATCTGCGCCAGGTTCACACCGCCGATGTTCGGCAGCTTGTCCATGAGGCCGCCGAGGCCGCCCATGTTCTTCATCTGTTGCAGCTGATCGCGGAAGTCTTCGAGATCGAAGCCCTTGCCCTTCTTCAGCTTCTTGGCCAGCTTGTCGGCCTTGTCCTTGTCGAGGGTCTGTTCGGCCTGCTCGATCAGGCTGAGCACGTCGCCCATGCCAAGGATGCGTGAAGCAATACGCTCGGGGTGGAACGGCTCGAGCGCTTCGCTCTTCTCGCCCATACCGATGAACTTGATCGGCTTGCCGGTGATGGCGCGGACCGACAGTGCGGCACCGCCACGGGCGTCGCCGTCGACCTTGGTCAGGATAACGCCGGTCAGCGGCAATGCGTCGCCGAAGGCCTTGGCCGTATTGGCGGCGTCCTGGCCGGTCATGGCATCGACCACGAACAGGGTTTCTACCGGGTTGATCGCGGCGTGCAGCGCCTTGATCTCGCCCATCATCTCTTCGTCGATGTGCAGGCGACCGGCGGTATCGACGATGACCACATCAATGAACTTGAGCTTTGCTTCTTTAATAGCGGCTTGCGCAATCTCGACCGGCTTCTGGCTCAGGTCGGACGGGAAGAAGGTCACGCCCACTTCGCCGGCAAGCATTTCCAGCTGCTTGATCGCTGCCGGACGGTAAACGTCCGCAGACACGACCATCACCGACTTCTTCTTGCGCTCTTTAAGGAAGCGCGCAAGTTTACCGGCGGTAGTGGTTTTACCTGCACCCTGCAAACCGGCCATCAACACGACAGCAGGCGGCACGGCGCTCAGGTTCAAGTCTTCGTTGGCCGCGCCCATCAGGCTTTCGAGTTCGGCCTGGACGATCTTCACGAACGCCTGGCCCGGGGTCAGGCTGCGTGACACCTCGGTGCCGACGGCACGTTCCTTGACCGAATTGACGAAGTCCTTGACCACCGGCAAGGCCACGTCGGCCTCGAGCAGCGCCATGCGCACTTCACGCAGGGTGTCCTTGATGTTGTCCTCGGTCAGCTTGGCCTTGCCGGTGACATGGCGCAGCGTCTGCGAGAGACGGTCGGTTAAGTTTTCAAACATTGCGCGATCCTTTCAGGCCCTGTGTAGACCGGGATAATGGCGGCCCAGACCGGAATAAACATGTGCTCGGCGAGCCTGCGGCGTGGGCAGGTCGCGGATTATAGCGAAGACTGCGTCTGGCGGACACCTCGCACTTTCGTGTGATGAGGGTTCTATGCCAAACTCAGCGCCTTTCGGGCTTGCCTAACAGGATTTATGCTCCCCTTGTCACCCAGCTTGCTAACTACCCTCGCCGCCGCCTGCCTCTACGCCGCTGCGACCATCTATCAGGGCACTCGCCTGGCGTCCGGCGCCAAGGCGAACAAACGCCTGCTGGTCACGCTCGGTGTTCTGGCCGTACTGGCTCACAGCGCCAGCCTGCTGACCCACCTGTTGACGCCGATCGGCCTGGGCCTGGATTTCTTCAGCGCCGCCAGCCTGATTGCCGCAGCAGTCATTGCCCTGACCCTGCTGGCATGCTCGCGCATCCCGGTGGAGAACCTGCTGATCCTGCTGTTCCCGCTGGGCGCCGCCACGGTGCTGCTCGCGCAATTCGCCCCCGCCGGCACCGTGCAGATCATCGACGAAGCGCCGGGTATCCTGGCGCATATACTCTTGTCGATCCTGGCCTACGGAATGTTCACCATCGCGGTGTTCCAGGCGTTGCTGCTGCTGGTCCAGGACCATCAGCTCAAGCACAAGCACCCTTCCGGCCTGATCAAGAACTTCCCGCCGCTGCAAACCATGGAAAGCCTGCTGTTCGGCTTCCTCTGGGCCGGCTGGACGTTGCTGTCGCTGTCGCTGATTTCCGGCTGGCTGTTCGTCGAGAATCTGTTTGCCCAGCACCTGGTGCACAAAACCCTGCTGGCCTGCCTGGCCTGGATCGTGTTCAGTGTGCTGCTGTGGGGCCGCAATCGCCTCGGCTGGCGCGGACACAAGGCCATCCGCTGGACCCTGGCCGGCTTCTGCCTGCTGATGCTGGCCTACTTCGGCAGCAAGCTGGTTCGTGAATACATTCTGCACATCTGACGGGCGGCAATAATGGACGACTTGCCCATAGGGCCGATGCTCGCAGTGATCGCCCTGCTGATTTTGTGGTCGGGGCTGTTCACCGCCATTGAAGTCGCGCAACAACACCTGCTGGCGCAGCGCACCGCTTCGCGCTCGAGCGACAAGCCCGTGGCCAGGCTGAGCTTCGCGCTCAACAGCCTGATCCTTTGCAACACCTTGTGCCGCGCGCTGGTGATGGTGATCAGCACCCTGCTGGCGATCTTCACCTGGGCCGAGAATGGCCCTTGGGCAGCGTGCCTCGGCGCGGGCGCGATCCTGCTGGTGTTCGCCGAATACCTGCCGCGCACCCTCGCCGTGCGTTATCCAGATGCTGTCCTGAGCCTGGGCAACACCTTGCTCGGCGTGCCATTGAAAATCGTCTACCCCGCCGCCTGGTTGCTCAATGGCCTCAGCCAATTGTTGATGCGCCCATTCGCCCGCAAAGTCAAAGTGGTGCAGCAGAGCGAAGACGAAGCCACCTCGGATCGGCACGAAGACCAGGAACACGCATCCTGCCGCCCGCACGTGCTGGCGGGCATCCATGCGCTGGATAACATCACGGTCAACGACATCCTGGTGCCACGCAGCGATGTCGACGGGATCAACCTCGACGACGATCTCCAGGAGATCATCGAGCAGCTGCGCAACAACCGGCGCACACGCCTGCCGGTGTTCCACAGCGATATCAACCAGGTTGAAGCGGTGCTCAATACCCGGCAGATCCGCCATCTGCTGGCCGATGCCAGCCTGACGATCGAAGCGCTGCTGGCGGCCTGTCACGAGCCCTATTTCGTGCCGGAGAGCACGCCGCTGCAGCTGCAACTGCTGAACTTCCACAAGCAACAGCGACGCTTGGGCATGGTGGTGGACGAATACGGCGAAGTGCTCGGCATTGTCACCCTGGAAGACATCCTCGAAGAGATCGTTGGCGAGTTTGAAAGCCAGCACAGCCTGGACAACCCCCACGTTCATCCACAGCCTGATGGCCGACTGATGATCGAAGGCGCCGCATCGATTCGTGAGCTGAACAAGAGCCTGGGCTGGCACCTGCCCAGCGACGGGCCGAAGACGCTCAACGGCTTGGTGACCGAAGCCCTGGAGACCATTCCGGAGAGCTCGGTATGCCTGAAGATCGGCCGTTATCGGCTGGAGATTCTCGAGACCGAGGATAACCGTGTGACCCAGGTGCTGGTCTGGCACACCAGCTCGGTGCCTGCGGTCGCGCCCGTGCGCTAGATAGCCACAAGATTGCAGCCTTCGGCAGCTCCTGCAGTGGAACGCATTCCAAACGCAGGAGCTGCCGAAGGCTCGGGCCGCGATCGGACGATCTTTTTGCCTCTTGTTGAATCGTTAGCCACCTTCCTATAATCGAGCCGCTTACCCAAGCGCCGCCCTACCCCAGTGCTACCCGCACTTCGCGTTAAACCCACATCCCTGGGTGTTCAACCATAATAATTCGCTCCACTGGGGCACATGACTGTCAGGGATAAACGCATGACAACCAGCACGACTTACAGCGAAACCACGCCAGCACAACCCACCAACTCCGCCACCCGGGTGGCCACGGCGAGCTTTATCGGCACCGCCATCGAGTTCTACGACTTCTACGTCTATGCCACCGCCGCGGCGCTGGTGATCGGCCCGGTATTTTTCCCCCAGACCTCTGGCACTGCGCAAATGCTGTCGGCCTTCCTGACCTTCGGCATCGCCTTCCTGGCCAGGCCCTTGGGCTCGGCGCTGTTCGGCCATTTCGGCGACCGCATCGGGCGCAAATCGACCCTGGTGGCCTCGCTATTGCTGATGGGCGTGTGCACCACGCTGATCGGCGTACTCCCGGGCTACGCCAGCATCGGCGCCTGGGCGCCCATCCTGCTCTGCGTCCTGCGCTTTGGCCAGGGCCTGGGGCTTGGCGGCGAATGGGGCGGCGCAGCACTGCTGGCGACGGAGAACGCGCCCAAAGGCAAGCGAGCCTGGTTCGGCATGTTTCCCCAACTGGGGCCTTCGATCGGCTTCCTCGCTGCCAACGGCCTGTTCCTGACCCTGGCAATGACCCTGAGCGACGAACAGTTCCGCTCGTGGGGCTGGCGTATTCCCTTCCTGCTGAGTGCGGCACTGGTCATGGTGGGCCTGTATGTACGCCTAAAACTCCACGAAACCCCGGTATTTGCCAATGCCATGGCGCGCCAGGAACGGGTGAAAATCCCCCTGGTCGAGCTGTTCAGCCAGTACTGGGCACCGATGTTGCTGGGTGCCGGTTCGATGGTGGTCTGCTACGCGTTGTTCTATATCTCGACCGTGTTCTCGCTGAGCTATGGCGTATCGACACTGGGCTACACCCGCGAAACCTTCCTGGCCCTGCTGTGCTTCGCCGTACTGTTCATGGCAGCCGCGACGCCGCTCTCTGCCTTGGCCAGCGACCGCTACGGGCGTAAACCGGTGTTGATTGTCGGCGGCGTGCTGGCGATTTTGTCGGGGTTTCTGATGGAACCGCTGCTGACCCAGGGTTCGACCTGGGGCGTTGCGCTGTTCCTGTGCATCGAGCTGTTTCTGATGGGCGTAACGTTTGCGCCGATGGGGGCGCTGTTGCCCGAGCTGTTTCCGACCCATGTGCGCTACACCGGCGCGTCGGCGGCCTACAACCTGGGCGGAATCGTCGGAGCCTCGGCAGCGCCGTTCTTCGCGCAGAAGCTGGTGGCGATGGGCGGGCTGAGTTATGTCGGGGGGTATGTGTCGGGGGCGGCGGTGTTAAGCCTGATCGCGGTGCTGTGCTTGAAGGAAACGCGGGATAACGATTTGAATCGAGTGGCCTGACAGGCCGCCATCGCGAGCAAGCTCGCTTCCACAGGATTTCGGGTTGTCCACCAATTGTGTGTACGACCCCAATCCCATGTGGGAGCGGGCTTGCCGGCGAATGCCGCGCCTCGGTTTAGAGGTCTACTACGACGGCCTGCGAAGCACGGGTAGCCTTCGCCCGAGCCGCTTCAATCGACTCATCCCGCGCCAGCGCCACGCCCATGCGGCGCTGGCCGTTGACCTCAGGCTTGCCGAACAACCGCAACGCCGTATCCGGCTCGCTCAGCGCAGCGCCAAGATTGGCGAATGCCGTCTGGGTCGACTGCCCTTCCACCAGGATCACCGCCGAAGCCGAAGGCCCGAACTGACGGATCAACGGGATCGGCAGGCCAAGAATGGCCCGGGCGTGCAGCGCGAACTGCGACAGGTCCTGGGAAATCAGCGTCACAAGGCCCGTGTCGTGTGGGCGTGGCGACACTTCGCTGAACCACACCTGGTCGCCCTTGATGAACAACTCGACGCCAAACAGGCCGCGGCCACCCAAGGCTTCGGTCACGGCTTTGGCGACGCGCTCGGACTCCGCCAGCGCGATCGGGCTCATCGCCTGTGGCTGCCAGGACTCCTGGTAATCGCCCTTCTCCTGGCGATGCCCCACCGGAGCACAGAACGTGGTGCCGCCAATGTGGCGCACGGTGAGCAAGGTGATTTCGTAGTCGAAATCGATGAAGCCCTCGACGATCACTCGCCCCTTGCCGGCACGGCCGCCTTCTTGCGCGTAATCCCACGCGGCCTTCACGTCATCGACACTGCGCAGAAGGCTTTGGCCCTTGCCCGACGAGCTCATCACTGGCTTGACCACGCACGGGAAGCCGAGGTCTTCGACCGCCTTGCTGTAATCCTCGAAGGTGTCGGCGAAGTGGTACGGCGAAGTGGGCAGGTCCAGCTCTTCAGCTGCCAGGCGGCGGATGCCTTCGCGGTTCATGGTCAGCTGCGCGGCACGCGCCGTAGGGATCACGGTGAAACCTTCGGCTTCCAGTTCGACCAGGGTGGCGGTCGCGATGGCTTCGATTTCCGGCACGATGAAGTGCGGTTTTTCTGCTTCGATGACCGCACGCAGGGCGGCACCGTCGAGCATGTTGATCACATGGCTGCGATGCGCCACTTGCATGGCCGGTGCGTTGGCATAGCGGTCCACGGCGATCACTTCAACGCCCAGGCGTTGCAGCTCGATCACCACTTCCTTGCCCAACTCGCCACAGCCACACAGCAATACGCGGGTCGCGGTCGGCGACAATGGAGTTCCGATACGGGTCATCTCAAGTCCTCAAAGAAGCGGATCATCGAGGGAGGCAGCGCCTGGCGCGCTTCCCATGGGGAGAAAGCGCGGCATTTTACATGAACCTGCGGTTTTGGCTTCAGCTGGCGACAGCCTGCTTGCGCAGGCGCCAGGCCATGATCAACCAGACGGCCGTCACGCCCGCGAACTTCGAGGCCATGGCGGTGAGGATCACGGCTGGGGTGAACGCGTCGATCATGCCAAAGAAGATGAACGTATCGAGAGGGATGCTCAGCGCCGAACTTATCCACAGGCGATCGTGCAGCGGGCGCCTGGTGATGCTGAACACCAGCCAGTCAATGCACTCGGAGACCGCGAACGCCGTGGCACTGGCCAGGGCGATGGACGGATCGGAGGTGACATAGGACAACACCAGCGCGGCCAGCATGGCGATGATTGCGCCGTGCCCAAAGCGCGTTTGCACCATGTCGCGCAGCACGAATACCAGGCCACCCCAGGCCGACCAGATGATGTCCAGGTGCGGGGCGGTGGAAAAGGCGTAGTTGATCAGCACGACGCTGCTGATGTAGGCGATCAAAAAAAGCATGGGACGAAAAGACACCTGTAGGAGCGAGCTTGCTCGCGAAGGACGTTAACGATTACGCGTAAAATCAGGTACCCCATAGCGCCCTCAGGTTTTCGCGAGCCAGCTCGCTCCTACAAGGGGCGCGATGAATGTCCGGAGTTACTTGCCAAGCATCCACACCAGCCCGCTGGACTTCGCCCTTTCATGGCAAAGCCCCAAGACCTTGCGCCGCTCGTCATTATCCATCCGGCTCCAGCGCGTGATCTCCTCGACCGTGCGCTGGCAACCGGTGCAGATGTCATCGTCATCCAGCGCACAGACATTCACGCACGGTGAGCGGACCGGTGGTTCTGCAGTGGTCATTCTTCCTGCTCAGCCAGGTCGCGGGCATAGCGCTGGGCGTTGTGCACGTAATGAGCAGCGCTGGCCTCGAGCATTTGCTTTTGCTGTTCGGTCAACTCGCGCACCACCTTTCCCGGCGAGCCCATCACCAGGGAGCCATCGGGAATTTCCTTGCCCTCGCCGATCAGCGAATTGGCACCGATGATGCAGTTTTTACCGATTTTCGCGCCGTTGAGAATCACCGCATTAATACCGATCAAACTGTAATCCCCGACCGTGCAGCCATGCAGCATGGCATTGTGGCCAATAGTCACGCCGGTACCGATGGTCAACGGGTAGCCCATGTCGGTGTGCATCACCGTACCGTCCTGGACGTTGCTGTTCTTGCCGATCAGGATCAATTCATTGTCGCCACGCAGCACTGCGTTGAACCAGACGTTGGCGCCCTCTTCCAGTTTGACCTTGCCCACCAGCACGGCGTTGGGGGCTACCCAGCTCTGCGGATGGGTTTCGACTCGGGCGTCGCCCAGGCGGTATTTCATCGTGTTGTCCTCAGGGCCAGGCCGGCTCGGGTATTGCCATACGAATGATGGCTTCAGGTATTGATAAAGCTTTTGGGCGGCTGGTGCAGGCTGATTTTCGCGTCATACAGCAGGTTGATCAACTCGACGATCATGATCGCCGTCAGGCCCCAGATCTTGTACTCGCCGTATCGATAGCTCGGCACATACCAGCTGCGGCCCTGATAATCGATGCGGTGGGTGTGTTCGCGCGGGTCCTCGCGAAAAAACTCCAGCGGTACACTGAACACTGCCGCGATCTCGGCATCGTTGGCCCGATACTCGACAAAATCCGGGATCACCCCGACATAAGGCGTGACCTTGATGCCATGCAGCGAGATCAGCGGGCTCAGAGGCCCAATCACTTCGACCAGCCCGGGCGGCAGGCCAATCTCTTCATCGGCTTCGCGCAGGGCGGTGAAAATCAGGTCCGGGTCTTCAGGGTCGCGGCGGCCTCCGGGAAACGCCACTTCGCCGCCATGGGTCGAGAGCCCGCTGGCGCGCAGGGTCAGAACCAGTTCCGGTTCGTCACTGCGGGTGATGGGCACCAATACGGCGGCCTCGGGAAAACGTTTGTCGGTTTCCAGGGTTCGCGGCGTGTGGTTGCTTACCCGATGCAGTAGCTCGTCCAGCATGAGTGATCTCGATCTGTGCCTTACCCTGCATCATGCACCAATCACACCGACCGCCCAAGCCCCGAACGGCCGTCTGTCGCGAAACGACAACTTGCCGACCGACACCGCCGCACGCCAAGATAGGCACAGCATTCAGGAACCCAAGCATGAAATTTTGCAGCCAGTGCGGCAACCCGGTGACACAACGCATTCCCGAGGGCGATTCGCGCCTGCGGTTTGTCTGTGACAGCTGTCACACCATCCACTACCAGAACCCCAACATCGTCGCCGGCTGCGTGGCCACCTGGGGCTCGAAGGTATTGTTGTGCCGACGGGCCATCGAGCCGCGACTGGGCTACTGGACCCTGCCCGCCGGGTTCATGGAGAACGGCGAAACCATCGAACAGGCCGCCATTCGCGAAACCGCCGAAGAAGCCTGTGCCAGGGTCCGCGACCTCTGCATCTACACGCTGATCGACGTGCCGCACATCAGCCAGGTGCATGTGTTCTACCGCGCCGAACTGGTGGACCTGGATTTCGCAGCAGGCATAGAAAGCCTCGAAGTCCGGCTTTTTGAAGAAGCGGACATCCCTTGGTCCGACCTGGCTTTCCGCACGGTGGGGCGTACTTTAGAATACTTCTTCGCTGACCGGCGGTCGGAGGTCTACCCCGTGCGGTCGGAATCGATTCCGCCGCTGGCCCAGCCGGTTATTGTTTGATTCGGAATGTGAAATTTTTTGCAAAAGCAAAAGATCATCCGCCTGCGGCTCAAGCCTGAGGCAGCACCTACAATTAGATAGTCGCAACACCTCTTAGGGATATCGTTTTAATGCGCTGGTTGCTTGCCCTGTTCTGCCTGTCGTTCATTGCCGTGTCCCAGGCTTCCACCGTGGTGACCCTGGATGGCAAACCGATCGAAAAAGTGTTGGTGCTTAAATCCGCTCATCAATTGCAATTGATTGCCGACGGCAAGGCGCTGCGAACCTACCGCATTTCCCTGGGCAAGCAGCCCAAGGGCGCCAAGCTGATGGAAGGCGACAAGCGCACCCCGGAAGGCTTCTACTGGGTGGACTGGCGCAAGGTCAGCGACCGCTTCAATCTGGCCATGCACATCTCCTACCCGAATGCGGCCGACTCTGCGCGCTCGCTGCGCGAAGGCGTACCACCGGGCGGCATGATCATGATCCATGGCACGCCCGATTCCTACGACTACCCGGAGAACCTGTTTCATACCCTCGACTGGACCGACGGCTGCATCGCCATGCGCAATATGGACATGCGAGAAGTGTGGGGCCTGGTGCCAGATGGAACAATGATCGAAATTCGTCCGTAACGGCCCATTGCAACCCAGACCTGGAGAGTGCAAAGCACGCCAGTTCGATTGCGCGGTGTTTAAACCGCCAGCAATCATTAGCACAATCAGGGCTGATCCAAGCAATTAAATCTCGCCAAAGGCTTACCCAAGAGTATTCCTCTCAATTTTTTTCGACCGCTTGCCAACCTTCACCCTCGCGGTTAGGGTTGAAGGCATGAAAACCTCTCACACCCTCATTCAGCTTCGCCAGCACCGCAGTCTGTGCCTTGTCAGTGCACGACTGCCGGGCTGAACCGCGGTGCCTCGTCCTACGCTTCATCCCCAGAACTTTTGATCCACCGGCAGGCCGCCTTTTTTCGGCCCCTACAACAAGGATTTCCCGATGAGCATGCTCAAAGACCCGTCTTCGAAGTACCGCGCGTTTCCGACCATCGACATCCCGGACCGTACCTGGCCATCGAAGACCATCACCGCGGCGCCGATCTGGTGCAGCTCGGACCTGCGCGACGGTAACCAGTCGCTGATCGAGCCTATGGACGCGGTTAAAAAGCTGCGTTTCTGGAAAACCCTGGTGCAGGTCGGCGTGAAAGAAATCGAAGCCTCCTTCCCGGCCGCTTCGCAAACCGACTTCGACTTCGTGCGCACCTTGATCGAAGGCAACCACATCCCGGACGACACCACCATCCAGGTGTTGACCCAAGGCCGTGAAGACCTGATCGAGCGCACCTTTGAATCTTTGCGCGGGGCGAAAAAAGCCATCGTTCACCTGTACAACGCGACTTCGCCGTCTTTCCGTCGCATCGTGTTCAACCAGGACAAGGACGGCATCAAGGAAATCGCCGTCAGCGCGGCCAAGCTGTTCGTCAAATACGCCGCACAGCAGCCGGACACCGAATGGACCTTCGAATACTCGCCGGAAACCTTCAGCGCCACTGAGCTGGAGTTCGCCAAGGAAGTCTGTGACGCAGTGATCGAGGTCTGGAACCCGACGCCCGAGCACAAGATGATCCTCAACTTGCCGGCCACCGTCGAATGCGCCACCCCGAACATCTATGCCGACCAGATCGAATGGTTCGGCCGTCATATCAACCGTCGTGACAGTGTGATCATCAGCCTGCACACCCACAACGACCGCGGCACGGGCGTTGCCGCTACCGAACTGGGCCTGATGGCCGGCGCCGATCGCGTCGAAGGCTGCCTGTTCGGTAATGGCGAGCGCACCGGTAACGTCGACCTCGTGACCGTGGCACTGAACCTCTACACCCAGGGCGTACACCCTGAGCTCGATTTCTCGGACATCGACGGCGTGCGCAAGGTCGTCGAGGAATGCAACCAGATCCAGGTGCACCCGCGTCACCCGTACGTCGGCGATCTGGTCCACACCGCGTTCTCCGGCTCGCACCAGGACGCTATCCGCAAGGGCTTTGCCCAGCAGAAACAAGGCACCCTGTGGGAAGTGCCGTACTTGCCGATCGATCCGGCCGACATTGGTCGCAGCTATGAGGCGGTGATCCGCGTCAACAGCCAGTCGGGCAAAGGCGGTATCGCCTACCTGCTGGAACAGGAATACGACATCAGCTTGCCGCGTCGCATGCAGATCGAGTTCAGCCAGGTTGTCCAGGCCGAAACCGACCGTGTTGGCCTGGAGATGACCGCACCACAGATCTACGCCTTGCTGCAGCGTGAATACCTGCAAGCCAACACCCCTTATGCGCTGGTCAGCCATCGCCTGCAGGAAGAGAACGGCAACAGCTCGGTGGAAGTCGAAGTGTCGAGCAAAGGCCAGGGTGAAAACAACTTGCGCTGGAACGGCAAGGGCAACGGCGCGCTGGAAGCCCTGGTGGCCGGCTTGCCGATTCCGGTGGAAATCATGGACTACAACGAACACGCGATCGGCGCGGGCACCCATGCCAAGGCAGCGGCCTACATCGAACTGCGAGTCAATGGTGAGCGTGCTGTGCACGGCGTGGGTATCGACGAGAACATCACCACCGCCAGCTTCAAGGCCCTGTTCAGCGCGCTGAACCGCTCGCTGAGCCAGCCGGAAGCGAAAGCGGCGTAAGGCTTTGGCTGTAATGCAAAAGGCCCCTGGGTGAGAACCTGGGGGCCTTTTTGTTTATGCTGTTTGAAGATCAAGAGATCGCAGCCTTCGGCAGCTCCTACCTCGCAATGCGGTCCCTGTAGGAGCTGCCGAAGGCTGCGATCTTTTCGGGCCTATCCTGCCCTGGAATGCGGTCCCCTGTAGGAGCTGCCGAAGGCTGCGATCTTTTCCGGTCTCAGGTGAACTCGAACGTATCCGCATCCAGATTCGCTGGAAACCGCGTGCGGTAGGCCGCCAGCTCCGCCGCATCCAGCACCACCTGAAACACTCCATCGGCCTCCCCCGCGCCCAGCAACGTCTCACCCTGGAAATCCAGCACCTGGCTGTCCCCGGTGTAGGCAAAGCCCTTGCCGTCGGTGCCCACTCGATTCACCGCCGCGACATAACACAGGTTTTCAATCGCCCGCGCCGGCAGCAAGCGGTTCCAGTGCTGGCGCCGTGCACCAGGCCAGTTTGCGGTGTACAGCAACAGGTCGGTGTCCTGCGCGTCCCGGCTCCAGACCGGGAATCGCAAGTCATAACAAATCAGCGGCCGCACCCGCCAGCCTTTCAATTCGAACTGCACCTGACGCTCGCCCGGGGTGTAGTGGTTGTGCTCACCCGCCATGCGAAACAGATGGCGCTTGTCGTAGTGCAGCACCTCGCCGTCCGGGCGCGCCCATAACAGGCGATTGCGATGGCTGCCATCACTGGCTTGCACGATGACACTGCCGGTAATCACCGCGTCGAACTTCGCCGCCTGCAGCCGCAGCCATTTGCTGGTGGGGCCGTTCTCCGGCTCGGCCAGGGTCTGGGATTCCATGGAGAAACCGGTGGTGAACATTTCCGGCAGGATGATCAGGTCGGCGCCACGCGCCTGCTCCAGCAACTGCTCGAAGTGCTCCAGGTTGGCCTGGCGGTCATGCCAGGCGAGCGTGGTCTGGACCAACGCGATGGTCAGGTTCGGCAAGGCACTCAGATCACGCATAGTTTTTCCGCTGCTTCACGCAGGGTCTCCTCGCGTTTGGCGAAGCACAGGCGTATCAGGCGCTGGCCTGCGGGCGGGCTCTGGTAGAACACCGAGATCGGGATACTGGCCACGCCGTGTTCGCGGGTCATCCAAAGCGCCATGTCGACGTCATTGAGGTCCGGACGAATCTGCGAATAGTCGACCAGCTGGAAATAAGTGCCCGCGACCCGTTTGAAGCTGAATCGCGAGGGCGCCAGCAAATCGCAAAACAGGTCGCGCTTGGCCTGATAGAACGCCGGCAGCTCCTCGACATGTTCAGGGTGCTCGGCCATGAAGTCGGCCAGGGCAAACTGCAGTGGAGTGACGCCGCAAAAGCTGACGTACTGGTGAACCTTGCGCATTTCCGCGGTGAGGGCCGGTGGAGCGACCACGTAGCCGGTTTTCCAACCGGTGACGTGATAGGTCTTGCCGAAGGAGCTGATCACGAAGGCGCGCTGGTACAGCTCCTCGTGCGCCAGCACGCTGACATGGGGCACGCCGTCGAACACCAGGTGCTCGTAGACCTCGTCGCTGATCAGGTAGATATCACGATCACGGATCAACTGGGCCAGTTGATCCAGCTCGGCGCGACTGATCAGTGCGCCGCTAGGATTGTGCGGGGTGTTGAGCACGATCATCCGCGTACGCGGCGTAATGGCTTCAGCGAGTTTCTGGAAGTCGATGGCGAAATCATCCAGCCCCAGCTGCACGTGCACACAACGACCGCCGGCCAGCTCGACCGACGGTTCATAACTGTCGTAGCACGGGTCGAATACGATGACTTCGTCGCCGCTGTTGATAACCGCCTGGATCGCGCAGAAGATCGCCTGGGTGGCGCCCGGGGTAATCGTCACCTCATTGTCGGCATCGACGTTGATACCGTAGCTGCGAGCGATCTTGGTAGCTACCTGCTGGCGCAAGGCCGGCAGGCCGGTCATTGGCGAGTACTGGTTGTGGCCCTGGGCGATGTGCCCGCCGACCGCGTCGCACAGCGCCTGCGGGGCATCGAAATCGGGAAAACCCTGGGACAGGTTCAGCGCGCCGGTTTGCGCCGCGAGCTGCGACATCTGAGTGAAGATAGTGATGCCGACATTCGGCAGCTTACTGTTGATCATCGGTGATTCCCTGCTCTGCACCCGGCTCTAACGGCGGCGCGGGAGAGCCCGAGGATAGCCCATACGGCGCCCATAAAAAAAGGGCGCCATAAGCGCCCTTTTTGGAACCCGATCCTGTGGGAGCGTGGCTTGCCCGCGATGGCCACACCACGATGTAACAGATACACCGCGTTTTCGTTCATCGCGGGCAAGCCCGCTCCCACAGGAGCCGGACAAGCCTTGAATCAGCGCTTGTCGCGGCGCTTCTTGTCGGCCTTCTTGTGGTGCGACATCATCCGGCGTTTCTTGTTGACCTGGCGGTCGGTGAGCGAGTTCTTGTTACCTTCGTACGGGTTCTCGCCGCCTTTGAACTCGATGCGGATCGGCGTACCGACCAGCTTCAGGACTCGGCGATAAGTGTTTTCCAGGTAACGAACGTAAGACTTCGGCACCTTTTCGATCTGATTACCGTGGATCACGATGATCGGCGGGTTGGCCCCACCCAAGTGGGCATAGCGCAGCTTGATCCGGCGGTTGTTGACCATCGGTGGCGCGTGCTCGCCGACCGCATCTTCCAGGATCTGGGTGAGGCGGTTGGTCGGCCAGCGGGTAACCGCGGACTTGAACGAGTTCTGTACGGAAGCGTAGAGGTTACCCACGCCGGTGCCGTGCAGCGCCGAGATGAAGTGGATGTCGGCGTAGTCAACGAAGAACAGTCGACGTTGCAGCTCGATCTTCACGAAGTCGCGCTCGCTCGGCGTCATGCCGTCCCACTTGTTGATCGCGATAACCAGCGCACGACCCGACTCGATGGCAAAGCCCAGCAGGTTGAGGTCGTGATCTACCACGCCTTCGCGGGCGTCCATGACGAAGATCACCACGTTGGCGTCTTTGATCGCCTGCAGGGTTTTCACCACGGAGAATTTTTCAACTTCTTCGTGGATCTTGCCGCGCTTGCGCACACCTGCGGTGTCGATCAGCGTGTACTTCTCGTCGTTACGCTCGAACGGGATGTAGATACTGTCGCGAGTGGTACCCGGCTGGTCATAGACGATTACCCGGTCTTCACCGAGCATGCGGTTGACCAGGGTCGACTTGCCGACGTTCGGACGGCCGATGATAGCGATCTTGATCCCGTCTTTTTCGCTTGGGCCAGGAATGCGCTTGGCTTCCTCACCTTCGGCAACGATCTCTTCTTCGCCGTCTTCCGGCTCTTCTTCGTCTCTCGGGAAGTCGCTGAGGGCGATTTCCAGCATCTGGGTGATGCCGCGACCATGGGCGCCAGCGATCGGGATCGCGTGACCCATGCCCAACGGGGCGAATTCGGCGCGGGCCATTTCCGGGTCGATGTTGTCGACCTTGTTGGCAACCACGTACGAGCGCTTGTTACGTTTGCGCAAATGCTCGGCGATCATCTGGTCGGCGGCGGTGAAACCGGCCTTGGCATCTACCAGGAACAACACCACATCCGCTTCTTCAATGGCCAGCAGCGACTGCTCGGCCATTTTTTCGTCCATACCGTGCTCGTCACCGGAGATACCGCCGGTGTCGACCAGAATGTAGGAACGCCCTTGCCATTTGGCCTCACCGTATTGGCGATCACGGGTCAGACCGGACAAGTCGCCGACGATGGCGTCACGAGTCCTGGTCAGGCGGTTGAACAAGGTGGACTTGCCGACATTGGGTCGGCCCACCAGGGCGATTACGGGAACCATGCGGCTCTCCACTTCGTTATTTCAGAAAATACAAAAGCCGCTGCTAGGCAGCGGCTGGTGCTCGGGGCAATCACTGCGTGCTTTCCTGTAGGAGCGAGCCTGCTCGCGAAAAACGCCAAGACACTGCGTTTATCCAAGAAGCCAACGTTATCGTTGACGTCCTTCGCGAGCGAGCTCGCTCCTACAGTTTGCGAACGGTGAAGCCGCTTGGGGGTTAAACCCCAAGCATAGTTCTTACTTGATGGTCAGGGCTTCCAGTTTGCCGCTGTTGCCATACACATAAATCATGTCACCCACCACCAGCGGTCGGGCACGCAGGCCGTCGCTGTCGATGCGCTCGCGGCCGACAAAGCGACCGTCCACCTGGCTCAGCAGGTGCAGGTAGCCTTCCAGGTCGCCGACAGCCACGTAGCTGGAGAACACTTCCGGAGCCGACAGTTGACGACGAGCCAGCGAATCGTTGGTCCACAAGGCTGTGGTGGTACGTTCGTCGACGCCTTCAACGGTGCCCGACGACAGGCTCACGTAGACGCTGCCAAAACCCTGGGCGACACCGGCATAGCTTGAAGCATCACGCTGCCAGAGCTGACGACCGCTTTCCAAGTCCAGTGCCGCAACGCGACCCTGATAGCTGGCCACGTACAGCGTACCGCCGGACAGCAGCAAGCCGCCGTCGATGTCGACGACACGCTCCAATTCCGAACGACCCTGTGGAATGGCAACGCGTTGTTCCCAGACCGGCACGCCGTTGGAGATGTCCAAAGCCACCACTTTACCGGTCGACAGGCCAGCCACCGCGAGGCGGTTGGTCACGATCGGAGCACTGGTACCGCGCAGGGTCAGGACCGCCGGAGTGCTGTCATACAACCAGCGCTGGTTGCCGGTGGCGGCATCCAGGCCGATCAGACGATCATCCTGAGTCTGAACCACCACCACATCACCATTGCTGGCAGGCGGCGCGAGGACTTCGCTGGACACGCGAGCGCGCCATTTCTCTTCACCGCTGCTGGCATCCAGGGCAACGATTTCGCCTTTGAGCGTGCCGATCATGACCAGCCCGTAACCCACGCCAACGGCGCCGGAAACTGGCAGCTCAAGATCTTTTTCCCATTTGACGTCGCCATTGCTGCGATCCATCGACATCACCACACCGGTGACGTCGGCGGCATAGATAGTGTCGCCATCGATCGCCGGGACCAGCATGTTATAGGTTTCGCCCTGACCGTCACCGATCGAACGACTCCACTGCTTCTGCAGAACCACTTCTTCTTTGAAGTCGGTCAACTCGGCCGGTGGCAATTCCTTTTTGCTGTTGCTGCTGCAACCCGCGGCCAAAATGGCCAGGGCCAGCAATGCTGCATGTTTCCAACGGATCACGTCACGCATCCCCTTTGGCCAGGTCGTCCAGCTTGATTTGTAGGCCACCTACTGCCGCTTCATCCGACAGTGCCGCCTTGGCTTTTTGATACGCCGCGTTTGCTTCATCGGTACGACCCAGCTTCACCAGGAGGTCGCCCTTGAGCTCTTCGCGGGTCGCCAGGAATGCAGTATCGGCGTCGCCTTCGAGCAGTTTCAAGGCTTCATCAGCCTTGTCCTGCGCAGCCAGAACCTGCGCCAGGCGCTGACGGGCGATTTCGCCCAGTGCCGGGTTGGCCGGCTTGGCAATAATCGCCTTGAGTTCAGTTGCCGCGTCATCCAGCTTGCCGCTGTCGACTGCGACCTTGGCCACGAACAGGCTGCCGTACTGCGCGTACGCGGTGCCGCCGAACTCGCTGTTGAGCTTGCCGGCCAGGTCCGAAACACGGGCTGCATCAGGCTTGCCGTCAGGGGTCAGCGTGGTTTCGAGCAATTGCTGATAGAGAATCGAGGCACTTTGTGCCTGATTGCCCTGATACTTCTGAAAGGCCTGCCAGCCGAACACGATGACCAGCGCCAACAGGCCGCCAGTAACCAGGGGCTTGCCGTTGCGTGTCCACCAATCCTTCAAATCCGCCAGGTTTTCGTCTTCGGTACTCGACACCCCAATACTCCTTAATCGCTAAATCGGCTGTTTATGACAGCTTCAACCCTGCACGACGCAGGTGGCCAGGTGTGCAGCAAGCGCATCCCAGGCAATGCTTTGTTGTTCGCCCTGGCCACGCAGGGGTTTGAAACCTACCACTTGCTGGGCCATTTCGTCGTCGCCGAGGATCAGCGCATACAACGCACCGCTCTTGTCGGCCTTCTTGAACTGGCTTTTGAAGCTGCCGGCGCCGGCATTGACTTGCAGGCGCAGGTTGGGCAATTGATCACGCACTCGCTCGGCCAGGGTCAGCCCGGCCAATTCGGCGGCTTCGCCGAACGCGCAGAGGTAGACGTCGACCTGACGGGAAATCTCGGCCGGGATCTGCTCCAGGGTCTCCAGCAGCAGCACCAGGCGCTCGATGCCCATGGCGAAACCCACGCCGGCAGTCGGCTTGCCGCCCATCTGCTCGACCAGGCCATCGTAACGACCACCGGCACACACGGTGCCCTGGGCGCCTAGCTTGTCGGTGACCCATTCGAAAACGGTCTTGCTGTAGTAATCCAGCCCGCGAACCAGCTTCGGGTTGATCACATAAGGAATACCGGCAGCATCCAGGCGAGCCTTGAGGCCCTCGAAGTGCACGCGGGACTCTTCGTCGAGGTAGTCGGCCATCTTCGGCGCATCGACCAGCACGGCTTGGGTGTCGGCGTTCTTGGTGTCCAGCACGCGCAACGGGTTGGTCTTCAGACGGCGTTGGCTGTCTTCGTCCAACTGGTCCAGGCGCGCCGAAAGGTACTCGACCAGCGCCTCGCGGTAACGACCACGGGACTCGGCGGTGCCCAGGCTGTTGAGTTCAAGCTTGACCGCGTCACGGATCCCCAGCTCGCCCCACAGGCGCCAGGTCAGTACGATCAACTCGGCGTCGATGTCCGGACCGTCGAGGTTGAACACTTCGACACCGATCTGGTGGAACTGGCGATAGCGGCCCTTCTGTGGGCGCTCATGGCGGAACATCGGGCCGATGTACCAGAGTTTCTGCACCTGGCCACCACCGGTGATGCCATGCTCCAGCACCGCACGTACGCAGGCAGCCGTACCTTCGGGACGCAGGGTCAGGGAGTCGCCGTTGCGGTCGTCGAAGGTGTACATCTCTTTTTCGACGATGTCGGTCACTTCACCGATGGAACGCTTGAACAGCTCGGTGAATTCAACGATCGGCATGCGAATTTGCTTGTAACCGTAGTTATCCAGCAGGCGCGAGACGGTGCCTTCGAAATGACGCCACAAGGGCGTCTGTTCGGGCAGGATGTCGTTCATGCCACGTATGGCTTGCAGAGACTTGCTCACTATAAATCCTTAAATTCGTTCGGCTCTTCAGTCGGCTCAGCCGCGCGCGATAACCGCTGCGTCAGCTTCGACCTTCTCGGCCGCTTTCTGGCGGATCAAGCGTTCAAGCTCATCCACCAGATTGTCATTCGTCAGTTTCTGCGACGGCTTGCCGTCGATGTAAATCAGGTTCGGTGTACCGCCGGTCAAGCCGATATGGGCTTCCTTGGCTTCGCCGGGGCCGTTGACCACACAACCGATCACCGCGACATCCAGCGGCACCAGCAGGTCTTCAAGGCGCCCTTCCAGCTCGTTCATGGTCTTGACCACATCGAAGTTCTGCCGCGAGCAGCTCGGGCAGGCGATGAAGTTGATACCACGGGAACGCAAGTGCAGGGATTTGAGAATGTCGTAGCCGACTTTCACTTCCTCGACCGGATCAGCCGCCAACGAGATGCGAATAGTATCGCCAATCCCTTCGGCGAGCAGCATACCGAGGCCCACGGCGGATTTCACCGTGCCTGAACGCAAACCACCGGCTTCGGTGATGCCCAGGTGCAACGGCTGGACGATTTCCTTGGCCAGCAAACGGTAGGCTTCGACGGCCATGAACACGTCGGAGGCCTTCACGCTGACCTTGAAATCCTGGAAATTCAGGCGTTCAAGGTGCTCGACGTGACGCAGGGCAGACTCGACCAGCGCAGCCGGCGTTGGCTCGCCGTACTTTTTCTGCAGGTCTTTTTCCAGGGAACCGGCGTTGACCCCGATGCGAATCGGAATCCCGCGATCACGGGCGGCATCGACCACCGCACGCACGCGGTCTTCGCGACCGATGTTGCCCGGGTTGATGCGCAGGCAGTCAACACCCAGCTCAGCGACACGTAACGCGATTTTGTAGTCGAAGTGGATGTCGGCCACCAGCGGCACCTTCACCAGCTGCTTGATCTTGCCGAACGCCTCGGCAGCGTCCATGTCCGGTACGGAAATGCGCACGATGTCGACGCCCGCCGCTTCCAGACGATTGATCTGGGCCACGGTGGCCGCGACGTCGTTGGTATCGCTGTTGGTCATGCTCTGCACAGCGATAGGGGCATCGCCGCCCACGGGCACATTACCGACCCAGATCTTGCGCGATTCGCGACGTTTGATTGGAGATTCGCCGTGCATGACTTATTGACCCAACTTCAGGCGAGCAGTCTCGCCACTGGTGAACGGAGCGACATCAACCACCTGCCCGTTATAGCTGACCTGCGCGCCACGGGCGTAACCCAGACGCACGGCAAAGGGTGGCTTGCCGCTGACGGAAACATTTTCGCCTTTACGCTTGAGACCACTCAACAGCACCTTGCCGGTGCCATCGGAAACTTGCGTCCAGCAATCGGCAGTGAATTGCAATGAAACCTGGCCTTGGCCGGCCACTGCCGCAGTCGGTGCAACGGCAGCAGCACTTGGCGCAACCGGCGCAGTCACCACCGGCGCTGGCACGGCAGGAACGGCAGGAGCAGGAGTCGCCGGGGTCGCAGCGGCCGGCGCAGTGTTTGGCACAGGCGCGGACGGTGTGGTCGGTGCAGGGGCCGGGGCAGTCGCTTCAGCTTGCGCCGCAGTGTTGCCCTGCGGCAGTGCCAGCGCGGTGCCGCCCTCGGCCTGACCTTCCACGACGGCCTGGTCTTCCGGCTCGTCCAGCGGATGGATCTGCGTGGTGCCATCGGCACCTTCGACTTCGACGTGCTCCGGGCTCAAGGTCGTCAGGTCCTTGGCACGCTGGGAGGTTTGATCCTGCCACCAGAAGAAACCACCGCCGATCACGGCAACCAGCAGCAACAGGCTGACGATTCGCAAAATGGTATGGGAAACCCGCACCGGCTCTTCGATACGGCCCAGGCTGTGCACGTTGCTGCCCTGGGAATCGGTGCCGGTGGATTGGTCGAATTGCTGGACGAGGGCGGTCTGGTCCATGCCGAGCAACTTGGCATAGGCACGGATATAACCCCGCGCAAAGGTATGCCCCGGCAGCTTGTCGAATGCGCCGGCCTCAAGATTGGTCAGGGAATTGACGGTGAGGTTGAGCTTGAGCGCCACTTCAGCCAGCGACCAGCCATTGCTTTCGCGGGCCTGGCGCAAGGTTTCACCGGGGTTAACGCGATTCGCTGCTACAACTTCGGGATGCGCCGCTTTCATCATTGCTCCGACAGGTATTGCTGATATTCCGGCGTACCGGGATAGAGTCGTTTTAGTTGCAGGCCATAACTGGCAGCCTTGTCGCGATCTTCAAACACTTTTGCCAGCCGAATGCCGAGCAATAGACTACGTGCATTTTGTTCGGTGAGCAGGCTAAAACGATCGTAATAGTCACGCGCGGGCACATAATGCCTGTCTTCGTACGACAACTCAGCCATTTCCAGCAAAGCGCGTGGCTGTTGACGATTCAAGCGCAAGGCTTTTTCCAGTTGCTGCAGCGCCAGGTCACGCTCTCCAAGCTTCGCAGCGGTCATGCCCAGGTTCTCGAACACTCGCGAGCGCTCAGGATACAGGGAGTCGGAAGCGGCCTGTTCGAAGCGTTCGTAGGCGTCCTTGTAACGCTTCTCTTCGTAAAGAAAACTACCGTAATTGTTCAGGATACGCGCGTCGTTGGGGCGCGAAGACAGTGCCTTGCGAAAATGCTCGTCGGCCAGTTCCGGCTCCATCTCGGCCTGGAACACCAGGCCCAGTGCAGCATTCGCGTCAGGATCCGAACTGTTCAGGTCCAGGGCCTTCTTCAACGGCACCTTGGCGCGCTCCGTCATGCCCTGCTGCAGATACCCCAGCCCCAGCTGCACGTAGGCAGCACGCGCTTCGTCGCGGCCTTTGCTGGTCTTCATCGGGTTGTAGTCACCCGACAGGACACAACCAGCACACAGGCTGGCCATCAGCAATAGCAGCGCAAAGCGCAGGGACATAGAGATCCTCTCTTACTTTATTTCGCGGCGTTCTGTGCGATATCGTTTTCGGCGCTCAACTCGCGCACGGCGATATAACGTTCGCTGCGACGGGTGCGATCCAGCACCTGCCCTACCAATTGGCCACACGCGGCATCAATGTCTTCACCGCGGGTGGTGCGTACGGTGACATTGAAGCCGGCATGGTGAAGCTGATCCTGAAAACGGCGAATCGCGTTGTTGCTCGGGCGTTCGTAGCCGGAATGCGGGAACGGGTTGAACGGAATCAGGTTGATCTTGCACGGGATGTTCTTGAGCAACTCGATCATCTCGACCGCGTGCTCGACCTTGTCGTTGATGTCCTTGAGCAAGGTGTACTCGATAGTCAGCACGCGCTTTTCGCCCAGGGACGACATGTAGCGCTGGCACGACTCAAGCAGCATCTTAAGCGGATACTTCTTGTTGATCGGCACCAGTTGATTACGCAATGCGTCATTGGGTGCGTGCAAGGACAACGCCAGGGACACGTCGATGTGCTTGGACAGCTCATCGATCATCGGCACCACGCCCGAAGTGGACAGGGTCACGCGGCGCTTGGAGATCCCGTAGCCCAGGTCATCCATCATCAGATGCATGGCGGCCACGACGTTGTCGAAGTTCAGCAGCGGCTCACCCATGCCCATCATCACCACGTTGGTGATGGCACGGTCGGCGGTCGCCGGGATGCTGCCAAACGATTTATTGGCAATCCACACCTGGCCGATGACTTCGGCGGCGGTGAGGTTGCTGTTGAAACCTTGCTTGCCGGTGGAGCAGAAGCTGCAGTCCAGGGCACAGCCAGCCTGGGACGAAACGCACAGAGTGCCGCGCTTGCCCTGGGGAATGTAGACGGTCTCGACGCAGCTGCCGGACGCCACACGCACGACCCATTTACGGGTACCGTCGGTGGAGATGTCCTCGCTGACGACTTCAGGACCGCGAACTTCGGCAATAGCCTTGAGCTTGTCGCGCAAGGCCTTGCTGACGTTCGTCATGGCGTCGAAATCATCGACGCCAAGGTGGTGAATCCATTTCATTACCTGACCGGCACGGAAACGCTTCTCCCCGATCGAGTCGAAGAATTTTTCCATTTCCTGTTGAGTCAGACCCAGCAGGTTGGTTTTTACAGTCGATGTAGTCATGGATTCACCTTCACTCTTAAGCCAATGCTTAGCGAGTGGTTACTTCAGTAGCTGCGAAGAAGTACGAGATTTCGCGAGCAGCAGCGGCTTCGGAGTCCGAACCGTGTACAGCGTTGGCATCGATCGAATCAGCGAAGTCAGCACGGATGGTGCCGGCAGCAGCTTCTTTAGGGTTGGTAGCGCCCATCAGCTCACGGTTCAGAGCGATAGCGTTTTCGCCTTCCAGAACCTGGACAACAACCGGGCCGGAGATCATGAAAGCAACCAGGTCGCCGAAGAAACCACGAGCGCTGTGCTCAGCGTAGAAGCCTTCGGCTTCGGCTTTGGACAGCTGCTTCAGTTTCGAAGCTACAACGCGCAGGCCGGCTTTTTCGAAACGAGTGGTGATCTCGCCGATGACGTTTTTTGCAACAGCGTCAGGCTTGATGATGGAGAAAGTACGTTGAACAGCCATGGTGTAACTCCAGAAACGATAATTTGTGAAAAATTAAACCCGCGAATTATACGCGGGTTCTTGGGTATTGCCTAACCTGCGAGGACGATCAGTCGGCTTCTTCGATCCAAAGCGCCTGAACCGCTTCCAACACCTTCTCGCCACAGCGGCCGGAGGTGTTGTCAAAATCGGGAAGTTCCATGATCCATCGCTGCAGGTCTACGAAATTGACCGACATTGGATCGACATCCGGCTTGGATTCGGCCAGTTCTTCTGCAATGCGCTGAACATCATTCCAACCATAACTCATGACAGTAATACCAATCAGTGCGGCGCTTCGGCAGCGTGGTTGAGCGAATACTTCGGGATCTCGACGGTGATGTCTTCTTCACCAACAATAGCCTGGCACGCCAGGCGCGATTGCGCTTCCAGGCCCCAGGCGCGATCGAGGAAGTCTTCCTCCAGCTCGTCAGCCTCTTCCATCGAGTCAAAACCCTCGCGGATGATGCAGTGGCAGGTCGTGCAGGCACAGACGCCGCCGCAGGCGTTTTCCATCTCGATGTGGTGCTCGTGCGCCAGATCCAGGATGGAAGTACCCGGCTCAGCCTCGACCACCATGCCCTCCGGGCAAAATTTGTCGTGGGGCAGAAAAATGACCTGCGGCATCAGATATCCTCGATTTCATTCAGATTGCGCCCCGACAGAGCGGCTTTCACCGTCAAATCCATACGGCGGGCAGCAAAGGCATCGGTCACTTGCGACAGACGCTTGGTCTGCTGCTCGATGGCGTAACCATCGGTACCTTTCATCAGTTCGGTCAGTTCCTGAACCTGCATGTCGATGACCATGCGCTCTTCGGCGTCGAGCAGGCGCTCGCCATCGACCTCAAGGGCCGCCTGCACCGCCTCGATCAGGCGCTGGGCGTCGACCTGCTGCTCGCGCAGTACGCGGGCCACCTTGTCGTCATTGGCATGCTGGAACGAATCCTTGAGCATCTTGGCGATTTCGCCGTCGGTCAGGCCGTAGGACGGCTTGACCTGGATGCTGGCTTCCACGCCCGAACCCAATTCACGGGCCGAAACGCTGAGCAGGCCGTCGGCATCGACCTGGAAGGTCACGCGAATTTTCGCCGCACCCGCCACCATGGCCGGAATGCCGCGCAGCTCGAAGCGCGCCAGGGAACGGCAGTCGCTGATCAGCTCGCGCTCACCCTGCAGCACATGGATCGCCATGGCCGACTGGCCATCTTTGTAGGTGGTGAAGTCCTGGGCACGGGCAACGGGGATGGTGGTGTTACGCGGAATCACCTTCTCCATCAGGCCGCCCATGGTTTCCAGGCCCAGGGACAACGGAATCACGTCCAGCAGCAGCAACTCACCACCATCGCGCTTGTTGCCTGCCAGGGTATCGGCCTGGATCGCGGCACCGATGGCCACCACTTGATCCGGGTCGATTTCAGTCAGGGGCTGACGACCAAAGGCTTCGGCCACTGCTTCGCGAACACGCGGCACACGAGTCGAACCGCCGACCATAACCACTGCGTGCACTTCTTCAAGCTCGATACCCGAGTCGCGCACCGCCCGGCGACAGGCTTTCAGGCTGCGAGCGACCATCGGCTCGATCAGCGCATTGAAGGCTTCACGGCTCAGTTCGGCTTTCCAGTCGCCATAGGCCACTTCAACCGATGCCGCATTGGTCAGCGCTTCCTTGGCCGCGCAGGCGGTTTGCAGCAGGCTGCGTTGCGCACCCGGGTCGAGATCGGCAGACAAACCGGCGCTCTCGATGATCCAGCCGGCAATCGCGTGATCGAAGTCATCGCCGCCCAGGGCGCTGTCGCCACCGGTGGCCAGCACTTCAAACACACCGCCGGTGAGGCGCAGGATCGAAATATCGAAGGTGCCGCCGCCCAGGTCATAAATGGCGACCAGGCCTTCGGCATGCTGATCCAGACCGTAGGCCACCGCAGCCGCCGTTGGCTCATTGAGCAGGCGCAGCACGTTAAGGCCGGCCAGCTTGGCCGCATCCTTGGTGGCCTGGCGCTGGGCATCATCGAAATAGGCAGGAACGGTAATCACCGCGCCGACCAGCTCGCCACCCAGGGCCGCTTCAGCGCGCTCGCGCAACACCCTGAGGATATCGGCAGAGACTTCAACCGGGCTTTTCGGCCCCTGGATCGTCTCGATGAACGGCATGTGCGACTCGCCACCGACAAAGCGGTACGGCAGTTGGTCGCCCAGTTGCTTGACGTCGGACAGACCACGACCCATCAAGCGCTTGACCGACAGCACGGTGTTCAGGGGATCGGTGGCGGCAGCCAGCTTGGCCGACTCGCCCACTTCGACACGGTCGGCGTGGTAGCGCACGGCGGACGGCAGGATGACCTGCCCGTCAGCATCGGCCAGGGGCTCGGAAAGACCACTGCGCAATGCAGCGACCAGCGAATTGGTAGTGCCCAAGTCGATCCCCACAGCCAGACGACGCTGGTGCGGTTGAGGACTTTGGCCGGGTTCGGCGATCTGCAGTAGGGCCATCGTTATCAGGACTTATCTGTATATCAGGCGTGCGACCGGAGCGGCACTGGGTTAATCGTCGAGGCGCTCTTCTAACTGGCGCACTTCGTAGGTGAGCTTGTCGAGAAACTGCATGCGTCGCATCAGGCGTTCGGCCTGATCACGGTGCGCTGCATCATCCCAACAGGCTGCGAAGCTTTGGTTCAGTTCATCCTGGGCGAGCTTCAGGCGGCGCTTGAACGCTGCAACACCGTCCAGATCGGACAGGTCTTCGAGCTCTTCACGCAGCTCCATCTGCTGCAGGAGGAACTCCGGATCATGCACCGTGACCTCCAGCGGCAACTCGCGACCACCCATGGCGAGCAGGTATCGCGCGCGCTTCGGGGGGTTCTTGAGCGTCTGGTAGGCCTCGTTGAGGCTCGCGGATTGCTCCAGCGCCAGCCGCTGCTCGCGCTCGGAAGCGTCTGCAAAGCGGTCCGGATGAACACCGCGCGCCAACTCACGGTAGCGCGTGGCCAGCTGGTCGAGGTCCAGGTTGAAACTCGGCTGCAGCTCAAATAAAGCGAAATGACAAGGAGTACCCACGATCAGCCTCAGATATTGAAGCTTTCGCCGCAGCCACATTCACCGCGCACGTTGGGGTTGTTGAACTTGAAGCCCTCGTTCAACCCTTCCTTGACGAAGTCGAGCTCGGTGCCGTCCAGGTAGGACAGGCTCTTGGGGTCGATGATCACTTTCTCGCCGTGACTCTCGAACACCTGGTCCTCTGCAACCACCTCGTCGACAAACTCCAGCACGTAGGCAAGGCCGGAACAGCCCGTGGTGCGAACACCCAGACGAATCCCCTCACCTTTGCCGCGCCCGTCAAGGGAGCGTCGCACGTGTCGAGCAGCCGCTTCTGTCATGCTGATAGCCATCGTTGACTCCTTACTCGTCGCCCAATGCTTAGATCAAGCCTTTCTTCTGCTTGTAGTCGCGAACGGCCGCCTTGATGGCGTCCTCAGCGAGCACGGAGCAGTGAATTTTTACCGGTGGCAGCGCCAGCTCTTCAGCCAGCTGAGTGTTCTTGATGGTCTCTGCTTCATCCAGAGTCTTGCCTTTCATCCACTCGGTCGCCAGGGAGCTGGAGGCGATCGCCGAACCGCAACCGTAGGTCTTGAACTTGGCGTCTTCGATGATGCCTTGCTCGTTGACCTTGATCTGCAGGCGCATCACGTCGCCGCACGCCGGAGCGCCGACCATGCCGGTGCCGACATCAGGGTCTTCCGCGTCCATCTTGCCGACGTTGCGCGGGTTCTCGTAGTGGTCGATGACCTTTTCGCTGTAAGCCATGATTCTTAATCCTCACTCATCAGAGAGTCGCTCTTGAGCCCTGCTGCCCGAAGGTTGGCAGGGCCGGTTTGCGGCGACTTGAAATCAGTGTGCCGCCCACTCGATTTTCGAAATGTCGACACCGTCTTTGTACATGTCCCACAGCGGCGACAAAGTGCGCAGCTTGGTAACGGCCTCGCAGACTTTCTGCGCGGCGTAGTCGATTTCTTCTTCGGTGGTGAAACGACCGAAGGTGAAGCGAATCGAGCTGTGTGCCAGTTCGTCGTTGCGGCCCAGGGCGCGCAGTACGTACGAAGGCTCAAGGGATGCCGAGGTGCAGGCCGAACCGGACGAAACCGCCAGGTCCTTGAGCGCCATGATCAGCGACTCGCCTTCGACGTAGTTGAAGCTCAGGTTCAGGTTGTGCGGAACGCGGGCGGTCATGCTGCCGTTGACGTACAACTCTTCCAGGCCTTCGACCTGTTTGAAGAAGCGGTCGCTCAGGGCTTTGATGCGCACGTTTTCGGCAGCCATGTCTTCCTTGGCTACACGGAAGGCTTCACCCATGCCGACGATCTGGTGGGTCGCCAGGGTGCCGGAGCGCATGCCACGTTCGTGACCGCCCCCGTGCATGGTCGCTTCGATGCGCACACGCGGCTTGCGGCTGACGTACAGCGCGCCGATACCTTTAGGGCCATAGGTCTTGTGCGCCGAGAACGACATCATGTCGACTTTCAGCTTCTGCAGGTCGATCTCGACCTTGCCAGTGGACTGAGCCGCGTCAACGTGGAACAGAATGCCCTTAGAACGCAGCAGTTCGCCGATGGCTTCGATGTCATTGATGGTGCCGATTTCGTTGTTCACGTGCATGGCCGACACCAGGATGGTGTCATCACGCAGTGCTGCTTCAATCATGGCCGGCGTTACCAGACCATCAGTCTGAGGCTCGAGATAGGTCACTTCGAAACCTTCACGCTCCAGTTGGCGCATGGTGTCGAGGACAGCCTTGTGCTCAATCTTGGTGGTGATCAGGTGTTTGCCCTTGGTCGCATAGAAATGCGCCGCGCCCTTGATTGCCAGGTTGTTGGACTCGGTGGCACCGGAGGTCCAGACGATTTCACGTGGGTCGGCATTAACCAGGTCGGCAACCTGACGGCGAGCGTTTTCGACCGATTCTTCGGCTTTCCAGCCAAACACGTGGGAACGGGACGCCGGGTTACCGAAGTTTCCGTCGACCAGCAGGCATTCACTCATTTTTTGCGCTACCCGCGGATCAACCGGGGTGGTCGCAGAGTAATCAAGGTAAATCGGCAATTTCATGGACTATCTCCTAAATCAGGCTGGCTGGCGTGCCGCTAGCTCTTTGGCTGTCATTCGACGGCGGACGCTTCAATCTTGTCCAGGCGCGGCGCCTTGCTGTTGCAACGACGCTGGTCCTGACGCTGGGCTACTTCTTGTACCTCACGGCGAGTGACAAGATCAGCCAAGCTGATACCGCTCAGAAATTCGTGGATCTGCAAGCTCAAGTCGCACCACAGGTGGTGGGTCAGGCAGGTATCGCCTTGATGGCAATCCCCTTGGCCCTGGCACTTGGTGGCGTCGACCGATTCGTTCACCGCATCGATCACCTGGGCTACCTGGATGCCCTGCATGTCGCGCGACAGCTGGTAGCCGCCGCCCGGACCGCGAACGCTGGAAACCAGGTTGCTACGACGCAGCTTGGCGAAAAGCTGCTCGAGGTAGGACAGGGAGATGCCTTGGCGCTCGGAGATATCGGCCAGGGACACCGGCCCGTGCTGCGCGTGCAACGCCAGGTCGAGCATGGCGGTCACGGCGTATCGGCCTTTTGTAGTCAGTCGCATGGACAGTTACCACGGAGTTCGGAATGGGGCGAGTATGCAATTCCCGAGTATTTAAGTCAACTATAAGACCTAGTACTTTAGTCAGGATTACCCGCAAAAGAGCGGCGGTATCATAGCAAAGGCTGGCCATTAACAGCCAGAGGTACCGAGTCGACTTCAATCGCGGGCAAGCCCGCTCCCACAGGAGTTTTCGGTGAGCGCACAATCTGTGCATCATCCGAGACCCTGTGGGAGCGGGCTTGCCCGCGATGAAGTCGGCCGGGTTTAGCCGGCCTGACTCTGATCCTTGTCCTTCACGCACGCGAAATCTTCTTCGCGCAGCTCAGGCAGATCTTTCGCACAGTAATTACTGCCCAGATCCTTCAGCGCGCCGCACATCCCCTCCAGGCGCCCATCCACTGCCTGCAGATGATCCAGCAACTGGTTGATGGCGCGAGCTACCGGGTCGGGCATGTCTTCGCCAACGCCGTAGGCATCAAAGCCGATCTTCTCGGCCATGGCCTTGCGCCGGGCATCCTGCTCTTCATCGGTCTTGACGATGATCCGCCCCGGAATCCCCACCACTGTCGCGCCTGGCGGCACGGCCTTGGTCACCACGGCATTGGAACCCACCTTGGCCCCCGCGCCCACAGTGAACGGCCCCAGCACCTTGGCGCCGGCGCCAACCACCACGCCGTCTTCAAGGGTCGGGTGGCGCTTGCCTTTGTTCCAGCTGGTGCCACCCAGGGTCACGCCCTGGTACAGCGTGACATCGTTGCCGATCTCGGCGGTTTCACCAATGACAATGCCCATGCCGTGGTCGATAAAGAACCGACGCCCGACCTTGGCCCCCGGATGAATCTCGATACCGGTCAACCAGCGACCAAAGTTCGACACCAGCCGCGCCAGCCACTTCAGCTCGGCGCGCCACAGGGCCGCCGCCAGCCGATGGATCCAGATGGCATGCATGCCCGGATAGCAGGTCAGGACTTCGAAGGCGTTGCGCGCTGCCGGATCACGATGGAAAACACTCTGGATATCTTCACGCAAACGCTCGAACATTTTTAATCCTTCCGCTTTAGAAGCTCACCACGGGCCGCTTTCTGGGTTTCCGTGAGGATGCCACGCAATATATTCATTTCCGCCCGGCTGACCGAGCTTCGTCCGTACAACCGACGCAGGCGCGCCATCAAGTGCCGCGGTTTTTCCGGATCGAGGAATTCGATGGCCACCAGGGTCTGCTCCAGGTGCTCATAGAATCGCTCCAGCTCATCCATGGTCGCCAGCTCGCCACTTTTAGTGGAAGCCACCTCATCCTTCTCGACCTTGCTCGGCTGGCCTTGAGCCGCGAGCCAGGACATGCGCACTTCATAACTCAACACCTGCACCGCGGCCCCGAGGTTCAGCGAACTGAACTCAGGGTCTGATGGGATGTGCACGTGATAATGACATCGCTGCAGCTCTTCGTTAGTCAGGCCGGAATCTTCACGACCGAACACCAGGGCGATCTCGGCGCCCTGCCCGGCCTCCTCGACCACTTTCGTCCCGCATTCGCGCGGATCGAGCAGTGGCCAGGGGATGCGCCGGTCGCGGGCGCTGGTGCCGAGCACCAGGTTGCAGCCCACCAGGGCATCTTCCAGGGTGGCGACAACCTGGGCGTTTTCCAGGATATCCCCGGCGCCGGAAGCCCGGGCATCGGCCTCGTGGTGCGGGAACAACCGTGGCTCAACCAGCACCAGCCGCGACAGGCCCATGTTCTTCATGGCACGCGCAGCCCCGCCGATGTTCCCGGGATGGCTGGTATTGACCAGGACGACACGAATGTTTTGCAGCAAGGGAGGCGCTCTCGAACACAATAAAGGGGAGCCGAATCTTACAGCGCCTACTACCGTTAAGCTATGAAAGCGAACGTCGTCCTTCACCTGTAGAAACTTTCTGATAGAATGCCCGGCTTTCTTTAACAACCTTAGGTGACACATCCATGCAGCCCATGCTGAATATCGCGCTGCGCGCCGCCCGCAGCGCCAGTGAATTGATCTTCCGCTCCATCGAGCGCCTGGATACCATCAAGGTCGACGAAAAAGACGCCAAGGATTACGTATCCGAGGTAGATCGTGCTGCCGAGCAGAAAATCATCGACGCGCTGCGCAAGGCCTACCCGAATCACTCGATCATGGGTGAAGAAACCGGCATGCACGCCGGCACCGGTATCGAAGGCGAAGAATACCTGTGGATCATCGATCCACTGGACGGCACCACCAACTTCCTGCGCGGCATCCCGCACTTTGCAGTCAGCATTGCCTGCAAATACCGTGGCCGCCTGGAACACGCAGTGGTTCTGGACCCGGTTCGCCAGGAAGAATTCACCGCCAGCCGTGGTCGCGGCGCCCAACTGAACGGTCGTCGCCTGCGCGTCAGCGGCCGCACCAGCCTGGACGGCGCCCTGCTGGGCACCGGCTTCCCGTTCCGTGATGACCAGATGGACAACCTCGACAACTACCTGGGCATGTTCCGCGCCCTGGTTGGCCAGACCGCCGGCATCCGCCGCGCCGGCTCGGCGAGCCTTGACCTGGCCTATGTCGCTGCCGGTCGTTTCGATGCATTCTGGGAGTCGGGCCTGTCCGAGTGGGACATGGCTGCAGGCGCGCTGCTGATCCAGGAAGCAGGCGGTTTGGTGAGCGACTTCACCGGCGGCCACGACTTCCTTGAAAAAGGCCACATCGTTGCCGGCAACACCAAGTGCTTCAAGGCAGTGCTGACGGCGATCCAGCCGCACCTGCCAGCTTCGCTGAAGCGCTAAGCTTCAAGCGACGAAAAAAAGGCACCCTTCGGGGTGCTTTTTTTTATGCCTGCAATCCGACTCCGCGCTTACCACCACCCCATATAGGAGCGAGCTCGCTCGCGATGGCCGTCAACGGCAGCGCGGGCTTCCAGAATGAACGCGGTTACTGGTAGTTATTCGCGACCAGGCTCGCTCCTACAGGGCATTGGTGGCATCCGCATATTCGAGGCACAAAAAAAGCACTCTAATCGAGTGCTTTTTTCAATCTGCAGCCGGGCGACTTACTGAGCCGGTTCGTTCTGTGACAGCACCAGCTTGCCTTCCTTATCGACCGGAATCTGGTTGCCTGGATCGCGATCCATCCGCACCTTGCCTTCCTTGCCATCCAGCGAATAACGGACGTCATAGCCCACGACCTTGTCGCTGATGTCATTCACCGTGTTACAGCGAGTCTGGGTAGTGGTGTAGGTATCACGGTTCTGCATGCCTTCCTGCACCTTGTTGCCGGCATAACCGCCGCCAACGGCGCCAGCTACGGTGGCAATCTTCTTGCCGGTGCCGCCGCCGACCTGATTACCCAGCAAACCACCGGCCACTGCGCCAATGGCGGTACCGAGGATCTGGTGTTGATCCTTGACCGGCGCCTGGCGGGTCACGGCTACGTCCTTGCACACTTCACGTGGCGTCTTGATCTGTTTCTTGACCGGGTCAACGGCTAGAACTTGCGCATACTCAGGGCCGCTTTTAACCAGGCTGTAGGTGGCAACAGCACCCCCGGCAGTCACACCGACAGCACCCAATACCGCACCAACCAGCAACGACTTGTTCACATGAACCTCCTGACCATCATAGGCGGGACAACGCCCGCGCTTCTCCCAGCCTTGGAGCATAAAAAAAGGCGCGAGTTCAATACTCGCGCCTTTTAGGCCGACAGCTGGAAGACGATGGCCGTTATGGGCGGTCGTCGACTTCCTTATCGGTAGCCACCGGAGGAATCAGATCCTCGGTGCTCAGGTTCAGCCAGATCAGCACCACGTTAGCGATGTAGATCGACGAGTAGGTACCCGCCAGAACACCGATAAACAGCGCAATGGAGAAGCCCCACAGGTTGTCACCACCGAAGAACAACAGCGCCGCAATCGCCAGCAACGTGGAGATCGAAGTAGCCATGGTCCGCAACAGGGTCTGGGTGGTCGAGATGTTGATGTTCTCGATCAGCGTCGCCTTGCGCAGCACCCGGAAGTTCTCTCGAACCCGGTCGAATACCACGATGGTGTCGTTGAGCGAGTAACCAATGATCGCCAGCACCGCCGCCAATACCGTCAGGTCGAAGGTGATCTGGAAGAACGACAGGATACCGATGGTCACGATCACGTCGTGGATCAGCGACAGGATGGCGCCGACCGCGAACTTCCACTGGAAGCGGAAAGCCAGGTAGATCAGGATGCCGCCGAGCGCCATCAGCATGCCGAGGCCGCCCTGGTCGCGCAGTTCTTCACCGACCTGCGGGCCGACGAACTCGACACGCTTGACCGCCGCCGGGTTGTCGCCGCCAACCTTCAGCAGCGCTTCAGCGACCTGATGCCCCAGCTGCGGGTCTTCGCCGGGCATGCGCACCAGCAAATCGGTAGTTGCACCGAAGCTCTGCACGATGGCGTCGTGATAACCCGAGGAAACCAGCTGCTCGCGCACCTTGGTGACATCGGCCGGACGCTCGTAGGTCAGCTCGATGAGCGTACCGCCAGTGAAGTCCAGGCCCCAGTTCATGCCCTTGGTCGCGACACTGAACAAGGCCAGCAACGAGAGGAACAATGTGACGCCGAACGCAACGTTGCGAACGCCCATGAAGTTGATTGTACGTAACATGGCAGCCCCTTAAATCCACAACTTCTTGAAGTCACGACCGCCGAAGATCAGGTTGACCATCGCGCGGGTCACCATGATGGCCGTGAACATCGAGGTAAAGATCCCGAGGGACATGGTCACTGCGAAGCCCTTGACCGGGCCGGTGCCCATGGCGAAGAGAATCCCGCCGACCAGCAACGTCGTCAGGTTGGCGTCGAGAATCGCAGTAAATGCCCGGCCGAAGCCTTCGTTGATTGCCCGCTGGACGGTCATGCCCGCCGCAATCTCTTCACGAATCCGCGAGAAGATCAGCACGTTGGCGTCTACCGCCATACCCATGGTCAATACGATACCGGCGATACCCGGCAGGGTCAGCGTAGCACCCAGCAGCGACATCAGCGCCAGCAGCAACACCATGTTCACTGCCAGAGCGACGGTGGCGATGATGCCGAAGAAGCGGTAGATGGCGATAATGAACAGGGAGACAAACAGCATGCCCCACAGCGACGCATCGATACCCTTGGTGATGTTGTCCGCACCCAGGCTCGGGCCGATGGTGCGTTCTTCAGCGAAGTACATCGGGGCAGCCAGGCCACCGGCACGCAGCAGCAGTGCCAGCTCGGAGGACTCGCCCTGGCCGTTCAGGCCGGTGATACGGAACTGGGCACCCAGTGGCGACTGAATGGTCGCCAGGCTGATGATCTTCTTCTCTTCCTTGAAGGTCTGCACCGCCACGTCTTTCTCGACGCCGTCGACCACTTGCTTGGTGTAAGTGGTAACAGGACGCTGCTCGATGAAGATCACCGCCATGCTGCGACCGACGTTGTTACGGGTCGCACGGCTCATCAGCTCGCCACCGTGGCCATCCAGGCGGATGTTCACTTCTGGCGTGCCTTGCTCGCCGAAGCCAGCCTTGGCGTCAGTCACCTGGTCACCGGTGATGATCAGGCTACGCTCGATCTGTGCCGATGGACGATTGCCTTCACGGAACTCGAACGTTTCCGAAGTGGCTTTCGAAGCGCCCGGCTCTGCAGCCAGACGGAACTCGAGGTTGGCCGTCTTGCCCAGGATACGCTTGGCTTCAGCCGTGTCCTGCACGCCTGGCAGCTCAACCACGATGCGGTTGGCGCCCTGGCGCTGCACGATCGGTTCGGCAACACCCAGCTCGTTGACGCGGTTACGTACCGTGGTCAGGTTCTGCTTGATGGAGTATTCGCGGATTTCCGCCAGCTTGGCCGGGGTCATCGCCAGACGCAGCACCGCCTGACCATTGAGGTCGGCCGGAACAATATCGAAATCGTTGAAGTTCTTGCGGATCAGTGCACGGGCCTGCTCGCGGGAAGCTTCATCAGTGAAACCCAGCTGAATGGCACCGTTGAGTTGCGGCAGGCTGCGATAGCGCAGCTTCTCTTTGCGCAACAGGCTCTTGACGTCGCCTTCGTAGACTTTCAGGCGGGCATCGAGGGCTTTGTCCATGTCCACTTCCAGCAGGAAGTGCACACCACCGGACAAGTCCAGACCCAGCTTCATCGGGTGCGCGCCCAGGCTGCGCAGCCATTGCGGGGTGGTTTGTGCCAGGTTCAGTGCAACGACGTAGTCATCACCCAACGCCTTGCGCACAACGTCCTTGGCCGGCAGTTGGTCTTCAGCCTTCACCAGGCGAATCAGACCGCCCTTGCCACCCGCCGTCAGCGAGGTCGCCTTGACGTTGATCCCGGATGCCTTGAGCGCAGCGCTCACTCGATCCAGATCAGCCTGATTGACCTGCAGCGCAGTGCTTGCACCGCTGACCTGAATGGCCGGGTCATCAGGATAAAGATTGGGAGCGGAATAAATCAGACCGACCGCCAGCACCGCCAGGATCAGAATGTATTTCCACAGAGGGTATTTGTTCAGCATCACGCCGCCCGCTTATGACGCGGGGCGCCTTGCGCGCCCCGTCGATTGAGTAGAAGTTGAAACTTAGATCGCTTTGAGCGTGCCTTTTGGCAGCGTGGCGGCGATGGCGCCTTTCTGGAACTTCATTTCGACAGTGTCGGAAACTTCCAGAACCACGAAATCATCAGCCACTTTGGTGATCTTGCCGGCGATGCCGCCAGTGGTCACAACTTCGTCGCCTTTTTGCAGGCTGCTCAGCAGGTTCTTCTGCTCTTTGGCGCGCTTGGCCTGTGGACGCCAGATCATCAGGTAGAAGATGACCAGGAAACCGACCAGGAAAATCCACTCAAAGCCGCCGCCCATTGGGCCTGCAGCAGGTGCAGCAGCGTCAGCCATGGCGTTAGAGATAAAAAAGCTCATTTAGCACTCCAGTTGCAAATGTTGAATCTTGGGGTCAGAAAACTCAGTCCAAAGGCGGAACGGGAAGCCCGCGTTTGGCGTAGAAGGCATCGACAAAGGCGGCCAATGTACCCTGTTGAATAGCCTCGCGCAAACCAGCCATAAGCACCTGGTAATGGCGCAAATTGTGGATGGTATTCAACATGCTACCCAGCATTTCGCCACACTTGTCCAGATGGTGCAGATAAGCACGGGAGAAGTTCTGGCAGGTATAGCAATCGCAGGTCGGATCCAGCGGCGAATCATCATGGCGATGGAACGCGTTGCGGATCTTCAGCACGCCTGTATCAATGAACAGATGCCCATTGCGGGCATTACGGGTTGGCATCACGCAATCGAACATGTCCACACCGCGGCGCACACCCTCAACCAGATCTTCCGGTTTGCCAACGCCCATAAGGTAACGAGGTTTGTCAGCCGGCATCTGGCCCGGCAGATAATCCAGCACCTTGATCATCTCGTGCTTGGGTTCGCCCACCGACAGACCGCCAATGGCAAGGCCGTCGAAGCCGATCTTGTCCAGGCCTTCCAGGGAGCGCATGCGCAGATCCTGGTGCATGCCGCCCTGAACGATCCCGAACAACGCCGCCGTATTGTCGCCATGGGCATTCTTCGAACGCTGGGCCCAGCGCAACGACAGCTCCATGGAAATGCGCGCGACGTCTTCGTCAGCCGGGTACGGCGTGCATTCGTCAAAAATCATCACGATGTCCGAGCCCAGGTCACGCTGGACCTGCATCGACTCTTCCGGCCCCATGAACACCTTGGCGCCATCCACCGGGGAGGCGAAGGTTACGCCCTCCTCCTTGATCTTGCGCATGGCGCCCAGGCTGAACACCTGGAAACCACCGGAATCGGTCAGGATCGGGCCTTTCCACTGCATGAAATCGTGCAGGTCGCCGTGCTTCTTGATCACTTCGGTGCCAGGGCGCAGCCACAGGTGAAACGTGTTGCCCAGAATGATTTCCGCGCCGGTGGCGGTGATATCCCGCGGCAGCATGCCCTTCACGGTGCCGTACGTGCCCACCGGCATGAACGCCGGGGTCTCGACGGTACCGCGCGGGAAGGTCAGGCGACCGCGACGCGCCTTGCCGTCTGTGGCAAGCAACTCAAACGACATACGACTTTGGCGACTCATTCTTTGTCCTCAGGGCCACGTGGTGCGGGGTTACGGGTGATAAACATCGCATCACCGTAGCTGAAAAAACGGTATTCATGCTCCACGGCGGCTTTATAAGCGGCCATGGCTTCGGGATAACCGGCGAACGCCGAAACCAGCATCAGCAGCGTGGATTCGGGCAAATGGAAGTTGGTGACCAGGGCATCGACCACATGAAACGGCCGCCCCGGGTAGATAAAGATGTCGGTATCGCCACTGAACGGCTTGAGCACGCCATCGCGCGCGGCACTTTCCAGGGACCGCACGCTGGTGGTCCCCACCGCCACCACGCGCCCACCGCGAGCGCGACAGGCCGCCACCGCATCGACCACATCCTGGCCGACTTCCAGCCATTCAGTGTGCATGTGGTGATCTTCGATCTTCTCGACGCGCACCGGCTGGAACGTTCCCGCACCCACGTGCAGGGTCACGAACGCCGTCTCGACGCCCTTGGCGGCAATCGCCTCCAGCAGCGGCTGATCAAAATGCAGCCCCGCCGTCGGCGCCGCCACCGCGCCCAGGCGCTCGGCGTACACCGTCTGATAACGCTCGCGATCCGAGCCTTCATCCGGGCGGTCTATATAAGGAGGCAACGGCATGTGCCCGACTCGGTCCAGCAGAGGCAACACCTCCTCGCTAAACCCCAGCTCGAACAACGCATCGTGACGGGCCAGCATCTCGGCCTCGCCACCGCCATCGATGAGGATCTTCGACCCAGGCTTGGGCGACTTGCTGGACCGCACATGGGCCAGCACGCGATGACTGTCGAGCACCCGCTCAACCAGAATTTCCAGCTTGCCGCCGGAAGCTTTCTGGCCAAACAGCCGCGCCGGAATCACCCGGGTATTGTTGAACACCATCAAGTCGCCCGGGCGTAAATGCTCAAGCAAATCAGTGAATTGACGGTGTGCCAGGGCGCCGCTGACCCCATCAAGGGTCAACAGGCGACTGTTGCGACGCTCAGCCAATGGATGGCGAGCAATCAGCGAATCAGGGAGCTCGAAAGTAAAGTCAGCAACGCGCATGATGGGGTTCGTCTAGCAGGGCCGGGAAGTCTAGCGGAAATATCAAAAATTCTCCATGAAACGTGATTGACCAACGGTAATCTCATCTCTATACTTCGCCGCCATTGAGCCCTGATGGCGGAATTGGTAGACGCGGCGGATTCAAAATCCGTTTTCGCAAGAAGTGGGAGTTCGAGTCTCCCTCGGGGCACCAAAATTGAGAAAGGCCTTGCTTAGCAAGGCCTTTTTTTTCGCCTGCGATAAAGCTACCCCACCACCCCCGTAGGAGCCGCCGAAGGCTGCGATCTTTTGATCCTGCTCTTCCCCATCGCTCCCACACCCGGTGAAAAATTTCAAAAGGATTCCCCCCATGGAATTGCTCCTGGAAACCGTCTCCCTGTTTTGCCTGAAGCTCGCGTATGAGACGGAAGGCTCGAGCCCGATTCTGCGCGACGATCCGATCATGAGCGATTACGAGCGCGAGGTATTTGGTTTACTGGTGCGCCAAGGGGATGTCGCTGCAATCCAGTTGAGGGTCGACCAATGCCTGGCGTTGGCACTGGATGCCTTGGGGGGCGTGGATAAACCCTTGGGGCGCGAACTGCAAAGGCTGTCGGTGGATTTTTATGATGCGCAGACTTTGCAGCAACTGGAAGCACCGATTCTGATGCTGCAGAACTACCTCAAAGACATTTATTAAGCGCCGAAAAGCTTACCGTAACGGCAAGCTTCAAGCGTGCTAACACATCGCTGTTTCAGGCATTGCAGATCATGAGTTACATTGGTTGTTTTTCGTTCGAAAGAACTACCCCCCAGAAAAATCCTATCTTTATCATTAGATTTAAGACGAAAGAGGTTACCTTCAGAAACTAAACTCACCACTGCATTGGAGGCACGAACAAGACAACCTGACACGCCAGATAATGAAGCCCCCCGATTATTTACGTTTCCTGGCGGGGTAAAACGACTAGCATTTTGGAGCGGGACAAAACTACCAACATTATTAATAAGTGGCATTACAAAGCAACCTCAAAATATGAGAAGGCGCACGATATGCTGCGTCCAGTTCTTTGCACAAATAATTTATAAGCTTCATACGAACTTTTAACAAACGTGTTCCGAGAGTTGATTCAATACACTTAAAACTCGGCACATTCATAACAGCCTCAGACACCGTTAAAACGAGCACTGAACACAATCAAGCTTGCGCTCAGCCGTCATCTCGGAGCATCTATTTTATTGCGCTCCGAGATAGATACTGGACCAAGGCAGCCAGTTATTATCGGCACGCAAATGACGGCTTTCAAATAACTGATAAACAACACCGCATGCCCACGCCTCGAATGATCACCCCCGCCTCAGTTAGCGCCGACCAGAGGCGGGAAATGTTATACAACTCTCCGCCATCCATTAACATCTTCAGGGTGCGAGCAAAAGCCTTATAAGGCTTTACCTCCCACCGGAATATTAGTTACGACAGTATGCATCAGCTAACTTATCAGCCGCTGCTTGTGCTTTAAAGTCGGCCCGTTTTTGTTGTTCAGTTTGGGAGGGGGCTTTGTATCCTTCTATATACTCCTGTCTATCAAGCTTGTTTTTACCACTTACCAACAGCTCGTCAATAGTATTTACTTTACCTGCAGCCCCCTTAGTCCCTTGGGACGAAGCAACACTCCTTGCAATTTCCAACGTACTGATGCACTTTCTGGTCTCGCTACTGAAGTTGGTAGACTTCAATTCGTTTTTAACTGTTTTTATAAATGAGTTTGATACATGACCGTCATCTAGCCCGCCCTTTGTAGGCTTGAAACAACTAAATATTTTCATATTAACAACACCGTCAATTAATAATTTCAGCATCGTAACCAACAAAAACAACAACGCCTATCACATTACGCTCACTCTAGACATAAATCAAAAGCCTACTTACCCACACATTCTTTCATCCCCACTTAAAAAGTTGGCAAATGCAAGATCACAGAAAGCAACATCAGAAAACTCTTAAACATTACGACTACCTTTTAAGCATGACTGGATCTGTCACACTTGAACCCGACCTGCGTGGAATTTCTGACTTTGATTTGCACAACAACCACTTTACGCAGGGTGTTTTGGTTCCCTTCAATTTGCTCGCCGCTACTGATCTGCGGTGGATAGAGCCCGAATAACGGAGTTGCAGGAAGCGAAGCTGGGGGATTCCCCCCCCCTTTACTGCCAATTCAGCGGCCGGGTGTGAGAGCCCGAATCAATCAAGGCGCAAAGCGCCCCTAAACACGTCGTCGCGTTTTTTCGTGTGCGATATGGCTTTATGGCGGCTGTGCATGGGAGCCCTTAGGGTCTGCCGGTTGCCTTGATTGCCGGTTTCTCACCCCGCGCACGGCTGTCATTCAAGCCCGTGAGAAGGCTCGTGGCAGCTCCTCAAATCAAGGAGTTGGATAATGCGCAGAATCAAACCGTACGAAGTGTGGCTTCCCCCTCGTCGCTGATGAAATTTCGCAACTAGCGTTAGAAACGCTATTTGTATTTTTAAATACATATAGTCATCGGAATATTCTTAAATGGCGACAAGTGCATCTTCACTGTTCCTGAGGTGGCCGATCTCCAATGAATGCGCCTGAAACAGGATGTTTTAAAGGTTGCAGGGAAATGGCCTGCACGCTACCCTTCCACCGTCGCTACCAACTCAGCGGCCGGGCTTGGAAACCCGATCAAATCTGGAAGCGCATCAGTGCCTTACTCACGTTCGCAGGAGTTTTTACTCTCGCAGTCGTGATCTATGGGGGCTGTGCGTGGGACGTCTTCGGACGTGCCGGTTTACTGGATTTTCGGTTTTCCAACCTTGGAGCTTCATCATGCGCAGTATAAATCCGTACAAAATTTGGCTTTCCCCTCTACGCGGCTCCCGGTTGCGTAACGCCTCACCATCCACCCTCCCACACGCCCTCTCCATCACCGGAGGTGGCAAATGACCGACAATCCAGAACTCAAAACCATCGGCTTCACACCCGCGATCTACCTCGGTAATCAAGCGATGTTTCACGTCATGGGTGGCGTGCCCATTAGTGATGCGTTGTCGATGGCTTCGGATTTTCTTTGCCTTGCCAAGTCGCTGACTGAGGATGCGGCTTATGCGAAGGACAATGGGCGGCATGCTTGGGCTGCGTATTATCTGGTGGCTATGGGTAAGGCGTTGGTTGATGATTCGGTGAAGGTTTTGATGCGGGAGCGGGGGAATTCTGGGGGTTAGTCTGAGGGTGGGCTTGCGATGGTGCTGGGTCATTTGGGTTTGTCGTGGATGATCTGGCGCTATCGCGGGCAAGCCCGCTCCCACAGGGGTGGTGTTTGGGGTCTGGATTTTTGGTTGTCTGCTGGGGGGCCAGGGTTGTGCAGTGGGGCTCCCCCTGATTCGGGGGCGGGCGCGAATGGTGCCAGCCCCCATCTTTTCGGGGGATGCACCCGCTTCAGAGCAGGTGCTGAGAAATCAACTTGGAGATTTCCACCATCGAGGTGCGCCCGGTGAATTCGAATTTCACCCTGCCCAGCGACGAAAAATAGATCTCCAGTTCCGAATCCAGATCGAAGGTTCCCGACGTTTCCACCGAGTACGCCACGATGTTCTTGTACGGCAATGAGGTGAAGTCTTTCTTGCTGCCCGTCAGCCCCTGGACGTTGACTGCGATGATGCGTTTGTTGGTAAACACCACGCCGTCGCGCATGGATTTGTAGGAGTCGATGACCTGCTCCCCCTCCAATAGCAGTGCGGTAACCCGTTCGGCGTATTCGTCGTTTTGCTTGAGCTTGAAGAAGCCTTTGTTGTTGAAGTCGATCATGTGCCATTCCCTATGGTTTAAATGCCTATCTAAGCATGTCGCCGCAGGCTTACCTACTCCTCCCCCGCCGTGGCCTTCACCGCCACTTCAATCGCCCGAACGCTGACCGCCGCAAATATCGCGGTCATCAACACGCCATTGAACCCGGGCAGGATCGCCAGGATCCGCGATACGCCGAGTTTGGGCACGCGGCACCGCAACAAGTGCCCGCGGCGATGCCGCGATGCTTTCGCTGTCCGCCGCCACCTGCGTTATCATCGCCCGCCTCTGCGCACCAAGAGCCTTGACCGGATGTCCGTACCGCTGCCACCAACCGCCGATCTTCACTCCCTGCCACCGGTTCTCGCCGGCCCGCTGTTGCGGCGCCTGGAGCCCACGCGGCTGGTGCTGTGGCTGGTGGGGTCGCGGGAGCTGGAGCTGACCCTGCGTTTGCAGGGTGTCGCCGACATCCGCCTCGATGCCACGCAGTGCACGGTGATTGCGGTGGGCAGCCATGCTTTCGTGCATTTGATCGACGTGCCCCTCGACAGCGCCCTGCCCTGCGACACGCTGATCGAATATGACGTGTTGATTGACGGCGCCGGCATTGCCGACTGGGCGCCGCATCTGTTGTATGGCGGCGCGCTGCGACCGAATTTTGTGTTGCGCTCGCGGGTCGATCAGTTGCTGCACGGTTCCTGCCGCAAGCCGCATCATCCTGCTGCCGACGGTTTGCTCTGTGTCGATCAGTTGCTGGCGACCGAACACGAGCCGCAGCAACGTCCCGCGTTGTTGATGATGACGGGCGACCAGGTGTATGCCGATGACGTCGCCGGGCCGACGCTGCGGGCGATTCATGCGCTGATCGAGCGGTTGGGGCTGTTCGAGGAACACCTCGAAGGCGCGGTGGTCAGCGACAGCGCCAGGCTTTATGAGCACCCGGCCAGTTATTACCACCGAGCGGATTTGTTACCGGCGCTTGAGAGCAACGAGACGTTGCGTGAGCGATTTTTCGGTGGGGCGCGCAAGCCGATTTTCACCAGCAGCAGCGCCGACAATCATTTGGTGACGTTTGCCGAGGTGATGGCGATGTACCTGCTGGTGTGGTCGCCGACGGCCTGGACGCTGATTGCGCCACAGCCGCCGGTGCTGACTGCAGAGCGCCGTGAGCGGTATGCGCTGGAGCAGACGCGCATCGATGGTTTCAAAGCTGGCTTGGGGCGTGTGGCCCGGGCGCTGGCGCATTTGCCGAGCCTGATGATTTTCGATGACCACGATATTACCGATGACTGGAACCTCTCCGCGCAGTGGGAGGAAACGGCCTACGGGCATCCGTTCTCCAAGCGGATCATCGGCAATGCGTTGATTGCCTACATGCTGTGTCAGGGTTGGGGCAATAACCCGGACGCGTTCAAGGATCTGCTGAAGAAAACGGCACAGTTCAGCGCCACCGGGCAGGACCGTTACCTGGACAGCCCGGTGCAGGACGACCTGATCGATGACCTGCTGAAGTTTCAGCAGTGGCATTACGTGCTGCCCACCAGCCCGGCGCTGGTGGTGATTGATACCCGCACCCGGCGCTGGCGCAGCGAGATGACGCTGAAGCAGCCTTCGGGCTTGCTCGACTGGGAAGCGCTCAGCGAGTTGCAGCAGGAACTGCTGGATCACCCCTCGGCGATCATCGTCTCGCCGGCGCCGATCTTTGGTGTGAAGCTGATCGAGACGGTGCAGAAAGTGTTCAGCTGGTGCGGTTTTCCGCTGCTGGTGGATGCGGAAAACTGGATGGCCCATCGTGGCGCGGCGCAGGTGATCCTGAATATTTTCCGACACTCGCGCACGCCGGGTAATTACGTGGTCCTGTCGGGGGATGTGCATTATTCCTTCGTCTACGAGGTATTTATCCGACACCGCAAGGGCGGGCCGCGCATCTGGCAGGTCACCAGCAGTGGCATCAAGAACGAGTTTCCGCCGAGGCTGCTGGAGTGGTTCGACCGGCTCAACCGCTGGCTCTACTCACCGCGCTCGCCGCTGAACTGGCTGACCAAGCGTCGGCTGATGCGCATTGTGCCGCATGTGCCGGAGCATGCTGAAGCGGGTGAACGGCTGTGGAATTCGGCGGGGATCGGGCAGGTGTTCTTTAACGAACAGGGTCAGCCCCAGGCGATTTATCAACACAATTCAAACGGCCTGCCGAAGACGCGGATGGTGGCGCCGCAAGAGGACTGACGGGGGCCCGGGTCGTCTGTATCGCGAGCAGGCTCACGCCTACAAAGGAATATGTAAGAGCGTCCCAGTCAGAAACCGACCTGATCCTGGCGGAATGCAGGATGGCGCATTTATCGGAAAAGGCCTACATCACTAGCAGAAACGTCTCAGCGGCTATCGGGTGATACTCAGCTCATACGCAAATGCACCGTTTGCGTAGCGACCACTCAGAGGTATTATCTTGCCATCCTGTACTCATTTCTGTACGTTCTTTGCTTCAGGCGAGGACTACAACATGCAAACCATCAACTACACGACAGCTCGAGCGCACTTGGCCGAAACAATGGATCGAGTGAACGAAGACCGTGCCCCATTGCTGGTGACTCGTCAAAAAGGTGAGCCGGTGGTGATGATGTCCCTGGCGGAATACAACGCTTTGGAGGAGACAGCATATTTACTGCGCTCTCCAGCCAATGCCGAGCGCCTGATCAAATCGATCGGCAATTTGCGCGCAGGAAAAACCAAAGCCAGGCAACTCATTGAAGAATGAATATCGAGTTCACTCCTGAAGGTTGGGACGACTATCTGTGGTTCCAACACAATGACAAGGCAGGCCTCAAGCGAATCAACCTGCTGATCAAATCAATTCAGCGCGAGCCTTTCACCGGACTTGGGAAGCCTGAGCCGCTCAAACACAATTTGAGCGGCTTTTGGTCCCGGCGAATCACGGCAGAACATCGCCTCGTATATTCAGTTGAGGACGGAGAGCTTCGGGTTGTGATGTGCCGGTATCACTACTGATTTTGGCTTGGTAGGCAATGCGCCATGCAGCGATGGGGCAAGCAGTAGCCAGTCAAGCCCGGCATGCACTAGTCTGCGCGGTGACCTGATCGACAGGGAGAGCGACGATGTTTAGTGTCTGCGTCGAGCATCTCGCTTCATCAACACGCCAAGGACAGCCCATGACTTCCCCTACCCTTTACCGCCGAGCCACTTCCCAGGATTTGCTGGCCATTTGCAGATTGGGCCAGCAACTCAACAGCCTGCACCACCAGCACCGGCCGGACATCTACGCACCCTCTACCGGGGATTTCGCCCGCGACAGTGACTTCTGGCGCCCCAGCCTCGAGGGCGAAAATCACGCGGTGTTCCTCGCCGAACAGGCTGCGACGGTGATAGGTTTCATCACCGTGCAAGTCACCGAATCGAAGGGCTCGCTGATGCAACCGCAGCGAGTCGGGCGCATCGGTTCGGTCTGTGTTGACCAGGCGGCCAGAGGCCAGGGCGTTGGCCGCGCACTGATGGCGCAGGCCCAAGCCTGGGCGCTCGACCAGGGCGCGGCGGATTTGCGTTTGACCGTGTGGGGCTTCAACGCGCCGGCGCAGCGCCTCTATGAAGAACTGGGGTTTGAAATGCGCGCGTTCGAAATGGGCAAGCGCCTGACCGATGTGCAGGCCTAAGGTTACGACCCGCCCTTGATCAGCACCGGTTTCTCCTGATATCGATCCGCAAACAGCTGTTTCAACTGCGCTACTTTCGGCAAGTCGTTGATGACGATGTAGGGATAGGTGGGATGTTCCGTCAGGAAGTCCTGATGTTCATCCTCAGCCGGGTAGAAGCCGTTGTAGCTTTCCAGCCTGGTCACGATCGGTTTGCTGAACGAATGCGCGGCGTCGAGCTGGGCGATGTACGCCTGGGCGACCTTTTGCTGCTCGCCGCTGCGGGTAAAAATCGCCGATCGATACTGAGTGCCGCTGTCCGGCCCCTGGCGATTGAGTTCGGTGGGGTTGTGGGCCACCGAGAAGTAGATTTGCAGCAGGGTGCCGTAGCTGACCTGAGTCGGGTCAAACGTGACTTCGACAGCTTCCGCGTGCCCGGTGTCGCCGTCGCTCACTCGCTCGTAGCGAGCGGTATCGGCGCTACCGCCGGCGTATCCCGACTCGGCTTTTTTAACGCCCTTGACGTGCTGGAACACACCCTGCACGCCCCAGAAACAGCCGCCGGCGAATACTGCGGTTTCACTGCGGGCCTGGGTGGTTGGGTCGAGTGCCGGAGGTGGAATGACCACTGCGTCCCCGGTGCCCAGGGAGAAGGCCGAGCATTGACCGATAACGCCGGCAGCGGCCAGGCCCAGCAGTGTGCGACGCCAGGTGAAGGATAATTTCATGGGTCTAGCTCCCGAAACGAAAGATCAAGCCGGCGTGAACTTCATCGCCAGGCCGTTCATGCAGTAACGCTGGCCAGTGGGTTGGGGCCCGTCATCGAAGACATGCCCCAGGTGACCGCCACATCGTCGGCAGTGCACCTCCTCGCGCACCATGCCGAATGAACGGTCCTGGCGAATGCCCACCGCGTTGTCCAGCGGCGCCCAGAAGCTCGGCCAGCCGGTGCGGCTGTCGAATTTGGTGGCCGAGGAAAACAGCGCCAGGTCACAACCGGCACAGGCGAACGTACCGTCCCGGTGCTCATCGTTCAGCGCACTGCTGTAGGCGCGCTCAGTGCCCTCTTCGCGAAGTATTTCGTATTGCTCGTCGCTCAGCAGGGCACGCCATTCACTGTCGCTGTGCGTCACTTCGAAGACCTCTGCGGCATTGGCATCGCCAATGAAATCGCCAATGAATGAGCAGCGACCGGCAAATTTGGGCAATACACCGACCGCCAGGGCTGCAACCCCCAGCCCGCCGCTCGCTACGAGAAACTGCCGTCGTGAAAACATGCTCGTCTCCAAAAATCCAGGGGGCCTTTCATGGAACACAGCCTAGGCTGAGTGTGATCGCCAAATCCTCACGGAGAGTTAAATAAATCGTGATAACTCGACGGGCGAAAAACCCGCACACTACCCACACTGCGCTGAAGGATTAAGCTTGATGGAACAGACCAAACGCGTCCTGGTGGTCGAGGACGACCTGCATATTGCCGACCTCATCTGCCTGCATCTTCGTGATGAACAGTTCGAGGTGGTGCACTGCGCGGACGGGAACGAAGGCATGCGCATGCTGCAGCAGGGAGGCTGGGATGCGCTGATCCTCGACCTGATGCTTCCTGGGGTCGACGGGCTGGAAATCTGCCGCCGCGCCCGTGCGATGGCGCGCTACACGCCGATCATCATCACCAGCGCCCGCTCCAGTGAAATGCACCGGATCCTGGGCCTGGAGCTGGGTGCCGACGATTACCTGGCCAAGCCCTTTTCCATGCTCGAACTGGTGGCGCGGGTCAAGGCGCTGTTGCGGCGAGTGGATGCGATGGCGCGCAACCTGAAAATGGACGCCGGCAGCCTGAGCCTTGATGGCCTTTCCATTGACCCGATCACCCGCGACGTCGCCCTCGATGGCCGGCGCCTGGACCTCACGCCCAGGGAGTTCGACTTGCTGTACTTCTTCGCCCGCCAACCCGGCAAGGTGTTCTCGCGCATGGACTTGCTCAATGCGGTGTGGGGCTACAGCCACGAGGGTTACGAGCACACGGTGAACACTCACATCAATCGCCTGCGGGCCAAGATCGAGGCCGACCCGGCGCAGCCCGTGCGCATCCTCACGGTGTGGGGGCGTGGCTACAAGTTCGCGGCGCAAGAGGACCAGCCATGAAGCTGACCCTGACACAACGCCTGTCACTGGTGTTCGCCGTGCTCCTGCTGGTGTGCTGCGGCACGTCGGCGTGGATGCAGGTGCGCGCCAACCAGATGCATGAGCAGGAAGTGGTACAGGGGTTGTCGAGGAATCTGGCGCAACACATTGCCAATGACACGGTGCTGATGAACAGCCAGGGCCTGATGCCTGATGCGGTGCGCAACCTGTTCAGCCAGTTGATGCTGGTGAACCCCAGCGTCGAGGTGTACCTGCTGGACCCAGCAGGTCGGGTCGTCGGCAGCGCTGCACCGGAGGGGCGGATTCGCCGCGAGCAGGTGGACCTGGCGCCCATCCAGCGCCTGCTCGCTGGCGATGCCCTGCCGATACTGGGCGACGACCCGCGCAGCACCGATGCACGCAAGGTGTTCAGTGCCGCGCCGTTGAAGGTCGATGGCAAGCCGGTTGGCTACCTCTATGTGGTGCTGCTCGGCGAGGAACATGACCGCTTCGCCGAACAAGGCGCCACCAGCGCGGCGCTGAACACGGCCCTGTGGTCAATCGGGCTGGTGGCGTTGCTATGCCTGATCGCCGGTCTCGCGGCCTTCTCGCTGATCACCCGGCCCTTGAGGCGCCTGACCGCGAACGTCAGCCAGTTCGATATCGATGGCATGCCGCAAACACCCCCGGCACCCGTGGAAAAAGCCGCCAGCCATGACGAAATCGCCGTACTAGACGCCGCCTTCCGCCAGATGCAGGCGCGCCTGAGCGAACAATGGCGCTCGTTGACTCGCCAGGACCAGGAGCGGCGCGAGCTGGTGGCGAACATCTCCCACGACCTGCGCACGCCCCTGGCGTCGTTGCATGGTTATCTGGAAACCTTGTCGCTCAAGGACGCGACCTTGTCCGTGGCCGACCGCCGCCGTTACCTGGGCATCGCCCTGGATCAGAGCCGCAAGGTTGGCGGGCTGGCACAGTCACTGCTGGAGCTGGTGCGGCTGGAGCATGGATTTGTGCAGCCCGTGCTGGAGCGGTTTTCCCTGACCGACCTGGTGCAGGACATTTTCCAGAAGTTCGAACTGACCGCCGAAGCGCGCCAGGTGCAACTCAAGGCCAACTTTGCGCCAACGGTGTCCGGGGTGTTTGCCGACCTGGGGCTGATCGAGCGGGTGCTGACCAACCTGTTCGATAACGCCCTGCGCCATACGCCGGTGGGCGGAATCATCAGCATCAGCCTGGTCCCGCAGGGCGGGTTCGTCGAGATCACGGTCAGTGACAGCGGCCCGGGGATTGCTGCGCAGTTGCGTGAGGGGTTGTTTCTGCGGCCGTTCAACATTGGCGGCGCGCGGCGGGATGGCGGATTGGGGTTGCGAATTGTGCAGCGGATTCTGCAGTTGCATGGCCGCGAGATTCGTTTGCTGGATGTGCCGGGCCAAGGGGCGACGTTGGTGTTTTCGTTGCCAGTGGATGAGGAAGTTGCCACGCAATTGGCGGTGCGGTCGATGAATCTGAATACGCCGGGAAAGGTCTGACGGACCGCGGTGCCTGCATCGCGGGCAAGCCTTGCTCCCACAGGGCTCTCAGGCAGGCAAGACACGTTCGGATAGTTCACCGCCCCGCGTGAAAATAGGCCAATGCACAGAACCCGACAGGGCTAATATCCACGCTCGCTTTTCGACACGGACACGTCAAGATGCTCAACGCCCTGCAAAATACCCCGCCGTGGGTCTACGCGCTCTTCGTACTGCTTTGCTATTTCGGGATCAAGGCCCTCTCCCCCACCCGGGAAAGCAAAATCTCGCTGCTGATCACGCCGCCGATCCTGCTCGCCTGGTCCCTGTATTCGCTCAATCTGGCGCTGCATCCGGTGTTATCGCTGGGCTTCTGGCTGGTCGCCGTACTGGTGGGCAGCGCTGCTGCCCTGCTGGTTTTTTCCAGCCAGGACGTCAGGCTGGATGCCTCGGGAGCCGGGCTGATCCTGCCCGGTACCAGCAAGACCTTGGTGCTCTATCTGCTGTTGTTTGCGGTCAATTACTACTTCGGCTATGAGGCCGAGGTTCACCCGCAACAATCCAACACGCTGCCATTGCTGTTGCTCAAGTCCTGCGCGTCCGGGATTGCCAGCGGTCTGTTCTGCGGGCGTTCGATCAGGTTTTATCAGGTGTTTCGCGGCCTCAAGGCAACTCATGCGTAGGAGCTGGCGAAGCCTGCGATCTTTTGATCTTTGGCTAGGTGGGGGCCGCCAGGATCAGGATCAGGATCAAAAGATCGCAGCCTGCGGCAGCTCCTACGGGGTACCGAGGTGGATGTTTTGGCCGCTGGCCTGTTCGTCCGTGACAACACGACGCCGGTCCAATAGATTAGGCGGCCTGAAAAGGCCCCGGGCTTTCTCGCCTCATCCCAAGTTAAAAGAAGTAGTGAAATTTCAATGTCCGATTCCAATACCGCTGAATCCGTAGTCACCTTGTCGTCCAAAGCGGAATACGAAAACTCCATCAATCTTTCACAACACCTGCCACAGGCCAAGACTATCGCCGAGATGGTCCTGGACTCGTTCCAGTCGACCCGTGAAAGCGACCAGATCCGCGAACTGCGTGCCGCGATCCGCCAGGCTCACGACAGCTTTGACGATGACAAGGCCTACGAACTGATGGGCGAACTCAAGCAGCTCAAGGACGCCGAGGCCGCTGATATCGCGGCACTGGAAGACCTCAGCAGCAAGTTCCCGATCAGCCGCATCCTGTCCAGCTTCAAGGACGATCCTGCGTTCCAGGAAATCGTCTACGGCCTGGCGCTGAAAGTGCTGAACCAGACTCATCAGGCCATCAGCAATCCGGGTAGCAGCAAGGGCAAGACCGTGCGGGCTAAGAAAGAAGTCGAAGTGTTCACCATCAGCAAGGACGGCGTGAGCGTCACCTTGCCGCTGCGCACGCCGCGTTCGCGCCTGAACGTTGATCGCCAAGCGCTGGAGTTCCTCGGTTTTGCGTTCGTCGGTGAAGGCGATGAAGCGGAGCTGGAAAGCGAAACCTTCCTCGACAACGCCGGGACTGAACAGGCGGTCAACCGCAAGAACATCATCACTGCGCTGCAGCAACAGACAGCGTTCGATGGCTTCAGCATCGCTGCCCAGTAACACACCTCCCGCAGCGCAGCGCCCTCCCCGTGGCGCGGGAGCTCGCGCCCCCTGGATTGCGTAGCGGCCGCGTAATAGTGGCAGCACGGCTTCTTTTTTGAGTGCTGCCCACTCAAGCGCGAGCAAGCTGCAGGCTTTTTCGCCAGCTCGTGTTTCTCCCAAGCCCCGCCCCTGTGCGGGGCTTTTTATTGCCTGCGATTCAGGCAAGTCCGCGACTACTGTTCCAGTATCGAATCAGCACTAACACTTCCCTTAACCCTCGAGCACCATGGGTCCGCCTGCGGGGAGCGTCTACTCACTGTTCAGCCCCGACCTCAGTGGTGCAACTGCTGAGGCCTGCATGAACACACTTCCCCTGTACCGTCAGTTAGCCAATCACTACCTCGACGCGATCCGCAGCGGCACCTTGAAAACCGGCGAACGCTTTCCGTCGATCCGCCTGATGATGGAGAAGCACGCGGTCAGCCTGTCGACTGCGGTGCAGGTGTGCCGGGAGCTGGAGGGCCAGGGGGTGCTGGAGGCGCGTCCGCGCTCGGGCAACTATATTCGCCAGCCGGAACCCCTGCCCCACCCCCTGCCACCGCCGCCGCTGGCTGCCGATGCATACGTCGGCATTCACCAACAGGTGTCGTCGGTACTCAAGGCGAGCCAGCGAGCGACGATCAAGGTCAATTTCGCCAACCCTTATTGCGCGCCGCAGCTCTACCCGCTGAAGACCCTGCAGGACCACATGGTCAAGGCGTTGCGTCAGAATCAACAGCTGCTGGGCACCACCGCGCCCACCAGCGGCAACCTCGCCCTGCGCAACATCCTCGCTCGCCGCGCCCTGACCAGCAAAACCCACCTGAGCGCCGAGCAGATCGTGATCACCAACGGCGCCACCGAGGCGCTTAACCTGGCCCTGCGCGCCGTCACCCAGCCCGGTGATACGGTTGCCGTCGAGTCGCCAACCTTCCACGGCCTGCTGCAGATTCTCGAAAGCCTTAATCTGCGGGTGCGCGAGGTGCCGGCAACGGCGCACTGCGGGATCAATCTGTTTGCCCTGGAACAATTACTACGAGGTGCTGAACCGATCCGCGCCGTGATCGTGATACCCAATCTGCAAAACCCCCTGGGCAGCATCATGCCCGACTCGCACAAGGCCCGACTGGTGCAACTGTGCGCCGAGCACGCCACGGTGCTGATCGAGGACGACACCTACGGCGACCTGGTGGACACCGAGCAACCGTTGTCCACGCTGAAACACTGGGACCGCAGCGACAACCTGATCTACTGCGCCTCGCTGAACAAGACCCTCGCGCCGGGGATGCGCCTGGGCTGGATCAGTGCCGGGCGCTGGCACGACCGGGTGGAGATGCTCAAGCACAGCCAGTCGAGGGGGTGTGAGGCGCTGTCGCAATTGGCGGTGAGTGCGTTCATGAAGACGCCGTCCTACGAACGTTACCTGCGCCGACTGAGGAACACCCTGACCCAGCAGCGCCAGCAGATGCACACCGCGATCCTGCGGCATTTTCCCCAAGACACCCGCGTGACCGAGCCGCAGGGCGGCACCCTGTTATGGGTGGAATTGCCGCCTGGGTATGCCTCGATGCGTTTGTTTCATGAGGGGTTGAAGGTGGGTATTCAGATTTTGCCTGGGGATATCTTTTCCAATGGGCCGGGGTTTGGGCACTGCCTGAGAATCGCGTGTGGCGCGCCGTTCACGCCGAGGATCGAGGAGGCGGTGGCGACCCTGGGACTACTCCTGAAAAACCAGAGGTGAAGCCGGTTTGATGGAGATACCCGGGGTGTATACGTAACCCGCACGAGGGCTGTGTTGCAGGTCGGGTTCAGGTGCAGGCCCCAAGGCGTTTTTCAGCTGGGGTTTTCGTGCAGGCAGATGATGTGCGGGTCATCATTCCAATGCGCAAAACGCTCGGCGATCAGGGGGTCGTGGCCAGGGATGACGTGCTCCTCGCCGTCCGCCAGGCGCTCGATCTCGTTGAAGGCTTCCAGCGTTTGCGCCAGGTCATCGATAATCGGAAACGGACTGCGCTGGCGAATGTTCACCCACAAATGCGCAGCGTCCGAAGCCAGCACAATCCAACCGCGCCGGGTATTGACCCGCACCACCTGGCTGCCCGGCGTGTGCCCGCCCACTGGATGCAGGGTCACGCCGGCGGCGACCTCGACGGTGCCAGTGTGCAAACGCATGCGCCCCTCGAACAGCGGCGGCAGCGCCGACATCACGTCGTCGACTTCGTAGGTTTTGTTTACCGTGCTATGGGCCATTTTCGGTCCGGTGCAGAAGCGCAGTTCCGCCTCCTGCAGGTGCACGGTGGCCTTGGGAAACAAACCCAGGTTTCCGGCATGGTCCCAGTGCAGATGAGTCAGGACCAGGTTGTCGACCTGCGCCGGATCAACCCCCAGCTGGCGTAGGGATTCTTCCGGCAGGCGATACATCTGACGGTTGCGCCGATCTGCGGTGGCCGGCTGGAAACAGGTATCCACCACGATCACGCGTTGCTCATGGCGAATCACCCAGAAGTAATAATCCAGCGGCATCGGCGCGTCAGGATCACCACAACAGGCGTCGTACAGAAAATTCTCCCGTGCCGTGCGCTGGGCATTGGCACCGACACGGATGGCGAACACTTCGTACTCGGGAACGGACATGGCGCAACTCCTGATTCAGGCCACCGATGCGGTCTTGAGCGTCGGCCGGAAGTCGAAATCGATTTGCCCGGTGATACCCAGGTCCTCGGCCAGACGCAGGAGCCCGCTGTAGTCGCGCATGATGGTTGCATTACGGTTGCTCTCACGGGTGTCGGCGATGATCAGCGCCGCGTCCTCAACCCCCAGTTGAGTCAGGATCGCTTCCCACATCGAGTAGTCCTGGGCGACAAAGGCACTCAGGGCCACGGACAACGTACGGGCGAAAAATTCCCGCTGCGGCGGCTGCATGTTCCCGTACATGACCTTGGCCACCTCGGCCAGGACCTTGCTGTGGGCATACTCGTCACGATTGTGCAGCTCGGCTACGCGACGGTTTTGCGGCTGGATGCTCTGGTCGTCCGCCAATAGATCCAGGTAGGCATTGACGCTGATTTCGGCCACCACTGCAAAAGTGATCGAGGCCAGGTCCCGCTGCCACTGTTCGGGCAATGCTTCGCGCAGGGCCAGCAGCCGCAGATAAGTGACCGACGGCGGCAAGTCCAGCGTCTGGTCCAGCGCGCGGTCGACCCGGGTGCGCTCGATCGCGCGCAGGTGCATCAGGGTGTGGTAGTGCTCGTCGATCAGCGTCTGCTGCATCGCCTCGCGAAAATGCCAGTCATGCTGCCCCAGGTATTGATTGGCGATGACGCTCAATGCGGGGTTTACCACATGTTCTTCGGCCGTGACCGTGCGCAGGTTGTAGCCGATCCAGCCCCAGGTCAGCACGCTGCTCTTGAGCTCCTCGCTCAGGGCCTGGAATTTCGGGTGATGAAAAAACGGCACCATGCACTCCGGGTAATCCGGACGCGCAGGGTCGAAGGCTTCGCCGGCCTGCCACTTGTCCGGCGCACACACCGTGGCTCGTTTGGTCCATGCCTGGTTGAGCCGCACGATCAATTGATGATCGACTTTGGCGATCTCGATGGCTGTTTGCATAACGCATTACCTGTAGGACGCGAACCCACCCAGGGGTACGCAAATAAAATGAACGGCACCGGAAAAATCAGGCCAGCCAGTAGCGGGTCAGGTTGCGCGCCGGGTCAGTGTAACGACTGCGGGCGTGGATCATCCGCCAGTTGTCCCAAATCAGCAGGCAGCCGTTCGGGATCAACACCGGGGTGTTGTGCTCCAGGAAATACGCTTCCCCCAGCACCGCGAACCGCGCCAGCGGCGAGGCGCTGTTGGCCACCAGCGACTGCTGCAGATCTTCTTTGGAGGGATTGACGTCGCCGTAGTGAAACTGGTTGTAGCTGAAACGGAAGATGTCGCCGTCTGGCGTCGGCGTCAGGATGTATTCCTGAACCCGCCGTTGCGCGGCTTCCCCGGGCTTGGCCGTGGCCACGAACTCCACGGGCGTCTCGACGAGCCACTGGTGCAACTGCGGCTCGGTGCGTTCCAGCAATGCCAGGAACCGGTAGCCGTCGACCAGGCCCGTGTGGCCGCCGCCGCAGGTCGCCTGTTGATGACAATGCAACGCCAGGTAACGTGGCGGCGGAGCATAGACCGGTGCCTCGGTGTGCGGGCCGATACCGTTCATGCTCTGGGAGTACGGCAGGTCTTCGTAGCCCGGCTTGCGCGTAATCGGGAACGCTGTCTGGCCGTTGAACTGCGGAATGATCGGACCGAACTGCTGCAGGGTGCCGACCACATCATCGGCAAATTCGTCGGCGGTCAGTACTGTCCAGCCCCGTGCTGCCAATTCTTCGTGGCGGTGGCCCAGTGAAACATCAGTTTTAAATGCAATCCCTTGATCGGACATGGTGAGATTCCTGGCGGTTTATCCGGCGTTGACGGTGGCGGTGTAGGCGGCAATGAATTCGCGACAGGCGTTGCCCGGGCGATAGCGCTGCTCGTCAATGCTGCGCACGGGGGTGATTTCGGCAGCGGTGCCCGTCAGAAAACACTCCTCGAAGTCGCTGAGCTCAGTAGGAAGAATCGTGCGCTCGACCACCTGGTAATCCAGCGCCCCGGCCAATTCGATTACGGTCTGGCGGGTGATGCCGTTGAGGAAGCAGTCGGGCAGCGGCGTGTGCAGCGTCCGGTCCTTGACGAAGAACACGTTGGCGCTGGTGGCCTCGGCGACATGGCCACGCCAGTCGAGCATCAGCGCATCGTGAAAGCCGTTGTTTTCTGCATCGTGCTTGCTCAGGGTGGCGATCTGGTAATGCCCCGAAGCCTTGGCTTCGAACGGGCTACTGCTGGGGGGCGGCCGGCGCCAGTCGGCGGTCTTCAGGCGAATGCCGCCCATGTGCCCTGCCGGGTCGAAGTAACTCGGCCATTGCCAGCAGGCGATCGCCAGGTGCACGCGATTGAAGCGGGCCGAAGTCGAGATCATGTCGCTGCCGCGCCACGCCACCGGCCGCACGTATCCGTCGACCACGTGATTGCGCTGCAGCAGTTCATGGCTGGCCGATTCCAGTTCGGCCAGCTCATAGGGAATCACGAAATCCATCAATTGTGCCGAGCGATACAACCGCTCGCTGTGTTCGCGCAGCTTGAAGATTCTGCCGTTGTACACACGCTCGCCTTCGTACACGGTGCTCGCGTAATGCAAACCATGGGTCAACACATGCAAGCGCGCCTGGGACCATTCGACGAACTCGCCGTCGAGCCAGATAACCCCTTCGCGCTGATCAAACGGGATGCCACTCATGTCCATGTCTCCTGATGAATCGTCCTATGCCGTTTCCAGCAGAACCGGTATCAATTCGGGTGCAGCCAGCGGCTCGTCCTGAAAGAAGAATCGCCGCTCGCCAAAAGCTGGGCGCAGGTCATCGAACCAGCTGGCGTGGGGATCGAATTGCGCATGAAAGGTGCGCAGCACCCATTGCGGATCCCGGGCCTGGAGAAACTGCAACACGAAGACTTTTTCTCCGGCCACGGTTTCAATCCCGTTGATCAGAACCTTGCCGTAGAAGGTGCTCATCGAGGGGCCGCGCACCGTGCGGGCGAGCCCGGACACGCTGCGATAGGCCGCCTGGAAAATCTCGAAGGCCCGGGCCAGCGGCATTGCAAAGTAATGACGAGGGCCGGTGTCGCGCTCGACGAACATGTAATAGGGCACCGCGCCCAGTCGCACGCCTTCGGTCCAGAGCTCGGCCCAATCGGCGGGGTTTTCGTTGATATGGCGGATCACCGGCGCCTGCATGCGCAACACGGCGCCGGTGGAGCGAATGCGTTCGACGGCCTGGCGGGCGATGTCCTGGCGCAGCTCGACCGGGTGGTTGTAGTGCCCCATTACTGACAAGTGCTTGCCTGCCGCGACGATTCGCCGGAACAGTGCCAGCAGCTCGGGGGCATCCTTGTCGCTGACGAACCGCTGCGGCCAGTAAGCCACCGACTTGGTACCGATGCGGATACTGCGCAGGTGCGGCAACTCCAGCAGCGGCTCGATGTAACCGGCCAGCGAGCGAGTGTTCATGATCATCGGGTCACCGCCGGTGATCAGCACGTCAGTGACTTCGGTGTGCACCCGCAGGTAACTCACCAGTTCCTGGGACTCACGGGCGTTGAACTTGAGTTCTTCTTCACCGATAAACTGCGCCCAGCGAAAACAGAAGGTGCAGTACGCGTGACAGGTCTGGCCGGCGCCAGGGAAGAACAGCACGGTTTCCCGGTACTTGTGCTGAATGCCCGGGAGGACTTTACCGTCCAGGCTTGCGCTGTTATGGGTCAGCTGGCCGGCCGGATGGGGGTTCATGCGCAGCCAGATTGCTTCGATTCGGCGCTTGATGGCCGCAGCGTCGTCCTGCTCGATCAGTTGCTTGAGCGACGCATACTCCTTCGGCAACAGCATGTCCGGGTGGGGGAAAGTCATGCGGAAAATCGGATCGTCGGGAATGTTGTCCCAGTCGATCAATGTTTCCAGCACGTATTCGTTGGTGCGAAACGGCATCACCCGCGCGACCACGTCCATGGCTTCCTGTAACGCTGGCGTGAGCCTGTGCCAGTACGGCGTCTCGCGGATGGTCCGGGCGTTATAGGGCTTGTATCTGTGCAGCTCCGACATTCCCTGCATGGCAGCGCTCCCGATGAATTCCTGGCGAGTTACTGGGCAGCCGGCGCTGTGCGCTCGATGTCCATCCACGCCCGCACACTGTCGCGGTCCCACTGCCGGCGAACATAGGCGGCAAGTCGCGCCGGCACATGATCGCCATTGGCAAGCAGGCGGTTGAGCATGATTGCCAGGTCGGTATCAGCGATGCTCCAGTCACCGAACAGGTGATCGGCGCCGCCTTTGAGCAGGCGATCGGCCACGAAGAACAATCGGTCCACGGCCACCAGGGCCTCCTCGGACAGGGGCGTGTCTTTTGTTCCGAAGTAGATGAGATCCGCCGGACGCTCCCGGCGAATGATCAGCAGGTCGCTGCGTAACCAGGCCTGAAGCTGACGGGCCCGGGCGCGCAGCCGGGTGTCTGCAGGGAACAGTTTTCGGCCCTCGGGCGCTATTTCGTCCAGGTACTCGGCAATGGCCGAAGACTCTGAAAGCGCGAAGTCTTCATGGACCAGGGTAGGTATCTTGCAAGTCATCGACAGGTCTCGATAACTCGCCTGATAGTTCTCTCTACTTTTCAAATCAAGGGTTACACATTCAAACGGAAGTTGTTTTTCTTTCAGCGCCACAAATGCCGACATGGCAAAAGCACTGACAAAATCCGCCCCTACGTACAACTTTATCTTTGCACTTTCCATGGACCACTCCCTTGCATCAAGACTATTAATCCGTTGCACTGGAGTCGATGCTAGATAGTTGCTCATGCACTGAACAGATACAGAAATTATCTGTTTATACGGATACAGAGACGCGCGACGGGCAATCCAAAAACAAAAAAAGGGAGTCGGCTAATGCGGACTCCCGTAAGGACAGCAAACAGAATATGGGGGTTGTCGAGGCTCAGCTCACTGCGTTGGCCATACTGGAAAGCAACGCCAATTGCGGCATGTTGCTCATGTTGAGCATGGCCATCGACTCGGTGGCGCTGGTGTTGACGAAGCCATGTCGGGTCCAGGCGGGCACCAGCAGGACGTCGCCGGTGCTGGCTCGCACCTCGTCACCCTCGCCCATGGTCAGCAGGCCGCTGCCGGCCTGTATGACAAACAGATGCCACCAGCCATGGGCGTGGCCATTCAACACAGCGCCGGGTTTCAACCATTGCATGGACACCGCCACACCCGGTGTCAACTTGCAGCCTTCAAGGCTGTTGTCGTGGGCCAATGCGACGATGTCGACTTCGCTGGCCGCAAGACTTTCGCGCATTGTGGCAAGTTTATCGCTCGTCCATACCCGCGCACTCTGGGGCGGCTGATGCAAACTCTGGCGAAACTCGTCATATGAAAAAAAAGCACCTTGAACATTATCCATTCGCGCCTTCCAACTTGATGTCGACGTCAATTCACCGAACAGTAGGTGAAGCCATCGACACTGTAAACCCAACACGCCGAGCTTATAACGCAGAAGGCCGCAAGGCTGCGATCATGTCCACTTCCACCGCCGCGTTCTTTGGCAACTGATAAACCCCAACTGTGGTTCTTGTATGTTTACCCGCATCCCCCAGCACATGACTGAAGACGTCCGATGCGCCATTGGCCACTTCACTGAGGTCGACAAAGTCCGCGGTGGATTTCACGTACACAGTGACCCGCACCAGCGACTTGATTTTATCCAGCGAACCGATGGCATCCACTATCAACGCCAGCCCGCGCATGGCACTGATGCTGGCGGCTGCCTGGGCATCACTGAGGCTGAGCTCCAGGCCAACCCGTCCGGGGTATTGGATCTTGCCATTCATGCGCGGCACCATGCCGCTGATATACAGCTCATCATGGTGCCGTACCAACGGCGCGTAGTGGCCGCCGGCGGTGTTTTCACCGTAGATGTCGTAACCCAACTCCTTGGCGAGGGTGAGGAAGCGCTCATCACAGGTTGTCTGTTCAAACATGGGTATTACCTCTCAATCAAATCGTGTTCAGCCCATCGCTCGGGCGGGCGGCGCCAGGCAGGCGACTTCCATGCGCACTTCAACCGCCTCGGCCAGGCGCAACAAGTCACTGGTGAGCTGCTCGTAGTCCTTGTTGAACAGGACGATGTGGCCGATAAATGAAGTGTTGTCCTTGACCAGCGCCGACACCGAGTCGCCGATGCGCCGCTCATACACGGCCGCCACCAACTCGATGCCGAGCATCCGCGCCACGGCGTCAATGTCTGGCAGGTCACGCAACAGGCCACCGCCCGGCGCCCTGAGCAGGCGAATGCCGCAGTAACCCCGCGCGACCGGATCCTGTCGCTCGCACTGGCCCTCCACGGCCCACCTTACCCAGCGCTCCCATGGGTCGAAGTCGACAAAGGCAATGCGCGCCAGGTCCCAGATGTGCATGCCGCCAGGGCGCATGTTGGTTTCCACCGCCGAAGTGAGCTGGTCAGCGCGCAGGAAGATTTCGTTGTGGTAGGCACCGTTGTCCAAGGAGACCAGCCCCGACATGTGCCGCCCCGCCGCTGCCAGGCGGGCCTGGGCATCACCCTGCAACGGCGCAGGCACCACCTGCTGGATCTCGGCCCGGAAGGCGCCTTCGGTCGTGATTTTCTCGGTGATCCAGCTGCTGCCGGCCACATAGTCCCAGCTGTATTCCCGAGCATCGCGAACCAATTCTTCAAGCACGATGCCGCCACTGCGATAAGGCTTGAGTGCCTGCCATGCCTCGTCGCATTCGGACGGGTGATGGATCACCCGGCAGCCGCGACTGGCACCTTCACAGGCGGGCTTGATGAACGCCCTGCCACCCAGTTCGACGACCCGCTGGCGCAGTTCTGCCAGGCTCTCGACACGGGTTGAAAATACTGGCCGGTAATCTTCGGGAGCCTTGCTGGAGGTGGCTTCGAGCTTGCGGAAAATCTGCTTGTCCAGCCCCGCCCGTGCTTCGTTGGGCGTGATACCCGGGAGTCCGAAATGACTGGCCAGGGCCGCGCCGAGCAACACCCCGCGGTCGGAAAACGGCAGCACGCCGATCAGTTTCCAGCGATCGACCGCCAGGCAGCCCACCACCAGTTCCAGGGAATCGGTTACATCCTCGGGCGCCAGTGAAGCGCTGCAGACGTGGTCCGCCACCTGGTCGTCATCAGGGGCAATGCGCTCGACCACCAGGATCAGCCTTGCGTTGTAGAGCGTCTTGCAGAGGTCGCGCAGCTTCTGGATATCGTGAACCCGGTTGCCGTTGTACCCGACCACTACTACGCATGACGTCGTCTTCATGAAACCTCCTGACTGTGAAGCAAAAAAAGCAACCGCAATGGCTCAGTCGTGCAGCGCCGCGTTGGATGTGCGGTTGAGCCAGTACCACGCCAGAATCCCGCCCGCGCCGATGGCGGCCAGCAACAAGGCGTTGTAGGGCGCCGGCACCACCCGCATGATCAGCACCGTTAGCCCGGCGCCGACGCCCAGGGACACTTCCTTGACGAACATGTTGTTCTGCTTGACCGAGAAGTAATCGAGATAGCTGAAGGCGCACTCGGCGATGGACAGCAAGGCCACCCAGATCAACGCGCCGATCAGGGTTTCCACATGAAAGGCCGCGGGAGACGAGAGCACCACAAAGCCTGCGACGATGATTCCGATCACCGCGAGTACCTTGAAGCGACCCGTGCGCTCGATGAGTTTCATCACCGGCACCTGGGCGAACACCACGACCGCGCTGTTGAGGATCAGCATCAGGCCGTACCACGCTGGCAACTCACCGGTTTCGAGCAGGATCGCCTGCGGAAGAATCGAGAACACACCAAACAGCTTGATGCCCATGATGATGCCGGCGATCGCCCACGGCAGTTTGTTGCGCCAGCCACTGCCTTCCTGTGTCACCGGACTGACTGCCGCTGACTGGGTGGTGAAGGTCGCGCCCATGGCGATGGGCACGCACAGCAGGACAAAGCTGGCGGCACCGAGGAAAAACAGGGGCGGGGTCAGCAGTGGCGACAGCAGGATCAGCCCGGCCAGCAGGCTGCCCATGTTCATCGCCACCCGGTTGTAGGCTGCGCCCTCCTTGGTCTGGGCCGCTTCGCTCTTGATCAGGTAACCGGCAATCGCGATGCCATAGGCAAACAGCGCCGCAGCGAACATCACCATGCCCTGGTTGCTGGTGACGGCCAGCAGCACCAACCCCAGGGCGGCGCACAGCAGAGTGACGCTCAGGGAACGACGGCCCAGCACCAGCAACGTCAACGGCAGCAGCAATAACAACGCCCGATAACCCAGGGCAAGGATGCTGTTGGTGGCGGTGTCGAGCCAGACGTTGGCCTTGCCCAGCACGGCAAACAACGACACGGCGGTAATGATCCGGATCGTGAACAGACGGATGTTGATCACCGGTTTGGCGATGGCGGCCGTTGTCTCGATACTCATGCAACACCTCTGGAACCAAGTGATTGTGCGAGCAAAAAACGCCGACAATCAGGAAAGACTGTAAGGTGATGGTAGAGAGAGACACTTGTCTTGATCAGAGCAAGTTCGTATAGAATCGAACGAACTTTACTGCCGGAGAGACCAGTAAAATGCAGGTTCAACGCGCAGTCATCGCGGCCATCGAATTCCAGCCCGGCGTACCGCTGGTGCAGCAGATCGTCGATCAGCTGTCGGTGGCGATCAACCAGGGCGGCCTGCCCCACGGCTCCCGCCTGCCGCCCATTCGCGAGCTTTCGGACCTGATGAATGTGGGCAAGTCCACGGTGGTCGACGCCCTGGATCGGCTGCGTGCCAAGGGCCTGGTGGTTTCCCGCCAGGGCTCGGGGCATTTCGTACACCGCTCCAGCGCCATGCCCAAACTGGATGCCGGCCCCGACCTGCTGCCTCAGGACACGCTCAGCGTGGTCCGCCGCGCTGTGCTGCAGGACAACGGCGCACTACGTCCCGGCGCAGGTTTTCTGCCTTCCTCATGGCTACCGGCCGATGAGTTGCTCAAAGCCGTGCGCGGGACCCTGCGCGACGCCTCCCTGCGCATGGGTGAATACGGCGTGGCCGCCGGTTATCCGCCGTTGCGCGAAGCCTTGCGGGTCAAGCTGACAGCCATCGGCATCGAGGTGCCGGTGGAGCAGATCGTCACCACCGCCAATACCGTGCAGGCCATCGATATGCTGATGCGCCTGCTGATCAAACCCGGCGACACCGTGCTGCTCGACGACCCGTGCTACTTCACCATGCACACCAACCTGGCCTTGCACGGTGCCAAGGTCGTCACCGTCCACCGGGGTGTCGAGGGCATGGACCTGGAAGCTTTCGAGCGAACAGTCATTGCCCATCGGCCTGTGCTCTACATGACCAACAACAGTCTGCATAACCCCACCGGACACTCGTTCTCGCCGGCGCAGGTCTATCGCTTGCTGGAGTTGAGTCACCGCTACGGCTTCCACATTGTCGAAGACGATTTGTATTGCGACCTGCAACAACGAGGTACCCCGCGCCTGGCGGCAGGCGGGCTGGACAACGTCAGCTATGTGTCCGGCTTCTCCAAGACCCTGACCGCCAACAGTCGCGTCAGCTACGCGGTGCTTGCGCCGCCACTGGCCGCACGCATGATCGGGCTCAAGATGGCCGCCGGCGGCATGACCTCGGAGCTGGCCGAGCAGATCGTCTGCAACATGCTCAGCGACGGCAGCTACGCCAAACACACCCGCCGCACCGTGGACCGGCTCTACGACTCGAGCAACCGGGTGACCCGCTGGCTGGAAGAAGCCGGTTGCTCGGTGTCATCGTTGCCCCATGAGGGGTTGTTCATCTGGACCCGATTACCTGATGGGTACCATGCCGAGACCCTGGCCAGGAAAGGCCTGGAAATCGATTTGGTCCTGGCCCCCGGCACCCTGCTCAGCAAAGCCCCGGACGCGGGCCAGCACCTGCGCTTCAACGTCGCCCACAGCGACAGCAGCCAGGTGCGCGAGCGCTTTTTCCGGTTGCTGGATAAACCACAAAAATAGCCGACCACCGCCCTCCCCTACGGGGGTTCGGTTTGCCTACTCGGCATCAAACCTTCGAAACATCCATCTTGTACCCCGCTCCGGGTGCGCCCTCGTGCAACGCGCACTGGATATCCGCGTACAAGGCATTTGCCTCAGCCGTCGTGATCGATCGCGAACAATCTCGAAGCACCACCCGGAGCAGTACATTCTCCTGGCCCGGCAACAGCCCGAGACGCTCGACGGCCTGCACAGGCAAGTCAGCGAATCCCCAACGTCCCTTGACCTGCATTTCCTCAATCCATTCGGCGCAGTCACCGGCCGCGAGTAACATTTTTTCGGTCAACACTTCTTCGCTCAACCCCGGTGTGACCGCCAGCGAAATATCACGAGCAATCGACGGCAAACGCGAAACCGCACGCCATGGATTCAAATCGTGCATCTGCGCCTGCACCCGTTCATTCTGATCCCGCAGCAAGCGAATATCCGGAATGCCCTTGTGCAGCATCGTCAGGCGATCCAGCCCCATCCCGAGCGCCAACCCACCATGACGCGATGGATCTATCTGCAACCGTTCCAACAACGATTGTGCAATACGACCGCACTCCAGGACCTCGACGGGAGCGCCGTCATTTATCACGTTCACTTCGATTCCACCTTCGGTGTAGTGATGCGGGCTGTCGCTGTAGACCCATGCTTTGTCAGGCACGGCGGCCTGCAGAATATCGCCGACCAGGCGCTGCAAATGCTCGTGCGTCGACAGCTGCGGATCACCGAGGACCCAGATATCCATCTGATGCGGCTCCGCGCAATGCCAGCGGTCACGACTGTCTCGGCGAAAGGTGATACCGGGCGCGGCCAGCAATATCGTCTCCCCCGGCTGCCGACTACGAGCTGCACGCTGCAGCGCAGAAGGAATCTGACTGGTGGTTTGCGTACGCAACAGAGAGTGCTCATCGACCCAACGGGTATGTTCGCTACCCAGTGTGATTTCAGCGGGGTCATAGCCGAGCAACCCGTAGTTTTCCTCGGCAGACACAACACGGGGGCCTGTCTGTAGTTGAGCCTGGGGCCAGCCGCTTGCAGCCAGTCGTTGAAGGATTTCATTGAGCAATAGTCGGACGGCATGCTCGGGAGCGCTTTTTTCGGTGAGATCGACCAGTAACAGAGCCTGGTGGACCGCCGCATTGGTCAGGTATTTTTTTGATGCATTCACGCTAACAGCCCTCTAACGACAGTTGATTTCAGGGCTCTTAAAAACCACCCGACAAGGAAATCTAACGACAGAAGTTGAGCGCTCACAACCATGCGAACACTGCATTGCAGATTTTCAGAACACTCCTTCAGAGACTTCCTACGTACTCATCAACATGCGCAATGAGCGAAAAAACACAATAGCCGGTCAACGTCTGCCACCACCGTGCACCTTTTTTGAGTTCTCGTAACACGCATCAAATACCGGTACAGGTCATCAAACCGTCGTGTTCCCCTGCCAGCGGCTCGCTAAGATTGTTTAACGCAGTATCCACAGGCTCATCCTCAAAAATATCAGCGTCGAGCATCAGGTCTCTGTAGGAGCTGCCGCAGGCTGCGATCTTTTGATCTTCAGCAATGTCTGTTCCTGCCAAAGATCAAAATCAAAAGATCGCAGCCTGCGGCAGCTCCTACAGGGGTTCGGCGTTGTAAACATTGGTGGCAGCGCGTGAACTGTCGCCCATAAAAAACCCCGCGCTTCTCTCGAAGGCGGGGTTTTTCTTTACGGCAGTCGACGCTTAAGGCGCGTACGTCAGCAACAACTCGCTCGGCACTTTGAAGTCCAGGGACATCATCACGCTCAACGCGGTAATGGTGAAGATCGAGAACACGAACAGCTTGCGTGCCCAGACCGTGTCATCCACTGCCTTGTAGCCGGTCCAGGCCATGTACAACCAGTACATGCCCATGGCCGCGGCGACGGCGAGGTAGCTCATGCCGGCGTAGCCGCTGAAGGTCAGCATCAAGGTCGCCACGAGGAAGGCCAGGATGTAGAGCAGGATGTGCTTCTTGGCCACTTTGATGCCGCGCTTCACTGGCAACACCGGAATCGATGCGGCCAGGTAATCGTTGAAGCGGAAGATCGCGATGGCGTAGGAATGCGGCATCTGCCACAGGCTGAACATCACCAGCAGCGTCAGCGCTGCCATGTCGAAGCTGTTGCTGACGGCCACGTAGCCGATCACCGGCGGCATCGCCCCCGACAGACTGCCCACCAGCGTGCCGTGAACCGACTTGCGCTTGAGGTACAGGCTGTAGAAACCGACGTAGATGACAAAGCCGATCACCGCGAACAGCGCCGCGAGCGGGTTGGCCACCTTGTACAACAAGGCAACGCCGGCGACACCCAGGACGGTCGCGTAGATCAGGGCCAGTTTCAGGGAGATCAAGCCCTGCACCAGCACCCGGTTCTTGGTGCGCTCCATCTTCACGTCAATGTCGCGGTCAATGCAGTTGTTGAACACGCAACCGGAAGCGACGACAAGGGACGTGCCGATCATGGCGGCCAGGAAGATGGCCAGATCGACATGCCCTTTGGAGGCCAGGAAAAATCCGCCTGCCACTGAAAGCACGTTACCGAAAATGATCCCCGGTTTGGTGATTTGGATAAAGTGCTTCAAGGACATCCGGATTTACCTCAGTGCGCCATCATGTTGGTGTGGATGCTGAACATGATCCACAGCGACAGGCCAACCAGCAGGACAATAACGATCGCGGCGAAAACAAACGCAATGACGTTGTTACGCTGGGCGGCCGAGCGGTCCAGATGGAGGAAGTACACCAGGTGCACCAGCACCTGGACGACTGCGAAGATCAGTACGATCCACAGGGTCATGGCTTTCGGCAGAGTCGGGTACATCACCAGGCCGAATGGAATGACGGTCAGGATCACCGACAGAATGAAACCGATAGCGTAGGACTTGACGCTGCCGTGGCCGGCGTCGTGGCTATCGTGGGAATGAGCGTTAGCCATTTACATAGTCCCCATCAGATAAACAACGGTGAATACGCAGATCCACACCACGTCCAGGAAGTGCCAGAACAGGCTCAGGCAGCTCAGACGAGTCTTGTTGGTCGCCGTCAGGCCGTTTTTCTGCACCTGGTACATCATGATCGCCATCCAGATCAGACCGCTGGTCACGTGCAGACCGTGGGTGCCGACCAGGGTGAAGAACCCGGACAGGAAACCGGAACGGCTAGGGCCGTAGCCTTCGGAGATCAGCAGGTGGAACTCGTTGATCTCCATGGCGATAAAGCCGGCGCCCAGCAGGAAGGTCATGGCCAGCCAGCCCAGGACCTGAGTCTTCTTGCCCTTGAACAACGCCAGCATGGCGAAGCCGTAGGTGATCGAGCTGAACAGCAGCAGAGCGGTTTCGCCCAGTACGTACGGCAGCTCGAAAATATCGGCGCCCGACGGGCCACCGGCTACGTTGTTAACCAGTACCGCGTACACCGCGAAGATCGACGCAAACAGGATGCAGTCGGTCATCAGGTAGAGCCAGAAACCGAATACGGTCATCTCGCCCGAGTCGTGGTGATGGTCATCGTGCCCATGTCCATCGACATGGGTGTGTCCAGCATTGGTCACTAAGTTCGACATGGTTTAAGCCTGTTCCAACGAGGTTTCAACACGGGTGGCGTTGGCTGGGATTTTCCCGGCCGCTACCAGACGTTTGTGCTGCTCGGCTTCGATGCGCTCGATGACATCCACCGGCACCATGTAGCCCTGATCGTCACGGGCGGCATGGATAGTGAAATACACCACGGTGCCAACCAGACCCACGATTGCCAGCCACCAGATGTGCCAGATCATCGCGAAACCGAACACGGTCAGCAGAGCACCCATGACCACACCGGTAGCGGTGTTGTTTGGCATGTGGATCGGCTCGTACTTGGCCGGAGCCTGGTACGCGGTGCCGTTTTCCTTGGCTTCGGTGAACGGGTCGATGGTTTGCGCTTTCGGCAGCACGGCAAAGTTGTAGAACGGAGGTGGCGACGAGGTCGACCATTCCAGGGTATGGGCATTCCACGGGTCACCGTGTTCGCACATGTTTTCCGGCTTGTTGCGGTCACGCACACTGACGTACAACTGGATCAGCTGGCAGGCGATGCCGACAGCGATCATCACCGCACCGAACATGGCGACGTACAGGTACGGCACCCACTCAGGGTTGGTGGTGGCGTTCAGGCGACGGGTCATGCCCATGAAGCCCAGTACGTAGAGCGGCATGAAGGCAACGAAGAAGCCGGTGATCCAGAACCAGAATGCAGCCTTGCCCCAACCTTCGTGCAGCTTGAAGCCGAATGCTTTCGGGAAGTAGAACGCGAAGCCTGCGATGTAGCCGAATACCGCGCCGCCGATGATCACGTTGTGGAAGTGAGCGATCACGAACAGGCTGTTGTGCAGGACGAAGTCAGCACCAGGAATGGCCAGCAGTACGCCGGTCATGCCGCCAATGGCGAAGGTCACCATGAAGCCCAGGGTCCACAGAACCTGGCTGGTGAAACGCAGACGACCCTGGTAGATGGTGAACAGCCAGTTGAATAGCTTCACCCCCGTCGGGATCGAAATCAGCATGGTCGCCAGCCCGAAGAAGGCGTTGACGCTCGCGCCCGAACCCATGGTGAAGAAGTGGTGCAGCCAGACCATGAAGCCCAGGATCGAGATCGCGCCAGAGGCGTAGACCATCGAGTGGTGGCCGAACAGACGCTTGCCGGTGAAGGTCGAGATGACTTCGGAGAAGATCCCGAACGCCGGCAGAATCAGGATGTAAACCTCGGGGTGACCCCAGGCCCAGAACAGGTTGACGTACATCATCGGATTGCCACCAAGTTCATTGGTGAAAATGTGGAAATCCATGTAGCGGTCAAGCGTCAGCAGTGCCAGGGTAGCGGTCAGGATCGGGAACGAAGCCACGATCAGGACGTTGGCCCAGGTGCAGGTCCAGGTGAAGATCGGCATGTCCATCAGCTTCATGCCAGGGGTACGCATTTTCAGCACGGTGGCCAGGAAGTTGACCCCCGTTAGCGTCGTACCTAACCCGGATAGCTGTAGCGCCCAGATGTAGTAGTCCATCCCTACGCCAGGACTGTATTGCAAGCCCGACAGCGGTGGATAGGCAACCCAGCCGGTCTTGGCGAATTCGCCGACGCCCAGGGACAGGTTGATCAGTACGACGCCCGATACCAGCAGCCAGAAGCTCAAGGAGTTCAGGAACGGGTAGGCAACGTCACGCGCGCCGATCTGCAGCGGCACTGCAAGGTTCATCAGACCGGTGAAGAATGGCATCGCCATGAAGATGATCATGATCACACCGTGAGCGGTGAAGATCTGGTCATAGTGTTCAGGCGGCAGGTAGCCAGGCGAACCCTCGGTGGCCATGGCCAGCTGGGTACGCATCATGATGGCGTCGGCAAAGCCGCGCAGCAGCATGACCATGGCGACGATGATGTACATCACGCCGATCTTCTTGTGGTCAACCGAGGTCAACCACTCGGTCCACAAGTAGGTCCACTTCTTGAAGTAGGTGATTGCAGCGAACAGCGCCAGGCCACCGAGTGCGATCATGGCGATGGTAATCATCACGATCGGTTCGTGGAACGGGACCGCTTCCCAACTTAATTTACCAAACATCGTTTACTCCTCTGCCCCGGCAGCTGAATGCGCGTTCATGTCCATTCCTTGCGTTGCGGCCACTTCCTTCTCTTTCTTCTCGTGGTTCACTTTCGGACCTGGTTTCATGCCTTCGTACTTGTCGACGATGATCTGGAACAGGTTCGGCGTGACCGAAGAGTAGAGCTCGACTGGGTTGTTCTGGCTTGGCTTGGAAAGGGCTGCGTATTCAGCTTTTTCCAGCTGTTTAGGTGCCTTTTTGACTTCACTTACCCAGGCGTCAAAATTTTCCTGAGAAGTCGAGATCGCTTTGAATTTCATGCCGGTGAAACCTGCGCCGCTGTAGTTGGCAGAGATGCCTTCCATTTCAGCGTCACGGTTGGCAATCAGGTGCAGCTTGGTCTGCATGCCGGCCATCGCATAGATCTGGCCGCCCAGGCCCGGAATGAAGAACGAGTTCATCACCGAGTCCGACGTGACCTTGAAATTGACCGGGGTATTGGTCGGGAACACGATCTTGTTAACCGTTGCGATGCCCTGCTCCGGGTAGATGAATACCCACTTCCAGTCCAGTGCGACCACTTCGATAGTGATCGGCTTGACGTCGGATTCCAGCGGACGGTACGGGTCAAGTTCGTGGGTCGACACGTAGGTGACGTAACCCAGGGCAATGATGATCAGGACTGGAACAGCCCACACCGCGATTTCGATCTTGGTGGAGTGCGACCACTTGGGCGTGTACACGGCGTCAGTGTTGGTCGCGCGGTATTTCCAGGCGAACAGGAAGGTCATGACGATGACCGGGACCACGACCAACAGCATCAGCAACGTTGCGGTGATGATCAGGTTTCGCTGCTCCAGGCCCACCTGGCCCGTTGGATTGAGCAAGGTCATGTTGCAGCCTGACAGCAACAACGTGCCGATCAGCGGCAATAAGCCTAGTAGTCTGGGGTACCTGTTTTTACTCATCTCACGACCTCTAAAGCAGCTTGCGCAATGCAGTTGGGTTTTGATCGCCAACACTTCACCCTGCCAAGGGTTGGCATTTTTCTTGGATTGAATAAGGGCTGCCCGTCGCGCGTCAGACGCTATTCGACAAATCCTGGGCCAGCGGTGAGTTCTTATTCGAATTCGTGGTCAAAGGCCTTGTTACAGACCAATTCCATTTGGTGCGGATAATTGGAAGGCACCGACACCTGGGGAGTCGCACGAAGCTCTGGAGCTTCTCGACGCCCTGTTCTGCTCTGGGGTGAGCAGTGCCGGGAATTCAGTGGTGGCGATTGTAGATATGTAACGTTTTATAAACCATGTCTTATCCCGAAATAATTTTTATCCGTTCCGGCAACAATCATTCACGGTTTTCGCAAAAGTGCGCCATGGTATCGAAAATAATTCTCAACAAAAACACCAAAAATAGTAGGTCTACCGGGCGCAGTTTAGACAGTGTCGAAGGCTTTTCAGCCTCGGCCTACCCCGCCGTAGCCCCTATATGGCAAGGGCTCCGGCAAATCGCCAGGGCCTGTTAAAACTGCCTGTTCGAGGTTTTTCGGTTGTACGGCGCGCACCTGAAACCAGAGCCAATTTCGTCGCGCAGAACTGCGCCAATCAGCCACTTTGAAACGCCCTGCGACACTTGCGCTGTGACAACATGTCGCACACCTGTCGCACCCTCGACTGTCGCACATCACGCTCTTTTTACTTCAGGGCTGAAACAGGCTTTTTACCCACAAAAAAATGCCCCGGCCTTCTCAACGAAGGCCGGGGCGTCTCGGTAATCCTGGGAACAGCAGCGGGTTAGCGCAGCGCCCTGCGGTTACGCACCGTCAGCAACGGCACCAGTACCACGATCAGCACGAAAGCCACCAGCGCCCACTGGGCCAGGGACAGCCCGAGGATCGGTGGATACGGGGTGGAACAGAAGCCGTCGACCTGGAACCCCAGCGGGAAGACCTTCGCCAGCGGCAGCCCGTCGACAATCGGCTGCAGTACGTCGATACCGCAGCTGACCGCCGGGTAGAACTGGGTGTAGACGTGATGCCCGGCCACTGCCACACCGGCCAGCGCGCAGATCACCACCAGGGTTTCAAGGATGGTAATACTGCGCCGGGTGCTCATTGCCGCGCCAATGAAGGCAAACACCGCGACCAGCAGCAATGCGTAACGTTGCAGGATGCACAGCGGGCAAGGCGCCTCGCCCAGGACGATTTGCATGTACAGCGCGCCGCCGATCAGCGCCAGGCAGATGATACCCAGCAATACCAGGTAGCGCCGCTCACGGCCCAACCGCATCGTTTCCTCGCTCATTGCGTTTCCCTTCTGAATTCGATTGACCGGAAGTCTACACGCTGGCCCCTGGCTTGGAGAGCCCCGGGGCGCATGGAATAGATGTCGGGGAATAAACGACAGGGCGGTTAAGAAGGGATTAACGTGGGCTACTGACACAGATGTGCATGTGCTTGCGACCGAATCGCCAGCAGGCTGGCTCCCACATTGAAATGCGCTCAACTGTGGGAGCCTCGGACTGCTGTCCCGCTCTGGGATGCATTCAGAACTGTGAGAGCCAACCTGCTGGCTCCCACATCAAAATGCGCTCAACTGTGGGAGCCTCGGACTGCTGTTCCGCTCTGGGATGCATTCAGAACTGTGAGAGCCAATCTGCTGGCTCCCACAGCGAAATGCGCTCAACTGTGGGAGCCTCGGACTGCTGTCCCGCTCTGGAATGCATTCAAAACTGTGGGAGCCAACCTGCTGGCTCCCACAGCGAAATGCGCTCAACTGTGGGAGCCTCGGACCGCTGTTCCGCTCTGGGATGCATTCAGAACTGTGAGAGCCAACCTGCTGGCTCCCACAGCGAAATGCGCTCTGTGGGAGCCTCGGACTGCTGTCCCGCTCTGGAATGCATTCAAAACTGTGGGAGCCAGCCTGCTGGCGATGCTTTTGCTCAGTCGCCGTAAATGTCCGACTTGAAGTACTTCTCGGAAATCTTCAGGTATTCGCCATTGGCGCGAATGCCGTCGATGGCGCTGTTGAGCTCGCTGACCAGTTCGGTGTTGCCCTTGCGCACGGCAATCCCGGCGCCCTCGCCTACGTATTTCGGGTCCTTGAGTTCAGGCCCGACGAACGCATAACCCTTGCCGCGAGGCATCGAGAGGAAGTCACTGAGCGGGATGGTGTCGGCAAAGATCGCATCGAGGCGACCGGCTGCCAGGTCCATGTAGATCTCTTCGTTGTTGCTGTAACGCTTGACGTTGACGCCCTTGGGTTCAAACACCTCGGTGGCGTAACGGTCAGTGGTAGTGGCGCGCTGCACGCCGACGTTCTTGCCTTTGAGGCTGGCGTACTGATCATCCACGACTGCGCCATCCTTCATCACCAGCCGCGATGAGGTGAAGTAGTACTTGTGGGTGAAATCCACCGACTTCTTGCGATCTTCGTTGATGGTCATCGACGACAGGGCCATGTCGATTTTCTTCACTTTCAGCGAAGGAATCAGGCCATCGAACTCACCTTCGACCCACACGCACTTGGCCTTCATCTGCGCGCAGAGGGCATTGCCGATGTCGTAGTCGAAACCGACGATCTCGCCCTTGTCGGTCTTGGAGGCAAACGGCGGGTAGGCGGCTTCAATGCCGATGCGCAGGGTTTTCTCGGCGGCGAACACAGAGCTGCACGCCAACAGGCTCAGGGCCAGACCGGTGATGAGGGGGAATTGCTTCATATTCGTTCTCTCGCGGGTTGTTGTTGGTTTGGCAAGACAGAAGAAAAAGCTGGAACTGGGCACGGCCTTTTTTGTACTTATAATTCCATACTGGACTTTTGTGTACTGATCGTCAATTGGGGGATTGGCCGGTGGTCGGGAGGAGTACCAAGCTGAATTCAATGGTGAAGCTGATGGCCTCTTGGCGGGCAAGCCCGCTCCCACAGGGATCTATGTGGCTAACACATTATGGGAACAACACAAGACCTGTGGGAGCGGGCTTGCCCGCGAAGGCGTATCTGAGGACGACGAGGATCTATCGCTTCCAGCGATCCGCCGCCGCATGATCACTGTCCCGCCCTTCCACCCACCGCGGCCCGTCGCTGGTGTTTTCCTTCTTCCAGAACGGTGCACGGGTCTTGAGGTAGTCCATGACAAAGGCGCAGGCGTCGAACGCCGCCTGGCGATGCGCACTGGCGGCCCCGACGAAGACGATCGGCTCCCCCGGTTCCAGCGCGCCGATACGGTGCAGCACTTCCAGCTTGAGCAGCGGCCAGCGCTGTTCAGCCTCCAGGGCAATCTTGCCCAAGGCCTTTTCGGTCATGCCCGGGTAGTGTTCAAGAAACATCCCGGACACGTCGAGCCCGTCATTGAAGTCGCGTACGTAGCCGACAAAGCTCACCACGGCGCCCACGCCCACGTTGGCAGCCTGCATTTCATTGACTTCAGCACCCGGATCGAACGCCGCGCACTGCACGCGAATGGCCATGGCTCAGCCTCCGGTCACGGTCGGAAAGAACGCCACTTCATCGCCATCCACCACCGGCTCATCGAGCTGGCAGAGGTCTTCGTTGCGGGCGCACATCAGGTTCTGCTCTGTCAGCACAACGGCGCCGTCGCGCCGGGCGACACATTCACGCACGTCATCGACAGTGGCGAAATCCCCTGAGACCTGCAGCGAATCGACCCCCATCGCCTCACGATAACGGGCAAAAAACTTCACGGTGATGTTCATGTCGGCTCCGCCTGGAAATGCCCGCTCTTGCCGCCGACTTTTTCCAGCAGCCGAACGCTTTCGATGGTCATGCCACGGTCAACCGCCTTGCACATGTCATAGATAGTCAGTGCCGCGACGATGGCTGCCGTCAGGGCCTCCATCTCGACACCGGTCTGCCCGGACAACTTGCAGCGCGCGACGATGCGCACGGCGTCGTCGCCTTCTGCACTGAGCTCCACCTTGACGCCGGTGAGCATCAGCGGATGGCACAGCGGAATCAGATCGCTGGTTTTCTTCGCTGCCTGAATACCGGCAATGCGTGCCACGGCAAACACATCACCCTTGGGGTGACCGCCGCTGACGATCATCTGCAGGGTTTCGGGCAGCATGCGCACCAGCGCCTGGGCGGTCGCTTCACGGAAGGTCACGGCTTTTTCAGTGACGTCGACCATGTTGGCGCGACCTTGGGAATCGAGATGAGTCAGCACGGGGTTACTCCTGATCAGGAGTGGCGATTGTAAACCTGCGAGTCAATTTTTCGCACGCAAGATTGCAAGGCTGCCGCCAAACACCGTAGGAGCTGCCGCAGGCTGCGATCTTTTGATCTTCAATCTGAAAATCAAGATCAAAAGATCGCAGCCTTCGGCAGCTCCTACGGGGCGGCAGGCGCGAAATATGGGCAAAAAAACGGGCGGCTTGGGGCCGCCCGGTTTGGGTGAGGGGTTACAAATGCGTCTCTGCGTATTCAGCCAGAATCGAACGGGGCACCCCTTGCAGGGTGATATGCACGCCATTGGGGAAGTCTTTGAAGCGTTCGGTCAGGTACGTCAGCCCGGAGCTGGTCGCGGACAGGTAAGGGGTGTCGATCTGTGCCAGGTTGCCCAGGCACACCACTTTGGAACCGGCGCCGGCACGAGTGATGATGGTCTTCATCTGGTGCGGCGTGAGGTTCTGGCATTCGTCAATCAGAATCAGGCTCTGCTGGAAGCTGCGACCCCGGATGTAGTTGAGGGATTTGAACTGCAACGGCACTTTGCTGAGGATGTAGTCGACGCTGCCATGGGTGTTTTCGTCATCCATGTGCAAGGCTTCGAGGTTGTCGGTGATTGCGCCGAGCCACGGTTCCATTTTTTCCGCTTCGGTGCCAGGCAGGAAACCGATCTCCTGGTCCAGGCCCTGCACACTGCGGGTGGCGATGATGCGGCGATAGCGTTTACTGACCATGGTCTGCTCGATCGCAGCGGCCAACGCCAGAATGGTCTTGCCGGAACCAGCGGCGCCGGACAGGTTGACCAGGTGGATGTCCGGATCGAGCAAGGCATACAGGGCCAGGCTCTGGTAGATGTCGCGCGGTTTCAGTCCCCAGGCTTCCTGATGCAACAGGGGTTCCTGATGCAGGTCGAGAATCAGCAGCTTGTCTTCGTCGATCTCCTTGATCCAGCCTACAAAGCCCTGCTCGTCGATGATGAACTCGTTGATATGGACCGCAGGCAGGTTGTCGATCATCCGCACCTGATGCCACGTGCGGCCATGGTCCTGGCGGGTTTCGACATTTTTCACCAGATCCCAGAAGGAGCCGGTCATGTTGTGGTAACCGTTGGGCAGCAGCGAAACATCGTCGACCAGTTGGTCAGTGCTGTAGTCCTCGGATGCGATCCCGCAGGCCCGGGCCTTGAGACGCATGTTGATGTCTTTGGTGACCAGCACCACCGGCAGATTGGGTTCGCGCGCATGCAGGTCGATCAGCTGGTTGATGATGATGTTGTCGTTCAGGTGTTCAGGCAGGATGATGTTTGGCTCAGCCCGCTTGCTCATCAGAATTGACAGCAGACCCTTCGGCCCACTTTTGCCCCGCTGGATCGGTACTCCCAGTTCGACGTCTTCAGGGCTGGCTTCACCCAGTGTCTTGTCGATCAGGCGAATCGCCTGGCGACATTCCGCGGCCACGCTGTGATGCCCGCTCTTGAGCTTGTCCAGCTCCTCAAGCACGGTCATTGGGATGGCGACGTGGTGTTCTTCGAAGTTGAGCAGTGCGTTTGGATCGTGAATCAATACGTTGGTATCGAGTACATAAAGGATAGGCTGGTTGGAGGAAGAACTACGTCCGTGATCATCCATACTCGGTCACCTTTGTGGGAGCCAATCGACGCAATACCATGACAGTGCTGCGCCTCGAAGTAGCCACCGAATTCACCTGCGAGGGATCAAGTGAACTGCACACACAATTGGGTCTTGGGAGACGCCACCTGTGTTGCAGGTTTCGGCGGTCTGTCTTCGTAATACTCCAAAACAGGTGACAGGAAAAAGTACTTTGACGCTTTTTTGAAGTTTATTTTTCAGAGTGACGAAAAGCCCTTGGCGTGCAGGCAATGTGCCGTTAAAGTCGGAAGTCCGCCTGCATCGAAATCTCTCAAGATTTCGCCCCTCGCCCAATGTTTACGGGCTTTTGTCCTGTTCAGCGAAAACCGTCCTGACAGTCGTCCCAACCGATCCCGCTGGCCGCCGTTTGCGTGATCAGCCAGGGCAGCGCGGTTTTCACTGCATCCTGTTTCACATTGAAATTGATCACCCCGTGGCGCCACAGCAGCATCAGCGTCAGCACCCGTTGTGCGGCCTGATTGGCCTTGAGCTTGCCCGCGCCGTCCTGGGCGTCGATGTCCCACAGCGCCACCTGCAGGCCCTGCGCCTTGAAGAAGGCCGCCGCGTCCGCGCGACGCTGGCCGTCCGGCGGGCGAAACAGCGGCACGTAGTTTTCCGGCAGCTTGCTTTTGACCAGCTCGGCGCTGCGCCTTACCGAGTCCTGCCAGTCCTGCCAGTGGCTGTGGGAGCGAAATTCCCAACCCTGCACGCCGATGCACTGTTGCGAGTAAGTCGCTTGCAGGCTGGACACTGAACGCTCGGCGAGTCGCGCCTGAATGTCCTTGCCCAGCACGAAGAACGTGCCGCTGATGTTCGCCTTGCGCAGGTACTCGGTCACCCAGGCGGTATTGTCCGGGACAGCATTGGCGGCGCTGTCGAAGGTCAGCAGAAACAACCGGTCGTGCATGCTTTCGCCGTTGCGCTCATAGTCGCCAAAACGATCGACTTCGCTGGTGGTTTGCGGGAACAGCGCAGCCTTGCGCAACAGTTCGTCGAGGTACTGAGCGTGGAACAGGCGACTCGGTTCGGCCCATTTGATGTAGTAGCTGTCATCGCTGACCTGAAACTTGGCGGCCTGTTCGCGCAGCGTCGCCATGTCCTCTACCAGAAAGCAGAACGAGGCGTCCTGATCGCAGCTTTGCTGGGCGAAGTTGTAGTTGGTCAGCAGGCGCTGCCACAGGCGCTCGCGCAGCTGATGGACGGCGTCCGAATTGATCGTGCGCAGGCCCAGGCGTTGGGTCAGGCTGGCATCGTCCATGGACTCACTGGCCAGCAGCACCCGCGCGAACATGAGGATCTCGGCGCGCGACGCGACGTCGAACAGGGTCGGGTTGCCGAGCTGTTCGGGCCAGGTGCTACGGTCGAGCGTCGCCACCTCGCCGGGTGCCGCTGTGGCGCCGAGGCTTAAGAGGCAGGCGAGGGCCAGAAATACGATACGCAAAGGGATGTCTCCATAACAAAACCCGCGCGGCACTATATATCGGGAAGATCAAAAGATCGCAGCCTTCGGCAGCTCCTACATGAGCACACCCAATCCCCCGGTGAACCCGATCCATAGGAGCTGCCAAGTGAAACGAGGCTGCGATCTTGCCCCGGATGCCGCAGCCCAGTGCCGGTGAGCCCGGCCCGTAGGAGCTGCCAAGTGAAACGAGGCTGCGATCTTTTTCCATGACACCACCGATCACCTATCACACCCATAGCTGGAGTCAACGCAGACAACCCCCTAGAATCGCCCCCACGATTAAAGGAGAAGACTTCATGCTGATGGTGATTTCCCCCGCCAAGACCCTCGACTACGAAACACCGCCGGCCACCCAGCGCTTCACCCAGCCGCAGTACCTCGACCATTCCCAGGAACTGATCCAGCAATTGCGCGACCTCACGCCCGCGCAGATCAGTGAGCTGATGCACGTCTCCGACAAGATCGGCGGCCTCAATGCCGCGCGTTTTGGCAGCTGGACGCCTGCATTCACCCCGGAAAACGCCAAACAGGCCTTGCTGGCCTTCAAAGGTGATGTCTACACCGGGCTGAACGCGCAAACCTTCAGCGAAGCCGATTTCGATTACGCCCAGGAACACTTGCGCATGCTCTCGGGCCTATACGGCCTGCTCCGCCCCCTGGACCTGATGCAACCGTACCGGCTGGAGATGGGCACCAAACTGGCCAACGCCCGTGGCAAGGACCTGTATGCCTTCTGGGGCACGCGCATCAGCGAATGGTTGAACGAAGCCTTGGCCGACCAGGGCGATGATGTGCTGCTGAACCTGGCCTCCAACGAGTATTTTTCGGCCGTCAAACGCAGCGCCTTGAACGCCCGCATCATCAATACCGAGTTCAAGGACCTGAAAAACGGCCAGTACAAGATCATCAGTTTTTACGCGAAAAAAGCCCGCGGAATGATGAGCCGCTTCGTCATTGAAGAACGCATCAACGATCCGCAGGCGCTCAAGCAGTTCGACGTCCAGGGCTATCGGTTCAGTGCCGAGCAGTCTAAACCGGACAACCTGGTATTCCTTCGCGATCACGCTCCCGAGTGATGCACCCGCTCGGCGCACGATCTCCGTGCGCCGACGTTTGATCGTCTGACAATCCCCCCTTCGAATCGACGACATTCTGGCGTCAAAAATACAGCGCACCCTCCCGTAACTTTTGTTTCACTCGACGTCGACGTTTTTTTTCAGTAGTGGCACCGAAAATTTTTCTCTGTAGTGGCACAAAACTATCCCCGGCAATTATACGCCTATATATAAAGGGCGAGACGGCAAGTGCTATCAATATGAGAGCAGTGCCATCTTTCTCAATATTTCAAGAAATTTCAGATTTCGCGATGGGTGGACAGGAACTATGTCCAAATGCGTCGCTCATACCACCGGTAACGATTATCCGTGAGGTTGTACGAGATAACTTACGCAGATAAGAGATTCATGCAGCGAAGTTGTCACATAAACTAGCGCTAACTAATCGCTCATTTGGGCAACACTGAAAGGACTGGAGATAAGCCACACTGCTATCCCCTGACAGGCCAAGGCTGCGCCCCTATAAACGTGCTCACCTGAGCACCCAACCGCTTGATCTACGGGCCTTTCGCCTGGCATCGAGCGCGCAAGACCTTTGCACGAAGGTCCTCTGAACCGAGGATCCGCTGCATGACAGGGCAAGCCATAACAATAAAGCCTAGTTACGCACACCTTGAGTGCACTTATTTAGACACTCGGAACTTATATGCCTGTACGCGGCACTGCGGCGCTTGTATGCCGTACTTCCGAGTGCACTTTGACCGCTGAACACCATTAACTCCGGCCATGTAATGGCTTGATAAAACACTGAGGTAATTTGCGATGCGCATCAGCATATTTGGTTTGGGTTACGTGGGCGCTGTCTGTGCCGGTTGCCTGTCTGCACGGGGCCACGACGTGGTTGGCGTCGATGTTGCCAAAGACAAGATCGATATGATCAACGCCGGCAAATCGCCGATCGTTGAACCGGGTCTGGGCGAACTACTGCGCAAGGGCATCGATACCGGCAAACTGCGCGGCACGACCAACTTCGCCGAAGCGATTCGCGACACCGACCTGTCGATGATCTGCGTCGGCACGCCGAGCAAGAAAAACGGCGACCTGGAACTGAACTACATCGAGGCTGTGTGCCGCGAGATCGGTTTTGTCCTGCGTGACAAGACCACCCGCCACACCATCGTGGTTCGCAGCACCGTACTGCCGGGCACTGTCGCGAACGTTGTCATCCCGATCCTCGAGGACTGCTCCGGCAAGAAAGCCGGCGTCGACTTCGGCGTTGCAGTGAACCCTGAGTTCCTGCGTGAAAGCACCGCGATCGCCGACTACGACCTGCCGCCAATGACGGTCATCGGCGAATTCGACAAAGCCTCGGGCGACGTCCTGCAATCGCTGTACGAAGAGCTCGACGCGCCGATCATCCGCAAGGACATCGCCGTTGCCGAGATGATCAAGTACACCTGCAACGTCTGGCACGCCACCAAGGTGACCTTCGCCAACGAGATCGGCAACATTGCCAAAGCCGTCGGTGTCGATGGTCGTGAAGTGATGGAAGTGGTCTGCCAGGACAAGACACTGAACCTGTCCCAGTACTACATGCGCCCTGGCTTCGCCTTCGGCGGTTCCTGCCTGCCCAAGGACGTGCGCGCCCTGACCTTCCGCGCCGGTTCCCTGGACGTGGAAGCGCCGCTGCTGAACTCGCTGATGCGCAGCAACGTGTCGCAGGTACAGAACGCCTTCGACATCGTTTCCAGCCACGACAAACGCAAAGTCGCCCTGCTGGGCCTGAGCTTCAAGGCCGGCACCGACGACCTGCGCGAAAGCCCGCTGGTCGACCTGGCTGAAATGCTGATCGGCAAGGGTTACGACCTGAGCATCTACGACAGCAACGTCGAGTACGCCCGTGTCCACGGTGCCAACAAGGACTACATCGAGTCGAAGATCCCTCACGTCTCGTCCCTGCTCAACTCCGACTTCGACGATGTGATCAACAACTCCGACGTGATCATCCTCGGCAACCGTGACGAGAAATTCCGCGCCCTGGCGCAGAACGCTCCGCACGGCAAGCAAGTGGTCGACCTGGTTGGCTTCATGTCCCAGGCCACCAGCGTCAAAGATCGCACCGAAGGCATCTGCTGGTAACCGCAAGGCATCTCTTCGGCGCCGCGCAACAACTGTGCGAACCCGCGGTAGGAGCTGACGAGTGAAACGAGGCTGCGATCTTTTCAGGGTCACTTGAGTTCTGAGCGAACCCTGAAAGATCAAGATCAAAAGATCGCAGCCTTCGCCAGCGCCTACACAGGTTCACCCGGGTTTCGAGTGAACCCGAAAAGATCGGTGTCACCCGTAACCTTGCAAGTTTTTTGTAAGCCTGCCTTAACCCCATCGGGCCACCCCACAGGCTCGCCCGAGATCGAGACGGATGCAGATTATGCACAGGCTAAAGCACGGCCTACTTCAGGCCGCCGGCTGGCTGTTTTACCTCACTATTTTGATGGGCATCGCCATGGCGCTGCCTGTGTCCACGTTCGACTCCGAGTCGAAGGACTTCATCTTCCTGATCGGTATCGTCGGTATCTGGCGCTACTCGATGGGTGCCACGCACTTCCTGCGCGGCATGCTGTTTCTGTACGTGGTCTACCCGCACCTGCGCCGCAAAGTGCGCAAGCTGGGCAAGGCGGCGGACCCGTCCCACGTCTTCCTGATGGTCACCAGTTTCCGAATCGACGCGCTGACCACCGCCCAGGTCTACAGCTCGGTGATTCGCGAGGCCATCGACTGCGGCCTGCCGACCACCGTGGTCTGCTCCATCGTGGAAATGTCCGATGAGCTGCTGGTCAAAAGCCTCTGGTTGCGGATGAACCCGCCCGAGCGGGTCAAGCTCGACTTCGTGCGCATTCCCGGTACCGGCAAACGTGATGGCCTGGCCTACGGTTTCCGTGCGATCTCCCGGCACATGCCGGACGACCGTGCGGTTGTCGCCGTGGTCGATGGCGACACCGTGCTCGCCGAGGGCGTGGTGCTCAAGACCGTGCCGTGGTTCCAGCTGTTTGGCAACGTCGGCGGCCTGACCACCAACGAGTTCTGCGAAGTGCGCGGCGGCTACATCATGAGCGAGTGGCACAAACTGCGCTTCGCCCAGCGCCACATCAACATGTGCTCGATGGCCCTGTCCAAGCGCGTCCTGACCATGACCGGCCGGATGTCCGTATTCCGCGCCACCGTGGTGACCGACCCGGACTTCATCGCCGACGTGGAAAGCGACTCGCTGCAACACTGGCGCCTGGGCCGCTTCAAGTTCCTCACCGGTGACGACAAGTCGAGCTGGTTCAGCCTGATGCGCCTGGGCTACGACACGTTTTACGTGCCGGACGCGGCGATCCACACCGTGGAACACCCGCCGGAAAAGAGCTTCATCAAGGCCAGCCGCAAACTGATGTTCCGCTGGTACGGCAACAACCTGCGCCAGAATGCTCGCGCCCTGGGCCTGGGGGTCAAGCGCCTCGGCCTGTTCACTTCGGTGGTGCTGTTCGATCAACGCGTATCGATGTGGACCTCGCTGCTGGGCCTGACCGTGGCCATCATCGCCAGCTTCAAGTACGGCACCGCGTTCATCCTGGTCTACCTGCTGTGGATCGGCATCACCCGCCTGATCCTGACCCTGCTGCTGTCGTGCTCGGGTCACAAGATCGGTCCGGCCTACCCGGCGATCCTCTATTACAACCAGATCGTCGGCGCGCTGGTGAAGATCTACGTGTTCTTCCGCCTCGACCAACAATCCTGGACCCGCCAGGACACCAAACTGACCCGTGATCTCGCCAGCTTTCAACGTTGGTTCAACACCTGGTCGTCTCGGACCATGACCTTCTCCGCCGGCAGCATTTTTGTCGCCGTGCTGCTGATGATGGTCTGACCGCCCCCTTATTGAATTAACCAGGAAATCGCCTATATGAATACCGCCGTCAACGCCAACGTAGTGCACGAATCTGAAGCCCAGCGCCAACACGCTCGCGTGAAAATCCCGGCCAAGCTGCGTTTCTTCGGTCCCGACCGGACCCCGGTCGAAGCCCGGGTCATCGACCTTTCCGCCGGCGGCCTGGCCTTCAACGCCGGCCAGCTGCCGCTGAAGATCGGCGACGTGCACAAGGCTCGCCTGCAATTCGTGATCGACAACCTCGGCCTGGCCATGGACGTGGAACTGCAAGTGCGCTCGTTCGATCGCCAGACCGGTCGCGCCGGTTGCCAGTTCCAGAACCTGGAACCGCAGGACATCTCGACTCTGCGTCACCTGATCACTTCGCACCTGTCCGGCGACATCGTCAGCATGGGTGAAGTACTGGCGACCCTGCAGCGCGACAACTTCACCAAGGCGCGCAAAATGAAGGACGGCGGCCACGGCATGACCCCGTTCGGGCGTTTGCGTGCGGTGACGTTCAGCCTGGCGATTTTCCTCGTCGGCCTCACGGCGTTCGGTTTCATCTTCAAGTCGGTGTACGGCATGTACTTCGTCAGCCACGCCCAGGCGGGTCTGGTCAGCGTGCCGGGCATGAACATCACCATGCCCCGCGACGGCACCGTGCAGAGCCTGGTCAAGGCCGACGGCATCGCCGCCAAAGGCGCCCCGCTGGCGACTTTCAGCACCAGCATGCTCGATGTGCTCAAGGGCCATCTGGAAGAAGACCAGCTGCAGCCGGCCAAGGTTGAAGAGCTGTTCGGCAAGCAAATGACCGGCACCCTGACCTCGCCGTGCGACTGCACCGTGTCGCAGCAACTGGTTGCCGACGGTCAGTACGCCAGCAAGGGCGACGTGATCTTCCAGCTGGTGCCGCGCAACAGCGAAGCCAACGTCGAAGCGCGCTTTTCGTATCGCCAGTTCAGCGACGTGCGCCCGGGTACCCAGGTCAGCTTCCAGATCGCCGGCGAAGACAAGACTCGCACCGGCAAGATCGTCAGCAGCACCAGCCTGAAAAGCGCCGACCTGTCCTCCGACATCCGCGTCCTGATCCAGCCGGACGAGCCGCTGGACAGCAAGTTCGCCGGTCGCCCGGTTGAAGTGAACAGCGACCGTGGCCCCAACCTGAACTGGCTGATCGACAAAGCCATGGCGGCTGGTCTGTAACCGGAGGACATGCCCGTGACGATCATCAGTTTTCTGAGAACACCGAAATCCCTGTGGGAGCTGGCTTGCCAGCGATTGGATCACCCTGGTATTCCTGAAACACCGAGCGGCCTGAATCGCTGGCAAGCCAGCTCCCACAGGGGTCATCTGGTGTGCTCACTGGCATTGGCAGTCAGCCTCGCCGGCTGCGCCGGCCTGCCCGACCAGCGCCTGGCCAACGAAGCCCTCAAGCGCGGCGACACCGCCCTGGCCCAGCAGAATTACAAGCAACTGGCCGACCTCGGCTACAGCGAAGCCCAGGTAGGCCTCGCCGATATCCAGGTCGACAGCCGTGACCCGGCGCAGATCCGGCAGGCCGAGGCGACTTATCGCGCGGCCGTCGATGTCTCGCCGCGGGCCCAGGCGCGCCTGGGCCGCCTGCTGGTGGCCAAGCCCGGTTCCACCGAAGCCGAACAGCACGAAGCCGAAGGCCTGTTGAAGAAAGCCTCGGCCAATGGCCAGGGCAATACCCTGATTCCACTGGCCATGCTGTACCTGCAATACCCCCACAGCTTCCCGGACGTCAACGCGCAACAGCAGATCAGCCAATGGCGCGCCGAAGGCAAGCCTGAAGCCGGTCTGGCCCAGGTGCTGCTGTATCGCACCCAAGGCACTTACGACCAGCACCTGGACGAAGTCGAGACCATCTGCAAAGCCGCGCTCAATACCACCGACATCTGCTACGTCGAGCTGGCCACGGTCTATCAGAAACAGGCCAAGCCCGAGCAACAGGCCGAGCTGATCAAGCAGATGCAAGCCGCCCATGCCCGCGGCACCGTTTCCGCCCAGCGAGTGGACAGCGTCGCCCGCGTCCTCGGCGATGCAACCCTTGGGACCACCGACGAGAAAACCGCCCAGTCGCTGCTCGAAGGCATCGCCCCCGGCTACCCCGCTTCCTGGGTCAGCCTGGCGCAGCTGCTCTACGACTTCCCGGAACTGGGCGACGTCGACACGATGATGAAGTACCTGGACAACGGCCGCGCCGCCGATCAGCCGCGCGCCGAACTGTTGCTGGGCAAGCTCTACTACGAAGGCAAGATGGTCCCGGCCGACGCCAAGGCAGCCGAAGAACACTTCCAGAAAGCCGTCGGCCGCGAAGTCGCCGCCGATTACTACCTCGGCCAGATTTATCGCCGTGGTTACCTGGGCAAAGTCTATTCGCAAAAGGCCCTGGACCACCTGCTGACCGCTGCGCGCAATGGCCAGAACAGCGCCGACTTCGCCATCGCCCAGCTGTTCTCCCAAGGCAAGGGCACCAAGCCTAACCCGCTCAATGCCTATGTCTTCAGCCAGCTGGCCAAGGTCCAAGACACCCCTCAAGCCACCGAGCTTGCGCAAACACTCGAAGCCCAACTGCCGCCTGCCCAGCTCGCCGAGGCCCAACGCCTGTTGAAACAGGAACAGGCCGTTCGTGGTGCCTTGAGCCAGAACACGCTGCAACTGCACGCCCTGCAAGAAGAAGACGGCGAGGAATCCCTATGAAGTTGAATCCCTTTGTGCAGGCCGGCATTGGCCTGACGTTCGCCTTGCTGTGGTCGTGCCCGACCCTGGCGGCACTGACTGAAACCCAGAACTACGGCCTGGACGTGAAAATCACCGGCCAGTCCGAGGACGACCGTGACCTGGGTACCGCCAGCGGCGGCGACGTCAGCGGTGTGGGCCTGGACCTGCGCCCCTGGATCTACGGCGAAAGCGGCGCGTGGAGCGCCTACGCCATGGGTCAGGCGGTGACGTCCACCGACATCATCGAAACCGACACCCTGCAGCAGTCCGACAGCGACGGCTCCCAGACCACCGACAACAGTGATCGCAAGACCAAGAAGAACTACCTGGCCATGCGCGAGTTCTGGGTCGGCTACAGCGGCCTCACGCCTTACCCGGGCGAGCAGTTGAAGCTGGGGCGCCAGCGCCTGCGCAACGATGACGGTCAATGGCGCGACACCAACATCGAAGCGCTGAACTGGACCTTCGATACCACCTTGTTGCGCGCCAACGTCGGCGTTGCCGAACGCTTCAGCGAATACCGCACCGACCTCAAGGAACTCGCGCCCAAGGACAAGGATCGCCTGCATGCCTATGCCGACGCGGCCTATCAGTGGACACCGGGCAACTGGGTCGGCGTTCGCGGTCACCACACCCACGACGACGGCAAGCTCGACTACCCGGAACCGGGTGTAGCGGGCGATTCGCTGGACAAGAAGCAAAACGGCGACATCAGCTGGCTGGGCCTCACCGCCGACAGCGACGCCTACAACTACCGCAACACCAATACCCTCAATTACTGGGGCAGCATCACCGGCATGAGCGGCGACACCGACACGGTCAACGCGCTGAATGCCGACGGCACCCGTCCGGCCGAAGCCAAGCGTGGTGAAGACCTCAACGGCTGGGCCACCGACATCGGCGTGCGCCTGCGCCTCGATCAGCAATGGCAAGTCGGTGCCGCCTACGCCCGCGCCAGCGCCGATTACGAACAGAACGGCCTGGAAAGCAACCGCTCGAACTACACCGGCACCCGTTCGCGCGTGCACCGTTTCGGCGAAGCGTTCCGCGGCGAAATGAACAACATGCAGACCGCCACCTTGTTCGGTTCGTGGATGCTCAACGACGAATACGACGCCAGCCTGATCTACCACAAGTTCTGGCGCGTCGACGGCAACAAGCCGGTCGGCAGCAACGGCATCAATGCCGTACAGAACGACACCGACGACGTCACCGGTGCGGTGCTCTCCAGCACTTCCCTGCCACTGGAAGACGGCAACAAGGACCTGGGACAGGAGATGGACCTGGTGGTCACCAAGTACTTCAAGCAAGGCTTGCTGCCAGCGTCCCTGAGCCAGTCTATCGACGAGCCTTCGGCCCTCGTGCGTTTTCGTGGCGGCGTGTTCAAGCCGGGTGATGCGTATGGCAAGGACGTCGACTCGTACATGCACCGTGCGTTCATCGACGTGATCTGGCGCTTCTGATGCCAACTGCGAAGGGAGTGCCCGACATGAACAATCCGAAGCGAGGTTCAATCACCTTGCTGGCCGGCGCGATGCTGCTGGCAAGCGCGGCCGCCTTCGCCAACGTGGAACCGGCGAGCAAGCCGGTGACCATGGGCAAGGAACTGCAACAGGCCAAGACCTACACCGTCACCAGTGCGCCGACTGCGCCGCTGGAGCTGGCAAAACCCGAGCTGCCGGACACCTCCGGCTACACCGCCGAAGCCATTGCCGCCAAGATCGTTCGCACCAAGGCCGGCAAAGTCAGCGTGCGCCGGATGATGCAGGAAAACGCCCTGAAGGACTTCATCGGCGGCGATAACAAGATGGCTGAATGGGTGGTGCGCCAGCACGGCATCCCCCAGGCGATCTTCATCGACGACGGCTACATGAACCTCAAGGACCTGGCGAAGAAACTGCCCAAGCAGTACTTCAGCGAAACCTCGCCGGGTGTTTACCTGGCGAAGTTGCCGATCGTGGTCGGTGAAAAAGGCATCCTCGAAATCGACCAGCAGACCCAGGAACTGCGCCTGTCCCAGGAGGCCGGCTCGTTCCTGGTCAACGACGGCCAGCTGTTCGTGCGTGATACCAAAATCACCGGCTGGCGCGAAAAGGAAAATGGCCCGGCGACCTTCAAGTCGCCCAAGGAATTCCGTCCGTTCCTGTTGTCCTGGGGCGGCACCGAAACCTACATCGCCAACAGCAAGCTCGCCAGTTTCGGCTACGCCAACAGCAAGTCCTACGGCGTGAGTATTTCCCAATACACGCCGAACATGGCCAAGATGCTCAAGCGCCCTGAACCGACCGGCTGGATCGTCGGCTCCGAGTTCTCGGACATGTGGTACGGCTTCTACTGCTACGAAACCGAAGGCTTCGTGGTCAAGGGCAATACCTACAAGGACAACATCGTCTACGGCATTGACCCGCATGACCGCTCCCACGGCCTGATCATCGCCGACAACACCGTTTACGGCACCAAGAAGAAGCACGGGATCATCATTTCCCGTGAGGTCAACGACAGCTTCATCTTCAACAACCGCAGCTACGACAACAAGCTGTCGGGCCTGGTGATCGACCGAAACAGCGTCAACAACCTGGTCGCCTACAACGAGATCTACAAGAACCACACCGACGGCATCACCCTCTACGAGAGTGCCGACAACCTGCTGTATGGCAACAAGGTGATCAGCAACCGTCGCCACGGCATCCGGATTCGTAACAGCGTGAACATCCGCCTCTACGAAAACCTGGCCATGGCCAACGGCCTCACCGGCGTATACGGCCACATCAAGGACCTGAGCGATACCGATCGCGACATCAAGCTCGACCCGTTCGACGCCCAGGTCTCACTGATCATCGTTGGCGGCGAACTGGCCGGCAACGGCAGCGGCCCGCTGTCCATCGACTCGCCCTTGAGCGTCGAGCTGTATCGGGTATCGATGCTCGCCCCGACCAAATCCAGCGGCATCAGCTTCAACGGGATTCTTGGCGAGCGCCAGGATGAAATTCTCGACCTGCTGGTACGCCAGCAGAAAGCCGTGCTGATCGACCCTGTCGAACGCCAGACCGAACTGCAGGACTGAGGATAATTTTATGCACCCACACTTGATCAAATTACTCAGCCTGTCGGGCCTGACCCTGGGGATTCTCGCTGCCAGCAACGGCGTGCGCGCCGACGAGCTCAAGGCCCCGGAATTCGCCGCTGAACCTTGCTGCAACCTGTGCCCCGAAGCCCATGACGCGAAGAACTACACCACGCGTTACCAGCAGAACTTCACCACGCTGGTGCAGGCCCAGGGCGACTGGCTGTTCCGTACGCAGGAAGACTTGCGCACCGAGTTCGACACCACGCCAGCCGGCTACAAGCGCATGCAGCAACTGCACGATGCGTTCAAGAGCAAAGGCGTCGAGCTGGTGGTCGTGTACCAGCCTACCCGTGGCCTGGTGAACCGCAACAAACTCAATCCGCAGGATAAAGCCCAGTTCGATTTCGACAAGGCGCTGAAGAACTACAAGACCATGCTCGGGCGTTTCGCGCAGATGGGCTACGTAGTGCCCGACCTGTCGCCGCTGACCAACGAATCGCTGCCCGACACCCTGCCCGCCCACGATTTCTACTTCCGCGGCGACCAGCACTGGACCCCGTATGGCGCCCAGCGCACGGCAAAAATCGTGGCCGAGAAGGTCAAGCAGATTCCTGCCTTTGCCGACATTCCCAAGCGTGAATTCGAGACCCATAAGTCGGGTCGCATGGGCAAGACCGGAACATTACACAATATGGCCGGTCAACTCTGCGGCACCAGTTACGCCATCCAGTACATGGATCAATTCACCACGGAACCCAAAGGCGAAGCGGCCGATGGCGATCTGTTCAGCGACTCCGGCAATCCGGAGATCACCCTGGTCGGTACCAGTCACAGTGGCAAGAACTACAACTTCGCCGGTTTCCTCCAGGAGGCCATCGGCGCTGACATCCTCAACGTAGCGTTCCCTGGCGGTGGCCTGGAAGGTTCGATGCTGCAGTACCTGGGCAGCGAAGAATTCCAGACCAAGCCACCGAAGATCCTGATCTGGGAATTCTCGCCGCTCTATCGCCTCGACCAGGAAACCATCTACCGCCAGATGATGGCGCTGCTGGACAACGGTTGCGAAGGCAAGGAAGCACAGATGACCGGCAGCACCACATTGAAGCCGGGCAAGAACGAATTGATGGTCAACAGCAAGAACCTGAACCTGCAAAACAGCAGTCACCAGGTTGACATCCGGTTCGCCGATCCATCGGTGAAAACCCTGCAAGCCACCCTCTGGTACATGAACGGTCGCCACGAGGACATCAAGATCGACAAACCGGAAACATCCGACACCGACGGGCGTTTCGCCTTCGAGTTGCGCACGGACGAAGACTGGGCCTCGCAGAATTTGCTGGCCGTCGAAGTCCAGGGCCCTGAAGCAGGTGCCGCGCCGCAGAAAGTCGAAGCGAAAATCTGCAAACGCAACGTGTTCCCTGGCGCTGGGCAGCGTACCGCTCAAGCCGGGCAATGAGGTTACCTCTTATGACATGCATGCAATCGCGAACGCTGAAGAAGTTGCTCGCACCTTCTGTGCTGACGCTGGCGATGTTCGCCGGCGCCACCCAGGCCGCCGCACCACTGCGGCCACCCCAGGGTTACTTCGCGCCGATCGAGAAAGTGAAGACCGGCGACTTCAAGGATGGCTGTGATGCCATGCCAACGCCTTACACCGGCTCGCTGCAATTTCGCAGCAAGTACGAAGGCTCCGACAAGGCCCGTTCGACCCTGAACAAAGCATCGGAAAAGGCCTTCCGCGACACTACTGCGGATATCACCAAGATCGAGCGCGGTACCAGCAAGCGCGTGATGCAGTTCATGCGCGACGGTCGCCCGGAACAGCTCGAATGCACGCTCAACTGGTTGACCGCGTGGGCCAAGGCCGATGCATTGATGTCCAAGGACTTCAACCACACCGGCAAGTCCATGCGCAAATGGGCGCTGGGCAGCATGGCGTCTTCGTACATCCACCTGAAATTCTCCGACTCGCATCCGCTGGCGAACCATCAGCAGGAATCGCAGTTGATCGAGGCCTGGTTCAGCAAGATGGCTGATCAGGTGGTGAGCGACTGGGACAACCTGCCGCTGGAAAAAACCAACAACCACTCCTACTGGTCCGCCTGGTCGGTGATGGCAACTTCCATCGCCACCAACCGCCGCGACCTGTTCGACTGGGCCGTGAAGGAATACAAGGTCGGTGCCAATCAGGTCGATGCCGATGGCTTCCTGCCTAACGAAATGAAGCGTCAGCAACGCGCCCTCGCCTATCACAACTACGCCCTGCCGCCGCTGTCGATGATCGCCAGTTTTGCGCTGGTCAACGGTGTGGACGTGCGTCAGGAAAACAACGGCGCGCTCAAACGCCTGGGTGATCGAGTGCTCGCCGGGGTTGAAGACCCTGAGGCATTTGAGAAGAAGAACGGCAAGGAACAGGACATGACCGACCTCAAGGTCGACTCGAAGTTTGCCTGGCTGGAACCGTTCTGCACGCTCTACACCTGCTCCCCTGATGTGCTTGAGAAGAAGCACGAGATGCAGCCGTTCAAGACGTTCCGGCTGGGGGGTGACCTGACCAGGGTCTACGACCCGGCCAGCGAAAAAGGCAAAGGTTCTTAGGAACATTATTAAACCCTGTGGGAGCGGGCTTGCCCGCGATGGCGGTCTGACATTCAACATTGATGTCGACTGACCCAACGCTATCGCGGGCAAGCCCGCTCCCACAGGGTCAGCGTCAGGCTTCAGTTTTGTGTGTTGCCCTCCAGATTTCTGTGGGGGGTTTGGGGGGGCCGTTGGCCCTTGAATGTTGGTTAAACACGGAGAGATCGGGATGGTATTTTCATCCAATGTGTTCCTGTTTCTGTTCTTGCCGATCTTTCTCGGCATGTACTATCTGAGCGGAATACGCTATCGCAACCTGCTGCTGCTGCTCGCCAGTTACGTGTTCTATGCCTGGTGGCGCGTGGACTTCCTTGCACTGTTCGCAGCCGTCACGCTGTGGAACTACTGGATCGGCCTCAAAGTCGGCGCCGCCGGCGTGCGTACCAAACCGGCACAGCGCTGGCTGCTGCTAGGCGTGGCCGTCGACCTGTGCATTCTGGGCTACTTCAAGTACGCCAACTTTGGCGTCGACAGCATCAACGCGATGATGACCTCGGTCGGCCTGTCGCCCTTCATCCTGACCCACGTGCTGCTGCCGATCGGTATCTCGTTCTACATCTTCGAGTCCATCAGCTACATCATCGACGTCTATCGCGGTGATACCCCGGCGACACGCAACCTGATCGACTTTGCCGCTTTCGTGGCGATCTTCCCGCACCTGATTGCCGGCCCGGTCCTGCGTTTTCGCGACCTCGCCGATCAGTTCAACAACCGCACCCACACCCTCGACAAGTTTTCCGAGGGCTGCACGCGGTTCATGCAGGGTTTCATCAAGAAAGTCTTCATCGCCGATACCCTGGCGGTGGTCGCCGACCACTGCTTTGCCTTGCAGAACCCGACCACCGGCGACGCCTGGCTCGGCGCCCTGGCCTACACCGCGCAACTGTATTTCGACTTCTCCGGCTACAGCGACATGGCCATCGGCCTGGGCTTGATGATGGGTTTCCGCTTCATGGAAAACTTCAAGCAGCCGTACATCAGCCAGTCGATCACCGAGTTCTGGCGGCGCTGGCACATCAGCCTGTCCACCTGGCTGCGTGACTACCTGTACATCACTCTGGGCGGCAACCGCAAAGGCACGCTGACGACCTATCGCAACCTGTTCCTGACCATGCTGCTCGGTGGCCTGTGGCACGGTGCGAACATCACCTACATCATCTGGGGTGCATGGCACGGCATGTGGCTGGCGATCGAAAAGGCCCTGGGCCTGAATACCTCGCCACGCAGCATCAACCCGATCCGCTGGGCCCTGACGTTCCTGCTGGTGGTCATGGGCTGGGTCATCTTCCGCTCGGAAAACCTGCACGTCGCCGGTCGCATGTACGGCGCGATGTTCAGCTTCGGCGAGTGGTCGCTGTCGGAACTCAACCAGGCCAGCCTCACCGGCCTGCAAGTGGCGACCCTGTTCGTGGCCTACGCCACCCTGGCGTTCTTCGGCATTCGTGATTTCTACAGCAACCTGCCGCCTGAAAAGTCCAAACCTGCGGTGGACGCTACGACCGAAGGCCCGGCGACTGCCACCCCTGGAATGATCAAGGCCGTACCGGGCGACAACCCGGCCAGCATCCACGAACCGGGCTACACCGTTGGCGTTGAAGCCACCGTGCAACCGGCCTACTGGAGTGCTGACTGGTCGCGCTATGTGATGCGCACCCTGGTACTGCTGCTGTTCATCGCCTCGATCTTCAAACTGTCGGCGCAAAGCTTCTCGCCGTTCCTTTACTTCCAGTTCTGAGGGATCCGACCATGACCCGCTCATTACGTCTGTTCTACATCGCCCTGTTCATGGTGATCCTGGTGGTCCTGGGGCTGTGGTCCACGCGCAGCTTCCTGGGCTTCAGCACCAATGCCGAAACCACGGTACTCAACGGGCGCTGGGCCAAAGCGGTCGAGACGCACTACGACGAAGAGTTCCCGATCAAGCGCCTGGGCACCAACCTGTGGGCTGCGCTGGACTTCAAACTGTTCAACGAAGGTCGTCCGGGCGTGGTGCTCGGTCGCGATCAATGGCTGTACAGCGATGAAGAGTTCAACCCGATCGTCAACGAAGAGTTGAACCTGCAAGGCAACTACGCGCTGGTCGAAGGCGTGCGCCAGACCTTGAAAGACAAAGGCGTGAAACTGGTGATGGCGATCGTGCCGGCCAAGGCGCGCCTGTATCCGGAGCACCTGGGTGACGTGAAGCCTTCGAGCATTCACGGCAACCTGTACCAGGACTTCCATGCTCGCGTGGCAGCCAACAAGATCCTCGCCCCGGACCTGCTCGGCCCGTTCAACCAGGCCAAGCTCAAGGGTGAGCAAGTGTTCCTGCGCACCGACACTCACTGGACGCCGGAAGGCGCACAAGTGGCTGCCGAAACCCTGGCCAAAACCATTACCGCCAAGTTCCCGCTCAGCGGCGAACCGCAACACTTCGTTACCCAGCCTGGGGAGAAAGTCACCCACAAGGGCGACCTGCGCCTGTTTCTGCCGCTGGACCCGCTGTTCGAAAACCTGATGCCGGCACAAGAGCCGTTGCAGAAGCGCAACACGGTCGCCACTGGCGAGCAGCCTGCCGGTGATGACGCCCTGTTCGCCAACACCGAAGTTCCCGTGGCGCTGATTGGCACCAGCTACAGCGCCAACCCGAACTGGAACTTCGTCGGCGCGCTGAAACAGGCGCTCAACAGCGACGTGGTCAATTACGCCGAAGACGGCCATGGCCCGATTCTGCCGATGCTCACCTACCTCAAAAGCGACGCTTTCAAGAACAGCCCGCCACAGGTGCTGATCTGGGAGTTTCCTGAACGTTATCTGCCTGTGAACAACGAAATCGGTGACGCCGACCCGCAGTGGGTCGCAGAGCTTAAACAAGCCGGCGCCCGCCAACAAAACGTAGCCGCAACCACTAAATCCGAGACGCCCGACCGGGCGCAAAACTGAAAGAGAGAGGTACTACCATGACTTTCACTACAACTCCTCGTCGTCTCGCCAAGACCTTTGCACTGGCCGCGACCTTCAGCGTCCTGTCGATGAACGCATTCGCCGGTGGCGACTCCGCGCTCTACGGCCCCACCGCACCGAAAGGCTCGAGCTTCGTGCGTGTCTACAACGCGGGTAATGCTGAAGTCAGCGCCACCGTCGGCAGCACCAACCTGGCCGAAGTCGCGCCGCTGTCCAGCACTGACTTCAGCTTCATGCCGGGTGGCGACTACAGCGCCAAGGTCGGCAGCCAGTCGCTGCCGGTGAAACTGGCCGGTGACCACTATTACACCCTGGTCAACAACGCCAGCGGCGCCCCGCAACTGATCGAAGAACCGCCGTTCAAGAACAAGCAGAAATCCCTGGTGCGCGTGCAGAACCTGAGCGACAAGGCCCTGACCCTGAAAACGGCTGACGGCAAGACTGAAGTTGTGCCGTCCGTGGCGGCCAAGGGCCGTGGCGAGCGTGAAATCAACCCGGTCAAAGTCAGCCTGGCCCTGTACGACGGCGCCACCAAAGTCGGCGACGTGAAACCGGTTGCCCTGGAACGCGGTGAAGCCGCCGTGCTGTACGTCACCGGCAAAGGCAGCAGCCTGTCGCCAGTCTGGGTAAAACGCCCGGTTTCGACGCGCTAATCATTTTTTCGGAAGGCTGACACCCACCGGGGCCTTGAAACGGGCCCTACAGGGTCAGCGTCGACCTTCTGACACGGAACAAAAACAAGAGTGAAACGACACAGCGTTCGTAGCTCTAACCAAACGATTTTCAAGGAGTAACAACATGATTCCGGTGATCTTGTCAGGTGGTAGCGGCTCACGTCTTTGGCCGCTTTCGCGTAAGCAATTCCCCAAGCAGTTCCTGGCCCTGACCGGCGAGCACACGCTGTTCCAGCAAACCCTGGAACGCCTGGTGTTCGATGGCATGGACACCCCGATCGTGGTCTGCAACAAGGACCACCGCTTCATCGTCAACGAACAGCTCAGTGCCCGCAAGCTGGAGACCCAGCGCATCCTCATGGAGCCATTCGGTCGCAATACCGCGCCTGCGGTAGCCTTGACCGCGATGATGCTGATCAACGAAGGTCGCGATGAGTTGATGCTGGTGCTGCCGGCCGACCACGTGCTCGAAGACCAGAAAGCCCTGCAGCGAGCCCTGGCCCTGGCGACAGTTGCTGCGGAAAACGGCGAAATGGTGCTGTTCGGCGTGCCGGCCACCAAACCGGAAACCGGCTACGGCTACATCAAGTCGACCAATGATTCGCTGCTGCCCGAAGGCGTCAGCCGCGTCTCGCAATTCGTCGAGAAACCGGACGTTAAGCGCGCCACCGAGTTCGTCCAGTCCGGCGGTTATTTCTGGAACAGCGGCATGTTCCTGTTCCGCGCCAGCCGTTTCCTCGAAGAGCTGAAGAAGCACGATCCGGACATCTACGACACCTGCCTGCTGACCCTTGAGCGCAGCGAACAGGACGCCGACACCATCACCTTTGACGAAGCCACCTTCGCCTGCTGCCCAGACAATTCCATCGACTACTCGGTGATGGAAAAAACCCAACGCGCCTGCGTCGTGCCACTCACGGCCGGCTGGAGCGACGTCGGCTGCTGGTCGTCGCTGTGGGAGGTCAACGAGAAGGACGCCAACGGCAACGTCACCAAAGGCGACGTGGTGATCCAGGACAGCAAGAACTGCATGATCCACGGCAACGGCAAACTGGTGTCGGTGATCGGCCTGGAAAACATCGTGGTGGTCGAGACCAAGGACGCCATGATGATCGCGCACAAGGACTCGGTCCAGGGCGTGAAGCAGATGGTCAACACCCTCAACGAGCAGGGTCGCAGCGAAACCCAGAACCACTGCGAGGTCTATCGTCCGTGGGGTTCCTACGACTCGGTCGACATGGGCGGACGCTTCCAGGTCAAGCACATCTCGGTCAAGCCGGGCGCTTGCCTGTCGCTGCAGATGCACCACCACCGAGCCGAACACTGGATCGTGGTCAGCGGCACCGCGGAAGTGACCTGCGACGACAACGTGTTCCTGCTGTGCGAGAACCAGTCGACCTACATTCCGATCGCTTCGGTTCACCGTCTGCGCAACCCGGGCAAGATTCCACTCGAGATCATCGAAGTGCAATCGGGCAGCTACCTGGGCGAAGACGACATCGAGCGGTTTGAAGATATCTACGGTCGCTCCACCCCGATCGAGCGTGGCGTGTCGGTGAAAACCATCGCGCAGTAAGCGTTCAGCAAAACAGGAAGCCCCCGCCCAGACCGCTGCGAATCCCCATCCGCAGCGGGTTGGTCGGGGGCTTTTTTTTGGCATTATGGGTGCCTCGGCCGGCCTCTTCGCGGGCAAGCCCGCTCCCACAGGGTTTTGGTTTGACCCTGAACTTTGTGTCCAACTCCGATCACTGTGGGAGCGGGCTTGCCCGCGAAGAGGCCATTTGATTCACCACACTAATCAAGCCCATCGCCACCTCACCGGCGCTTAGGTAGGATGACCTCCTCTCTCCCCGAGGTTTCGCGTCATGTTTATCGGCGTCCTGCTGGTCATTACCTGGCTGGTCCTGCTCCTGCGCTACCCCGCCAAAGCCTTGCCGGTGTCCCTGGCGGCTGCCGTTGGGCTGGGCCTCGTGGCCACCTGGGTCATCTGGATGGACCATCGCGAGCTCAAGCAACTGGAACGCCTGGAGCTACGTATCAGCTATGCACCACAGAGCGGCCCCGCAGACCGGCCTTTGCACCTGACCATGAACAACGCCAACGACGTGCCGCTGACCGAACTGCGCTGGCGCGTCGGCGCCTATGCGCCGGGCGACACGGTCAACCTCGCCGACAATCAATACACCGCACCGCGCTACCGTGGCCCTGGCGAATTGCAGGCCGGTGGCAACTGGGAAGACTGTTTGCCCATGCCGCCGTTGCGTCCAGGTTATCGCCCGGAAACCCTGGAGTTTCGCGCCGAGCGTTTGCAAGGCAGTTTCTCCGACTGACCTCTCCACTTTCTCCTGCACAAGGACTGCGCCATGCCGATTGCGTTGATTACCGGTTGTTCCAGCGGCATTGGCCGTGCCCTGGCCGACGCCTTCAAGGCGGCCGGTTATGAAGTCTGGGCCAGTGCCCGCAAACCCGAAGACGTGGCCGCGTTGAGCGCTGCCGGCTTTACCGCCGTGCAGCTGGACGTCAACGACGCTGCGGCGCTGGAGGTATTGAGTACGCGGATCAACCAGGAGCGCGGCGGCCTCGATGTGCTGATCAACAATGCCGGGTATGGCGCCATGGGGCCGGTGCTCGATGGCGGTGTGGCGGCGATGCAGCGTCAGTTCGAAACCAATGTGTTCGCGATTGTGGGTGTCACCCGTGCAATGTTCCCGGTGCTGCGTCGCACCAAAGGCCTGGTGGTGAATATCGGCAGCGTATCCGGGGTGCTGGTGACGCCATTCGCCGGCGCCTACTGTGCGTCGAAGGCCGCGGTACATGCCTTGAGCGATGCGCTGCGCATGGAACTGGCGCCGTTTGGTATCCGCGTCATGGAAGTTCAGCCGGGTGCCATCGAGTCCAGCTTCGCGAAGAATGCCGGCCATGAAGCCGAACAATTGATCACCGAGCAATCACCGTGGTGGCCGCTGCGTGAAGGCATTCGTGCGCGGGCCAAGGCCTCGCAAGACAACCCGACCCCGGCCACTGAATTTGCGGCGGGGCTGCTCAAGGCTGTGCAACAAAACAAACCACCGCGACTGCTGCGGTTGGGCAATGGCAGCCGGGCGTTGCCGTTGCTGGCGGGGTTGTTGCCCAAGGGGTTGCTGGAGTCGGGGTTGATGAAGCGGTTCGGGTTGCGCGGGCAGCTCTAACACCGAGTCGACTATCTTGCACCGTACCTGATACCGAATCGACCTGCCTCGTACCGTACCTGATACCGAATCGACCCGCCTCGCACCGTAGGAGCTGCCGAAGGCTGCGATCTTTTGATCTTGCCTTGGCGGCACAACAGTCGCCGAAGAGCAAAAGATCGCAGCCTTCGCCAGCTCCTACCGTCCGGCACCCTTCACGATCCCCGACCTCACCGCCACTCCTTCATGAAATCAATAAACGCCCGCACCTTCAGCGGCAGATGCCGCGTATCCGGATACAGCGCATACACCCCCTGCTGGCTGAAGGCATGATCCGCCAGCAAGCGCACCAACCGCCCCGCCTGCAAATCCTCCTCAACCAGCCACTGCGGCAAAATCGCCACGCCCTGCCCGCTCATCGCCAACGCCCGCAGGGTGATCGAGTTGTCGGCGACGATCGTCGTCTTCCCCGGCGCTGGCTGATACAGGTGCTCGACTCCCTCAGGGTCCTTCACCGCCAGCTCCCCTACCCGCCCATGCCCCAGCGCCGGCCACTGCGCCAGCGCGGCCAGGGTCGAAGCCGGGTCGAAGGCGTCGATCAGGGCCGGTGAAGCCACCGCAAAAATCTCGAAGGTGGACAACTGCACCGCGCGCAGATTGGAGTCGTGCATGCGCCCCAGCCGGATCGCCAGGTCGAAGCGCTCGGAGATCAGGTCGGCGTGGGTCGAGGACGTCGACAGGTGCACGTTCAACTGTGGATGCTGCGCGCGAAACACCTTCAACGCTGGCACCACTTGCGCCAGTGCAAACTCCACCGTGGTGGTAAGGCGCAAGGTGCCGCGCAGTTGCGTGTGCTCGGAGCGCGCATCTTCGACCGCCATGCGCGCCTCATCCAGGGTGCGCACACAGCGTTGGTAAAAACGCTCGCCGGCGTCGGTCAGGGCGAGCTTGCGTGTGCTGCGGGTCAGCAGCGTGACCCCAAGCTCGGCCTCCAGACGCTTGAGATTGAAGCTGACCACTGCACGGGTCTGCCCCAGCAGATTCGCTGCGGCGGTCAATGATCCGGCTTCGACCACCGCCTTGAAGGTGTCAAAACGGTCCAGGCTAACCATGCTTGTCAGCGCTCCTTGTCAAAATAATTTTGACAAACTAGCAGTCAAAACCGCGTTTCCCTAGGGCTTTAGCCGCCTTACCCTGCACGTCTCACTACAGGGAAGTCGCCATGGCTTATCGCTCGAAAGTTGCATTGGTGTATTTGTTAGGCTTTGCACTCGACCTGCTGAACATGTTCAGCGCCAGTATCGCCTACCCCGACATCGCCCGGGAGCTGCAGGCGTCTGTCAGCGAACTGGCGTGGATCAGCAACGCCTACATGCTGGGCCTGACACTGATTATTCCGTTGAGTGTGTGGCTCGCCGCAAAGGTCGGCGAGCGACGGCTGATTCTCGGTTCGCTGGCGCTGTTCGGCCTCGCCTCGTCACTGGTGGCCGGGGCGAATTCGATAGAAGCACTGATCGGCTGGCGCCTGCTCCAGGGCCTGGGCGGGGGCTTACTGATTCCTGTCGGCCAGGCCATGGCCTTCCGGCACTGCCCCGTGCCTTTACGCAGTCGCCTGACCGCCTGGGTATTGTCCGTAGCCCTGCTGGTGCCGGCGCTGTCCCCGGCAGCGGGCGGGTGGATCGTCGAGACGTTGTCCTGGCGCTGGGTGTTCCTTCTCAACCTGCCGCTGACGCTGTTGACCCTGCTGCTGGCGGCGCTGTGGCTACAGGCAGATGGCGTACCCGACGGCAAACAGCAGCGCGGCCCCCTGCTGGATTTGCAGTTGCTCAAGAGCCCGTCGCTGCGACTGGCCATGGGGGTGTACCTGTTCGTGCCCGGGGTATTCATCGGCACCAGCCTGATCGCGGTGCTGTACCTGCACCTGCTTGGCTTCGCCACCACACGAATCGGCGCCCTGATGTTGCCCTGGGCCTTGGGCTCGGCGGTGGCGATAGTCCTGGGCAAACGCGGGTTCAATCGCTTTGGCCCAAGGCCGTTGCTGATCGCCGGCATGCTCATGCAAAGCCTGGGCATCGCGTCGCTGGTGTTGATTGATCAATCGCAAGTCTGGCTGCCGATCGCCGCCTACGCCCTGATGGGCCTGGGCGGCAGTTTTTGCAGCAGCAGCGCGCAGACCCTGGCATTTCTCGAAGTGCATCCACAGCGTATGAACCATGCCAGCGCTTTGTGGAACATCAATCGTCAGCTGAGCTTTTGCCTCGGCACGGCGGTGTTGAGCGCGTTGCTGGGTGCCCTGGGTGCAGATTCACTTCGGGCTTTTGAGCTCTGTTTCCTGGTTGCCGCCGTCCTGACATTGCTGCCCCTGATTGCCGTGCTGAGATTTAATGCCGCGCAGTTGCAAGCGCTGGTTCGTCCCTCTACCCTCAAGGAAACAACTGCATGAATGATTACCGCGAGTATTTTGATGAAGTCATTGAAGCTCATCGCCAGATTGAACAATGGTTTGCCGACCCTCAGCCCCCTGCTGTAGTGGAAAACCTGCTGATGCGTTTTTCGCCGCAGTTTTCGATGATCACGCCGGCTGGCAGGGTCCTGGATTTCGAGCAGTTGGGCGAATTGTTCCGCAAGGCCGGCGGGGCCCGACTCGGGCTGCGCATTGAGCTTGGCGAGATGCACGGGATTGACCTGCACGAGCGCGGGGCGACCCTGAGCTATCGCGAGCTGCAGACCGATGCGACAGGGCTGCAGACGGATCGGCGTTCGACTGTGGTGTTTGAAAAGCTGGAATCAGGGCAGGTGGTTTGGCGGCATTTGCATGAGACCTTTTGCCCGGCCTGATTTCATAAACGACCGAGCGCCCATAATGATCGGGTTTCTACCGGCAATACGTAGCGTTTCAGAGTCCGTTGTTGACGATCACCGTACAGGTAATCCCCGCCGCCAACAGCACCCCCTCCGGTACCTCGTCGATGTGAATCCGTACCGGCACCCGCTGGGCCAGACGTACCCAGTTGAAGGTCGGGTTCACATCGGCGATCAGCTCGCGGCTCTGCGGGTTGTCCCGATCGTAGATGCCGCGGGAAATACTCTCGACATGCCCCTTGAGCACTTCGCCGCTCATCAACTGCATGTCCGCCTTGTCGCCCACCCTTACGTGGGGCAGCTTGGTTTCTTCGAAGAAGCCGTAGACCCAGAACGAGTTCATATCCACCACGGCCATTTTTGCTTCGCCGATGCGTGCATAGTCGCCACGATGCACGTTGAGATTGGTGACATAACCGTCGACCGCAGCACGTACTTCGGTGCGCTTGAGATTCAGTTGCGCTGCTTCCAGTTGCGCCTGGGCGTGCTGGTAATCAGCCAGGGCCGAGTCGGCGATGTTGCTGGCGTCGTCGCGGTTCTCTTTGGAGATCACCAGCGCGTCCATGTCGGCGCGACGATGGGCGTTGACCTTGCGCATTTCCCAGGTCGACTTGCGTGAGGCCACCAGCGCCTGGGCCTGTTTGACCGCAATGCGGTAGTGCTCGGGATCGATCTGCATCAACAGATCGCCTTTGCGAACCAACTGGTTATCGCGCACCGGCACATCCACCACTTCCCCGGTGACATCGGCGGCAACGTTGATGATGTCCGCGCGCACCCGGCCATCGCGCGTCCAGGGTGTGTCCATGTAATGCACCCACAGGGTCCGGCCGATCCATATTGCAAGCGCCAGCACCAGCAACGTGGCGAGCAGGCTGAAAAGCTTTTTCATCAAGGCATTCTCTAAGGCACAGAGTCAGTGGTAGACAGTCAGCGCCAAGGCGCCAAACAGACAGGTAAACAGGCTCAGGCGCAGCAACGCCGGGTGCCAGAAAAAACGGTAGAGGTCGAACCCGGACAGGAACCGGTCCAGGGCCCAGGCCAACGCGACGGCGAGGAAGAACATCAGCGTCATGGTCGGCATGTACACGCCGTGGAAGGCAATTTCACGAGGCATGATCAAGTCCTTGAGGCCGGGTGGCGGCATACGCGGCCAATGGCGATTGCGGGTCCAGCAGCGAGGTCCGGATGAAGTGCAGGTAGCTCTTGACCCGACGTAGCGCCGAGGTATCAAAGTGCGGCGCGAAAGGTTCGTCGGTGGCCTGTACGCGACTGATGGCGTGGTCGACGGCGACCAGGCCGCGCTCCAGATTGCTCTGGCTCGGCTGCAGGAACAGGCGCACCAGGGAGCGACCCATCACGCGAATCGCCTGGCGCCATGGCTGGGATCCGGCATAGGCCGGATGCACCGGCAGGATCGCCTGCTCCTTGCGCAACTCGATGATCGCGTGGCCGACTTCCAGCACCACGAACATCCAGCGCAACAAGTCCCGTTGCACCTGCGGCTGACCCGCCGCGAGTCCGTAGGCCTGGTGCAGCAGGTCGCGGGTGCGGCTTTCGAAACCCGAGGCCAGGCCCTTGAGCTTGCCGCTGATGGCGAACACCACCTGGCCGCGCAGGTCCTGCTCCAGCCGGCGCCACAGCCAGCGGCTGTTGGGCGGCAAAATGATCGCCCCGGCGGCCGCGCACACCAGCATGCCCAACACCATGGCGATGTAGTCGTTGATGAAGGCGTAGGGGTTGTAGACCGTGAGGTTATCGGGGACAGATCCGGTGCTGAAGAAGATCAGCAGGCCCAGGCCCACGCCGGCATATTGCGGCCGCGACGACAGGAACGAACCCAGCACGATTACTGGCGCGAGCATCACGCACAGCAACGGGAAACCGTCGATCCAGGGGAAGATGAAAAACATCTCGATGAAACCGATCAGCGCGCCGAGGAGGGTCCCGCAGGCCATTTGAAACGCCATGCGCTTGGGGTTCGCAGTGGCGGCGGACAGGCCGATGGTCGCGGCGGCAATCAGGGTCATGGTCGCCCCGCTCGGCCAGGCCGTAGCCACCCAGTAACTGCCCAGCACCACCAGCACAAACGCCGCGCGAATGCCTGATGCGGCCGCCGCCAGCCAGTTGGTCTGCGGGGTGAACGGCTCGTCCCACTGCTCCCGCGCATGACGATGCTCGGCCAGCGAGGCGTGTGTCTGGGCGTACCCGTGCAGGTCGTCGACGAAGCGATACAGCAGCTCATACGCGGTATGAAAATCCAGCTGCTCGGCATCGCTCGGTTCACTCTCCTGGAATGTTGCCCGCAAGCTGCGCACCCGGGCTGGCAAATGCTCCTTGTAGGTCGCCAAAGCCAACGCCAGGCGTGCGGCATCGGGGCAGGTCAGGGCGCGACCGCTGAAGGTGTCGAGCACTTCGGCCAGGTCCTGCAGGCCCGGGGTGATGGCTGCCACCACGTGATGGGTACCACTGCTGCGCAGCCGTTCCAGCAACTGATGCAGGGCATTAAATCGGGTGGTGATGCCCATGAACTCGCTGTTCAGGCGATTGAGGCGACCATTGCGCCGGCGCATGTGCGGGTCCTCGAATACGGTGACACTGCGCAGGCCTTCCAGGCCGACCGCTTCAGCAATAAACCGCACGTTGCTGGCTTCAAACGCGTCCCGCTGGCTGCGGCCGCGCAAGCCATCGGTGACGAACAGGGCAAACACGCCAAAGCGTTGATACAGGGCATTGCGCATTGCCGCACTGGCGGTTTGCGGCAAGATCGCGGCGCTGACCAGGGTGGCGCAGAGAATCCCCAGGGAGATTTCCAGCACCCGCCAGACGGCCGCCATGAAGGCGCCGTCCGGATGGGCCAGCGCCGGCAGGCCGACCATCGCGGCGGTGTAGCCGGCCAGCACAAACCCGTACGCGCGAAAATTGCGGTAACGCGCCGCCCCCGCCGAACAGATGCCGACCCAGATCGCCAGCGAACCCAGGAACAGTTCGGTGTTCTGCGCGAACAGGGCAATCAGCGCGACCATCACCGCCGAACCCGTCAGCGTACCGAGGAAGCGGTAGAAGCTCTTGGCGAACACCTGACCACTTTGCGGCTGCATGACGATGAACACGGTAATCATCGCCGTGCGCGGCTGCGGCAGTTCCAGGCGCATCGCCAGCCACAGGGTCAGGAAGGCGGCGAACAGCACTTTAAAGATGTAGACCCAGGTCACGCCATCGCTGCGCGCCCAGTCAAAAAAGCCCCGGCGCCATTCGAGGGAGTACAGCCAGCGCAGCGGTGCGGGCAAGGGTGTCATGGTGTCCTGCTCAATGAAATTTTGCCGGGCACAAGCCCTGCAGGCGACTTGGAACCTGTGGGAGCGAGCCTGCTCGCGATGGGGTGGTGTCAGGCAACACACTCATTGGCTGATATGCCCTCATCGCGAGCAGGCTCACTCCCACAGGGTCTGCCGCAGGTCTGGTGATCAATGGGAAAGGCTCCTGAGCAGGGCCGGGGTTTTCGGCGCCTGGGTCTGGCTGTCTTGCGGCACATCCGCGCCCTCCCCTAACCCGCCACCCAGTGCTGTCACCAGCTCTGCGTGGGCACTCAGGCGCGCGGCCTGGACCTGCTGCTGCACTTGCTGCTGTTTGAACAGCAACGTCTGGGCGTTGAGCACATTGAGGTAATCGGTGAGCCCGCGCTGGTAGGCGATCATGGCGATGTCGTAGGTCTTCTGTGCGGCGGCCACGGACTCGGCGGCGAACGTCTGCTGCTTGTTCATGGACTCGCGACGGATCAACTGGTCCGAGATGTTCTTCAGGGCGTTGACCAGGGTCTGGTTGTAGCGGGCCACGGCGATGTCATAGCCGGCCGATGCTTCACCCAACTGCGCCCGCAACCGACCACCGTCGAAGATCGGCAACGAGATCGCCGGACCAACGCTGTAGTTGAGTTTCTTGCCAGTCAGGAACTCAAGCGCCCCGCCGCCAGTGGCCATGTAGCCGAGACTGCCGACCAGATCAACGTTCGGGTAGAAACCCGCATGGGCGACATCAATGCCCCGCGCCTGCGCCGCCACTTGCCAGCGACTGGCAACCACGTCTGGACGTTGTCCGAGCAACTGCGCCGGCAGCGCCGATGGCAGCTTCAACGCCGCGCCCAAGAACAAGGTGGGGCGCTGCAACTGTGCCCCGTTACCGGGCCCAAAACCTGCCAACGCCGCCAGCTGATTGCGGCTGAGGGCGATCTCCTCGTCCAGCGCGTCGAGTTGGCGGTGGGTTTCGGGCAGCGGGGTTTCGGCCTGGCTGACTTCAAAGTGCGTACCGATGCCGGCGTCCAGGCGCTTTTGCGCCAGTTCAAGAATCTGCTGTTGCTGCTGCAGCGTCGCGGCCACGATGTCGCGCTGGGAGTAATGCAGCGACAGTTCGATATAAGCGCGCACGATGTTGTTCTGCAATTCGAGCTGGGCCTGCCGGGCTTCGGCGGCGCTCATGTGCGCCAGGTCCACGGCGCGCTCGCTGGCATTGCGCTCGCGGCCCCAGAGGTCGAGGGCGTAGCTCAAGCCCAGCGCGGCGTTATTGTCCCAGGTCGTGGTATCGGCCAGTTCGCCCGGCCCGTAGAACTGATCGGAAGGCCAGTTGTGGCGCTTGAGGGTCGACTCGGCGTTGATCTGCAGTGACTCGGCGGATTCGGCGATACCCGCCATGGCCCTGGCCTGGCGTACCCGTGCGGCTGCGATGGCCAGGGTCGGGCTGCCCTGCAGGGCCAGGTCGATCCAGTGATTCAACTGAGGGTCGCGGTAGGCCTGCCACCATTGAGCGACTGGCCAGTTGGCGTCCTTTGCCGCGTGTTGGATAGCTTCGTCGGTGGCCAGGGCATTGGCCTCCAGTGCCTCGCCCTGCGGGGCGATGCCTGCGGTGCCGATGCAGCCGCTGATGACCAGGGAAAGGGCGAAAACACTGAACGTCTGAAGCGCTCTGCTGATGCGACGGGGCACTGCGGATATTCCTGCAATAAGGGAGATCCCCGTAGGAGCTGCCGCAGGCTGCGATCGTCTGATCCTGATTCTCAAGATCGAAAGAACGCAGCCTGCGGCAGCTCCTGCCAAGGTGGGCGCAATTCTAGGGGCGGGTTTTGTTGGCGATAAGCTGGGATTCTTGTGAATCTTTGTTACCGTTAACGCGATAATCCCTTGGTCGGGGTCTCGGACTCTGAAACGTTGTGTCACAATTTGTCATTCGCCCAGAGAGCACCCCATGGACACTTTGCAAAACATGCGCGCCTTCAGTTACGTGGCCGAGGCTGGCAGCTTCACCGCCGCCGCCGTGCAACTCGACACCACGACGGCCAACGTCTCGCGCGCGGTCTCCAACCTGGAGGCCCACCTGCAAACCCGACTGCTCAACCGCACCACCCGCCGCATCGCGCTCACCGAGGCCGGTAAGCGCTACCTGCTGCGCTGCGAACAGATCCTGGCCTACGTCGAAGAAGCCGAGGCCGAAGCCAGCGACGCGCACGCCCGCCCTGCCGGCCAGCTCAAGGTGCACACCATGACCGGTATCGGTCAGCACTTCGTGATCGACGCCATCGCCCGCTACCGCAAAACCCACCCCGACGTGACCTTCGACCTGACCCTGGCCAACCGCGTGCCAGACCTGCTCGACGAGGGCTACGACGTGTCCATCGTGCTGGCCAGCGAATTGCCAGACTCCGGCTTCGTCTCGCAGCGCCTGGGCATCACCTACAGCATCGTCTGCGCCTCGCCGGCCTATGTGAAAGCCAATGGCTGTGCGCATAAACCCAGCGACCTGCTTAACCACGCCTGCCTGCGCCTGGTGAGCCCGGTGATACCGCTTGAGAAATGGACGTTCGATGGTCCGGAGGGCCAGGAAATGGTCACCATCAATACCTCGCCGTTCCTGGTGAATTCAGCGGACGCCATGAAAACGGCAATCACCAGCGGCATGGGCGTGGGCGTTCTGCCGGTTTACGCGGCCATTGAAGGTCTGCGCAACGGCACGCTGGTACGGGTCATGCCCAATTACCGCTCACAGGAACTGAACCTGTATGCGATCTATCCTTCGCGGCAATATCTGGACGCGAAAATCAAGACCTGGGTCGAGTACCTGCGTGGGTCGTTACCGGAAATTTTGGCGGCGCATCAGGCGGAATTGGCGGCTTATGAATTGAGCGGCAGCCTGGCCGGTGTCCGGCTGGCTAATTGACTGGCCAGGCTCGCCCGGCACCGGAAAAGAATGTTAGCGTGCTTGGCATTCTCACCGCCCGACGAGCCCTCCCCCCATGAAAAAGACCGTACTCGCGTTCAGCCGCATCACACCGCAGATGATCGAAGACCTGAAGCAGGATTTCGACGTCATCGTGCCCAACCCGAAAAACGGCGATATCAACGCCCAATTCAATGAGGCCTTGCCCCACGCCCATGGCTTGATTGGTGTCGGACGCAAGCTCGGGCGTGCGCAGCTGGAGACCGCAGCCAAGCTGCAGGTGGTGTCCAGCGTCTCGGTGGGCTACGACAACTACGATGTGGCGTATTTCAACGAGCGCGGCATCATGCTCACCAATACCCCTGACGTCCTGACCGAGAGCACGGCGGACCTGGCGTTTGCCCTGATCATGAGCAGCGCCCGCCGGGTGGCTGAACTGGATGCCTGGACCAAGGCCGGGCAATGGCAGGCCAGCGTCGGCGCGGCGCTTTTCGGCAGCGATGTGCATGGCAAGACCCTGGGCATCGTCGGCATGGGCAATATCGGCGCAGCGATCGCGCGACGCGGCCGCCTGGGCTTCAACATGCCAATCATCTACAGCGGCAACAGCCGCAAGAGCGACCTGGAACAGGAACTTGGCGCGCAATTTCGCAGCCTCGACCAGGTGCTGGCCGAAGCCGATTTCGTCTGCCTGGTGGTGCCGCTCAGCGAGAAGACCAACCACCTGATCAGCCATCGTGAACTGGGACTGATGAAGCCAGGCGCAATCCTGGTGAACATTTCGCGCGGGCCCGTGGTGGATGAACCCGCACTGATTGAAGCGCTGCAGAACAACCGCATTCGTGGCGCGGGCCTGGACGTCTACGAGAAAGAGCCGCTGAGCGAGTCGCCGTTGTTCCAGTTGAAGAACGCCGTCACCCTGCCGCATATCGGTTCGGCCACCCATGAAACCCGTGAAGCGATGGCCAATCGCGCCATTATCAACCTGCGCAGCGCCCTGCAGGGCGAACGCCCACAAGACCTGGTCAATCCGCAGACCTGGAAAGGCTGATGGTGACCTGGCACGCCTTCACCGGCGTGCCAGGTATCTGACAGCAGTGAAAGACTCGTGAAGGCCCTGCTCCTTATGCCAATTTGCCGGCCATGGGTCTGGACGTCGCGCGAGGCTTACGAAACACCAGCACGTTGCCCAGCATGACCAAAACCAGCCCGACGAGTGCCGGAGCGGTCCACTGATAACCTTCGGCAAATGCCGACACATTAAGCGCAACCACCGGGAACAATACGGTGCAGTAAGCGGCTCGTTCCGGCCCCATGCGGCCGACCAATGTCAGGTAGGCGGTGAAGCCAATCACCGAACCTGGAATCACCAGATAGAGCAATGAGCCGATGTAACGGCCATTCCACTCCATGTCGAACGGGATGCCCCTGACCAGGCACCAGGCCGACAACATTGCTGCGCCATAAGCCATGCCCCAGGCATTGGTCGTCAGCGGCTTGAGGCCAGCTTTCTGCTGCAGGCTCGACAACATGTTGCCGGCGGAAAAACACAGCGTGCCGCATAGCGCCAACCCCAGGCCCAGCAGGGTTTGCGGGGAGGCGGTGTGGCCCGCAAGCTCTGGCCAGAACAGTAAACCGAGCCCCATCAGGCCCAAAGCGCCCCCCATCAAGACATTACGAGCAATTTTCTGACCGAAGAACACCCGGGCATTCAAGGCGTTCCACAAGGTGGCCGTGGAAAACACCACCGCCACCAGACCGCTGGGGATCCACTGGCTGGCGGTGAGGAAACACATGAAGTTGACGCAGAACAGGCACAGGCCCTGCGCCAGGCAAATCAGATGGCCGCGGCGATTCATCACCTGCAGGCGTCGGGTGAGCAGCAACATCACGAACAGCACCAGCGCGGCGAGGCCGAAGCGATAGACGATCGACACCGGGATAGCGACCACGCCCAACTGCCATTTCAAGGCAATCCAGGTGGTGCCCCAGATCAGCACGGTCAGCAAATACAACGAAAGGTTCATGATCAAAACTCCTGAATAGGAGCTCAGTGTCCTGCGTCGGGTTTCGGCGCACTTGCATAAACTTGCGCTTTTGTCCGCCACGGGCTGGCAGGTCACGCGCTACGGAGTAGGATGCAAGGCGTTGGAGAATCGATAATGCCCGCACTGGAATCCCTGCAAGTCTTTCAAGCCCTTAACCGTTCGGCCCATGCTCGCCTTGAGCACAGCGCCGAACTCGGTGACGGCATGGCGGCAGCCCTGTGGAACAATCATCACGACGCTCAGGATTACGAGGCGCCCAGCCACCACACTTTGTCCTGCTACATCGGCGGCGGTACCGGCACCTTTCGCCGTGATCAGCCCGGCATCATGGGCGGCCCGGACAAGCTGTGCATCCTGCCCGCCGAGCATCCCTCGGCCTGGGTGATCAATGGCGATATCCGCCTGGCCCATGTGTATTTCAGCCCTGAGCAGTTTGCCCTCGGTTGCGTCACCCTGCTCGACCGCGAACCTCGCGAGTTGCTCCTGCGTGAGCACACCTTTCTCGACGACCCGATCCAGGCCCGGCGCTTTCGCCAATTGATCGCGCTCAACTGGGATGAGCCTGGCGAACGCCTGCTCACCAGCAGCCTGGCCCACGAGATGCTCAGTCACGTATTGCTCGGCCAGGTGGGCAAGCGCGAAGGATTGCGGCTCAAGGGCGGACTGGCGGCGCATCAGCGGCGGCAACTGGTCGAACTCATCGACAGTCAGCTGGCCGAGCCCATCAGCCTGGGGCAACTGGCCGGATTATGCGCGTTGTCGGAGTATCACTTTGCGCGGATGTTTCGCCAGAGCTTTGGCTTGCCGCCGCACCAGTATGTGCTGGCGAGGCGCTTGCGTAGGGCGCAGGACCTGTTGCGCACAAGCGCACAGCCCCTGGGGGAGATTGCACTGGCGTGCGGGTTTTCCAGTGCCAGCCATTTCACCAACCGGTTTCGCCAGGCGTTGGGTGGGACGCCTGGGGAGTATCGGCAGGCTTTTTTACGCTAGGCTCGGGGGGGTTGGCGCCTGTGCTGCCGCCTTCGTCAGAACTCCAACGTACTCGATAGCATCACCTGCCGCGAATCCCCCATCGACACGAAGAACCGGCTCGCCGCCGAGGTGTAGTACGTGCGATCAAACAGGTTCTTCACGTTGAGCTGAAACTTGACCGTCTGCCCCTCGACCTTGGTGTCATAGGTGGCAAACGCATCCGCCACCGTGTAGCTGGGCAGGTCAAAATCATTTACGGCGTTGCCCGCCCTCTCGCCGACGTAGCGTGCGCCGGCGCCCACCCGCAACTGGTCACCTCCGACTATATTGCCGAAGTCATACACCGCCGACAGCGAGCCGCTGTTCTTCGCCACATTCTGCAGTTTCTTGCCCTTGTAGGTCGGATCTTCAGTGACCTCGGCGTCGGTATACGCGTAGCTGCCAATCATGCTCCAGCGGTCACTGAGCTGGCCGCTCAGATCCATTTCCAGGCCACGGGATCGTACTTCGCCAGCGGCGCTGTAGAGGGTCACCGGCCCTTCGGAATTGGCGACCAGCACATTGCGCTTCTTGATGTCGAACAACGCGATGTTGCCGGTGACACGCCCTGGCAGGTCCAGCTTGGCGCCGACCTCCCATGACTTGGCCTCCTCGGGGGCGATGCTGCCATCGAGCACCGTGCTGCTGCCGCTCAGCGGCGCAATGGTCGAGTTGGGCTTGAACGATTCGGTATAGCTGCCATAAAACGACAGGGCATCGGTGTAGCGATACACCAGGCCGGCGCGGGGCACCCATTTCTGGCCGTTGCTGTCGGTGTTGGCCTGGAACGGCACGCCTTTGCCGGCGTACTGGTCGTACGCCTGGAATCGTGCGCCACCGACCAGAATCCACTGCTCGTTCAAGTGAATCGAGTCCTGCAGGAACATCGAATCGCTGCGCAGCAGGTCGGTCTGTGCGCTGTCCGCCGGGCTGACTGTGGTGCCTTCCACTTCGCGGCCGTACACCGGGTTGATGTAGCTGAAGGTGCTGAGACTTTTCTGGCGGATCAGGTCGGCACGGTAGATCTTGCGGTACTCGTCATCGATCCCGAACACCAGGTCATGCTGCATGCCCGCGACATCGACGCTGCCCTCCACGCTGGCCGTGGCGAAGCGATCGGTGCTGATCGCGTTGTGCGTGCCGTCCATGCTGCGGGTCAGCGTGCCGTTAGTGGTATCGATGGCCGTGACGCGGACCTGGCTGGCGTCGTAGGTCTCGCGGTTCCAGCTGTAGCCCAAGTGCGCGCTCCAGTTGTCATTGAGCTGGTGATCGGCCTCGAAATGATAGAGATCCGAACGGCCTTCCATGTCGTTGAACGGCTCGTCCAGGCGACGCCCGCGGGAGATGTCCAGCGGATGATTGTCCCGGGGATCGATCACCGTGCCGCGGTCGAACGGGGTGAGAAACTCCCGGTGTTCATAGGCGAACAACAACTTCGTGTTGTCACCGAACCAGGCCAGCGACGGCGCTACCAGGGTCTCGCGCTGCACTCCGTAATTGCGCCAGTAATCCTCGTCATCGTGGTCCAGCACCATGCGGTACGCGAACCCGGAATCACCCAGGGCACCGGTGCTGTCGAGGCCGCCGCCGCTGCCGTTCTTGCCGTTGCCGTAGGTCGAGCCGCGCAGGTTCAAGGCGTTGTATTGCTCAAGCTCGGGCTTCTTGCTGACCATGTTGACGACACCGCCGGGGTCTTGAATCCCGTACAGCAGCGAAGCCGGACCCTTGAGCACTTCGACCCGGTCCACCGTGGCGTTAAGGCCCCTGCCCTGTATGACCGGCATGCCATCGCGCATGATCGAGCCATTGCGGTTATCGCCGAAACCGCGGGTCATCACCGAGTCCTGGGTGCTGCCCAGCGTGTTGCCTTGGGTGATGCCGCTGACGTTGGCGAGTGCATCATCCAGATTGCGCGGTGCCTGATCGCGGATGACCTGGGCCGGGATCACGTTGACAGTCTGCGGGATTTCCTGGAGCAACGCCTGCGAGCGCATCACCGAACTGGTGGGCGGCGGCTGATAGCTGGTGGATTGATCCAGCACCGAGGTAATGGTCGTCGCGCCGAGGTTCACAGCGCCCTGGGTGGGCAGCGGCTCCAGCGCGAGGGTATGAGCATCCGTTCGGCGGAAGGTGAAGCCCGAGCCGCCCAGCAAACGCTGCAATGCCTGCTCGGCACTCATCTGCCCGCTGACCGCCGGGGCGCTGATACCGTAGGGCGCTTCGTCGGTGTAGACCACGCTCAGGCCGGTGATCCGGCTGAAGTCGGCCAGGGCCTGGGGCAACGGTTTGGCGGGCAGGGCGAAAGTGACCTGGGAATGTTGCTGGGTTGCCCCGGCGTCAGCGCCCAGGGCAACGCCCGACGGCAGCAAGGCCGACGCCGTCAAGCCCAGTGCAGATGCACCCAACCAATGTTTGACCGAAACCAATTTTGCCCTGGACTTCATTGCTCATGACCTGTGTAGAACCGCAACGGATGCGAATGACTCGCAGTTTCAGTCACTACACGGATGGCGCGGAGTTTTACCTCACCTTGATTTTTGAAATATTTGTAGAAGATCAAAAGATCGTCCGAAGGCTCGGGCCGCGTTCGGACGATCTTTTGATCTTGCTCTACCGCAAAATAATCAGATGCCCGAACACCTCGGTCTGCTCAAACCCCAACACCCCCTGCAATGAACTCAACACCGCCTGGGGATCCTTGCTCGGGAAACTGCCGCTGACCCGGCGTGCCGCCAGTTCATCGTTCAGCAACAGGATCCGCCCCGGGTAATAGCGTCCAAGGTCATTCACCACATCCGCCAGCGGCGCCCTGTAGTAATTGAGCCAGCCCTGGCGCCAGGCCAGTTGCGCTTCACTGTCCACACTCTGGAGTTGCTCCGCAGAGCCGGCGCCGTAAGTCACCTGCTGGCCCGCGCCGACAATCTGCTGCGCAGTCTGCCTGTGCGCCGTGACACCGACGCGCCCCGACAGCACCGTCACCTGAGCGCCAACAGGTTGCAGGCGTACCTCGAACTGCGTGCCCAATACCCGCGCCTGACCTTGTTCGGCGTCGACGACAAAAGGCTCGCCGGTATGAACGACACTGAAAAAACCGGCGCCGCGACGCAAATGCACGTGCCGTTCACTGCCAGTGAAATCCACAGCGATGGCGCTGTCCGCATCGAGCGTCACCTGGGACTGATCAGCCAGCGTCACCGTGCGGATTTCCCCCGGAGCCGACACATAGTCCGCCCCCAGGTCATCCAGCCAGCGCATCGGCTGCCAACCGACGCTCATGCCGACCATCAACAACAGACAAGCCGCCACTGCCAAGCCACCGGCCCAGCGCCGCACAGGGTACTGGCCGGAACGATTCATCGCATCGAGGTAACCCTGCAAGGCAAGCGCATCTTCGGCGGCCAGGGTGCGCGCCGGAGCTTCGCTCAGTTCCCACACCACCTGGGCCTGGGCATAGGCCTCAGCGTGAGCGGGATCGGCTTGCAGCCAGTGACTGAAGGTCACTTGGTCGCCGCTGCTGGGATGGTCATGCAGCAGGCTCAGCCAGGCATACGCGGCCTGCTCCTGAGCCGGCGTGGGAATGATACGTTCAGCGTGGTTCACGGTGCTTTCCCTGGCGTGCGCAATTCGGTGTCCCGCAAGCTTGCCTTGCAGGCTTCGAGTGCGCGCATCATATGTTTTTCCACGGCACTCTGGGACAGGCCCATGGCCTTGGCGATCTGCGCATATTTGCGCCCATGGAGGCGATTGAGCAGAAAAATCTGCCGCGTGCGCTCGGGCAATGCGCGCAACGCCGCCTCGACGTGGCGCAGATCATTGCCGGCTTCCAGCGCCGCCTCGGGCTCGCTGCCATGGCTGTCCGGCTGGTCCGGCAACCACCCCTCGTTGCTGCGCACCCGTGCGCCTTCGCTGCGCAAATGGTCGATGGCAATGTTGCCGGCACAACGCAGCAGGTAGGTACTCAGTTCCTCGACCTGCACCAATGGCCGCCGCCAGAAACGCAGGAACAAGTCCTGCACCAGATCGGCGGCCGTCGCCCGACAGCCCACCCGCCGGCTGACCAATGCCTCCATTTGCGAGCGCTGGGACAGGAACACTTGCAGGAAATGCGCGCGTCCCCCGCCTTGTTGTTCGTCTTCACTGGATTCGGGCGGGACGCCGATCATCGAGTCATGACTGCGCGAGCACGGCAACAGGGCTGGCGAGCAGGCTCAGGCCTGCGAGCGCCAGCACCAGGCGCGGGCGATAGGGCAACAACAGCACCAGCAACAAGGCACTGAGCATCAGTACCGCAAACCATTCGACCAGGCCAAGGCCCCAACCGATCCGGCTCACCAGAGTCCATGGCGAAACAGCCAGCAGCGACCAACCCGCCAGCTTCAGGAGCTTGCGGCGACCCGCTGTGAGCCTGTGACCGAGCAGTTCGGCGTGATGCCGGTCCATCGACAGACACAACACGGTAAAACCGCTGTAGCAGAGCAACAGGGCCAGCAGCATTCAGTTCACCTCTCGCTCTAGGCTGACGGCCGGTGCACGTTGGCGGGTGGTGGTTGCAACCCGGCCGCTGCGGCGCATTTTCCATGCGGCCCAGGCCAGGAACAGGCCGCTACCCAGGCAAGCCAGGTCAAATCCGGCCATCGCCCAATCACCTTGGGTCAGGGCCGCTACCAGGTGATGCGAGGTGGTTAGCGCATTGAGCAATGGAATGCCGCAGAACAGCAGCGCAGCCAGGATCAGTTGCTCAACCCAGGCGCTGCGCCCAGGGCGGATCCCGGCATGAATCACACTCAGGCCCCACAGGATAAAGAAGCTGTTGATCTCCCAGTCCGCTCGGCCAGTCATGTGCACCGGCAGCAGGCGGTTGGCCCAGAAGAACGCCGCCACCGCGACCGTCAGCCCGGCCATGCTGGCAATGTTCAGGACTTCCACCAGCCGTAACTCGAACGGCATCACGCCACTCTTTGCGTGCTTGAGTTGGCGCTTGCCCAGCCAGATCACCAGCCCGGTGCCTATCACCGCCGTGCTCGCCAGGCCGCAGATAAAGTACAGCCAACGCAACACCGGGCCGGCAAAACGGCCCATATGCAAGCCGTAGAAACTGCCAGCGACAGCCATCGCTGCCGGTTGCTCGGGCGTGGCACTGAGCAGTTGGCCGGTGACGCCATTGAAGGTCACGGCACTGCTCGCATCGTGCACTACCCGATCGGCACCGTCGCGCACCAGCACGACCGAGGCATTGGCATCTGCCGGATTATTCACCGTCAAGCGCGCCACACGCCCCCCGGCCCACTGCTCCCGCGCCCGCTCCAGCAGCGGCGCCATCGGCGCCAACTGACCGGGGGTACCGGCGAGTTCCGGCGTGCTGGAGGCAGGGAAGACCTCATCGTAGAACGCCCGCACATCGCCTTTGTAGGAAGCGAGGATGCTCGCCGGCATGACCATCGCCATGAAAATCACCAGGCTGCTATAGCTGATCATCAGGTGAAAAGGCAGCACCAGCACACCCACGGCGTTGTGGCCATCCAGCCACGAACGCTGGCCCTTGCGCGGGCGGAAGGTGAAGAAGTCCTTGAAGATTTTCTTGTGGGTGATGATCCCGGTGATCAAACCGATGAACATCACCATGGCCGCGATCGTCGACAACCAGCGGCCCCACGGATGGGGCATCTGCAGCTGGAAATGGAAGCGATAGAAGAAGTCGCCGCCACGGGTCTCCCGCTCCTGCACTTCAGTACCGGTTTGGGGGTCGAGGCTTTTTTCACTGAACTGGCCACGCTCACCGCGCTTGGCGGGCGACTGTTGCCAGCGCACCGTCAGTGCCGGTTGACGAGCGCTCGGCAGGTCGATCAGCCAGCGCGAAGCTCCCGGTGCGTGCTCCTGCAGGTAGTGCTGGGCAAGATCGAGGCTGTGTTCCGAGGAGACCGACCGCGCCGGAATCTCCGGCTGCATCCAGTGACTGATCTCGTCGTTGAAGTAAGCGAGTGTGCCGGTCAGGAAAATCGCGAACAGCAGCCAGCCGAAGAGCAACCCGGTCCACGTATGGACCCAGGCCATGGCCTGACGAAAACCCTCCTTCATGCCTGCCCCATCCAGTAAGCCACACCGGAAACTGCCGCCAGCACCAGGGCTGGAACAATCAAGCCGTACCAGGCCTGCCACGCACTGCGGCAGGCAAAGCACCACAGCACGGCGCACAGGTACACCAGAAACGAGATCATCATCCCGGTCACCACCGCTTCGGCGCGCGGCATCGGCAGCCAAAGGGTCACGCTGACACTGGCCAATGCGGCGACCACATAGCCACCCACCACGGCGGCAAGCACCCGCGAGGTGACCGCCAGTCGATAAGAAACGGGGAGCGCTCTGGTTTTGACTTTCATGTTTCGGCCTTGAAACAGTGGAGCTGCGCGATCATCACGCGGCTAAGCAGGCGCCAATAATAATGATAAATATTCTCATACGCAAAAGAGTTCGATGAGACTTGAGTCAGACCGCCGCCCGCAGCAAGCTCGCTCTCAAAAGGGTTCGCGCCCCACCCAAATAAAAACGGGCCTGCATATGCAGACCCGTTTGTCGTTGGCTGGAAAAGATCACATCAGGCGTCAGCCGTTTTGCGCAGCCTGTTCGTTCTCGAGAAACTCGTCTTCGAGCAGTGCATCAGCCTGAACCCTTTCGAACGGCACGATCGCGGCGCGTGGTTTGCCCCGCAGTTTGCCGAACAGGTGCTCAAGCGCATGTTCGAGTTTTTCCGCCGCACCATCGATGGCTTGCTCCAGGGTGTCGGCTTTGTGGGTTACGGAAATCGGTTGATGGCCTTTTGGCCGCGCTTCCAGCTGGCAGCGCATATCGTGGGGACCGGGCTTGTCGCCGTTCTCGTCCCGCAGATGAACCTCGACACGGGTCAGGTCCTCTTCATAACGTTCGAGCGTGCTCTCAATGGTAGTACGTACCCACTCCTCCAGTCGGATGCTGCTTTGAATATGGTTATCACTGTTGACTTGGATTTGCATAGTTCATCCCTTATTTCAGCTAGCTCGCGAGAGGCCTTCAGGCTAGCCCTTGGGCGTCATCACCGTGACCTCTTACTTACACAATCAGGCTGGCGGAAGAACATTTCAACCCCTAAAAAAAGATAAATATCTATTCGCAAAAAAAGCCGGACAACCGCCAAAAGCACTGTTAAGGTCGGGAGTTGGGTAGCCAGGGTCCAGCCCCCCAGGCCGCTCACATCTGCCGCTCGCCCAGCGGGTGCAGGCTTCGAAAGACCCCCGCCTCTTCCACCAGCCAGTCATGTACCGCCCGCACGCCCGGGTGACTCAGCGCCCCAGGCGCATACAGCAGCACGTAGCGTTTATGGTTGGGCACCGCCAGGCCAAACGGCACGATCAAGGTGCCGCGTTCCAGTTCGTCATTGAGCAAGGTACGCCGCGCGATCGCCACGCCCATGCCGGCAATCGCCGCTTCAATGGTCAGGTGGTTGCGGTTGAAGGTATGCCCGCGCCGCACGTCTGCGCCTTCAAAGCCGATGGCGTTGAGGTAAAACTCCCATTCCGCGTATTCATAGCTGCCGCGCCAGGCGGTGATGTCGTGCAGCAACGGAAAGTGCAGCAGGTCCGCCGGGCCGTGCAGCGGCGGGCGGCCGCGCAACAGGCCCGGGGCACAGACCGGGAAAATCTGCTCGTCCAGCAGAGTTGTGGATAACAACCCTGGGTAGCTGCCGTCGTTAAGGTCGATCGCCAGGTCGAAGTCGCCTTCGTGCAACGGCACGCTGCTGTCCTCGGCCACCAGCCGCAGCTGAATATCCGGAAAGCGCTGCTGCAAACGCGGCAGCCGAGGCGTCAGCCATTTGCTGAGGAACGATGGAATCGAGCGCACCCGCAGGATGCCACTGATCATTCCGGCGTCCAGTCGTCGCAATTCCGCATCGATGCTGCCGTACGCTTCGTTCACGGTAATGGCCAATCGCTGGCCTTCTGCGCTCAATTCAACGCCCCGGGCACGTCGATGAAACAGCCGGAATCCGAGGCGCTCTTCCAGTTGCCGAATCTGCTGGCTGACTGCACCCGGCGTGATATGCAGCTCTTCAGCACATCGGGTAAACGACAGGTGCCGCGCGGCACAGGAAAATACGTGCAACCAAACGTAAGTCTGGGCATGCAATTGACGACTCATCGTTTAGTCCTGCTAAAGGCTTGAGTAGGAAATTTCGTTGGTCTTGTAGGACCGAGGTGGGCAGTATCGCCGACATTGCGCTTGTCCTACAAAAATGGCAGCGATTTTTCTTCCATTGCTTGTATAGGCTTTAGCATGGCTATCAGTGTATTTGATCTCTTCAAAGTCGGCATCGGCCCGTCCAGTTCCCACACCGTCGGTCCCATGCGCGCTGCGGCAACCTTCGCCCAGAGCCTGCAGGAACAGAATCTGCTCGACGCCGTTCGTCGTGTGCAAATTCGCCTCTATGGCTCCCTGTCGGCCACCGGCGTCGGCCATGCCACCGACCGCGCGTGCGTGATGGGGCTGATGGGCGAGTGGCCAGACAGCATCGACCCGACCTGCATCGAAGACCGGATCAACACACTGTTGAAAACCCGCGAGCTGAAGCTGGCCGGGAAAACCACCATAGCGTTCGACTGGCAAACCGACCTGCTGCTGCTCGACGAGAGCCTGCCTTACCACCCCAACGCGATGTCCCTGACCGCCTTCGGCGAAACCGGCGAACTGGCCGAGCAGACGTATTACTCGATAGGCGGCGGTTTCATCATCGAGGCGGCCGAGGCCGAGTCGGGCATCGCACCGTCCAGCGACGTCGTATTGCCTTACGATTTCTCCAGCGCCGCCGAATTGCTCAAGCTGTGTAACCAGAACGGCCTGCGGGTTTCCGAGCTGATGATGGCCAACGAACTGGCCTGGCGCAGCGAAACCGAGATTCGCCAGGGCCTGCTGCATATCTGGTCGGTGATGCGCGAATGCGTCGAGCAGGGCCTGCGTCACGAGGGCATCCTGCCGGGCGGCCTGAACGTGCCACGTCGGGCGGCGAAATTGCACCGTGCCCTGCTGGAAATCGGCAAGCCCAATGTCATCACCTCCACGCTGTCCGCCATGGAGTGGGTCAACCTGTTCGCCCTCGCCGTCAACGAAGAGAACGCTGCCGGCGGGCGCATGGTCACGGCGCCGACCAATGGCGCGGCGGGGATCATCCCGGCGGTGCTGCACTACTACATGAAATTCAATCCGGATGCGTCCGATGACGACGTGGTCGCCTTTTTCCTCGGTGCGGCGGCGGTAGGCATTCTGTGCAAGAAAAATGCGTCCATCTCGGGTGCCGAAGTCGGCTGTCAGGGAGAGGTCGGATCCGCCTGCGCCATGGCGGCTGCCGGCTTGGCGGACGTGCTGGGCGCGACGCCGGAGCAACTGGAGAACGCGGCCGAAATCGGTCTGGAACACAACCTTGGCCTCACCTGCGACCCGGTGGGCGGACTGGTTCAGGTGCCCTGCATCGAACGCAACGCGATCGCCGCCGTGAAGGCGATCAATGCCACGCAAATGGCGTTGCGCGGTGATGGCAAGCACTTCATTTCCCTCGACCGGGTCATCCGCACCATGCGCGATACCGGCGCCGACATGCACGACAAATACAAAGAGACTTCACGGGGCGGCCTGGCCGTGAGCTGGGTGGAGTGCTGAGGAGCATTCCCTGACCGCCCGTACCACGTGAGCCCGAGCAAGAACAATAACGAGGCCAATACGATGACCGATGTACGTACACCTGCTGCCGAAAATCCTGCTGTAGAAGTAACACGCGACACCGCGACCGTCAGCAAAGGCTGGAGCAAACACGACACCACCTGGATGCTCGGCCTCTACGGCACGGCGATCGGCGCTGGCACCCTGTTCCTGCCGATCAACGCCGGAGTCGGTGGTTTCTGGCCCCTGCTGATCCTTGCAGTGCTGGCGTTCCCGATGACCTTCTTCGCACACCGTGGCCTGACCCGCTTCGTGCTGTCCGGTCGCTCTGGTGACATCACCGAAGTGGTGGAAGAACACTTCGGCATTGGGGCCGGCAAGCTGATCACCTTGCTGTACTTCTTCGCGATTTTCCCGATTCTGCTGGTGTACAGCGTCGCGCTGACCAACACCCTGAGCAGCTTCATGGAACACCAGCTGCACATCGCCCCGCCGCCGCGCGCCATCCTGTCGCTGGGGTTGATCCTTGGCCTGATGGCCATCGTTCGCTGCGGCCAGGGCGTGATCGTCAAATGCATGAGCGTGCTGGTCTACCCTTTCGTCGCCGCATTGCTGCTGCTCGGTATCAGCCTGATTCCGAACTGGAACGGCGCGTTCTTCGCCACCGCCAGTGAAGGCATGCCGATGCCGCTGTTCTTCAAGACCCTGTGGCTGGCAATCCCGGTAATGGTGTTCTCGTTCAACCATTCGCCGATCATCTCGGCTTTCGCGGTGGATCAGAAACAGCGCTACGGCGAACAGGCCGAAGCCAAGAGCAGCGGCATTCTCGCCATTGCTCACGCAATGATGGTCGTCACAGTGATGTTCTTTTGCTTCAGCTGCGTGCTGGCGCTGTCCCCGGCTGACTTGGCGGCGGCGAAGGCACAGAACATCTCGATCCTGTCTTACCTGGCCAATCACTTCCAGACACCAGTGATCGCTTACGCGGCGCCATTGATTGCCTTGGTGGCGATCACCAAATCCTTCCTCGGCCATTACATCGGCGCCAGCGAAGGTTTCCAGGGCCTGATCGTCAAGAGCCTGCGCGGCCGTGGCAAGGTCATGTCCGCCACCTGGCTGAACCGCGCGACGGCGGTGTTCATGATCCTCAGCTGCTGGGCAGTGGCGACGTTCAATCCGAGCATCCTGGGCATGATCGAGACACTCGGCGGCCCCATCATCGCGTGCCTGCTGTTCCTGATGCCGATGTACGCCATCCGCCGCGTACCGGCATTACGCCAGTACTCGGGCCAGGCTTCGAATGTGTTCGTGGTGTTGATCGGCTTGATTGCACTGTCTGCGATCATCTTTTCATTCCTGCCCTGAAACGGGCGGAAATCACCAGGCGCTGCAGGTGTACGCTTGCTCCGGGCGGCGATCAAGGATGATCGTCAACGCGGGGGGAAAGCTTGCAGCCCGCGCCGTTCTCGGGTTCTTCGCGAGCAAGCTCGCTCCTGCAGGGTTGTGCTTTTGTTCGACAATCTTTCCGGCATGCCGCTTGCTACGTTCCCCGGGAGAGATCGCAAGCGGCCAGCCGATGGTCCGGTCATGCGAACCAACCCGATCATGGTCGGTCAACAACTGCACGTTCAATCAGGCGGTGACGCATCATGAACAATCCTTTTCAGCTCATTACCGATGCCTTCGCGCCGGATTACCAGATCAACCTGAGCATTCAGGGACTCGACGGCAGCATCATGCTGACGTTGTCCAACAGCGGTCGCGTGGTGGCCAAACGGATGATCAGTGCCGAACAGCGCAATGATCCCAAGCGGCTCAAGCGCCTGGTGCAAAGCATTCAGTTCGGCATCGCCATCGAGCAGGGCCACAGTGCCGTGGCCATTCTCGAAGCGATGACCGACGGCGACAACCGGACGCTGCCACCGCCGCCAGCCAAGGGCTTGCCGCGTCCGGCGATCGGGCTTTAAAGCTCGCCCTTTTCCACTTCGGGATGCTCGCTGGAACCCGCGCCGACCTTGCGCTGCGGGTGCTCGATCTTCACCGAAGGGAATTGCGAGGAGGCATACCGCACCACCAGAATCGCGAACGCCAGCAGCAGGATGCCGCCGCACAGGTAGATGATGCCGATATCCGGTGGGTTGTGATGCGACACGTTGGAAATAAGCAGGCGAGTCAGTGCGGTGATGGCCACGTAGATCAGGAAGCGTACCGGCATGTGGTTGGTCTTGAAGTAGATCCCGACCATGGCGCCCAATTCCAGGTAGATGAACAGCAGCAGGATGTCATCGATCTTGATGTGTCCCTTGTCCAGCATTCCCAAAAATTCCATCACCGCCGCCCAGGCGGTTACTGCTCCGATGGCGAACAGTGCCAGGTAGTGGAAGCTTTCGACGAACAGGTTACCCAGGGATTCGGCCAGTTGGTGCACGTTCTGCCGCAGTTTCTCGGCCCAGTTGATTTTCACGGTGGTTCTTCCTTAGGTCGGTTTGACCGGATGATGCGGTTTTGACGTGACGGTTGTTTGGCATGCAGAAAAAAGGCCAGGGGTTGGAAGGTGAGATGGCGGCCGGGTGATGGGAGGCACTTTGGGGACACCAACAACCCGCCACTCCCCAGTCAAAATACGGCTACAGTGAAATGCCACTACCCAAAGCGGCAGGATTCGCTTATCCTTTTAGCTGTATATAGATACAGTGGTCGAATACGACAACTTAATGTGAAGGCATGTGAGGTGGTGAATGGCCGTCGAAGTGGTATACCGCAGCAGCCGAGATCTGGAGCGCTTGTTCATGGATAAAGCCGAAGCTGACCGTCATGACAAAATGCTCGAACTCGCCGAATTGCTGGCTGAAGTGTTGCAAAAAGCCGTTCCGTCCCTGACCGAACAGCAAGTGGAAGAAGCCGGGATCTACATGGCGAAAAACCGCGACGTGTTCGCCAAGGCTTTCAAAAGTCAACCAGACGCCTTGTCCGAACTGTTGAGCGCGCCTGCCGAAGTGGTTGCCCCCGCTGAAGTGGCGCAAGAACCTGAAGCGGTTGAACCCGCTGCCCCCGCCAAACCTGCAAAGGCGGCAAAAGCACCAAAGTAATCAGCGCCCGAATTGAACAGGCCCTGAGTCCAGCGACTCAGGGCCTTTTTCATGCCTGGGCATCAGCGATACAACACCCGCTCCGCCAGCTCATCTGCCACCCGCGCAGGAGAACGCTTTTCCGCCTGGGCATGGGCGAACACCTCGGTGAGACGGGAGCTGATTTTCGACAGGTGCGCGGTAATGGTGGTCAGCTCTTCACCACGGTGCTTGAGCGAGACATAGATCAACCCGCCGGCATTGATCACATAATCGGGGGCGTACAAAATCCCCCGCCGCTCAAGCAAGTCGGCGACTTCGACATGGGTCAACTGATTGTTCGCCGAGCCCGCCACCGCCGAGCAGCGCAATTGCGACACGCTGTTGCTGTTAAGGACTCCGCCCAGGCCGCATGGCGCGAGGATATCGCAGGGCGTGCTGAGCAATGCATCGTTGGCGATTGGATGAGCGCCCAGTTGCTCCATCGCAAGCTGGACCTTGCCGTGGTCAATGTCGCTCACCAGCAGTTCAGCGCCGGCCGCATGCAGCTGTTCCGCCAACGCGTAACCCACATTGCCCAACCCCTGGATTGCCACGCGCAGGCCTTCAAGGTTATCGCTGCCCAGGCGTGCCATTGCCGTGCTGCGAATACCGGCAAACACCCCCATTGCGGCATGTGGGGCAGGATCACCGGCCGAGGTGGTGCTGGTGACATGCTGGGTCTGTTGGGCGATGCAATCCATGTCGGCTACCGAAGTGCCGCTGTCGATAGCGGTGATGTAGCGCCCGTCGAGTTGGTCGACGCAACGACCGAACGCTTCAAACAGCGCGGCGCGGCTTTCCACGTGCATCGGCCGGATGATTACGGCAACTCCGCCACCTTGGGCCAGGCCGGCAAGCGCCGCTTTGTAGCTCATGCCCCGGGCCAGGCGCACAGCGTCCTCGACGGCGGATTCGTCGTCAGGATAGGCAAGGTATCGACATCCGCCAAGGGCCGGGCCCAGACGGCTGTCATGAATGGCAATGACCGCCTTCAACCCGGTGACCGGGTCGACGCTCAGATGCAGCGATTCAAGGCGATTGCTTTGCATGAGAGCGAACATCGTAAGGCTCCCGAAAATCACTTCTTGTAGTCGCCAGTATAGGCTCGCGCCTGAATTTTGCTGAAGCACGCCGGAATAAGCAGCGCTCGGGTTAAGGGATTCGGACATAACCTTTCGGGGCACTGGACGAATGAGGGAGACGGGGCTAAAACGAGGCATGTCCCGGGAGATTTTGATGACGCCCCGCCAATGCTTCTTCGAGTGCCTGCAACGATCACCGCCCGCGCTGTTCGAGGCGGCGCTGTGGATCTGCGTCGAGCATGACCAGGAGCTGAACGTCGAATCCCTACTGGCTGGGTTCAGGGATCTGCAGCAGCGGGTTAGCCATGGCTTGCCCATGTTGCCGGTGAGCGAGTTGGCGCAACCGTTGCTGCGCCGCATGAATGACCTGGGATTTGCCCAGGACGACTTCACGCCGCTGCGTCCGCAGGCGGCATTGCTGGACAAGGTGCTGACACGCCGACGCGGACAACCCCTGGCGCTGGGCTTGATCGCGCTTGAGCTGGCACGGCGCCTGGAAATACCGATGGTCGGGGTCAATTTCCCGGGGCATTTTCTATTGCGGGTTCCGGGCGCCGACCACCTGCTTGATCCTTGCGGCGGGCGGCGTCTGTACCCGAATGATTGCCGGGAGTTGCTGCATCGCCAATACGGTCCGAACATGAAGCTGAGCGCCGAGCATCTGGTCACCGCCGAACCGCTGCAGATGCTGCAACGTCTGTCCCGCAACCTGCGCCAACTGCATCTGGCTCACGATGATTATATCGGTGCCCTGATCGATGCCGAGCGGGTACTGGAACTGGGCAACGCCAGCGCCGCCGACTACCTGGCCCGGGCGAGCCTGTATCAAAGACTGGACTGTCCCAATGCCGAACGCTTCGACCTGGAGCATGCATTGATGCTCAGCGAAGATCCGATCCAGCGGATTCGCCTGACCGAACGGCTGGGGCACTTGCCGCCAAACACCATCGTCCACTGACACCCAATCCTGTGGGAGTACAGCTTGCTCGCGAGGGCGTTGTGTCAGTAGACATTGATGTTGAATGACACACCGCCATCGCGAGCAAGCTGTGCTCCCACAGGTTGCCGGATGTTTATATTGGCGTGTGCAGTCAAGGAGTGTCCGGCTGATTGGCCGGGTGTGCCTTGATGAATGCCGGGTGAGCCGCTGCCAGCGCCGCCACTCGACGAATCCGCGGCCAGGCCTGCGGGGAGATGTTGAAGCGCTCAGCCGCATACAGCTGCGGTATCAGATAAACATCCGCCACCCCAGGTTGCGATCCGAAACAGTACCCCTGGTTACCAATCAACTGTTCCACGGCCCCAAGCCCCTGACTGATCCAGTGCCCGATCCACTCGACTACCTGCTGTTCATCGTGACCCAACTGCCGAAGCCTGTTGAGCACGCTGACATTATGCAGCGGGTGCACATCGCAGCCGATCAGCGCCGCGACCCCGCGCTCATGGGCGCGAGCGACCAGATCGGTGGCCAACAGCGGCACCTGTGGATAACGTTCCTCGAGGTACTCAATGATCGCGGGCGACTGGATCAACAGATCGCCTTCATCCGTGCGCAAGGCCGGCACGCGGCCTTGCGGGTTGATGCCCAGATACGGCGCCTGGCGGTGCTCGCCCCCCGCCGGCGCGATCAGATTGACCGGCAGCGCCTGATAGTCCAGGCCCTTGAGTGCCAGGGCAATCCGCACCCGGAAGGACGATGTCGAACGGTAATAGGTAAAGAGTTCCATCGGCCGATCCTCTTAACGCGCCGGCAGCACTTTGCCGCGGCACTCGCCAAATCCGATGGAGGCAAACCCGTCCCGGCTGCAACGGGCGCGCAGGATGATCTCGTCACCGTCCTCGAGGAATTTACGCACCTCACCACTCGCCAGTTCAATCGGCTTTTTCCCGCCTTCGGTGATTTCCAGCAGGCTGCCGAACTGACCGTTCTTCGGGCCGGACAAAGTGCCCGAACCGAACAGGTCGCCCGCCTGCAACTGACAGCCGTTGACACTGTGATGCGCCACCATCTGCGCGACGGTCCAGTACATGTGCCGGGTGTTGCTCAGGGTCAGGCGATGGGCCGGCAGATTCTGCTCGCGCATTGTTTCGGTGAGCAGCAGGACTTCCAGTTCAATGTCGAAAGCCCCGGCGGCCTGGTCACGCGGGTCGTACAGATACTGCAGCGGTTGCGGATCGCCTTGGGGACGTGCGGGCTGGGCACGGCGGAACGGCTCCAGTGCTTCAGCCGTCACCACCCAGGGCGAGATGCTGGTGATGAAACTTTTCGACAGGAATGGCCCCAGTGGCTGGTACTCCCACGCCTGGATGTCCCGCGCCGACCAATCGTTGAGCAGGCAGAAACCGGCGATGTGATCGGCGGCGTCAGCGATGGCGATCGAGTCGCCCATTTCGTTGCCCTGGCCGATCCAGATGCCCAGTTCCAACTCGTAGTCCAGCCGTGCGCACGGACCGAACACCGGCTCGGCCTGGCCGGCCGGCAGGGTCTGGCCTTTGGGGCGGCGAACGTCGGTACCGGAGGGGCGAATGGTCGAGGCGCGACCGTGGTAGCCGATTGGCACGTACTTGTAGTTCGGCAGCAGCGGGTTGTCCGGGCGGAACAGTTTGCCGACGTTTTGCGCGTGCTCGATGCCCACGTAGAAGTCGGTGTAATCGCTGATTTTCGCCGGCAGGTGCATCACGCAGTTTGCCGCCAGCGGCAGCAACCTGGCGCCCTGGGCTTCGATTTTGCCGTGCAGGGTGCTGCCTTCTGCCAGCAACTGCAGCAGCCGCTCACGCAACGCCTTGCGCGCTGGCGTACCGGCCTGGAAAAAAGCATTCAGTTGCCCGCCGCAGGTGGCCTCGGCCGCCGCTTTGGCATCGCCTTCGAACAGGCCGGCATCCAGCGCCGCTTCCAGATCGAAGATGTGATCGCCGATGGCCACGCCACTGCGCGGTGCCCCGCCGTCGATGCTGAACACGCCCAGTGGCAAGTTCTGCAACGGAAAATCGACATGGCCGTTGGCCGAAGCAACCCAGCTGCGAGTAGTGGAAGTCTGAGTCATGGGTTATCTCCGGGTCGGGTCGAAAGTGGCGGGCAGCGTGGCCCAGCAAGTGTCGTAGTTTTTCTGTAATTGCGGGCACTCCAGGGCGAACCGGCTCGGGCGCAGGACCTGGCAGGTTTCGAACATGAAGGCCATGGTGTTATCGATTTTCGCCGGCGCCAGTTCAGCGTTGATTGCCCGGGTACAGGTTTCGCCGTCGGGCCCATGGGCGCTCATACAGCTGTGCAGGGACGCACCGCCCGGCACGAAACCTTCGGCCTTGGCGTCGTACTCGCCCTTGATCAGCCCCATGAATTCATTCATCAGGTTGCGGTGGAACCAGGGCGGACGGAAGGTGTTCTCGGCCACCATCCAGCGTGGCGGAAAGATCACGAAGTCGAGATTGGCCAGGCCGTGGGTGCTGGTGGGCGATGTCAGGACGGTAAAGATGGAGGGGTCCGGATGATCGAAACTGACGGTGCCGATGGTGTTGAACCGGCGCAGATCATATTTGTACGGCACGTTGTTGCCGTGCCAGGCGACCACGTTAAGCGGCGAATGATCGAGCTCGCAGCCCCACAGCTGGCCGAGGAATTTCTGCACCAGCGTGGTCGGCTGCTGGAGGTTTTCATAATGCGCGACCGGCGCCAGGAAGTCCCGAGGGTTGGCCAGGCCGTTGCTGCCAATAGGCCCGAGGTCCGGAAGGCGCAGCGGCGCCCCATGGTTTTCGGCAATGTAGCCACGGGCCTGCGGGTCCAGCAATTCGACGCGAAATTTCATGCCCCGGGGCAGCACGGCGATCTCCAGCGGCTCCAGCTCCAGCACCCCCAGCTCGGTGGCGATGCGCAGGCGACCCATCTCGGGGACCAGCAGCAACTCACCGTCAGCATTGAAAAACACGCGCTCCATGGAGCGGTTTACACGGTAGCTGTAGATGCTGATGCCGGACGGTTTTTCCGCCGCTGAGTTGGCCACCATGCTGACCAGCCCGTCGACGAAGTCGGTCGGCTCATCCGGCATGTCCAGCGGGTTCCAGCGCAGGCGATTAGGGGTCACCTCACCCAGCGGGCCGCCCGCCAGTTGGCGTTCAAGCTTGACGAACGCGGGATGATTGGCCGAGGGCTGGATGCGATACATCCACGTGCGCCGCGACTCGGCGCGGGCCATGGTGAAGGCCGTGCCAGACAGCAGTTCGGTGTACAGCCCGTACGGGGCTTTCTGCGGAGAGTTCTGCCCGATCGGCAAGGCGCCAGGCAGGGCTTCGCTGCTGAATTGGTTACCGAAACCGGACTGGTAGGCAGGCCCGGCTGCGGACGCGGTTGAATCGAGGTTCATGGAGCCTCCTGAACAGGGAGCAGGCCGTGGCCAGTCCTGCTTTGCAGAAATCTCGGCACGCCCGGGTTATTTTTATCGTAATTCGATTACGCATAACGTAATTTGATTGGTTTCTACCGTCAAGCTATAAAGACGCCCATTCGTAACAGGATCAGATCGCCTTCATGGAAACGCCGCGTAGCAACGACAAGCAGAAAGTCCGCTCGGCCGAGGTCGGCACCGACATCCTCAGGGCGCTCGCCGAGTTGTCGCCTTCGACTTCGCTGTCACGCCTGGCCGAACATGTGCAGATGCCGGCGAGCAAAGTGCATCGCTACCTGCAGGCGTTGATCGCCAGTGGTTTTGCCGAACAGAACTCCGCGACCAACCATTACGGCCTGGGCCGTGAAGCCCTTCGCGTGGGCCTGGCAGCCCTGAACAGTATGGACGTGCTGAAAGTCGGCGCGCTGCCCCTGGCCGACTTGCGCGACGAACTGAACGAAACCTGTTTCCTGGCGGTGTGGGGCAACCAGGGCGCGACGGTTGTGCACATTGAACCCGCGATTCGTGCCGTCACGGTGGTGACTCAACTGGGATCGGTGTTGCCACTGCTCAGCTCGTCCACCGGCCTGGTATTTGGTGCCTTCTTGCCTAAGCGCGAAACCGTGGATCTGCGCGAGATGGAACTACAGGCAGGCAAACCCCACCCGCTGGCGGACGACCAGGCCTACGCGACGCTGTGTGAACGCATCCGCGACCGCGGCCTGCATCACGTGCACGGGTTATTGATGCCCGGCGTGGATGCATTGTCGGCGCCGGTGTTCAACGCCGTGGGCCAGGTGGTGGCGGTAATGACCATTGTCGGCCCGGCGTCGTTGTTCCACGCCGATGAAGACGGCCCGGCAGCGCAGCGATTGCTGGCCGCTACCCGCGCCGTCAGCTGGCGCATGGGCTTTGAGCCCGCCCCTGCCCAGTGACCTCAGGATGAGGCAACAGACTGACTGCTGACCTGAAACCGCACGCCAAGGTAAACGGTGTCGGCGATCTGCCGTTGCTGCATCAAGCGCTCCGCATCGCGCAGCAGCACGAACGCCTGGGCGTCATCCGCCAAAAAAGAAGGGTGGCCTGAGCGCCAAGGACTTCGCGCGGGATATGCACGGGGTGGACGGGGCGGTATCAGGAACGTGGATGCGAAACGCCGCACTGTTGCCGATGCTGCAACAGTGCATGTCGGTAATCGCTATTTTTCCTTTGGGAACAAGGCTTTATTCTGGGCGGGCTTTCAGGGGAACAGGCTGGAGGCGCGGATCGATGGCGGTGTGTTGTTGTCCACTGCATCGTTGACCAGATTCAGATGAATCGAAGCTTTTTCGGTTCGTTGCACCCTGTACACAGACGTTGATTTGTAGCTCCTTAATCGAACGTCTTACTTTGGCCGCTGCGTTTGCAGCGGCCTTTTTTATGGGCGTTTTTGTGGGAGCAACGCTTTGCTCCCCCAAGTGTGGCCACAGAGAAAAAACCTGCGTTTACAACGAGTACTTCTGCAAATTCCCCATCATCTCCTTCAGCGCGTCGATATTATCCTTGGGATGCGCGGCCCCCTCGAAATCACAAATCTGCTGCCAATTCGCCGCCACATCTTCCGGCGAGAATCCCGCCCGCGGATCAAACCCGACGCCCAGGCTGCGTTCCCAGCGAACTTTGCCCATCCAGCCACCCCCTACCTCGAACAGCCCTGAAGTTTCCTGGCAGTTTTCACTGGCGAGGTACACCACCAGCGGGCTGACCAGCTCGGGCTTGAGTTGTTCGAACACTTGCGGCGGGATAAGGCCTTCGGTCATGCGGGTGCCGCCGGTGGGGGCGATGGCGTTGACCAGAATATTGTTCTTGCGACCTTCAATGGCCAATGTGCGGGTCAGGCCGTAGAGGCCGAGTTTGGCCATGCCGTAGTTGGACTGGCCGAAGTTGCCGTAAATGCCGGAAGTCGACGCAGTGAAGATCACCCGGCCGTAGTTTTGCTCGCGCATATGCGGCCAGGCCGCGCGGGTCACCTTGTAGGCGCCCTCGACGTGGACGCGGTAGACCAGGTCCCAATCGGCGTCTTCCATTTTGTGGAAGGTTTTGTCGCGCAGGATCCCGGCGTTATTGACGACTACATCGACCCGGCCGAAGGCGTCCATGGCGTGCTGGACGATTTTGTCGCCGTCAGTGACGGAGTCGTGGTTGGCTTCGGCGATGCCGCCCGCTTCGCGAATTTGCGCGACCACTCGATCAGCCGCCGAAGCGTTGGCGCCCTCCCCCTGGGCCGAACCTCCCAGGTCGTTAACCAGAACCTTCGCGCCCTGACTGGCGAACAGCAACGCGTGGGCGCGACCGAGGCCGCCGCCGGCACCGGTAATGATCACGACTTTATCTTCGAAGCGCACAGACTCACTCATGGGGGACAACTCCAGGCCAAAGGGACATGGGCCCGAGTGTCAGGCACGGGGCTGCGGGTCACAATGAAAACGGCTGGGGCTGAATAGTGCTCGATAAGGCAGGGGGATGATGCGTTAAAGCTCGCAGCCTTCGGCAGTTCCTGCAGAAACGCAGACAGCGATATTTACCGCAGATTTACGAACAGGCGACCTTGCGCGGCAGTAACACGCAATTGTCGCGGAACGCCAGGTAGTGCTTGAGCACCTGCGCAGGCGCTTCGATTTGTGGATAGTGACCAATACCGGGCAGCACGACCGTATCGGGGTTGGGTATCAGCTGGCGATAGCGTTCGACCATGTGGCCCCCGGAAATGGGATCGGCCTCGCCATCGATCACCCGCATGGGCACTTCGTTGCGTTGCATGGCGGCGACCCAGCGATCACGCTGGGCGCGGCGCTCGGGAATGTAGCCAATGAGTTTGTGCATGATGCGCGGGCCACGGTTGCTTTCCACCAGACTCCAGAAGTCGTCCATCTCGCTCTCGCTCGGGCCACTGTGAGGGCCGAAGACATGCCGGAAACTCTTCACCAGCGCGTCTCGGTTAAAGGCCCGCCCGATCATCCAGCCCAAGGGGCTGAGCAGCAGTTTCTGTACCAGCAAGGCACGATGGGTTTCAGGAAACAGGCCGCCATTGAGAAATACGCAGCTGGCCAGCTCGATGCGCGTCTCGTGGTGCCGCGCCAACAGTTCCTGGGCAACGCTGTCACCGTAATCGTGGGCAAGCACATGCACCGGGTCTGCGACTTGCAGGTGCGCGAGCAGCGCTTGCTGCAAGTCGGCTTGCTCCAGCAGGCTGTAGTCATGCTGGGCGGGCTTGGCAGAATCACCGAAGCCGAGCATGTCGCAGGCAATCACCCGGTAACGCTGGGCCAGTGGCTGCCACAGGCAATGCCAGTCCCAACTGGCGGTGGGGAAACCATGGAGGAGCAGCAACGGCTCACCCTGCCCCGCCGTCCAGTAACGGATGTGCTGGCCACGGAAAATGAAAGTCTGGCCGCGTTTGCGCCAAACGCACAGCGGAATCTCGGCGAGTGCCATCAGAGTTTATAACCCGGGTCGAATTGATCGAGTTTGCGCAGCAACGCTGGCCAGGCCAGTGCGCCACCCATCCCTTGAGCACTTTTGGTCACACCCGCAATCATCGCCTTGGCCCCGGCCAGAATCTGCGGCTCGATGGCGATCAACTCGGCACCACCGTTTTGCGCCAGCACCTGGATATCGCAGGCGCGCTGGAAAATGAACATCATCAGGAAGGTATCGGCGATGCTGCTGCCACAGGTCAGCAGCCCATGGTTGTGCAGCACAAGGAAATTGTTCTGGCCCAGGTCGGCTTGCAGTCGCGCTTTCTCCTCATGGTTGAGCGCGACACCTTCGTAAGCGTGATAGCCCAGGCTGGACAAGACGAACAGCGACTGCTGGCTGATCGGCAAAACGCCCTGCTTCTGCGCCGACACCGCGACACCGGCCGCCGTATGGGTGTGCAGCACGCACACCACGTCGTGACGCACTTCATGCACGGCGCTGTGGATGGTGTAACCCGCCGGATTGATCTCGTAGGGGCTGTCCATCAACTTGTTGCCGGCCTGATCGACCTTGACCAGGCTCGATGCAGTGATCTCGTGAAACATCAGCCCGTAAGGGTTGATTAGAAAATCTTCAGTACCAGGCACTTTGGCAGAAATGTGCGTGAAGATCAGGTCATCCCAGCCATGCTGGGCGACCAGCCGATAACAGGCGGCCAGATCAACGCGAGCCTGCCATTCGGCGGCGCTGACCTGATCTTTGACGTCAGGCGGTGACGAGACGGGGGCTACGCTCACGACAAGGAACTCCTGTTCTTATTGTTTTGCACGTGACAGCAGTCTAGTCAGCCTCCGGGATTCGCGTAGTTGCATTGGCAGCCAGCTTGATGGCCGAGCGAGTCAGTTACGTAACGCCTCCACCAGTTCTGCCAGCCAGGGCTCGGCATCTGTTTCCGGGGTCACGCTCTCGCTGGCGTCCAGGCGTAGCATCGGCAGTACTTCACGAACGCCCAGCTCGCCGAACAGTTCACGCATCAGCTCACCGCCGCCGCAAAAAGTATCGCCGTAGCTCGCATCGCCAAGGCCGATGACCGCACCCGGCAGACCGCGCCAGGCCGCCGGCAACTGGTCGCGAATGGCGAAATACAGTGGCTGCAGGTTGTCTGGCAGCTCGCCCATGCCGGTGGTCGAGGTCACTGCGAGCAAGGCTTCGGGGCCGAAATCCTGAACGTCTGCAAGCGTTGCCCGAGGGTTGTGCCAGGTGTCGAAACCGGCCTCCTTCAAAATGCCTGCCGCGTGACGAGCGACTTCTTCGGCAGAACCGTAAACCGAGCCGGAAAAAATGGCGACTTTCATCAATCTGATCCTAATGCTGAGTAAATAAGGAGGATATTACCAGCAGGCCCCCAATGGTTTCTTTTAGAATGCGAAGGTCAATCAGACAGGAAAGGATTCTCAATGATCAACGCCCAGCTGCTGCAACTGGTCATCAACGCCTCCAATGACGGTATCGTGATTGCCGAAAAAGAAGGCGATCGAGACAGCATCCTGATTTATGTAAACCCGGCATTTGAACGCATGACGGGCTATTCCAGCGAGGAAGTGCTGTACCAGGATTGCCGCTTCCTGCAGTCCGGCGACCGTGACCAGGACGCATTGGCGGTCATTCGCGAGACCTTGAGCAAAGGTGGCTCATGCCGGGAAACGCTGCGCAATTACCGCAAGGATGGCTCGCCCTTCTGGAACGAGCTGTCGCTTTCCACGGTAAAAAACGCAAGCGACGGTATAACGTACTTCGTTGGCGTGCAGAAAGACGTCAGCACTCAGGTCAAGGCGCAGCAGCGAGTTGCCCAGCTTGAGGCTCAATTGGCTGAACTCCAGGCCGAGCTTGCCGCGCTGAAAGCGACGAACGGTTAAAACAAAAAGGCGAATTAATTGTCATTAACTACAATCACCGATGACTTTGTAACTATTTCTTTCGAGTAGATCATGCAACGCGACGCGCTCCTGACGCAGGATGAGCTGGATTTTATCCAGACCATGCAACACAACCCGCAACTGAACATGCGGGATGCGACGTCGAGCCTGTTGGTAAATGGTGGTTCGCAAATCCGTGACCTGCTCACGCGCCTGGCTGCGCACGAGCAAGTCACCATCCAGGCCAATTTCGAAAACCAGCAGATGACTTTTCCGTTGCACCTGGTCGAAGACGAATTCCATGCGCTGCACCTGCGCCTTGGCGTGCCCAGCATCTACGAAGACGGGCCGATGGTCAGGCCTTGGCGCCTGGTGCTCGAGGAGCCCGTAGCACTGGAAAACGCCAACGGCCAGCCAGGTACCCTGTGGGTGCATGAGGTGTCGTTCAAAGGTGTACTGCTGGAAGTGCGCAACAAGACCAAACCGCCGAAACACTTCGCCTTGTGGTTCAGCCCGTCCGGCTATGAACGGATCGCGTTGCGCGGAACATTCGAGAAAGAAACCGAAAGCGGCTTTTTTGCTTATCAGTTAAGTCAGAGCGACAAGGACGAAACCGAGCGGCTGCGCCAGTTCATCCTTCAGCAACATCGCCTGACCCACCCCGCCCTGCACCTCTGATCTACGTATCGAGATTGCCCGCCAGAAATTGTTTCAGGCGCTGGCGCATCACTACGCCTTCACTGCCCAGGCAACCGATCGACGACTCGGCCAGGCTTTCTTGCGCCAGGTCAGACGCATCACCGGCCAGGAATAACTGACAATCCAGGCTCAGGGCCAGACGATTCAGACGTCGAGGAAAGTCGGCAGCCGGCGCGTGATTGGACACCAGTACCAGTGCCTGCGGCTTGACCCGCTCGCAGACCAGGGTGAGTTCGTCAAAAGGCTGGCCGATCGACAGGAACTGAATGGCCGAGTCGACATGGCCGAGATACAGCGCCGTCACCAGTACCTCAAGCTCACGGGCCTGGTCGCCCAAGGCGCAGACAATCACCCGGCGCGGTTGCATGACGCGCATCAGTTGCAGGCGCTGCAACACCCGGGAGCGCAGGAAACCGTCGAGAAATAGCCATTCGCTGGTTTGCCCGAACCCATCATGGCGCAGCAGCAACTGTTGCCATAACGGCATGAGGATGTCCTGAAAGACCACCGCCAGTGGATAACTCGAAAAGATCTGGCCGTAGATCTGTTCCAGCAGCACTTCATCAAAACCACTGACCGCCGCCTGCACTTGCTGCTGCCACTGGGCATAGTCGGCGAGCACCAGTTCGTCAGGGATGATTTTCGCCAGGGCCTGGAGGGGCTCGGCCTTGGCCAGGATCTTGCCGACCTTGCTGACCGCTACACCGCGCTCGATCCAGCCGAGGATACTGCGGACCTTTTCGATATCGGCCATGGAGTACAGCCGATGCCCGCTTTCGGTGCGCGTGGGCTGAAGCAGCCCATAACGACGCTCCCAGGCTCGGAGGGTCACCGGATTGATTCCGGTCAGGCGCGAGACCTCCCGAATGGGAAACAGGTCTTCGCGCTCCAGCGAACGGGCTTGCAGCGTAGAAGGAGCGATGTCAGTCAATACAGGCATTTCGCGGCCCACGTCCGTGTATGAATCAGTACTTATCTTAACTCCCCTGCCCCACGACCACTCAAGAAATTCATGAATGACCGAAGGCGCTGGTGAATTATGCAGAATCAGGAATAATCCTTGCTTGATTCAACGCGCAGTCCATTACCCCGGTGCTGCGCCTGGCGAATCTCCTACCCGGAGAGACGCATTTGTCTTACGGAGATACACAATGTCTACTTCCCCCGTCACGCTGATGGTTGCGCGTCGAGTCGCCGATGGGCGCTATCAGGACCTGATGGACTGGCTGCGCGAAGGCGAACAGCTGGCCACCGACTTCAAGGGTTATCTTGGCTCCGGCGTGCTTGCTCCGCCGCCCGGCGATAACGAATTCCAGATCATCTTCCGCTTCGCCGACGAGCAAACCATGCACGCCTGGGAGCACTCCGCCTCGCGTACAGCCTGGCTGGCGCGCGGCAGCGACCTGTTTGCCCACCCCAAGGAGCATCGGGTCAGCGGCATTGAAGGCTGGTTCGGCGCCGCAGGCGCACGTCCGCCGCGCTGGAAACAGGCGGTGGCTATCTGGCTGGCGTTCTTCCCGGTGTCGTTGTTGTTCAACTTTTTGCTGGAGCCGTTGGTGGGCGAGCTGAGCCTGTTGCCCCGGGTGCTGGTCAGTACGCTGTGCCTGACGCCGTTGATGGTTTATTTCTTTATTCCGCTGTCGACGCGAGTCCTGGCGGGATGGCTGAGTGGTAATGCTGCCCGGCGGGTGGCGGTGAAGGCGTCTGCGCAGAATCATTGAAGCCACCACCACTGCGAGGTAGGAGCGAGCTCGCTCGCGATGGTCGCCAACGATGACGCGGGGCAACAGGGTGGCTGCCGCGACCTGCCGACCATCGCGAGCAAGCTTTGCTCCCCCAGTGCTCAGGTCGCAGTACTGAATCCCTCAATCCTCAATCCTTGAGTCCACAGGACGGAGGTAGATCCACCCCGGCGCTGGTATAGTTTGGCTCTTACCGCAAAGCGAGCCCGACATGACCTCTTGCGCAGCCCCAATCCTCATCACCGGTGCCGGCCAGCGAGTCGGCCTGCACTGTGCGCAGCGATTGCTCGAGGAAGGTCAGCCGGTCATCTTCAGCTATCGCAGCGAACGCCCCGGTGTGCAGGCCCTGCGCGATCTGGGCGCCACGGCGGTGTTCGCCGACTTCTCCAGCGAAGCCGGGATTCTCGCCTTCATCGCCGAACTGAAAACCCACACCGACAGCCTGCGGGCCATCGTGCATAACGCCTCCGAATGGCTGGCTGAAACCCCAGACACCGACGCGCTTGCCTTCACCCGCATGTTCAATGTACACATGCTGGCGCCCTACCTGATCAACCTGCATTGCGCCGACCTGCTTGAACGCTCGAGCCCGGCAGACATCGTGCACATCAGTGACGACGTGACGCGCAAGGGCAGCAGCCGCCACATCGGCTATTGTGCGAGCAAGGCCGGCCTCGACAGCCTGACGCTGTCCTTCGCCGCGAGGTACGCGCCGACCATCAAGGTCAACGGCATTGCGCCGGCCCTGCTACTGTTCAACCCTGAAGACGACGCAGCGTACCGCGCCAAGGCCCTGGCCAAGTCCGCGCTGGGGATTGAACCCGGTAGCGAAGTGGTTTATCAATCCCTGCGCTACCTGCTCGACAACCCTTATGTCACCGGCACGACCCTGACCGTCAACGGCGGACGGCACGTCAAATAGACGGCCCCCGCGAGGATGTTCCATGACTCTAACGCTACCCCGCAACGCCCTGTCCCAGAGCTATCGCGAGATCCTCATCGGCATTGGTGAAAACCCCGACCGTGAAGGCCTCATCGATACTCCGGCGCGAGCGGCCAAGGCCATGCAGTACCTCTGCCATGGCTATGAACAGAGTGTCGAGGACATCGTCAACGGCGCGCTGTTTTCCTCGGATACCGACGAGATGATCATCGTTGCCGACATCGAGCTGTACTCGTTGTGCGAACATCACCTGCTGCCCTTCATCGGCAAGGCCCATGTGGCTTATATTCCGACTGGCAAGGTGCTGGGCCTGTCGAAGATCGCGCGGCTGGTGGACATGTTCGCTCGCCGCCTGCAGATCCAGGAAAACCTCACCCGGCAAATCGCCGATGCGGTGCAAGCGGTGACCGATGCCGCCGGCGTCGCGGTCGTTATCGAAGCACGGCACATGTGCATGATGATGCGCGGCGTCGAGAAACAGAACTCGACCATGAACACTTCGGTGATGCTCGGTGCCTTTCGCGAGTCGAGCAATACCCGCCAGGAGTTCCTGCAATTGATTGGACGGAGCAAGTAGCAATGCCACAACTTCAGCCAGGAATGGCACGCATCCGGGTCAAGGACCTGTGTCTGCGCACCTTCATCGGAATCAACGAGGACGAGATCCTCAACAAACAGGACGTGCTGATCAACCTGACGATCCTGTACGCGGCCCAGGAAGCGGTGCGCGACAACGACATTGATCACGCGCTGAACTACCGCACCATCACCAAGGCGATCATCGCTCACGTGGAGGGTAATCGCTTCGCGCTGCTCGAACGCCTGACCCAGGAAATCCTCGATCTGGTGATGCTCAACGAATCGGTGCTGTACGCCGAGGTCGAAGTGGACAAGCCACACGCACTGCGCTTCGCCGAGTCGGTATCAATAACGCTTGCAGCCAGCCGCTAGCTGCAAGTTGCAGACTTGAAGCGGTAAACTGCGAGCCAACGCCATCCACTTTTTACAGCTTGAAGCGTGCCGCCTGCAGCTGTCTCAGAGATCCCTATGACCGATCAACAACGCCTCGAACTCGAAGCCGCCGCTTTCCGCCGGCTGGTGGCGCATCTCGATAGCCGCAAGGATGTGCAGAACATCGACCTGATGAATCTCTCCGGGTTCTGCCGTAACTGCCTGTCCAAGTGGTACAAAGCCGCCGCCGATGAACGCCAGATCGACGTCAGCCTCGATGACGCCCGCGAAGTCGTGTACGGCATGCCGTACGCCGAGTGGAAAGCCCAATACCAGCAAGAAGCCAGCGCCGAACAACAGGCGGCGTTCGCCAAAGGAAAACCCAATGAGTGACTTGAATACCCTGCGCGCCAGCCTGCAGAGCGGCGAACACGTTTTTGCCGACACCCTGGCCTTTATCGCAGCGGGCTACGACTACCAACCCCAGGCCTTCAGCAACGGCGGCGTGGACAACGCTGCCGGCCAGAACGAAGGCTCGTGCAAGACCCTGGGCCTGGCGCTGCTGGAAGGCCTGAGCGATGAAGAGGCTCTGCTGGCGTTCGGTGAACATTACCGTTCGGTGCTGGCGACGCCCGAGGGCAGCGATCATGGCAATATCCGGGCGTTGATTACCCACGGGCTGGCGGGTGTGAAGTTCAGTGCGCAGCCGCTGACTCGTCGTTGACCTAACAGCAAAAGCAAAAGATCGGGCCGCGTTCGGACGATCTTTTGATCTTCAAAAACATCCCGACTTTTAAGATTGACCCGGCGACTTTATTTCGTTTGCCCGCCACCACCGCTCACGGCTTAGATAAAAAGAAGCATCCCTTCTTCAGAGTCGGTCACCCATGAGCAGCGAAAGCATCAGCCGTTCGATCAACGTGGTTCATCCCGTCACCCTCAGCCATGGCAAAAATGCCGAGGTCTGGGACACCGAGGGCAAGCGCTACATCGACTTCGTCGGTGGTATCGGCGTGCTCAACCTCGGTCATTGCCACCCGCGCATCGTCGAAGCCATTCGCGATCAGGCCACACGGCTGACCCATTACGCATTCAACGCCGCCCCACACCAGCCCTACATCGATTTGATGGAGCGCCTCAGCGCCTTCATCCCCGTCGACTACCCGGTCAGCGGAATGCTCACCAACAGTGGCGCAGAAGCCGCAGAAAACGCCTTGAAGATCGTCCGTGGCGCCACCGGGCGTAGCGCCGTGATTGCTTTCGACGGCGCGTTTCACGGCCGTACCCTGGCCACCCTCAACCTCAACGGTAAAGTCGCGCCCTACAAACAAAAAGTTGGCCTGCTGCCCGGGCCTGTTTACCACTTGCCCTATCCGAGCCACGACAATGGCGTGACCTGCGCTGAAGCCCTCAAAGCCATGGACCGTCTGTTCAGCGTGGAAATCGACATTGCTGACGTCGCCTGTTTCATCTTCGAACCGGTGCAGGGCGAAGCGGGCTTTCTCGCGATGGACCCGGCGTTCGCCCAGGCGCTGCGACGTTTGTGCGATGACAAGGGTATTGTGCTGATCGCCGACGAGATCCAGTCGGGCTTTGGCCGTACCGGCCAGCGCTTCGGCTTTTCGCGCCTTGGCATCGAGCCGGACCTGATTCTGCTGGGCAAAAGCATCGCCGGCGGAGTGCCACTGGGCGCGGTGGTCGGGCGCAAGGAGCTGCTGGACGTACTGCCCAAGGGCGGGCTGGGCGGCACCTATTCCGGCAACCCCATAGCCTGCGCGGCTGCGCTGGCGACCCTTGACGAAATGACCGACGCCCGATTGCACAGCTGGGGTGCGCAGCAGGAAGAAGCCATCGTCAGCCGCTATCAGTCCTGGCACACCCGCCAGCTGTCGCCCTTCCTCGGGCGCCTGACCGGTGTCGGCGCCATGCGCGGCATCGAGCTGACTCATCCTGACGGCACGCCGGCTGCCGCGCAGCTCACCCAATTGCTGGCCCTGGCCCGGGATGCCGGCTTGTTGCTGATGCCCAGTGGCAAGTCGCGCCACATCATCAGGCTGCTGGCGCCGTTGACCACCGAGGCCGCCGTGCTGGAGGAAGGCCTGGACATCCTCGAGTCCTGCCTGGCACAACTGACCTGATGGCAAAATGAGCTCAGGGACTGACGTAGCGAATTATGGTCGCTTGCAGTCCCTGAATTTGCGTCGCAATACTCATCGAAGACATCCGATTTCGAACTGTAGGAGCCGGATTGCCGGCGATGGCGTACTTGAAATCGCCATCACCGGCACACCGGCTCCTACAGTTCAAATCCTGACCAACCCCACTTTATCAGCGAGATCATCACCATTTAAACGCCGAGGCATGCATGTATCACGACAATATAATTTATAAGAAGAAGTCCAACGATCCTCAATTCCTGCTCGGCGTAGCCGTTGTACTGTTCCTCGGCGCCTACCTGATGAACCTGGGCAACAGCGCCCTCGGTAACGTTCTGCATCCACTGCTGGGCAATGCCCCCGACAGCCTGACTACCCGCAACATCGCCATCGGCCTGGCCATCGCCGCGCTGGGGACGCTGAACTTCCACATCCTCGGACGCCTCAAGTTCAAGGTGCAGACCACGGTGGTCTGGATTGAACTGCTGATCCTGTTCCTCGCGTTCTTCGACACCTTCGACCTGTCCTACAGCTTCATCCTCGACAAAGTCGGTTTCCTGGTCGTCCAGGGCGCCGCCACCACGCTGTACATTTCGGCGGTGGCGATCGTGATTGCCTTCGTGCTGGCGTTGATCGGCGCAGTCGCCAAGCTGTCGAACAACGGTCTGGCCAACGCCCTCGCTTCGTTCTACACCTCGTTCTTTCGCGGCGTGCCGTTGCTGATCCAGATCTACCTGATCTACCTCGGCCTGCCGCAGCTGGGGTATGTGGTCGACGCAGTCCCGGCGGGCATCCTCGCCTTGTCGCTGTGCTACGGCGCTTACATGACCGAGATTTTCCGCGCCGGCATCCAGAGCATTCCGGTGGGTCAGTGGGAAGCCTCCCGGGCGCTGAATATCAGCCCGTTCAAGACCTTGAGCCGGGTGATCATGCCCCAGGCGCTGCGCGTGATTATCCCGCCCACCGGCAACCAGTTCATCGCCATGCTCAAGGACAGCTCCCTGGTTTCGGTGATCGGCGTGTGGGAGTTGATGTACCTGGCCAAGACCCAGGGCCGTGCGGACTTCCGCCACCTGGAAATGCTGATCACCGCCGCGATGATCTACTGGGCGCTGTCGTTCATTCTCGAGCGGGTGCAGGCGCGAATCGAAAAACGGGTGAACCGATCCACGGCAAGAGGTTGATGGCTGATGACTCTCACCAGTACCGCAGAACGTCTCGACCTGGCCCCGGCTGGGCCAGCCAATCCCCCGATGATTTCCATCACCGGCCTGAACAAGTGGTACGGCAATTTTCATGCGCTACGCGATGTCGACCTGAACGTCGCCACCGGTGAAATCCTGGTGGTGTGCGGGCCCTCGGGCTCGGGCAAGTCGACGATGATTCGCTGCATCAACCATCTGGAAAATTTCCAGAAAGGCCAGATCAAGGTCAACGGCATCCTCCTCACCAGCGAGGCAGAAAGTGTCAGCGCCGTGCGCAGTGAAATCGGCATGGTGTTCCAGAGCTTCAACCTGTTCCCGCACCTCAGCGTGATGGACAACCTGACCCTGGCGCCGCAACTGGTGCAAGGCGTGTCGGCTGGGGAAGCGAAGAAGCGCGCGCAGGTGTACCTGGAGCGGGTGCGCATTGCCGAGCATGCCGACAAATACCCGTCGCAACTATCCGGCGGCCAGCAGCAGCGAGTGGCGATTGCCAGGGCGTTGTGCATGAATCCCAAAGTGATGCTGTTCGATGAACCGACCTCGGCCCTGGACCCGGAAATGGTCCATGAAGTACTGGACGTGATGGGCGAACTGGCCACCGACGGCATGACCATGATCTGCGTCACCCATGAAATGGGCTTTGCCAGCAAGGTCGCCGACCGCGTGCTGTTCATGGATCAGGGGCAGGTAATCGAACAGGCCACCCCGGCCGAATTTTTCAATAACCCGCAGACCGAACGTGCGCAGAAATTCCTATCGCAGATCATCGGTCACTGAACACCGCTTCGCCCTTCATAACAATAACGAGACATGGAGATGGACATGGTCAGAAGTAAACGCGTACTCACCCTCGCCGCCGCAATGTCGCTGTTGTTTGTCGGCGCCGCCCATGCCGGCGCGGTGCTGGACAAGATCCAGAGCAGCAAGACGATGACCGTTGCCACGTCGGCCACCTGGCCGCCACAGGGCTTCATCAACGACAAGAATGAAATCGATGGCTTCGATATCGATGTCTCGAAAGAAATCGCCAAGCGCCTGGGCGTCGAGGTCAAGTTCATCACGCCCGATTGGGACGTGATCACCGCCGGCAAGTGGAACGGACGCTGGGACATGTCCGTGGGCTCGATGACGGCAACCAAAAGCCGCGCGCGCATCCTCGACTTCCCGGGCACTTATTACTACGTGCCTTACGTGTTTGCCGTGCATGACAAGTCCACGGTCACGGACCACAAAGCCTTGAACGGCAAGACGATCGGCGTTGAAGGGGGCACCACTTCCGAGGACTTCCTCAACCAGGCATTGGCCATCGAAACCAGCGATGTGCCGCCCGTGGTGTACGACGTCAAGACCGAAAAAATGAAGACCTACGCCGGTTCCGTCGGGCCGCTGGACGATCTGCGCCTGGGCGATGGCGCTCGTCTGGACGCCATCCTTACCCAGCGCAGCACCCTGGATGCGGCGGTCAAAAAAGGCTACCCGCTACGCGCCGTGGACAACGTCGTCGTTTTCTATGAGCCGCTGGCAGTGGCTACCGACAAGGGTGATCCGGAGTTGAAGGCCAAGCTGGGCACCATCATCGACGAGATGCACAAGGACGGCACGCTGACGAAATTGTCGACCAAGTGGTACGGCGTCGATTACTCGACCGTCAAGTAACCCGTTTCCCTTGTAGGAGCGAGCTCGCGATGGGCGTCAACGATAACGCGGGCAGCCTGAATGAACGCGGTGTCCATGGTTTCTCGCGAGCAAGCTCGCTCCTACAGGGTTGAATGTGTGCGTGCATGTGCAGTCAACTATTTCCAAGGATCGACCCATGTCCTTCCCCAACACCTGGTACTCCCAAACCTCGCTGCCCCGCGCGGCCAGGCCTGAACTCAATACCGATGAGAACTGTGACGTGTGCATCATCGGTGCCGGCATCGCCGGCCTCACCGCGGCCCTGGAACTGACCCGACGCGGCAAAAGGGTGATCGTGCTGGAAGCCCACCAGGTGGCCTGGGGCGCATCCGGACGCAATGGTGGGGTGGTCTCGCCAGGCTGGGCTGAAGGCTCGGGGGCCATTCGCAAAAAGCTCGGGCTGGATCAGGCCAGGGCACTGTTTCAGATGTCAGTCGAAGGCGTACAGATCGTGCTTAATAATATCGCCGAATTGGCGCTGGGCGGTTGCGAGCCGTCCGCCGGCACGATCCGGGTCAAGCGCTACGACGACGGCGCTGGCGTCAAGTCTCACATCGAGACGATGCGCCGCGACTTCGGCTACGAGCTCAATTACCTCGACACCGCACAGATTCGCCAGCGGGCTCACACCCAACGTTACTTCCAGGGCGTAGAAGACCCGAACGCCCTGCATTTTCACCCGCTCAATTACTGCCTGGGCCTTGCACTGGCGATTGAAGCGGCGGGCGGCAAGATTCACGAACACTCGAAAATGCTGGCCTGGCATCACGCAGGTACGGACAAGTTGATCCGCACGGCTCGCGGCAGCGTACGCTGCCAGCACCTGGTGTTCTGCGCGGGCGGCTACGGTGGCCCGGAACTGCAGAAGCTCAGTCGCGCCTACCTGCCAATTGCCACTTACGTGGTACTGACCGAGCACCTGGGCGATTCGATTAAATCGGTGCTCGATTCCGGCGCAGCGTTTTCCGATGACCGTCGGGCTTCGGATTATTATCGGGTAGTGGAAGGCGATCGCCTGCTCTGGGGCGGACGCATCACCACCCGGAACGAACAGAACGAACAGGCCCTGGCCGCCATGCTCAAGGCAGACATGGTCTCGGTCTACCCACAGCTGGCCCCGGTGAAAATCGAACTGGCCTGGTCCGGGCTGATGGGCTATTCAACCAACAAGATGCCCAACCTCGGGTTGCTGGAACCGGGTGTCTGGGCCTGTACTTCATTTGGCGGGCACGGGTTGAATACCGGCTCGATCGGCGGCCGCGTCATCGCTGAGGCGGTGTGCGGGGAAAGCCGGCGGTATGAGCTGTTCAAACCCTACTTGCTGGACTGGAACGGCGGGCTGTTTGGGCGGGTCGCGGCGAATGCGATTTATCAGTCGTTGAAGGTGATGGATTTCGTGCAGGAACGAATCAAGGGTTGAGCCTGTAAAGCATCTCACTGTAGGAGCAAGCTTGCTCGCGATGGACCTCAACGATGATGTGGGCTTGCTGGATAAACGTGTCGCATGGAGGTTTTCCGCGAGCAAGCTCGCTCCTACAGTTGGGTGTTGACAGGATCCACGAACAAAAAAACCGGCCGAAGCCGGTTTTTTCATTTCAACGCTCTCAGAACTTGGCGTTCTGCAGGTCGTCCAGGTAGCGCTCGGCATCCAGTGCCGCCATGCAGCCGGCACCGGCGGAGGTGATGGCCTGGCGGTAGACGTGGTCGGCCACGTCGCCAGCCGCGAAGATACCTTCGAGGTTGGTCGCTGTAGCGTTGCCTTCACGGCCGCCCTGCACCACCAGGTAACCATCTTTCATGGTCAACTGGCCTTCGAACAGCGAAGTGTTCGGCGTATGGCCGATAGCGATGAACACGCCGTCGACTTTCAGTTCGTCGAAGCTGCCGTCGTTGTTCTTAAGGCGCGCACCGGTCACGCCCATGTTGTCGCCCAGCACTTCGTCGAGCGTCGAGTTCAGCTTCAGCACGATCTTGCCTTCGGCAACGCGAGCGTTCAGCTTGTCGATCAGGATCTTCTCGGCGCGGAAGGTTTCGCGACGGTGGACCAGGGTCACGGTGCTGGCGATGTTGGCCAGGTACAGCGCTTCTTCCACCGCAGTGTTGCCACCGCCCACTACCGCCACTGGCTTGTTGCGGTAGAAGAAACCGTCGCAGGTAGCGCAGGCCGAAACGCCCTTGCCCATGAACGCTTCTTCCGACGGCAGGCCCAGGTAACGAGCGCTGGCGCCAGTGGCGATGATCAGGGCGTCGCAGGTGTAAGTCCCGCTGTCGCCAGTCAGGCTGTAAGGCTTGGAAGCAAAGTCCACGGCATTGATGTGATCGAAGACGATCTCGGTCTCGAAGCGCTCGGCGTGTTCTTTCATACGTTCCATCAACGCCGGGCCGGTCAGGCCGTGGACATCGCCCGGCCAGTTGTCGACTTCGGTGGTGGTGGTCAGCTGACCGCCAGCCTGCATGCCGGTGATCAGCAGTGGCTTGAGGTTGGCCCGGGCGGCATAGACCGCTGCGCTGTAACCGGCAGGGCCGGAACCAAGAATAATCACTCGCGAATGACGGACTTCAGACATGACCTGCTCCTGTTGACCGGCCCAAACAACTGGCGCGGAACGCCGGGTTGCCGGCGGGAATTAAAAAGGACCGTTGAAAGCACTTGGGGAAGGCTTGGGCTCGACAGTCCTGTAAAAAGAATGGGTGCAGCTTATCGAGGGGGCGAAGATTAAGGAAATACGCAATAACAATCCAGCTCATAGGTGGTCTCTATCCGGTACCGCGACTGTATAGACTAATTTGTTAAAGCTGATGTCGTGGCTGCCACGGCGCTTTCGCCTCCCGGGCAAAGCCGGTAAGGTCGGCGCGTTTCCCCTAGCTCGGAGCCCCTTATGCCCGCCCCCGTTCTCTCTGGCCCGCAATACCTGCGTGAAGGCCTCAAGCTGGTCCTGAGCCCCGGCCTGCGTCTGTTCGTGCTGTTGCCGCTGATGATCAACCTGATACTGTTCGTCGGATTGATCTACCTGGCCAGCCATCAGTTCAGCCTGTGGGTTGATACGCTGATGCCATCATTACCCGAGTGGCTGAGTTTCCTCAGTTACATCCTGTGGCCGATTTTTGTCGTGCTGGTGGTGTTGATGGTGTTTTTCACCTTCACCATGCTGGCCAACATCATCGCGGCCCCCTTTAACGGCTTCCTTGCGGAAAAAGTCGAAGTGGTGGTGCGCGGCACCGACGACTTCCCCGCTTTCAGCTGGGGTGAGCTGATCGCCATGATCCCGCGCACCCTGGCCCGGGAAATGCGCAAGCTCGGCTACTTCCTGCCACGGGCGCTCGGGCTGTTCATCCTGTCGTTCATCCCGGTGGTCAACATCATCGCCGCGCCGTTGTGGTTGCTGTTCGGGGTGTGGATGATGGCGATCCAGTACATCGACTACCCGGCGGATAACCACAAGCTGGGCTGGAACGAGATGCTTGCCTGGCTGCGCGAAAAGCGCTGGCAGAGCATGAGTTTTGGCGGCAGTGTTTACCTGATGCTGCTGATTCCGGTGGTCAATATCCTGATGATGCCGGCGGCCGTCGCGGGCGCCACGTTGTTCTGGGTGCGTGAACGTGGCGCGGAAAACCTGGTGACCCAGCGCTGACTGTTCACAAATCCATCATTTCTCCGTCACACCGACGACATGGCCCCAGCCGACACTGGGGTCATGACGACAGCTCTGCATATCACCCTGATCACCGAAACCTTCCCTCCCGAAATCAACGGCGTGGCCAACACCCTTGGCCGCTTGTGCGACGGTTTGCGCGCGCGCGGCCATCGCGTGGAGCTGGTGCGGCCACGCCAGAATGGCGACCGGCAAATGGTGGGCGACGATGAGTTGCTGCTGTGCCGGGGCTGGCCGCTACCGGGTTATCCAGGGTTGCAGTGGGGGCAGTCGTCGATGCACAAGTTGCTGCGGCGCTGGCAGCACCATCGCCCGGATGTGCTCTACATCGCTACGGAAGGACCGCTGGGATTGTCCGCGCTGCGTGCTGCACGCCGCCTGGGCATTGCGGTGGTCAGCGGGTTTCACACCAATTTCCAGCAGTACTCCAGCCAGTATGGCTTTGGCCTGCTGACCCGCCTGCTGACTCACTACCTGCGCTGGTTTCACAACCGTTCGAGCCTGACGCTGGTGCCCAGTGTGAGTCAGCGCATGGAGCTGGAGCGTCGGCATTTCGAGCGGTTGGCGTTACTGTCCCGCGGGGTCGACAGCCAGTTGTTTCATCCGACCCGGCGCTTGCCGACGCTGCGTGAACAGTGGGGCCTGGCCGAGCGCGACATCGCCGTGATCCATGTCGGTCGCCTGGCGCCGGAGAAGAACCTGGGCCTGCTCAAGCGGTGTTTCGATACCTTGAAGGCGAGTTATCCACAGAAGAATCTGAAACTGATCGTGATCGGTGACGGCCCGCAACGGGCTGCGCTCGAGAAGGAACTGCCACAGGCGATCTTCTGCGGTGCCCAGCGCGGGGAAGTGCTGGCCAGTCACTACGCATCGGGGGATGTGTTTCTGTTTCCGAGCATGACCGAGACCTTCGGCAATGTAGTACTGGAAGCGCTGGCTTCGGGCCTGGGCGTGGTGGCGTACGATCAAGCTGCGGCGGCCCAGCATATTCGTCATGGCTACAACGGGGTGCTGGCGATGCCTGGGGATGAAGATGCGTTTTGCGATGCGGCGGCATGGTTGCTGGAGGAGCGCGAGACGTTGCGCTGCGTGCGTCTGAACGCCAGGCAGCATGCCAGTCGCCAGGGCTGGCCGGCGATTATCGAGCAGTTTGAGGGGCAGTTGCGGGGGGCTTGTGAGGGGGAGCACGTGGTGCCAAATGCACCAACCTCACCCTGAGCCCAGGGTGACATTGAGTCAGTCATCGCCAGCAGGCTGGCTCCCACAAGGGGTCTGCGGTGTACTCAAAACCTGTTAAAGCCAGCCTGCTGGTTCACAGGGGTCTGCGGTGTACACAAAACCTGTTAAAGCCAGCTTGCTGGTTCACAGGGGTCTGCGGTGTACACAAAACCTGTTACAGCCAGCCTGCTGGTTCACAGGGGTCTGCGGTGTACACAAAACCTGTTAAAGCCAGCCTGCTGGTTCACAGGGGTCTGCGGTGTACACAAAACCTGTTAAAGCCAGCTTGCTGGTTCACAGGGGTCTGCGGTGTACTCAAAACCTGTTAAAGCCAGCCTGCTGGTTCACAGGGGTTGCGGTGTACACAAAACCTGTTAAAGCCAGCTTGCTGGTTCACAGGGGTCTGCGGTGTACACAAAACCTGTGGGAGCCAGCCTGCTGGCGATGGGGCCTTCCCGGTTGACGCTTAAACCAGCGTCATCAACGCCTCACGGCTGAACGGCAGGATATCTTCCTCACGCCCATCGCGCACTTTCTGCGCCCAGTCCGGATCCACCAGCAGCGCGCGCCCTACCGCCACCAGGTCAAACTCATCGTTGTTCAAGCGTTCCAGCAGCTTTTCCAGGCTGGCAGGCTGAGCGATCTTGTCGGTGTTGACCATGAATTGCAGGAACTCGCCATCCAGGCCCACGCTGCCCACGGTGATGGTCGGTTTGCCAGTGAGTTTGCGAGCCCAGCCTGCCAGGTTCAGTTCGGACCCGTCGAACTCCGGCTCCCAGAAACGGCGCGTCGAGCAATGGAAAATATCCACGCCGGCGTCGGACAGCGGCTGGAGGAATTCACCCAGCGCTTGCGGGGTCTGCACCAGGCGCGCGGTGTAGTCCTGCTGCTTCCACTGGGAGAAGCGGAAGATGATCGGGAAGCCTTCACCGACCGCTGCACGCACCGCTTGAATCAATTCGATGGCAAAGCGCGAACGATTGGCCAGGCTGCCACCGTACTCGTCGGTGCGCTGGTTGCTGCCCTCCCAGAAGAACTGATCGACCAGATAGCCGTGGGCCCCGTGGATTTCCACGCCGTCCATGCCAATGCTTTGTGCATCCTTGGCCGCCTGGGCAAATGCGCCGATGACGTCCTGGATGTCCTGTTTGCTCATGCCGTGAACCACGACCTGACCGTCCTTCAGCTTTTCCGAGGGACCGTAGCCCGGCACGCTGGCGTCCGGCTCGGTGCCGGTGCGCCGCACACTGCCGACATGCCACAGCTGAGGCACGATCTTGCCGCCTTCGGCGTGCACCGCATCGACCACTTTCTTCCAGCCGGCCAATGCCGCCTCACCATAGAAGTGCGGCACGTTCGGGTAGCCATTGGAGGCCTTGTGCCCGACCGTGGTGCCTTCGGTGATGATCAGGCCAACGCCGGCGGCAGCGCGACGACGGTAGTACTCGATCACCTTTGAATTGGGCACGCCACCTGGGGAGAACGACCGAGTCATTGGCGCCATGACGACGCGGGTCGGCAATTGGAGAGTGCCGAGGTGGAACGGTTTGAACAGGGCTTTGACGGGCATGAGGACGCTCCACGGGGGATAGGCTTTATGACGGCGATAATATTGAGAGCGCCGAGCCATTGGAAGCATTATTGATTTTGGTGATTTAGGGTCAGAAGGCAGAATCAAAAGATCGTCCGAACGCTCGGGCCGCGTTCGGACGATCTTTTGATTTTTCTTTTTCAGCTCAGAGCTTTTTCAATCGCATGAACAATCGTTGGATCATCCGGCGCCGTGCGCGGTGAGAACCGCGCCAGCACGCGGCCGTCCTTGCCCAGCAGGAATTTCTCGAAGTTCCAGGTGATGTCCCCTGGAAACTCTGCCCCCTCGCCCGCCAGCAGGCGATACAACTGATGACGATCGTGCCCGTTCACTTCCAGCTTGCTGGACAACGGAAACGTCACGCCATAGTTCAGACTGCAGAATTCCTGGATCTCCTGCTCAGTCCCCGGTTCCTGTCCGGCGAACTGGTTGCACGGCAGCCCGAGCACGCTGAAACCTTTGTCCTTGTACTGCTGGTAAAGGTTTTCCAGCGCCGCGTATTGCGGAGTCAGGCCACATTTGGAGGCAACGTTCACCACCAGCACGACGCGCCCTTTGAAAGGCGCCAGCGGTAGCTCCTGACCATCCAGGGCTGTCAATTTAAGGTCGTGAAAAGCGCTCATGACGAACTCCAAATTCCCGTGTTCTTCTCGAAACAGCTACCTGGCGGCGCTGCCATGGACAACCGCGGACTAAAAAAGGCGCCCTCGGGCGCCTCTCCAGTTCTCTGAGCTTAGCGCAGAAAATCAGTGGTGATGACCACCTTCGCCATGGACGTGACCATGGGCAACTTCTTCCTGGCTGGCGTCACGGATGTCGATGATCTTGACCTGGAAATTCAGGCGCTGACCGGCCAACGGGTGGTTGCCGTCGACAGTCACGTCGTCGCCGTCCAGATCGCGAATGGTGACGATCTGCATCTGGCCGTCCGGAGCGGAAGCGTGGAACTGCATGCCCACTTCCAGTTCGTCGACGCCTTCGAACATGCTGCGGCTCAGGGTGCTGACCAGTTCGGCAGCGTACTCGCCGTAAGCGTCTTCAGGTTCAACGGCAACGGTCAGTTCATCACCAACTGCCTTGCCTTCCAGGGCTTTTTCCAGGCCTGGAATGATATTGCCTGCGCCTTGCAGGTAAACCAGCGGCGCGCCGCCGGCGGAGCTGTCGATGACCTCACCAGCGTCGTTGGTCAGGGTATAGTCGATGGAGACAGCCTTATTGGCGGCGATCAGCATGGGGCGAGACCTTTTGCAGAAGAATATAGAAAGGCCAAGTTTAGCGAAGCAATCGCCCGAAAGCGAACACAACCCGGACAGACGGATGACGATGCAGGACTCCAGGGTCACAGGTTTCCACCAGGACGAGGACGGGCATTGGGTGGCCGAGCTTTCCTGCGGCCACACCCAGCACCTGCGCCACCAGCCGCCATGGCAATCCCGGGCCTGGGTCATGGACCCGGTGCAGCGCACTGAAAAAATAGGCCAGCCCTTTGCGTGCGGTTGGTGCGCACAAGGCCCGGTTAGCGATAACCTTGGCGACTGAATGTCGGTAGACCTTCAAAAATAGAAGGTCACCCCTGCGCTCCCTTAGAGAATCCGCATGCAAACTTTTTTTATCGCACCTACCGATTTTGGTGTGGGTCTGACCTCCATCAGCCTCGGGCTGGTGCGCACCCTTGAGCGAGCCGGTCTCAAGGTCGGCTTTTTCAAACCGATCGCCCAACCACACCCGGGCGACACCGGGCCTGAACGCTCCACTGAACTGGTGGCGCGTACCCATGGCCTCAAACCGCCCCAGCCGCTGGGCCTGGCCCACGTCGAACGCATGCTGGGCGACGGTCAGCTCGATGAGCTACTCGAAGAAATCATCACGCTCTATCAACAGGCAGCGATCGGCAAGGACGTGCTCATCGTCGAAGGCATGGTCCCGACCCGCAGTGCCAGCTACGCTGCGCGAGTCAATCTGCACCTGGCCAAGAGCCTGGACGCCGACGTGATCCTGGTCTCGGCGCCGGAAAACGAAGTCCTCACCGAACTGTCCGGCCGTGTGGAATTGCAGGCGCAGTTGTTTGGTGGCCCCAAGGACCCGAAAGTCCTCGGCGTCATCCTCAACAAGGTCAAGACCGACGAAAGCATGGAAGTCTTCGCCTCGCGCCTGAAAGAACATTCGCCATTGCTGCGCAGCGGTGATTTCAAACTGCTCGGGTGCATCCCGTTCCAGCCGGAACTCAACGCCCCCCGCACCCGCGACGTCGCCGACCTGATGGGCGCGCAGATTCTCAACGCCGGGGATTACGAAACCCGGCGCATGAGCAAAATCATCATCTGCGCGCGAACCATGCGCAACACTGTCGAGCTGCTCAAGCCCGGGGTGCTGGTGGTCACCCCGGGCGACCGCGACGACATCATCCTCGCCGTCAGCCTCGCCGCCATGAACGGCGTACCGCTGGCCGGCCTGCTGCTGACCAGCGACACCCTGCCCGACCCGCGCATCATGGACTTGTGCCGCGGCGCCTTGCAGGCCGGCCTGCCCGTGCTGTCGGTGAGCACCGGTTCATACGACACTGCCAACCAGTTGAACGGCCTGAACAAGGAGATCCCGATCGACGACCGCGAGCGCGCGGAGATCATCACCGACTTCGTCGCCAGCCACCTCGACGCCAACTGGCTGCACCAGCGCTGCGGTACTCCGCGGGAAATGCGCCTGTCGCCGGCAGTGTTCCGCTATCAACTGATCCAGCGCGCCCAGGCCGCTAACAAGCGCATCGTATTGCCTGAGGGCAGCGAGCCGTTGACCGTACAGGCGGCTGCCATCTGCCAGGCCCGCGGCATCGCCCGTTGCGTGCTCCTGGCCAAGCCCGCAGACGTCGAAGCCGTGGCCCGTGCGCACGGTATAGAGCTGCCGCCGGGGTTGGAAATTCTCGACCCGGACTTGATCCGCGAGCGCTATGTCGAGCCGATGGTCGCACTGCGTAAAAGCAAAAGCCTCAACGCGCCGATGGCCGAGCAGCAACTGGAAGACACCGTGGTGATCGGCACCATGATGCTGGCGCTGGACGAGGTCGACGGCCTGGTGTCCGGGGTCATCCACTCCACCGCCAACACCATCCGCCCCGCCCTGCAGCTGATCAAGACCGCGCCGGGCTGCACCCTGGTGTCATCGGTGTTCTTTATGTTGTTTCCGGAAGAGGTGCTGGTCTACGGCGACTGCGTGATGAACCCGCACCCGAGCGCCAGCGAACTGGCCGAGATCGCTCTGCAAAGTGCCGACTCGGCGGCGGCTTTCGGCATCACTCCGCGGGTGGCGATGATCAGCTATTCCAGCGGCGAATCCGCCAGCGGTGAAGAAGTCGAGAAAGTCCGCGAAGCGACATTGCTCGCCCACGAACAGCAGAACTCGCTGCTGATCGATGGCCCCCTGCAGTACGACGCTGCCGCCAACGAAACCGTGGCCCGGCAACTGGCGCCTAACAGCCAGGTCGCCGGTCGCGCCACGGTGTTCGTGTTTCCCGACCTGAACACCGGCAACACCACACACAAAGCCGTGCAGCGCAGCGCCGACTGCGTCAGCCTCGGGCCGATGCTGCAAGGCCTGCGCAAACCGGTGAACGACCTGCCGCGCGGCGCGCAGGTCGACGACATCGTCTACACCATCGCGTTGACCGCGATCCAAGCCGCCAACCGACCAATGGATCTTTAAATGCTGGGTTTCCTGCCTGCCGCCGTGCGCGGCGTGATCGCCTCGCTATTGCTGGCGCTCAATACCATCCTGCTGTGCTCGTTCCTGTTCTGCGTGGCGATCTTCAAGGTGCTGCCCTTTGCCATCACCCAGCGCTTCACGCGCTGGCTGATGAGCCATACCCATGAAGCCTGGATCAGCAACAACAAATCCTGGATGAACCTGGTCTGCCGCACCCGCTGGCACCTCAGCGGCCTGGAAGGCCTGGACTATCAGCACTCCTACCTGATCACCAGCAACCACCAGAGCTGGGTCGACATCATGGTGCTGCAGTACGTGCTCAACCGCCGCATCCAGCCGCTGAAGTTCTTTCTCAAGCAGGAACTGATCTGGGTCCCGGTGATCGGTCTGGCATGGTGGGCCCTGGGCTTCCCGTTCATGAAGCGCTACTCCAAGGCCTACCTGGAAAAGCACCCGGAGAAGAAAGGCAAAGACCTGGAAACCACCCGCAAGACCTGCGCAAAATTTCGCAACTACCCGGTAGGCATGTTCAACTTCGCCGAAGGCACGCGCTTTACCGAGGGTAAACACGCGCAGCAGAAATCACCCTTCAAATACCTGCTAAAACCCAAGGCCGGCGGCATTGCGTTCGTGCTGGATGCGATGGGTGAGCAGCTGGAGTCGATCGTCAACGTGACCATCCACTATCCTGGCGGGCGTCCGGGGTATTGGGATCTGTTGTGCGGGAACGTGCAGGATGTGGTGGTGCACTTCCAGGAGCTGAAAATTCCGCCGGAGTTCATCGGCAAGAATTATGAGCAGGATGGGGAGTACCGGTTGCAGTTTCAGGGGTGGATCAATCAGCTCTGGGAAGACAAGGATGCACTGTTGGAGCAGATGCATCGCAAATATCCAGTCAAACACTGATCTCCTGTTGGAGCCAGCCTGCTGGCGATAGCGGATTCACATTCAGCAGATGGGTTGACTGAAACACCGCAATCGCCAGCGGGCTCGCTCCCACAGTTGACCGAGTCGACCCGAAACAAAAAACCCGCCGGATGATCACTCATCGGCGGGTTTTTTATTGCAGCAACTGACGCTTAGATCGCGCCGCGCTGACGCAGCAGATCCAGCACTTGCTTGACGCTTTCTTCCAGCGACAACGACTGGGTATCGACCACGAGGTCGGCATCCAGCGGCACGTCGTACGGGAAGGATTCGCCCGGGATGTTGTCACCTGCCGCAGCATACAGGCCTTGCGGGTCACGCTCGGCGCAGACCGCTGGCGAGGCCTGGACATAGACTGTCAGCAGGCGCTCCTTGCCGATCAGGTCCTTGGCCTGTTCGCGGCCTTCGGCGCTCGGTGCAACGAATGCGGCGAGGGTCAGCAGGCCGGCTTCGTTGAACTGACGCGCAACGTGTGCGGCACGGCGCCAGTTCTCGGTGCGCCCGGCGCGATCCTGTGGCAGACCCTTGTTCAGGTCGTGACGCAGGTTCTGGCCATCCAGTACGAACACCGCACGGCCCATGTCGAACAACTTGCGTTCAACCGCATAGGCCAGGGTGCTTTTGCCCGCGCCCGACAGCCCGCTGAACAACACGGTTGCCGGTTGCTGGCCGAAGCGCTGGGCGCGTTCTTCGGTGGCCACGTGAGCCAGTTTGCCGTGGTGCGTGCTGCTGCCATGAGCCAACGGCTGGGCAATGATCATGCCGGCGGCAACTGTGCCATTGGTCAGGCGGTCGATGACGATGAACGAACCCGTGGTGCGGTTGCTGGCGTAACCGTCCAGCGCGATCTCCGCGTCGAGGCTGACCTTGACCCGACCGATCTCGTTCAGTTGCAACGAGCTGGCAGGGCCCTCTTCCAGGGTGTTCACGTCAACACGGTTAACGATGCTGGTGATCGAACCCGGCACGTAGGTGGTGGCGCGCTTGATGTCGTATTTCTTGCCCGGCAGCATCGGCTCTTCCGCCATCCACACCAGCATGGCGTCGAAAGCGTCAGTGACTTGCGGCAGGTTGTCGGCGTGCACCAGCAGGTCGCCGCGGGAGATATCGATCTCGTCTTCCATGGTCAGCGTTACCGCCTGACCAGGACCGGCGTGCTCCAGTTCACCCTCGAAGGTGACGATGGATTTCACACGGCTGCTCTTGCCCGACGGCAGCACAACGACTTCATCGCCCTTGTGCACAACGCCGCTGGCCAGGGTGCCGGCGAAACCACGGAAGTTCAGGTTCGGACGGTTGACGTACTGCACCGGGAAACGCAGGTCGGTGTAGTTGCGGTCGTTGGCGATTTCGACGGTTTCGAGAATTTCCATCAGCGACTGGCCGGTGTACCACGGCGAGCGCTCGGATTTGTTCACCACGTTGTCGCCCTTGAGAGCGGACATCGGCACGAAGGCCATGGTGGTCGGTTTGAAGGCGATACCTTCGGCAAACTTCAGGTAATCGGCCTTGATCGACTCGAACACGCTTTCGTCGAAGCCATTGAGGTCCATCTTGTTGATGGCGACCACGATGTGCTTGATGCCCAGTAACGAGGCGATGAAGCTGTGGCGACGGGTCTGGGTCTGCACGCCGTAGCGGGCATCAACCAGGATGATCGCCAGGTCACAGGTGGACGCACCGGTGGCCATGTTGCGCGTGTACTGCTCATGGCCCGGGGTATCGGCGATGATGAATTTGCGCTTGGCTGTGGAGAAATAGCGGTAGGCGACATCGATGGTGATGCCCTGCTCACGCTCGGCCTGCAGGCCGTCGACCAGCAATGCCAGGTCGATGTCTTCGCCAGTGGTGCCGACTTTTTTCGAGTCGCGGGTGATGGCTTCCAGATGATCTTCGTAGATCATCTTGGAGTCGTGCAGCAGGCGCCCGATCAGGGTGCTCTTGCCGTCGTCGACGTTGCCACAGGTCAGGAAGCGCAGCATTTCCTTGCGTTCGTGCTGGCCCAGGTAGGCGAGGATGTCCTCGCTGATCAAATCAGATACGTGCGACATGACAACCCCTTAGAAATAACCCTGACGTTTCTTTTCTTCCATCGAGCCTGCGCCATCGTGGTCGATGACCCGGCCCTGGCGTTCGGAAGTTCGCGTCAGGAGCATTTCCTGAATGATGTCGGTCAGGCTGGTGGCCTCGGACTCGACCGCACCGGTCAGCGGGTAGTCACCCAGTGTGCGGAAACGGACTTTCTTCTTGACGATGCGCGCCTTGTCTTCGTCGCTCAGGTGATTGAGCAGGCGTTCGTCGTCGATCATGATCCAGGTGCCATTCATCTCGATGACGTCGCGCTCGGCGGCGAAATACAGCGGCACGATCGGGATGCCTTCGAGGTAGATGTACTGCCAGATGTCCAGTTCGGTCCAGTTCGACAACGGGAACACACGAATGGATTCGCCCTTGTTGACGTTGCCGTTATAGACGTTCCACAGCTCCGGGCGCTGGTTTTTCGGGTCCCAGCGGTGCTTGGTATCGCGGAAGGAATACACGCGCTCTTTGGCGCGGGATTTTTCTTCGTCGCGACGGGCACCACCGAAGGCGGCGTCGAAGCCGTATTTGTCGAGGGCCTGCTTGAGGCCTTCGGTCTTCATGATGTCGGTGTGCTTGGCACTGCCGTGGGTCAGCGGGTTGATGCCCTGCGCGACGCCATCGGGGTTTACGTGCACCAGCAGGTCGAGGCCGAGTTCTTCGACCATGCGGTCGCGGAACGCGTACATTTCCTTGAACTTCCACCGGGTGTCCACGTGCATGACCGGGAACGGCAGCTTGCCCGGGAAGAATGCCTTGCGCGCAAGGTGCAGCATCACGGCGGAGTCTTTACCGACGGAGTACAGCATCACCGGGTTATCGAACTCGGCGGCGACCTCGCGGATGATGTGGATGCTTTCGGCCTCCAGCTGTTTCAGATGCGTCAGTTTGTCGACCATGGCTACTCACGAAAACGATCTTATGGACGGCCAGCGGGCCGTGTTCGAGCGGGGAATCCTAGCACAGCGACCTCTTCTAATCAGGACGCTGGCTAGATCGAAAGGGTATATGAATATACCCCCGCGTTTGGCCGCCACCACGCCTGGCTGATTGGCACACCCCCCTGTAGGAGCTGCCGAAGGCTGCGATCTTTTGACGTTGTTTTTTTAAGATCAAAAGATCGCAGCCTTCGGCAGCTCCTACGCAAGGCATTGCGATTCAATCAGATCGGGTTGGGGCAATCGATGAAGATGTGGTCCAGCGCAAAGCGTCGCGCCAGGTAGTCGCCCAGCGCCTGCACGCCGTAACGCTCGGTTGCATGGTGGCCGGCGGCGATGAAGCTGATGTCGTTTTCCCGGGCGCTGTGGAAGGTCTGCTCGGACGCTTCGCCACTGAGGTACAGGTCAACGCCGGCCAGCACCGCCTGGTCGATGTAGCCCTGGCCGCCGCCGGTGCACCAGCCGACGCGGCGGATCATCTCGCTGCCTTCGATCAGCAACGGCTCGCGCCCCATGACTTCCTGCACTCGACGGGCGAAATCCCGGGGTGTCATCGGCTCGCTGAGGGAGCCGACCAGCCCGACGATCTTCAGGTTGTCCGGATCCAGCGGGCCTTCCACGGTGATCTCCAGCTGACGCGCGAGCTGGACGTTGTTGCCGACATCCGGGTGCAGGTCCAGTGGCAGGTGATACGCCAACAGGCTGATGTCGTGCTTGAGCAGGGTTTTCAGCCGACGCTGCTTCATCCCGGTGACGCAGGGGTTCTCGCCCTTCCAGAAATAACCGTGATGCACCAGCACCAGGTCGGCCTGGGCTTCGACCGCCGCGTCCAGCAGCGCCTGGCTCGCGGTGACGCCACTGACGATGCGCATCACCTGCGGTCGACCTTCGACCTGCAACCCATTGGGGCAATAATCGGCAATCCTGGCGCTGTTCAGGTAACGGTCAGCTTCTTCGACCAGGGTGCTCAGGGCGACGGCCATAAAAGACTCCTAAATATCCCGTTCAGAGGCGCGCGCGGCCTCGTATAATGTGCGTCATTATGGGCGGTCTCATACCGCCTGCAACCTTTCAGGACGTGCTTAATGCTCAAGGCGCTGCGTTTTTCCGGCTGGCCGCTGTTGGCCGGCGTGCTTATCGCTCTGTTGATCATCCAGCGTTACCCGCAATGGGTCGGGCTTCCAAGCCTCGATGTGAATCTGCAGCAAGCCCCGCAAACCACCAGCGTGCAGCAAGGTCCGGTGTCCTATGCCGACGCGGTGACCACGGCCGCGCCATCGGTGGTCAACCTCTACACCACCAAAGTGATCAACAAACCGAACCACCCGCTGTTTGAGGACCCGCAGTTCCGCCGGTTCTTCGGCGACAACTCGCCCAAGCAGAAACGCATGGAATCGAGCCTGGGTTCGGGCGTGATCATGAGTCCCGAAGGCTATCTGCTGACCAACAACCACGTCACCAGCGGTGCCGACCAGATCGTCGTGGCCCTGAAGGATGGCCGGGAAACCCTGGCCCGGGTGATTGGCAGCGATCCGGAAACCGATCTCGCGGTATTGAAAATCGACCTCAAGAACCTCCCGTCGATCACCGTCGGGCGCTCTGACAATATCCGCATCGGCGACGTCGCCCTGGCCATCGGCAACCCATTCGGGGTCGGCCAGACCGTGACCATGGGCATCATCAGCGCCACTGGCCGTAACCAGCTGGGCCTGAACAACTACGAAGACTTCATTCAGACCGACGCCGCGATCAACCCCGGCAACTCCGGCGGCGCGCTGGTCGATGCCAACGGCAACCTGACCGGAATCAACACGGCGATCTTCTCCAAGTCCGGCGGCTCCCAGGGCATCGGCTTCGCCATCCCGGTCAAACTGGCGATGGAAGTGATGAAGTCGATCATCGAACACGGCCAGGTGATTCGTGGCTGGCTCGGCATCGAAGTACAGCCCCTGACCCAGGAACTGGCCGAGTCGTTTGGCCTGTCGGGGCGCCCGGGTATCGTGGTCGCAGGGATTTTCCGCGATGGCCCGGCGCAGAAAGCCGGCCTGCAACTGGGCGACGTGATTCTCGCGATCGACGGCGAACCAGCCGGCGACGGCCGCCGCTCGATGAACCAGGTGGCGCGGATAAAGCCGACGGACAAGGTGACCATTCAGGTGATGCGCAACGGCAAAGAGATCAAGCTCACCGCCGAAATCGGTCTGCGTCCACCGCCGGCACCGGCCCCGACCAAGGAAAAAGAAGAGGAGTAAGCACTAGCCCGCCAATCGCGGGTTAGTGGCAGACACCGACAAAAGAAATGTTATATTGTTTCAATATCACTATTGGAACAATCTGACATGTCGTCTCGAATAAAGGCCTGCTTCACAACTCTTGCCCTTGGCCTGCTGGCGGACCCGGCGTTTTCCGAAGATTCCACCCCCATCGAGCTGGAGGCCATCAGCGTCACCTCTGACTACGAATCCGCCACTGGCCCGGTCACGGGCTACCGCGCCACCCGCTCCTCCAGTGCGACCAAGACCGACACCGCGATTCGCGATATCCCGCAATCGATCAGTGTGGTGCCCGCCAGCGTGCTCAAGGATCTGGGCAGCACCCGTGTCGAGCGCGCCCTGGATTTTGCCGGCGGCGTGTCGAAGCAGAACAACTTCGGCGGCTTGACCCTCTACGAATACAGCGTGCGTGGTTTCACCACCTCCGAGTTCTACAAGGACGGTTTCAGTGCCAACCGCGGCTACCCGAGCACCCCGGACGTGGCCAACATCGAACGCATCGAGGTCCTCAAAGGTCCGGCTGCCAGCCTGTATGGCCGTGGTGATCCGGGTGGCACAGTGAACATCGTCAGCAAGAAACCCCAACCCCAGCCGTTCACCACGCTCGAAACCAGCGCTGGCAGCTGGGACCGTTATCGCACTGCGCTGGACCTGAACACGCCGCTGGACGAAGCCGGTAACCTGTTGTCGAGGGTCAACCTGGCGGTCGAGGACAACCACAGTTTTCGCGATCACGTCGACAGCCAGCGGGTGTTCGTGGCGCCCTCCTTCAGCTGGCAGCTGAACCCGGACACCCGCCTGCTGGTGGAGAGCGAATTCGTGCGCCACAGCTCCACCTTCGACCGCGGCATCGTCGCGCCGAACAATAAATGGAGCGGTGTTTCCCGTTCGACCTTCCTTGGCGAACCCAGCGACGGCAACATCGATAACCACAACAATCTGCTGCAAGCCGCACTCGAACATCAGCTCAACGATAGCTGGAAACTGCGCTTGGCCAGTCATTACAAGGAAGGCAAACTCTGGGGCTTTGCCTCCGAAAATCGTCCCCTGAACGCCGACGGCCACACCGTCAACCGTCGCTACCGCGAGCGCGATACCAATTGGCACGACAGCATCACCCAGCTCGAACTGCGCGGGCTGTTCGACATCGGCAGCTGGCAACACGAAGTGCTGATCGGCAGCGAGTATGAGGACTACCGCAAGAACGAGCGGGTGACGACGATTGCTGGCGGCCCGTACGCCATCGATATCTATCGACCGATCTACGGCCAGCCGAAACCCGATGGCGCACGCTCCGGGACCGACTTCTTCGAGCATGTCGAAAGCCAGGCGCTGAACCTTCAGGACCAGATCATTTTCACAGAAAAACTGCGCGGCATGCTCGGTGTGCGCTTTGAGCATTTCGAACAAAGCATCGACGATCACAACCGCAACGCGACCAGCCGTCAGCGCCACGATGCCCTGACCCAGCGGGCCGGCCTGCTCTACCAACTGACGCCTGAAGTGGGGTTATTCGCCAACGCCTCCACCTCGTTCAAGCCGAACAACGGGCTGGACGCCGCCGGCAAATCATTCGACCCGGAAGAAGGCGTCGGTTATGAGGTCGGGATCAAGAGCGAGCTGTTCGACGACCGCTTGAGCACCACCCTCGCCGCCTTCCATATCGAAAAGGAAAACGTCCTTGCGCTCGACCCGACCACCGATTCCAGCCGCGCCATGGGCAAGGCCCGCAGCCAGGGTGTCGACCTGCAAGTCACCGGGCAAATGACCGACGCCGTGCGAGTGATCGGGGCTTTCGCGTACATCGACGCCGAAGTCACCCAGGGCGACAAGGTGATTCCCACCGGCAGCCGGATTCCCGGCGTGGCCAAACGCAGCGGCAGTCTGTTGGGTGTTTATGAATTTCAGGATGGCCATATGCGCGGTTCGGACCTTGGTGCAGCGTTCACCTATGTCGGTGATCGCTCGGGTGAAGCCGGCAGCGATTTCGAACTGCCGGCCTACCACACCGTCGACCTGTTGGCCCATTACAAGGCCAGCGAAAACGTCACCGTGGGCCTGAACCTGAACAACCTTTTCGACGAGAAATACTTCGAGCGCTCCTACAGCAACTACTGGGTCAACCCCGGCGAGCCACGCAATTTCACCGTCAGCCTGACACTCAACCTGTAAGAGGACGTCCACCATGCAACACGGCAAAACCCTTCTGCTCATCGCGTCCCTCTTCGCCACTCAAGCTTCGGCCCATGGCCTCTGGACCGAACAACGTCGCGGCAACATCGAAGTCATCTACGGCCATGGCGCCGAAGACAACGCCTTCAAGGCGCAGAAAATCAGTGGTGCCTGGGCCTATGACGTAGCCGGAAAAATGATCCCGGTGAACGTGCAGCGGCTGGCCGACCACGCCCGCCTGCAGCCGTTGAAACCACCGGCAGTGATGGCCGTGGCGCTGAACAATGGCATGTGGTCGCAAACGGCGGATAAAAAATGGATCAACGAAGGACGCAGCAAAGTACCGGGGGCCATTGAGTCGACCCAGACCTTCAAATACAGCCTGTCGATATACCAGCCGGGGGCGAAGTTGCCAAAGCTCGATCAGATGAAATTGCTGATTCTGCCGGAGGTTGATCCGCTGACGGTCGGGCCGGGTAGATCGTTGCCGGTTCGAGTGCTATTGGACGGTAAGCCGGCGGCGGGTGTGAAGCTGGCGGGCGACTATCGCAGCGCGCCGAATACGTTAAGCACCGAGACTGACGAAGAGGGTCGGGCGCAAGTACTGGTGCGTAATGAGGGGTTGAATGTGATTGCGGCGCAGATGGAGATTCCGCTAAAGGACAACCCGGATGTGGCGACGCGCGGGCTGTTCACGTCGCTGACCTTTCTGGGCGAACCGCATCACGAGTAACTCACCAAACCTTGTGGGAGCGTGGCTTGCCCGCGATGGGGACGCCGCGGTGCAATAGGTAGACCGCGTTATCGTTTATCGCGGGCAAGCCACGCTCCCACAGGATCGAGGGTTGGGTTAAAGGTCGCCGAGGCCGTCGATCAGGGCCTGGTTCTGCTCCGGTGTACCGATGGAGATCCGCAGGAACTGCGCAATGCGCTCCTGCTTGAAGTGCCGGACGATCACGCCTTGTTCGCGTAACTTGGCTGCCAGGCCGGCTGCGTCGTGCTGCGGATGACGGGCGAAAATGAAGTTGGCTGCCGACGGCAACACTTCAAACCCCTTGCCTTCCAATTGCGCGACGACCCACTCACGGTGCTCGATGACCAACCGGCAAGTCTTGTCGAAGTAATCGCGATCCTCGAACGCCGCCGCCCCCCCGACATTCGCCAGACGATCCAGCGGATAGGAGTTGAAGCTGTTTTTGATTCGTTCCAGTGCCTCGATCAGGTCCGGATGGCCTACCGCCAAACCTACCCGCAAGCCTGCCAGCGACCGGGATTTGGACAGGGTCTGGGTCACCAGCAAGTTCGGATAACGATCCACCAAAGTGATCGCGGTCTCACCGCCGAAGTCGATGTACGCCTCATCCACCACCACCACCGAATCCGGACTGGCCTTGAGGATTTGCTCCACCGCATCCAGTGCCAGCAGGCAACCGGTAGGCGCGTTCGGGTTCGGAAAGATGACCCCGCCGTTCGGCCTGGCATAGTCCGCCGGATTGATCTGAAACTGTTCATCCAGCGGCACCGCATCGAACTTGATGCCATATAGCCCGCAATACACCGGATAGAAGCTGTAGCTGATGTCCGGGAACAGCAGCGGCTTATCGTGTTGCAGCAAGCCATGGAAAATGTGCGCCAAGACTTCATCGGAACCGTTGCCCAGGAAAACCTGGTTAGCCTGCACTGCGTAGTAACGGGCAACGGCTTGCTTGAGCACATCGCTGTTGGGGTCCGGGTACAGACGCAGATTGTCGTTCAATTCGCTCTGCATCGCCGCCAGCGCCTTGGGCGAAGGACCGTACGGGTTTTCATTGGTGTTGAGTTTCACCAGCTTGGTCAGCTTGGGCTGCTCGCCCGGCACGTAAGGCACCAGGTCCTTGACGAAGGGGCTCCAGAATTTACTCATGTTCAGTTCCCCTTCTGATCGTCGACGATGCGGTATTCGGCACTGCGCGCGTGGGCGGTCAGCGACTCGCCACGGGCCAGCACGGAGGCAGTTTTGCCCAATTCGGAAGCACCCTGCTCGGAGCAGAAGATGATCGAGGAGCGTTTCTGGAAATCGTACACACCCAGTGGCGAGGAGAACCGCGCGGTGCCGGAAGTCGGCAATACGTGGTTGGGGCCTGCGCAGTAATCGCCCAGGGCCTCGGAGGTGTGACGACCCATGAAGATCGCACCGGCGTGACGAATCAACGGCAGCCAGGCCTGTGGATCAGCCACCGATAGCTCCAGGTGTTCCGGGGCGATCCGGTTGGCCACCTCGATGGCCTGGTTCATGTCCTCGACCAGAATCAGGGCGCCACGGCCATTGATCGAGGTTTCGATGATCTCGGCACGCTCCATGGTCGGCATCAGTTTGTTGATGCTAGCGGCCACCTTGTCGAGGAACTCGGCGTCAGGGCTGACCAGAATCGCCTGGGCGTCTTCGTCGTGCTCGGCCTGGGAAAACAGGTCCATGGCGATCCAGTCCGGATCGGTCTGGCCGTCGCACACCACGAGGATCTCCGAAGGGCCGGCAATCATGTCGATACCGACCTGGCCGAACACGTGGCGCTTGGCGGTGGCGACATAGATGTTGCCAGGGCCGACGACCTTGTCGACCTTCGGCACGCTCTCGGTGCCGTAAGCCAGTGCGGCGACGGCCTGGGCGCCGCCAATGGTGAACACCCGGTCCACGCCGGCAATGCACGCCGCCGCCAGCACCAGCTCATTGAGTTCGCCACGCGGGGTGGGTACTACCATGACCACTTCGGTCACGCCAGCCACCTTGGCGGGAATGGCGTTCATCAGTACCGAAGACGGATACGACGCCTTGCCGCCCGGCACGTACAGGCCAGCGCGGTCCAGCGGAGTAACCTTCTGGCCCAGCACGGTGCCATCGGCCTCGGTGTAGCTCCAGGAGTCCTGCTTCTGTTTCTCGTGGTAGCTGCGCACCCGGGTGGCCGCTTTTTCCAGGGCTTCGCGCTGAGCGATGGTGATGCGCGTGAGCGCCAGTTCCAGGCGCTCGCGCGGCAGGATCAGGTCGGCCATCGAGGCCACTTCCAGGCCATCGAACTTCTGGGTGAACTCCACCAGGGCGGCGTCGCCACGCTCGCGCACGGCTTTGATGATGTCCAGCACCCGCTGATTGACCGAGTCGTCAGACACACTTTCCCAGCTCAGCAGATGATCCAGATGATGCGCGAAATCCGGGTCAGCAGCGTTGAGTCGGCGAATTGCAGTCGGTGCGGTCATAGCGAGAGCCTCATAGGAATGGCAAAAACTCAGGCGCCCTAACTTAGCAGTCGTTTCCGCTTGGGCACCTGAGATTCTGGCTATGAGGCGGATAGACGGGCGCGACTCAAGGTCGCGCAGGTGAATCAGCCGCGGTGTCGAGACTCCACTGCCTTGCGCAGGGTGTCGATCAACGCCTGGATACGGGCGTGCTGCATTTTCATCGAAGCTTTGTTGACGATCAGCCGGGAGCTGATGTCGGCAATGAAATCCTGAGGTTCCAGGCCATTGGCGCGCAGCGTATTGCCGGTGTCGACCACGTCGATGATCTTGTCTGCCAGACCGATCAGCGGGGCCAGCTCCATCGAGCCGTAGAGCTTGATGATATCGACCTGACGGCCCTGCTCGGCGTAATAACGCTTGGCAACGTTGACGAACTTGGTTGCCACGCGCAGACGGCCCTTGGGCTCGACATCACCGACACGGCCAGCAGTCATCAGCTTGCACAGTGCAATGCGCAGGTCCAGTGGCTCGTACAAGCCCTGGCCGCCGTATTCCATCAACACATCTTTACCGGCGACGCCCAGGTCAGCGGCACCATGCTCGACGTAAGTCGGCACATCGGTAGCGCGCACGATCAGCAAACGTACGTCGGGCTGGGTCGTGGGGATGATCAGCTTGCGGCTCTTGTCCGGATTCTCGGTCGGCACGATGCCCGCTTCAGCCAGAAGCGGCAGGGTGTCATCAAGAATGCGGCCCTTGGACAATGCAATGGTCAACATGGGAAACGTCAGTCCTTAATAAAGGTACTCATGCCCGGTCGCAATCGGCGCCGGACACACATCGAGGCATTCTCGATAATGAAGAATCAGCCTCGATTTGAAACAAATCAGTTAACAGCAAACCGTGGCGAGGGAGTTTGCTCCCTCACCACAACTGCAGCAGGGACTAGCCCGGTACGCGGCGGATCTTGGCGCCGAGCATCTGCAGTTTCTCTTCGATGCACTCGTAACCACGGTCTATGTGGTAGATGCGATCGATCAGGGTGTCGCCTTCAGCAATCAGCGCGGAGATCACCAGGCTGGCCGAAGCACGCAGGTCGGTGGCCATGACTGGCGCGCCCTTGAGCTTCTCGGTGCCGGTAACGATGGCAGTGTTGCCTTCGACCTGGATCTTGGCGCCCATGCGGTGCAGCTCGTAGACGTGCATGAAACGGTTCTCGAAGATCGTCTCGATCACGGCACCGGTGCCTTCGGCAATGGCGTTGAGCGAAATGAACTGCGCCTGCATGTCAGTCGGGAATGCCGGGTACGGAGCCGTACGCACGTTGACGGCTTTAGGCCGCTTGCCGTGCATGTTCAGCTCGATCCAGTCTTCGCCGCAGGTAATCTCCGCGCCCGCTTCCTTGAGTTTTTCCAGCACCGCTTCAAGGATGGTCGGATCGGTGTCCTTGACCTTCACGCGACCGCCGGTAACAGCAGCAGCAACCAGGTAGGTACCGGTTTCGATACGGTCCGGCATTACCTTGTAGGTGGCCGGGTGCAGGCGGTCGACGCCATCAATGGTGATGGTGTCGGTGCCGGCGCCGGAGATCTTGGCGCCCATGGCGATCAGGAAGTTCGCCAGGTCGATGACTTCAGGTTCGCGAGCGGCGTTCTGCAGGACGCTGCGACCCTTGGCCAGCGCAGCGGCCATCATGATGTTCTCGGTACCGGTCACACTGACGGTGTCGAAGAAGAAGTGCGCGCCGCGCAGGCCACCTTCAGGCGCCTTGGCCTTGATGTAGCCACCTTCCACGTCGATCACCGCGCCCATGGCTTCGAGACCGCGGATGTGCAGGTCAACCGGACGCGAGCCGATGGCGCAACCGCCAGGCAGCGCAACTTCGGCTTCGCCGAAACGGGCAACCATCGGCCCCAGTACCAGGATCGACGCACGCATGGTTTTCACCAGTTCGTACGGGGCGATCAGGGTCTTGATGGTGCGCGGGTCGATTTCGACGCTGAGCTTCTCGTCGATCACCGGCTCGATGCCCATGCGGCCGAACAGCTCGATCATGGTGGTGATGTCGTGCAGGTGCGGCAGGTTGGCAACGGTAACCGGGCCATCGCACAGCAAGGTTGCGGCCAGGATCGGCAGGGCGGAGTTCTTTGCCCCGGAGATGCGGATTTCGCCATCAAGACGAACGCCACCAGTAATAATCAGTTTATCCATAAGAATCTCGACGCCCTTGGGCTCAGGTGCGCTCGGCCCAGGCCGCGCTGCTGAAAAATTTCATAGTGACCGCATGGATGCTGCCATCGGTGATCCATGGGTTCAAATGGGCATAGACCTGCTGCTGACGCTTCACCGGGCTCAACGCCGCCAGTTCATCGCTAATCAGGTTCAGCTGGAAATTGCAGCCTTCGCCTTCAACTTCCACCTTCGTGTCTGGCAGCTTTCCTTCAAGGAAGCTCTTCACTTCTACGGCCTGCATGCTCAACCTCAATCGGCGCCTTGTGCGCGCGGGTCGGACATCATACAAAAAAGCCCCGCGCCTGCGAACCCCGCTAAGCAGGACTCTGACGGGGGGCTTCCCTGTAGATGCGGTTAGGGATGCGCCAATAACTCGGTCAATTCACTGACCTGAGCGATTTCGCGCATATCTTCGGGCATCGCGCGGATGCTCAGGGCCTTGCCGGCGGCCTGGGCATCACGCATGAAGCACAGCAGCAACGACAAGCCGACACTGCTGGACTTCACCACCTGCGAACAGTCAACCACCAGCGCCGCAGCCTTGCTGGCCTTGATCAGCGCCTGGCCCTGCTTGCGCAGAACCGGGCCGCTGCGGTAATCCAGCGTACCACTGAGGTGCAGTTCGCCGGATTCATTCATCTGGACGGCCGACTCACTCATTGGGTTTGCTTCTCGGCAGCTTGCTCGGTGGTTTCCTTGGCCTTGGCAACTTCGCCGGCCCAGTTGTTGATCACCTTGTCGAGATCGTTGCCATTGCGCTGCATCGAGTCCTGGAACTGATCGCGGAACAGCTTGCCGATGTTGATGCCGTTGATGATGACGTTACGGACTTTCCACTCGCCGTTGATTTTCTCCAGCGTGTAGGACACAGGATAGATGGAACCACTGCTGCCCTTGACCTGCATGTCAACGCTGGTCCGGTTACCGCTTTCATCCTTGGCAGGGGAAACGGTGATGCCCTGGTTGTTGTATTCGAGCAACGCATTGCCATAGAACTGCATCAGGCTGCGCTTGAAGTTTTCCTGAAAGCGCTGCATCTGCTCAGGCGAGGCCTTGCGCGAATACTTCACGGTCATGATGCTGCGGGAAATGCCGTCGGCATCGACCACCGGTCCGACAATACCGTTCAGGGCGTTGTAGAACTCGTTAGGGTCCTGCTTGTACTTTGCCTTGTTGGCAGCCAGATCGGCCAGCAACCGGGTAGTGGTGTCCTGTACCAGATCGTGCGCCGACGGCGCCGCCACGGCGTTAGCCATCAGCGGCACAGCCGCGAGTAATACCAACAGGCCACGTCGCAAGGTAGAGATCATTCAAAAACTCCTCATTTGGCTTCTTTGCTAACGGTGTTGAGCAGGAATTTACCGATCAGGTCCTCGAGCACCAGCGACGACTGCGTATCGTGGATGGTCCCGCCATCCTTGAGCAGCGTTTCTTCACCACCAACGCTGACGCCGATGTACTTCTCGCCCAGCAGCCCAGCGGTCAGGATAGATGCAGTGGAGTCCGTCGGCAGGTTATCGACGCTCTTGTCCAGCTGCATGGTCACCCGGCCAGTGAAACTGTCGCGGTCCAGATCGATCGCAGTGACCTTGCCGATGGTCACACCGGCCATGGTCACTTTAGCTCTGACCGTCAAACCGGCGATATTGTCAAAATATGCGTAAAGTTTATAAGAATCGGTTGTTGCGCTCGGGGACAGGCCACTGACCCGCAACGCAAGCAACAGCAAAGCCAGGATGCCAGCCAGCAAGAAAAGGCCGACACCGATTTCCAGGGTGCGGTTTTGCATCAGAAATCTCCAAACATCAAGGCGGTCAGAATAAAGTCCAGGCCGAGTACCGCCAACGAGGCGTATACAACGGTCTTGGTAGTGGCACGACTGATCCCCTCGGAAGTGGGCTCGCAGTCATAGCCTTGGAATACGGCAATCCAGGTCACGACGAAGGCGAAGACGACACTCTTGATGATGCCGTTGAGCACATCTTCAGAGAACGTCACGCTGTTCTGCATGTTCGACCAGTAGGAACCTTCATAGACTCCCAGCCAGTCGACGGCCACCCATGAACCGCCCCAGATACCCACCACGCTGAAAATCATCGCCAGCACTGGCAGGGATATGAAGCCCGCCCACAGGCGCGGGGCAATGATGTACTTGAGCGGGTCGACACCAATCATTTCCAGGCTGGACAACTGCTCGGTGGACTTCATGTTGCCAATCTCGGCCGTCAGGGCAGAGCCTGCGCGCCCGGCGAACAGCAAGGCGGTGACTACCGGCCCCAGTTCACGCAGCAGGGTCAGTGCAACCATCTGCCCGACCGCCTGCTCCGAGCCGTAGCTGGACAGGATGTTGAAACCCTGGAGCGCCAGCACCATCCCGATGAACACCCCGGAGACGACGATGATCACCAGGGACATGACGCCCACCGAGTGCAATTGCCGGATCAGCAGGCCGAAGCCACCACCGATGCCGCCACGGCCGAGCAAGGCATGAAACAGGAACAAGGTCGCGCGCCCGAACACGGCGACGGCATCGATCGCCGCCGCGCCGAACCGGCGTACACGTTCTATCAGTGAAATCTTGCGCATCAACGCTTCCCCAGAAGATCTGCGCGGTAATCCGTCGCTGGAAAGTGGTATGCGACCGGGCCATCGGGTTCGCCCGTCATGAACTGGCGGATCCGCGGATCGTCCGAATTCATCAGCTCGTCCGGTGTGCCCTGCCCCAGAACCTGCGCCTCACCCACTACATAGATGTAGTCGGCGATGCTCGCGGTCTCGGCCAGGTCATGGGAAACCACGATACTGGTGATACCCAGCGCATCGTTGAGCAGGCGGATCAGGCGCACCAGCACGCCCATGGCGATCGGGTCCTGCCCGACAAAGGGCTCGTCGTACATGAGGATCTGCGGATCGAGGGCAATGGCGCGCGCGAGCGCGACACGCCGCTTCATGCCACCGGAGAGTTCGTCGGGCATCAGGTCGATCGCGCCGCGCAAGCCGACGGCCTGCAACTTGAGCAGGACGATGTCCCGGATCATTTCCTCCGGAAGCTGGGTGTGCACACGCAATGGGAAAGCCACGTTCTCGAACACGTCGAGGTCGGTGAACAGCGCACCGCTCTGGAACAGCACGCCCATATGCTTGCGAGCGTCGAACAGGTCGCTTCGAGACAGCTTCGGCAGGTTCTGGCCGTTAACCCAGACTTCGCCGGCAGTCGGCCGCAACTGTGCGCCCATCAGGCGCAACAGCGTGGTCTTGCCGCACCCTGAAGGTCCCATGATGCCGGTGACCTTGCCCCGTGGAATACGGATATCGACGTTATTGAAAATGCTGCGCGCACCGCGCTTGAAGGTCAGTCCCTTCAGCTCGACCGCGTAGGCGTTATCGGCACTCATCTAAACTCCTTGCGATGCAGCCTCACACTCGGACGCCTGTCTTTCTGGCGAAAGCACATTCATCGTGGGCAGGCCGAACTGGCGGCGAACTATATCACTGCAAGGGCTTGGCGCCCAAGGCTAAAGCCGGGCGATGTTCAGCTGCACGACAGGTCAAAAGGCTCACAGGGAGAGGATTACGTAACAGGGAATGACAAAGCACGACGAACTAGCGTGAGGGTTTCGGTCATAACCGCTATAATCGCCGCCTTTTCATCAGGCTATACGATTTCCGACATGAGCCAATCCAGCGACCTTATTCAATCGGCACAACGCACCATCCGTCTCGAACTGGAAGCCGTACAAGGCTTGCTTCCACGCATCGACGCAGATTTCGTACGCGCGTGCGAGATGATTCTGGCGAGCAAGGGCCGCGTGGTCGTGGTCGGCATGGGAAAATCGGGGCATATCGGCACCAAGATCGCCGCCACCCTGGCCAGCACCGGGACCACGGCGTTTTTCGTCCACCCGGCCGAAGCCAGCCACGGCGACATGGGCATGATTACCCGGGACGACATCATCCTGGCCCTGTCCAACTCCGGCTCGACCACTGAAATCGTGACCCTGCTGCCGCTGATCAAGCGCCTGGGCATCCAGTTGATCAGCATGACCGGCAACCCTGACTCGACCCTGGCCAAGGCCGCCGAAGTCAATCTCGACGTGCAAGTCGAGCATGAAGCCTGCCCGCTGAACCTGGCGCCCACCTCGTCCACCACTGCGGCACTGGTCATGGGCGACGCACTGGCCGTCGCGCTGCTGGAAGCGCGTGGTTTCACGGCGGAAGATTTCGCTTTTTCCCACCCGGGTGGTGCACTGGGTCGTCGCCTGCTGCTCAAGGTCGAGAACGTCATGCATGCCGGCGACGCCCTGCCCCGGGTCCAGCGTGGCACCCTGCTCAAGGACGCGCTGATGGAAATGACTCGCAAGGGCCTGGGCATGACCGTGATACTGGAGGCCGACGGCAAACTCGCCGGGATCTTCACCGACGGTGACTTGCGCCGCACCCTGGACCGCGCCATCGACATTCATCACGCCACCATCGACCAGGTCATGACCCTTCACGGCAAGACCGCGCGGGCCGAGATGCTCGCCGCCGAAGCCTTGAAGATCATGGAAGACAACCGAATTAACGCTCTCGTAGTGGTGGACGATGAGGATCGCCCGATCGGCGCCTTCAACCTCTCCGACCTGCTGCGCGCAGGAGTCATGTAATGAGCAACGATCTGCTGCAACGCGGCAAGAATATCAAGCTGGCAATCTTTGATGTCGATGGAGTGCTCACCGATGGGCGCCTGTACTTCCTCGAAGACGGCAGTGAATTCAAGACTTTCAACACCCTCGACGGCCAGGGCATCAAGATGTTGATGGCAGCCGGCGTTCAGACCGCTATCATCAGCGGTCGCAAGACCCCGGTGGTTGAGCGTCGGGCGAAAAACCTCGGCATTCCCCATCTGTACCAGGGGCGCGAAGACAAACTGGTGGTGCTGGACGAACTTCTTGGCGAACTAGGCCTAAGCTATGAGCAAGTCGCCTACCTCGGCGACGACTTGCCTGACCTGCCGGTGATACGCCGCGTTGGCCTGGGCATGGCGGTGGCCAATGCGGCCAGCTTCGTGCGTGAACATGCCGACGGCATCACCCAGGCCCGCGGAGGCGAAGGTGCTGCCCGCGAGTTCTGCGAATTGATCCTGCGCGCCCAGGGCCGCCTCGATGCGGCAAACGCCGCGTACCTGTGAGCCAACTATGCTGAGCAAAAAGTTTCGCAACATACTGCTGTTCGGTTGCATCGCCGCGATTTTTGCTGCGGTCGGCTACTGGAACATCAGTCCTGAACGCTTTCTCGACAAGCCGACCGTGGCCGTCGATGAGACGGCGATCGACTATTACGCCCTGAACGCCCACAGCGTGCAGTTCCTGCCCGATGGCAAGCTGCAGTACGAGATGACGTCGGACAAGGTCGAACACCTTAAAGCCACTGAAGTGACGCTGCTGACCAACCCGGACCTGAACATGTTCCGCGGCACCGAGTTTCCCTGGCATGTACAGAGCGAACGCGGTGAAGTGAATCCGGATGGTACGCAAGTGGAACTGATCGACTCGGTGCGTATCACACGTTTCGACGAGAAAAACCGCAAGACGCTGATTACCACCACCCGTATGACCGTGTTCCCGAAGCAGCAATATGCGCAGACGGAGCAACCCGTTAGAATCGACGGCGCCGGTGGCGTGTCGACTGGCACGGGAATGAAAGCGTATTTGAAAGAAAGCAGGATACACCTGCTATCGAACGTAAGAGGACAGTATGAGGCTCGTTAAAACCCTCCCTATTTTGCTCAGCCTGGGCGCAGCACTGGGAAGCGTGAGCGCCTGGGCTCTGCCGAACGATCAAGAGCAGCCTATCCGCATTCAGGCCGACGACGCCCAACTGGACGACAAGAACGGCATCGCCACCTACAAAGGCGACGTCATCATCACCCAGGGCTCCATGAAGGTGACTGGTAACACCGTGACCATCACCCGCACCCCGGCAGGCGACATCGACGTGGTGACTTCCGTGGGCAACCTGGCTTACTTCGAGCAATTGCAGACCCAGGGCGACGCCAAGCCTGTCCAGGGCTACGGCGTCACGATCCAGTATCACGCCTCGCAGAACCGCGTCGTGCTGATCGATCGAGCCAAGGTCATCGACAAGGACAACAACGTCACCCAGGGCGAGAAAATCGTCTACGACACCGTGAAGAAGCTGGCAAGCGCCGGTCGCGCCACGGGCAACAAGGTGACCGAGTCGCGCCCGCGAATCGACATGGTGATCCAGCCGAAAAAGAAAACCGACGAGCAGAAGGCCCAGTAATGGCAACTCTGAAAGCTCAGCATCTGGCCAAGAGTTACAAGAGCCGCCAGGTCGTGCGTGACGTCAGCCTGTCCATCGACAGCGGTCAGATCGTCGGGCTTCTGGGCCCCAACGGCGCCGGCAAGACCACCTGCTTCTACATGATTGTCGGTTTGGTGCAGGCTGATCAGGGCCGCGTGCTGATCGACGACCTGGACGTCAGTCACCAGCCCATGCACGGCCGCGCCAAGGCAGGTATTGGCTATCTTCCGCAAGAAGCGTCGATCTTCCGCAAACTGTCGGTGGCCGATAACATCATGGCCATCCTCGAGACCCGCAAGGAACTCGACAAGGCCGGGCGCCGCAAGGAGCTGGAGAGCCTGCTGCAGGAATTCCACATCAGCCACATCCGCGACAACCTCGGCATGAGCCTGTCGGGCGGCGAGCGGCGCCGCGTTGAAATTGCCAGGGCGCTGGCCACCAACCCGAAGTTCATCCTGCTCGATGAACCTTTCGCCGGCGTGGACCCGATCTCGGTTGGCGATATCAAGCAGATCATCCATCACTTGAAGGCCAAGGGCATTGGTGTACTTATCACCGACCACAACGTCCGCGAAACCCTGGATATCTGCGAAACAGCCTACATCGTCAACGATGGCCAGCTGATTGCCGAGGGCGACTCCGCGACCATCCTGGCCAACGACCTGGTCAAGGAAGTGTATCTGGGCCATGAGTTCCGCCTTTAAGCGCTGAGGTGCCTGCCCAGTCGCGCGAGCGCTTGTCACTCTAAAAAATCAATACTTTTTTATTGTTACAGCGCTCTAGGCAAACACTGCAATATCGGGCATATAATTTGCTTAAGTTTGGCGTTTCGGCGCCCTGTAGTGGATGGCGCATGCGCGCCGGCGAATAAGGTTTAAGCCCCTGCCATGAAACCATCGCTAGTCTTGAGAATGGGCCAGCAGCTGACGATGACACCTCAGCTGCAACAGGCCATCCGCCTGCTCCAATTGTCGACCCTGGACCTGCAGCAGGAAATCCAGGAGGCGCTGGAGTCCAACCCGATGCTCGAACGCCAGGAAGATGGCGACGACTTCGACAATGCCGATCCCTTGGCCGACAAAGCCGAGCAGCAGCCCAACGCCGATGTTTCGGAGCCCTCCTATCAGGAGACCGCGCCAACGGTCGACAACCTTGAGGAAGGCGACTGGAACGAGCGCATTCCCAACGAGCTGCCGGTCGATACTGCATGGGAAGACGTTTACCAGACCAGCGCCAGCAGCCTGCCCAGCAACGATGATGACGAGTGGGACTTCACCACCCGCACGTCGGCCGGTGAAAGCCTGCAAAGCCACCTGCTGTGGCAGCTTAACCTCGCCCCGATGTCCGACACGGACCGCCTGATCGCCGTCACCCTGATCGACTGCATCAACAATCAGGGCTACCTGGACGAAACCCTCGAGGAAATCCTCGAAGCCTTCGACCCGGAGCTGGACATCGAGCTGGACGAAATCGAAGCCGTCCTGCACCGCATCCAGCAATTCGAACCGGCCGGTATTGCTGCCCGCAACCTCGGCGAATGCTTGTTGCTGCAATTGCGCCAGTTGCCCGCCAAGACGCTCTGGCTCGCAGAAGCCAAGCGCCTGGTCACGGACTACATCGACCTGCTGGGCAGCCGCGACTACAGCCAGCTGATGCGCCGCATGAAGCTCAAGGAAGATGAGCTGCGCCAGGTGATCGAACTGGTGCAGAGCCTCAACCCGCGCCCCGGCTCGCAGATCGAGTCCAGCGAGGCCGAATACGTGGTCCCGGACGTGATCGTGCGCAAGGACAACGAGCGTTGGCTGGTGGAACTCAATCAGGAGTCGGTGCCCAAATTGCGGGTCAACGCCCAGTACGCCGGTTTTGTGCGTCGCGCTGACACCAGCGCGGACAACACCTTCATGCGCAATCAGTTGCAGGAAGCCCGCTGGTTCATCAAGAGCCTGCAGAGCCGCAACGAAACCCTGATGAAAGTTGCCACCCAGATCGTCGAGCATCAACGGGGTTTTCTGGAGTACGGCGACGAAGCCATGAAGCCGTTGGTACTGCATGACATCGCCGAAGCCGTCGGCATGCACGAATCGACGATTTCCCGGGTGACCACGCAAAAATTCATGCATACCCCACGGGGTATTTATGAACTGAAATACTTTTTCTCCAGTCACGTCAGCACCTCGGAAGGCGGTGAATGCTCGTCCACGGCGATCCGCGCGATCATCAAAAAACTGGTTGCAGCGGAAAATCAGAAAAAGCCGTTGAGTGACAGCAAGATCGCTGGTTTACTGGAGGCACAAGGCATTCAGGTGGCTCGCCGCACCGTCGCCAAGTACCGCGAATCCCTTGGGATCGCGCCTTCGAGCGAACGCAAGCGGTTGATGTAAAGCCACGCCACAGCGTTCCAGTGGTAGATCATCGGATCTACCGCTTTATGCACTGGCAACGAAGGAGAAGCTGTATGCAAGTCAACATCAGTGGACACCAACTGGAAGTGACCGAACCCCTGCGCACCTACATCGGCGAAAAACTCGCCCGATTGGAAAGGCATTTCGACAAGATAACCAACGTGCAAGTCACGATGACCGTCGAGAAGCTGCTGCAGAAAATCGAAGCCACGCTGCATATCCCCGGCGGAGAAGTGGTCGCCAATGCCGAGCATACGGACATGTATGCCGCCATCGACCTGCTGACCGACAAGCTGGATCGCCAACTCAAAAAGCATAAGGAAAAGACCCAGAGCCTCCTCCAGGGCGCAACCGGTCGTTAACACTCCCAACCCATGATCCGACTTGAAAGCATCCTGACCCCCGGCCGTTCCCTCGTGAACGTGCCGGGCGGCAGTAAAAAGAAAGCCCTCGAACAAATTGCCAACCTAATCCATCGCGAAGTGCCGGATATGGAGATGCAAGATGTCTTTGAGGCCCTGATCGCCCGTGAAAAACTCGGCTCGACCGGTTTTGGCAACGGCATCGCCATCCCCCACTGTCGCCTCAAGGGCTGTGCCTCGCCGGTCAGCGCCCTGATGCACCTCGACGCCCCTATTGATTTCGACGCCATCGACGGTGCCCCGGTCGACCTGCTGTTCGTGTTGCTGGTCCCGGAAGCCGCCACCGATGCGCACCTGGAGCTTTTGCGCCAGATTGCCAGCATGCTTGATCGCAAGGAAGTTCGCGAAAAATTGCGCAGCGCCCCGAGCAATGAAGCCTTGTACCAGGTTGTCCTGGACGAGCAGAACGGTCATTAATCATGCGCTTGATCATTGTCAGCGGCCGCTCCGGCTCAGGTAAAAGTACCGCGCTCGATGTCCTTGAAGACAGCGGGTACTACTGCATCGACAACTTGCCCGCCGGGCTGTTGCCCGAGCTGGCCGAACGAGCACTGATCCACACCGAGCTCGCGCAACCGCTGGTGGCCGTGTCGATTGACGCGCGCAACCTGCCAAGCCACCTGTCCCGTTTTCCGGAATTGCTGGAGGAAGTGCGCAGCCGTCACATCAAGTGTGACGTGCTGTACCTGGACGCCGACGAAGAAACCCTGCTCAAGCGGTTTTCCGAAACCCGTCGCCGCCATCCGCTGAGCAATGCCAATCGCTCGCTCGCCGAGGCGATTCAGGACGAGTCCAATCTGCTGGGTCCGATTGCCGACCTGGCTGACCTCAAGGTCAACACCACCAACCTGAACCTGTACCAGCTGCGCGATACCATCAAGCTGCGGCTGTTGAACCAGCCTGAGCCTGGCACCGCGTTCCTGGTGGAGTCTTTTGGCTTCAAGCGGGGCATGCCTGTGGATGCCGACCTGGTGTTCGACGTGCGCTGCCTGCCCAACCCTTATTGGAAACCAGAGTTGCGCGAGCAGTCCGGGCTCGATCAACCGGTAGCCGACTACCTGGCCGCGCAACCGGACGTCGAGGAAATGTTCCAGGACATCTCCACCTACCTGCTCAAATGGCTTCCACGCTTTGCTGCCAGCAACCGCGCGTATGTCACCATAGCCATTGGCTGCACCGGCGGGCATCACCGCTCCGTCTACCTGACCGAACGTCTGGGCCAGGTTCTGCAACAATCCCTGAAGAACGTCCAGGTCCGCCACCGCGACCTCAGCTAAAGGATTCACATCGCGATGCCTGCTCTGGAAATTGAAATCATCAACAAGCTGGGCCTGCATGCCCGCGCTTCAGCAAAATTCGTCGGGGTTGCCGGGCAATTCAAGGACTGCACCATCAGGGTAGGACGCACGCCGGAAACCACGGTGGACGGCAAGAGCATCATGGCAATGATGATGCTGGCGGCTGGCAAGGGCACCAAGATCCATTTGAGTACCGAAGGCGAAGAGGCGGACGAAGCGCTGGATGCGCTGGTAGCGTTGATCAACAACTACTTCGACGAAGGCGAGTAAAGAACAAGGTCAAGATCAAAAGATCGCAGCCTGCGGCAGCTCTTGCAGGGAAAAACGAACCCTGTGCGATCTTTTGATTTTCAAGCCAACGCCGTATCCATCACCATCATCAAGCAAAACCCGATCAGCAACCCCAGGCTCGCCAGCTTGTCGTGACCATGACGTCGCGACTCGGGGATCACTTCGTGCGTAACCACCAGCAACATGGCCCCGGCCGCCAGTGCCAGCCCAAGCGGCAATAGCAGTTCGGCCAGGCTCACCAGCCACGCACACAGCAGCGCAAAAACCGGCTCAACCAACCCTGAAGCGGCACCGATCAGGAATGCCCTGACCCTCGACATCCCCGCCCCCGCCAACACCAGCGCAATCACCAGCCCTTCCGGCACATCCTGCAGCGCAATACCCATCGCCAGGCTATCGGCATCAGGCATGCCGCCCCCTGCTGACACGCCGACCGCCATGCCTTCGGGAATGTTATGGGCAATGATGGCAAACACGAACAGCCAGATCCTGGGCGCAATCGCCGGCCGCTCCTGCCCGCCTGCCAGCATTTCCGGGCAGGCCCCGGAGACCTTGCGGTCCACCAGATACAAACCCAAAGCGCCAAGCATGATGCCAAGGCTGATCAGGCCACTGGCGGCCCAAGGCTTGAGCCCGAGGCTCTGCGCGGCGGAGATCCCAGGCACGATCAGCGAAAACGCCGTCGCCGCCAACATGACCCCCGCGCCGAAACCTAACAGCGTATCGCTGACGGCTTGCGGCATGCGGCGAATCACCAGCACCGGCACCGCGCCCAGCGCCGTACCCAGTGCGCAGATCGCCCCACCCTGCAATGCACGCAGCAGTTTCGGTTCAAGATCCAGCCACGCCAGCCCTTGGGCGACCAGCAAGGACATACCCGCCAGCAATAACAGCGATCCGAATGCGTAACGAAACATCCGCCCACTTCCGATCGCCAGCGTTTCAGTGCCCATAATCAGCCTTGGTGGTTTTTCATTGAAGATTCAACCCAGGGCCGCTTTGTAGCGCGCCGCCACTTCAGGCCAGTTGATCACGTTGTAGAACGCGTTGATGTATTCCGGGCGGCGGTTCTGGTACTGCAGGTAGTAGGCGTGCTCCCACACGTCCAGGCCAAGGATGGGCGTGTTGCCATTCATGAGCGGACTGTCCTGATTGCCGCTGCTTTCCACTACCAGTTTTTTCTGCGGGGTCACACTCAGCCATGCCCAGCCACTGCCAAAACGGGTCAGCGCAGCCTTGGTGAACGCCTCCTTGAAACTGTCGAGCCCGCCCAGTTGCTCGTTGATTGCCTGGGCCAGCGCGCCGTCAGGGGCGCCGCCACCGTGCGGGGCCATGACTTCCCAAAACAGCGAATGGTTGGCATGGCCACCGCCCTGGTTGATAACGGCGGCACGCAGTTTTTCCGGCAGCTGCTGGACGGCCGCCACCAGTTTTTCCACGGTCCATTCGGCGAATTCGGTGCCTTCGACGGCGGCGTTCAGATTATTGATGTAGGTCTGGTGGTGCTTGGTGTAGTGGATCTCCATGGTCTTGGCATCAATGTGCGGTTCCAGGGCATCGTAGGCGTAGGGCAAGGCAGGCAGGGTAAAAGCCATGTTCAGTGAACTCCATGATGAAGAGGCGCAGGCCGGTTGGCAGTTGGAACGGCTTCGATGTGCAGCAGGCGGTGGGTCCGTGGGTATTCACCGTGTTCGCTGATGAAATTCAGCAGCTCGACATAGGTCTTGCTGCTCTGGCGCAGCGCCGCTTCGCGCAAGGCTGGCGCCAGTCGCATGTCCTGCATGGTCTGCAGCAACCGCTGGTGAATGGCACAAAGGTATTCGGCGCTCTCCTCCGGCTGATTGAGCCGCAGGTGCAGGTCTGCCAGGTTGTGATGGGAGATGACGCAGGCTGCTACCGCTTCGTCGGCATCCGCCCAGCGCTCGAACAACACCTGGGCCAGCGCCAATGCCTGCAAGTAAGCCTCGCGCGCATCGACCAGTTCGCCCTGCATGAAACAGCGATTTGCTCTTTCGATCGTGCGTTTCCAGTGCTCCATGGTGAGCCTCCAAAACGGTAGCGGTGGTTACACGCCGCCTGCAGTGAGCTTTACCGGGTCAAGCAAAAGCTCGAGCTGGCTGCGCGTCAGGTCAGTGTGTTCAAGGGCGACATCAATCACCGGGCGGCCTTGCTGATAGGCCTTCTTGGCGATTTCAGCGGCTTTCTGGTAGCCAATGATCGGGTTCAGGGCCGTGACCAGGATCGGGTTGCGCGACAGCGCTTCCTTGAGCCTGGCTTCGTTGACCTTGAAGCTGGCGATGGCTTTTTCACCCAGCAGATGGCTGGAATTGGCCAGCAATTCGATGCTGCTCAGCAGGTTCTGGGCGATGATCGGCAACATCACGTTGAGCTCGAAATTGCCCGACTGACCGGCGACGGTGATGACCGTGTCGTTGCCGATCACTTGAGCGGCAACCATGGCGGTGGCTTCCGGTATGACCGGATTGACTTTGCCCGGCATGATCGAAGAGCCCGGCTGAAGGGCCTCGAGTTCGATTTCACCGAGACCGGCCAAAGGGCCGGAGTTCATCCAGCGCAGGTCGTTGGCGATCTTCATCAAGGTCACGGCGGTGGCTTTCAACTGGCCGGAAACACTGACGGCCGTATCTTGCGAGCCGATAAGCGCAAACAGATCCTGGCCCGGGGTGAACTCCACCAGGGTCAACTTGCTCAACTGTTCGCTGAAACGTACCGCGAATTCGGGATGGGCGTTGACCCCGGTGCCCACCGCCGTGCCGCCTTGAGCCAGGGATTGCAGGCTCGGCAGCAAATCCTGCAGGTGCCCGACGTTCGCCTTGAGTTGCTGGGCCCAACCGTTGAGCACCTGGCTCATGCGCACCGGCATGGCATCCATCAGGTGCGTGCGACCGGTCTTGACGTGGTGATGAACCTCTTCGGCCTTGCGCTCGATCACCTGCACCAGGCGGGTCAATGCCGGCAACAATTGCTCGTGCAGCGCCAGGGCAGCGCTGACATGGATGGTAGTCGGGATGATGTCATTGCTGCTCTGGCCGCAGTTGACGTGGTCGTTTGGATTGACCGGCTCACCGAGCAGGCGGCTGGCCAGGGTGGCGAGCACTTCGTTGGCGTTCATGTTGGAACTGGTGCCCGAACCGGTCTGGAAGATATCCACCGGGAAGTGCTGCATGAAGTCGCCCTCGAGCAAGCCTTGCGCCGCATCGACAATGGCTTTGCCCTGCGACTCGCTGATCTGCTTGAGCTCGACATTGGCGCGGGCCGCTGCAGCTTTGGCGAGGATCAATGCACGGATGAACTGCACCGGCATCGGCTTGCCGCTGATGGGGAAGTTGTCCACTGCGCGCTGGGTTTGCGCGCCGTACAGGGCGTCTACCGGGACGTTCAATTCGCCCATGCTGTCGCGCTCAATACGTGTCTTGTTCATCAGAAAATCCTTGCACCAGTTCGTTTAGAGGAATGGAGGGCTGCAACTCGCAGGTGGCCAGTTGCCAGGTGTAGCGTTGCCAGCGCTTGAGGCGGCATTTGCACAAGGAGAGGCGCTCCAGGTCGCGCAGCGGACGCCAGGCCTGGTCAAGGCACAAGCTGCGCCAGTGCCAGGGCAGAGCGACGTCGGCGGCGGTATCCAGCAGCAAACGGAAAGAGGTTTCGGCGATGGTCCAGGGAGAAGTGGCCGTGCAACACGCCAGGTACCGGCCTTCGGCCAGGTAGTGCTCAATCAGGCGCGGCTCGTCAGGGTCCATTGCGCAACGGATCTGGCGACTCATCCAGCGCCAGCTTTCTTGATAGGGCTGCTCGTGCAAGGCAGAACTCATGATCCGGGCTCATTCGGTAATGAGACTTATTATTAGATGATAATGAGAACCAACACAACCCCGAGATTCCGGATAATCCCCCTATGGGAGCAAAGCGTGTTCCCACAGGCGTGCTTTACCTGCCGTGGTGTGCAGGCGAAAAAAAAGCACGCCATCCGGTTGGGTGGCGTGCCTTTAGTGTTGCAGCAAAAATATCAGCTGCCTGCGACGGTCATCCGCTCAATCAGCACCGACCCCGTGCGAATGTTGCTGCGCAGTTCCAGGTCATTACCCACGGCAACGATCTGCTTGAACATGTCGCGCATGTTGCCGGCGATGGTCACTTCCTGGACCGCAAACTGGATTTCGCCGTTTTCTACCCAGTAGCCCGCAGCACCGCGGGAATAGTCGCCAGTGACCATGTTCAGGCCCTGCCCCATCAACTCGGTTACCAGCAGGCCGCGCCCCATGCGGCGCAACAAGGCCGCCTGGTCTTCGTCGCCATGGGTGACGAACAGGTTGTGCACGCCGCCGGCGTTGGCGGTGCTCGGCATCCCCAGCTTGCGACCGGAATAGGTGCCAAGGATGTACGACACCAGCTCGCCCTTCTCGACGAACGGCTTGGCATAGGTCGCAAGGCCATCGCCGTCGAACGCCGAACTGCCCATGGCGCGCATCAGGTGTGGACGCTCATCGATGGTCAGCCATTGCGGAAACAGTTGCTGCCCCAAGGTGCCTTCCAAAAATGAAGATTTGCGATACAGGCTGCCGCCGGAGATCGCCGAAAGGAAACTGCCGAACAAGCCACCGGCAAGTTCGGCGGAGAACAGCACCGGCACTTCACATGTTGGCACCGGGCGCGCGCCCAACCGGCTGGCAGCCCGCTGCGCGGCACGCTGGCCAATGCTCACCGGGTCGGCCAGCAGATTGCCCTGGCGGTTGACGTCATACCAGTAATCGCGCTGCATCTGGCCATCGGCCTCGGCGATCATCACGCAGCTCAGGCTGTGGCGGGTCGATGCATAACCGCCAATGAACCCGTGGCTGTTGCCATAGACGCGGCAGCCCTGATGCGTGCTGAGGGTGGTGCCGTCGGCGTTCTTGATCCGGCTGTCGGCTGCAAACGCCGCCGCTTCACAGCTAAGGGCCATCTCGATGGCCTGCTCCGGGGTTATGTCCCACTGGTGGAACAGATCGAAATCCTTCAGGTCTTTGGCCATCAGCGCGGCATCTGCCAGGCCCGAGGCTTCGTCTTCGGACGTGTGCTTGGCAATTGCCAGCGCGGCGGCCACGGTTTCCCGGATTGCCTCCGGCCCACTGGCCGACGTGCTGGCCGAGCCTTTGCGCTGGCCAACGTACAAAGTGATGCCAAAGCCCTGATCGCGGTTGAACTCAACAGTCTCGACCTCACGCTGGCGCACCGAAGTCGACAGGCCCTGCTCCAGGGATACTGCTACTTCACAGGCACTGGCGCCCTGGCGCTTGGCTTCAGCAATGATCTGCTCGACCTGTTCCTGCAGTGCCGGCAACGCTTGCGGGCCGACGCTTTCAACTGCACTCATGCTGTTCTCCACTCAAATTCTGCTTTCGGCGAGGGTCATCGAGCGACCGGGCCGGACAAGCGGCCCCCGACTGGTTATCATGGCGGCGTTTCTTTGCGGACGGCCACCATGGTTGATTCTTACGACGACTCCCTCGATACGGGAGAAAAAAGCAAATCCCAGGTTAAACGCGAGCTGCATGCTCTGGTTGACCTTGGCGAGCGCCTTACAACACTCAAGCCTGACTTGCTGGCAAAACTGCCGTTGACCGACGCCATGCGCCGGGCACTGGCCGATGCGCCCAAGCACACCGCGAATATCGCGCGTAAACGGCACCTGATGTTCATCGGCAAACTGATGCGCGACCAGGACACTGACGCCATTCTTGTTCTGCTCGATCAACTCGATGCCTCCACCCGGCAGTACAACGAACGTTTCCATGGCCTGGAACGCTGGCGCGATCGCTTGATCGCGGGCGACGATGCGGTCCTGGAGAAGTTCGTGCTCGACTACCCGGAAGCTGATCGCCAGCAGTTGCGCTCCCTGATCCGTCAGGCCCAGCACGAACTGGCGACCAACAAGCCGCCGGCATCGAGCCGTAAAATCTTCAAGTACATCCGTGAGCTGGACGAGACTCAACGCGGTTTGCGTTAAGTAGCGCCCAAACCCTCCGAGGTAGGAGCTGGCGAAGACTGCGATCTTTTGATCTTGTAAAAGCAAAAGATCGCCGCCTGCGGCAGCTCCTGCACGGAACACGTGTTCCTCAGGATCCTGTGCCACCCACAGTGATCGCATCAATCTTCAGCGTTGGCTGGCCGACACCGACCGGCACCGACTGCCCATCCTTGCCACAGGTCCCTACACCGCTGTCCAGCGACAGGTCGTTGCCGACCATCGACACCTTGCTCATCGCCTCCGGCCCGTTACCGATCAGGGTTGCGCCTTTGACCGGCGCGGTAATCTTCCCATCCTCGATCAGGTACGCCTCGCTGGTGGAGAACACAAACTTGCCACTGGTGATGTCGACCTGGCCACCGCCGAGGTTGGCGCAGTAGATGCCGCGTTTCACCGAGGCAATGATCTCCTGCGGATCACTCTCGCCTGCCAGCATGTAGGTATTGGTCATGCGCGGCATCGGCAGGTGCGCATAAGATTCGCGACGACCGTTGCCGGTGCGGGCCACACCCATCAGCCGGGCGTTGAGCTTGTCCTGCATATAGCCTTTGAGCACGCCGTTTTCGATCAGGGTGGTGCACTCGGTCGGAGTGCCTTCATCGTCGACGCTCAGCGAGCCGCGACGACCGGCCAGCGTGCCGTCATCAACGATGGTGCACAGCTTGGAGGCAACCATCTCGCCCATGCGTCCGCTGTAGGCGGAGCTGCCCTTGCGATTGAAGTCGCCTTCCAGGCCGTGACCAACCGCCTCGTGCAGCAACACACCGGACCAGCCCGAGCCCAGTACGACCGGCAAGGTGCCGGCCGGTGCCGGAATGGCTTCCAGGTTCACCAGCGCCTGACGCAGCGCTTCGCGGGCGTAGCCCATGGCGCGGTCATCACTGAGGAAATAACGGTAGTCGGTACGACCGCCGCCGCCATGGCCACCGCGCTCGCGGCGACCGTTCTGCTCGACGATCACGCTGACGTTGAAGCGCACCAGTGGACGCACATCCGCTGCCAGGCTGCCGTCGGTGGAAGCCACCAGAATGCGCTCCCACACACCGGCCATGCTCACGGTGACTTGCTGGATGCGCGGATCGAGAGCACGGGTTGCGACGTCGATGCGCTTGAGCAACTCGACTTTCTCGGCACGGCTCAGCACTTCCAGCGGGTTATCCGGCCCGTACAACTGGGCGACGTCCTGGGTAGTGAAGGCCTGCACGCTGCCATTCTGGCCGGCACGGGAGATCGAACGCGCGGCACGGGCCGCGGCGCCCAGGGCTTCGAGGGTGATGGCGTTGCTGTAGGCAAAGCCGGTTTTTTCACCGGACTGCGCGCGCACGCCGACGCCCTGGTCGAGGTTGAAACTGCCTTCCTTGACGATGCCGTCTTCCAGCGCCCAGGACTCGGAGATCTGTCCCTGGAAGTACAGGTCGGCGGCATCGATGCCCGGGCCGGCGAGATCGCCGAGCACACCTTGCAGGCTCTCGATGGTGACGCCGCCAGGTGCCAGGAGGTGTTCACTGACTGAGGACAACAACTCGCTCATATGCTTTGCGCCTTAAATTCGTTCATTGCGAGGCAGGTCGCTGTGCGCCCTGCGAGAAAAAGCGCCGGTGACTGGACACCGGCATCCGCGCCCTGATGGACGCCTGTTCGCTGCTATCGCGTTCGGCCAGCAGCACGGCCTCGCCTTGATCCTGCCGGGCCAGCACCCGCCCCCAAGGATCGATGATGGCGGCGTGCCCCCAGGTTTCGCGCGGTCCCGGATGAGTTCCACCCTGGGCGGCCGCGAGCACGTAACACTGTGTCTCGATGGCCCGTGCGCGAATCAGCACCTCCCAATGCGCCGCGCCCGTGACCGCCGTGAAGGCTGAAGGTGCGGTAATCAACTCCGCGCCGGCAGCCCGCAATTCGCTGTACAGTTCGGGGAAACGCAGGTCATAACACACCGTCAGGCCGACCCGGCCGACGGGTGTATCCGCTACCACGACACCACTGCCATAAGCATAGTCATCGGATTCGCGATAACGCCCGCGGTTGTCTGCCACATCCACATCGAACAAGTGCAGCTTGTCGTAGCGCGCCACCGTCTCGCCCTGGTCATTGACCAGCAACGAGCAGGCGTGCACCTTGGCCGTCGGCTGATCCACCGGCGGCAGCGGCAATGTGCCGGCCACTATCCATAACTTGAGGTCGAGGGCAGTCTGTTTCAACCATGGCAGGATCGGACCTTCGCCCAACGCCTCGGCGCGCCCGATGTCAGCGATATCACGGCGGCCCATGGCGGCAAAGTTTTCCGGCAGCACGGCGAGGCGCGCGCCAGCTGCGGCGGCCTCTTCGAGCAAGCGGCGGGCCTGGGCCAGATTGGCCGGCACATCGCTTTGGCTGACCATTTGAATCACCGCAAATGACATGACGTATTCCTATCGTGAAATCGAAACATACCCCGTAGGAGCTGCCGAAGGCTGCGATCTTTTGATCTTGACGATTTTGAAATCAACGTCAAAAGATCGTAGCCTGCGGCAGCTCCTACAGGGGCCATGCTACTCCATCGAGCCTGGCTGATGATTTCAAAAAGGCTTGTCGAAAGTGATTTTCGGTTCTTTCCACGGCCCCTTGACGGTGTACTTGACGCTGGCGAAACGCGCCACGCGGTCGCCGATCAACTTGTCGATCAGGAACAGCGCGCCTCCGATGGCCGGTGCGCCGACAATCAGCGCGGCAATTGGCAGGTTATTGGTCACCGGCAAGGTCACCAGCAACTTGGCATCGACCTTGTCGCCCACCAGGTCCAGGGTGCCATTCAACTCGATGTTGCTCGATGGGCCAGTCATCAGGATCGGCTCGCGGGTGACGTAGACCCCGTCACTTGCGACCAGCAGTCCCTTGACCCGATCGTAGCTCAAGCCTTTGCCGAACAGGTCGGAAAAGTCCAGGCGCAGGCGCCGGCCGATGGAGTTGAAGTTCAGCAGGCCAAATACCCGCAATGCCTGGGCGCCGCCATCAACTTCGACGAACTGGCCTTTATTCAGCGACGCATCGAGGCTGCCGGAGAAGCGCTTGGTGGCCAGCCAGGCTGGCGAACCGGGCCAGCGACCGTCGACGTCCATGTGAAAGTTTTCACTGGTGACACTCGGCGCGAATCCCCAACCCTTCAGTACGTCGGCGAGATTCTTGCCGCTGATCCGGCCCTTGTACCAGCTGCTCGATGCGCCCGGTGTGCCTTCCCAGCCACCGCTGCCTTGCAGCAGGATGCCCTTGAGGCCCAGGTCCAGGGTGTTGAGGGCAATGCCTTTGGCCGTGGGGCGGACCTTCAGCGACCAGGCGCCAACCAGGTCCTTGCCCTGGTACAGCTGGTTGATCATGACATCCAGCGCCGGAATCTTTGTCGGGTCCACGGTGGCCAGCGGATCCGGCGAATTCTCATCGGCGAGGACCGTCGGATCGGGCGCTGGCAACTTCACGTACTGCAGGTTGATGGCAATCGGCGCACCTTTGGCGTCAGGGATGGCGACCGTGCCCTTGACCTGTTGGCTGTCGAGCTGCAGGGCCCACGAGGCCGGCCTGCGGTTCAACTGCACCGATGCCTGATCCAGGGTCGTACCCATGGCGGTGAGCTTGCCGATCTTCAGGTCGGCGCTGCTGAGCAACTGCTTGGCACTGCCGCCAGGATCCTGGCCGGCATATTTGTCTGCCAGGTCCTTCCAGGGCCCGACGTCCAGTTCCGGTAGCGAACCGCGCACTCGCAGGCCCTTGGCACCCGGCACGACGGCCTGTCCGCCACCTAGCAGCAGTTCGCCACGACCTTCGGCGAAATTGCTGACGGGTGCTTCATAGGTGAAGTTCGCCAGCTCGCCGTAATTGACCCAGTAACGCCGATCCTCACCCTGCAGGGTCATGCGGAACGTGGTGTCGCGCCCCACATCCGCTGCCATCCCAAACGGCGCAGGCAGATCGATGGCAACGCCCTTGAGATTGGAGCTGACCAGTAACTGGCTGTCGGCTCCGCCAAGGTTGAGCTGCAGTTGATAGGGAATCACGCCGGTGACCGGCAACGGCTGCGTCACGCTTAACCAATCGGTAAGTTTTTTCACCTCGACCTGACCCGATGCCGTCACCCGGGTTTTCAGATCGCCGGCACTGCCATCGGCAAAGATCTGCGCGGAGACCGGCTTATCAAAGGCCCGTGCCGTGATGTTCTGACCGCTAAGGCCTTTGGTGCTGTCGAAACGGAAATCACCCTTGAGCTGGGTCAATTCCAGTGCCGGTTCGCTCAATTTCAGGCGCGACTTGGCGGTCTTGAAGTCGACCAGGATTTTCGGTAGCTCGCCCTTGGCCAGCGCAATATCCAGCTTCAGCTTGCCCTGCAGGTCGCCCTCGCCTTCCCAGCCGGCAAAGGTCTGCGCGGTACCGATCGGCGCGGTCTGGAGAATTTTCAGGCCATCGCCCAGGCCCCCGGCAAAAGCGCCGTCGAGCAGCAGGTGACTGCTTTTGCCGGCAGCCGCATGGGGAATTTCGACGTAGATATCGCGAACCTGGGTGTCGAGCAACTGCCCTTTGCTGGCAAGAATCCGCACCCCGCTGTCCTCGATGAACACATCGCCACTGACCTTGCTGACATGCGGCCAGCCTGGCTGGAAGGCCAGTTCTGCGTCATGAACCTTGAAGAACAGGCTGATGCTGCGATCCGCTTCTGCAGCGCCGTGGGCCAGCGAGCCCTGGTACTGGAAGAAACCTTCGTCTACCGCGCCCTTGAGAATCGCGGTGCGCAGCCATTCGTCCAGCGCCGGGCTCAATACGGTCGGCAGGTACTTGGCAGTGTATTTACCATCACCGTCCACCAGGCCGACCCGCAGGTCCATGTAGTCTTCCTGGGAATGATCGAAATGCAGGCGGATCAGGAAGTCGCCGGCAATCTTGCCCTCCTCGCCCAACACCTTCAGGTAGGGCGCGGTCAGGGTGAAGGCTTCTTTATCAATTTTCCAGGTCAGCTTGGCGTTGGCCTGGAGGTACTGCCAGGGCTTGGCGAAGATCGGGTCCAGGTGCAGGGAAAAGTCCTTGCTGTCCATGCGCAACTCGCCCTGCCCCAGGTCGCCACTGATACTGCCACTGACATTTCGCGCCGCCGGTGCACCGTGATAGGCATTGAAGCCTACCCGGTCGAGGTTGGCGGCAAAGCTGATTTTGCTGTCGTCCGTGGCCGCTGGCCGGAAGTCGAGCAGTACATTACGCAGGCTACCAGTCACTTTAAGTCGCTCGACCGCCGTGGCGACGCCTTCAGGCAAGGGGCCCAGCGCATTCAACAGCGGCGTGAGCGGCGTAAGGTCGAGGCGATCGGCCTGCAGGTGCCACAGTTCCGGGGTGTTATCACTGGCCCCGCTCTGCTTGAGTTGCAGTCGCGATTCCCAACGGGTTTCGCCGAAGTTCATGGCCAAGGAGTCCAGCGTGACCAGCGCACCCGCGGCGTCACGCTGGAAATAGGCGTTGAGTGCCAGGTTGCTGATCTGGATCGGCTTGCGCTCGGCGTAGGCACCTTTGATTTGCGGCGCGTTCAGACGCACGGCCGCGCTCTGCAGCGCGCCCTTGCTCCAGTTTACCCACAGCTCGCCGCCGGCCTTGATCTCGGTGAAATTCCAGTGTTGGGTCAGACGCTCTGGCAGCCACTTCGACCAGTCACTTTGCGGCAGGCTGAGATAGGCGTCCGCCGCACCGTTCTTCCAGTCGCGGGCCTGCAGACGAGTGCGCAGGCTCAGGGCCAATGGCTGGCCATCCGGCAATGTCAGCCGGGCATCGAGCCGCTGTCGGGAGCTGCCGGTCTTGAGGCTCATGCCGACATACGTCAGGGTAAGCGGCACATGATCCAGCGGCTGCAAGGTCACCTGGCTCTCAAGGACCGAAAGCTGCTGGACCATCTGCATACGATTTAGCAGTTGCTCAGGGTCCAGCGGCTGATCCTGCTGGACGGGCAATCCTTCCAGCGCCCAATGGCCATCCTCGCCTTCCTTGAGGCTGATCTTCAGGCCGTTGAGTTCGAGATGGGCCAGGCGCACTTCGCGGGCCAGCAGGCTGGCCAAGATATCCGGCACAGCGCGCACCTGGTCCAGGCGCAGAGCGTTTGCTCCTTCGCCGAGCATCACGTCATGGGCCAGCAGGATCGGCGCAAATTCGCTCCAGTTACCTTCCAGTTCACCGATGTGCAGCGGCATACCCAACGCGGCGCTGGCCTTGGCCTCGACCTCGGCCCGGTATTCGGCCACCAGCGGCGTCAGTTCCCGCCCAAGGCTGACGTAGAGCGCCATCAGCACCAAAGCCAACGCGCACAGGCCCAGACCCCAGCGGGTCAGTGCGGCCAAAATGCGTGTCAGACGGTCCATGTCAGTTGGCTCCCATGGCGTTAAAACTGCAGAAAGCTGAGGCCAGCTGTTCCAGGTGATTGACGACGTAAGGGTTCAGAGCAGCACCACGTCGTATTGTTCCTGTGAATACATGGTTTCCACCTGGAACCGGATGGTGCGGCCGATAAATCCTTCGAGTTCGGCGACATTGCCGGACTCCTCATCCAACAGACGGTCGACAACTTTCTGGTTCGCCAATACACGATAGCCTTCGGCCTGATAGGCGCGAGCCTCCCGCAGGATTTCCCGGAAAATTTCATAGCAGACGGTTTCCGGCGTCTTCAGCTTTCCCCGGCCCTGGCAGCTGCTGCAAGGTTCGCACAGCACCTGTTCGAGACTTTCACGGGTACGCTTGCGGGTCATCTGCACCAGGCCCAGCTCGGTGATGCCGATGATGTTGGTCTTGGCGTGGTCGCGCTCCAGCTGTTTTTCGAGGGTACGCAGGACCTGGCGCTGGTGCTCTTCGTCTTCCATGTCGATGAAGTCGATGATGATGATCCCGCCCAGGTTGCGCAGGCGCAGTTGACGAGCGATGGCGGTGGCCGCTTCCAGGTTGGTCTTGAAGATGGTTTCTTCGAGGTTGCGATGCCCGACAAAAGCCCCGGTGTTGACGTCGATGGTGCTCATGGCTTCCGCCGGATCGACCACCAGGTAGCCACCGGATTTGAGCGGGACCTTGCGCTCAAGGGCCTTCTGGATTTCATCTTCGACGCCGTAAAGATCGAAAATCGGCCGTTCACCCGGGTAATGCTCCAGGCGATCAGCAATTTCCGGCATCAGTTCAGCGACGAACTGCGTGGTTTTCTGGAAGGTTTCCCGGGAGTCGATGCGGATTTTTTCGATCTTCGGGCTGACCAGGTCGCGCAAGGTGCGCAGCGCCAGGCCGAGGTCTTCGTAGATCACGCTCGGCGCGCCGATGGTCTTGATTTGCTCGTTGATCTGATCCCAGAGCCTGCGCAGGTAACGGATGTCCATGAGGATTTCATCGGCACCGGCGCCTTCTGCGGCCGTGCGCAGAATGAAACCGCCCGCTTCCTTGATCCCTTCCCTGGCCACGCAGTCGGTGACCACCTGCTTGAGCCGTTCACGCTCGCCTTCGTCTTCGATTTTCAGGGAGATGCCGACATGGGCCGTACGCGGCATGTACACCAGGTATCGCGACGGAATCGACAGCTGGGTGGTCAGGCGTGCGCCTTTGGAGCCGATCGGATCCTTGGTGACTTGCACCACCAGGCTCTGGCCTTCGTGAACCAGTGCGCTGATGCTCTCGACCGCAGGCCCTTCGCGCAGGGAAATCTCCGAGGCGTGGATGAACGCCGCCCGATCCAGGCCGATGTCGACAAAAGCTGCCTGCATCCCCGGCAATACCCGAACGACCTTGCCCTTGTAGATGTTGCCGACAATCCCGCGCTTTTGCGTGCGCTCGACATGAACCTCTTGCAGAACACCGTTTTCAACCACCGCCACGCGCGATTCCATCGGCGTGATGTTGATCAGGATCTCTTCACTCATGGCAGGGTCTCGTTCAGGCATTTTCACGATAATGGCCGCATCTTGTCAGTACGACGCTCAGAGCGCGTTAAGGGTTTGCCAACAGGGTATGCCGAAATGGCCCAGCAGTTCTGCGGTTTCGCACAGTGGCAAGCCAACCACCGCCGAGTAGCTGCCATCCAGCCCCGCCACGAACACCGCGCCGAGCCCCTGGATACCATAACCGCCGGCCTTGTCACGGGGTTCGCCGCTGGCCCAGTAGGCCGCCGCTTCTGGCGCTTCAATGCGGCGAAAACGCACCAGGCTGCGGATCACCCGGGATTCGCAATGCGCGCCATCGAGCACCGCGATACCTGTCAGAACTTCATGCTCGCGACCGGACATCATCATAAGCATGGCGCATGCGTCAGCTTCGTCCACCGGCTTGCCAAGAATTTTCCCGTCCAGCACTACGGCGGTGTCGGCGCCCAGCACGCAATACTCTGCGGCGGACACGACAGCATCACGCCCGGCCTCGGCCTTGCCTCGCGCCAGGCGCTCGACGTAGGCCGAAGGGGATTCGTCATTCAAGGGGGTTTCATCGATGTCCGCACTGATGGCGGAAAACGGCACGCCAATCTGCGTGAGCAACTCACGCCGACGTGGCGAGCCTGAGGCGAGAAATAGCTGTTTCATCACGACATCTCCCTGTCCAGTAAACCCGTGCGGGCAAATGCCTGACCGAATTAGTTGATCTTGTAGCGTCGACGCAGCCCGCGCAAACCGTAGCTGATCCACGGCCACAGCAGGGCACTGACCAGCGCGGGCAATACCAGCGCCAGTGTCGGCTGGCGATTACCGGTGAGGGCGCTGAGCCATAGCTGAACCAGTTGGGCCAGGCCGAAGATCACCAGGATCACCAGGCTCTGCTGCCACATGGGGAACATCCGCAGGCGTTGTTGCAGCGACAGCACCAGGAAGGTGATGAGCGTGAGAATCAAGGCGTTCTGGCCCAGCAGCGTGCCATAGAGCACGTCCTCGGCCAGACCCAGGCACCATGCGGTGACCATGCCGACTTTCTGCGGCATCGCCAGTGCCCAGAAGGCCAGCAGCAATGCCAGCCACAATGGGCGCAGGATTTCCATGAACTGCGGCAGCGGTGAGACGCTGAGCAGCATGCCGATGGCGAAGGTCAGCCAGACGATCCAGCCGTTTCGGGATGCAGTCGTACCGACCATTATTCTCGTCCCCCAGTGTTAGCCGGTGCAGAGACAGGCGGTTTGGCAGCAGGCCTGGTGACCGGCGGCTTTGTCACCACAGGCTTGACCGGGGTCGCGGCGGCAGGCGTCACCGGCGCGACGACCGCCGGCACAGCGGGAGCTGCGGGAGCTGCGGGCGCGGTCGCTGCCGCCGGGACCATGGCAGGTTTGGGCACCGTGGCAGGAATCATCGGGCCGCCACCGTACTGGTCCAGGGTTTCCTGGGCCTGGGCTGCGTCATTGGCACGCTCTTCGGCCGTGCGCCCGTCGCTGAACACCAGCAGCAGGTAACGACTGCGGTTCAATGCGGCGGTGGGCACGGCGCGAACGATGGCAAATGGCTGGCCGGAGTCATGGATCACTTCCTTGACCGTGGCCACCGGGTAACCGGCCGGGAACCGCTGGCCCAAGCCGGAACTGACCAGCAGGTCGCCTTCCTTGATGTCGGCCGTATCGGCCACATGGCGCAATTCCAGGCGTTCCGGGTTGCCGGTGCCACTGGCGATTGCGCGCAGGCCATTGCGATTCACCTGCACCGGAATGCTGTGGGTGGTATCGGTCAGCAGCAACACGCGGGAGGTGTATGGCATCAACTCGACCACCTGCCCCATCAAGCCGCGGGCATCGAGTACCGGCTGGCCAAGGACCACGCCGTCACGCTCACCCTTGTTGATGATGATGCGATGGGTGAAGGGATTGGGGTCCATGCCGATCAACTCGGCCACTTCGACCTTTTCGTTGACCAAGGCCGAAGAATTGAGCAACTCGCGCAGCCGAACGTTCTGCTCGGTCAGGGCGGCAAGCTTTTGCATGCGGCCCTGCAGCAGCAGGTTTTCGGTCTTGAGTTTTTCGTTTTCGGCGACCAGTTCGGTGCGGCTGCCAAACTGACTGGCCACGCCTTGCCATAACCGCTGCGGCAGGTCGGTGATCCAGTAGGACTGCATCAGCACCAGCGACATTTGGCTACGCACTGGCTTGAGCAGTGTGAAGCGGGCATCGACCACCATCAGCGCGACCGATAGCACGACCAGCACCAACAAGCGCACGCCAAGTGAAGGCCCTTTGGTGAAAAGCGGTTTAATAAGCCGCTCCTCCCAGGCAAATGTTTTGTTTATTCATACGGCAGACCGGCCTGGATGCAGACTGACAGAAGATAAACGCCAACAGGCAGCACTGCAAAGTGCTGCCTGTGCGCTCAACAGCATAGATGCAACCCCGCGACTTATTCGCTGGAGAGCAGGTCCATGGTGTGTTTATCCATCATTTCCAATGCACGGCCACCGCCGCGAGCAACGCAGGTCAACGGGTCTTCGGCAACGATCACCGGCAGGCCGGTTTCCTGGGCCAGCAGCTTGTCGAGGTCGCGCAGCAAGGCGCCACCACCGGTCAGCACCAGGCCACGCTCGGCGATATCGGAAGCCAGTTCCGGAGGCGATTGCTCCAGCGCGTTTTTCACTGCCTGAACGATGGTTGCCAGGGACTCTTGCAGAGCTTCCAGCACTTCGTTGGAGTTCAGGGTGAAAGCACGTGGCACGCCTTCAGCCAGGTTGCGACCGCGAACATCGACTTCGCGAACTTCGCCGCCCGGGTAGGCCGTACCGATTTCCTGCTTGATGCGCTCGGCGGTGGATTCGCCGATCAGGCTGCCGTAGTTGCGACGCACGTAGGTGATGATCGCTTCGTCGAAGCGGTCGCCGCCAACCCGTACGGATTCGGCATAGACCACACCGTTCAGGGAGATCAGCGCGATTTCAGTGGTACCGCCACCGATATCGACAACCATCGAACCGCGAGCTTCCTCTACCGGCAGGCCGGCGCCGATCGCAGCAGCCATCGGCTCTTCGATCAGGAACACTTCACGGGCACCGGCACCGAGGGCCGATTCACGGATGGCACGACGCTCAACCTGGGTGGATTTGCATGGAACGCAGATCAGCACTCGGGGGCTAGGCTGCAGAAAGCTGTTTTCATGAACCTTGTTGATGAAGTACTGCAGCATCTTTTCGCAGACGCTGAAGTCGGCGATTACGCCGTCTTTCATCGGACGAATGGCAGCAATATTTCCTGGAGTACGGCCGAGCATACGCTTGGCCTCGGTGCCGACGGCCACGACACTTTTCTGGTTACCGTGTGTCCGAATGGCCACAACCGATGGCTCATTCAGAACGATTCCGCGCTCGCGCACGTAAATAAGGGTGTTGGCAGTGCCCAGGTCAATGGAAAGATCGCTGGAAAACATGCCACGCAGTTTCTTGAACATGGGGAAAGGACCCTAGGCAACGCGTGGGTAAAAAAGTGCGGCAAACTCTAACAACGACAGGGATTTTGGGCAAGGCGCCAATATGTTAAATTGGCCGCTTTTCTGTGCACCAACCCCCACAATCGCGGCCTTATGACCGTAGAAATGCGGTAGTGTTCCGACAATCTAACACACGGACGCCGTCCGTTCTGTTTTCCACTGGAGATTCCCATGGCGCTTGAACGCTCCGACGTGGAAAAAATCGCTCATCTGGCCTGCCTTGGCCTCAATGATGCCGATCTTCCACACATCACTTCGGCCCTGAACAGCATTCTCGGGCTGGTCGACGAAATGCAGGCGGTCAATACCGACGGTATCGAGCCGCTCGCCCACCCACTGGAAGCCAGCCAGCGCCTGCGCGCGGACGTCGTGACCGAGACCGATCATCGCGAGGCCTACCAGTCCATCGCACCAGCGGTCGAAAACGGCCTGTACCTGGTTCCGAAAGTCATCGACTAAAGGGAAAGAGCCTGCAATGCATCAAATGACTCTGGCCGAGATCGCCCGCGGACTCGCCGACAAAAAGTTTTCTTCCGAAGAGCTGACCAAGGTCCTGCTGGCGCGTATCGCCCAGCTCGATCCACAGCTCAACAGCTTCATCAGCCTCACCGAGGACCTCGCGCTGCAGCAGGCCAAAGCCGCTGACGCCCGCCGGGCCAATGGTGAGAGCGGCGCCCTGCTTGGCGCGCCGATCGCCCACAAGGACCTGTTCTGCACCCAGGGTATCCGCACCAGCTGCGGCTCGAAGATGCTCGACAACTTCAAGGCGCCGTACGATGCCACCGTGGTTGCCAAGCTGGCCGCTGCCGGGGCCGTGACCCTGGGCAAGACCAACATGGACGAATTCGCCATGGGTTCGGCCAACGAGTCGAGCTACTACGGCGCGGTGAAAAACCCGTGGAACCTGGAACACGTACCGGGCGGTTCGTCCGGCGGTTCAGCTGCGGCCGTTGCCGCGCGCCTGCTGCCGGCCGCCACCGCGACCGACACCGGCGGCTCCATTCGTCAGCCCGCCGCGTTTACCAACCTCACGGGCCTTAAACCGACGTACGGTCGTGTTTCGCGCTGGGGCATGATCGCTTACGCCTCCAGTCTCGATCAGGGCGGCCCTCTGGCGCGCACCGCCGAAGACTGCGCGATCCTGCTGCAAGGCATGGCCGGTTTCGATGCCAATGACTCCACCAGCATCGACGAGCCCGTGCCGGATTACAGCGCCAGCCTCAACGGCTCGCTGCAAGGGCTGCGCATCGGCGTGCCGAAGGAATACTTCAGCGCCGGTCTGGACCCGCGCATCGCTGAGCTGATCCACAACAGCATCAAGGAGCTGGAAAAGCTCGGTGCCGTGATCAAGGAAATCAGCCTGCCGAACATGCAGCACGCGATTCCTGCGTACTACGTGATCGCCCCGGCAGAAGCCTCCTCCAACCTGTCGCGTTTCGACGGGGTACGTTTCGGCTATCGCTGCGAAGACCCAAAAAACCTGATCGACCTGTACAAGCGTTCCCGCGGTGAAGGTTTCGGCCCGGAAGTGCAGCGCCGCATCATGGTCGGCGCCTACGCGCTGTCGGCCGGCTACTACGACGCCTATTACCTGAAGGCGCAGAAGATCCGCCGCCTGGTGAAAAATGACTTCATGGCCGCCTTCAACGAGGTCGACATCATCCTCGGCCCAACCACGCCGAACCCGGCCTGGAAGCTCGGCGCCAAGAACAGTGACCCGGTCGCTGCCTACCTGGAAGACGTCTACACCATCACCGCCAACCTCGCCGGCTTGCCGGGCTTGTCTATGCCGGCCGGTTTCGTCGATGGCCTGCCGGTGGGCGTGCAACTGCTTGCCCCGTATTTCCAGGAAGGTCGCCTGTTGAACGTTGCCCACCAGTATCAGCTCAACACTGACTGGCACACCCGCACCCCAACCGGCTTCTGAGGAGAAACACATGCAATGGGAAGTCGTGATCGGGCTGGAGATTCATACCCAGCTCACCACCCGGTCGAAAATTTTTTCCGGTAGCTCCACCACTTTCGGTTCCGAGCCGAACACCCAGGCCAGCCTGGTTGACCTCGGCATGCCTGGCGTCCTGCCGGTACTGAACCAGGAAGCGGTGCGCATGGCGGTGATGTTTGGCCTGGCCATCGATGCCGAAATCGGCCAGCACAACGTGTTCGCCCGTAAAAACTACTTTTATCCGGACCTGCCCAAGGGCTACCAGATCAGCCAGATGGAACTGCCGATTGTCGGCAAGGGCCACCTGGACATCGCCCTGGAAGACGGCACGGTCAAGCGCGTCGGCATCACCCGGGCGCACCTGGAAGAAGACGCCGGTAAAAGCCTGCACGAAGAGTTCAATGGCGCCACCGGCATCGACCTGAACCGTGCCGGCACGCCGCTGCTGGAAATCGTTTCCGAGCCGGACATGCGCAGTGCCAAGGAAGCCGTGGCTTACGTCAAGGCTGTCCACGCACTGGTGCGTTACCTGGGCATCTGTGATGGCAACATGGCCGAAGGCTCGCTGCGTTGCGACTGCAACGTGTCGATCCGTCCGAAGGGCCAGGCCGAGTTCGGCACGCGCTGCGAAATCAAGAACGTCAACTCGTTCCGTTTCATCGAGAAGGCGATCAACACCGAAGTGCAGCGCCAGATCGAGCTGATCGAAGACGGCGGCAAAGTGATCCAGCAGACCCGCCTGTACGATCCGAACAAGGACGAAACCCGTCCGATGCGCAGCAAGGAGGAAGCCAACGACTACCGTTACTTCCCGGATCCGGACCTGCTGCCAGTGGTCATCGAGGACTCGTTCCTCGACGACGTGCGCGCGACCCTGCCGGAATTGCCGCCGCAGAAGCGCGAGCGTTTCCAGGAGCAGTTCGGTCTGTCGGTCTACGACGCCAGCGTCCTGGCCACCAGTCGCGAACAAGCCGATTACTTCGAGAAAGTCGTGAGCATCAGCGGCGACGCCAAGCTGGCGGCCAACTGGGTGATGGTTGAGCTGGGCAGCCTGTTGAACAAGCAGGGCGTGGACATTGACCAGTCTCCGGTCTCGGCCGAGCAGCTGGGCGGGATGCTGCTGCGCATCAAGGACAACACCATCTCCGGCAAGATCGCCAAGGTGGTCTTTGAAGCCATGGCCAACGGTGAAGGCAGCGCTGACGAGATCATCGACAAGCGCGGCCTCAAGCAAGTGACCGACACCGGTGCGATCTCGGCGGTGCTGGACGAGATGCTCGCGGCCAACGCCGAGCAGGTCGAACAATACCGCGCGGCAGATGAAGCCAAACGCGGCAAGATGTTCGGCTTCTTCGTCGGCCAGGCCATGAAAGCCTCCAAAGGCAAGGCCAACCCGCAACAGGTCAACGAACTGCTGAAAAGCAAACTCGAAGGCTGATGAGAATGGAGCCAGCCTTCAAATCTGGCTCGACTCCTTGTGGGAGCCAGCCTGCTGGCGATAGCGGTCTGACATTCACCCTGTTCGTGTCTGACACTCCGCAATCGCCCGCAGGTTGGCTCCCACATTTGTTTTCGGGAAACCCTGAATGAAGCGTCTACTCGGGCTTTGCGCCCTGCTCTCTCTGTTGGCCGGCTGTTCCAGCAATGACATCGTCGATCCCCACGGCTACGACAAGACCGGCACGGCGTCCTACTACGGCGCCAAACACCAAGGGAAACGCACCGCCAGTGGCGAGCGTTTCAACAAGAATTCCCTGACCGCCGCCCATCGCCAACTACCCTTCGGTACGCGGGTGAAGGTCACCAACCTGAGCAACGACAAGTCTTGCGTGGTCCGCATCAATGACCGCGGCCCGCACACCCGTGGGCGACTGATTGACCTTTCCCACGAGGCTGCCGCACGCCTGGGCATGCTCAGAAGCGGGACCGCACGGGTGCGGGTGCAAGCCCTCGACGACTGACAGCTGGAGCGCCGACCATTTTCGGACTTGCAGATTTGCCCCTGATCAACGTAATTGAATTGCTCAGCGGCCTGGTTCTACTGATCGCCGGCGCCGAGCTGATGGTGCGGGCCGCCGTACGCCTGGCCGCACGCCTGCACGTGCGGCCGCTGATCATCGGCCTGACCATCGTCGCCCTCGGCAGCAGCGCGCCACAAATGGCCATCAGCCTGCAGGCGACCCTGGCACAGAACGTCGACATTGCGGTGGGCAGCGTCATCGGCAGCAGCATTTTCAACATCCTGGTAACGCTTGGCCTGTCGGCGCTGATTATCCCCCTGCGGGTGTCCCGGCAGGTGGTGCGCCTGGATATTCCGCTGATGATCGGCGCCAGCCTGCTGGTCTTCATACTTGCCTGGAATGAAGAACTGACCCGCTTCGACGGCATGGTGCTGCTGGCCGCGCTGATGGTGTACCTGGGCCTGTTGTTGCGCCAGTCGCGCCACTCGGCGCGGCCGCCATCTCACGATGAAACTCGCCAGGCGCCCTGGTTCAGCAGCCTGCTGATGATCGTCGCCGGCCTGGGGATGCTGGTGTATGCCGGCCACCTGCTACTGGGCGCTGCGGTCGCGGTCGCTACTGATCTTGGGCTTTCGGAACGGATCATCGGCCTGACCATCGTGGCCATCAGCACTTCCCTGCCGGAACTGGCCACCTCGTTGATTGCGGCCTTGCGCGGCCAGCGTGAAATTGCCGTGGGCAACGTCATTGGCAGCAATCTGTTCAACCTGCTGGGCGTGCTCGGCGTCACGGCGCTGATTGCTCCGACGCCCTTGTCGGTCTCGCCCAACGCCCTGGATTTCGACCTGCCGGTGATGCTCGGCGTCGCGGCGCTGTGCCTGCCAATCTTCTACTCCGGTTATCGGGTGACGCGTGCCGAAGGCCTGGTTTTCCTGGGGCTGTACCTTGCGTACGGCCTGCATGTGGTGTCCTTTACCACCGGCATGCCGCTGGCCGGCAAGCTTGAACACCTGATGCTGTTTTTCGTCCTGCCAGCCCTGGTGGCGTTTGTGCTGCTTACGTCACTGCTCGCCTGGCGTCGCCAACACCACAAAAAGGAAGTGCCATGACCGACAATAAAAAACCCGGCGTTGAAGTGCGTCGGCAAGTGATGGGCGATGCTTTCGTCGATCGCGCACTGGGCAATGCCACCGATTTTACCCAGCCGCTGCAGGACTTCGTCAACGAGCACGCATGGGGCAGCGTATGGAATCGCGAGGGCCTGCCGCTGAAAACCCGCAGCCTGATCACCCTGGCCGCGCTGACCGCACTCAAGTGCCCGCAGGAATTGAAGGGGCACGTGCGCGGGGCGTTGAACAATGGCTGCACGGTGGAAGAGATTCGCGAGGCGCTGTTGCATTGTGCGGTGTATGCAGGAGTACCGGCGGCCATCGATGCGTTCAGGGCGGCGCAGGAAGTGATTGATACTTACCAGAAGCCGGAATGATTATTCGAAAGTTGTGGTGACAGGTCTGCCGCCATCGCGAGCAGGCTCGTTCCCACAGGGCAATGCATTCCAAATGTGGGAGCGAGCCTGCTCGCGATGAGGCCCTTGAGAGCGCCGCAACCCCCTGGGCTAAATCCACCCGCCCCACTGCAACCAAAAGATCCCGACATTGGTGGTCACCGCCGCCATCAAGGTCGTGATCACTATGATCGCTGCCGCCAGCTCGTGGTTGCCATTGGCCTGGCGGGCCATGACAAAACTGGCGGCAGCGGTCGGGCTGCCGAAGTACAGGAACAAAATTCCCAGTTCCGCCCCGCGAAAACCCCACAGCCAAGCGCCCAGCGTCGCCAGCACCGGCAGGCCGATCATCTTGACCAGGCTGGAGCTGAGCGCCATAGAGCCACTTTTTCGCATCGCTGCCAGCGAAAGGGTGCCGCCGATGCAGATCAGGGCCAGGGGCAAAGTGGTCTGCGCCAGGTACTGCCCGGAGGTTTCCAGCCAGCCCGGCAGGCCGATCTTGAAATAGGCAAAGGGTGCCGCTGCAATCACGCTGATGATCAACGGGTTGATCATCACGCTCTTGAAGATACTCCAGGGATCGGACTTGATCACCGGGCTGTACACCGCCAGGACGATAGTCGAGAGGGTGTTGTAGAACAGGATCACCAGCGCCGCGAGAATCGCCCCAAGGGAAATCCCGTAGTCGCCGTACATGCTCGCCGCCAGCGCCAGGCCGATCACCCCGTTATTACCGCGGAATGCGCCCTGGGTGTAGATCCCGCGATCTTCCCGCGGACATTTCCAGATCGCCCAGCCCCAGGCGATGGCGAAACACACCAGGGTCGCCACCGAGAAATAGATCAGCAGTTCCGGTTGCAGGGCGGCATGCAGGTCGGCATGCAGGATGCCCAGGAACAGCAGCGCCGGCATGGTGACGTTGAACACCAGGGCCGATGCGGTGTGGATGAAGTTGTCGTTGATCCAGTCAATGCGTTTGAGCAGCACACCCAGAAACAGCATGGCAAACACCGGGGCGGTGATGTTCAGGGTTTCGAGGAAGATTGCCAGCATGCCGGAGTTAACCTTGGGTGAGCGTCGTTAGGTGGCTAATGATAAGCCACCCGGGACGTTGGCGTCTGGTAGACCGCTATCGCTGGCAAGCCAGCTCCCACAGATTCCTCGGCGTACATACGTTTTATGCAACGCAGAAATCCCTGTGGGAGCTGCCTAGCCAGCTCTCACAGATTCATCGACGTTCATACGTTTTATGCAACGCCGAAATCCTTGTGGGGGCTGGCTTGCCAGCTCACACAGATCCTCGATGTTCTTACGTTTTATGCAACGCAGAAATCCCTGTGGGAGCTGGCTTGCCAGCGATGCAGGCGACGCGGTCTTAGGTAATCGGCGCTGGGTTAAACAAGGTGATGTCGTTATGCAGCTTGTGCTGCTCGGCCCATGTCTGTTTCTTGCCGCTGGCAACATCCAGGTAATAGTGGAACAACTCCCACCCCAGGTCCTCGATCGAAGCCCGCCCTGTCGCAATCCGCCCGGCGTCGATATCGATGAGGTCAGGCCAGCGTTGCGCCAGCTCGGTGCGGGTCGAGACTTTCACTACCGGCGCCATCGCCAGACCATACGGGGTACCGCGCCCGGTGGTGAATACGTGCAGGTTCATCCCGGCCGCCAGCTGCAAGGTCCCGCAGACAAAATCACTGGCCGGGGTTGCGCAGAAAATCAGGCCTTTGCGCTTGAAGCGTTCGCCAGGGCCCAGCACGCCATTGATCGCGCTGCTGCCCGACTTGACGATCGAGCCCAACGACTTCTCGACAATGTTCGACAACCCGCCTTTCTTGTTACCCGGCGTGGTGTTGGCACTGCGATCCGCTTCGCCCTTGGCCAGGTATCGGTCGTACCAGTCCATTTCCCGCACCAGTTCCTGCGCCACTTCCTCGGTTTCAGCGCGGGAGGTCAGCAGGTAGATCGCGTCGCGCACCTCGGTGACCTCGGAGAACATCACCGTGGCACCGGCCCGCAGCAACAGGTCCGAGGCGTAGCCCAGGGCCGGGTTGGCGGTGATCCCGGAAAACGCATCGCTGCCGCCGCACTGCATGCCCAGAATCAGCTCGGACGCCGGCACGGTTTCGCGACGACGCTGGTCGAGTTTTTTCAAGCGAGTCTCGGCCAGCGCCATGATCTGTTCGATCATCTCGGTGAACCCGTGACTGGAATCCTGCAGGCGGTACAACCACGGGTCGCTCAGGTCTACCGAACTGTCGCCCTCGTGCATTACCTGCCCGGCCTGCAACTTCTCGCAGCCCAGACTGATCACCAGCGCCTCGCCTCCCAGGTTCGGGTTGCGCGCCAGGTTGCGCACGGTGCGGATGGGGATGTACGCATCTGTTGCGGTAATCGCCACGCCACAGCCATAGCTATGGGTCAGCGCCACCACGTCGTCGACATGCGGATACCTGGGCAGCAACTCGTCCTTGATGCGCTTGACCGCATGGTCCAGCACGCCGGTGACGCACTGCACCGTGGTGGTAATGCCGAGGATGTTGCGCGTGCCCACGGTGCCATCGGCGTTGCGATAACCCTCGAAGGTAAAGCCTTCCAGCGGAGCCTGCGCCGCCGGCACTTCGGTGGACAGCGGCAGGCTGTCCAGGGGTGGCGCGGTCGGCATGCGCAGTTGATCCTCGTTGACCCAACTGCCGCGGGGAATTGGCTGCAACGCGTAGCCAATGGTCTGGCCGTAGCGAATCACCTGGCCACCCTCGGGAATGTCTTCCAGGGTGACCTTATGGCTCTGCGGCACAAAGTCCAGGGTTACCAGGCCGTCCGCAAACGCTGTGCCGGCCGGCACGCCCTGGTCGTTAACCACTACGACCACGTTGTCCCGCTCGTTGAGGCGGATGTAGCGCGGCGAGTCGGAATGTTCAATCAACTGCATGACGCCGCTCCTCAGGAATGCGCTTGGGACAATTTATTATGCGTTTCAGGACCGCTCACCGGCGGTTCCTTGAGCACCACGCGCTTGATCGGACCGACGATCACCAGGTAGCTGAACACCGCAACCAGTGCGTTGCAACCGACGAACACCAGGGCCCATTTGAACGAGCCGGTGGAGCTGATGATGTAGCCGATCACGATCGGCGTGGTGATCGAGGCGATGTTACCGAACGTGTTGAACAGGCCACCACTCAGACCGGCAATCTGCTTGGGCGACGTATCGGACACCACTGCCCAACCCAGCGCACCGACGCCTTTGCCGAAGAAAGCCAGGGCCATGAAGCCGACGACCATCCATTCAACATCGACATAGTTGCACGCCACAATGCTGCTGGAGACCAGCAGGCCGGCAATGATCGGCGCCTTGCGAGCGAAGGTCAGTGAGTGCCCCTTGCGCAACAGGTAATCGGAAATCACCCCGCCGAGCACACCCCCGATAAAGCCACAGATGGCCGGCAACGAGGCAATGAAACCTGCCTTGAGGATGGTCATGCCGCGTTCCTGCACCAGGTATACCGGAAACCAGGTGAGGAAGAAGTAGGTGATGCCGTTGATGCAGTACTGGCCCAGGTAGACACCAAGCATCATGCGGTTGGTCAGCAATTGGCGGATGTAGTCCCACTTCGGTCCGTCAGCCTTGGCCCCTTTGCCTTTGTCCTGGTCCATGTCGACCATGCCGCCGTTGTCGGCGATGTGCTTGAATTCCGCTTCATTGATCATCGGGTGCTGACGCGGGCTGTAGATCACTTTCAGCCAGATGCCCGAGAAGATGATGCCGATTACGCCCATCACGATGAATACGTGCTGCCAGCCGTAGCTATAGACGATCCAGCCCATCAGCGGCGCGAACAGCACGGTGGCAAAGTATTGCGCCGAATTGAAGATCGCCGAAGCGGTGCCGCGCTCCGCCGTCGGGAACCAGGCCGCGACGATGCGCGCGTTGCCGGGGAAAGAAGGTGCTTCAGCCAGGCCCACGAGGAAGCGCAGCATGAACAGCGCCACAACCGCCGTGGACATGCCGAACTCGCCGACATAACCCTGCAGCACGGTAAACAGCGACCAGGTGAAAATGCTCAGTGCATAGATTTTTTTCGAGCCGAAACGGTCCAGCAGCCAGCCACCGGGAATTTGCCCGGCCACGTAGGCCCAACCGAATGCAGAGAAGATGTAACCGAGGGTGACCGCATCAATGCCGAGGTCTTTTTGCAGGCTGGAGCCCGCAATGGCAATGGTTGCCCGGTCGGCATAGTTGATGGTGGTCACCAGGAAAAGCATGAGCAATATCAAATAGCGGACGTGGGTCGGCTTGGTCGCTTGCATGTAGATGTACTCCCACTGATTATTTTTATGCGGGTAATAACGGTGTTCTGTAGGCGCTGATTTCCTGTGGGAGCCGGGCTTGCCCGCGATGCAGGCACCGCGCAGTGTCAGTCACTTTCGCGGTGATGCTATCGCTGGCAAGCCAGCTCCCACAGTTACAGCGGTGGATCAGGAACCGACGTAGGCAGTTTTCACGACCGTGTAGAACTCTTGCGCGTAGCGACCTTGCTCGCGGGAGCCATAGGATGAACCTTTACGCCCGCCGAATGGAACGTGGTAATCCACCCCAGCCGTCGGCAGGTTGACCATCACCATCCCGGCCTGGGAGTGGCGCTTGAAGTGGTTGGCGTACTTCAGCGAAGTGGTGGCGATGCCCGCCGACAGACCGAACTCGGTGTCGTTGGCCATGGCCAGCGCGGCGTCGTAATCGGCCACCCGAACAATGTTGGCCACCGGGCCGAAAATCTCTTCGCGGCTGATGCGCATCGCCGCTTCGCTGTCGGCAAACAGGGTGGGCGCGAGGTAGTAGCCTTCGGTATCACAGGTCACCAGGCCGCCGCCGCTGACCAGGCGCGCACCCTCGGACTGGCCGATGTCGATGTACTTCATGTCTTGCTCAAGCTGCGCCTGGGAGACCACCGGACCAATATCGGTGCCGGTTTTCAGCGCATGTCCAACCTTGATCGACTTCATGCGCTCGGCCATGGCCTCAACGAACTTGTCATGAATTCCGGCGGTGACGATGAAGCGGCTCGAAGCGGTGCAACGTTGGCCGGTGGAGTAGAACGCGCTCTGCACCGACAGCTCGACCGCTTGCTTGAGGTCGGCGTCGTCAAGAATGATCTGCGGGTTCTTGCCGCCCATTTCCAGCTGCACCTTGGCTTGGCGCGACACGCAGCTGACTGCGATCTGCCGACCCACGCCCACCGAACCGGTGAAGCTGATGCCATCGACTTTCGGACTTTGCACCAGCGCATCGCCTACCACTCGACCGCTGCCCATCACCAGGTTGAACACGCCGGCCGGGAAGCCCGCGCGGGAGATGATTTCGGCCAGGGCCCAGGCGCAACCCGGCACCAGGTCAGCGGGCTTGAGCACCACACAGTTGCCATAGGCCAGGGCCGGGGCGATTTTCCAGGCAGGGATCGCGATCGGGAAGTTCCACGGGGTGATCAGCCCGACCACGCCCAGGGCTTCGCGGGTCACTTCGACGTGGACACCCGGACGCACCGACGGCAGGTAATCACCGGACAGACGCAGGGTTTCACCGGCGAAAAACTTGAAGATGTTACCGGCGCGGGTCACTTCGCCAATGGCTTCGGGCAGGGTCTTGCCCTCCTCCCGTGCCAGGAGGGTGCCGAGCTCTTCGCGACGGGCGAGGATTTCAGTGCCGACTTTGTCCAGCGAATCGTGACGAGCCTGAATGCCCGAAGTGGACCAGGCCGCAAACGCAGCGCGAGCGGCGTCGATGGCGGCGTGGACCTGGGCCAGGTCCGCCTTGGCGTACTCGCCAACGGTATCGGTCAGCTCGGACGGATTGATGTTGGCGCAGTAATCACTGCCGGCGACCCATTCGCCGTTGATGTAATTGTCGAAACGCTTTGTATCTGCCACGGATCTATCTCCTCACGCAAAAGGCCGCTGATTGCTCAGCGGCCTTGCTCAATCGATTGTTATTGCGCGCCCTGCTTGTCGATCAGCGCAGCCAGAGCTTCGTACTCCTCCGGCAGCAGGTCGGTCAGCGGCGCACGTACAGGACCTGCGTCATAGCCGGCAATTTTTGCCCCGGCCTTGACGATGCTCACTGCGTAACCGGCTTTGCGATTACGAAGGTCCAGGTAAGGCAGGAAGAAGTCGTCGATGATCTTGCCAACGGTGGCGTGATCTTCGCGGGCAATGGCGTGGTAGAAATCCATCGCGGTTTTCGGGATGAAGTTGAACACCGCCGAGGAGTAGACCGGCACGCCCAGTGCCTTATAAGCAGCGGCGTACACTTCGGCGGTCGGCAAACCACCCAGGTAGCTGAAGCGATCGCCGAGGCGGCGACGGATCGACACCATCAACTCGATGTCGCCCAGGCCATCCTTGTAGCCGATCAGGTTCGGGCAGCGCTCGGCCAGGCGTTCCAGCAGCGGTGCGGTCAGGCGGCAGACGTTACGGTTGTAAACCACCACGCCGATGTTCACCGATTTGCACACGGCTTCAACATGGGCGGCAACGCCGTCCTGGCTGGCTTCGGTCAGGTAGTGCGGCAGCAGCAGCAAGCCTTTGGCGCCCAGGCGCTCGGCTTCTTGAGCGTACTCGATGGCCTGACGGGTCGAACCGCCAACACCCGCCAGAATCGGCACGCTGGTTTCGCAGGTGTCGACGGCAGTCTTGATGATTTCCGAGTATTCGCTGGCCGCCAGGGAGAAGAACTCACCGGTGCCGCCTGCGGCGAACAAGGCCGAGGCGCCATAAGGTGCCAGCCACTCAAGGCGCTTGATGTAACCAGCGCGATTGAAATCGCCCTGGGCATTAAAATCGGTTACCGGAAAAGACAGCAGGCCGGAAGAGAGGATGGACTTCAGTTCTTGTGGATTCATTATTCGAACACCCTGGGTAGCGACGTATTGTTGTTGGAAAACCGTTCAGCTTTCGCCGAGTTGTAGGTCATCGTACAACTTAAAATTTAATCGTCAACTGCATTTCATCGTCAGGAGGGGAATAAGTGAGAAAACCTGCAGCTGGATGGGCGCTGGATAGCCACGGCTGAGAGGTAAGTTGTCCGAGGATGTCCACTTTCAGAGCCGACGCGGGATGATCGCTGGCCTCATCGCGGGCAAGCCCGGCTCCCACAGGGAGCGTCGATGGACACAGAACCGGGTTTCACTCATGCCTGTTGCAGGAGTGCGGCTGCTGGCGATCGCAGTGTCCTGTCGCGTCGATAGTGGAGGTGCCGCCGCCATCGCGAGCACGCCCTGCTCCCGTCAGGTTTAGCCCCGCTGCGCCTCTGCCTCTTCATGGGCGTGGCGCAGCCGCTCGCGGCTGTTGGTCAGGTGCAGGCGCATGGCGGCCCGTGCCGCATCGGAATCCTGGCGCGCGATGGCGTCGTAGATCTCTTCGTGCTCACGGCTCAGGCGGCTCATGTAATGCTGCTGGTCGTCGTGGGCGAGCCGCGCCGAGTTGAGGCGGGTGCGCGGAATGATGCTGGTGCCCAGGTGCGTCATGATGTCGGTGAAGTAGCGGTTGCCGGTCGACAGGGCGATCTGCAGGTGAAACTGGAAGTCCGAGGCCACGGCGTCACTGGCATGGGCAGCGCTTTCGTTCAGGGCATCAAGCGCGGCGCGCATCAGGGCCAACTGCTCGGCGCTGCGGCGTTGCGCGGCAAGCCCGGCAGACTCTACTTCGAGGCTGATGCGCAACTCCAGGATGGCCAGCACGTCTCGCAGGGTGACCACGGTGGCGGGATCGATGCGAAAGCCACTCGGGCTTGGGGTATCGAGCACAAAAGTACCGATGCCATGGCGGGTTTCCACCTGCCCGGCAGCCTGCAACCGTGAAATGGCTTCGCGCACCACGGTGCGACTGACGCCATGGGCGTCCATGATCGCCGACTCGGTCGGCAACTTGTCACCGCGTTTGAGATGACCGTCGCGGATCTGCTCGGACAGCACCGTCACCAGTTCCTGAGCGAGGCTACGGCGCTTGCGAGGGAGACGTGGTGTGGCGATCGGGTTTTCCATGGTGAACATCGGTCTCGAAAAATTCGGTTGAAACCGCATCATAGCTCAACGCGGTTGTACGATCACCTCTACCCCGTAGGAGCTGCCGCAGGCTGCGATCTTTTGACCCTCGGTGCCTGCAAAACAAAATCAAAAGATCGCAGCCTTCGGCAGCTCCTACAGGCGTATCGTCTAGGCGGTGACTGGTTGCTCCACCAGATGGCCATTGTCGATACGCACATGGCGCGGATGGAAGCGTTTGAGGCTGCTGCGGTGGCCGACGCTGACAATGCTCAAGCCCGGGATCTCGTCGATCAGCGCCTGATACAGCGAGGCTTCATCCTCTTCATCCATCGCCGACGTTGCCTCGTCCATGTACAGCCACTGAGGCGCATAAAGCAGCGCGCGGGCAAACGCCAGGCGTTGCTGTTCACCCGGTGACAACATGCGCTGCCAGTGATTGGGTTCGTCCAGGCGTCCCAGCAGGTGCGGCAGGCGACACACTTCCAGCACGTGGGCGTAACGCTCTTGCGGATACGTCTCGGCGACCTGTGGATAACTCAGCGCTTCACGCAAGGTGCCAATCGGCAGGTAGGGTTTTTGCGGCAGGAACAGGTACCGCTCGGCCGGCAGGCGGATGCTGCCATGGCCCCGCGGCCACAAATGCCCCATCGCCCGCAGCAGCGTCGATTTGCCACTGCCGGAGCGGCCGCTGATCATCACTCGGTCACCCTCCTCCACCGTCATGTCGGCGTCGGCCAGCAGGTGGCGACCATCAGCAAGATCCAGCCCCAGGTTGTGTACTTTTAACGCCGAGCCCGAATTCTGCACGTCGATGGCCTGCGGCTTTTGCTCATTCTCGGTCATGGCCTGACGGAAACTGAGCAGGCGATCACAGGTGGCGCGCCAGGCCGCGAGGCTCTGGTACGCACTGATAAACCAGCTGAAACTCTCTTGCACGTTGCCGAACGCCGAGCTGATCTGCATCAGCTCCCCGAGCTCGATCTTGCCCGCGAAGTAGCGCGGTGCCGCGACCATGAAGGGAAAGATGATGGCTGCCTGGCCATAACCGGCCGTGAAGAACGTCAGTCGCTTGGACACCTTCATGATGTCCCAGAAATTGTGCCAGACCAGGCCGAAGCGACTGCTCAAACGACGATTTTCATTGGGCTCGCCGTTATACAGCGCAATGCTTTCGGCATTCTCGCGAATGCGCACCATGGAAAATCGCAGGTCGGCTTCGAAGCGTTGCTGGTTGTTGTTCAGGCCGATCAGGCGACGACCGATCAAATGCGTCAGCCAGCTGCCGATCACGGCATACACCAGTACGCACCAGAACATATAGCCGGGAATGGTAAACCCGTAGACCTCGATACTGCCCGACACACCCCAAAGGATGATCGAGAACGACACCAGGCTGACAATATTGCGCAGCAGGCCAATCCCCAGCTCGAGGGTGTTGGAGGTGAAGCTGTTGAGGTCCTCGGAGATGCGCTGGTCCGGGTTATCGGTGTAGCCGCCTTGCTCAAGGTGGTAGTAATTCTTGTGGCCCAGCCAGCGGGCGAAGTGTTTTTCGGTCAGCCAGGCCCGCCAGCGAATGGTCAGCATCTGCGTCAGGTACAGCCGATAAACCGCGCCGACAATCGCGACGGCCGCGATCGCGCAGAAATACAGGATCAACCGCCAGAATGCCGCCTCATCCTTCTGTTGCAGGGCGTTGTAAAAATCCTTGTACCAGGTGTTGAACCACACCGAAATGCCTACGCTGACCAGCGATAGAACGATCACGGCGATCAGCAGCGTCCAGGCCTTGCCCTTCTCTTCACTGCGCCAGTAAGGCGTGATCATCGCCCAGACTTTGCGAAAAAACTGCCCGCGCACAGCATCATTGACCGCGGAGTACTCAGCGTTCTGATTCATGGAAAAGGCTCATTGGAAAAAAGAACATCACACGAACCGATCATAGATGATCGGCTCGTGTTGCAACGCGGTGTGACAACAATTGTTCAGCACCGGTTCAGCGACGGACAGGGCGCTTCTGCAATTTGCGCTGCAGAGTACGCCGGTGCATGCCCAGGGCGCGGGCAGTGGCGGAGATGTTGCCTTCGTGTTCAGTCAGCACCCGCTGGATGTGTTCCCACTGCAAGCGGTCCACCGACATCGGGTTTTCCGGTACCAGGGTGTCGAGGTCGGCGTGCTCGGACAGCAGTGCGGCGAGGACGTCATCGGCATCGGCCGGTTTGCACAGGTAGTTGCAGGCACCGCGCTTGATCGCCTCGACGGCGGTGGCAATGCTCGAATAACCGGTGAGGATCACCACGCGCATTTCCGGGTCAAGCTCCAGCAGCTTGGGCAACAGCACCAGGCCGGAGTCACCGTCCATTTTCAGGTCCAGCGCGGCGTAATCCGGCAGGTCTGCCTGGGCGATGGTCAGGCCTTCCTCGGCGGACCCGGCGGTGCTGACGCGAAAGCCGCGACGGGCCATGGCGCGAGCCATCACGCGGGTAAAGGTTGCGTCGTCGTCTACCAGCAGCAAATGCGGGAGTTCTTCGCCTTCGCCTTCGACTTGGATATCGTCACTCATGTTCGTCTCCTCGGGCGACACGGGGCAGGCGCAGCTCGGTGAGCGTGCCGCCTTCCTCATGACTATAGAGTTTCACTGAGCCGCCGGCGCGTGTCACGCTGGCCTTGCTCAAAAACAGGCCCAGGCCGAAACCTTTGCCCTTGGTGGTAAAAAACGGTTTGCCAATCTGCTCGGCGATGGCCAGCGGCACACCGGCGCCGTGGTCGCGGATGCTGATGGTCAGGTCCTCGGCATTCCAGTCCAGCGTCACCTGCAACCCTTCCGGGCAGGCGTCGGCGGCGTTGTTCAGCAGGTTCAGCAAGGCCTGGGTAAGGTCCGGCGGTGGCGCCATGCGGGGCACGGCGCCCTGGCCGAGCCGCTGGAAGCGATAACTGGCTTCGGGGCGCATCAGGTGCCAGCGATTCAGGGCCTCGTCGAGCCAGTCGGTGACGTCCTGCATCTCCACGGCCAAGCGACGATTGGCTTCGGCGGCGCGCACCAGTTGCTGCAAGGTTTCTTTGCAGAGTTTCACCTGATCCTGCAGCACCTTCAGATCATCCTGCAACATCGGGTCGGGATGATCCTGCTGCATCTCTTTTAGCAGCACGCTCATGGTGGCCAAAGGCGTGCCCAGTTCGTGGGCGGCGCCGGCGGCCTGGGTCGCAACGGCCAGCAATTGCTGGTCGCGCAGGCCCTCTTCTCGCCGAATGGCGCGCAACTCTTCCTGGCGACGCAGCTCCTCGGCCATGCGCGCGGCGAAGAAGGTGATCACCGCCGCGGCCAGGGCGAAGCTCAGCCACATTCCGTAAACCTGCAGGTTTTCCCGGGCGATGGGGAACGTCTGCAGGGGGTAGAACCGCGCCAGCAGCAAGGTGTACATGGTCAATGCGATACCGGACAGGATCACCGAATAGCGCCAGGGCAACGTCACGGCGGCGATGGTCAGCGGCACCAGGTAATAGGACACGAAGGGGTTGGTCGAACCGCCGGAGAAATACAGCAGCGCACTGTGGATAAACAGGTCGCAGGCCAACTGCACGGCGTATTCGAGCTCAGTGACCGGCCAGGAGGTGCGCAGGCGAATGGCCGTGAACGCGCACAACAGCATCGAGCAGCCGAGGGTCGCGGCCAGCTGAAACCAGGGCAGCGGCAGCAGGTCGAACCAGTAAGCCAGGCCCACGGAACCAGCTTGGGCGGCAAGTACCAAAGTACGAATGAACGTCAGCCGCCAGAGGTTCTGGCGAGTCGCGGAAGTGATTTGAACGGGGGCGAGCATGAGCTCTCCTGATGAGCGCTCCAGGCGGATCGGCAGGAGTATAACCAAGCGCGGGGGCTGGCAGGCAAAAGTGCGGCAAACGGCCACATGGCAGAAAGAACGGTGGCGTCTATTAGACCGCCATCACGAGCAGGCTCGCTCCCACATTAAGATGCAATCTTTGTGGGAGCGAGCCTGCTCGCGATTGACCGCGCAGCGGTCGCCTTCGATCTGTATAGAAGTTGTAACTGTGCGAACCGGATCATTAAAGCTAGAGTCTGATGGTTTCACGCAGGCTCGGACCTTAACCCCTGCGCACCGTCCAAGGAGTTTTCATGCACACTTTCCGCCGCAGCGCCGCCCTTCTTGCCCTTAGTGTTGGCACCGTCGCCAGCCTGCCGGCCCTGGCCGCCGACGAGCTGCATTACAACCAGATCTCCCTGCGCGCCGAAGTCAGCCAGGAAGTGGCCCGCGACCTGATGATCGTGACTCTTTATACAGAAGAGCAAAACACCGACCCGGCCAAACTCGCCGCCGACATCAGCACTACCATGAACAAGTCGCTGGCCCAGGCCAAGCAGGTCAAGGACATCACTCTGCGCCAGGGCAGCCGTAACAGCTATCCGGTCTACGATACCAAGGGCCAGAAAATCACCGGCTGGCGTGAACGCGCCGAGCTGCGCCTGGAAAGTTCCGATTTCGCCGCCCTGTCGAAGCTCACCGGCGAACTGCTCACCGACCTGAAAATGGCCGGCATGGACTTCGCCATCGCCACGCCAACGCGCAAGGCCAGTGAAGACGCGCTGCTCAAGGACGCGGTCAGCGCCTTCAAGGCCCGCGCCCAGCTGGCAACTGACGCCCTGGGCGGCAAAAGCTACAAGATCGTTAACCTGAACCTCAACAGCAACGGTTATCCACAACCGTACATGCGCGGGCCGATGATGATGAAAGCCGCCAGCATGGACGCCGCTCCGGTGACCCCGGAAGTTGAGGCTGGCACCAGCCAGGTCAGCATGACGGCAGATGGGTCGATTGAAGTGTTGATGCCTTAAACCGCATTGATTGCCCCTTGTAGGAGCTGCCGCAGGCTGCGATCTTTTGACTTTGCCTTAAAGATCAAAAGATCGCAGCCTTCGGCAGCTCCTGCGCGGAATACGTCGATCAGGCCGCATACGTGGAATATGTCGATTACGCCGCGTGCGCGAAATATGCCGCATCCGTGGGATATGCCAGATGCGCCGATGGCGAGGGTATAAATAAGTAACACCGCGCGCCAACCGGGTGCACCTCAGCCTTCGATTGCTCCACGCGGGTGCGCGATATGCACCGAAAAAAACCTGCGCAAACGGTCAAATGCGCGTCAATTTACACATATGCGACATTAAGGTACGTTCGTGCCACTGTTTAATGCTTGTGGCCCCCCTGCGTCTTGCATTGGGTATGGCCCCTGCATAAGTATCCGCAGGCACGACTCACGAGGTCGTCCTCTAATTCCAAAAATGACAACAAATCATGAGGCCACCATGCTCAAACACGCGGTCATTCCGTTTTTAGTCGGCGCCAGCTTGTTAGCTGCCGCACCTTTCGCCCAAGCGGCGACTAACCTGGTGTTTTGCTCCGAAGGGAGCCCGGCCGGTTTTGATCCTGGTCAGTACACCACCGGAACCGACTTCGACGCCTCTGCAGAAACCATTTTCAACCGCCTGACCCAGTTCGAGCGCGGCGGCACCGCCGTGATTCCTGGTCTGGCGACCAGCTGGGACATCGCTGACGATGGCCTGACGTACACCTTTCACCTGCGTGAAGGCGTGAAGTTCCACACCACCCCGTACTTCAAGCCGACTCGTGAGTTCAACGCCGACGACGTGCTGTTCACTTTTAATCGCATGATTAACAAGGACGACCCGTTCCGCAAAGCGTACCCGACCGAATTCCCGTACTTCACCGACATGGGGATGGACACCAACATCACCAAGATCGATAAAGTCGACGATCACACCGTCAAATTCACCTTGAAAGAAGTCGACGCTGCGTTCATCCAAAACATGGCCATGAGCTTCGCCTCGCTGCAATCCGCCGAGTACGCTGCCCAGCTGCTCAAGGACGGCAAGCCTGCCGACATCAACCAGAAACCGGTCGGCACCGGCCCGTTCGTGTTCAAGAGCTACCAGAAAGACTCCAACATCCGCTACACCGGGAACAAGGACTACTGGAAGCCTGAAGACGTCAAGATCGACAACCTGATCTTCGCCATCACCACTGACCCGTCGGTACGTATCCAGAAGCTGAAGAAGAACGAGTGCCAGGTCACTCTGTTCCCGCGTCCGGCTGACCTCAAGGCGCTGAAGGAAGACAAGGCGCTGAAGATGCCTGACCAGGCTGGTTTCAACCTGGGCTACATCGCCTACAACGTGATGGACAAGGTCAAGGGCAGCAACGAGGCCAACCCGCTGGCTGACCTGCGCGTGCGCCAAGCGCTGGACATGGCGGTCAACAAGCCGCAGATCATCGACTCGGTTTACCAGGGCGCGGGCCAACTGGCCGTCAACGCCATGCCGCCGACCCAATGGTCCTACGACACCACCATCAAGGACGCCAAGTACGACCCTGAGAAAGCCAAGGAGCTGCTCAAGGAAGCCGGCGTCAAGGAAGGTACCGAAATCGTCCTGTGGGCCATGCCGGTACAGCGTCCGTATAACCCGAACGCCAAGCTGATGGCCGAAATGCTCCAGTCCGACTGGAAGAAAATCGGTCTGAACGTGAAGATCACCAGCTACGAGTGGGGCGAGTACATCAAGCGCTCCAAAGGTGGCGAGAACCAGGCGATGATCATTGGCTGGAGCGGTGACAATGGTGATCCGGACAACTGGCTCAACGTGTTGTTTGGTTGCGACTCGCTGAGCGGCAACAACTTCTCGAAATGGTGCGACAAGAAATTCGACGGCCTCGTGAAGGAAGCCAAGCGCACCACCGACCAAGGCAAGCGCACCGAACTGTACAAACAGGCACAACACGTCCTCAAGGACGCTGTTCCAATGACACCTATCGCTCACTCGACGGTGTATCAACCCATGCGCGCCAACGTGCAGGACTTCAAGATCAGCCCATTTGGCTTGAATTCCTTCTACGGCGTCAGCGTCAGCAAATAAGGTTCAACAACGGCGACGTCAATGACGTCGCCGTTGTTGTATCTACCGAGAGAGTAGGAAATAACCTACATCCATGTCCGACGCTGACTCCAGCGCCGGCGCAGGACGCGTCTACTTTTCCTACGAATGTTTAGGACTCTACGCATTTACTGCCGGCCCGATGGCTCATACCGTCGGAGTTCGACCAGCTCATGCGTGGGCTCTCGGTTTTGCTTCACGTAAATGGATTGCGCTCGATAAGACCCCACGTCCCCAGTCGGAACGAGGCTTGTCGAAAATACTCAGAGAACAGAGGGAGCGTCATGCGCCATACCTTGGTTTTATCCGCATTGCTGGGCACCGGCCTGTTGGCCGCCACGTCCATTAGCCAGGCTGCCAGTGACAGCCTGGTGTTCTGCTCCGAAGGCAGCCCCGCTGGCTTCGATACCGCGCAGTACACCACCGCGACCGACAACGACGCCGCCGAACCGCTCTACAACCGCCTGGCAGAGTTCGAAAAAGGCGCGACCAATGTCGTACCTGGCCTGGCCACCCGCTGGGATATTTCCGAAGACGGCCTGAAATACACCTTCCACCTGCGTGAAGGCGTGAAATTTCACACCACCAAGTACTTCACCCCGAGCCGTGATTTCAACGCCGATGACGTGCTGTTCACGTTCAACCGCATGCTCGATCCGCAGCAGCCATTCCGTCAGGCTTATCCAACCGAATTCCCGTATTTCAACGGGATGAGCCTGAACAAGAACATTGCCAAGGTCGAAAAGACCGGGCCTTTGACCGTGGTCATGACGCTTAATAGCGTCGACGCCGCGTTCATCCAGAACATCGCCATGAGCTTCGCCGCCATCCTGTCCGCCGAATACGCCGACCAGCTGCTGACATCCGGCAAACCAAGCGATATCAACCAGAAGCCGATCGGCACCGGGCCGTTCGTATTCAAGAGTTACCAGAAAGATTCCAACATTCGCTACACTGGCAACAAGCAGTACTGGGACCCGAGCCGGGTCAAACTCGACAACCTGATTTTCGCCATCAACACCGACGCCTCGGTGCGGGTCCAGAAGCTCAAGGCCAACGAATGCCAGATCACCCTGCACCCGCGCCCTGCCGACGTCACCGCGCTGAAAAACGACCCGAAACTCAAGCTCATCGAGAAGCCCGGTTTTAACCTCGGCTACATCGCCTACAACGTTCGACACAAGCCATTCGACCAGCTTGAAGTGCGCCAGGCGCTGGACATGGCAGTGAACAAGCAGGGCATTCTCAACGCCGTGTACCAGGGCGCCGGGCAACTGGCGGTCAACGCCATGCCGCCAACCCAGTGGTCCTACGACGAGACTATCAAGGACGCCGCCTACAACCCGGAAAAAGCCCGTGAGTTGCTCAAGGCCGCCGGCGTCAAGGAAGGCACCGAAATCACCCTGTGGGCGATGCCCGTGCAGCGCCCTTACAACCCCAACGCCAAGTTGATGGCCGAGATGCTCCAGGCCGACTGGGCAAAAATCGGCCTCAAGGTGAAGATCGTCAGCTACGAATGGGGCGAGTACATCAAGCGCACCAAGAATGGCGAGCACGACATCAGCCTGATCGGCTGGACCGGTGACAACGGGGACCCGGACAACTGGCTCGGCACGCTCTACAGCTGCGATGCCATCGGTGGCAACAACTACTCCATGTGGTGTGATCCGGCTTACGACAAGCTGATCAAGCAGGCCAAGATCGTCACCGATCGCGACCAGCGCACCGTGCTGTACAAGCAGGCGCAGCAATTGCTCAAGCAGCAAGTGCCGATCACGCCAGTCGCCCACTCGACGGTCAACCAGCCGTTGAGCGCCAAAATCGAAGGGTTCAAGGTCAGCCCTTTCGGTCGCAACGTGTTCTCGGGTGTCAGCATAGAAAAATAACCGATTAGCCGAAAAACGCGGGGGGCGGATTCCGCCCCCAAGCAAGCGTATTGCCGTTATTCGTCGATCTGGCGTAATGCAAACGTTTGCCAAGCGAAAAGAGTTCCAAACCAAATAGCCGGACCACAAAAAAAGGCCGGTATAAAAAAAGAGAAACCAAGGAGCTTTACCCATGAAACTGAGCAGCACCGCGTTGTTGGCCCTGGCCATCAGTAGCATCACCGCCACGGCTTACGCCGAGACTCAGAGCCAGGAATTCACCCCGGTAACGGTCAACACCAAAAGCGCTCAAGCTGAAGCCACAGGCTTCGTCGAAGGCCAGTCCATCAGTGGCACGACCCGTAACTGGTACGCCAATGAACAGCTCAAACGCGGTGGCAAGTTCGCCTACCGCAAAGACGGCGTTTCGACCGAGACTGATCGCCGGATCAACTGGGTGCAAGGCACCATCATCAAGTACAACTCCGGCTTCACCGAAGGCACCGTCGGCTTCAGCACTGAAGTCGCGGCCTACAACGCCATTGCCCTGGAACGTGATCGCGAGAACCTGGCATCCAACAACGGTGGCGCACCGGGTACTCGTCCAGGCGCGGGCAACAACCGCACCCTGACCCGCGAAGGCGGCGAAGCTGAGGGCCAGTGGAGCAAGCTGGGCCTGGCCAACGTCAAGGCGCGCGTCTCCAACACCACCCTGACCGCCGGGCGCATGAACTTCAGCAGCCCGCAGGTCGACGTCATCGGCAACCGTGCCCTGCCTTCGAGCTTCGAAGGGATCGCGATCCACAGCGAAGAACTGAACAACCTGTCCTTCGACCTGGCCACCTTCGATCGCAACTCTCCGCGTACCGAAGAAAGCCTGAGCAAGTTCCGCTCCGAATACGGCGACTCCAGTGCCGAAGCCGATCACGTCAACACCGCCGGCATCACCTACACACCATTCGCCAGCCTGACTACGAGCCTCTGGGGCACCCAGGCCGAAGACCTGTGGAACCAGTACTACTTCGGCGCCAGCCACGTGCTGGGCGACAGCTCGGTACTGAGCCTGACCACTGGCCTGAACTACTACAAGACCGTCGACGAAGGCAAAAAACTGCTGGGCGAAATCGACAACGACACCTACTCCCTGTCGCTCGGTCTGACCCACCAGGCCCACAGCCTGACCTTCTCCTACCAGGAAGTGAACGGTAACGAGTACTTCGATTACCTGCACGAAACCAACGGCATCTACCTGGCCAACTCCCTGCTGTCGGACTTCAATGGCCCGAACGAGAAATCCTTCCAGATCGCCTATGGCCTGAACATGGCTGAATACGGCGTGCCAGGCCTGAAGTTCAACATCTACCAGGCTCGCGGCTGGGGCATCGACGGCACTCACTACAAGGGTGGCGGCTACGACGGCGTGCAGTCCATGGACGGCGAACACCATTACGAGTACGGCATCGGTGCTGCTTACGCAGTACAAAGCGGCCCGCTCAAGGCCACCGCGATTCGCGCGACCTACACCGCGCACCGTGCCAGCGAAAACCAGGCTGATGGCAGCATCAACGAGTTCCGCCTCGTGACCACCATCCCGTTCAACATTCTGTAATGCACCTGCCCTGCGGCTGATTCAACGATGAATCGGCCGTTGGGCTTTTGTCTTTAAACCGATTGCAGAGGGTTCTCGATGAAAATGCTTCCCCTACGTGCGGCCATTGCGGCCGCGTTGCTGAGTGTCGCTGTTGGCGTCTCGGCCAAGCCCCTGGTGGTGTGTACCGAAAACAGTCCGGAAGGCTTCGACACGGCCCTGTACACGACTGCAGTCACCGCCGACGCCGCAGCCGAGACGCTCTTCAACCGGCTGGCGGACTTCAAGCCTGGCACCACCGAAGTGGTTCCGGCACTGGCCGAATCCTGGGACATCAGCGAAGACGGCCTGAGCTACACATTCCATCTGCGCAAAGGCGTCAAGTTTCACACCACCGACTATTTCAAGCCGACCCGCGAAATGAATGCCGACGACGTGCTTTGGAGCTTCCAGCGCCAGCTGGACCCGAATCATCCGTGGCACAAACAATCGAGCGTGGGCTTCCCGTACTTTGAAAGCATGGGCTTCAAGGAACTGCTCAAAAGCGTCGAGAAGATTGACGACAACACCGTCAAGTTCACCCTGACCCGTCGCGAAGCGCCATTCCTGGCCGACATCGCCATGGCGTTCGCCTCGATCTACTCCGCCGAGTACGCCGACCAGCTGCTCAAGGCAAACAAGCTGGGCGACCTCAACAACAAGCCGGTCGGCACCGGCCCGTTTGTGTTCCAGCGTTACAACAAGGACGCCCAGGTTCGCTTCAAGGCCAACCCGGACTATTTCCGCGGCAAGCCACCGGCTGATGCCCTGATCCTGGCCATCGCCACCGACAACAACGTGCGCCTGCAAAAGCTCAAGGCCAACGAGTGCCAGATCGCCCTGTATCCGAAACCGGACGACATCCCGAGCATCAAGAAAGACACCAACCTCAAGGTTGATGAGCTCAACGCGATGACCGTTTCGTACATTGCCATGAACACTTCGCACAAATACATGAGCGATGTGCGGGTGCGCAAAGCCATTGATATCGCTTTCGACAAGGAAGCGGCGGTCAACGCGCTGTTTGGCAAGGGCAATGCCACCGTGGCGGTCAACCCGTACCCGGACACCCTGCTGGGCTACAACCACAGCCTGAAGAACCCGCCGCGTGATCTCGACAAGGCGCGTGCCCTGATCAAGGAAGCAGGCGTGCCTGAAGGCACCGTGTTGACCTTGTTTACCCGCAACGGCGGCGGCGCGACCAACCCCAACCCGATGCTCGCCGCGCAGATGATGCAGGCCGACCTGGCCAAGATCGGCCTCAAGATCGACATCCGTGTCATGGAGTGGGGCGAAATGCTCAAGCGCGCCAAAAACGGCGAGCACGACATGGTGGCCGCCGGATGGGCGGGCGATAACGGCGACCCGGATAACTTCCTGACGCCTATGCTCAGTTGCGAGGCGGCCAAAAACGGCGAAAACTACGCGCGCTGGTGCAACGAGAAGTTTCAGGCCCTGCTCGACGAAGCCCGGGTCAAAGTGAACCCCGATGAACGTGCGTCGCTCTATGAGCAGGCGCAGGCGATCTTTAACCAGGATCAACCCTGGATCGCCCTTGCCCACACCCGTATGTTTACCGCAATGCGCAAGAACGTAGAGGGCTATCACATCAGCCCTCTCACCACTAATAACTTCGCCACTACCCAGGTGAAGTAGATAAGAAAACTCCCGGTGTCCCTGACTCCAGGGACACCAGGCACGCCTAACCGGCTGATGAGGTACACCACAAGATGTTTAGTTTTATTGCCCGCCGATTGGGGTTATTGATCCCCACGTTCTTCGGCATCACCTTGCTGACTTTCGCGTTGATTCGCATGATCCCTGGCGACCCCGTGGAAGTCATGATGGGCGAACGCAGAGTCGACCCGGAAATGCATGCTCAGGCAATGGAACGCCTAGGTCTGAACAAACCCCTGTATGCCCAATACCTGGATTACATTGGCAAACTGGCTCAAGGCGATCTCGGCGAATCGTTGCGCACCCGGGAAAGCGTCTGGACTGAATTCACTTCACTCTTCCCCGCGACCCTGGAACTGTCCATGGCCGCCCTGCTGTTCGCCGGCATCCTGGGCCTGCTGGCCGGGGTGATCGCGGCACTCAAGCGAGGATCCCTGTTCGACCATGGGGTGATGGGCATCTCCCTGGCGGGATATTCGATGCCGATCTTCTGGTGGGGCCTGATCCTGATCATGTTCTTCTCGGTGTCCCTGGGCTGGACCCCGGTGTCCGGACGGATCGACCTGCTCTATGACATCGAGCCGCGTACCGGCTTCATGCTGATCGACACGCTGCTGGCCGATGACGTCGGTGCTTTCCTCGATGCGCTGCACCACCTGATCCTGCCTGCCATCGTGCTCGGCACCATCCCACTGGCGGTCATTGCGCGGATGACCCGTTCCTCGATGCTCGAAGTGCTGCGCGAAGACTACATCCGCACCGCCCGCGCCAAAGGCCTGTCGCCATCGCGCGTGGTATTCGTGCACGGCCTGCGCAATGCACTGATTCCGGTACTGACGGTAGTCGGCCTGCAAGTCGGCACGCTGCTGGCCGGTGCGGTCCTGACCGAAACCATCTTCTCCTGGCCCGGCATCGGCAAATGGCTGATCGAAGCCATTGGCGCGCGGGACTATCCCGTGGTGCAGAACGGCATCCTGTTAATCGCCTGCCTGGTGATTCTGGTCAACTTCGTAGTGGATATCCTCTACGGCTTTGCCAACCCACGCATCCGTCATCAGCGCTGAGATCATGACCATGACCACTCCAGCTTCAACTCCAGCGGTAGCAGTCGATCAAAGCCTGCTGTACCCGTCCCCGTACAAAGAATTCTGGCATGCCTTCTCCAGGAACAAAGGCGCCGTCGCCGGCCTGATGTTCATGTTACTGGTGATTTTCTGCGCACTGTTCGCCCCCTGGGTGGCACCGCACAACCCGAGCGAGCAGTACCGCGACTTCCTGCTGACCCCGCCAGCCTGGCTGGAAGGTGGGCAGATGCAGTTCCTGCTCGGTACCGATGAACTGGGCCGAGACCTGCTGTCACGGCTGATCCAGGGCTCGCGGCTGTCGCTGCTGATCGGCTTGTCGTCGGTAGTGATGTCGCTGATTCCAGGGATTCTCCTGGGACTGTTCGCCGGGTTTTTCCCGCGCTTGCTTGGCCCGACCATCATGCGCCTGATGGACATCATGCTGGCACTGCCGTCACTGCTGCTGGCCGTGGCGATTGTCGCCATCCTCGGCCCTGGCCTGATCAACACCGTGATCGCCATCGCTGTGGTGTCCCTGCCATCCTACGTGCGCCTGACCCGCGCTGCGGTGATGGGCGAACTGAACCGTGACTACGTGACCGCCGCGCGCCTGGCGGGTGCCGGTCTGCCACGCCTGATGTTCATCACCGTGCTGCCCAACTGCATGGCACCGCTGATCGTGCAGGCGACCTTGAGCTTCTCCTCGGCAATTCTCGATGCTGCGGCACTGGGCTTCCTGGGCCTTGGCGTACAACCGCCAACCCCAGAGTGGGGCACCATGCTGGCTTCGGCTCGCGACTACATCGAACGCGCCTGGTGGGTGGTGAGTCTGCCTGGTTTGACCATTTTGCTCAGCGTGCTGGCAATCAACTTGATGGGCGACGGCCTGCGCGATGCGCTGGACCCGAAACTCAAGAACGCCGCCTGAGGAGATTCAAATGTCATTGTTAGAAATCAAGAATCTCAATGTTCGCTTTGGCGACAAGAATGCCGTGCCAGTGGTCGATGGCCTCGACCTCAAGGTCGACAAGGGCGAAGTCCTGGCCATCGTTGGCGAGTCGGGTTCCGGCAAGTCCGTGACCATGATGGCGTTGATGGGGCTGATCGAGCACCCGGGCATCGTGACCGCCGACGCGCTGAACTTCGACGGCAAGAACATGCTCAAGCTCAGCAATCGTCAGCGTCGGCAAATCGTCGGCAAAGACCTGGCCATGGTGTTCCAGGACCCGATGACCGCGTTGAACCCGAGCTACACCGTCGGTTTCCAGATCGAAGAAGTGCTGCGCCTGCACCTGAAAATGTCCGGCAAGCAGGCGCGCAAACGCGCCATCGAACTGCTGGAAAAAGTTGAAATTCCGGGCGCCGCCAGTCGGATGGATGCCTACCCGCACCAGTTGTCCGGCGGTATGAGCCAGCGTGTCGCGATCGCCATGGCGATTGCCGGCGAGCCGAAGTTGCTGATCGCCGACGAACCGACCACAGCCCTCGACGTGACGATTCAGGCGCAGATCATGGAGTTGCTGCTGGCCCTGCAGAAAGAGCAGAACATGGGCCTGGTGCTGATCACCCACGACCTCGCCGTCGTTGCCGAAACCGCCCAGCGCGTGTGCGTGATGTACGCCGGCCAGGCAGTTGAAGTCGGCCAGGTACCGCAACTGTTCGACATCCCGGCGCACCCGTACAGCGAAGCGCTGCTCAAGGCCATTCCGGAACACAGCCTCGGCGCCTCGCGCCTGTCCACGCTGCCGGGCATCGTTCCGGGTCGTTACGACCGTCCGCAGGGTTGCCTGCTGTCGCCGCGCTGCCCCTATGTGCAAGAAAATTGCCGCACCCAGCGTCCGGCCCTCGACCCGAAAAGCAACAGCCTCGCCCGCTGCTTCTACCCGCTGAATCAGGAGGTGGCGTAATGGCCGTCGTACTTACCGCCCGCGACCTGACCCGTCACTACGAAGTGTCCCGTGGCCTGTTCAAGGGCCATGCGACCGTACGCGCCCTCAACGGCGTGTCGTTCGAACTGGAAGCTGGCAAAACCCTCGCTGTCGTGGGTGAATCGGGTTGCGGCAAATCCACCCTGGCCCGCGCATTGACCCTGATCGAAGAGCCGTCATCCGGCTCCTTGAAAATCGCCGGCCAGGAAGTCGCTGGCGCCGACAAGGCCCAGCGCAAGCAGCTGCGTAAAGACGTGCAGATGGTGTTCCAGAGCCCGTATGCGTCGTTGAACCCGCGGCAGAAAGTCGGCGACCAGCTGGGCGAACCGCTGCTGATCAACACCAACCTGAGCGCCGCTGAACGTCGCGAGAAAGTCCAGGCGATGATGAAGCAGGTGGGCTTGCGCCCTGAGCATTACCAGCGCTACCCGCATATGTTCTCCGGCGGCCAGCGCCAACGGATTGCCCTCGCCCGCGCGATGATGTTGCAGCCGAAAGTGCTGGTGGCGGATGAGCCGACCTCGGCACTGGACGTGTCGATCCAGGCCCAGGTGCTGAACCTGTTCATGGACCTGCAGCAGGAGTTCAACACCGCCTACGTGTTCATCTCCCACAACCTGGCGGTGGTGCAACACGTCGCCGATGACGTAATGGTGATGTACCTCGGCCGCCCGGTGGAAATCGGCCCGAAGAACGACATCTACGAACGCCCGCTGCACCCCTACACCCAGGCGCTGCTGTCGGCCACCCCGACCATTCACCCGGACCCGAACAAGCCGAAAATCAAGATCGTCGGCGAACTGCCCAACCCGCTGAACCCGCCACCGGGCTGCGCTTTCCACAAGCGCTGCCCGTATGCGACCGAGCGCTGCAGTACCGAAGAGCCGGCGTTGCGTCTGCTCGACAACCGCCAGGTGGCTTGCCACTACGCCGAGCAGTTCCTCGACGGCGTGGCCTGACAGTGGAATAAAAAACCTGTGGGAGCGGGCTTGCCCGCGATAGCGTCCCGCCAGTCGACTTTGATGTCACTGAGGTATCGCCATCGCGGGCAAGCCCGCTCCCACAGGATCATGGACTGGTTGTTCAAGACCCCCTTCTACCTCGACTATGTACATGTCGGAGTGAAGGGGTTTTCTTTTGCCCGAAATGACCTCTTACGTCTGGCTATCGCCTTCATCCGGGTCGTCAGAATCCGGCTCGTCGGTAGTGGAATCATCGTCGTCAGCGCTACCGCCCTGCCCCTGGTCACCGGGCTCGGATTCGGACTTGGCGATCATCAGGCCTGAGTGCCCTACCTGCCCGCTCGATGCCTGTTCACCGTGATCAGGGCATTCCGCCCGCGCTGCGGACATGCCAACGGACATAATCACCAAAACCTTTAGCAACAGCAAAATGCGTTGAAGAATGCTCATAGCCGAATCCATCCTTTCTGAGATGCAGCATGGGTGCCTGCCGGCGCGTAACCCGGTTACCGTGGCGCTGACTGAAATCTAGTTCCGATCGACCGGGTTCTCCAGATAGGACGCCAGCGAACAGAAGTAATTGCCGCTAATGGACAGATTGGTTTGGAATAATTGTTAGGCCAAAAAATCAAAAGATCGCAGCCTTCGGCAGCTCCTACAGGTATACGCCGAAGGCTGCGATCTTTTGGTCTTCGCCAGAAAGCAAAAACCCCGAGGCTTTCGCAACGGGGCTTTTGTGTGACAGCTCAACGCTTAGTGATGCTCACGCGTTGCTCGGAATTTCACATCCGGCCAGCGCTCTTCCATCAGCGCCAGGTTGACCCGCGTCGGGGCAAGGTACGTCAGGTGACCGCCTCCGTCGACCGCGAGGTTTTCCACAGCCTTGACGCGGAATTCCTCCATCTTCTTCTTATCGTCGCAATCGATCCAGCGCGCCGAGTACACGGTGATCGGCTCGTACGAGCACTCGACCTTGTATTCCTCTTTCAAGCGGCTGGCGACCACGTCGAACTGCAGCACACCCACGGCGCCGAGGATGATGTCGTTGCTGCGCTCGGGGAAGAACACCTGGGTCGCGCCCTCTTCGGCCAGTTGCTGCAAGCCCTGGCGCAGCTGTTTGGACTTCAGCGGATCGCGCAGACGCACACGACGGAACAGCTCCGGGGCGAAGTGCGGGATACCGGTGAAGCCCAGGACCTCGCCTTCGGTGAAGGTGTCGCCGATCTGGATGGTGCCGTGGTTGTGCAGGCCGATGATGTCGCCGGCGAAGGCTTCTTCCAGTTGCTCACGCTCGGAGGAGAAGAACGTCAGCGCGTCGCCGATCCGTACATCCTTGCCGGTGCGCACGTGGCGCATCTTCATGCCCTTTTCGTATTTGCCGGAGCAGATACGCATGAAGGCGATACGGTCGCGGTGTTTGGGGTCCATGTTCGCCTGGATCTTGAACACGAAGCCGGTGAATTTCTCTTCGATCGGTTCCACGGTGCGCTCGTTGGCGACCCGCGCCAGAGGTTTCGGCGCCCAATTGATCACGGCGTCGAGCACGTGATCGACACCGAAGTTGCCCAGGGCAGTACCGAAGAACACAGGGGTCAGCTGGCCGTCGAGGAATTCCTGTTGGTTGAATTCGTGGCAGGCGCCCTGCACCAGCTCCAGCTGGTCGACGAAGCGGTCGTACTCGTCGCCCAGATGCGCGCGGGCTTCGTCCGAGTCGAGCTTCTCGATGATCTTCACATCGGTACGTTCGTGGCCGTGACCGGCGGTGTAGACGATGATGTAGTCGTCGGCCAGGTGATACACACCCTTGAAGTCGCGGTAGCAACCGATCGGCCAGGTGATCGGCGCGGCCTTGATCTTCAGGACTGCTTCGATTTCGTCGAGCAGTTCGATCGGATCGCGGATGTCGCGGTCGAGTTTGTTGATGAAGCTGACAATCGGCGTGTCCCGCAGACGGCAGACGTCCATCAGCGCGATGGTCCGTGGCTCTACACCCTTACCGCCGTCGAGGACCATCAATGCCGAGTCGACCGCCGTCAGGGTACGGTAGGTATCTTCGGAGAAGTCTTCGTGGCCCGGGGTGTCGAGCAGGTTGACCATGTGGTCGCGATACGGGAACTGCATGACCGACGTGGTAATGGAAATACCCCGTTGTTTTTCCATTTCCATCCAGTCGGAGGTGGCATGGCGGTCGGACTTGCGTGACTTCACCGTGCCGGCAACCGCGATCGCCTTGCCCATCAGCAGGAGCTTCTCGGTGATGGTGGTCTTACCGGCATCGGGGTGGGAAATAATGGCGAAAGTGCGGCGTTTCGCGACTTCGGCGGCCTGTTTGGTCATGGGAAATCGCCTGGCAGGTGATTCAAAAAAGGGCGGCGAGTATAGCTTAAAACGCGCCCCACGGACCACCGCTCGTACCCTTCCCAAACACCCTATCCCCCCGTAGAAGCTGCCGAAGGCTGCGATCCTGTGATCTTGTTTTGAAAAAAACCGTCGAAGATCAAGATCAAAGATCGTCCGAACGCGGCCCGAGCCTTCGGCAGCTCCTACGGTGGCTATTTGCTGTTATTTATGGAACCTTTTAAAAGGTAGAGACGTCCACTCCCCTGTTACAGCACTCGTGTCAGGGGCTGATAAATCAGCAAGTTAGCCTGACGAGGCTGCGCTTATGGCTTGATCTCATGCGGTTTTATCAGCATGAACAGCTGCTTCTCGCGAACGTTGCATTGCCCGGCAGCCAGGAATGGCACTGCCACTCGGGACTGCGTTCGCCGACTAAGAAAAAAAGGAGTCCGCCTGTGGCTATTCGCTATGGCAAAGGGCTGATAGGAGGTGCGGTTGTCGTCGCACTCCTGGCCCTGCTGGTCCACTGGATCGGCATCGATACGATCGAACATTACCGCGACGATTTGTTGTTTTACCTGCAAGCCCATTTGATGCTCGTCCTCGCCTCCATGCTGGCCGCCCTTGTTGTGGGCATACCCGCCGGTATCTTCCTCAGTCGCCCGACCATGGTTGGCCGTGCTGAACGCTTCATGCAAATCTTCAACATCGGCAACACCGTGCCGCCCCTGGCCGTACTGGCCATCGCCCTGGGCATCCTTGGCATCGGCAGTGGTCCTGCGATCTTCGCCCTGTTCCTCGCCTCGCTGTTGCCGATCGTGCGCAACACCTATGAAGGCCTGAAAAACGTCCAGGGTTCGCTCAAGGAAGCAGCCGTCGGCATCGGCATGACGCCGACCCAAGTGTTATGGCGGGTCGAACTGCCAAACGCCGTACCGATCATCATCGGTGGTGTGCGTGTGGCCCTGGCGATCAACGTCGGTACGGCACCGCTGGCTTTCCTGATCGGCGCCAACAGCCTGGGCAGCCTGATTTTCCCTGGCATCGCCCTGAACAATCAGCCGCAACTGCTGCTCGGCGCGGCATGTACCGCCTTGCTGGCCTTGCTGCTCGATGGTCTGGTGACACTGGCCAGCCGCCTCTGGCTCGAACGCGGCTTGCGCCCGTCTTAAGCCTCGGCAAAGGAATATTTATGAAAGCTCTCCACTTGAAAGGCATGACCTTGATAATGGGCTGTGTCCTGCTGTTCGCAGGATTGGCCCAAGCCGCTGAAAAACCGGTGATTCGCATCGGCGCCCGGGTGTTCACCGAACAGACCCTGCTCGCGGAAATCACTTCCCAGTACCTGCGCACCAAGGGTTACGACACCCAGGTGACGGGCGGTCTGGGCAGCAACCTCGCTCGCAGCGCTCAGGAAAGCGGCCAACTGGACCTGCTTTGGGAATACACCGGCGTGTCGCTGGTGGCTTACAACCACATCACTGAAAAGCTCGACAGCGCCCAGTCCTACGCCCGGGTGAAAGAACTCGACGCGAAAAAAGGCCTGGTCTGGCTCACCCCGTCGAAGTTCAGCAACACCTACGCCCTGGCACTGCCGGAAACCACCGCCAAGGCTTATCCGCAGATCAACACCATCAGCGAGCTGAACACGGTGATGCAGGCTGAGGCGAAGACCAACCACCTCGTTGCACTGGACACCGAGTTTGCCAACCGTTCCGACGGCATGGCCGGCATGGTCGAGCTCTACGGCATGAACCTGACCCGGAAAAACACGCGCCAGATGGATGCCGGGCTGGTCTATACCGCCCTGCGTAATGGCCAGGTGTTTGCCGGCCTGGTCTACACCACCGACGGTCGCTTGAACGCCTTCAAACTCAAGCTGCTGGAAGACGACAAGCACTACTTCCCGGACTACACCGCAGCACCGGTGGTACGCCAGGCTTACCTCGACGCTCATCCAAAACTCGCGGAAGAAATCAAACCGCTGGCCGAGCTGTTCGATGACGAGACCATGCGTGCTCTGAATGCGCGGGTCGACGTCGGTCACGAAAGCCCATCATCCGTTGCCGCCGATTTCCTGCGCCAGCACCCAATCAACTAAGGAGGAAAAGACATGGAATTTCTGAACGCCTTTTCCCATCTCGACTGGGCCCAGGTGGCGCATCTGACCTGGCAGCACATCACCCTGGTCGGCATTGCCGTGACCCTGGCGATCGTAGCCGGCGTGCCGTTGGGCATCCTGATGACCCGGTTCCCGACGCTGGCCGGGCCGCTACAGGCCAGCGCCACGGTGCTGCTGACGGTGCCGTCGATCGCACTGTTCGGCCTGCTGCTGCCGTTCTACTCGAAATTCGGCCAGGGCCTGGGGCCGATGCCGGCGATCACCGCCGTCTTCCTGTACTCGCTGCTGCCGATCATGCGTAACACCTACCTCGCCCTGACCGGCGTGGAACCTGGCATTCGCGAAGCCGCCCGCGGTATCGGCATGACCTTCGGCCAGCGCCTGCGCATGGTCGAGCTGCCGATTGCAGTGCCGGTGATCCTCGCCGGTGTACGCACCGCCGTGGTCATGAACATCGGCGTCATGACCATCGCCGCCACCATCGGTGCCGGTGGCCTGGGTGTACTCATTCTCGCTTCAATCAGCCGCAGCGATATGTCGATGCTGATCGTCGGCGCCGTGCTGGTCAGTCTCCTGGCCATCTTCGCCGACCTGCTTCTGCAATGGCTGCAACGCACGCTGACTCCAAAAGGACTGCTCAAATGATCGAACTTCAAAACCTCAGCAAGACCTTCCAAAGCAACGGCAAAGATGTGAAAGCCGTGGACTCCGTCAGCCTGACCGTCAATGAAGGCGAAATCTGCGTGTTCCTCGGGCCATCGGGCTGCGGCAAAAGCACCACGCTGAAAATGATCAACCGCCTGATCAAGCCGACCTCGGGCAAGATCCTGATCAACGGTGAGGACACCACCGACCTCGACGCCGTGACCCTGCGTCGTAACATCGGCTATGTGATCCAGCAGATCGGTCTGTTCCCGAACATGACCATCGAGGAAAACATCACCATCGTCCCGCGCCTGTTGGGCTGGGACAAACAGAAATGCCACGACCGCGCCCGCGAGTTGATGAGCATGATCAAGCTTGAACCCAAGCAGTATCTCAATCGCTACCCGCGTGAACTGTCGGGCGGCCAGCAGCAGCGGATCGGTGTGATCCGCGCGCTGGCGGCAGATGCGCCATTGCTGTTGATGGACGAACCGTTCGGCGCGGTCGACCCGATCAACCGCGAGATGATCCAGAACGAATTCTTTGAGATGCAACGCGCGCTGAACAAGACCGTGATCATGGTCAGCCACGACATCGACGAAGCGATCAAGCTGGGCGACAAGATTGCGATCTTCCGCGCAGGCAAATTGTTGCAGATCGATCATCCGGACACCTTGCTGGCGCACCCTGCGGATGACTTTGTCAGCAACTTCGTCGGCCAGGACAGCACCCTCAAGCGCCTGTTGCTGGTGAAGGCTGAAGACGCGGCGGACAACGCGCCATCGGTCAGCCCGGAAACCCCGGTGGCCGACGCCCTGGAGCTGATGGACGAACATGACCGCCGTTATGTGGTGGTGACGGATGGTGAGAACAAGGCGCTGGGCTATGTCCGACGTCGTGACCTGCATCGCCAGGCCGGCACGTGCGCGCAATACCTGCGCGAGTTCAACGCCACGGCGGCCTACGACGAGCATTTGCGCATCCTGCTGTCGCGCATGTACGAGTTCAACCGCTCGTGGTTGCCGGTGATGGACGCCGAGCGGGTGTTCCTGGGTGAAGTCACTCAGGAGTCGATTGCCGAGTACCTGAGCTCCGGCAAGTCCCGTGGCGGCAAGACCAGCATTGTTTCGCCAGCCGAGACTGCGGTCGCCTGACAAAAAATAACTGTAGGAGCGAGCTTGCTCGCGATGCACTCAATGGCCCCGCGGAGTATCAGGTTCCCTGCGCTATCGTTGACGTCCATCGCGAGCAAGCTCGCTCCTGCACGTATTGAAATCTCCCTCCTTGGGGAACATCACACTGTCATGCAGGTCGGTTACATCAGTAACTGTCCAGGACCGCACGACGGAAGCGTGCAAAAACGCGACATTTTTTGTTGATCTCGAGCCCCTCACGCCCTAAAGTTCGCGCCGAACGTCCATGCTGGAAACGATCCATCCGGCTCAAGTACTGACGACGAGACAGCAAGGCCAAGGGAAGCACCGCCTCCCGTGGCCTTTTTTGCTTTCGGCGACATGCCTTGGGAAGTAGGCGAACCAAAGTGGGGATACGGAGGACGTTCATTTACACCCATTGACCAAACCAGTTTGCCCTTAGGAGTCTCCAGCATGTCGATCAACGTCGAAGATTATTTCGAGCGCGCCACTTTTGACAAAATGAAGGCGTTCGCCGACAAGCAAGAAACCCCGTTCGTGGTGATCGACACCGCGATGATCAGCCAGGCCTACGATGACCTGCGCGCCGGTTTCGAGTTCGCCAAAGTCTATTACGCGGTAAAAGCCAACCCGGCGGTAGAGATCATCGACCTGTTGAAAGACAAGGGGTCGAGCTTCGACATCGCGTCGATCTACGAGCTGGACAAGGTCATGGACCGCGGCGTCAGCGCCGACCGTATCAGCTACGGCAACACCATCAAGAAATCCAAAGACATCCGTTATTTCTACGACAAGGGCGTGCGCCTGTTCTCCACCGACTCCGAAGCCGACTTGCGCAACATTGCCAAGGCTGCACCGGGCTCGAAAGTCTACGTGCGTATTCTCACCGAAGGCTCGACCACGGCTGACTGGCCTTTGTCGCGCAAATTCGGCTGCCAGACCGACATGGCCATGGACCTGCTGATCCTCGCCCGCGACCTCGGCCTGGTGCCTTACGGCATCTCCTTCCACGTCGGGTCGCAACAGCGCGACATCAGCGTGTGGGACGCGGCGATCGCCAAGGTCAAGGTGATCTTCGAGCGCCTGAAAGAAGAAGACGGCATTGTGCTCAAGCTGATCAACATGGGCGGCGGCTTCCCGGCCAACTACATCACCCGCACCAACAGCCTGGAAACCTACGCCGAGGAAATCATCCGCTTCCTCAAGGAAGACTTCGGTGACGACCTGCCGGAAATCATCCTGGAGCCGGGCCGTTCGCTGATCGCCAACGCTGGCATCCTGGTCAGCGAAGTGGTGCTGGTTGCGCGCAAATCCCGTACCGCCGTCGAGCGTTGGGTGTACACGGATGTGGGCAAGTTCTCCGGCCTGATCGAAACCATGGACGAAGCCATCAAGTTCCCGATCTGGACCGAGAAAAAAGGCGAGATGGAAGAAGTGGTCATCGCCGGCCCCACCTGCGACAGCGCCGACATCATGTACGAAAACTACAAATACGGCCTGCCACTGAACCTGGCGATCGGTGACCGTATGTACTGGCTGTCGACCGGTGCCTATACCACCAGCTACAGCGCCGTAGAGTTCAATGGCTTCCCGCCGCTGAAATCGTATTACGTGTAAGCGGTAGCCGCGCAAAACAAAAAGCCCATGACACGTCATGGGCTTTTTTGTGCCTTGAAATGCAGTCCCTGTAGGAGCTGCCGCAGGCTGCGATCTTTTGATCTTGTTTTTCAAAGGCCAGATCAACAGATCGCAGCCTGCGGCAGCTCCTACGGCCAATTGCAGTGCAGGTAGCGTTTCGTCATTGCCCGCAATTACAGGGGATCGCGTTCCAATTCGCTTTGGCGCTGGGCGTAGTCGGTTGCCAATGCGCGGATTTGCGGATCGGCGGCGCTCGCCAACGCCTGGCTCGCCACCCGCAGGAAATTCAGGTTCCCGCCCGCCAGTGCCTTGCGTAACCAGTGCAGCGCTTCGGCGACATTGCCTTCATCCGCCAGCACGGCGGCATAACTGAACTGCCCGCGAAAATCGCCGCCAACCGCCGAGCGTCGATACCAGTCACGCGCCGCCTTCGGATCACCCGGGCAGTACTGGCCTTCTTCAAGATAACGCCCCAGCAGGTTCATCGATTTCGCGTGGCCAAGCCCGGCGGCACGGCGATACAGAGCAAGTGCCTGCCCCTGATCTTCCGTTACCCCACGCCCGGTTGCCAGCAGGTTGGCGTAGTTGTACATCGCCCAATCCAGGCCTGCGTCTGCGGCGATCCGATAATGCCCGGCCGCCACTGCGGCGTCCGCAGCGCACCCCCACCCGTGTTCATGGCAGCGACCCAGCATGTTGCGCGCCATCAGGTGGCCGCGTTTCGCCGCTATCTCGAACCAGCGCAGGGCCAGTGGCAAATCCTGCTCGATACCTTGCCCGTCCAGCAGGATCTGCCCGAGCAATGCCTGGGCCTCCAGGAGGTTCTCGCGGGCGGCGATCAGGATGGCCTGGGCAGCACGCGCCGGGCTTTCGTCGAGCATGGCCTTGAGCCGTTCACCGTCCAGAACTTCCTCGCGGCGCAATTGAAAAGTCATACCTCGACCCAGCGGCGCAGCAGGTTGTGATAGGTGCCGGTCAGGCGGATCAATGAAGGATGATCCGGCATGTCCTGAGTCAACTGACGGATCGCCCCGTCCATCTCGAACAGCAGCGCGCGCTGGCTGTCCTCGCGCACCAGGCTCTGGGTCCAGAAGAACGAGGCAAAACGTGTCCCGCGGGTAACCGCATTGACCTTGTGCAGGCTGGTGCCGGGATACAGGACCATGTCACCGGCAGGCAATTTGACCCGCTGGGTGCCGAAGGTGTCCTGGATCTCCAGTTCGCCGCCGTCATAGTCCTCGGGCTCGCTGAAGAACAGGGTGGCCGACAGGTCGGTGCGCACACGCTCGACACTGTTCTGCGGCTGGCGCACTGCGTTGTCGATATGGAAGTCGAAACTGCCGCCCGCCGTGTAACAGTTCAGCAACGGCGGGAAGACCTTGTGCGGCAGGGCTGCGGACATGAACAGCGGATTTTTCCACAGCCGTTCCAGCATCGCTGCGCCGATTTCCTTGGCCAGTGGATGGCCTTCCGGCAGCTGCAAATTATGCTTGGCCTTGGCCGATTGGTAACCGGCCGTGATTTTGCCATCGGCCCAATCCGCCTGCTCCAGGGCCTCCCGGATACGCTGCACTTCTTCTTTCGCGAACACGCCGGGAATGTGCAGCAACATGGAGGCAATACCTGAAGGCAAGGGGATGGCAATGGTATTGATTCTTATTGACCGTGTAAAACCCTCGCGACGAACGAATCAGCAAAAACCGTAAGGGTAAATTGTAAAGAATGTAAATTCAGTGCGAATAGTAATGTTTCGCAATTGATACGAATACCTGTTTACCCTATATTCCGCGACCTCAAATCCTTGGGGAGGGGAATTTCAATGTCACGCCAACAACTACAATCACCCGTCAGTTCACCGCGTTTGCTCGCGTCTGCAATTGGCGTGGCAATCACTGCCGGCTCCGCAGGCCAAATGGTTTTCGCCGCAGAGAAGACCGACGCCAAGGCGCAGGGCAACACGATCTCCCTGGACGCCACCTCGATCAACGCTGAAGCTCAGGAAGCGACCAGCTACAACGTCGAAAAAGCCTCCTCGCCCAAGTACACCGCGCCACTGGTAGACACGCCGCGCTCTGTCACCGTGATTCCGCAACAGGTGCTCAAGGACACCGGCGCCCTGAACATGCAGGATGCGCTGCGTACCGTTCCGGGCATCACGTTCGGTGCCGGTGAAGGTGGCAACCCCCAGGGTGACCGCCCATTCATCCGTGGTTTCGACGCCCAGGGCGATACGTACCTGGACGGCGTGCGCGACACCGGCTCGCAAAGCCGCGAGATCTTCGCGGTAGAGTCGATCGAAGTCAGCAAAGGCCCGAACTCGGCCATTGGCGGCCGTGGCGCTGCCGGTGGCAGCATCAACATGGTGAGCAAGAGGGCCCACCTGGGCGACTCCCTCGACGGTGGATTCACCTGGGGCTCGGACCAGACGCAACGCTACACCTTCGACGGCAACTACCAGTTCACCGACACCGCCGCTGGCCGTCTGAACCTGATGAGCCACGAAAGCAACGTCGCCGGCCGTGACAGCGTCGACTACGACCGCTGGGGCATCGCGCCGTCCGTGGCTTTCGGCCTGGGTACCGACACCCGCGTCAATCTCGATTACTACCATCTGGAAAGCAACGACACGCCAGACTCGGGTATCCCGTACAGCATTCCGGTTGCCGGTTCTGCCGCGCGCACCAAGTCCAACCCGGACACGCCGGATGACGGTGGCGACAGCAGCAACTTCTACGGCCTGGACGGACGCGACTTCCGCAAGGGCCGCACCGACACCGCGACCATCGCCATCGAGCATGACCTGAACGATGCCCTGACCGTGAAGAACACCCTGCGCCACGGCAGCAGCATGCAGGATTACATCCTGACCCAGCCAGACGACTCCAAGGGCAACGTCAACAATGGCAGCGTCTGGCGTCGTGCCAACACCCGTGTCAGCAACACCGACACCACCACCAACCAGACCGATCTGTTTGGTGACGTGTACATCGCCGGCTTCAAGAACAGCTTCGCCACTGGTATCGAGTTGAGCCACGAGAAAAGCCAGAAGTCTTCTTACACCGTTAACACCGACACCACGCCGGGCACCGCCGCCGCGACCACCAACTGCAGCCCTGCACTGATCGGCGCGCCAAGTGGCTACAACTGCACCTCGCTGTCCAGCCCGAACCCGAGCGATCCATGGGACGGCGCGATTTCGCGCAACTACGCCGGCACCGACACCTCCAGCACCACCCGCGCACTCTATGTGTTCGACACCCTGGAATTGTCCCAGCAGTGGCTGGTCAACATGGGCCTGCGTTACGACCACTTCGACACCAAGTACAAGACCTACAACGCCGCTGGCGCGACCGTCGTGACCAATGGGGTTGCCTCCAAGGGCAAGGACACCAGCGAGTTCATCACCGGTCAGTTCGGCGTGGTCTACAAGCCGGCTGAAAACGGCAGCATCTATGCCTCTTACGCGACTTCCGCGACGCCACCGGGCAACACCCTGGGCGAAGGTCAGGAAGGCAACCCACTGGGTGGCTCGACCGACCGTGCCGGCAACCTGCTGAGCAGCGACATGGAGCCCGAAACCACCAAGAACTACGAAATCGGTACCAAGTGGGATCTGCTCAATGATCGCCTGTCCCTGACCGCCGATATCTTCCGCACCGAAAAGGATAATGCTCGTGTTCAGGTGGACACCACGTCCTATGAAAACGCCGGCAAGACCCGCGTGCAAGGTATCGAACTGTCGGCCAGCGGCAAGATCACTGACAAATGGCAGGTCTTCGCCGGTTACGCCTACATGGACAGCGAGCAGGTCGACGGCGGCCCACTGGGCGCAGCCAACGATGGCAACGAACTCCCTAACACGCCGAAAAACAGCGCCAGCCTCTGGACGACCTACCAGGTCACGCCGAAGCTGACCGTCGGTGGCGGCGCGTTCTACGTCGATGACGTGTTCGGCAGCGTGGCCAACACCACCATGGTTGATGACTATGTTCGCTACGACGCGATGGTTGCCTACAAGCTGACCAAAAACGTGGACCTGCAGCTGAACGTGCAGAACCTGACCGACGAGACCTACTACGACAAAGCCTTCTCGACCCACTTCGCCAACCAGGCGGCGGGCCGTACGGCATTGTTGAGCACCAACTTCCACTTCTGATAAAGGGTGAACTCCACCCATAGCAGGAGCGAGCTCGCTCGCGATGGTCGTTAACGATGACGCGGGCACCCAGATACCCCGCGTTGCTCTCGAGTTTTCGCGAGCAAGCTTGCTCCTACAGGTAGCGCCGAGCGTTACCGCCTGGCCCCGTTCATCCAGATGAACGGGGCTTTTGTGCGTAATAGACAAGGCATCCCGTCAACCCACGGCATAATGCGCGCCGTGATGATTATTTTCGAACGAACAAGGCGAGCGACGTGTTGAAGAAAACCCTGTTCCAGCTGCACTGGTTTTTCGGCATCAGTGCCGGGCTGGTCCTGGCCCTGATGGGCATCACCGGGGCGACCGTGTCGTTCCAGGATGAAATCCTCAGGGCGCTGAACCCATCGGTGTTGCAGGTCCAGAAGCAGGTCGCCGGCGTCCTGCCGCCTGCCGAACTGGTGGAGCGCATCGAAGCGGCCTCCGGCAAGAAAGTCTCGATGCTCAGCGTCGAAACCGACAGCGGCGCAGCGGCCAAGGTGTTCTTCACCCCCAAGCCCGGCGAACGCCGCGGCGAGATGCGCTACTTCGACCCCTACACCGCCGAGTTCATGGGCGATGCCGCCGGCCAGGGCTTTTTCGGCCTGATGCTGCAACTGCACCGCTTCCTCGCCATGGGCGATACCGGCCGGCAGATCACCGGGGCATGCACGCTGATCCTGGTGTTCTTCTGCCTGTCCGGCCTGTACCTGCGCTGGCCCCGCCAGTGGAAAAGCTGGCGCGCCTGGCTGACCCTGGACTGGAAGAAAAAAGGCCGCAGCTTCAACTGGGACCTGCATTCGGTCGCCGGCACCTGGTGCCTGCTGTTCTACCTCCTGGCGGCACTCACCGGCCTGTCCTGGTCTTACGAGTGGTACAACAAGGGCCTGACCCGCTTGCTGTCCGACTCACCGCAAAATGAGCGGGTGCGCGGCGGACGCGGGCCTGCCCCCAGCGGTCCGGCGCCGACAGCCGACTACGCGGCCATGTGGAGCAGTATCTACAGCGCTGCGGGTCCCGCATTGAGCGCCTACAACATTCGCATGCCGCCTGTGGCCGGCCAGCCGGCAACCGTGTTCTATCTGCTGAACACCTCACCCCACGACCGCGCCTTGAACCAGATCACCCTCGATCCCGCCACCGGCATCGTCAAGCGGCATGACCGCTACAGCGACAAGAGCCTCAAGGCGCAGTTGCTGACCAGCATTTACGCCCTGCATGTCGGCAGTTACTTCGGGATTGTCGGGCGGGTGATCCTGACCATCAGTGCCCTGACCATGCCGTTGTTCTTCATCACCGGCTGGTTGCTGTACCTCGACCGTCGACGCAAGAAAAAGCACATCAGAGACGCTCGCAACGGTCTTGCCCAACCGTCGGCCGACGCCCCGTCCTGGTTGATCGGGTTCGCCAGCCAGAGCGGCTTTGCCGAACAGTTGGCCTGGCAGACCGCCGGGCAATTGCAGGCCGCCGGCTTGCCGGTGAAAGTGCAGCCACTGGCCAGTGTCAGCGAGCAGGACCTGCAGGATTCGAGCAACGCGCTGTTCGTGGTCAGTACCTTTGGCGACGGCGAAGCGCCGGACAGCGCCCGGGGTTTCGAGCGCAAGGTGCTGGGTCGCGCCATGAGCCTGGACAGCCTGAACTATGCGGTGCTGGGCCTCGGTGATCGGCAGTATCAACACTTTTGCGGATTCGCCCGACGCTTGCACACCTGGCTGGGCGAGCATGGCGGCAAGACGCTGTTCGCCCCGGTGGAAGTCGACAGCGGCGACCCCTACGCCTTGCGTCACTGGCAGCAGCAACTCGGCCAGCTGACCGGACAGGCGCCCCTGGACACCTGGCAAGCACCCAGCTACGACAACTGGACGCTGACCCGCCGCGAACTGATGAACCCGGACAGCAGCGGTTCGCCGGTCTACCTGCTGGGCCTGACTGCCCCCACTGCCAGCGGCTGGCTCGCCGGTGACCTGGTGGAGGTACTGCCGCGTAACTGCCCGTGGGCGATCGAGCACTTCCTCGATGGCCTGGGGATAGACGGGCGAGCCACCGTGACCCTCGATGGCCTGGCACAAACCCTGGAGCAGGCCCTGGCCAGTCGCCAACTGCCGCAGAACCGCGCGCACCTGGTCGGCCTGCATGCCCAGTCACTGGTAGATGCACTGGTGCCGCTGGCCATGCGCGAATACTCCATCGCCTCGATCGCCGCCGACGGAATCCTGGAACTGATCGTGCGCCAGGAAGTGCACCCGGACGGTAGCCTGGGCGTCGGCTCCGGCTGGTTGACCGAGCACGCACCGGTAGGTGGCAGCATCAGCCTGCGGGTTCGGCGCAACAGCAGTTTCCACCTGCCAACCGAGCCGTTACCGATGATTTTGCTGGGCAACGGCACCGGCCTGGCCGGGCTGCGCAGCTTGCTCAAGGCGCGGATCGCCGATGGCCAGCAGCGGCATTGGCTGCTGTTCGGCGAGCGCAATCGCGAGCACGACTTCCTTTGTCGCGATGAGCTTCAGGAATGGCTGGTTTCGGGCGATCTGGAGCGTCTGGACCTGGCGTTCTCGCGAGACCAGGCGCAGAAGATTTATGTGCAGGACCGGCTGCGCGAGTCGGCCGATCTACTCAAGCAATGGCTGGCCGAAGGCGCAGTGATCTACATCTGCGGCAGCCTGCAGGGCATGGCCTCAGGAGTGGATCACGTACTCAACGAAGTGCTCGGAATTGAACAAGTCGACAAGCTGATCGAGCAAGGCCGCTACAGACGCGACGTTTACTGATACCCAAGATCCCGGGATATGCCGGCGGGTGCGCCGCCGACATCCTGTAGGAGCGAGCTTGCTCGCGATGGTCGTCAACGATGACGAGGGCTGCATGACACCCCGCGCTGTCTTCGCGTTTTTAGCGAGCAAGCTCGCTCCTACAGGTGGGTATCAGGCCTTGGCGGGCTCGAGTGCCAGTTCGACGGCTTCCGGGCGCTTGAGCAGCGCATAAGCCACCGCTGTCACCAGGCTCCCTGCAACGATCGCCAGCAGATAGAGCAAGGCATGATTGATCGCATTCGGAATGGCCAGCACAAACAAACCGCCGTGCGGTGCCATGAGCTTGCAGCCGAAGTACATCGACAATGCACCCGTCAGCGCCCCACCGGCGATGCTCGCCGGGATCACCCGCAACGGATCCTTGGCAGCGAAGGGAATCGCGCCTTCGGAAATGAAGCACAGCCCCAACACAAAAGCAGCCTTACCCGCCTCACGCTCTGACTGGGCGAACTTGCGCCGGGCGATGAAGGTGGCGATGCCCAACCCGATCGGCGGCACCATCCCGGCGGCCATGGTCGCGGCCATCGGTGCATAACTCTGCGATGCCAGCAGCCCTACCGAGAATGCGTAGGCGGCCTTGTTGATCGGTCCGCCAAGGTCGACGCACATCATGCCGCCGAGCAACACGCCCAGCAGGATCGCGTTGGTGGTGCCCATGCTGTCGAGGAAGTGAGTGAGCCCTTCCAGCATCCCGGCTACGGGTTTGCCAACCACATAGATCATCACCAGGCCGGTGAACAAACTGGCGAGCAACGGGATGATCAAGATCGGTTTCAGCGCTTCGAGGCTCTGCGGCAATCGCGCATAACGATTGATCGCCTTGGCGGCATAACCGGCGATGAAACCGGCAATGATCCCGCCGATGAAGCCCGCGCCAAGAGTGCTCGCCAGCATACCGCCGATCATCCCCGGCGCGAGGCCCGGGCGGTCGGCGATCGAGTAGGCGATGTAACCCGCCAGCAACGGCACCATCAGTTTGAATGCGGTATCGCCACCGATCTGCATCAGCGCGGCAGCCAGGGTGCCCTCCTCTTTGAACGCGGTGATGCCGAACACAAACGACAAAGCGATCATCAAGCCGCCTGCCACCACCATCGGCAGCATGAACGACACGCCGGTCAGCAAGTGCTTATAGACGCCCGTCTTCTCCTGCTTGGCGGGGCCTTGGGTTCCACTCGCTGCAGTTTCCTGCGAGCCCTCGGCCAGCGCTTTGTTGAGGGTGGCCTCGGCTTGCTTGAGGGCGATACCCGTGCCGCAGCGGTAGATTTTTTTCCCGGCAAAACGCTCGGTCGCCACTTCGATGTCACAGGCCAACAGCACCACATCGGCCTGGGCAATGGCCTCGGCACTCAGCGGATTGCGCGCGCCGACCGACCCCTGGGTTTCGACTTGCAGGTCGTAGCCCAGTCGCTTGGCCGCTTGCTGCAGGGCTTCGGCGGCCATGAACGTATGGGCGACACCGGTCGGGCAGGCGGTAATCGCCACCAGTCTCGGCGCGGCCTGGCCGGTGGGCAGTGCCTGGGCAACGGCTTCGGGGGCCACGTAAATCTGCGCCTCATCGGCGCCTTTGCGCAGCACCGCCTCCACGTCCTGCAGGGCCTGGGCCGGAGTGCTCTGGAACACGCGCTTGCCGACGAATCTCGACATGTCCACAGGCGCACTGGTCACCAGCAATACCCACTCGGCCGCCTCCAGCGTGGCGGCCGACAATTGCCGCTCAGGGTGCGCCGCATCGGTGACTTCGACGCTGGTGCTCCAGCCCTGGCGCTGCGCTGCAGCATCCAGCAAACGGGCGCACAGCACACTGGTGACCATGCCGTTCGGGCAGGCCGTAACAATGGCTAACTTCATGACAATCCCTCTTATTGTTCTGTCAGGGGGCGTACACGCACACCCTGTTCGAGCTGCGCCAATTGCGCGGTGTCGCCAATGCCGAAGCCAATCTGGGTCACGGCCATCGCGGCAATCGCCGTGGCGGTGCGCAGGGTCTGTTCAGGCGTGTCTGCGCTGAGCAAACCGTGGAGCATGCCGGCAAGCAACGAATCACCTGCGCCCACCGTGCTGGCGACGCTGACCTTGGGCGGCGTGGCGTGCATCGCCGAGCCAACGCTGAACCAGTTCACACCTTGCGCGCCATCGGAGATCACTACGTGCTCGATACCTTGCGCGTGCAGGCGACCCGCTACTGCAGCCTGCGCAGCCACCGACACCATTTCGCTATCGAATACCTCGGCCAGTTCTTCGGCGTTGGGCTTGATCAGCCAGGGTCCGGCCTTGAGCGCTGCGCGCAGGGCTTCGCCGCTGGTGTCCAGGGCCACCTTCAGGCCGAGATTCTTCAGACGCTCGATCAGTGCCTGCAACCATGCCGGGCTGACACCCTGGGGCAGGCTGCCGGCGACGACGACCGCGTCATGATCGGGCGCGATTTGATCCAGGCGGTCAAGCAACGCCTGCTGCGCCGCGACGCTGACCAGCGGTCCCGGACCGTTGACGTCGGTGATGCGCCCATCGCTCTCGGCGAGTTTGAGGTTGCTGCGGGTTTCACCCGGAACACGAATGAACTCATCGACAAAGCCACGCTTGGCGAACAGCGTCTCGAATGCCTGGGGATTGTCTGCGCCGAGAAACCCGCTGACCGTTAATTGATGCCCGAGGTCTGCCAGTACCTGCGCCACGTTCACGCCCTTGCCGGCCGCGTGGGTGTGCATCTCGTCACTGCGATTGACCTGGCCGGGTTCAAGGCGGGGCAACTGGACAGTGAGGTCCAGTGCCGGGTTGAGGGTCAGGGTCAGGATCTTGGCCATTACAGGGCCTCCACTAGTGCGCGTACTTCATTCGCGCTGCCGACGGCCAGGGCCTGGCGGGCAACGGTTTGGGCCTGGGTGAGGCTGAGCTCGCGGATGCGCGCCTTGACCTCGGCGATGCTGCGACCAGAGACGCTCAACTCATCCACGCCGAGGCCGACCAGGACTGGCACCGCCAGTGGATCGGCAGCCAGCTCGCCGCACACACCCACCCATTTGCCATGGGCGTGGGCGGCTCGCACGGTGATGTCGATCAGTTGCAGCACCGCCGGGTGCAAGCCGTCCGCCTGCGCCGACAGGGTCGGATGACCGCGGTCGATGGCCAGGGTGTACTGGGTCAGGTCATTGGTGCCGACGCTGAAGAAGTCGACTTCCTTTGCCAGCACCGGCGCCAGCAAGGCCGCCGACGGCACTTCGATCATGATCCCCAGTTGCAGGTCCGCCACAGGGATTTCCAGCCGCAGGCGCTCGGTCATGTCCCGGGCCTGGCGCCATTCGTCGACGCTGCCGACCATGGGAAACATGATGCGCAATGGCCGGTTGTCCGCGGCCCGCAGCAAGGCCCGCAATTGCGCTTCCATGACCTTGGGACGTTGCAGGGTCAGGCGAATGCCCCGCACTCCAAGGAAAGGGTTTTCTTCCTTGGCGATCGGCCAATACGGCAAGGGTTTGTCACCGCCGACATCGAGGGTGCGTACCACCAGCGGGCGACCGGCGAGGCCATCGAGCACGCGGCGGTATTCCAGCTCTTGCGTGGCCTCGTCCGGCAGTTGCGGATGAGCCATGAAGATCAGTTCGGTACGCAGCAGGCCAATACCTTCGGCGCCCTGCTCCACCGCACTGGTGACCCCCGCACTTTCGCCAATGTTGGCAAACACTTCCACGGCGTGGCCGTCGCTGGTCAGCGCCGGTTGGTGCCGCTGCTCGGCGGCGGCCTTGAGCCGCTGGTCGCGGGTATCACGTTCTTCGGTGGCGCGCTGCAAGGTGGCGGCGTCGGCGTCCACGTGCAGGCGACCGCGCTGGCCATCCAGCAGCAATGGCGTACCTGGGGCCAGCAGCAACACGGCCGCGCCCGCACCCACCAGGGCCGGAATGCCCAGGGCCCGGGCGACGATTGCACTGTGTGCCGTAGCGCCGCCGCGTGCAGTGAGGATGCCGGCAACGCGCGCCGGGTCGAGACGTGCCACATCGGAAGGACCGACTTCGTCCATCACCAAAATGTAGGGTTGATCCGGCTCGCTCGGCGTCTCGATGCCACAGAGTTGCGCCAGCACCCGGCGCCCGATGTCTCGCAGATCGGCTGCGCGTTCGGCGAGCAATGCATCCTGCAAAGCTTCCTGTTGCCGGGCCGCCGCTTCGATCACCGCCATCCACGCAGCTTCCGCGCTTTCGCCCTGCTTGAGTCGGGTGTCGACTTCGTCGGTGAGTTCCGGGTCGTCGAGCATCTCCTGGTGGGTGATGAAAATCTCGCGGATGGCCTTGGCCTTGCTGCGTTCGATCAACCCTTGAATATCTTGCCGCACCTGGGTCAACGCCAGTTTGAGACGCTCGCGCTCGATAGCGGCCGACTCTCCCCGCAGCGGGTATTCGATGGCTTGCAGCACCTGGATATGCGCCGGGCCGATGGCGATGCCGGGAGCGGCGGCGATCGCCTGGATCAGGCTGCCGGATGCCGGTGCCAGAAGCACCTCGGCGATGTCGGTGAGCACTTCTCGCTGCTGGCTCACGGCAGGCAATGGCTCGACTTCCTCGCCAAGGCCCTCTTCGATGGCAGCCAGCAAAGCCGGCAACGCGTCAGCGGCAATTCCCGGCTCGGCGACAAATTCCAGCACCTGACCACGGCGCGCGCCAAGGCTCAGCAGCTTGCTCAAACTCTTCACCGACACCGCGCTGTCCTGGCCATCGACGATGCGGACCCGGATCTCGCCGTCGAAACCCTTGGCCAGTTGAGCGAGAATCTTCGCCGGGCGTGCGTGCAAACCATGGGCATTGGCCAGGGCGATCCGTGCGCTTGGCCAGTCGGCAGGCAATTCACCGCCCAGCACCTCGAGGACTTTGCGGCTGCTCGTGGCGCGGCCCAGTTCATGGCCACGCCCTTCGATCAACAATGCGCACAGACGCTCAAGCAGGGCCTGATGCGCCTCGCCGAGGCTGGCCAGACAGAACAGGCCACTCAGCGGCTGGCCGAGGTAACGCATCGGCTTGTCCGGCGTGACGAAGGCCAGGCCAGGACGCTTGACTGTCTGTTCGCTGTGCAGCCACCACAAACCGTCTCCCAGCGGCAGCGCTTCAACCTGCTGCAATACCGCAGCGAAACCATTACTCACACAATCCGCCTGGCGCAGTAGACGCGCACCGCGCCACACCAGCTCTTCGAAGTCGTCGGCGGACACACCCAGGCCAATCATCTGGGCATCCAGCGCCAGTTCCTGCGGTGCGCCCTGCAGGAGCTTGAGCAAGGCTTCGGCGCTGCTGGCGCGACGCAGGGCCTGGCCCAGGTCGGTCTCGCCCAAGGCGCGGGTCAGCAGTTGCAGCAGGCGCAGGTGTTCATCGGATTTGGCCGCGATACCGATCGCCAGGTAGACAATCTGCCCGTCGCCCCAGTCCACCCCTTCGGGGAACTGCATCAGGCGCACGCCGGTGGAAAACACCTGGTCGCGGGTATCCGGGGTACCGTGGGGGATGGCAATACCTTGACCGAGAAAAGTCGAGCCCTGGGCTTCCCGGGCTTGCAAGCCGGCGAGATACCCCTCGGCGACCAGTCCATCGGCAACCAGGTGCTGGGCCAGTAAATGCAACGCTGCGGACTTATCCACGGCCGATTGGCCCATGGATATCTGCTCAATAGTGAGCTCGAGCATGCTTTCTCCTTTTTGGCGCCGACAAGGTGCCAGGTATTGTTTTGGATAGTTCAGCTTAGGCGCTTGTTCAGCAAATTTGGCAGTTTCACGGCAGAACTGGCCAAGGCGCCTTAAACGTAGAAAATACGCCTGCTGAAACGTTTAATCTAGAAAGATTGGCACGTTACTCGATAATGTCCCATCCTTGAAGTCCAGATTGTCGGATGCGCTGCGACAATGGTCGCCTGCCTGAATCGGGTAGGATTGGCGAAAATGTCGGGCAAGCTCGAAAAAACAAGGAAAACCCGAGTTGAAACTCAGTGATATCGCCCAGTTGGCTGGGGTCTCCGTGACTACCGCCAGTTACGTCATCAATGGCAAGGCTGAACAGCAGCGCATCAGCAGCGCCACGGTCGAGCGCGTGCGCGCGGTAGTCGAACAGCATGGCTTCACCCCCAATCCACAAGCGGCAGGTTTGCGCAGTCGGCACACCCGCACCCTGGGGTTCATTCTGCCGGATCTGGAAAACCCCAGTTACGCGCGAATCGCCAAATTGCTCGAACAAGGCGCACGGGCCCGTGGCTATCAGCTGCTGATCGCCAGTTCGGACGACGCACCCGAGAGCGAGCGGCAACTGTTGCAGCTGTTTCGCGCCCGGCGCTGCGATGCGCTGATCGTCGCCAGTTGCCTGCCCAGTGGCGACGACAGTTATCGCCAGCTGCAAGCCAAGGGTATTCCGATCATCGCGATCGACCGGGTCATGGAACCCGAGCATTTCTGTTCGGTGATCAGCGACGACCGCGAAGCCAGTCTGCAATTGACCCGCAGTCTGTTGCAGCCCTTGCCCACGCAGATTGCCCTGATCGGCGCACGCCCTGAACTGAGCATCAGCCAGGAGCGTGCTGCAGGCTTCAAGCAAGCGTTGGCCGGGTTTGATGGCGAGGTGCTGATAGAGCACGGCGAATCCTTCAGCCGCGAATGTGGCAAGCAGTTGATGGAGCAAATGCTGCAACGCCTGGGGCACCTGCCCGACGCGCTCGTTACCACCTCCTATGTGTTGTTGCAGGGCGTGTTCGATGCCTTGCACGATTTCCCGCTGAAATCCCGGCCGTTGCGCCTTGGCACATTTGGCGACACCCAGTTGCTGGATTTCCTGCCACTGCCGGTGAATGCCATGGCCCAGCAACATCAGCTGATCGCCGACAAGGCCCTGCAACTGGCATTGGCGGCCATCGAGCAGCAGGACTATCAACCTGGCGTGCAAGCCATCGCCCGGACCTTCAAGCAGCGTATTCGCCAGGACTGAATCGTGGAGCTGATCGATACCCACACCCACCTGGATTTTGCCGATTTCGACGCCGATCGCACGGCGCTGCTGGCTGAAAGCCGCGCACTGGGTGTGCGGCGGATGGTGGTGCTGGGGGTTTACCAGGATAACTGGCAGCGGGTGTGGGACCTGGTGCAAAGCGATCCCGGCTTGTATGCGGCGTTTGGCTTGCACCCGGTTTATCTGGACCAGCACCAGCCTGAGGATCTACCCGAGCTGGGCGCCTGGCTCGAGCGCCTGGCCGGCCATCGACAGCTGTGCGCGGTGGGCGAGATCGGCCTGGATTACTTCATAGAAACCCTGGACCGCGAGCGCCAGCAGGCGTTGTTCGAAGCGCAATTAAAACTGGCCGCGGATTTCAATTTGCCGGCGCTGATCCATGTGCGTCGCAGCCATGCGGCCGTCATCGCCACGCTCAAACGCCTGCGCCTGAAACGCGCGGGTATCATCCACGCGTTTGCCGGCAGCAAGGAAGAGGCTCGCGAGTACATCAAGCTGGGGTTCAAGCTCGGCCTGGGCGGCGCCGCGACCTGGCCCCAGGCCCTGCGCATGCACCGGGTGCTGGCCGAGTTGCCCCTGGACGCCGTGGTGCTGGAAACCGACTCGCCGGACATGGCACCGGCGATGTACCCCGGCGTGCGAAACAGCCCGGCGCATTTGCCGGCTATTTGTGTGGCATTGGCGGCGATCATGGGCGTCAGTGCCGAGCAGTTGGCGGCTGCCAGCACTGCCAATGCGTGCGCAGTGTTCGATTGGACTATTCCAACTCAGAGCGGCCTGTAGGAGCAAAGCGTGCTCGCGATTGCTGCATGACAGTCGACATAGGTGCTGCATGTCAGTCCGTCATCGCGAGCAAGCTTTGCTCCCACAGAGGTTGGCTCATACAAAAGTTTGCTTCCACAAAGCCTTGCTTGCGCTGAGTTTGCATCTGCAGGGCCAGCCGGGGAGTCAGACCCGGAATGCGCTGATCAGCTGCTTCAACTCCACCACCTGGGCCGACAGTGCCCTGCTCGCGTCTTCGGTCTGGTGCGCCCCTTCGGCCGTCCTTTCGCCCGCACGGTTGATCTCGACGATGTTCTGGTCGATGTCGTGCGCCACGGCCGTCTGCTGCTCGACGGCAGCCGCGATCTGCTGGTTCTGGTCGACGATCATGCCGACTGCGCCGAGGATGTTTTCCAGCGCCTGCTGGACTTTCTCCGACTGCCCCACGGTACCGCTGGCCATCTGATGACTGCTGCCCATGGCCTTCACCGCTGCACCCACGCCACTGTGCAACTTGCTGATCATTTGCTCGATTTCTTCAGTCGATTGCTGGGTGCGCTTGGCCAGCGTCCTGACCTCATCGGCCACTACCGCAAATCCACGCCCCTGCTCACCCGCCCGCGCGGCCTCGATGGCCGCGTTGAGCGCCAGCAGGTTGGTTTGCTCGGCAATGCTCTTGATCACTTCGAGCACGCGGCTGATGGCCTGGCTGTCGGTGGCCAGTTGATTGATCACCAGCACCGACTGGTCGATTTCCCCGGCCAGAGCGGCAATGCTGCCCTGTTGTGATTGCACGAGGCCGCGCCCGCTAAGCGTCTCGTCATTGACGCTGTGGGCGCTACTGACCGCTGCGGCGGCACTGCGCGCCACTTCCAGGGAAGTCGCCGACATCTGGTTCATGGCGGTCGCCACCTGCTCGATCTGCAGGCGCTGCCCTGCCACGGCCTGGTTACTGCGGGCGGAGACGTTTTCCACCTGGCCGGCCTGGCGCTCGACTTCACCCACGGTGTGCCCCACGCGCTCGATCAAGTCGTGGATTTTCTTCACGGTGCCGTTGAACACCTCGCCCAACTCACCCAGTTCATCGCGGCTATTGGCGTTGAAGGTTACTGTCATGTCGCCGGCCGCGACCTTGTCCATCATCGCGCCCAGGTTCTTCAGGGTGGTGCGGGTGGACGCGTAGAAGCCGCCATACAGATAGAAAATCAGGATGAACACCACCGATAACGCCACAGCCTGCAGCACCATGTGCGTGCGGTTCTGCTCAAGGCGTTGCTGCAGCTGGGTCCCGAGGAATTTCAGGGTGGCTTCATTGAGCTGGTAGGTCTGGTCCATCAGGCCCGTGACCTGGTCGTAGAAACCCTGCCAAGGCGCGTCCAACGTGTCAGCCATGACCACCTGCTCTTCAAACAGCTCGATGGCTTTTTTCAGGGTCGACTGGCTGATGTCGGCTTGAGCCGTCAGGCTTTCCCTGGCCGCCTTGCTTGAACCGAGTGCGTCCTGCAGCTTCAGCCCGTACTCGCCCTGGAGCTTTTCGATTTGTGCCAACAGCTCGTCGAAGCGAGTGCTCGACGCCGAATTGAGAAAGCCCTGCCCCAGGGAAAACGCACCCATGGCCCGCCCTTCACCCAGCAACTGGGTGACCGCAGGCGTAACGGTGGTAATGAGTTCGGTCAGTTGCCGCATGTCGCTTTGCGTATCGCGGCTCAGGCCGGCCTGACTGGCAATGATCTGGCTGAAAATCTGCGCGCTGCCCAGCAGCTTGCCGATCATGCCACTTTTACTCTGCACGGAGCTCTCGGCCTGCTGGGCCTTGAAGGCGGCGATCATTTCATCGCGCTTGGCCTCGAACACCGCAATCTGTTCCGGGTCCGACGCCATGGCGCTCAACCCCTGCAGGCGTGCCAACAGGCTTTGTTCCAACGCGCTGATTGTCGACTCGACGTTGCCGGCCTTGCCCGACTGCCCCAAGGTGACGTTGATCTGCACCAGGTTGTTGAGCGTTTCCAGATCCCGGCGCAGCGCCAGACTGCTGCCCAGCAGGTCGATGCTTTGCAGTTCGACCCGAGTGCCCTGGAATTCGCGATAGGAATCGCGCACCAGATAAAAATTGGTCACCAGCATCGGTATAAGGAACAGCACGCTGATCAGGCTGAACTTCATGCCAAAGCTCAGGCGATTCATTAGCGCGACGGCGGGATAGAGCAAGCTCTTCACTGTGAAGTCTCCCTTGGATTTCTTATTGTTATTGGCAGGCGCACAGAGACAGCAGATAGCCACTATTGAGCGCTGTCTCTGTATAGCTTAAATCGGCGGGAGTTTTTGTAACTTAAGGTTAACGACGAAGATCGTGTGCATCGATCTTCGTCGTTCAGGTGGCAGGATTCAGGGAAGCACTGTCCACAGGGCGAAACCGGCGTACCAGAGCACGGCTGCGCGCAGCAGCAGCTCCCAGATCCGGTCGAGGCTGTTGATGCCGTCCGGGCCGACCACCGGTGCCGGGATCTCGCCGGCCACCAGGCCAACTTTTTCGATCAGCTGGGCCGCGCTGATGTCCCAGTTCAGCAGTTCGTGGAGCATGACCCGGCTGACCGCAACAAAGTTGCCGACCAATGCAAAGCTCGCCGCCAACAGGCGTACCGGTATCCAGTCGAAGGCATGGCGCAATTGCGCGGCACGCTCGGCGACGGCGGGGTTCCGGGAGTGGACTTCGGCCAGTGCCAGCAGGCGATAGCTCAGTGCCGCGACCGGGCCCAGCAGGAAGTACCAGAAGATCACCGCGAAGAAACTCTGGTAGGCCTCCCACAGCAAGTGAGCCTGGACGCGTTCGAGCAACTGTTCGCCACTGTCTGCGCAGATAGCCAGATCACGGTTCGCCACATGCCCGGCCGCTTGCAAGTCTTCCCGGCGCCAGGCGTCGCGGAAAGGGCCGAGGCCGGCGAGCAGATCGCCGCGGCCCAGGCTGTAGATCACCACCAGCAAATGCACAGGCAAGGCCAACAAGCCGTAGGCCACCGGATCGAGGACGACCAATAGCAGGCCCAGCAGCGCAACCGGCAGCAACACCAGAATCACCAGCACCAGCCATGGGTGGCTCGCCAGGCGGGGGCTGGCTTCAAGCTTGTGCAGTTCGCGCAACCATCCGCCGTCGCGCTGGACCCGATGACGCAGGGCCGAGAACTTCTCGATCCAGACCGCCAACAGCAACACCAGAAAACTCATTGTTGTTCCTCTTTTGCCAGGGCTGCGCGATAGCGTGCCCAGTCGAACGCTGGCCCCGGATCGGTCTTGCGACCGGGTGCGATGTCACTATGACCGCAAATACGCTGTGGCGTGATGGCCGGGAAAGCCCTCTGCAATTGTCGGGTCAGCCCCGTCAGCGCCTCGTATTGAGCATCGGTGAAAGGTTGATCATCGGTGCCTTCAAGCTCAATGCCCACGGAAAAATCGTTACAAGTTTCCCGCCCTTCGAAAACCGAGACCCCCGCGTGCCAGGCACGCTCAAGGCAGGAGACAAATTGAGTCAGGGTGCCGTCTCGTTCAATCAGAAAGTGCGCGGACACCCGCAGATCGGCAATTCCGGCAAAATACGGATGCTCCGTGACATCCAGGCGATTCTGGAAAAACGCCTGCACCTTGCCGGTGGCGAATTGCGCTGGCGGCAGGCTGATGTTGTGGATCACCAGCAGGGAAATTTCATCCGTAGGGCGCGCATTGAAGTTGGGCGAAGGGCAGACCTGGGCACCTTCACACCAACCACTCGCGGGGTCCAACTGCATACCGGCTCCTTCAGGGTCGACTGTATTGGCCCCCAGTATGCCGCGATAGACCCTCCGTGCGCGATCACTTGCCACGATTGATCTCCCGGGCCAGGCGACCAAATGCAGGTTTCACCACCGCGCAGGGCTTCTGATGCCTTGGGTTGCCGCGTGCCATGGCCCTATAATCGGAGCACTTTGTTTGTGGAGCCCTTTATGCCGAATCTACGTCTCGCCGATTTGACTGCCGAAATCGAAGCCAACGTGCGCCGTGCGTTGCTTGAAGATATCGGCAGCGGCGACATCACCGCACAGTTGATCCCGGCAGAACGCCTGGCCAAAGCCACCATCATTACCCGTGACGCCGCCGTCATCGCCGGTACCGCCTGGGTCGATGCCGTGTTCCGGCAGCTGGACCCGCGAGTGGCCGTGCACTGGCAGGTGAGTGACGGCGACCGGGTGCAACCCAATCAGGCGCTGTTTCACCTCGAAGGCCCGGCGCGGTCTCTGCTGACGGGTGAGCGCTGCGCACTGAATTTCCTGCAACTGCTGTCGGGCGTTGCCACTCGCGCCCGGTACCTGGCGGATTTCGTTGCAAACACCGAGGTCAAGCTGCTCGACACCCGTAAAACCCTCCCCGGCCTGCGCCTGGCGCAAAAGTACGCGGTCACCTGCGGCGGTTGCCATAACCACCGCATTGGCCTGTATGACGCGTTCCTGATCAAGGAAAACCACATCGCGGCCTGCGGCGGCATTGCGCAAGCCATCAACGCCGCGCACAAGATAGCCCCGGGCAAGCCGGTGGAGATCGAGGTGGAGAGCCTGGGTGAGCTGAGGGAAGCGCTGGCAGCGGGTGCCGACATCATCATGCTCGACGAGCTGAGCCTGGATGACATGCGCGAAGCAGTGCGCCTGAACGGCGGCAAGGCGAAGCTGGAGGCCAGCGGCGGGGTCAACGAAAGCACGCTGCTACCGATTGCTGAAACCGGTGTGGACTATATTTCGATCGGTGCGATGACCAAGGATGTGAAGGCGGTAGATCTGTCGATGCGCTTGAGTATCTAAGGCAACACCCCATCACAGATGGGAGCGGCGGTGCGACCGCCGCTCCCACACGTATTACACCACCAGATTATTCATCTCGCAGTATTCATCCCACTCCACACCCAGGACTTCGGCCGCTTCCTTGTGCAAAACCAGGCGCGCGGCTTCGAACTCTTCCGGTGTCGAGGTGTACTTGAGCGTCAGCTCCCAGGGTTGCAGGCCCTGGGATTCTGCCTCGTCCTCGAATGCCCACTGGATCTGGTCTTTCTGATCGTCAGCGGGCAGGTCCTTGATCTCGTCAGCCAGTTGGGGGGACTCAAGCAAGTACTTCTTCAGCGCTTCTTCGTGACGAGCTTCCTGGGACAATTCTTTAACGGTCATGGCGTTCTCTTTGATCGGGGGAATGGAAGATGGATCTGGATCATCAAGGATCTCTCTGACGCAAATAAACCGATTGAAGCCGGGTTTGTCTGGCCTTCAGAACCATTCGTGGATCATCTGAAAACAACGTGTCGCTGGTGCCCGAGACAGGAATCGAACCTGCGACCTTCGCGTTACGAGTGCGCTGCTCTACCGGCTGAGCTACACGGGCGGTGGGCTAAACCTAGCACTGACTATAGAGTCAGGCAACTTCATACGCCCTAATAACAAAAGATCGCAGCCTGCGGCAGCTCCTACATTGAAACCGAGTAGGAGCTGCCGCAGGCTGCGATCTTTTGATCTTTCTGTACAGAGCAAAAAAATGCCCCGCAGCGTTCACTGCGGGGCATTTTTTACAACGTCGAAGCTTTCAAGCGAAGGGGGTAATTAAACGCCCGAAGCCTTGGCAGCTGCTACGTCTTTGATGGAGAGCTTGATACGGCCGCGGTTGTCCACGTCCAGTACCAGCACTTCCACTTCCTGGCCTTCTTTGAGAATGTCGGTCACTTTCTCAACGCGAGCGTCGCTCAGCATCGAGATGTGAACCAGACCGTCCTTGCCAGGCAGGATGTTGACGAATGCGCCGAAGTCGACGATGCGCTCAACCTTACCCACGTAGATCTTGCCGATTTCAGCTTCAGCGGTGATGCCCAGAACGCGCTGACGTGCTGCTTCAGCCGCTTCCTTGGTTTCGCCGAAGATCTTGATCGAGCCGTCGTCTTCGATGTCGATCGAAGCCTTGGTCTCTTCACAGATCGCACGAATGGTCGCGCCGCCTTTACCGATGACATCACGGATTTTGTCGGTGTCGATTTTCATCGCGATCATGGTCGGCGCGTTTTCCGACAGTTCGGTACGCGACTGGCCAATGATCTGGTTCATCTGGCCGAGGATGTTCAGGCGCGCTTCCAGGGCTTGGCCCAGGGCGATTTCCATGATCTCTTCGGTGATGCCCTTGATCTTGATGTCCATCTGCAGCGCGGTAACACCTTTGGCGGTACCGGCTACCTTGAAGTCCATGTCGCCCAGGTGGTCTTCGTCACCCAGGATGTCGGTCAGGATGGCGAACTTCTCGCCTTCTTTAACCAGGCCCATGGCGATACCGGCAACCGGTGCCTTCATTGGCACGCCAGCGTCCATCAGGGCCAGGGAAGCGCCGCAGACCGAAGCCATCGAGCTCGAACCGTTGGATTCGGTGATTTCCGATACAACGCGGATGGTGTACGGGAACACGTCGGCGGCTGGCAGCATGGCCTGAACCGAACGGCGGGCCAGACGGCCGTGACCGATTTCGCGACGACCAGCGCCACCCATGCGACCACACTCACCTACCGAGAACGGCGGGAAGTTGTAGTGCAGCATGAACGGGTCTTTTTTCTCGCCTTCCAGGGTGTCCAGCAGCTGCGCGTCACGGGCTGTGCCCAGAGTTGCAACAACCAGGGCCTGGGTTTCACCACGGGTGAACAAGGCCGAACCGTGGGTCTTTGGCAGAACACCGACTTCGATGTTCAGAGGACGTACGGTCTTGGTGTCGCGACCATCGATACGTGGCTTGCCGTTCACGATGTTTTCGCGAACGGTGCGGTATTCGATTTCGCCGAAAGCAGCTTTCACTTCGCTGGAAGAAGGCTGGCCTTCTTCACCGGACAACTTGGCAACCACCTGGTCTTTCAACTCACCCAGGCGAGCGTAACGGTCGGCCTTGATGGTGATGGTGTAGGCCTGGGAGATCGCGTCGCCGAACTCGGCACGGATAGCGCCCAGCAGAGCGGTAGCTTCTGGCTGTGGAGCCCAGGCCCAGGTTGGCTTGGCCGCTTCGGCAGCCAGTTCTTTAACGGCGTTGATCACAACCTGGAACTCGTCGTGAGCAAACAGTACAGCGCCCAGCATCTGGTCTTCGGTCAGCTCTTTGGCTTCCGATTCAACCATCAGTACGGCTTCCGAGGTACCGGCAACGACCATGTCCAGGCTCGAAGCTTTCTGTTGCTCGTAAGTCGGGTTCAGCAGGTAGCCGGTGCTTTCGTGGAACGCAACACGGGCAGCGCCGATCGGGCCATCGAAAGGAATGCCGGAGATGGCCAGGGCAGCCGAGGTACCGATCATCGCAGCGATGTCCGGATCGGTCTTCTTGCTGGTGGAGACGACGGTGCAGACAACCTGCACTTCGTTCATGAAGCCTTCTGGGAACAGCGGACGGATCGGACGGTCGATCAGTCGGGAAGTCAGGGTTTCTTTCTCGGAAGGACGGCCTTCGCGCTTGAAGAAACCGCCAGGGATCTTACCGGCAGCGTAAGTCTTTTCCTGGTAGTGAACAGAAAGAGGGAAGAAGCCTTTGCTCGGGTCAGCGGTCTTGGCGCCAACAACGGTCACCAATACGGTAACGTCGTCGTCAACGGTAACCAGCACTGCGCCGGAGGCTTGACGGGCGATACGGCCTGTCTCGAGGGTAACGGTCGACTGACCGAACTGGAATTTTTTGATAACCGGGTTCACGGTGTCCTACCTTCTTTGTGGCTCTTGGGGAACTTGTCTTCTTGCGAAATTCTTGGGCAATGTCGGGAATCGGCCCAACGCCTGTCCAGGGTAAAACGTGTATCCAGATAAAACTTGAGGCTGGGAGCCTGCCATGCGCCAGCGGGAAACCCGCTGACGCACAGCAAACAACCAACCTCATAGCGCAATCGCTTATTAGCGACGCAGACCCAGGCGACCGATCAGAGCGCTGTAACGGCTCACGTCTTTGCCTTTCAGGTAGTCCAGCAGCTTACGACGCTGGTTTACCATGCGGATCAGACCACGACGGGAGTGGTGATCTTTACCGTTGGCCTTGAAGTGACCTTGCAGTTTGTTGATGTTGTGGGTCAGCAGTGCAACTTGCACTTCTGGAGAACCAGTATCACCAACAGCTTGCTGGTAGTCGGCAACGATTTGAGCTTTTTCTTGAACGTCGAGAGCCATGAGGCAATCCTTTTATCAGGAAACTGTTTCAGAAAAACAGTCTCAATAGGCCAGGGACAAATCCCTGTATCTAAAAATGAGTAGTGACCGTGCCTATTAACAGCCACCCTCGTCCGGTCATTCTGACCGAATCAGTCGACGCGGCGCGATGCGCCCGTCTTCGCTCACTTCACCGATACCGATGAAGCGACCATTGTGATCCTGTACCCGTACCATGCCGAACTTCGGCGCGTCCGGGGCTCGTACCGGCTGGCCGTTAAGCCAGTAGAACGAGCTGTGCTCCGAAAACTGCAGCAGTGGCCAATCCAGCAGGCCGCTGTCCGATGGCATCAGGAAGCGATCGACCGCTTCGTTACCGCCCTCGGCATGTACCGCTTCCAGCTCTTCAAGCGTAACAGTCTGGGCCAGCGTGAAAGGCCCGGCCTGGGTACGTCGCAATTCTGCAACGTAAGCGCCACAACCGAGTTGCTCACCGATATCCTCCACGAGGGTACGAATATAGGTGCCTTTGCTGCAATCCACCGCCAGCCGCGCAGTATCGCCTTCGAAGGCCAGCAATTCCAAGCGCGCAATAGTAACAGAACGCGGTTCACGCTCCACTACTTCGCCTGCACGAGCCAGCTTGTACAGCGGCTGCCCGTCACGCTTGAGCGCCGAGTACATAGGCGGTATCTGACTGATTTGCCCACGGAATTTTGGCAAAGCCGCTTCGATATCGACGCGACCAACGGTCACCGGGCGCTCCTGCAAAACCTCACCTTCGGCATCCGCCGTGGTGGTGGTCTTGCCCAGCTGCGCCAGGGTTTCATAGGCCTTGTCGGAATCGAGCAGGTATTGCGAAAACTTGGTCGCCTCCCCGAAGCACAACGGCAATACACCGGTGGCCAGCGGATCGAGGCTGCCGGTGTGACCGGCCTTCTCGGCGTTCAGCAACCAGCGAACCTTCTGCAACGCCGCGTTGGAGGTGAACCCCAGCGGTTTGTCGAGCAGGATGATGCCGCTGACGTTACGACGGATACGTTTGACCTGAGCCACCGATTACTCCTTGGCGTCTTCGGGTTCAGCCGCTACCGGGCGCTGACTGTCTTCAGCCACCGCACGTTCGATCAGGGCCGACAGGTGCGCGCCACGCACGACACTTTCGTCGTAGTGGAAGTGCAGCTGCGGAACGCTGCGCAATTTCATTTCACGGGCCAGCTGCATGCGCAGGAAACCTGCGGCGGAGTTGAGCACCTTGATGCTTTGCGCGATGTCTTCGGCGTTGTCCTGGCCCATCACGGTGATGAAGATCTTGGCGTGACCGACGTCACGGCTGACTTCAACAGCTGTAATGGTGACCAGGCCGACGCGCGGGTCTTTGACTTCACGACGGATCAGCTGTGCCAGCTCACGCTGCATCTGATCGCCGATACGTTGGGTACGGCTGTATTCTTTTGCCATGTCTTGTTACCTGTTGCTGCCCCACGGTGAAACCCGTGTGGTCTGAAAGCGGCAAACGCCCGGCCTGACAGAAGCCAGACCGGGCGTTGCGTTTAGAGTCCTGACACCTGGCCGCGCATCTGCATGCGGCGGCCTGGCGTGGCCCTTGAAGTGCGCGAGTTAGAGGCTGCGAGCAACCTGAACCTTCTCGAAGACTTCGATCTTGTCACCGACCTTGACGTCGTTGTAGCTCTTCACGCCGATACCGCATTCCATGCCGGCACGTACTTCGGCAGCGTCATCCTTGAAGCGGCGCAGGGATTCCAGCTCGCCTTCGAAGATAACGATGTCTTCACGCAGTACACGGATTGGACGGTTACGGTGAACGACACCTTCGAGCACCATGCAACCGGCGATCGCGCCAAACTTCGGCGAGCGGAACACGTCACGCACTTCAGCGATACCCAGGATGTTCTCGCGAACATCGCTGCCCAGCATACCGGTGAGGGCTTTCTTGACGTCTTCGATGATGTCGTAGATCACGTTGTAGTAACGCATATCCAGACCTTCCTGCTCGACGATCTTGCGAGCGCCAGCATCGGCACGCACGTTGAAGCCGAACAGTACAGCGTTGGAGGCCAGTGCCAGGTTGGCGTCGGACTCGGTGATACCACCTACACCGCCACCGACAACACGCACTTGCACTTCGTCGTTACCCAGGCCGTTCAAGGCGCCGTTCAACGCTTCCAGCGAACCACGGACGTCAGATTTGAGGACGATGTTAAGCGTCTTCTTCTCTGCCTGGCCCATGTTCTCGAAGATGTTTTCCAGCTTGCCGGCGTGAGCGCGAGCCAGTTTGACTTCGCGGAACTTGCCTTGACGGAACAGAGCCACTTCACGGGCTTTCTTCTCGTCCGACAGCACGCTCATCTCGTCGCCAGCGTCCGGGGTACCGTCCAGGCCGAGGATCTCGACAGGGATGGAAGGACCGGCTTCCTTGATTGGCTTGCCGTTCTCGTCGAGCATGGCACGTACACGGCCATAGTTCGAACCGACCAGTACCATGTCGCCTTGGCGCAGGGTACCGTCTTGAACCAGAACGGTTGCAACCGGGCCACGACCTTTGTCGAGACGCGATTCAACCACGACGCCACGGCCAGGAGCCGAAGGAGTCGCTTTCAATTCAAGGACTTCAGCTTGCAGCAGGACAGCTTCGAGCAACTCGTCCACGCCGGTACCGACTTTCGCCGAAACCGATACGAACGGGGTGTCGCCGCCCCACTCTTCCGAAGTCACGCCGTGAACCGACAGTTCGCTACGGATGCGATCGAGATCAGCGCCCGGCTTGTCGATCTTGTTCACTGCAACCACCAGTGGAACACCGGCAGCCTTGGCGTGCTGGACAGCTTCAATGGTCTGCGGCATCACGCCGTCGTCCGCTGCAACTACCAGGATCACGATGTCAGTCGCCTTGGCACCACGAGCACGCATGGCGGTAAACGCGGCGTGACCCGGGGTGTCAAGGAAGGTGACCATGCCGCGTTCGGTTTCAACGTGGTACGCACCGATGTGCTGGGTGATACCGCCGGCTTCGCCAGCAGCTACCTTGGCACGACGGATGTAGTCGAGCAGGGAAGTCTTACCATGGTCAACGTGGCCCATTACGGTCACAACTGGCGCACGGGAGAACGTCTCACCTTCAAACTTCAGGGACTCGGCCAGGGAATCTTCCAGGGCGGTGTCGCTGACCAGGGTCACTTTGTGGCCCAGTTCTTCGGCTACCAGCTGAGCAGTTTCCTGATCCAGCACCTGGTTGATGGTCGCTGGAGTACCCAGTTTGAACATGAACTTGATGATTTCAGCAGCCTTGACCGACATCTGATTGGCGAGATCGCCAACAGTGATGGTCTCGCCGATCTGCACATCACGCACGACAGGGCCGGTTGGGCTCTGGAAACCGTGGGCGTTGCGTTTTTTCAGCTTGGCCTTGCCGCGACCACCACGACGGAAGCCATCGCTTTCTTCGTCGGTAGTACGTGGAGCAACCCGTGGAGCAGGCGCTTTCTCTTTGACCGAGGCACGATGCGGAGCGTTTTTGCGCTCGCCATCGCCACCACCGCTGCGACGATTGTTATCGTCTGCACGTGGTTTGTCCGGACGGCGCTGTTCGTTCTGCTTGTTACGAACGTCTGCAGACGGTGCTGGAGCAGCAGCCACAACCGGAGCGCTTTCACGCACAGGTTCGGCGGCCGCAGCAGGAGCCGCGACTGCGTCGTTGGTAGCGGTTTGCGCAGTAGCTGGCTGGCGACGCGCTTCTTCTTCGGCGCGACGCTTGGTTTCTTCTTCAGCCTTCTGACGAGCAGCATTATCTACTGCGCGACGTTCATCCAGTTCGCGTTTGCGCTCGGCTTCGATTTCTTCCGGGCTGCGCTGTACGAAAACTTTCTTCTTGCGTACTTCAACGCTGATGCTTTTGCTGCCAGCAACACGCAGGGTGCTGGTGGTTTTACGCTGCAGCGTGATCTTACGTGGTTCTTCCACTTTCGCCTTGTGGCTGCTTTTCAAGTGAGTCAGCAAAGATTGCTTCTCACTGTCAGTCACATGTTCTTCGGCGGCGGTGTGCGGCAGACCTGCCTCACGCATCTGCTGCAACAGGCGCTCTACCGGTGTTTTGACCTCATCGGCCAGTTGTTTCACCGTGACTTGCGTCATGCACTTCTCTCCTCAGGCCGCGCCTAATTACTCGAACCAATGGGCTCGGGCGGCCATGATCAACTTGCCGGCACGATCATCGTCAATGCCGTCGATGTCGAGCAGATCGTCAATAGACTGCTCGGCCAGGTCTTCGCGGGTAATTACGCCGCGCACCGCCAGTTCCATCGCCAAATCCTTGTCCATACCCTCAAGCGAGAGCAGGTCTTCGGCCGGATGGGCGTCTGCCAGCTTTTCCTCAGTAGCGATGGCTTTGGTCAACAAACGATCCTTGGCACGAGCGCGAAGCTCGTTGACGGTTTCTTCGTCAAAGCCATCGATGTTGAGCATTTCCTCCACCGGTACGTAGGCAATCTCTTCCAGGCTGGTGAAGCCTTCATCTACCAGCACCTGTGCCAGGTCTTCGTCGACTTCCAGCTCGTCGATGAAGTTGCGCAGGATGTCGCCGGTTTCTGCTTGCTGCTTAGCCTGGATGTCCGATTCGGTCATCACGTTCAGGGTCCAGCCAGTCAACTGGCTGGCCAGACGCACGTTCTGACCTCCGCGACCGATGGCCTGAGCCAGATTGTCTGCGCCAACGGCGATGTCCATTGCATGGGCATCCTCGTCAACGATAATTGCCGCAACCTCAGCCGGGGACATGGCGTTGATCACGAACTGAGCAGGGTTGTCGTCCCACAGGACGATGTCCACACGCTCGCCGCCCAACTCGCCCGACACTGCCTGGACGCGCGAACCGCGCATACCAATGCAAGCGCCCTGCGGGTCGATGCGTTTGTCCTTGGAGCGGACCGCGATCTTGGCACGCGAACCCGGGTCACGGGATGCAGCCATTACTTCGATCAGGCCTTCAGCGATTTCCGGCACTTCGATGCGGAACAACTCGATCAGCATTTCCGGCGCGGTACGCGACAGGATCAGCTGCGGGCCGCGGTTCTCGGTGCGGATTTCCTTGAGCAGCGCACGCAGTCGCACGCCAACCCGGAAAGTTTCGCGGGAGATGATGTCTTCACGAGCCAGCAACGCTTCTGCGTTGTTGCCCAGGTCGACGATCACGTTGTCGCGGGTCACTTTCTTCACGGTGCCGGAGATGATTTCTCCCAGGCGCTCGCGATAAGCATCAACGACCTGAGCGCGCTCGGCTTCGCGAACTTTCTGCACAATGACCTGCTTGGCGGTCTGTGCAGCGATACGGCCGAACTCGATGGACTCGATCTTTTCTTCGACTACGTCACCGACCTGAGCACCAGGATGCGTTTCAGCAACCTTGCTCGGCCAGGTTTCGATAGCCGGATCGTCCAGGTCCGCTTCTTCGACGACCGTCCAGCGACGGAAAGTCTCATAGGCACCGGTGTGGCGATTGATTTCCACACGCAGATCGACTTCGTCCTCGAAACGCTTCTTGGTAGCAGTGGCCAGAGCCAGCTCCAGCGCTTCAAAAATTACGTTTGCCGGTACGCCCTTTTCATTGGATACCGACTCAACAACCAGCAGTACTTCTTTGCTCATCGTACGCCTCGCCTTTCGCAAGCCATTGGATCCGCGGGATCCGCGTCTCAGTCAAAACTGGGAATAATGTTGGCCTTGTCGATCATATCGATCGGCAACAGGAACTCATGGTCTTCTACCTGCACCACGACGTCCTGCTCTTCTACACCGCGCAGAAGGCCCTGAAAGTTGCGTCGTCCTTCAAAAGGCGAGCGCAGCTTGATCTTCACTTGTTCACCGGCAAATTTTGCAAACTGCTCAATAGTGAACAGCGGGCGTTCCATGCCAGGCGAGGAAACTTCGAGGGTGTATTCAACGGCGATTGGATCTTCAACGTCCAGGACACCACTGATCTGACGGCTGACAATGGCACAGTCGTCCACCAGCACACCGCCCTCTTTATCGATATAAACGCGCAACATTGAGTGGCGACCTTGAGCCGAAAACTCAATACCCCAGCATTCATAGCCTAGGGCCACGACCACCGGGGCCAGCAAGGCCTGCAACTCTTCTAGCTTGCTCGACACCTGAACCCCCTCGTGCATGTATGTGCATGCTGTGCAAAATAAAAAAATGGGCGAAACGCCCATCCTTGAAACGCCGTCGAACAGCGGCGTTGAAAGTGTCCAGCTAACAAAAAGCCCCTTAAAAGGGGCTCTTTAAACTGGTTGCGGGGGCCGGATTTGAACCGACGACCTTCGGGTTATGAGCCCGACGAGCTACCAGACTGCTCCACCCCGCGACAAAGCTGGGGCGGAAGTATACGACCGATCCCTTCCAGGGTCAATGTAACCTTCCACCTACAAGAAAGCCCGCAACAGCGGGCTCTCCTGATAATTGGTACCGAGAAGGGGACTCGAACCCCTACACCCTATGGGCACAACCACCTCAAGGTTGCGTGTCTACCAATTCCACCACCTCGGCAATACTACGTTTGAAACCCTTCTTACTTCTGCTCTTGAGCTGGAGGCACGTCAGTCGCTGGAGTAGCCGACTGTTGCTCTTGAAGCACCGGTACATCATCAGAAGCCGGTTGTTGCTTTGGTACTTCCAACACTGCTGGATTTGGCAAACCTACTTGAGTCAGCTGATGAGCTTTCTCTTTAGCAAAGTAACCTAACCCTAAGCTGGTTATGAAGAAACCTGCGGCAAGTATAGCAGTAAACTTACTAAGAAAGGTAGAGGAACCTTGGCTTCCGAACACAGTATTTGAAGCACCTGCTCCGAAAGACGCACCAGCATCCGCACCTTTACCCTGCTGCAGCAAAACCAGAGCAACTACGCCCAATGCACCCAGCAGATGAAAAACGACTACGACTGTTTCCAGCATTTTTTCAGTTTCCCGCGGCGCGAATGATCGCACCGAACTCATCTGCATTCAGGGAAGCTCCACCAATGAGCCCCCCATCGATATCCGGCATGCCGAACAGTTCGACCGCATTGGCCGCCTTCACGCTGCCGCCGTATAGAAGCCGCACACCTTGTGCGACCTCAGAATTTTCTGCCGCCAACTGGGCGCGGATGGCTGCATGCACATCCTGCGCCTGTTGCGGCGAAGCCGTTAGCCCGGTGCCAATGGCCCAGACCGGCTCGTAAGCAATGACTGCCCGGGCAAAGACACCAACACCCAGCTCCTCGATGATGCAGCCCAGCTGACGCCCGACCACTTCAAGAGTTTTTCCGGCTTCGCGCTGCTCGAGGGTTTCCCCTACACACAACACCGGAATCAAGCCACATGCCTGTGCCGCTGCGAACTTGCGGATCAGTGTTCCGTCCTGCTCGCCCATGATCTGGCGGCGTTCGGAGTGTCCAACAAGAACCAGGGTACAACCTGCATCCACCAACTGACTCGGCGCGATCTCACCGGTCAACGCACCTTGCTGGGCTTGCACCGCAGCATTCTGTGCACCGACCTGGATCGGCTGGCCTTTCAAGCCATCAATCACTTGATTGATATGCAGGCAAGGCGGGAATACCGCTACATCAACACCGCTTGGCAAGGCCAGTTGACCCAGGCCGTTGATCAGCTCAGCGACGCTGGCGCGGGTACCGTGCATCTTCCAGTTACCAGCTACCATAGGGCGACGCATGCTGTACCTCGTCGGTCAAAGTGGGCGCAGATGTTACCCAACACAATCAAGGCTGGCAAGCCGAATTCAGGCAGAAACTTCAGTAACCAGCTTTGCCAGCTCTTCGGCGTAGCCGCGAACCTGTGTTTCGTCCTCGCCTTCGACCATGACACGCACCAGCGGCTCGGTACCGGACTTGCGCAACAGCACGCGTCCACGACCCGCCATGGCGTCAGTAACGCGCTGGCTGGCCTCCTTGACTGCCGGATGTTCAAGCGGGTTGGCGCCGCCGCCAAAACGCACATTGATCAGCACCTGAGGGCACTTGCGCAGCGCCTGGCGTGCCTGGGCGAGGCCTTCGGCGCGAGTTTTGAGCGCCATCAGCACTTGCAGCGCCGCAATGATCGCATCGCCCGTAGTGGTGTGGCTGAAGCACACGATATGCCCGGAGTTTTCGCCACCCACCAGCCAGTTGCGCTCGAGCAGGTCAGCAATCACATACCGGTCACCGACATTGGCGCGAACAAAAGGAATCGACAGCTCAGCCAGTGCCAGCTCCAGACCCAGGTTGCTCATCAGGGTACCGACCACGCCGCCCTGCAGCTTGTCGCGCTCATGCAGGTCGCGGGCAATGATGTAGAGCAACTCGTCGCCATCAACGATGGCCCCGGTGTGATCGACCATCAATACCCGATCGCCATCGCCATCAAAGGCGATACCCAGGTCTGCATGCTCGGCCAGTACTGCAGCCTGCAACTGGCCCATGTGGGTCGAACCGCAATTGTCATTGATGTTCAGGCCGTTGGGCTGGGCGGAAAGCACTACGACTTCAGCCCCCAGCTCACGGAATACGCTCGGGGCCACCTTGTAGGTCGCACCGTGGGCGCAGTCGAGCACGATCTTCAGGCCAGCAAAGCTGGTGCCGGTCGGCACGCTGCTCTTGCAGAATTCAATGTAGCGACCCGAGGCGTCGTTGATGCGCGAAACCTTGCCGATCTTGCTCGATTCAACCACGGTCATCGGGGTGTCGAGCAGCTCTTCGATCATCAGCTCGACTTCATCCGGCAGCTTGGTGCCCTTGCCGGAGAAGAATTTGATGCCGTTGTCGTCGTGGGGATTGTGCGAGGCACTGATCACGATCCCGGCTTCTGCATGAAACGTACGGGTCAGATAGGCAATGGCAGGCGTCGGCATCGGCCCCAGCAGCATCACATCGGCACCGGCCGACGTCAGGCCAGCCTCCAGCGCCGACTCAAACATGTACCCGGAAATGCGCGTGTCCTTGCCCACCAGCACCTTGCATGCACCCATCTTGCGAAAGGCCATGCCTGCCGCCCAGCCGAGCTTGAGCATGAAGTCAGGGGTAATAGGGTATTCGCCGACACGACCGCGAATGCCGTCGGTACCAAAATATTTCTTAGTCATAAGTTGCTCCATCACTCTTATTCGGCTGTTTCAACTGCGGTAATCATCCGCACTACATCAACTGTTTCGGCTACATCATGGACGCGCAATATACGCGCTCCCTTGGCGCACGCCAGTGCCGCCAGTGCCAGGCCGCCATACAGGCGCTCCCCGACCGGGCGATTCAACGCATGACCAATCATGCTTTTGCGCGAAACCCCGACCAGCAGGGGGCGCCCCAGGGCATGCAAAGTCTCCATGTGCCTGAACAAGCTTAGATTGTGCTGCAGGGTTTTGGCGAAGCCGAAGCCCGGATCCAGGATGACCCGCTCGGCTGGAATTCCAGCCAGCGCACACTGGACCATGCGCTCGGCGAGAAACTCACCGACCTCTTTGGTCACGTCCTGATAATGCGGATCATCCTGCATGTCCCCAGGCTCGCCCAGCATATGCATCAGGCACACGGGCAAGCCCGTGGCTGCCGCCGCATCCAGGGCGCCCTCACGACGCAGGGAGCGCACATCATTGATCAACCCGGCCCCCAGCCGCGCGGCTTCGCGCATGACTGCCGGGGTGGAGGTATCCACCGAGATGATCACATCGAGTTCGCGACTGATGCGCTCGACGATAGGCGCTACGCGCTCGATCTCCTCCAGCGGAGAAACCGCCCTGGCACCCGGCCGGGTCGACTCACCGCCGACATCGATCAAGGTCGCGCCGGCGGCCACCATCGCTTCGGCATGGCGCAAGGCCGCATCGAGCTGGCTGTATCGGCCACCATCGGAGAAAGAGTCGGGAGTTACATTGAGAATGCCCATGACATGCGTATGGGCCAAATCAAGAACCCGGTTGCCGCAAGGCAACCGGGTTGAGGACTGAACAGAAGTCATTTCAAACCTTAAACGTCAGCAGCAGGACCGCCGATCGGTGTTTCCGGACGCGGATCCTGCACTGCCGGAGGAGTACCGGAATTACCTGTACCACCCGACCAGTCGCGAGGTTCGCGAGGAGTACGACCTGCCATGATGTCGTCGATCTGCTCAGCATCGATCGTCTCGTACTTCATCAAGGCATCGGCCATCGCGTCGAGCTTGTCGCGGTTGTCCGTGAGGATCTGCTTGGCGGTGCCGTAGCACTGGTCAATGATGCTGCGCACTTCGGAGTCGATCAGCTTCGCTGTCTCACCGGAGAAGCTTGCACTCTGACCACCGCCGCCGCGACCGAGGAATACTTCGCCCTCGTCTTCGGCGTACATCAACGGACCGAGTTTTTCCGACAGGCCCCACTTGGTCACCATGTTCCGCGCAATCTGGCTGGCACGCATGATGTCGTTGGAAGCGCCGGTGGTGACACCGTCGAAGCCCAGGGTCATCTCTTCAGCGATACGGCCACCGTAGAGCGAGCAGATCTGGCTGATCAGCGCACGCTTGGACAGGCTGTAGCGATCTTCTTCCGGCAGGAACATGGTCACACCCAGCGCACGACCGCGCGGGATGATGGAGACCTTGTAGACCGGATCATGCTCAGGCACTACGCGACCCACAATGGCGTGGCCGGCTTCGTGATAAGCGGTGTTCTGCTTCTCTTTTTCCGACATGACCATGGATTTGCGCTCGGCGCCCATCATGATCTTGTCCTTGGCCAGCTCGAATTCTTTCATTTCGACGACGCGCTTGCCGGTACGGGCAGCGAACAGCGACGCTTCGTTCACCAGGTTGGCCAGGTCGGCACCGGAGAAACCCGGGGTACCACGGGCAATCACCGCAGGAGCGACATCGTCACCCATTGGCACTTTGCGCATGTGCACCTTGAGAATCTGCTCGCGACCACGGATATCCGGCAGACCGACCACAACCTGACGGTCGAAACGACCCGGACGCAGCAACGCAGGGTCCAGTACGTCCGGACGGTTGGTCGCGGCGATGACGATGATGCCGTCATTCATTTCGAAGCCGTCCATCTCTACCAGCAACTGGTTGAGAGTCTGTTCGCGCTCGTCGTGACCGCCACCCATGCCGGCGCCACGGTGGCGACCGACGGCGTCGATTTCATCGATGAAGATGATGCAAGGCGCGTGTTTCTTGGCCTGCTCGAACATGTCACGAACACGGCTCGCACCCACGCCGACGAACATCTCGACGAAGTCGGAACCGGAAATGGTGAAGAACGGCACCTTGGCTTCGCCGGCAATCGCCTTGGCCAGCAAGGTTTTACCGGTACCCGGAGGACCGACCATCAGCACACCACGAGGGATGCGACCGCCCAGGCGCTGGAACTTGCCCGGATCGCGGAGGAACTCGACGAGCTCGCCAACTTCTTCCTTGGCTTCGTCGCAACCGGCAACGTCAGCCAATGTGGTCTTGACCTGATCTTCGGAGAGCAGGCGTGCCTTGCTCTTGCCAAAGCTCATCGGCCCGCCCTTGCCACCTGCACCGCCCTGCATCTGGCGCATGAAGAACATGAACACGGCGATGATCACCAGGATCGGGAAGCTGGCCACCAGGAGTTGAGTCCAGATGCTTTGCTGCTCAGGCTGCTTGCCCTCGACAACGACGTGGTTATCCACGAGGTCACCGATCAGACCGTTGTCCTGGATCGCCGGACGGATGGTCTTGAAGCTGTCGCCATCGCTGCGCTTGCCGGTGATGACATAACCATCAACGGCTACGCGCTCGACCTTGCCATCCTTGACCTGCTGGATGAAGTCGGAATAGTTGAGGGTCTGCGGCTCGTTAGGGCTGGAGAAGTTGTTCATCACCGTCACCAGGACTGCCGCGATGATCAACCACAGGATCAGATTCTTTGCCATATCGTTCAATTAACTACCCTCTGAAGCAAGCTCCGCTAATGGCGCGCGCTTCGCATGATATTCACCGGCCTAACTTACTACATTACGAACGGCTCTGGCAGGCGCCGTCTGTAACCCTTTGTGAAACACTTTCTACACAATATTCGCTATTGCCCGCGGGGCGAAATACGAAAATCCTATCGACCCGCTAAAAAACCTTACTCGGCAGGACGGCGAAAGCCCCAAGCCAGCATGTATTGCTCGCGGGAACTGCCACGGGAAGAGTCCGGCTTGATCATCTGGACCTTGTCGAATTTCTGACGAGCGTCCTTCACGTAAGCATCAAACCCTTCGCCCTGAAACACCTTGATCACGAAATTACCACCCGGCTTGAGTATCCGAGCCGCCAGATCAAGCGCCAGTTCACATAGAAACATGGCTTTTGGCATATCTACTTCAGGCGTACCACTCATATTGGGGGCCATATCGGAAATCACAAGGTCCACCTGCGAATTACCCACGGCTTCAAGGATCTGGGCGAGTACTTCGTCCTGGGTGAAGTCACCCTGGATGAAAGTCACGTCCGGAATACTGTCCATTTCCAGAATGTCCGAGGCAATCAGGCGCCCCTGACCACCGATCAGCCGACTGGTGACCTGCGACCAGCCGCCGGGCGCCGCACCCAGGTCGACAACGCTCATACCCGGACGGATCAGCTTGTATTTCTCCTGGACTTCCAGAAGCTTGTAGCTCGCACGCGAGCGGTAACCATCCTTCTGCGCCTGCTTCACATAGGGATCATTGACATGTCTTTTCAGCCAGCCAAGGCTTGTCTTGGAACGCGCCATTGGGCACCTCGATGATAAGGGTCGTGATTAATTGGGCGGATCCACGAGCCCTCGGGTAAAATGGCCGCCATTTTACAGAATCCAGACGAAAGGGTCAGATTATGCCGCTCACTCAAGAGCAGAAGAAACAGTACAAATCCATTGGCCACCATCTGAAACCGGTTTTGATCGTGGCGGACAACGGTTTGACTGAAGGTGTGTTAGCCGAACTTGAACGCGCTTTGGCGGATCACGAGCTGATCAAGATCAAGCTCAACATCCTCGATCGCGAATCGCGCCTGGCGTCCATTGCAGAGCTGTGCAAGGTCGGTAAAGCGGACCTGGTCCAGGTCATCGGCAAGATGGCACTGATTCACCGCAAGAACTTCAGCGTCAACAAGCAGCTGTCGAACGTCCATCGCTTCAAGTGATGACAAGGGTCAAGGGTGTGCTTCGCGCACCCTGCCACTCCATCCAGGTACCGGCTGCAGCACCAGCACCAGCCCGGAAAACCCCAGGACCAGATAGCTGAAAACCTGCCAGGGCAAGGCATCCGGCCACCCCAGGCGCACGGCAAAAAACATCCCGCACGCATACAGCGCCATCAACAGCAGTTGCCCGCGGATATCGCGCCATAGACTGGCAAGGCCCTCGGCCTGAATCAGCACCAAAGCCTGAAAAATCACACACGCTGCGGCAAACGCCACCATCAGCGCATTCAGCATGCCTGCAATTTCGTCGATCAGCAGCGGCGCCAGGCCAATCCAGCCCAGCACCGGCAGCAGACCGATATGCAACAGCCACAGGCCGCCTACCCATAGCATCTGGGTCAGCTGCCAGAGCATCGCGCCCGCACGAAGCGGGCGCCATGGCTTATCAGATGTGGCGAACTTCGACAATCTCATACTCGATAACGCCACCCGGCGTCTTCACGGCAACCACGTCACCCTCCTCCTTGGCGATCAAGGCGCGGGCCAGTGGTGAACCCACCGAAATCTTGCCGAGTTTGAAGTCAGCTTCGTCCTCACCCACGATGTGGTAAGTGACGCGCTCATCCGTCTCGACGTTGGCGATTTCAACGGTGGTGCCGAAAATCACTTTACCGGTGTGAGGAATGGACGTGACGTCGATGATGACCTGATTCTGAATCCGGCCTTCGATGTCACGAATCCGCGCCTCGACCATCCCTTGCTGCTCGCGGGCAGCGTGGTACTCGGCGTTTTCCTTCAGGTCACCCAACTCGCGGGCCGTCCCGATGTCCTGGCTGAGCTTCGGACGGACGACCTTGGTCAGGTGAGCGTGTTCTTCTTCCAGGGCTTTGGCGCCCTGGACGGTCATTGGGTACTTGATCATGCCTTCAATCCTGCGTGTAGATCCTGCAAGCGGCGCACAGTCTTCTCGGGACCGAACTTCAACGCTTCGCAGATGGCTTCGCCAGCAGCAATAGTCGTGGTGCAGTAGATCTTGTGCTGCAGCGCGTTACGACGAATGGAGTACGAGTCGGCGATCGACTGGCGACCTTCGGTGGTGTTGATGATCAGGGTGACTTCGTCATTCTTGATCATGTCGACCACGTGCGGACGACCTTCGGTCACCTTATTCACACGGCGCACTTTCAGGCCTGCGGCTTCGATCAGCTTGGCAGTACCGGCGGTGGCAACCACTTCGAAACCCAAGTTGATCAGATCACGGGCTACCCCTGCAACCAGTGGCTTGTCATCGTCGCGCACGCTGATGAACGCGGTACCGCCGGTCGGCAGCACTTCGCTGGCGCCCATCTGGGCCTTGGCGAATGCTTCGCCAAAGGTGTCGCCCACGCCCATTACTTCACCGGTGGACTTCATCTCAGGGCCCAGGATCGGGTCCACACCAGGGAATTTGGCGAACGGGAATACCGCCTCTTTCACGCTGTAGAAGTTAGGAATGATTTCCTTGGTGAAGCCGATTTCCTTCAGGGTTTTGCCGGCCATGACGCGCGCCGCGATCATTGCCAGGGAAACACCGATGCACTTGGACACGAAAGGTACGGTACGGGAAGCGCGCGGGTTGACTTCGATGACGTAGATGTCTTCGCCTTGCAGCGCCAACTGTACGTTCATCAGGCCGACAACGCCCAGTTCCAGGGCCATTTTCTTGACCTGTTCGCGCATCTCGTCCTGGATATGCGCAGGCAGCGAGTACGGCGGCAGGGAGCAAGCGGAGTCACCGGAGTGAACGCCGGCCTGCTCGATGTGCTGCATGATCGCGCCGATCACCACGTCGGTGCCGTCGCAGACCGCATCCACGTCCATCTCGATGGCGCAGTTGAGGAAGTGGTCGAGCAGCACCGGGCTGTCGTTGGACACTTTCACCGCGTCACGCAGGTAGCGCTTGAGCTCTTCTTCTTCGTAGACGATTTCCATCGCACGACCGCCCAACACGTAGGACGGACGAACCACCAGCGGGTAACCGATCTTGCTGGCAGCGCGAATCGCTTCGTCTTCGCTGCGCACGGTGGCGTTCGGCGGCTGGCGCAGGTTCAGGCGCTCGACCATCTGCTGGAAGCGCTCACGGTCTTCAGCGCGGTCAATGGCGTCAGGGCTGGTGCCGATGATCGGCACGCCGGCTTCTTCCAGGGCACGCGCCAGTTTCAGCGGGGTCTGGCCGCCGTACTGGACGATCACGCCTTTTGGCTTCTCGACGCGGCAGATTTCCAGCACGTCTTCCAGGGTCACTGGCTCGAAGTACAGGCGATCGGAGGTGTCGTAGTCGGTGGAAACGGTTTCCGGGTTGCAGTTGACCATGATGGTCTCGTAACCGTCTTCGCGCAGGGCCAATGCCGCGTGCACGCAGCAGTAGTCGAACTCGATGCCCTGGCCGATACGGTTAGGGCCGCCGCCGAGGATCATGATCTTGTCGCGACCCGAAGGGGCGGCTTCGCACTCTTCCTCGTAAGTCGAGTACATGTAGGCGGTGTCGGTGGCGAACTCGGCCGCGCAGGTGTCAACGCGCTTGTAGACCGGGAAGATCTCCAGCTTGTGGCGGTGACGACGCAGCGCCTTCTCGGTCACGCCCAGCAGCTTGGCCAGACGCATGTCGGAGAAGCCTTTGCGCTTGAGCTTGAACATCAGGTCGCGGTCGATGCTGGCCAGACCCAGGGTCTTGACCTTCTCTTCTTCCTTGATCAGATCTTCGATCTGCACCAGGAACCACGGGTCGATCATGTTCATGCCGAAGATGTCTTCGACCGACAGGCCGGCGCGGAAGGCGTCAGCCACGTACCAGATACGCTCGGCACCCGGCACGGTCAGTTCGCGCTTGAGGATGCTCATGCTTTCCGGATTGCTCAGGTCGAGCTTCTCGTCCAGGCCGCAAACGCCCACTTCCAGGCCGCGCAACGCTTTCTGCAAGGATTCCTGGAAAGTCCGGCCGATGGCCATGACTTCACCTACCGACTTCATTTGAGTAGTCAGGCGCGCGTCGGCTTTCGGGAATTTCTCGAAGGCGAAGCGAGGCAGCTTGGTCACGACGTAGTCGATGGACGGCTCGAAGGACGCAGGCGTAGCACCGCCGGTGATTTCGTTCTGCAGTTCATCCAGGGTGTAGCCGATCGCCAGCTTGGCAGCGATGCGCGCAATCGGGAAACCGGTGGCTTTGGAGGCCAGTGCCGACGAACGGGATACCCGCGGGTTCATCTCGATGACCACCATGCGACCAGTGTCCGGGCAAATGCCGAACTGGACGTTGGAGCCGCCGGTTTCCACGCCGATTTCGCGCAGTACCGCCAGGGAGGCGTTACGCATGATCTGGTATTCCTTGTCCGTCAGGGTCTGTGCCGGCGCAACGGTGATCGAGTCACCGGTGTGCACACCCATCGGGTCAAAGTTTTCAATGGAGCAGACGATGATGCAGTTGTCCTTCTTATCGCGGACAACCTCCATCTCGTATTCTTTCCAGCCGATCAGGGATTCGTCAATCAGCAGCTCTTTGGTTGGCGACAGGTCCAGGCCACGGGCGCAGATTTCTTCGAATTCTTCACGGTTGTACGCGATACCGCCACCGGTGCCGCCCATGGTGAAGGACGGACGGATGATGCACGGGAAGCCAAGCTTCTCGAGCACTGCGTTGGCTTCTTCCATGCTGTGGGCGATACCCGAGCGCGGGCAGTCCAGGCCGATGGATTTCATCGCCTTGTCAAAGCGCGAGCGGTCTTCAGCCTTGTCGATGGTGTCGGCATTGGCGCCGATCATCTCTACGCCGAATTTTTCCAGGACGCCTTCGCGCTCCAGGTCCAAGGCGCAGTTCAGGGCGGTCTGGCCACCCATGGTTGGCAGCAGAGCGTCCGGACGCTCCTTCTCGATGATCTTGGCAACGGTCTGCCACTTGATCGGCTCGATGTAGGTGGCGTCGGCCATGTCCGGGTCGGTCATGATGGTCGCCGGGTTGGAGTTCACCAGGATGACGCGGTAGCCCTCCTCGCGCAGGGCTTTGCAGGCCTGGGCGCCGGAGTAGTCGAATTCGCAGGCCTGGCCGATCACGATCGGGCCAGCGCCGAGAATCAGGATGCTTTTAATGTCTGTACGTTTTGGCATGGGTTTGTCACTCAAATCCGCAGGTCAGTCGGCAAGCCGTCTTGTTCAATCTGTGAAGCCTTGAGGGGGCCGCCGATGGGGGCCGCCCTCAAGCTTTGCTGCATCAGGGCGAGCGATCAGCGTCGCTTGGCCATCTCGTTGATGAAGCGATCGAACAATGGCGCTACGTCGTTCGGGCCAGGGCTGGCTTCCGGGTGACCCTGGAAGCTGAAGGCGCTCTTGTCGGTACGCTCGATGCCTTGCAGGGTGCCGTCGAACAGCGATTTGTGGATCGCGCGCACGTTGGCCGGCAGGGTCGCTTCGTCCACCGCAAAACCGTGGTTCTGGCTGGTGATCATGACTACACCGCTGTCCAGGTCCTGCACCGGGTGGTTGGCACCGTGGTGGCCGTGCCCCATCTTCAGGGTCTTGGCGCCGGAGGCCAGGGCCAGCAGCTGGTGACCGAGGCAGATACCGAATACCGGGATCTCGGTTTCCAGTACGTCCTTGATCGCCTGGATCGCGTAGTCGCATGGCTCCGGGTCACCCGGGCCGTTGGACAGGAACACGCCATCGGGTTTCATCGCCAGCACGTCGGCCGCTGGCGTCTGGGCCGGAACCACGGTGACGCGGCAACCGCGCTCGACCAGCATGCGCAGGATGTTCAGTTTTACGCCGTAGTCGTAGGCGACCACGTGGTACGGCAGCTCAGAAGCGTCGATGGTCGCGTGGCTGTCGGTTTTCAGGTCCCAGACCGTCGAGCGCCACTCGTACTGCTCTTTGGTGCTGACGACTTTCGCCAGGTCCATGCCCTTAAGGCCAGGGAAACCCTGGGCGGCGGCGATGGCGGCTTCTTCGGAGATGTTGTCGCCGGCCATGATGCAGCCGTTCTGTGCACCTTTCTCACGCAGGATGCGGGTCAGGCGACGGGTGTCGATACCGGCGATGGCCACGACGTTGTTGGCTTTCAGGTAATCGGACAGGGACATCGTGTTGCGCCAGTTGCTCGCAACCAGTGGCAGGTCACGGATGACCAGGCCAGCGGACCAGACGCGGTCGGACTCGGCGTCTTCCGGCGTGGTGCCGGTGTTGCCGATGTGCGGGTAAGTCAGGGTAACGATCTGTTGGGCGTAGGAAGGATCGGTAAGGATTTCCTGATAGCCGGTCATGGCGGTATTGAACACCACCTCACCAACGGTTTGACCGTCGGCTCCAATTGCTTCGCCGCGAAAAATGCTGCCATCAGCAAGGGCGAGTATGGCTGGCTTAGTCAAGAAGACCTCCCGTAAATAAAGCCTGAAAGGGCGATCGCAGGTGTAAAAAAGCGGAGTGACGTATGGACACGTCACCCCGCTCATTCACTGAATTATTCTGCGCGCTTTTAGTGAACACACTAAAGCTGTAGCTTACAGAAAAAGGCCTTTTTGGTCTACCGCCAATGAGCCTTAAAGGCCGGAGAATGCGACAGGTCGTCGCTTGGCGGAGTAAAACCGGGCTCAAACGCTGCGCGCGAGCCCGATTTCCGGTGCATCTTAACGCAGGTCGAGCACGTCTTGCATGTCGTACAGACCAGGCTCACGCCCGTCCAGCCACAATGCGGCACGCACCGCACCCTTGGCGAAGGTCATGCGGCTGGAGGCCTTGTGAGTGATCTCGACGCGCTCACCGTCGGCGGCGAACAGCACCGTGTGATCGCCAACGATGTCGCCGGCACGCACGGTGGCAAAACCGATGGTCTCGCGCTCGCGAGCGCCGGTCTGACCCTCACGACCGTACACCGCAACCTTCTTCAGATCACGGCCTAGGGCATCGGCAATCACCTCGCCCATGCGCACGGCAGTGCCTGACGGCGCATCGACTTTATGCCGATGGTGAGCCTCGGTGATTTCGATATCGACGTCATCACCCAGCACCCGCGCCGCCGTATCGAGCAGTTTCAGGCACAGGTTGACGCCGACGCTGAAGTTGGCAGCGAAGACAATTGGAATGTCCTTGCCCGCCTCGGCCAGCAGCTGCTTCTCTTCGACACTGAAACCCGTTGTGCCGATGATCATCGCCTTGCCGTGCTTGCGGCAGAAGGCGAGGTTCTTCAGGGTCACTGTCGGGTGAGTGAAGTCGATCAGCACGTCGAACTCGTCGGCCACCCGAGCCAGGTCACCAGACAGCGGAACGCCAATGCGACCCAGCGCCGCCAGCTCACCGACATCCGCACCGACCAGCGTGCTGTCGGGACGATCCACAGCCGCCGTCAGGCCGGCGCCCGGGGTTAGCTGCACGGCTTCAATCAGGGTTTTACCCATGCGCCCGGCGGCGCCCATCACTGCAATACGTCGCATGCCCTTCCCCTTACAAATCGCCGAAGAAGCGCTTCACGCCTTCGAACCAGCCGGTGGTTTTCGGCGAATGGCTGTTATCGTCCGCCAGCGAGCTGCGGAACTCTTCCAGCAATTCGCGCTGACGACGACCCAGGTTTACCGGGGTTTCGACCGCCACCCGGCACATCAGGTCGCCGGCACCGCCACCGCGCACCGGCGCAACGCCTTTGCCACGGACACGGAACTGCTTGCCGGTCTGGGTGCCCTCGGGGATCTTCAGCTTGACTCGACCATCCAGGGTCGGAATCTCCAGCTCGCCACCCAGCGCCGCATCGACGAAGCTGATCGGCACTTCACAGAACAGATGCTTGCCGTCGCGCTGGAAGATCGCGTGCTCACGCACGTTGATCACCACATAGAGGTCGCCAGTCGGGCCGCCCTGGGCGCCCGCCTCGCCTTCGCCGGACAGGCGGATGCGATCACCGGTATCAACACCGGCCGGCACTTTCACCGACAGGGTCTTGTACTCTTCGATACGACCGTCACCGTTGCAGGAATCGCACGGGTCGGAAATGATCTTGCCCTGGCCATGGCAGCGCGGGCAGGTCTGCTGTACCGAGAAGAAGCCTTGCTGCATGCGAACCTGGCCGATGCCGCCACAGGTCGGGCAGGTAACAGGCGCCGAGCCCTTCTTGGCACCCGAGCCATCGCACGGCTTGCAGTTGACCAATGTCGGAACGCGGATATTCACGGTCGTACCGCGCACCGCCTCTTCCAGGTTCAGCTCCAGCGTGTAGCGCAGGTCGCTGCCGCGCTGGGCGCCGCCACGAGCACCGCCGCGACCGCCACCGAAGAAATCGCTGAACACATCGCCAAAGATGTCGGAGAAATTCTGACCACCGAAACCTGGCCCACCGCCGCCCATGCTCGGGTCGACGCCGGCATGACCGTACTGGTCGTAAGCGGCGCGCTTGCTCGAATCGGACAGCACTTCGTAGGCCTCGTTGGCCTCCTTGAACATCTCTTCCGACGCTTTGTCATCGGGATTACGGTCCGGGTGATGCTTCATTGCCAGGCGGCGGTAGGCCTTCTTCAGGTCTGCTTCGCTTGAGCCACGCTCAACACCCAACACTTCGTAATAGTCACGCTTTGCCATAAGTCTTTGCACTCTTGAGGACGTCCGGCAAACCTCTCCTGAGCCTTGCCAAACTCGTTGAGCCCCAATACAGGCCCGGACCCAACTCACGTCAATTCAACGATCCTGGTCTTTGATTCATTGCGGTACTTGCGGCGCGAAAAGCAGGAGCATTCCCGGCCATACCACCAACACTGGGGCGGACTGAATGGCTTGTTCGTTAGGCAATTTCGGCGCCCGAGCACCATACCCTGCGTTGCCGCTCCTCCCCATAGCACGCTATGAGTCGTCGCGGCGCCTTGGCTATGGCGCCCTGGCATCCGAACTTGCTCTAACGAACAAGCCACTCACTCCGCCTTTGTCGCATGCTGCAAAAAATTCTCGTACTCCAGACACGCCAACGCGGGAGCAGGCTCCCGCGCGGCGACATCCTACCAGTCACCGCCTGAAGGCAGTCAACCGGGCGACCAACAACTTACTTGTTGTCTTTGACTTCTTCGAACTCAGCGTCGACGACGTCATCGGCCTTCTCAGCCTTTTCGTCCTGCGGTGCAGCGCCATCAGCAGGCTGGGCCTGTTCGGCGTACATCTTCTGCGCCACTGGAGCGGAGACTTTCGACAACTCTTCAACCTTGGCTTCGATCGCAGCCTTGTCGTCGCCTTTGACAGCGGCTTCCAGGGCTACTACAGCCGCTTCGATTGCAGTCTTCTCTTCAGCGCTCACCTTGTCGCCAGCATCAGCGATCATTTTGCGAGTCGAGTGCACCAGCGCATCACCCTGGTTACGGGCAGCAGCCAGCTCTTCGAACTTGCGATCTTCGTCGGCGTTGGTTTCAGCATCGCGAATCATCTGCTGAATCTCTTCCTCGGACAGACCGGAGTTGGCCTTGATCACGATCGACTGAGTCTTGCCAGTGGCCTTGTCCTTGGCGCCTACGTGCAGAATGCCGTTGGCGTCGATGTCGAAGGTCACTTCAATTTGTGGCACGCCACGTGGTGCTGGTGGAATCTCGGCCAGGTCGAACTTGCCCAAAGACTTGTTCTGCGCGGCTTGCTTACGCTCACCTTGCAGCACGTGGATGGTCACCGCGCCCTGGTTGTCGTCGGCAGTCGAGAACACTTGCGATTTCTTGGTAGGAATCGTGGTGTTTTTCTCAATCAGCGCAGTCATCACGCCACCCATGGTTTCGATACCCAGGGTCAGCGGGCTGACGTCGAGCAGCAGAACGTCTTTCACGTCACCGGCCAATACTGCGCCCTGGATAGCAGCACCCATGGCAACGGCTTCGTCCGGGTTCACGTCTTTACGAGCTTCTTTACCGAAGAACTCGGTTACCAGCTTCTGAACCAGTGGCATACGGGTCTGACCGCCCACCAGGATCACGTCGTTGATGGCGCCAACGTCGATACCGGAGTCTTTCAGAGCGATGCGGCATGGTTCGATGGTGCGTTGAACCAGGTCTTCAACCAGCGCTTCCAGCTTGGCGCGGGAGATTTTCACGTTCAAGTGCTTCGGACCGGTAGCGTCTGCAGTGATGTACGGCAGGTTCACGTCGGTCGAATTGCTCGAAGACAGTTCGATCTTGGCTTTTTCAGCGGCTTCTTTCAGGCGCTGCATCGCCAGCGGGTCACCCTTGAGGTTCATGCCGCTTTCTTTCTTGAATTCGTCGACGAGGTAGTCGATCAGACGAATGTCAAAGTCTTCACCGCCCAGGAACGTGTCACCGTTGGTGGCCAGTACTTCGAACTGGTGCTCGCCATCAACCTCAGCGATTTCGATCACGGAAACGTCAAAAGTACCGCCGCCCAGGTCGTAAACGATCACGGTGTGATCGCCCTTGGCCTTGTCCATACCGTAAGCCAGAGCCGCTGCGGTTGGTTCGTTGATGATACGTTTAACGTCCAGGCCCGCGATGCGGCCGGCGTCTTTGGTCGCTTGACGCTGGCTGTCGTTGAAGTAGGCCGGAACGGTGATCACCGCTTCGGTCACTGGCTCGCCGAGGTAGTCTTCGGCGGTCTTCTTCATTTTCTTCAGAATTTCAGCCGAGATTTGTGGCGGCGACATTTTCTGGCCGTTCACTTCTACCCATGCGTCGCCGTTGTCAGCCTTGGCGATTTTGTAAGGGACCATCTTGATGTCTTTCTGTACGACTTCTTCGTCGAACTTGCGACCGATCAGACGCTTCACCGCGTACAGGGTGTTATGCGGATTGGTCACTGCCTGACGCTTGGCCGACTGGCCAACCAGGATTTCGCCATCGTTGGCGTAAGCGATGATCGACGGCGTGGTACGCGCGCCTTCAGCGTTTTCGATAACTTTGGCCTTGCCGTTTTCCATCACGGAGACGCAGGAGTTGGTAGTCCCCAGGTCGATACCGATAATTTTGCCCATTTTAACTCTCCCGAAACTTTGGATTTGGTTGCCGCAGCAGTGGTGGCTAACTGCGGTAGCACTTAAACGCTTGACTTCTAAATGGGGGCCTTGCGGCTAATTTCAAGCCTGCTCGTCAATAGAAGGCGAAACTGGCGCAGGGGCCTTGCTGACCACGACCATGGCCGGACGCAGCAGGCGACCATTGAGCTGATAGCCCTTCTGGAACACCTTGAGCACGCTGTTTGGCTCAACGTCGGCGCTTTCCTGCATGGCCATTGCCTGGTGAAGAACGGCGTTGAACGGTTCGCCATGCGGGTCGATCGCTTCCAGCTGATAACGCTTCAGGGTGTCCTGGAACATTTTCAGGGTCAGCTCGATGCCTTCACGCATTGGGCGGATGCTTTCGTCATCCGGGTTGGACAACTCCAGGCCACGCTCCAGGCTGTCGATGATCGGCAGCAGGTCGCCGGCGAATTTTTCCAGCGCAAATTTGTGAGCCTTTTCTACATCCTGCTCGGCGCGACGGCGGACGTTCTGCAGATCTGCGGCTACACGCAAAGCCTGATCCTGAGCGCCTGCCAGTTGCTCTTCGAGCACTTGTACACGGGTCGCCAGGTCGTCACCCGAAGTCTCGGGCGCCTGATTGGCGTCTGGATTTTGCGTATCCACTGTCTGTTCGTCAGCCATAGATTTCTCCTTTCAATTACGTCCGCGAGCTCAACTCGCGCTTCTGCCCAGCTATATGGGGCCGCAAAAATCAGCTTCAAGGGCCCGAGCGGATTAACCCTACAAAAAAGAGCTGCATTGTGATTCCACCCAGCACTAAGGGTTTCGTCGGATCAAGCGAATCGAGCTAAGCGAGGGCATTGTCAGCCAGAATGAAAACACTGTATAAATAACCAGACCTAACACCTGGGAGCGGCCCTTATGCTGGTGCACCTGTCTGTACATAACTACGCCATCGTTGAACATCTCGATCTGGAACTTGATCGCGGGATGAGCGTGATCACAGGGGAAACCGGCGCCGGCAAGTCGATCATGCTCGACGCCCTGGGCCTGACCCTGGGCGATCGCGCCGACAGCGGCGTGGTGCGACCAGGCGCAGACAAGGCCGACATCCTGGCCACCTTCGACCTCGTCGACATCCCTGAAGCCAGCGCCTGGCTGGCCGAGCGCGACCTCGACAGCGATGGGCCATGCATCCTGCGCCGGGTGATCACCGCCGAGGGCCGTTCCCGCGGCTACATCAATGGCACCCCCTGCCCCCTCGGCGACCTCAAGTCCCTCGGCGAACTGCTGATCGACATCCACAGCCAGCACGAACACCAGTCCCTGCTGAAAACCGACACCCACCGCCGCCTGCTGGACGAGTATGCCGGCGCAACCGACCTGGCCCGCCATGTTCAACTGGCCGCCCAGCGCTGGCGCCAGACCCGCCACGAACTGGACCGCCTCTCCAACTCCGGCGACGAACAGCGTGCCCGCCATCAACTGCTCAGCTACCAGCTCGAAGAACTGGAAAACCTGGGCCTTGGCGAAAACGAGCTGGAACAGCTGGAGCAGGAGCACAAGAACCTGACCAATGCCGAGACACTGCTGGGCATTTGCCGCCAAGTGGTCGAGCAATGCAGCGAAAGTGATTCAGGAAATGTCTTGAACGCCCTGACGGCCAGCCTCAATCGTCTGTCGAGCGTGAACAACTCCATCGGCGCCCTGGGCGAAGCCAGCAGCCTGCTGACCAGCGCACAGATCCAGGTCGAAGAAGCCGTTGGCGAGCTAAATCGTTTCCTCGACAACTTCGATGCCGACCCCGCACGCCTGCAGTACCTGGAGGAACGCCTGGATGCGATCTACACCATGGCACGCAAGCACCGCATCCAGCCGACCGAAGTCGCGGAAATGCAGCAGAAACTGCTGGATGAAATCGAGACACTCAATGCCAACGACGAATCCATCGAGCGCTTGAGTGATGAGCTGGCGTCTTACGCCCGCCATTATCACGAGAAGGCCCGCGACCTCAGCGACCTGCGCAGCCAGGCAGCAGGCAGCCTGGCCAGCGCAGTGGAACAGGAAATCCAGCGCCTGGGCATGCCCGGCGGGCGCTTCAGTATCGAATTGCGCCCCAACGCCAGTGATGAACTGCTGCCTAACGGGCTGGAGCAGGTCGAATTGCTGGTCAGCGCCAACCCCGGCCAGCCGCTCAAAGCCCTGGCGAAAGTGGCGTCGGGTGGCGAGTTGTCGCGGATCAGCCTGGCCATTCAGGTGATCACCGCCCAAACCTCTCGGGTGCCAACCCTGGTATTCGACGAAGTGGACGTGGGCATCGGTGGCCCCACCGCAGAAATTGTCGGCCAGTTGCTGCGCCGCCTCGGCGAACGCGGCCAGGTACTGACGGTGACCCACTTGCCGCAGGTGGCCGCCCAAGGTCATCAACATCTATTTGTGCATAAAGTGCGCGGGGAGGACGCGACGCGTACCGCCGTGTCCAAGCTCAGCAAGAATGACCGGGTGGAAGAAGTGGCGCGCATGCTGGGCGGCATCGATCTCACCAAGGAATCCCTGGCTCACGCCAAGAAAATGGTCGTCACCGCGAAAATCTAAGCCCCCTACCAAACCGCTTGCAAGCCAAGCGGCAGAAAGCACGAAGGCGACCCTGGGGTCGCCTTCGCTCGTTTCGCGAACCGAAGGTTCACGCGACATGCTTACTTTTTCTTGCGTACGTACAGCACAAGATTGTGATCAACCATCTCAAAGCCATACTTGTCGACGATGGCTTTCTGCAGACGCTCGATTTCTTCGTCGAAGAATTCGATCACTTCGCTGGTTTCGACGTCGACCATATGGTCGTGATGCTTACCGTCGTCCAGCTCGAAGACCGCATGGCCTCCGTCGAAGTTGTGCCGCACCACAAGGCCAGCTGCCTCGAACTGGGTCAGTACACGGTAAACCGTGGCCAGACCGACGTCCTCACCAGCCTCCATCAGCGCCTTGTAGACGTCCTCGGCACTCATGTGGCGTTGCTCGGCGGAATCGAGCATTTGCAGAATTTTGACCCGCGGAAGGGTCACTTTGAGGCCGGCTTTGCGTAGTTCGCTATTTTCAACCATGGTCAGCTTTCTCGCGATGCTGCTTCGCAGCTTCTCTTAATGCGGGTATGATCGGCGTTTACGTTGTCCCAGCCAAGATAGTGGAAGTCGCCCACCGATGCAAAACACCAAGCTCTTGCTAACCAGTTTCACCTTTGTGGGACTGCTCGCACTCGCCGGTTGTTCATTCCCCGGGGTTTACAAAATCGACATCCAGCAGGGCAATGTCGTCACGCAGGACATGATAGACCAGTTACGCCCGGGAATGACCCGTCGGCAAGTACGGTTTATCATGGGCAACCCCCTGCTGACTGACACGTTCCATGCCGATCGCTGGGATTACCTGTACAGCCTGCAACCCGGTGGCGGTGAACGCCAACAGGAACGCATTAGCGTTATCTTCAACCCAAATGACCAGCTTGTCAGCCTTTCCGGTGATTTCATGCCGGGGGTCAGCCGTGACGAAGCCATTCTCGGCCAGGATGGCGGCACTAATGTGACCGCACCTGCAGAGAACGTCGAGAAGCCGAAACCGGAAAAACCGGTCAAGCCAGGCTCGTTGCTGGACCAGATCCAGAAGGACGTGGACGGCGTAGAAACCGTTCCGGTCCCGACTCCAGAGCCCCTGGACACTTCGCCGCAATAATTTGCGACGCATTAAAAAACCCGGCATGCCGGGTTTTTTATTGTCTGCGGTTCAGCTATTACTGATTTCGCGCCCTGGCTTCAGCCGCTTTTGCTGCGCGCAGCCGCCGAACCTCCTTGGGGTCCGCCAGCAATGGCCGGTAAATCTCGATCCGGTCACCGGCCTGGGCCAGCCGGCTTTGCGGATCGGCCACCACCTTGCCGAAGATCCCAAGCGGGCACTCGTCAAGATTAAGCTCGGGAAACGTCTCGCCAACCCCGGAGCGCCGCACAACCTCGCGCACGGTCAGCCCCGGTGGCACGCTCACCGCCAACAACAGCTGGCGATCAACGGCGGCGTACACCACCTCAACGTCGATCATGACCTCAACCATGCATTTGCTTGGCACGCTGGCAGAACGCATCCACCAGGGTATTGGCGGCCTGGTTGAACAGCGGCCCCAGGGTCGCGCGAACGATCGGGCCGGCGTAATCAAACGACAGATCGAGGCTGATCTTGCAGGCCTTCTCGCCCAACGCCTTGAACACCCAGACGCCATGCAGCTGATTGAACGGACCTTCTTCCAGGTTCATCTCGATGGACTGGCCGGGCACCAGCGTATTGCGCGTCACGAAATGCTGGCTGAGGCCACCCTTCGCCACGCCGACACTGGCGCGCATATGCTCGGCAGAACTTTCCAGGACCTCGGCAGACGAACACCAGGGCAAAAATTCCGGATAGCGAGCCACGTCGTTCACCAGGTCATACAGCGCTTGTGCCGGATAGGGCAGCAGGGCCGAACGTTGAATATGTGTCGTCATGTCAGCGTCACTTCCACAGCTGGGCGGCAAACACTACAAGAATGCCGATGGGCGCCACATAGCGCATCAAAAACAGGGACAGGGCGAACAGTGCCGGGCGGCGGATCGACAATTCGTCGCGCACCGCTTCACGGCCCATCACCCAGCCTGCAAACACCACGAAACATAACCCGCCAAGGGGCAACATGATTCGCGAGGTGAAGAAATCGATCACGCCGAAGAAGTCCAATCCCCCGGCCGCACCCCATTGATAGAGGTGAAACATCCCGCCTTCGTTCACGAAAAACTTGGCTTGCTTCCAGATATTGAAGGAAAACACCGTGCCCAGCCCCACGAACCAGCAGGTGAACGCCAGCCAGAACGTGACCCAGGCGCGGCTGACCTTGGTGCGTTCAACCAGGTAGGCCACCATCGGTTCGAGCAGGGAAATCGCCGAACTCCAGGCCGCAACGGCCACCAGCACGAAGAACACTACGCCCATCAGTTGGCCGAAGGCTACGTTACCGAAGGCGAAAGGCAGGCTGACAAACATCAGCCCTGGACCTTCGCTCGGGTTCAGGCCGGCCGCGAACACGATCGGGAACAGGGCCAGTCCGGCGACCAGGGACACGAAGGTATCCAGCAGCGCCACGCCGACAACCGTGCCGGAAATCGACGAATCCTTCGGCATATAGGCGCCGTAGATCATGATCGAACCAACGCCGACACTGAGGGAGAAGAACGCATGGCCCATGGCGGGCAGCAGGCCATCAAGGACTTTTTCCGGATGGAAGTCGAACATGAAATGCACGCCTTCCATGAAATGGCCCGTGGTCATGCTGTAACCCAGCAACACCAGGATCATCACGAACAGCAGTGGCATCATGATCCGCAGGCTGCGCTCGAGCCCGGCGACGACGCCCTTGGCGATCACCACGGCCGACAGCAGCATGAATATTGTGTGCCAAAGTGTCAGGCGCCAGGGGTCGGCAATGACATTACCGAAATACGCGCCGACCTGATCAGGTGTCGCGCCCTGGAAATCGCCACGCCCCATGTCGATGATGTAATCCAGCGACCAGCCGCCCACCACACTGTAGAAAGACAGGATCAGCAACGCCGTGATCATGCCGGCGAAGGCCCCCCAGGACCACTTGCCCGAATGCCCGGCCTCGACGGCCAGCACCTTCAAGGCATTCGCCGGGCTTTGCCGTGCACGGCGGCCGATCAGGGTTTCGGCCAGCATGACCGGCACCCCGATCAGCGCGATGCAGGCCAGGAACATCAGCACAAAGGCGCCGCCGCCATAGACGCCGACCATGTAGGGGAATTTCCAGATACTACCCAGGCCCACGGCCGAACCGGTCGCGGCGAGTATGAAGACCCAGCGGCTAGCCCAACTGCCGTGGACAGAAACCTTGTCTGTCGACATCGTTATCACGCCCAAGCGTTCAAAAAAGAGCGCGCATTGTCCGGGATTCAATCAACCTGCTCAAGCACGTAGCGATACCGTAGCCGACTCGCTTGCAACTCCCTATAATGCCGCCCCTATGGCTAAACAGAAGAAACACCCCACAGGGACCATCGCGCAAAATAAAAAGGCGCGACACGATTACTTCATCGAACATCGGTTCGAGGCTGGTCTGGTCCTGGCCGGCTGGGAAGTAAAGAGTTTGCGGGCGAGCAAGCTACAACTGGTTGACAGTTATGTACTGCTCAAGGATGGCGAAGCCTGGCTGCTTGGCAGCCATATCACGCCACTGATGACCGCAAGCACCCACGTCATTGCTGACCCGACCCGCACGCGCAAGTTGCTGCTCAATCGGCGCGAGCTGGAAAAGCTGGCCGCCGCCGTGCAACAGAAGGGTTACGCCTGCGTATGCCTGTCCTGGTACTGGAGCAAGCACATGGTCAAGTGCGAGATCGCTCTGGGCAAGGGCAAGAAGGAATACGACAAGCGCGACACCGAACGCGAGCGCGACGCCGGTCGTGAGCTGCAGCGTGCGGTGCGGAACAAGGGCAAGGAAGATTAATTTTCTTTTTGCTTGAATCCGCTTTCGCGGGCAAGCCCGCTCCCACACTGGATTTGTGAACGACACAAAACCACTGTGGGAGCGGGCTTGCCCGCGAATGCAATCTCGAAAACCCTGCAAATCTTACTGACTACATTCCCTTGCGCCGCTCCGCCCGAGCCACGCGCTGCACTTCCTGACGCACCTCCTCCAGCACCTCCTGCACATACAGGATATGCCTGCTGGACACTTCTCGCGCCTGCTCGGCACGCCCCTCGATAATCGCCAGGTACAGCTCCCGATGCTGAGTGATCAGCATGTCGCGGGTTTCCGTGCGCTGCTTGTACATCCCGCCGATGTTAGTCACGACATTGCGCTTGAGCAGATCAAACAGCCCGCGAATCGTGTGCAACAACACGGCGTTGTGGCTGGCTTCGGCAATCGCCAGGTGAAATTTCGCATCCGCGGCGCCCTCCTCCGCGCGACTGATTTCATCGTGTCGCGTGTAGCAGTCCTGCAGCTGATTGAATGCCGCAGTCAGTCGCTCGCGATCCACATCGGTAGCGCGCAGCGCCGCGTAATAGGCGCATGAAGCTTCCAGTGTGTGACGAAACTCGAGCAAATCGCGCTGGGCCTCGGGATTGCTTTCCAGCAGATGCAGCAACGGATCGCTGAACGTCGTGCCCAGGGATTCGACCACATAGTTGCCACCGCCCTGACGACTGACCAGCAAGCCCTTGGCCGCCAGTTTCTGGATCGCTTCGCGTAACGACGGCCGCGAAACGCCGAACTGCTCGGCCAGCGCACGCTCGGCAGGCAAGCGCTCACCGGCCTTGAGCGTGCCCTCGAGAATCATCCCCTCGAGCTGCTCGACAATATCGTCAGACAAACGGCGCTGCCGAATCTGATCAAACCCCATGACTCATTTCTCCACGATCCCGACCACTCGCCGGGCTCTCTATTCTGGCCTATCGGCGCTGCGCAGGCACCTGCCAGACACTGTTAAGTCGAACAAAAAATCGATCCGCCCGGCGCACCTAAGACGAAAGTTTGCGGGAGGCAAATTGACACACCCCCCAGAAGGCTTTTACCCTAGCCAACAGCGATTGTAAATTGGTATTACCAATTATCCAAGAACGCTGACCAGTGCCTGACCAACAACAATTAGGGGCCACCCCATATGCAAACCTGGCAACAGCTCTATACCCCGCTCGGCAGCCTTGGCTTCTCCGCGCTCGCCGCCGTTATCCCCATCGTGTTTTTCTTCCTGGCGCTGGCGGTGTTCCGCCTCAAAGGGCACGTGGCCGGCAGTATCACGCTGGCGTTGTCCATCGCCGTCGCCATCTTCGCTTTCCAGATGCCCGTCGACATGGCGTTCGCCGCCGCAGGCTATGGCTTCGCCTACGGTCTGTGGCCGATTGCGTGGATCATTGTCGCCGCTGTGTTCCTCTACAAACTGACGGTCAAGAGTGGTCAGTTCGAGGTCATCCGCAGCTCGGTGTTGTCGATCACCGACGACCAGCGCTTGCAGGTTCTGCTGATCGGTTTCTGCTTCGGTGCGTTCCTGGAAGGTGCTGCCGGTTTCGGTGCGCCGGTAGCGATTACCGCCGCATTGCTGGTAGGACTCGGCTTCAACCCACTGTACGCCGCGGGCCTGTGCCTGATCGCCAACACCGCGCCAGTGGCCTTCGGCGCCTTGGGGATTCCGATCATCGTGGCCGGGCAAGTGACCGGCATCGACGCGTTCAAGATCGGCGCCATGACCGGTCGCCAACTGCCGCTGCTGTCGCTGTTCGTGCCGTTCTGGCTGGTGTTCATGATGGACGGCCTGCGCGGCGTTCGTGAAACCTGGCCTGCTGCGCTGGTCGCCGGTTTGAGCTTTGCCATCACTCAATACTTCACGTCGAACTTCATCGGTCCTGAGCTGCCGGACATCACCTCGGCCCTGGCCAGCCTGATTTCCCTGACGCTGTTCCTGAAAGTCTGGCAGCCAAAACGCGCCGCCGGCCAACACATCGCCGGTGCCGTCTCGGCCTCGGTGGTGACCGCCAGCGCTGGCGGTTTCGGCCAACCGCGCACCAGCGTGGCATCCCCTTACAGCCTGTTCGAAATCATCAAAGCCTGGTCGCCGTTCCTGATTCTCACCGTGCTGGTCACCATCTGGACCCTCAAACCGTTCAAGGCAATGTTTGCCGCCGGCGGCTCGATGTACAGCTGGGTATTCAACTTCGCGATTCCGCACCTGGATCAGATGGTGATTAAAGTCGCACCCATCGTGACTGCGCCAACCGCCATTCCAGCGGTGTTCAAGCTCGACCCGATTTCCGCCACCGGCACGGCGATTTTCTTCTCCGCGCTGATCTCGATGCTGGTACTGAAGATCAACTTCAAAACTGGTCTTACCACTTTGAAAGAGACCTTCTACGAACTGCGTTGGCCGATTCTGTCCATCGGTATGGTGCTGGCCTTTGCCTTCGTCACCAACTACTCGGGCATGTCTTCGACCATGGCGCTGGTATTGGCAGGCACCGGCGCGGCCTTCCCGTTCTTCTCGCCGTTCCTCGGCTGGCTGGGCGTGTTCCTGACCGGTTCCGACACATCGTCCAACGCGCTGTTCAGTTCGTTGCAAGCGACCACCGCGCACCAGATCGGCGTCAGTGATGTGCTGCTGGTAGCGGCAAACACCAGCGGCGGCGTGACCGGCAAGATGATCTCGCCGCAATCGATCGCCGTGGCCTGCGCCGCGACCGGCCTGGTGGGCAAGGAGTCGGATCTGTTCCGCTTCACCCTCAAGCACAGCCTGTTCTTTGCAACGATCGTCGGCCTGATCACCTACATCCAGGCCTACTGGCTCACCGGCATGCTGGTGCACTAAGACCTGTAAGCAGCATCGAAAAAACCGACGCCGGACCACGACTCCGGCGTCAGCTATTCACAACCCGGTCTGTAAGGCTGCTGAAAGCTTCCCTCTCTATATTCAGCAGCCTCAGCGGACGGATAACCGGGCCCACCCGGAGACACGCCTGATGAGCGAGCTTTTTTACAACGCCGTGCCGAACGCCACCCGCGTGGCCCCGCCACTGCCTGAGCCTCGGCAATACCCCAGCGAGAAACCGTCACGGGTCTACCTGTTCGGGACTTGCGTGGTGGATCTGTTCTATCCCGAAGCCGGGATGGATGCGATCCACTTGCTGGAACGCGAAGGCATTCGGGTCGAGTTCCCGCAGGGGCAGAGCTGCTGCGGACAACCGGCCTACACCTCGGGTTACACCGAGCAGGCAAGGACCGTCGCGCGCTCGCAACTGGCGCTGTTCGCCGCAGATTACCCGGTGGTGGTGCCGTCGGGATCCTGTGCCGGGATGTTGCGCGAACACTATGCCGACTTGTTCAAGGACGAGCCGCAAACGCTGAAACAGGTTCAGGCATTGGCGGCCCGGACGTATGAACTGGCTGAGTTCCTGCTGTTTGTCTGCAAGGTGCAGCTCAAGGACAGCGGCGAGCCGGTAAAAGTGGCGCTGCACACCTCGTGTTCGGCGCGTCGTGAGATGAACACCCACCTGCACGGTCGCGAGTTGTTGTCGCAACTGAGCAACGTGGAGCGAGTCGAGCACAGCCACGAGAGCGAATGCTGTGGCTTCGGTGGGACTTTCAGCGTCCGTATGCCAGACATTTCCGGCGCGATGGTGGCTGACAAGACCCGGTCGCTGAAGGAGTCGGGCGCGCACCAGGTACTGAGTGCCGATTGCGGTTGCCTGATGAACATCAACGGCTCGCTGGAGAAACAGAAGGAAGCGTTGCGCGGCCAACACCTGGCCAGTTTCCTCTGGCAGCGAACCGGAGGTGTTCAATGAACGCTTCCGCGCTTATTCCTACGGTTGCCGTAGAAGAAGATTTTCGCACCCGAGCCCACAAGGCACTGGGTGACCCGCAGTTGCGAAACAACTTTCGCACGGCGATGGATTCACTGATGACAAAAAGGGCAGCGTCTTTCAGCGATGCCCACGAAAGGGAACATCTGCGAGCGCTCGGCAATGCCGTCCGCGCCCGTGCTTTATCCAAGCTGCCCGACCTGCTCGAGCAGCTTGAACAGAACCTGACCCGCAACGGTGTGACAGTGCACTGGGCGGAAACGGTGGACGAGGCCAATGGCATCGTCCTCTCGATCATCCGCGCTCACGAGGGGCGGCAAGTGATCAAGGGCAAATCGATGGTCAGCGAAGAAATGGAGATGAATCATTTCCTTGCTGATCGGGGCATTGAATGCCTGGAATCGGACATGGGCGAGTACATCGTCCAGCTCGACCACGAGAAGCCTTCACACATCATTATGCCGGCAATCCACAAGAATGCCGGTCAGGTCGCGTCCTTGTTCCACGACAAACTTGGCGTGGAGTACACCAAGGACGTTGACCAACTCATTCAGATCGGTCGCAAAGTCCTGCGGCAGAAATTCTTCGAAGCAGACATCGGCGTCTCCGGTGTCAACTTCGCCGTGGCCGAAACCGGCACCCTGCTGCTGGTGGAAAACGAAGGCAACGGGCGCATGACCACCACGGTGCCGCCGGTGCACATTGCCGTCACCGGTATCGAAAAAGTGGTCGAGAACCTGCGCGACGTGGTGCCGCTGCTGTCGCTGCTGACCCGTTCCGCCCTCGGCCAGCCGATCACCACCTACGTCAACATGATCTCCGGCCCGCGCCAGGAACATGAACTCGACGGCCCGCAGGAAGTGCACCTGGTGCTGCTGGACAACGGTCGCAGCCAGGCTTTCGCCGACAGCGAACTGCGCCAGACCCTCAACTGCATCCGCTGCGGCGCCTGCATGAATCATTGCCCGGTCTACACCCGAGTCGGCGGCCACGCCTATGGTGAAGTGTACCCAGGGCCGATCGGCAAAATCATCACCCCGCACATGGTGGGCCTGGCGAAGGTTCCGGACCACCCCAGCGCATCGTCGCTGTGCGGTGCATGCGGTGAAGTCTGCCCGGTCAAAATTCCTATCCCCGCGTTGCTGCGGCGCCTGCGGGAAGAGAACGTCAAGGCCCCCGACAGCCCGAACCCGGTCATGCGCGGCCAAGGCAGCAAGTATTCGCGCAAGGAACGCTTCATCTGGAATGCCTGGGCCAGGCTCAACAGTTCACCGACGCTCTATCGCCTGTTCGGCTTCTTCGCCACCCGCCTGCGCGCCCTCACACCGACCCGCCTGGGCCCGTGGACACAAAACCACAGCGCGCCAAAGCCGGCTGCCCGTTCATTGCACGACCTGGCCCGCGAACATCTGGCCAGACAGGGAGATCGTTGATGAGTGCCAAGCAGAATATCCTCGGCAAGTTACGCAACAGTCTGACGGGAACCACACCGGTGCCTGACGACTTCGACGTCGAACTGCTGACAGCGCCCTACACCTACGCGCCCGAACAACGCATCCCGCAACTGCGCAAGCTGATGGAAGCGGTGCACACCGAGATCCACCTGACGTGCGATGAACAGTGGCCGGCACTGCTCGCGCAACTGGTCAAGGATCGCCAGCTACCCAGCTTGCTGATCGCCCCGACCACTGCACACGGCCAACGCGTCACTCAGCATTGGGCGAACAATCCGCAGCTGCCAACACTCAAATCCTACAATCGCCCGATCGAGGAATGGAAAGCCGAGCTGTTCCACGACACGCCGGCCAGCCTGACCACCACCCTGGGTGCCATCGCCGCCACCGGCAGCCTGATCCTCTGGCCAACGCGGGAAGAGCCGCGCTTGATGAGCCTGGTGCCGCCGGTGCATTTCGCCCTGCTCAAGGCGAGCGAAATCCGCGACAATTTCTATCAGGTGCAACAGGAATTCGAGTGGGCCCAAGGCATGCCGACCAACGCCTTGCTGGTGTCCGGCCCTTCCAAGACCGCTGACATCGAACAAGTGCTGGCCTACGGCGCCCACGGTCCGAAGGACCTGGTGGTTTTGATTCTGGAGGACCAATGACTTTACCGGCGGCTTTCCTGCGAGACGCGCAGCAACTGATCCCCCAGGAGCGGCGCTTCGACGACCCGCTGTCGACGCTGGCCTTCGGTACCGACGCCAGCTTCTACCGGCTGATTCCCCAGCTGGTGATTCGGGTCGAGTCCGAAGACGAAGTGGTGGCACTGCTGAAGCTGGCGCAACGGGACCAGGTTTCGGTGACCTTCCGTGCGGCGGGCACCAGCCTCTCCGGCCAGGCCATCAGCGACTCGGTGCTGATCGTGCTTGGGGATAACTGGAACGGCCGCGAGATTCGCGGCCAGGGCACACAAATCCGCCTGCAACCGGGCGTGATCGGCGCACAGGCCAACGCCTGGCTGGCGCCGTTCGGACGCAAGATCGGCCCGGACCCCGCGTCGATCAACGCCTGCAAAATCGGCGGCATCGTCGCCAACAACGCCAGCGGCATGTGCTGCGGCACTGCGCAAAACACCTACCACACCCTGGCCGGCATCCGCCTGGTGCTGGCTGACGGCAGCCGCCTCGACACCGAAGACGCGGCCAGTGTCGCGGCATTCCGCCAGAGCCACGCCGCCCTGCTGGAGCGCCTGGCCACATTGGGCCGTGAAACCCGCGCCAATACTGAACTCGCGGCAAAAATTCGCCACAAATACCGCCTGAAAAACACCACCGGCCTGTCACTCAACGCCCTGGTGGATTTCGACGAGCCTGTGGATATCTTGAGCCACCTGCTGGTGGGCTCCGAAGGCACGCTGGGCTTTATCAGCGCCGTGACCTACGACACCGTGATCGACCACCCCAACAAGGCCTCGGCGCTGATTGTCTTCCCGGACGTTGAAACCTGCTGCAACGCGGTCAGCGTGCTGAAAAGCCAGCCGGTGTCCGCCGTGGAACTGCTCGACCGCCGCAGCCTGCGCTCGGTCCAGGACAAACCCGGCATGCCGGCTTTCGTGCAGCAGCTGTCGAACAACGCCTGCGCCCTGCTGATCGAATCCCGCGCCGCGTCATCGAGTTTGCTGCAGGAACAACTGGCGCGGATCATGGCGTCGTTGACTTCCTTCCCCGTGGAAAAACAAGTCGACTTCACTGAAGACCCGGTCGAGAACGCCCGACTCTGGGCGATCCGCAAGGACACCTTCCCCGCCGTCGGCGCCGTTCGTAAAACCGGCACCACGGTCATCATCGAAGACGTGACCTTCCCGGTGGAACAGCTGGCCATCGGCGTAAACCGCCTGATCGAGCTGTTCGACAAACATCATTACGACGAAGCGATCCTGTTCGGCCACGCCCTGGAAGGCAACCTGCACTTCGTCTTCACCCAAGGCTTCAACAACCCGGAAGAAGTCGCGCGCTACCAGGCGTTCATGGACGACGTGGCGCAACTGGTCGCCGTGGAATTTGGCGGTTCGCTCAAGGCCGAACACGGCACCGGCCGCAACATGGCGCCCTTCGTTGAACTGGAATGGGGCAGCGATGCCTACCAGTTGATGTGGCAGCTCAAGCGCCTGCTCGATCCCGCCGGCATCCTCAACCCAGACGTGGTACTCAGCGAAGACCCGCAGATCCATCTCAAGCACCTCAAGCCCTTGCCCGCCGCCGACGAGATTGTGGACAAGTGCATCGAGTGCGGCTTTTGCGAACCCGTCTGCCCGTCCAAGGGACTGACCCTGAGCCCGCGCCAGCGCATCGTGATCTGGCGCGATATCCAGGCGAAAAAACGCGCCGGCGTCGACACCACCGAACTGGAAGCCGCTTACGAATACCAAGGCATCGACACCTGCGCCGCCACCGGGCTGTGCGCACAGCGCTGCCCGGTAGGCATCAATACCGGCGAACTGGTGAAAAAGCTGCGCAGCCGCAAGGCAACCAGTAAGAAAACCGCCGACTGGCTGGAAGGCAATTTCGCCACCGCCCTGCAAGGCGCGCGCTTCACCCTGCACGTGGCCAACGGCGCCCGGATGCTCCTGGGTGCGCCGCGACTGGCGAAAGTGTCCGCGGCACTCAGCAAATTATCCAAAGGCCAGGTCCCGCAGTGGACCAACGCCATGCCACAGCCGGAAAAAGCCATTCGCTTCAGCCCGCCCCTCTCGGACGACCGCCCCCGGGTGGTCTATCTGGCCGCCTGCGTGTCGCGCGTCATGGGCCCGGCAGCCGGTGATAACGAGCAAATGTCGCTGTACGACAAAACCCGCGGCCTGCTGGAAAAGGCCGGCTACCAGGTGGTCTTTCCGGACAACCTGGACAGCCTCTGCTGCGGGCAACCTTTCGCCTCCAAGGGTTATGCCGAGCAGGCCGAACACAAGCGCCAGGAACTCATCGGCGCACTGTTGCACGCCAGCCGCGGCGGGCTCGACCCGATCTACTGCGACACCAGCCCCTGCACCTTGCGCCTGGTCCAGGACCTGGGCGAAGTGCGCCTGGACCTGTACGACCCGGTTCGATTCATCCGCACCCACCTGATGGATCGCCTCGACTTCACCCCGCAGCAAGCGCCCATCGCCGTCCACGTCACCTGCAGCACCCAGCACCTGGGCGAGAGCCAGGCGCTGATCGACCTGGCGCGCAAATGCAGCACCAACGTGGTCATTCCGGAAGGCATTCACTGCTGCGGTTTTGCCGGCGACAAAGGCTTCACCACCCCGGAACTGAATGCGCACTCGCTGCGCTCGCTCAAGGACGCCGTGCAGCACTGCAGCGAAGGCATATCCACCAGCCGCACCTGTGAAATCGGCCTCAGCCAGCACGGTGGAATCGACTACCACGGGCTGGTCTACCTCGTGGACCGCGTCACCCGAGCGCGAGCGACCTGAAGAAAAAATAGAACCCTTGCGCCTGGCTGTAGTCAACCAAGTAACCCGGCCCTGCCGGGTTTTACCCAAACTCGGCAGCCCGTCCTGACGCCGGCCAAGCCCGGCGCCTCAGTTCAAGGAGATACACATGAAACGTTCTGTACTGTTAGGTCTGTTCGTTACTGCTTCCATGATGGCCTCCACCTCTTTCGCCGCCACTGAAGACCTGTGCGCAGTGAACCTGCAGACCATCGCCAATGCCAAGTCGCAGATCCAGGCGCCGGAAATCCAGACCCGTGTCGAGGCCAGCGTCCAGCAAGCCAAGGCGCACCAGGCCATGAACACCAAGGAAGGCACCGAGAAGTGCATCGCTGAGACCACCCAGACTATCCAGGACATCCAGAACGCCAGCAGCGGCACCAATAAATGACCCCTTGCCCGGAAGGTGAACCTTCGGGTTGGCCTTCCGGGTTGGTTTGCCGTACACTATACAGGCTTGTTGCTCACCAGATTCACGAGCAATGAGTTCGGGGCCGTTTAGGATTCGACGCCGGTCGCGAAACTTTAGGTGCATGCCGAGTTGGTAACAGAACTCGTAAATCCACTGTTGCAACTACTTATAGTTGCCAATGACGAAAACTACGGCCAGGAATTCGCTCTCGCTGCGTAAGCAGTCTTAGCCCTGAGCTTCTGGTGCCTTCGGGCCCAGCAATCACTAGGGGATGTCTGTAAACCCGAAGTGATTGTCATATAGAACAGAATCGCCGTGCAGTACGTTGTGGACGAAGCGGCTAAAACTTACACAACTCGCCCAAAGCACCCTGCCCTTCGGGTCGCTGAGGGTTAACTTAATAGAAACGGCTACGCATGTAGTACCGACAGCGGAGTACTGGCGGACGGGGGTTCAAATCCCCCCGGCTCCACCAAATCAACGAAAAAAGACGTCCATGGACGTCTTTTTTTGTGTCTGGGATTCAGTGCAATTATGGGTTTCAGGCCATTGGCTTCCACAGATGCTTTTTGAATTCCAGGCGCTTTGGTGTCCCGTTGGTATCCCGAGCCTGAAGATTCGAGCAGCCACGCCAATCCCCACGACCACCAAGACACCCTGCCTCACTCCACATCAATTGCTAATCAGAGAACAAAAGCCCACCCCCCGAACATCACCTCCTGTGGGAGCGGGCTTGCCCGCGAAAGCGCCAGATCATCCACAACAAATCCAAATGACCCGGCACCATCGCAAGCCCACCTTTGACTAACCCCCAGAATTCCCCCGCTCCCGCATCAAAACCTTCACCGAATCATCAACCAGCGCCTTACCCATAGCCACCAGGTAATGCGCAGCCCAAGCATGCCGCCCATTGTCCTTCGCATAAGCCGCATCCTCAGTCAGCGACTTGGCAAGGCAAAGAAAATCCGAAGCCATCGATAACGCATCGGTAATGGGCACACCACCAATGACGTGGAACATCGCTTGATTACCGAGGTAGATCGCGGGGGTGAAGCCGATGGTTTTGAGTTCGGGATTGTCGGTCATTTGCCACCTCCGGAGAGGGAGATGCAGTGGCCGAGGGTGGGTGGTGGGGCGTTACGCCACTGGGAACTGCGAAGAGGGGGAAGCCAAACTTCGTACGGTTTAATTCTGCGCATTATCCAACTCCTTGATATGAGGAGCTGCCACGTTCGTTTCCACACGAATGGGTGACAGCTGTGCGCAGGGTGGAAAACCGGTAATCAAGGAAACCGGCACGCCCGAAGACGTCCCACGCACAGCCGCCATAACTCACGCCGCAGGTAAAAAACACCTGCAGACATGATGGGAGCGCTGTTGCGCCTTGAATTACTCGGGTTTCCACACCCGGTCGCTGAGTTTGCAGCGACGGCGAAAGGGTATCGCGAGCGTTCCTCCCCTGCAACCACTGACAGCCTTGGACTGAATCATGCAATCCACAAGACGACGCCTGGAGCGCTTCTCGGCGTGCGGGCTAACAGACGGTTTGCTTCGTAACAGATCTTTGCAAGCATGCATCAGTCCCTGGCGCGCTCAGGAAGGGCAGACATTGATTTAGTAGTTAAACCACGCAAGCATTAATCCCAATCGCGCCTGATCGCCCTGGATCTGGCTTAGTTGGGATTACGTTTGGGCCTTCTTTTTTCTGTTAAAGATGCATTGCTGCAAAAATGATTTCGTGTGAAATCAATGGCGCTCGTACGGGCTTGGTATCGTCAGCTTTTTACGGCAAATGTGGCGCGAAAACGAATACCTGCGTGCAGAGTTTCCATTCAGTAACTGGTTTGCGAAAGGATAATCTATGACGCGAAAGCCTCCGTCTCACCACCGTTTTGCAGAACTTCAACTCTCACCGCTAACCTCCATTGCGATTATGGTTGTTACGCCCCTGCGTCCCGCACCCCCGCTATCTACCTGACCAATAGGCACCCTTAGCCAGGCTCCAGCGGCGCCGCCGCTCCTGCCCCAAAAGCTCCCCACTTTTATCGTTGCTGTCAGTCATAAACACAACCGTTTGCCTATCACTTATCAGGAGGGGGAAAGGGTGTCTTATCTTTCATGGGGCTCGTTCACATCTGGGGTTTGAGTCTTATGCTCACTTTGAAGCACAGGCTATAAGAAAAAATGCTGAGTAAGCATTGCACCTCCTGCTTTCTACCCAAAAGTCCGCGCAAAAGGCACCGCTGCTCTCTCAATCGCCTGCACCACTCGCGGCGCACGCTCCCGATGCTGCGGATATCGTCCAAGCACGCCTTCCACCGCAGCGAGTAGCCGCTCGATCCGCTCTCTGGGACGTTCGACTTCGCAAACTGGCGCAAACTCCAACAGCCCCTGGCGTGAAGCAAACATCGATTTGTTGCCCGCCAAATCCAACGCCAACACGTCTTCTGGGATATAGGCAGTCGTATTGACGATGTCGTACGCAGGCGCCAGCCGAGCGTCCCGCTGAGTAGGCTCAGAATAGAGCAGGCCAAAATTCTTCAAATGCGCATCACCATTGCCGACGATACAGCTTAGAGCGACGATGTCGAACAGTTGCTCAAGGGAAGGTCCCACGTTCGCGGTCGGGCAAAACAAGCGGATTGCCTTAGCGACTGCTGCATAGCTCTTACTGTATTTCTGATTAGCCGACAGTCCCATCAGCGAAGCCATATCCTCGAACCCGAGCGGATTGAGCTGCGAGTCCCGATCAAATCGGCGCATGACGAATAGCTTGGCATTATCGGAGAGATAAAACGGAGGAACCGTGATACCTGCTTCTTCGGCGATCGACATGCAAAGAAATTCGTTGATCGCCAGACCTGGAAACTCATCTCTACCACTCTTGATGATCAAGTCTGAAGTTTTCGAAGTCACACGCGGCAATCCAGTCTCCTGTTTTTCAGGGACCAGCACTTTGGGCTGAACCCCCGAAATACCCGCGCGCAGGACATACCGATCCAGCAGGTCAGCAAAAATATCCGCAGTACCGTCCCATGTCAGGATCTCTTCCAGCTTTTCCCCGTTAAATTTCTGCTCGCCGAGCAATGCATCCACTGCTTGCGACTGCATTCTGACTCGGCCTATCGGCGAACTGCTACCCGACAGTGCGAGAAGCAACATTGGGTCGAGGTTTACCGTTTTGGCCAGTCTATTGCGCAAATATTCAAGGACGAACCCTTCAGGCAAGTTCATCTGGAAAACAGGATGCAGGTCTCGTCGACGAAACTCCTCGGCGCGTACGGGCATCGACAGGCTGATCGACGTGCCAGGTTGCGCACGCTCGTCATAGCGGAAGATGAAGTCTCCGGCGCTGGTGAAAATACGCCCGCTGTTACCTTCCGGCGTACTGACATTGAGTGATGCCATGCTTTTCAAAACAGATCCCCCAGTTCATCCAGCGTCGGCATCCGCGCCGGAATCACCGAAAACTCGCAATCCAGCGCCCCGAGCACCCGCGCATACGCAATCATGCTCACAGACAACGTCCCCTTTTCGACAGCGATGACTTTCTGCCGCGTCAATCCAGCAAGATCTGCGAGATCCGCCTGAGTCAGGCCCCGACTAGTACGTTTCTCACGTATTTGTTTGCTTAGGCGGTCAATAATAAGCGCATGGTCCATGTTCAGTATCCGAGACATTTACAGTTAAATGTATCGGATACGTGACATTATGCCAATTATACGTTTTAAAAAAACGGACGCCAGCCTCGCCTCTCACCGTCACTTGCCACCACACCCGGTCGATCTATATGATAAGTATTATCATTTGTGATATTTACTCATCCGGCGCCTCCACCTCATGTCATCCCCCCCTCAAACCACCTTCTGCGACCTGGCCACGCTGTACCAACAACAGCACAGCTGGCTGCAGAACTGGCTGCGGCGCCGGCTTGATTGCTCACAAAGCGCCGCAGACCTGGCGCAGGACACCTTTATGCGCCTGCTGGCCAAGGAGCAGGTGCCAGAGTTGCATGCGCCGCGCACGTTTCTGGCGAAGGTGGCGCAGAGTGTTTTGTCCAATCACTACCGTCGGCAAAAGCTCGAACGCGCTTACCTGGAAGCGCTGGCCGCGATGCCCGAGCTGACTGCGCCGAGCCTGGAGACCCAGGCGATTTTGCTGGAGACCTTGATTGCCCTGGATGCTGCACTTGAATCCCTGGAGCGACCGGTGCGCGAGGCTTTTTTGTGGTCGCAGGTGGATGGGTTGAGTCACGCCGATATCGCCCAGCGGCTCGCGGTGTCGATCACCACGGTCAAGCGTTACATCGTCAAGGCCGGGGCGCTGTGCATCATGCTCGATAGCAGCCTGGACCCGACGTGAGCCCGGCCATCACTGGCGATATCGCCGAACAGGCCATGCACTGGCAGCTGGAACTGCAGGAGCCTGGCGTCAGCGCGGAAACCCTGGTGGCCTGCATGAGCTGGCGCCAGGCCCATCCCCTGCACGAGCGCGCCTGGCAGCGAGCCGAAGCGCTCGCGCAGCGCATGAGCGAGATGCGCTCGCCAAACCAGCGCCCCTTGGCTCATGCCGCCTTGCGACCCACCCTGTCTCGACGCACAGCGCTCAAGCAGCTTGGCCTGGTGTTGGCAGCCGGTGCTGGCGCCTGGAGCATGAAGGACACCGCAGTGCTGCAAGACCTGACGGCGGATTACCACAGCCAGGTCGGCGAACAGCAACGTCACGTACTCGCAGACAACACCGAGGTTGAGCTCAATACCGACAGTGCGATCAATGTGGCCTTCGAGCGCGAGGCGCGGCGCATCAAGCTGTTACGCGGCGAGATATTGATCACCCGGGACAAGATTGCCGACGGTCGCCCGTTGTCGGTGACAACCGCTGAAGGACGTATTGATGTGGCGTTGGCTCGCTTCAGCGTGAGGCAGCGCGCGGGGGTGACGCAGGTCAGCGTTTATCAAGGCTCGCTGGTGATCAACCCGATGGCCCAGCGCCAATTGGCAATGACGTTGGAGGCTGGCGAGCAGTTGAGCTTCAACGCAGAAGGGGCCATTACCCGACGCGTCGCTGCGCTGACGGCCCCCGCCTGGAGCCAGGGCATGCTGGTGGCTCAAGCGCAGCCGTTGCAGGAGTTTCTGGCTGAGCTGGGCCGCTATCGACGCGGGCACCTGACGTGTGATCCGAGGCTGGCCAACGTGCCGGTATCGGGAACCTTTCCCCTGGCGAACACCGAGCGCATCATTTTCGCCGTCGCCGATACCCTGCAGCTCGACGTCCGGCAATTCACCCGCTACTGGGTCACGTTGCAGCCCCGGCAGGCCTGAGACATTTTTTTTGCGCTTGGGTGGTCCGTTTTCGAATCTCGCGAGACTTAAACCCCAGACACTTATTTTCATTGGGGTATCACTCGTGGATTTCACTGCATGCAACGGCCGGGTCTGGCACTTTTCTCTCAAGCACAAACTGGCCTGCGCCGTGGTTCAGGGCGTTGCCTGCATGGCAGCAGCCGCGCCGTTACTGATCGCGCCGAGCTGGGCCGAAGCTGCCGAACAGGCGCAGCAGGCATTTGATATTCCGGCAGGCCCGTTGGCCCCGGCGCTCACTCGCTTCGGCCAGAGCGCCCACATCCTGCTGTCCTACCCCGCGCCATTGACGGAGGGCCAGACCACTCAGGGGCTGCAAGGTCGCTACGATGTGGACCAAGGCCTGGCCATGTTGCTCGCCGGCAGCGGCCTGGAAGCCAGCCGCAACGCCAGCGGCAACTACACCCTGGTGGCCCGTTCGGAAGAGGCGTTGCAACTGGGCGCGGTGTCGATTTCCGGCAAGGCGCCGGGCTCCACTACTGAAGGCAGCGGGCTGTACACCACCTACTCGTCCAGCAGCTCGACCCGGCTCAACCTGACCCCGCGGGAAACGCCGCAGTCGCTCACGGTGATGACGCGCCAGCGCCTGGACGATCAGAACCTGACCACCCTGACCGATGCGATGGACGCCACACCCGGCATCACCGTGATTCGAGACGGCGTCGGTGCAGAGACAGACACCTACTACTCGCGCGGCTTCGTCATCCAGAACTACGAGATCGACGGCGTGCCCACCAACACCCGCCTGGACAATTACACCCAGAGCATGGCGATGTACGACCGCGTCGAGATCATCCGCGGCGCCACCGGTTTGATCAGCGGCATGGGCAACCCCTCGGCGACGATCAACCTGATCCGCAAACGCCCCACGGCCCAGGCTCAGGCCAGCATCACCGGTGAGGCGGGTACCTGGGATCGCTACGGCAGCGGCTTCGACGTGGCCGGCCCGCTGACTGAAAGCGGCAACGTGCGCGGTCGCCTGGTGGCCGACTACAAGACCCAGGATGCCTGGATCGACCGCTTCAACCTGCAATCGCAACTGCTCTACGGCATCAGCGAATTCGACCTGAGTGAAGACACCCTGCTGACCATGGGCTTCAGCTACCAGCGCACCGACGTCGACTCGCCATTGCGCACGGGCTTGCCATCGCGCTTCAGCACCGGCGAACGCACCGACCTCAAGCGCTCGATCAACGGCGCGCCGGACTGGTCCTATAACGATCACGAGCAGACCACGTTCTTCACCTCCATCGAACAGCAATTCGCCAACGGCTGGAGCGGCAAGATCGAGTACACCTACGCCGAAAACAAATTCGACGAAGCCTTCAACTATGTCATGGGTGATTTGAACAAGGACGGCAGCGGCACCTCGCAATTGCCGGTGCGCTTCTCCGGTACGCCACGGCAGGACAACCTCGACCTGTACGTGACCGGCCCGTTTGGATTGTTCGGGCGCGAGCATGAATTGATCGGCGGCATGACCCTGTCCAAGTACAAGGAAAACGTCCCGGGCTGGGGCGGCTGGCAATACGACTACGCCTCCTCTGCCGCAGGCGCGATCGACAACCTGTACACCTGGGACGGCAACTCCGCCAAACCCGACTTCGTCGAAAGCGGCAAATCGTCCATCGACGAGTCGCAGTACGCGGCCTACCTGACTTCGCGGTTCAGTGTGACCGATGACCTGAGCCTGATCCTCGGCAGCCGTCTCATCAACTGGAAACGCGACACTTCGGACCGCCCGTATGGCGCGCCGGAAACCGAAGTCAATCGGGAAGAAAATGGCGTGTTCATCCCTTACGCCGGGGTGGTTTACGACCTCAACGATACCTGGTCGGTGTACGCCAGCTACACCAGCATCTTCAGCCCGCAAGCCTCATGGGTGACCAACGAGGACAACAAGCCGCTGGACCCGATGGAAGGCAAGGGCTACGAGATCGGCCTTAAAGGCACGCACCTGGACGGCAAGCTCAATTCCAGCGTTGCGCTGTTCAAACTGGAACAGGACAACCTGGCGATCTGGCAACACGACAACGTCTACTCCGCCGAGCAGGACACCACCTCCAAGGGCATCGAACTGGAGCTGAACGGTGAACTGGCCGAAGGCTGGCAGGCATCGGCGGGGTACGCCTACTCGGTGACTACCGATGCGGACGACAGCCGTATCAGCACGATGATGCCGCGCAACAGCGTCAAGACGTTCACCAGCTACCGCCTGCCGGGCGCGCTGGAGAAGCTGACCTTGGGTGGCGGCGTCAACTGGCAGAGCAAAACCGGCAACGACCTGCACACCTTTAGCCAGGGCAGCTACGCGATCACCAATCTGCTCGCGCGTTATGAGATCAGCCGTAACCTGACGGCTTCGGTGAATCTCAACAACGTGTTTGATCGCGCCTACTACAGCTCCCCCGCGCTCTCGGCGAACTATGGTGCGCCACGCAATGTGATGACCAGCTTCAAGTACGACTTCTGACGTTGATGGGCAGTGTGCAGTGCGGATGAATTTGTCTTCAACGCACTGCACGGCGCCAGACGGCACACTGGCTTCGCTCATTCAGGAAACTAGGATTTGCCCGCCCTCCCGCGGGATTTTTTTGTCTGCAGGAAAAAGATCGCAGCCTCGTTTCACTCGACAGCTCCTACGGGGGCGTTGGTGTCTCGTGCTGAATAAGGTTTACCTGGCTTCTCGGCAGGTGGGTGCCTTGGATAGGGGGAAGTCGGCTGTAGGACGATTCTGAAATTGCAGGGTTGGGCAAAGTCCCGATTTCCGGGCTCGGCCCCGTATTCACGCCGCTTCTGCCCTCCAAGCTGCAAAAAACCATACAGAGCCACCACGTCGCTACGATTGTGCCCGCCGATCCGTGCACGCTAACGTCCAGCCGCATTGCTCATTTGCGACTCGCGGTCTTATGCCCCGACCGGTTTCGCAGATGCTTTTAGGAACTCTCCAGGAGCTTTCGCCGGAGTAAACGTTAATGGACCTGACAACGATATGTGCGCTGCGAAATCGGCGCCTGCTCAAGTGTGTAACCGCCAGAGAAGCGATGCGTGCCAGCGGCTCGAAAGGGGCCGGCCAATGAGCAGCGAGGATTATTACAGCGTAGCGGAACTCAAGTTCCGCCTCCTCCCCAACTGTAACACCGTGCTGAACATGGAAGTGCCCGCCGACTTGCCGGGGGTGGTGATTTTCCTGCACGGCGTCAATGACCCCGGGGCGTCCTATGAATCGGTTGAAATCGGGTTATGCCAGGGGGTTAACGAGCGCCTGGATCGGCCGGATCTGAAGGCGGGGCGATATGGGGCCAAGTACCACAACGCCAAGCAAACGCCTCGGGAAACTTGGAAAGATAAAGAAGAACAAATACTCGACGACCCGGACACTTATCTTTATCAGCGCGACACGGTCGATCCCAAAACCCGCAGCCTGATGATCCCTTTCTACTGGGGCTATCGAGCCGCACCGGAACACGTCAAGCGCGATGATGCCGGTGATCCGTTCAGGATGCGCAACCAGTTTCAGGATATCCGGGGCAATCGCCTGGATCGCCACTTTGCCAAGGGCGGTGGTTTTTTTGTCAATGCCACCAATAACCTGGAGCAGATGTATGGCGAGGGTTTCCAGGCCAACTGGAAAACCGCCACCGTCGAACGCGCGAATCCGAACAATTACCTGCTCTTCGCCGATGCGCCGCTACGGCAGTACTTTGTGTTGGCCGCCCACCGTCTGGCGATGCTGGTCAATGAGATTCGCCGGGTATCCCCTGATGAAACCATCACCATCATGGGCCATAGCCAAGGCACCCTGATCGCGTTGTTGGCGCAGGCCCTGTTGGTGGACAAGGGGCAGCGCTGCGCCGACACGCTCATCATGGTCGACTCGCCTTACAGCGTGTTACCCAAGGTCACTCCAAAAGACCATGACACACTCGCCACGTTGATCCGCATCGTCACGGCGGTCACGCAAACGCCCCATGCCCAGCCACCGTTAGCCGCGCTCAGGGATAGCAAAACCTATGGCGGTCGCACCGGCCCGCGATGGTCGCCGACTCAAGGCACCCGCAAAGACAAAATCGGCAACCTGACGGTGTTTCCCGAGCGCGACAATCGCGGCAAGGTGTACCTGTATTTTTGCCCGGACGACACCACCGTGGCCCTGGACGATGTGCAAGGCATTGGCACCTACGGAGTGCCCGATGCGACGCCTGACGGGCGACCGGCGATGATGGCGCTGCAATCGATGGGCTTTTATCAACGGCTGTGGACCCGGCGTCATCGTGATGGGGATCCGGTGCCGGTGGGCAAGCCACCACAACCTGAATTCATCCGCGCGCCGGGCGAGCACCGCTACCCGGGCGCGTCCCTGGTCACCGGGATGGTCTCGCAAGCGCCGATAGCCGAAGGGCAGGAACGCCTGATCAATGCCGAGGCCCTGAACCCGCCGCATGCGCCGCAGATGTTCGGTGGCGAAGCGATCAAAGGCAGCCCGGCGACCGCAGGCCTGGACAAACCTGATGATGTTGGAAAGAGCGTTGCACTGGGCAAAGACGCCGCGACATTTTTGTGGATAAAAATGCCCGCCGAGTATGACGCCCCGAACACTACGCAGCAGGAGGCGTTAGACCGCTTTAACGGATTAACTGCCGACCAGGAGGACCATACTCGCGCGGTACGAAAAGGCCCGGCCCGCTCCAACTCCAGCTCCAGTTCTTGTCACGAGCGCGAGGAAACTCCGCGAGAAGCCCGGGCGCGCATGGAGCATGACCAAGGCACATGGGACGCCAACTCCTACCACTCAGCGATCTTGCGCAGCCCGGAAAACCAGAGGTGGGTGACGGCGATGGACATTGCCATTGGCCAGGCCCGCTGCCTTGATGAGCCGGCCATGTGTGAGGTGTTGGTGGCGATTGCGGATTGGAAGATGGATGAATTGCAATACAGCGAAGTTACCAAACTGCCGGGTTGGTCTCGGCTTAGCGCTGAGGCTCAGGCACTAGTGGAGTCCAGTCACCTGTACTACCAGGAAGGAATATTTCCGCCCTCCGATTTGGTATCGCTGACGCCCCCCGCTCTGCTTGCCGGCACCGCTAAAAAAGGAGTGGCCTTGTGAGCGACTCTCAACACCGAACCCGAACTTTACCGGGACTAAAGCCTTACCTATGGATCGCCGGAATACTGCTAATCCTATGGCTCGGCTTCGTCTGGATGGTCCACATCAAGGCAGAGGAAAACAACGTGGTACTACGTGACATGAACCCGGTCATACGGTGGGGAATCGCTGCCATTCTGGGCCCTTTACTTGTGATCTTCAGCGTTCACTGGTGGGGCAAAGCCGTGGCCAGTGAAAGGGCGGAGTTCGCTGCTTATAAAGCAAAAGTCATGGCGCAAATCACCGAGCAGCAAGCCACGCAAGCGCGGACTTATGCGTTGGAAATTCGGGGGGTGGGGATTGCGGTGGACGACTGGCATCAATCGTCGATATGGCGAGAAATTAAAAAAAAGAACGACAACTTCACTTCGATCTATTCACGAGACGCCAAGGATTATGATTCTGCATTGAGCTCCCGGCGAATCACCAAGGCAATCAACACTCGTGTTGCTTTCAAACATTCGGCAGGCGAGTCGGTGGCGTACTGGCCAATCCCGGTGTTTTCCATCGCACCGAACAAGCAACCGACAGATACAGGGGCTGCGAGCAATATCCTCAGCGGTCGCAATGCTGCCACGCTTGGGGTCACGCTCTTTTTGTGGCAGGACGCGGAAAATACAACCCATGCTCAGGGCATGATCGAGC
>NZ_SCFH01000020.1:0-5515 GCF_022496665.1 Pseudomonas sp. TMW22090
CCAACAAGCAGACGCCCAACATTGATCTAGCCACTGACTCAGGCCCGTTGCGCTTTCGTCGTCACCTGGCCAAGTTGATTGCCGAAGAACAGTCTGATCGTTTGATTCCACTGACCCAACAACACGCGGAAAAAAAGACGGAGGCATAAGATGGGGACCCAAGCGCACAAACAGCTCACCCCGCAAGGTTTCAAAGCCTATCGGGTGATCGAGAAAAATCCCGAAAGCGCCGTGATCACTTCCTTCGTTCTGACGGCAGCCGATGGTGTTTCCAGCATGCCTTTTCGCCCGGGGCAGTTCCTGATTGTCCGTCTTTCCTTGGATGACGGTGTGACTGTGCTGCGCAACTACAGCTTTAGTGCAGACCCCCGCGATACATCGCGCCTGCGTATTTCGGTGAAGCGCGAGCCCGCGCCGTTCGACAAGCCCGAGCTGCCGCCTGGACAAGGCTCCAATTACCTGCACGATCACGTGCAGGTCGGCGACCAGTTGGAGATCGCCGGACCGGCCGGTACCTTCACACTGGACGAAGACAGCTCAAGGCCAGTGGTGCTCTTTAGTGGTGGTGTGGGCCTGACCCCGATGCTGAGCATGCTGCATCAGCTGAGCCGTAACTCGACGCGTCCGGTGTACTTCATCCATGCCTGCGAAAGCGGCGCCGTGCATGCTTTCCGTGACGAGGTGCTGACTCTAGCCAGCTGTCGTCCTGGGATCAAGGCGCACTTTTGCTACCGCAATCCGGACGCGGAGGATCAGGCCAAACAGGTCTTTCATAGCCAGGGGCTGGTCAGTCGAGAAACCCTACAAGAGCTGCTGCCGATGGACGACTATGACGTCTATCTGTGCGGTCCGCGGCCTTTTATGCAGGCGAACTGGCGTCTGCTGCGCAACCTCGGGATCGCCGCCGAGCGTATTCATTACGAGTTCTTCGGTCCGGCGACCATCCTTGAAGAGGACGAAGTTAGACCGGTGCCCGCTACTGCGCCCACTATGCTTGTTCCATCAGACGTGGCCAGCAGGAGCGAAGGCACATTAAGCGTGCAGTTTCTGCCATCTGGAACCCAGGTCTCATGGGATCAGAACTGCCACTCACTGCTAGAACTCGCCGAACAGGCCGGGCTTACGCCGACTTTCAATTGCCGGACCGGTCTCTGCAACAGCTGCCAGGTCAGCTTGCGTGAAGGCTCTGTCGAGTATTTCGAAGAGCCGCTGGATACCCCCACAAACGGCAATATCCTGCTCTGCTGTACGCGCCCAACCAGCGCGGTGACATTGGACTTACGCCAGTGACAAGCCCTACTACGATTAACACCGACCACCGTATTCGTTGCGTTCAGGAAAAACAATAATGATCAAATCGCGAGCTGCCGTAGCCTTTGCTGCCAACCAGCCCCTGCAAATTGTCGAAGTCGATGTGGCACCGCCGCAGGCTGGGGAGGTGCTGGTACGCATCACGGCCACGGGCGTCTGCCATACCGATGCTTTCACCCTATCCGGCGCCGATCCGGAAGGTATCTTTCCGGTCATCCTCGGTCACGAGGGCGGCGGTATCGTCGAGGCCATTGGCGAGGGGGTAACGTCCGTGGCGGTGGGCGATCATGTGATCCCGCTCTATACCCCGGAATGTGGCGAGTGCAAATTCTGCAAGTCCGGCAAGACAAATCTCTGTCAGAAAATCCGTGCCACTCAGGGAAAAGGCCTGATGCCTGACGGTACCAGTCGCTTCTCCTATAAGGGGCAGCCGATCTTCCACTACATGGGCACCTCGACGTTCTCCGAGTACACGGTGCTGCCGGAAATCTCGCTGGCGAAAATTGCAAAGGAGGCTCCGCTGGAGCAGGTTTGCCTGCTCGGTTGCGGTGTTACGACCGGCATAGGCGCGGTACTCAACACGGCCAAAGTGGAGGAGGGCGCCAGTGTGGCCATCTTCGGCTTGGGTGGCATCGGCCTGGCTGCGATCATTGGCGCCACCATGGCCAAGGCTGGCCGAATCATCGCGATCGATATCAACCCGGCCAAGTTCGAGATTGCTAGGCAATTGGGCGCCACCGATTTCATCAATCCGAAGGATTACGACCAGCCGATCCAGGACGTGATCGTCGAACTGACCGAGGGGGGGGTGGATTACTCGTTTGAATGCATCGGCAACGTCAAGCTGATGCGCGCAGCTCTGGAGTGTTGCCATAAGGGTTGGGGTGAGTCGGTGATTATTGGTGTCGCTGGCGCCGGGCAGGAAATCAGTACCCGTCCATTCCAATTAGTTACTGGCAGGGTCTGGCGCGGCTCGGCCTTTGGCGGAGTGAAAGGTCGCAGCGAGCTACCCAGCTATGTCGAGAAAGCGCAGAAAGGAGAAATTCCTCTGGACACCTTCATTACTCACACCATGGGGTTGGAGGATATCAACAAGGCCTTTGACCTGATGCACGAAGGCAAGAGTATTCGTACCGTAATTCACTTCGATCGCTGAGTCAGAAGATCCAGCGATTAGTTGTCAGGGTGCAAACCATCCTGATGCAACAAGAGCAACACCCACTTCATAAACAATCAAGAGAACCCAAGATGAGCGTATTCACTCACGTCACAGTTGGTACTAACGACCTGCACAAAGCACGCGCTTTTTACGATAGCGTACTGGGTAAGCTGGGTCACAAGCGCATTGCCGATTTGGACGACAATGGTTCAATCTGGGGGGAGAACGCACCTTCTTTCTTCGTCCTGAAACCGGCCAACGGCGAACCCGCCACCGTCGGTAACGGCGTGACTGTAAGCTTCGAGGCTCCGAGCCGCGCCGCAATCGACGCGTTCCATGCCGCAGCCCTGGCTGCAGGTGGCGTCTGCGCCGGCGCCCCTGGCACACGCGGCTGGGCACCAAATGCTTATGCTGCCTACGCCCGTGACCTTGACGGGAACAAGCTGGCGGCTTACTGCTTCAAAGCGGCCTAAGTGTAACGCGAGGTCAGCCTCGGCTGGCTTCGCTGATTTTATTTAAAGTCATCATGTATATTCTGATCCTCCAATAATTCGAACTCAAATAATCGATAACTTGTCAAAGGTCAGAACTTTGCTATTTTTAATTCATCTGTTCAATCTTGAACCGTCGAGCACCCTGCAGACCTCGATAACTGGCTGAACGGTGAAATAAATAAACACGTCATTCACATGGAAGTAAAGAATCGTTGTGGCTCGTGGATTAGGCGCTAACCTAAAAATAAGGTTTACGTCTGTCCGAAGCCGGGCTTACTCCGAGGCGAAAAGCCTACCGGGCAGTCGGTCGCATTAAAAAAACCGAACGCAAATAACATAAAAAATTTCTTGATTAGCATTTAACTAAATAAAAATAATAATTATATTTTGGATGATCATACATGAAGGCGCCCAAAAAATTCAGTCACAAAGTATTGTTTTTTACCTCGCTGGTGTTGATTTTAGCGTTTTCATTGTTTGCGTTATACAATGACTACTTACAGCGTAAAGCTATCCGCACTAACCTAGAAAGTCACCTTGAAGAGATCAGCAAAATTACCGCAAGCAACGTCCAGTCCTGGCTGTCAGGACGTATTCTTCTGGTTGATAACATTGCTCAAACAATCGCCAACAACGATGCTCCTGGAAGCGTGTTAAGTCTTCTGGAACAGAGAGGGGTCTTATCAACTTTCACCTCTACCTATCTAGGTAGTTCCGATGGTAGTTTCGCCATGCGCCCAAAGGACGAGCTACCAACCGGCTACGATCCGCGTACACGTTCTTGGTACAAAGATGCGATGGCCGCCGACGGCACTACCTTGACAGAACCATATTTTGACGCGTCAACCCACCAATTGATGGTAACAATTGCCACCCCAGTTAAACGGGGCGATCAATCCCGCGGTGTAGTCGGCGGTGATCTGACCCTAGAAAACCTTGTGAAAATGGTCAGCTCACTGGAACTGGGCGGCATCGGTTATGCCTTTCTTGTCAGTGCCGATGGCACGATCCTGGCCCACCCGGACAAGGATTTGCTAATGAAGAGCTTAAACGATATCTATCCGCAAAATACACCAAAAATCAGCACACAATTTAGCGAAACCGGACAGGCCGGATCGACCCGCATTTTAACGTTTGCGCCAGTATCAGGCCTCCCTTCAGTGAAATGGTACATCGGCCTGTCCATCAACAAGGAAAAAGCTTACATGGCGCTGAGTGAGTTTCGCTCCTCGGTTATTGTCGCCACCTTGATCACCGTGTTCATCACCCTTTTACTGCTGGGAATGCTGATCCGCGTGCTGATGCAGCCGCTTCGGGCAATGGGCAAAGCAATGCAAGACATCGCCCTCGGAGAGGGCGACCTGACCCGACGTTTAATTGTCCACTCACGGGACGAGTTTGGGGAGTTAGCGGACGACTTCAACTGTTTCGTCGAACGTATCCATAACACTATCCATGAGGTGTCTTCTGCGACCCATCAGGTCAATGAAGTGGCAAAAAGGGTGATGAGTTCTTCCAGCGCATCAATGGCCAATTCTGACGACCAGGCCAACCGTACCAACAGCGTCGCCGCGGCGATCAACCAACTGGGGGCTACGGCCCAGGACATCGCGCGCAATGCCGGTGATGCTTCCCAGCAGGCCTCCGACGCCCGCCATCAGGCGGAGAACGGGAGGCTTGTCGTCGGCCAGACCATCACCGCGATGAGCGAACTTTCTGATAACATTCGCGCTTCTTGCGGTAACGTCGAAACACTGAACGGCAAGACAGTGAACGTCAGCCAGATTCTCGAGGTGATCAAGGCTATTTCCGAACAGACCAACCTACTGGCCTTGAATGCCGCCATTGAGGCAGCACGAGCAGGGGAAGCAGGTCGCGGTTTTGCCGTAGTGGCGGATGAAGTACGCAGTCTGGCGCACCGCACTCAGACGTCAGCCCGGGAAGTCCAGTCAATGATAGAGGAGCTGCAGATCGGCGCCCGCAACGTAGTAGATAACATGACCGAGAGTCAACGCTACAGTGAGGAAAGCGTAACAATCGCCAATCAGGCTGGCGATCGTCTTAGCAGCATAACCCAGCGCATCAGTGAAATTGACGGCTTGAACCAATCGGTTGCAACAGCTACTGAGGAGCAGACCTCCGTGATCGACTCGCTGAACATGGATATCACGGAACTCAACATTCTCAATCAACTGGGCGTGAAAAATCTCCACACAACACTACATGCTTGTGATGATTTAAAGCATCAGGCTGATAGCTTAAAAAAATTGGTTGATAGTTTTCGAACATGACTAGTTAACTTTACAGTTTAGAAGGCGCGGGTCCTAGTGCGCCGTCGCACAAATAAAGCTCCTTATGCCTGGAAGTCCATTGACTCACTGGCGCGCTGTATCTTGTTCAAAATTTCCGAATCCTTCTTAACTGTTAGGGAAACTCTTATATGGACGCCTCCCGGAGCTCAATAGATAGCCATGCTGGCGCATAGGTAGGAGCAGTCTTATATCCGGCCTGTTGTGCAGGCCGAAAAACCTGCTGGCCCTGATGGAATCCG
>NZ_SCFH01000021.1:0-3969 GCF_022496665.1 Pseudomonas sp. TMW22090
GTTCCGGTACTGACGTCACTTCGACCCTGAATATCAGCGTCACTCCGGTTGATGACAGCTTCACCGATGCCAGCGAAAGAGTGTCCACCCTTGAAGACACTGCCGTTACCGGCAGCGTCCTCACGGGCACCTCGAGCGTCGACGGCCCGGTCAGCGTGCTTAACTTCACCATCGGCGAAACCACCTACGCCGCCGGCAGCACCGCGACTATCGCTAATGTCGGCACCCTGGTGATCGGGACGAACGGGGCGTACACCTTCACCCCAGCCGCCAATTACAACGGCAGCGTGCCAGTGGTCAGCTACACCGTCACCGACGGCTCCGGTAGCAATGTCACTTCGACCCTGAACATCAGCGTTACCCCGGTTGATGACAGCTTCACCGATGCCAGCGAAACGGTCTCCACCCTGGAAGACACTGCCGTTACCGGCAGCGTCCTCACGGGTACCTCAAGCGTCGACGGCGATGTGACTGTGGTCAACTTCACTATCGGCACTAGCACGTACACCGCTGGTAGCACCGCGACCATCGCCAATGTCGGCACCTTGGTAATCGGGGCAAACGGGGCGTACACCTTCACCCCAGCCGCCAATTACAACGGCACAGTGCCAGTGGTCAGCTACACCGTCACTGACGGCTCCGGTAGCAATGTCACTTCGACCCTGAACATCAGCGTCACCCCGGTCGATGACAGCTTCACCGATGCCAGCGAAACCGTGTCCACCCTGGAAGACACTGCCGTGACCGGCAGCGTCCTCACGGGTACCTCGAGCGTCGACGGCGACGTGACCGTGGTCAACTTCACCATCGGTGCGAACACCTACACCGCCGGCAGTACGGCGACTATCGCCAACGTCGGCACTCTGGTGATCGGCGCGAACGGGGCTTACACCTTCACCCCGGCCGCCAACTACAACGGCACAGTGCCAGTGGTCAGCTACACCGTTACCGACGGTTCCGGTAGCAATGTCACTTCGACCCTGAACATCAGCGTCACCCCGGTCGACGACAGCTTCACCGATGCCAGCGAAACGGTCTCCACCCTGGAAGACACTGCCGTTACCGGCAGCGTCCTCACGGGTACCTCGAGCGTCGACGGCGATGTGACCGTGGTCAACTTCACCATCGGTACGAGCACTTACACCGCTGGTAGCACCGCGACTATCGCCAATGTCGGCACCCTGGTCATTGCGGCCAATGGCGCCTACACCTTTACTCCGGCCGCCAACTACAACGGCACAGTGCCAGTGGTCAGCTACACCGTTACCGACGGCTCTGGCTCTGACCTCACCTCGACTCTGAACATCAGCGTCACCCCGGTCGACGACAGCTTCACCGATGCCAGCGAAACCGTGTCCACCTTGGAAGACACTGCCGTGACCGGCAGTGTCCTCACTGGCACCTCGAGCGTCGACGGCGACGTGACCGTGGTCAACTTCACCATCGGTACGAACACCTACACAGCTGGTAGCACCGCGACTATCACCAACGTCGGCACCCTGGTGATCGGGACGAACGGGGCTTACACCTTCACCCCAGCCGCCAACTACAACGGCACAGTGCCAGTGGTTAGCTACACCGTCACCGACGGTTCCGGTAGCAATGTCACTTCGACCCTGAACATCAGCGTCACCCCGGTCGATGACAACTTCACCGATGCCAGCGAAACCGTGTCCACCTTGGAAGACACTGCCGTTACCGGCAGCGTCCTCACTGGCACCTCGAGCGTCGACGGCGATGTGACCGTGGTCAACTTCACCATCGGTACGAGCACTTACACCGCTGGTAGCACCGCGACTATCGCCAATGTCGGCACCCTAGTGATCGGGGAAAACGGGGCGTACACCTTTACTCCGGCCGCCAACTACAACGGCACAGTGCCAGTGGTCAGCTACACCGTCACCGACGGTTCCGGTAGCAATGTCACTTCGACCCTGAACATCAGCGTCACCCCGATCAATGACCCGAGCGTCCTGACTGCGGATACCAAAACGGTCGATGAAGACAATGTTGCAACCGGCAACGTGCTCGGCAACGACATAGACGTCGACAACACTCTGAGTGTCGCGACATTCACCGTACAAGGCGTCACCGGTTCCTTTACTGCGGGTCAAGTCGCTACTATCGCCGGCGTCGGCACCGTGACTATCGCCGCCAACGGCGACTACAGTTTCACCCCAGCGGCGAACTGGAACGGCACTGCTCCGCAGATCAGCTACACCACCAACACCAATTCCATAAGCACGCTGGACATCACAGTCAACTCGGTCAACGACGCGCCGACAGTCAGCACCACATCCGCCAGCGGTGATGAAGATCATCTGATTACCGTGCAGCTAGGCGGCAATGACATCGACGGCAGCGTCAACCATTTCAGCCTGACCAGCCTGCCAGCCAACGGCGTGTTTTATGCTGACGCCGCCGGGACGATCGCGTTGACCGCCAGCAGCGCGATCACCGCGACCGCCAACGGCGCAACGATTTACTTCAAGCCTACCGGCGACTGGAGTGGTACCACCCACTTCACCTACAGCTCGACCGACAACCAGGGCATGCCTTCCGCGTCTCCGGCAACTGGCACTATCGTCGTCGCGCCAATAACCGATACCCCAAGCCTGTCACTGACCGGTGGCGGTCTGGTCGTCTCGACTGACCTGCAGGAAGTCGTGCTGAAAAGTGCTCATGGCGACGTTGCTGTCAGCAAGCTCGGTAACGGCGTTTGGCACACTGACAACAACGGTGGCATGGTCGAAATCGGCAAGGCCAGCGTCTACGGTGCCGGCGGCGATAATCAGGTCATCGAACTGGAACGTAACTCCGGTGATGCGGCCAACCTCTACACCACCATTGATGCCCAGGCTGGTACCACCTACAACGTGTCGTTCGACTATGCACCGCGGGCTGGTGTAGATAACTCGCTCATCAATGTGTACTGGGGTGGCCAACTCATTGGCACCCTGAACACCGCGACCGCCGGCATGCAGCACTACAGCTTTGACATTCCGGTCACAGCCGATGGCAACCAGAAGCTCGAGTTCCGCGCCGGGGACAGCAACAGCTTGGGCGGCGTGCTGGACAACATCAATGTCACTCAAGTGCTCAACTCGGGCCTTGAAGACAACGCGATTCTGCTGTCAACCATCCAGGCCCACACCAACGACGCCGACGGCTCGGAAACACTCACTATCACACTGAGCGACTTGCCGACGGGTTCCAGTCTCACCGATGGCATCCACACCTTCAATGCAACCAACGGCTCGACCTCCGTGGACCTCGCGGGCTGGAACTTGTCCACGCTCAAGCTGACACCGCCGACAAACTTCAATGGCGACATCACCCTGACCGTAACGGCCACTGCCAAAGACGGCGATGCCCCAAGTGCCAGCACTTCACTGCCACTAGTTGTGCACGTTGCGGCCGTCGATGACGCAAGCTTGCTGCAGCTGGACCGGATCACCGTCGACGAAGACCATGATGCGATCGGCAACGTGCTGACCAACGACTACGATGTCGACAATGCCCTGAGCGTTACCGGTTTCACTGTGAGCGGGGTCAACGGCAGCTTCACCGCGGGCCAGACCGCGACCATTATCGGTGTCGGAACGCTGATCATCGCCAGCAACGGCGACTACACCTTCAAGCCGGCGGCTGACTGGAATGGCAACGTCCCACAGGTGACCTACACCACCAGCACTGGCTCGAGCAGTACGCTGAATATCAGCGTCACCCCGGTCGATGACAGCTTCACCGATGCCAGCGAAAGAGTGTCCACCCTTGAAGACACTGCCCTTACCGGCAGCGTCCTCACGGGTACCTCGAGCGTCGACGGCCCGGTCAGCGTGCTTAACTTCAGCATCGGCGAAACCACCTACGCCGCTGGCAAAACGGCGACCATCGCCAATGTCGGCACCCTGGTAATCGGGGCAAACGGGGCGTACACCTTTACTCCGGCCGCCAACTACAACGGCA
>NZ_SCFH01000022.1:0-3409 GCF_022496665.1 Pseudomonas sp. TMW22090
AAACGTTGGTCGAACCCTCTGCGACCTGCACCGGACCTGGATGCTTGTCGCAGGCGCCAATGCTTTTTTCGACATGGGCAGCCTTGCGACTGTTAACAAATACGTTGTCCGACGCAATGACGATGGTGCCGGAGGGCGAGGAAAAACTACTGCCTATTTTCTCCCCCAAGGAAGTCAATAGGCTACCCAGGGCGCTCCGCGCCCTGAAGATAGTCAAGGTGGTGGCCGAGCTCGGCTCCCAAGGCTCGTTCAATCAGCGCCTTTTTGAACGCCATCGAAGCATCCTGAATAGCTTCGGCAACCATCGGTCCGCTGACGAACTGGTCGATCAGCTCTTAGGGAATGGATGGAAAGTCACTTGGGGCCTCACGGGCCAATTTCTTTTTGCTGGCATACATGCATCTCTTCAACATGTTATGCCCGAACACAATATTTATGACTGCCCCCATAAACCGTAAAACCAACTAACCACCACAAGCCAAGCTCTAACACGGCCAAACTTAAAACCTACTTACCTAACTCTTCAACAAATTTTCAAGACTATGAAAAGCCAATCTTAATTTTTGCTCTTTCTGCAGCACCTCCCCGCACCAAAATAAGGATAACTCGCCAGAATTATTCTCAAGCAAGCTATTACTATATCGAAGAAAACGACTTTTTTAGCTGAGCCGCATATTTCTTACTGTTCGGAATGCGAATAGATTTCAGATAAACCTCCAAAAAATCCGGCTTCACATTCAAAATACAAAACTCAATCAGATGCAAATTTAAGAAATTTTTATAAAAAGGAAGCTCCTCCAAGACTTGATCATCTTCACCTCCACCCTCTTGCTCATTTTCAGAACCCTTTATAACTGAAAATTTAGCACTCAAGTATTTGCAAAACTCAACTTTGCGGTGAGCGCATTCGGACAAGTTCTGTATCGACAAACCGGCCGAATTCATTTTGTTCACATCGTGCTTCAATAGAATTTCAGCAACTTGATCATCTCCGACTTTAAAACCCAGCTCACCTTTCACAAGATCCATAAGTTGATTATATTGAGCGCTTTCAATCCACTGCTTAACTGCCGCTACATCTACCATATATCCATACCCTTAATAATTTTCGAAACGTCATAGCCGGTGTGTCGGAACGGGTCTACAGATTCATGCTCCCAAGGAGTGAGAGCGTCCAGATTGCTCGACTGATGTACATCCTTACCACCAACGCGTTGCGGAATGTCCCTATGATGCAGTTCCATAGAGACTTCTTTGACTTGCGGCATACCAGTTTTCCTGTTGATAACCTCAACAGTCATCTTGGGAGCTTTACCTTCAGTCATTCGTGCCAAGTTAGCGGGCGAATATACATGGTTTGGCGTCTTAGCTTCAGTCTTCCAGAATTTCTGGCGCGCCGAACTCCAGCATTCCCACCCCCATGGATCAACCCACCCGGTAGGACTAGGTACATAGCGATAGAGATTATCGCCCCCGTCCAACCCAATCGGATCCTGCGTAATAAACCGGCCAACCTCCGGATCATAATACCGAAACGTATTGTAATGCAGCCCCGTCTCATCATCAAAATACTGCCCCTGAAACCTCAGGTTCTGCTCTACCTCCTTCACCGTCAGCGTTTCGAGGGCACCCCAAGCCTTATACGTCGCCTGCCAGACAATCTGCCCCTCGCGGTCAGTCATCTCCAGCGGCGTACCAATTTGGTCGGTATGGAAGTAATAAAGCGTCTGCTCCCCACCCTCTTCCTGGTCCACCCGCGCCAATGGCGCGTAACTCCCCGGCTCATACACATAAAGGCTGCTCTGCCCCGGCGTCTCCTCGCGCAACATGCGCAAGCCCTGCCACAGAAAATGCTTCTGCTCGGTGACCCCGTTGACCTTCGACACCTTGTCCACACGTCGTCCCAAGCTGTCATACCGATAAGCCCCGGTACTTTCCAACTTGCCGCCCACTAACGTCTCAGCTTTAACCAACCGATTCTCACAGTCGTAACTGAACGTCTGCAGCCGGTTCATCCCGCTGCGTTTTTCAATCAGGTTGCCCCAGGCATCGTAGGCATATTCCTGATCCCGCCACTGCTTGATCCGGTTGTCCTTCACGTGATCAAACTGACTGGTGTTGAAGTTCAGGCGATTCGCCGCCGCGTCGTATCGGAACTCCTCACTGTCCACCAACTTGCCGGTATCACGGCTGTGCAACTGACCGTTGGCCTCATACTCGTACTTGATCTCGCCGCGCAGTTTGTCGAGGGTGCGAATGAGTTCGCCGGCTGGGTCGTATTGGTGACGGCGGTGAATCGGGTTGTAGGCGTGTTCTACCAACAGCTCGGGTTGAATGCCGGGATTGAGAATCTGTGAGAGTTTCTCTGCCGGCAACGTCGAGGCGAATTGCCAGGCTTTACGACCCATCGCGTCATAGCCAAAACAACTGGTGAGCTTGCCTTGAGTGCGCAGCACTTCACGGTGCAGATCATCGCGTTCCATGTCGCTGATGAGCTGGCCGTCGAGGTTGAGTTGGTGCAGGTGGCCGCTGCCGTAGTACAGGTGGTTCAAGTGCTGGCCGGTAGGCAAAGTCAGGGTGGTCAGGTTGCTCAACGGATCGTAGTCGTAGGACAGAGCGCCTTGGGGTGTGGTCTCCTTGATCAGGCGCCCGAGCAGGTCGTAGGCAAATTCGAGTTTTTCTTCAGAAATGCCGAGCTTCTTGCCGTTGGCGGTCGGCAGGCGCTCGATGGTGAGCAAGCGGTCGGCCTGGTCGTAGGTGTAGTCCTGGCGCGCGTCGGCATTGAGTTTGGCCAGCAGTCGGCCGATGGAATCGCGTTCGAATTCGGTGCTGCGCTGCGGACGTTCGGCGCGTTCGCCGTAGCCGATTTCGTTGACTCGCGTCAGATGCCCGCCCAGGTTGTAGCTGAACTGGCGGGTCAGGTTGTCGATGCGTTTTTCTTCGATCAAACGATCGGACGCGTCGTAGGCGAACTGGTACGCCGCGTTGTTTTCGTTGACCAGCGCGGTCAGGCGAATGGCCTGGTCGTACTCGTAACGGATGCGCTGGCCTTTGGCGTCCTGTCGGCTGCTTGGCAGACCTCGGGCGGTACGTAGCAAGCGCGTGGTCTGGCCTTTGCCGTCGGTATGCGTCAGGACCTGGCCGAGAGCGTTGTAGGTGAAGGACTCGGCGCTGCCGTCCGGGTGCTGGATACGCAGCACTTCGCCGTCGGGTTTGCGTTCCAGGGTGGTGGTCTGGTTCAGGGCATCGGTGACGGCGACGAGGTGATGACGTTCGTCGAAGCGGTACCGGGTGTTTTTGCCCGAGCAATCCTGGAAGCGTTCGACCTGGGCCAGGGTGTTCCACCACAGGTATTTGGATTTGTGTGTGGCGTCGATGATGGTGTGTGGCAGGCCGTCGTCGCTGTTGA
>NZ_SCFH01000024.1:0-1801 GCF_022496665.1 Pseudomonas sp. TMW22090
TGATGCGGTAGAGGAGCGTTCTGTAAGCCTGTGAAGGTGAGTTGAGAAGCTTGCTGGAGGTATCAGAAGTGCGAATGCTGACATGAGTAACGACAATGGGTGTGAAAAACACCCACGCCGAAAGACCAAGGTTTCCTGCGCAACGTTAATCGACGCAGGGTTAGTCGGTCCCTAAGGCGAGGCTGAAAAGCGTAGTCGATGGAAAACAGGTTAATATTCCTGTACTTCTGGTTATTGCGATGGAGGGACGGAGAAGGCTAGGCCAGCTTGGCGTTGGTTGTCCAAGTTTAAGGTGGTAGGCTGGAATCTTAGGTAAATCCGGGATTCTAAGGCCGAGAGCTGATGACGAGTGTTCTTTTAGAACACGAAGTGGTTGATGCCATGCTTCCAAGAAAAGCTTCTAAGCTTCAGGTAACCAGGAACCGTACCCCAAACCGACACAGGTGGTTGGGTAGAGAATACCAAGGCGCTTGAGAGAACTCGGGTGAAGGAACTAGGCAAAATGGCACCGTAACTTCGGGAGAAGGTGCGCCGGTGAGGGTGAAGGACTTGCTCCGTAAGCTCATGCCGGTCGAAGATACCAGGCCGCTGCGACTGTTTATTAAAAACACAGCACTCTGCAAACACGAAAGTGGACGTATAGGGTGTGACGCCTGCCCGGTGCCGGAAGGTTAATTGATGGGGTTAGCTAACGCGAAGCTCTTGATCGAAGCCCCGGTAAACGGCGGCCGTAACTATAACGGTCCTAAGGTAGCGAAATTCCTTGTCGGGTAAGTTCCGACCTGCACGAATGGCGTAACGATGGCGGCGCTGTCTCCACCCGAGACTCAGTGAAATTGAAATCGCTGTGAAGATGCAGTGTATCCGCGGCTAGACGGAAAGACCCCGTGAACCTTTACTATAGCTTTGCACTGGACTTTGAATTTGCTTGTGTAGGATAGGTGGGAGGCTTTGAAGCGTGGACGCCAGTTCGCGTGGAGCCAACCTTGAAATACCACCCTGGCAACTTTGAGGTTCTAACTCAGGTCCGTTATCCGGATCGAGGACAGTGTATGGTGGGTAGTTTGACTGGGGCGGTCTCCTCCTAAAGAGTAACGGAGGAGTACGAAGGTGCGCTCAGACCGGTCGGAAATCGGTCGTAGAGTATAAAGGCAAAAGCGCGCTTGACTGCGAGACAGACACGTCGAGCAGGTACGAAAGTAGGTCTTAGTGATCCGGTGGTTCTGTATGGAAGGGCCATCGCTCAACGGATAAAAGGTACTCCGGGGATAACAGGCTGATACCGCCCAAGAGTTCATATCGACGGCGGTGTTTGGCACCTCGATGTCGGCTCATCACATCCTGGGGCTGAAGCCGGTCCCAAGGGTATGGCTGTTCGCCATTTAAAGTGGTACGCGAGCTGGGTTTAGAACGTCGTGAGACAGTTCGGTCCCTATCTGCCGTGGACGTTTGAGATTTGAGAGGGGCTGCTCCTAGTACGAGAGGACCGGAGTGGACGAACCTCTGGTGTTCCGGTTGTCACGCCAGTGGCATTGCCGGGTAGCTATGTTCGGAATAGATAACCGCTGAAAGCATCTAAGCGGGAAACTAGCCTCAAGATGAGATCTCACTGGGACCTTGAGTCCCCTGAAGGGCCGTCGAAGACTACGACGTTGATAGGTTGGGTGTGTAAGCGCTGTGAGGCGTTGAGCTAACCAATACTAATTGCCCGTGAGGCTTGACCATATAACACCCAAGCAATTTGACTACTCCTGACTTGGAAACAAGTAGAAGCATCAGATTGCGGTGTGTGAAGACGAAA
>NZ_SCFH01000025.1:0-1627 GCF_022496665.1 Pseudomonas sp. TMW22090
GTGAGGACGCTGCCGGTCACGGCAGTGTCTTCAAGTGTGGAGACCGTTTCGCTGGCATCGGTGAAGCTGTCATCAACCGGGGTGACGCTGATGTTCAGGGTCGAGGTGACGTCAGAGCCAGAGCCGTCAGTGACGGTGTAGCTGACCACTGGCACGCTGCCGTTGTAGTTGGCGGCTGGGGTGAAGGTGTACGCCCCGTTTGCCCCGATTACCAAGGTGCCGACATTGGCGATGGTCGCCGTACTGCCGGCGGTGTAAGTGCTCGTGCCGATGGTGAAGTTGACCACAGTCACATCGCCGTCGACGCTTGAGGTACCAGTGAGGACGCTGCCGGTCACGGCAGTGTCTTCCAGGGTGGAGACCGTTTCGCTGGCATCGGTGAAGCTGTCGTCGACCGGTGTGACGCTGATGTTCAGGGTCGAGGTGACGTCAGAGCCAGAGCCGTCGGTAACGGTGTAGCTGACTGTTGGCACTGTGCCGTTGTAGTTGGCAGCTGGGGTGAAGGTGTAAGCCCCGTTCGCGCCGATCACCAGGGTGCCGACATTGGCGATGGTCGCCGTTGTGCCAGCGGCGTAGGTGGTTTCGCCGATGGTGAAGTTGAGCACGCTGACCGGGCCGTCGACGCTGGAAGTCCCGGTCAGCACGCTGCCGGAAACTGGTGCATCTTCGGTGGTGGTTACGGTTTCGCCGAGGTCGGTGAAGCTGTCATCGACCGGGGTGACGCTGATGTTCAGGGTCGAAGTGACATTGCTACCGGAACCGTCGGTGACGGTGTAGCTGACCACTGGAACGCTGCCGTTGTAGTTGGCGGCCGGAGTAAAGGTGTACGCCCCGTTCGCGCCGATCACCAGGGTGCCGACATTGGCGATAGTCGCGGTGCTACCGGCGGTGTAGGTGTTCGCACCGATGGTGAAGTTGACCACGGTCACGTCGCCGTCGACGCTCGAGGTACCCGTGAGGACGCTGCCGGTCACGGCAGTGTCTTCCAGGGTGGACACGGTTTCGCTGGCATCGGTGAAGCTGTCATCAACCGGGGTGACGCTGATGTTCAGGATCGAGGTGACATTGCTACCGGAGCCGTCAGTGACGGTGTAGCTGACCACTGGCACGCTGCCGTTGTAGTTGGCAGCTGGGGTGAAGGTGTACGCCCCGTTCGCGCCGATCACCAGGGTGCCTACGTTGGCGATGGTCGCCGTTGTGCCAGCGGCGTAGGTGGTTTCGCCGATGGTGAAGTTGAGCACGCTGACAGGGCCGTCGACGCTGGAAGTTCCGGTCAGCACGCTGCCGGAGACGGGGGCATCTTCGGTGGTGGTTACGGTTTCGCCGAGATCGGTGAAGCTGTCATCGACCGGGGTGACGCTGATGTTCAGGGTCGAAGTGACATTGCTACCGGAGCCGTCGGTGACGGTGTAGCTGACCACTGGCACTGTGCCGTTGTAGTTGGCGGCCGGAGTAAAGGTGTAGGCGCCATTGGCCGCAATGACCAGGGTGCCGACATTGGCGATAGTCGCGGTGCTACCGGCGGTGTAGGTGTTCGCACCGATGGTGAAGTTGACCACGGTCACGTCGCCGTCGACGCTCGAGGTACCCGTGAGGACGCTGCCGGTCACGGCAGTGTCTTCCAGGG
>NZ_SCFH01000026.1:0-1360 GCF_022496665.1 Pseudomonas sp. TMW22090
AAAAATGTATGGTCAGCCCATCTCCTGCAACCTCATGGGCTGTTTTCGGTAAAGCTGGCTTGCGCTAATGTATCCGGGCTCGTTGTGAGCGTTGCTGTAACAACGCTCGGCCCTCGATGAGTAGCCGCTCCCGACTGTCCTGAAAAAACCCTCAGCCTCTAAAGCTGGTTTTTATGCCAGGTTCTCAGTCGGGCCGTTTGCCGTTTACTGTCATCAGTCAGTGACGTCGCAAAAGCCGGTGGTAAAGCTGTTCAAGCGTTCGGATGTGGGTCGTACTGGCCGCCTTTGGCCAGTACCGCCCACACGATGCGCGCCAGTTTGTTCGCCAGCGCGCACGCGACAACATTGGAGTGGCGACGCGTCAGCAGCTCTCGAACCCAGGGCCCCAAGGCGTCTTCCCGCTTATCGATATGCTGCATGATGGATCGCGCGCCCTGCACCAGCAGTTGGCGGATGTGCTTGTCGCCGCGCTTGCTGATCCCCAGTAGTACTGTTTTTCCGCCCGTCGAATACTGCCTCGGCACCAGCCCTAGCGAAGCGGCAAAATCGCGTCCACTTCGATAGTTCGACGCATCGCCCACATCCGCCAATACCGCGCTGGCGGTGATCGGGCCGATGCCAGGAATACTCTGCAAACGACTCCCGGCATCGTCTTCTTTCAGCTGCTGCTTCAGATCGGACTCGATGTCCTTGATTTCATCATTCAGCTGTTGAATTTGATGATGGAGACGCATCACTACGCCCTTTAGGCGCAACGGAACCGGGTGCTGCGGGTCGTCCAACAGCGTCGGCACGCGGTGCAACGCAGCGGCACCTATAGGCAGGCTGATCCCGAACTCCAGCAGAAAGCCATGAATCTGGTTAGTCGCGACGGTTCGCTGGCCAATCAAAGATTTACGGACACGATGCAGGGCTGAAAGCGTTTGTTGCTCTGCGGTTTTGATCGAGCAGAAGCGCATCGCGGGGCGGCTCGCCGCCTCGCAAATCGCTTCGGCATCAATGAAGTCGTTTTTGTTGCCTTTGACGAATGGTTTGACGTACTGCGGGGCGATCAGCTTCACCTCGTGGCCCAATGCACCAATCTGTCGAGCCAGCCAATGGGCGCCGCCGCAGGACTCCATTACCACCGTACAGGACGGTACCTGCGCCAATGTGCTGAGCAATTGGCCGCGGTTGGTTTTCTTGCGCAATACCTGATGACCTTTGGCATCCTGGCCATGCAGGTGGAAACTGTGTTTGCCAATGTCGATACCGAGAAGCGTCATCGTATTCATGAGAGATCCTCCGCCGAAAACGAGAAAAGCCCTGCAAGCGTAAACCTGCAGGGCTTCTCGGTCAGGCTGACCATCTCATTAAACCC
>NZ_SCFH01000027.1:0-1358 GCF_022496665.1 Pseudomonas sp. TMW22090
GAGGGTGTAATTAGTTTTGTGTAAACGGTCATTTGGCAGGAGACTGCCTACCCCAAGGAAATCCAATGACCGAGCCAAAACCCAAGCGCGCCAAACGAGTCAAGCCTGATCCTGAACTGGTTAAACTGGCCGACAGTCTGCTGGCCAACTACAAAAAGCCCGAAGATCTGATCGGCGAAAACGGCCTGCTCAAACAGCTCACCAAGATGCTGGTGGAGCGGGCCCTTGAAACCGAGATGACCGAACACTTGGGGCACGACAAAAGCGCAGCGATCACCAACACCGCCGCCAATGCGCGCAACGGTCACAGCGGTAAAACCCTGAAGGGCGACTTCGGCGAACTGCCGCTCGACATCCCTCGCGACCGGCAGGCGTCCTTCGAGCCGCAGTTGGTGGCCAAGCATCAAACCCGCTGGACGGGCTTCGATGACAAAGTCATCTCTCTCTACGCTCGCGGTTTGAGTGTCAGAGAAATCCAGGCTCACTTACAGGAAATGTACGGCACAGAGGTCTCTCCCAGCCTGATCTCGGCGATTACCGACGCGGTGAGTGACGAGGTCAAGCTGTGGCAAGCCAGACCACTGGACGCGCTGTACCCGATCCTCTATCTGGACTGCATTCACGTCAAAGTGCGTGACGCTGGCGCCGTGCGCAACAAGGCGGTTTACCTGGCTATCGGCGTCAATATGGCCGGTCACAAGGAAGTGCTGGGTCTGTGGATCGCTCAAACCGAAGGCGCGAAGTTCTGGCTGCAAGTGGTGACCGAACTCAAGAATCGGGGCGTGCAGGACATCTTCATCGCCTGCGTGGACGGTCTCAAAGGTTTCCCTGAAGCCATTGAAGCCGTCTACCCAAAAGCCGTCGTTCAGCTGTGCATCGTGCACATGGTGCGCAACAGCTTGAACTTCGTGTCGTGGAAAAAGCAGCGAGAGGTGGCGGCTGATCTCAAACTGATTTACACCTCGGCAACCGCCGAATTGGCCGAACAACGACTCTGCGAATTTGAAGCCAAATGGGATGCCGAGTACCAGTCGATCAGCCTGTCATGGCGGCGAAACTGGGCTCGGGTGATCCCGTTTTTTGACTATCCAGCCGAAATTCGCAAGGTGATTTACACCACCAATGCCATCGAATCGATCAACATGAGCCTGCGCAAAGTGATCAAAACGCGCGCCTCATTTCCGACCGATGACGCGGTGATGAAACTGTTTTATCTGGCGCTGAACAACATCAGCAAGAAGTGGACGATGCCGATCCGGGACTGGAAAGCGGCCTTGAATCGCTTCAGTATCCAGTTCGAAGATCGGCTGTTAACGGTTTAATAAAAATCCCGTTTACACAAAATCTAGGACACCCTC
>NZ_SCFH01000028.1:0-1358 GCF_022496665.1 Pseudomonas sp. TMW22090
AGTGGAGAGTGGAGAGTGGAGAGTGGATAACAAACACCACTTGAGCAGGAGGATCCACCATGAAACATAGCGTAATTGGCATGGACATCGCCAAGAAGGTTTTCCAACTGCACACCGTTGACCCATGCACTGGGAAGATTGAGCGTATCAAGCTGCACCGTGATGAAGTGCTGGCGTTCTTTGCAAATTATCCGACCAGCTTGGTGGCCATTGAGGCCTGTGGCAGTGCCCACTGGTGGGCGCGTCAGCTTCAACAGCAGGGGCATGAGGTACGACTACTCGCCCCTCGTTCGGTACGCCCCTTTGTGCTGCGAAACAAGACCGATGCGGCTGACGCTCAAGCCATCTGGACAGCGGTGCAGCAGCCCGGCGCTTGCCTGGTGGCAATCAAGCAGGCGGATCAGCAGGCGATCCTTTCGCTACACCGTATCCGCTCCCAGTTGCTGAAATTTCGCATCATGCAGAGCAATGGCTTACGTGGGCTGCTTTACGAATTCGGAGTCGTGCTGCCAGAAGGTTATACCCAGCTGAGTAAAGCCGTTCCGGAGGCCTTCGCCGATGCTGAGCATCGAGTGCCTTCCATGTTATTGGACAGCCTACGCGATCAGTGGACGCGGATTATCCAGCTGGATGAGGAAATTCGAAAAATCGAACTGCGCTTGAAACAGTGCCTGCGTGAGAGCTCCGACTGCCAGAAAATTGCAGAGATTCCCGGAATTGGTTTGTTGACCGCTACAGCCGCTGTTGCCTCACTGGGAGATGCGACAACCTTCCATTCTGGTCGCCAGTTCGCGGCTTGGCTGGGACTGGTTCCTCGACAAACGGGCACCGGTGGCAGAGTTCGGCAACTGGGGCTGAGCAAGCGCGGAGACACCTATCTGCGAACGCTGTTGATGCATGGCGCTCGCTCGATCCTAAATAGAGGACAGCGGTCAGAGTGGGTTGAACGCTTGTTAACCAGGCGGCCTTATAACGTGGCGGTCGCTGCAGTGGCTAACAAGCTCGCCAGAACGCTTTGGGCCGTGTTGGCCAAGGGCTCTACGTATCGGGCTGAACTCTTTACGGCATGCCCTACGGGGCATTGAAAACAGTAACCAGCAGACTTCACAAGGAGCACAGGCGGTAAGCACGTGATGGCGAAATAGGTCAGACCGTGACGGGGTAAACCTGGTAGGGAATATGAGCCACGGGCACAGCCTTCAGCTCGATTTTCAGATGAGGGCCTCGTCAGCGGATTCCATCAGGGCCAGCAGGTTTTTCGGCCTGCACAACAGGCCGGATATAAGACTGCTCCTACCTATGCGCCAGCATGGCTATCTATTGAGCTCCGGGAGGCGTCCATATAAGAGTTTCCCTAA
>NZ_SCFH01000029.1:0-1327 GCF_022496665.1 Pseudomonas sp. TMW22090
TCGTTCTTTAAAAATTTGGGTATGTGATAGAAAGATAGACTGGACGTTACTTTCACTGGTAACGGATCAGGCTAAGGTAAAATTTGTGAGTTGCTCTTAATTGAGTATTATCGAATTTTCGGCGAATGTCGTCTTCACAGTATAACCAGATTGCTTGGGGTTATATGGTCAAGTGAAGAAGCGCATACGGTGGATGCCTTGGCAGTCAGAGGCGATGAAAGACGTGGTAGCCTGCGAAAAGCTTCGGGGAGTCGGCAAACAGACTTTGATCCGGAGATGTCTGAATGGGGGAACCCACCTAACATAAGTTAGGTATCTTAAGCTGAATACATAGGCTTAAGAAGCGAACCAGGGGAACTGAAACATCTAAGTACCCTGAGGAAAAGAAATCAACCGAGATTCCCTTAGTAGTGGCGAGCGAACGGGGACTAGCCCTTAAGTGGCTTTGAGATTAGCGGAACGCTCTGGAAAGTGCGGCCATAGTGGGTGATAGCCCTGTACGCGAAAATCTCTTAGTCATGAAATCGAGTAGGACGGAGCACGAGAAACTTTGTCTGAATATGGGGGGACCATCCTCCAAGGCTAAATACTACTGACTGACCGATAGTGAACTAGTACCGTGAGGGAAAGGCGAAAAGAACCCCGGAGAGGGGAGTGAAATAGATCCTGAAACCGTATGCGTACAAGCAGTGGGAGCCCACTTTGTTGGGTGACTGCGTACCTTTTGTATAATGGGTCAGCGACTTATTTTCAGTGGCGAGCTTAACCGAATAGGGGAGGCGTAGCGAAAGCGAGTCTTAATAGGGCGTCTAGTCGCTGGGAATAGACCCGAAACCGGGCGATCTATCCATGGGCAGGTTGAAGGTTGGGTAACACTAACTGGAGGACCGAACCGACTACCGTTGAAAAGTTAGCGGATGACCTGTGGATCGGAGTGAAAGGCTAATCAAGCTCGGAGATAGCTGGTTCTCCTCGAAAGCTATTTAGGTAGCGCCTCATGTATCACTGTAGGGGGTAGAGCACTGTTTCGGCTAGGGGGTCATCCCGACTTACCAAACCGATGCAAACTCCGAATACCTACAAGTGCCGAGCATGGGAGACACACGGCGGGTGCTAACGTCCGTCGTGAAAAGGGAAACAACCCAGACCGTCAGCTAAGGTCCCAAAGTTATGGTTAAGTGGGAAACGATGTGGGAAGGCTTAGACAGCTAGGAGGTTGGCTTAGAAGCAGCCACCCTTTAAAGAAAGCGTAATAGCTCACTAGTCGAGTCGGCCTGCGCGGAAGATGTAACGGGGCTCAAACCATACACCGAAGCTACGGGTATCA
>NZ_SCFH01000003.1:0-677856 GCF_022496665.1 Pseudomonas sp. TMW22090
TTTCCTTAGTAACTTCAACCACTTGCGCTTTCGATCTCTCGTTAGCGGGAGGCGAATTCTACAGCGTTACACGCTGCTGTCAACACCTCTTTTTCAACTTCTTTTGCGCTTCGATGACCTGAAGCAGCTGACCGTCAAAACTGCGTAACTCATTATTTACCAAGGAGTTTTCCGTTTCGACTGCGCCGGAAGTGGGGCGAATTATAGACCGTTACAATTCGCCGTCAAGCGCTTATTTCAGCTTTACTCGGATTTGAGCGTAATGCGCGCAAATGCCTTCTTGCCAGCCTGGCAAACGTGGGTTGCGCCCAGTACGTATATAAAGGTGCGATCAACCACTTCACCATCTATACGCACACCACCGGAATTGAGCAGGTCACGCGCCACTGCCGAATTCTTCACCAGGCCTGCCTTATTAAGGACGGCTGCGATCGGCATGTCTTCAGCTGCGGTCAATTCGATTTCAGGCAGGTCATCCGGCAACTCGCCCTCTTTCATCCGGTTGCCTGCAGCACGATGGGCATTGGCCGCCGCTTCTTCGCCGTGGAAACGCGCAACGATCTCCTCGGCCAGCTTGATCTTGATGTCACGCGGATTAGCGCCCGCTTCGACGTCGGCACGCAAGGCATTGATCTCATCCATCGAGCGGAAGCTGAGCAATTCGAAGTAGCGCCACATCAGCGCATCAGGAATCGAAACCAGCTTGCTGTACATCACGCCCGGTGCTTCCTGGATACCCACGTAGTTGCCCAACGACTTGGACATCTTCTTCACGCCATCCAGACCTTCCAGCAGCGGCATGGTCAGGATGCACTGAGGCTCCTGCCCGTAACCCCGCTGCAACTCACGCCCCATCAGCAGGTTAAACTTCTGATCAGTACCGCCCAACTCCACATCCGCGCGCAAGGCAACGGAGTCATAGCCCTGAACCAGCGGGTACAGGAACTCATGGATAGCGATTGGCTGGTTGGTGGTATAGCGCTTGTCGAAGTCATCGCGCTCGAGCATGCGAGCCACAGTGTATTGCGACGTCAGGCGAATGAAATCCGCCGGCCCCATCTGATCCATCCAGGTAGAGTTGAACGCCACTTCGGTCCTGGCCGGATCGAGGATCTTGAACACCTGGGTCTTGTAGGTCTCGGCGTTGTCGAGAACCTGCTCGCGCGTCAGCGGCGGACGCGTGGCGCTCTTGCCGCTCGGATCGCCGATCATCCCGGTGAAGTCACCTATAAGGAAGATCACCTGATGCCCCAGCTCCTGGAACTGGCGCAGCTTGTTGATAAGCACCGTGTGACCCAGGTGCAAATCCGGCGCCGTCGGATCGAAGCCGGCCTTAATACGTAGCGGCTGGCCACGCTTGAGCTTTTCGATCAGCTCGGACTCGACCAACAGTTCTTCCGCACCACGTTTGATCAGCGCTAGCTGCTCTTCAACCGACTTCATAACAGACCCGCAAGGCTCGAATTCAAAGGGAACCAACCATACAAGATCACGGGTCAAATACAAAGTTTGGCCGGCGCAATGACGCCAATCCGCCGGCAGAGTGACCGCGGACTTGCTTCAAGGATGATTTGGTTATATTTTATACAGTTATTTCATCTTCATCATGTCATTCATCTTTTCCAATTCATCTTTTTCAAAGTCAAAAATTACCTATGACCAAAGAATCGTCTAAAGCGCCACCGCTTTACCCGAAGACCCATCTGCTCGCTGCAAGCGGTATCGCCGCCCTGCTGAGCCTGGCACTTCTGGTATTCCCTTCCAGTGATGTAGAAGCCAAAAAGACAACCCTGAGCCTTGAACTGGAAAGCCCTGCTGAACAACTGACACAAGATCAAGACGCCGCAGAAGCCGTTCAAGCCACAAATGAAACCGCCGCTTCGCCTTTCGCACAGATCGACAACAGCGCTGAACAGCCCCAGGAAACCGCTCAAGCCGAGCCCGCGCCTGCGCCAGTGGTTGAAGAAAAGAAAGCCCCAACCCATCGGGAAGTGATAGTTGCCAAGGGGGACACGCTGTCCACCCTGTTCGAGAAAGTTGGCCTGCCCGCCACTTCCGTGCACGATGTTCTGGCCAGCGACAAGCAAGCCAAGCAGTTCAGCCAGCTCAAGCGCGGCCAGAAACTCGAATTCGAACTGACCCCGGACGGCCAGCTGACCACTCTGCACAGCAAGGTCAGCGATCTCGAAACCATCACCCTGACCAAGAACGACAAGGGTTATGCCTTCAACCGTGTTACCGCCAAGCCGAGCGTGCGCTCTGCCTACGTCCACGGCGTGATCAACAGCTCGCTGTCGCAGTCTGCCGCTCGCGCCGGCCTGTCCCACAGCCTGACCATGGACATGGCCAGCGTATTTGGCTACGACGTCGACTTCGCCCAGGATATTCGCCAGGGCGACGAGTTCGATGTGATCTACGAACAGAAAGTCGTCAACGGCAAGGCCGTGGGCAATGGCCCTATCCTCTCTGCGCGCTTCACCAACCGTGGCAAGACCTATACCGCTGTTCGCTACACCAACAAGCAAGGCAACAGCAGCTATTACACGGCTGACGGCAACAGCATGCGCAAGGCGTTCATCCGTACTCCGGTAGATTTTGCGCGCATCAGCTCCAAGTTTTCCATGGGCCGCAAGCACCCGATCCTGAACAAGATCCGTGCGCACAAGGGTGTCGACTACGCCGCCCCTCGCGGCACGCCGATCAAGGCCGCCGGTGACGGCAAGGTATTGCTGGCCGGTCGTCGCGGCGGCTACGGCAACACGGTGATCATCCAGCACGGCAACACTTACCGTACGCTGTACGGCCACATGCAAGGCTTCGCCAAGGGCGTGAAGACCGGCGGCTCCGTCAAACAGGGCCAAGTCATCGGCTACATCGGCACCACCGGCCTCTCCACTGGCCCGCATTTGCACTACGAATTCCAGGTCAATGGCGTGCACGTCGATCCCCTGGGCCAGAAAGTCGCGATGGCCGACCCGATTTCCAAGGCCGAACGCGCACGCTTCCTGGCCCAGAGCCAGCCGCTGATGGCCCGCATGGACCAGGAAAAATCCACCATGCTGGCTTCGAAGCGCTAAGCCATGACGCTCTACATAGGCGTGATGTCTGGAACCAGCCTGGATGGCCTGGACATCGCGCTGGTGGAGCTGGACCCGGCGATCAATCTGATCGCCACCCACTACATCCCCATGCCCGACCCCTTGCGCTGTGAGCTGCTGGCGTTGTGCGCCAGTGGCCCCGACGAAATAGCCCGCTCGGCAATTGCCCAGCAAAACTGGGTCAAGCTTGCGGCGCAGGGCATTGCCACCCTCCTCGCTGAACAGAACCTGCAGCCCTCAGATATCCGCGCGATCGGCAGTCACGGCCAGACCATTCGGCACGAACCGGCGCGGGGTTTCACGGTACAAATCGGCAACCCTGCCCTGCTCACCGAGCTGACCAACATTACCGTAGTCAGTGATTTTCGTAGCCGTGACGTAGCGGCTGGAGGTCAAGGTGCGCCGCTGGTTCCCGCTTTCCACGAAGCGCTATTTGAAGAACAGCCTGGCAACCGCGCAGTCTTGAATGTCGGCGGCTTTAGTAATCTGAGCCTGATCGAACCCGGCAAAGCGGTATCGGGTTTCGATTGTGGCCCGGGAAATGTGCTGCTGGATGCCTGGATTCACCAGCAACGCGGCGATAATTACGATCGTGATGGCCAGTGGGCGGCCAGCGGCAAGGTTGAACCAGCGTTATTGCGGGCCTTGCTGAGCGATCCATTCTTCGTGACCCAAGGCCCGAAAAGTACCGGGCGCGAGGTGTTCAACCTGCCATGGCTGACACAGCATCTGTCCCGGCTGACGGCATTCGCTGCACAAGACGTGCAGGCAACGCTGCTGGAGCTCACAGCACTGACCATCGTCGAGTCGCTGCAACAGGCGCAATCGGCGACTCGGGAACTGCTGGTCTGCGGAGGTGGCGCGCATAACCTCGCATTGATGGCACGCCTGGCCAGCCTGCTGCCGGACGCAACAGTCAGTAGCACCGGCGCCTATGGCGTAGATCCTGACTGGGTCGAGGCCATGGCTTTCGCCTGGCTGGCTCACTGCTGCCTTGAAGGCATCGCAGCCAATCGCCCTAGCGTCACCGGCGCTCGCGGCTTGCGCGTGCTTGGCGCCATCTATCCCGCCTGACCATCCACCGAATCCCGCACAGCAAAACGCCGCACAACCCAATGGGAGTGTGCGGCGCTTGATTTGGAATCGACGTGCGATCAGATCGAGAACGAAGAACCGCAACCACAGGTGGTCGAGGCGTTCGGATTCTTGATCACGAAGCGCGACCCTTCCAGCCCTTCCTGATAGTCGACCTCGGCACCCGCCAGGTACTGAAAACTCATAGGATCCACAACCAGGCTGACACCTTCGCGCTCGACGATGGTGTCGTCATCGGCCACTTCTTCATCGAAGGTGAAGCCGTACTGAAAACCTGAACAACCGCCGCCCGTAACAAATACGCGCAGCTTCAAGCGATCATTCCCCTCTTCATCGACCAGGCTCTTCACCTTGTGCGCAGCACCGTGGGTAAATTGCAAAGCCGTGGGGGTGAAGGATTCGACGCTCATGCTAACTATCTCCCGGCGTTACGCCGCCATAATGCGTGATGACGGGCATTATCCGCTTCTCCTAGAAAATTGGTCAACTATTGTTACGGTATATCAATCACACCTATTGTCAGACCAGAATGCAAAAAGGCCCGCTTTACGGGCCTTTTTGCCGATCAAGGGAAGGCGTTACGGCAGCATGCCCGCGTGGGACAGGCCCAGGCGCTCATCGAGGCCGAACAGGATATTGAGGTTCTGCACCGCCTGACCGGAGGCCCCCTTCACCAGATTGTCGATGACCGACAACACCACGACCAGATCACCATCCTGCGGACGATGCACCGCGATACGGCAGACATTCGCGCCGCGCACACTGCGGGTTTCCGGGTGGCTGCCAGCGGGCATTACATCGACGAACGGTTCGTTGGCATAGCGCTTTTCGAACAGCGCCTGCAGGTCGACGGAGCGATCGACAACCGTTGCATACAGCGTCGAGTGAATACCGCGAATCATTGGCGTCAGGTGCGGAACGAAGGTCAGACCGACTTCCTTGCCCGAGGCACGACGCAGGCCCTGGCGAATTTCCGGCAAATGACGGTGCCCTTTGACGGCGTAAGCCTTCATGCTTTCCGACGTCTCGGAGTACAGCGAACCGACTGCAGCCCCACGACCGGCTCCGCTGACACCGGACTTGCAGTCGGCGATCAGGCGAGAGGTGTCGGCCAGACCGGCTTCGAGCAGCGGCAGGAAACCCAACTGGGTAGCGGTCGGATAGCAACCCGGCACCGCGATCAGGCGCGCCTGGCTGATTTGCTCGCGGTTAACTTCCGGCAGACCGTATACCGCTTCCTCAAGCAACTGCGGGGCACCGTGAGGCTGGCCGTACCACTTGGCCCACTCATCTGCGTCCTGCAAGCGGAAGTCTGCCGACAGGTCGATGACCTTGGTGCCCGCCGCCAGCAACTCGCCAGCAAGGGCGTGCGCGACACCGTGGGGCGTGGCAAAAAACACCACGTCGCAGGCGCCCAGGGTCTTGATATCCGGAACGCTGAAGGCCAGGCCGTCGTAATGACCGCGCAGGTTGGGATACATATCAGCCACGGCCAGACCGGCCTCGGATCGGGAAGTGATCACTGCCACTTCAGCTTGCGGATGCTGTGCCAACAGACGCAGCAGTTCGACACCGGTGTAACCCGTGCCGCCGACGATACCGACCTTGACCATAAACCTGCCCTCAACGAACCCACTGGAAAGCCGACGATAATAGGGCCCGTATCGTTCTGCGACAACCGGCAAGGTGACGTGCGGGCGCTCAAGCCTCTACTATTCGGGCTACCGTGAACCTGGGAATAACTAAAAATGCTTTATCTGTGGCTCAAAGCGCTTCATATCGTCAGCATGGTCTGCTGGTTTGCCGGCCTTTTCTACTTGCCGCGCCTGTTCGTGTATCACGCGCAAAGCGAGGACACCGTCAGCAAGGAACGCTTCAGCCTGATGGAACGCAAGCTGTACCGCGGCATCATGGGCCCGGCGATGATCGCCACGCTGGTCTTCGGTGTCGCTCTGACCTACCTCAACCCCAGCATCTTCGCCCAGGGCGCCTGGATTCACGCCAAGCTCACGCTGGTCGTGTTGCTGATTGGCTACCACCACATGTGCGGCGCCCAGGTGAAACGTTTTGCCCGTGGCGAAAACACCCGCAGCCATGTCTTCTTTCGCTGGTTCAATGAAGTGCCGGTTCTGTTATTGCTGGCTATCGTAATTCTGGTAGTGGTTCGGCCGTTCTAAACTCAACAGACACAACTCACCGGGGTACTTCCAATGTCGCTGCCCGCTTTGCTCGAACAACGTCTGCGCCTGCCTGTTGTGGCGGCGCCGATGTTCCTGATCTCCAATCCGCAACTGGTGCTGGCCTGCTGCAGAAATGGCGTGGTTGGCAGTTTTCCAACTCTGAACCAGCGCGAAAGCAGCGGCTTCAAGGCGTGGCTGGAAGAGATCGAAGCGGGCCTGGCGGTTCTGGACAACCCGGCGCCTTACGCAGTAAATCTCATCGTCCACAACAGCAACCCCAGGCTGCAGGCGGATCTGCACATTTGCGTCGAGCATAAAGTGCCGATCGTGATTACCAGCCTGGGCGCGGTCAAGGAGTTGGTAGACGCGGTTCACAGCTATGGCGGCCTGGTGTTTCACGACGTGACGACCCGTCGTCATGCCGAGAAAGCTGCCGAGGCAGGAGTGGACGGCCTGATCGCGGTAGCGGCCGGCGCCGGGGGCCATGCCGGAACATGGAGCCCGTTCTCGCTGATTGCGGAGATCCGCCAGTTCTTCGACAAGACGCTGCTACTGGCTGGCTGCCTGAACCACGGCCACGAGGTCCTCGCCGCGCAACTGCTGGGGGCTGATCTCGCCTATTTCGGTACACGGTTTATCGGTACGACCGAAAGTCATGCGCCTGAAGCCTATAAACAAATGCTGCTGAACTCCCGGGCGGCGGATATCGTCCATACTCCAGCCGTGTCGGGCGTGCCGGCCAGTTTCATGCGCCAGAGCCTGGAAGCGGCCGGATTCGATACCGCGGCTTTGCAAGGCAAGGGCGAAGTGAACTTCGGTGCCAAACTGAAGCCGATCAGCGACGAAGCCAAGGCGTGGAAGACGGTGTGGTCCGCGGGCCAGGGCGTTGGTGAAATCGACGACCTGCCAAGCGTGGATGAACTGGTGGCACGCCTTGATGCCGAATACCGCAAGGCGCTGGAACTGGCCTCGACGCTGCCCAAACGCTGGCCACGATGAGCCCCCACCCGCCTCCTCAATGACCACTCGCGACAAGGATGCCTCGCAATGAGCGAAAACCGTTTCAAGATCATGTTCGACGGCGCTCTGCTGCCAGGCGTTGACATCACCACCGCCAAGCTCAACCTTGCCCAGCTGTTCAAGAGTGATGTAGCTGCCATCGAACGGCTGTTCAGCGGCCGACCGGTTGCGCTCAAACGCGACCTGTCGCACTCCGATGCCCAGACCTATCTGCAGGCACTGGCAAAAACCGGCATTGATGCACGGATCGAAAGCGAACCTTCGATCGAGCTGAACCTGTCTGACGTCCAGGAACGCGCCCCTGCGCCAGCCTTCGTCCAAGATCCGCAATCACCTTACGCGCCCCCGCACGCAGCAGTCGGTGAAACGGTGACGGGGTTCGCCCCACTCAAACCGTTCAGCTTCCAGGGTCGTATCGGTCGCTTGCGCTTTCTCGCCTGGACGATGGTACTGACGTTGGTGACACTTGGCCTGGGCACCCTATTGGCGCTCATAGGCCTGGCCGTCTTCAGTGCAGACTCGAGCGGCGGCCTGATTCTCGCCGGTCTGCTGGCTTTCGTCCTGATCGCCGCGCTCGGGTTCGTGAGCATTCAGTTCAGCGTCCAGCGCCTGCATGACATTGGTTGGTCGGGCTGGCTGTGGCTACTGAACCTGGTGCCTTTTGTTGGCAGCTTCTTTCCTTTTGTCATGATGATCATGCCGGGCAACAGTGTCGCCAACCGCTATGGTGCTCCGCCTCCGCCCAACAGCAACGCTGTCAAAGTCCTGTCTTGCTTGTGGGTGGTCTTTATTGCCTTGGTTTTCATTGGCGGCCTGGCCGGTGGCCTCTCGGCCATTCAGGATGAGTACCAGAACGCGACCCAAAGCGCTTATGAAAGTGACTCCGTCAGCCCTTCCGAAATCGAAGATCAAACCGAAGTGGAAACAGAGCCGGTGCCGAATTCAGCTGACGATGCAGCCGAAGAAGCCCAGCCACCTGTAGACTCTGCGAAAGAATGAACAGCACTCCCCGCCGGTGACACCTGCGTCGCGGGTGCGGAGCTGTTGCGATGGAGAACTGCATGACCCGTTACGCTCTGATCACTGGTGCCTCCAGCGGTATCGGCCTGGCGATGGCCGAAGCGCTGGCCCGGCGCGGCCGTAGCCTGCTCCTGGTGGCCCGACAGCGTGATCAGCTGGAAAGCATTGCCATTGAACTGACTCAACGTTTTGGCGTGGAGGTGCTTTTTCGCGCCTGCGACCTGGGCGAGCCATTGCGGCTGTCCGGTTTCCTGCTGGAGCTTGAAGAAGGCGACCGGCAGATCGACCTGCTGGTGAACTGCGCCGGTATTGGCACCTGCGGCCCGTTCCTCGCACAGGACTGGATGACCGAGCAGGACCTGATCGAAGTGAACATCCTGGCGATGACTCGCCTGTGTCATGCCATCGGCAATAGCATGGCGCTGCACGGTGGCGGGCAAATCCTCAATGTGGCATCGGTCGCAGCCTTCCACCCAGGCCCCTGGATGAGCACCTATTACGCCAGCAAAGCCTACGTACTGAATTTCTCCGAAGGGTTGCGCGTAGAACTGAAGAAGTGTGCGATCAAGGTTTCGGTGCTTTGCCCTGGCCCTACCCGTACCGGATTTTTCCGCACGGCCCAACTGAACACCGACAAGCTGAACAACACCCGCCTGACAATGAGCCCCGAAGAAGTCGCGCTCTATACCGTTCGCGCCCTGGAAAAAAATCGCGCGATCATCATCCCGGGGCGACGCAACCGCTGGCGGGCCTTCCTGCCGCGCCTGGGTTCACGCTGGCTCAACCGGACAATCGCGGGCATGGTCAACAAGGCCTATTGCCCGCGCTGATACCCTGCAAGGTAAAATCCTGGGCCCGGGCTAGCTCCGTGGGTACACTCAGGCCAGACCAAACAACGGAGAAAACAGCTGTGGATACTCTGTTCACCAAGATCATCAACCGGGAGATCCCGGCCAGGATCATTTACGAAGACGACCAGGTTCTGGCCTTCCACGACATCGCGCCACAGGCACCGGTGCATTTCCTGGTGATCCCGAAGAAGCCGGTGCGCACCCTCAACGACCTCACCGAGGAAGACAAAACGCTGGCCGGGCACATCCTCTTCACCGCCCAGCGCCTGGCACTGGAACTGGGTTGCGAGAAGGGTTTTCGCGTCGTGATGAACTGCAATGAAGATGGCGGGCAGACCGTCTATCACATCCATATGCACGTACTGGGTCAACGGCAGATGACCTGGCCGCCGGGCTGATCGGTGGGAGCAAGGCTTGCCCGCGACGGCATCCTCGAGACTGCCATCGCGGGCAAGCCTTGGATCTACAGAATCACCGGCATCAAAGGTATAGGTTCTGCCCCTCCCTCAAATGACCCAACGCAAACCTTCCCCGGCCGATTCGGTTAAACTGGCCGCCGAGATTCTTCCCGGAGGTCAGCATGACTACCCAACGTCACTACTCGCCCATTGACCGTCTACTGCTACAAGCCGATGCTGCCATGCGTACCCTGCTGCCCTTCAGTGGCCAGCCGTACCGCCCATCGCCCGCTATCGTGCAACCGGATGTGCAGATGAGCGACGAAGACACCCGGCATGTCGCCGGCCTGATGCGCATCAACCATACCGGCGAAGTCTGCGCCCAGGCGCTGTACCAAGGCCAGGCCCTGACCGCCAAGCTGCCGCACGTGCGCGCTGCCATGGAACATGCTGCAGAAGAAGAGATCGATCACCTGGTCTGGTGCGAACAACGCATCCACCAGTTGGGGAGCCACACCAGCATCCTCAACCCGCTGTTCTACGGCATGTCGTTCGGTATTGGCGCAGTGGCCGGTTTGATCAGCGACAAGGTGAGCCTGGGCTTCGTTGCCGCCACCGAACACCAGGTGTGCAAACACCTGAACGAACACCTTGAGCAGTTGCCGGCCGAGGACGAAAAGTCCCGGGCGATATTGCAGCAGATGCGCACTGATGAAGAACACCACGCGGAAAGCGCGCTGGATGCGGGCGGGTTTCGTTTTCCGGCGCCGGTGAAGTTCGGGATGAGCTTGTTGGCCAAGGTGATGACCAAGAGCACCTACCGGATCTGATCTGCTCCCACAAGAGCGCTGCATCAGCCAGAGGTGTGCGGAAACCATAAAAAAGGCGACTACCGTGAGGAAGTCGCCTTTTTTGTACCCGTAAATCTTAGGTCGGCATGTTGCGCGCGTAGAAGATTTCCAGCATTTCGTGCTTCACACGGTCGGTCACCTGGGCGCGTTGCTCAGAGGACAGGCTGTTGGTGGCATCGCCGAACAGGTAGTTATCCAGTTCGAAGTTCTTCAACAGCATTTTGGTGTGGAACAGGTTTTCCTGGTACACGTTCACGTCGGTCATCTGGTAACTGGCGCGGGTGTCTTCGGAGAGGTAGTTCTGGATCGAGTTGATCTCGTGGTCGATGAAGTGCTTCTTGCCCTCAACGTCACGGGTGAAGCCGCGCACACGATAATCCACGGTCACGATGTCCGAATCGAACTGGTGAATCAGGAAATTGAGCGCTTTAAGCGGTGAAATGACGCCACAGGTCGACACGTCAATGTCTACACGGAACGTTGCAATACCGTCATCCGGATGGATTTCCGGGTAGGTGTGCACCGTGATGTGGCTCTTGTCGAGGTGGGCCAGGATAATTTCAGGCAACGGCCCCGGAGACTCTTCGATCTGGCTGTCGGTCGGGGTGACCGGCTCTTCCGAGATCAGAATCGTGACGCTGGCACCCTGGGGTTCATAGTCCTGACTGGCAATGTTCAGGATGTTGGCACCAATGATATCGACAACTTCAGTGAGGATCTGCGTCAGGCGCTTGGCGTTGTACTCTTTATTGATGTACTCGACGTAAGCCTGTTGGTCTTGCGGGGTTTCCGCGTAGCAGATGTCATAGATGTTGAAGCTCAAGGTCTTTGTCAGGTTATTGAACCCGTGGAGCTTGAGTTTGCTTTTCACCGTTAAAAACTCTCTATGTATTGCGGCCCGGGCCGCGTGATCAAGCATGCCCGTCAGATGCGAACAACGCAGCTGCGTAGGACGGTTAACACCTCTTCGCGATGGCGATTTTGGTTGTCTGTTCGGGTGAGTGGCCTGTCGGCAGACGGTCCACGACCCTGAAAAAAGTGGCGCATTATGCAGACGTCAGCTTGGGATCGCCAGAGTCTGCACTGCATTTATGATAGTTGAATGTCGATTCAACCGAGTTCGATGATTTCGTAGTCGTGGGTGATGGCCACGCCCGCCGCCCCGAGCATGATCGAAGCCGAGCAATATTTCTCTGCTGACAGCTCGATGGCACGCTTGACCTGAGCCTCTTTGAGCCCGCGGCCCTTGACCACGAAATGCATGTGGATCTTGGTGAATACCTTTGGATCCTCATTGGCGCGCTCGGCCTCGAGGAAGGCTTCGCAGCTTTCGACCGCCTGGCGCGACTTCTTGAGAATGCTGACTACGTCGAAATTGCTGCAACCGCCGACGCCCAGAAGGAGCATTTCCATCGGCCGCACGCCCAGATTACGGCCGCCGGCATCGGGAGGACCGTCCATGACCACGACATGACCGCTGCCGGATTCGCCGAGGAACATGGCTTCGCCAGCCCATTGGATGCGTGCCTTCATCGCCCAGACTCCACTACATAAAAAAGGGTCGCCAGCTTAGCACAGGGCCCGCGGTTGACAGCGTTCACCTGTGCAGGACATAACCACAGGCCCCAGGCAAAATCTCGAAAACTGCAGAAAGTGTCTGTTATGCTGGCGCCAAATCGCTGGCGCCTTGCCAGACCTGAAGCGAACAACAAGATCGTCCGATCGCGGCCAGAACTGTCGTCAGCTCCTGCACATAAATCCAACTTACCGCGCAGTCTTTTCGGGATACAACCATGGTTGCTATTGCCCCCACCCCCAAGATCAAGAACCTCGACAAGCTGCTCATGCACTGCCAGCGCCGTCGGTATCAGGCCAAGAGCAACATCATTTGTGCCGGCGACCGCTCCGATACCCTGTTCTTCATCATCAAGGGCTCGGTCACGATCCTGATCGAAGACGACGATGGCCGCGAGATGATCATCGCGTACCTGAACTCCGGGGACTTTTTCGGTGAGCTGGGCCTGTTCGAACAGGCCGGCCAGGAGCAGCAACGCAGCGCCTGGGTGCGGGCGAAGATTGAATGCGAAGTCGCGGAAATCAGCTATGCGAAATTTCGCGAATTATCCCTGCAGGACCCAGACATTCTTTACGTGCTCAGCGGACAGATCGCCCAGCGCCTACGCAATACCACCCGCAAAGTCGGTGACCTGGCCTTCTTCGACGTGACGGGCCGCGTCGCGCGCTGCCTGCTGGAACTGTGCAAGCAACCGGACGCCATGACTCATCCCGACGGGATGCAGATCAAGGTAACCCGTCAGGAAATCGGGCGGATTGTCGGGTGCTCCCGGGAGATGGTCGGTCGCGTGCTCAAGGATCTGGAAGAGCGCAACCTGGTAAACGTCAAAGGCAAGACCATGGTGATCTTCGGCACGCGTTAACCGCCGAACATCTGCTTGAGCATTTGCCGATAGAGTTGGTCCAGTCGCATCAATGCTTGCGGTGCGGCGAATTTCTCATGCAATGCAATGTGGCTTTCGGCGCGTACTCGCTGCTCCAGGCCACAGGCTTGATTAAAACGATTGACCGCAGCCACCATGGATTCGCGCTGGTTATCGAGCAGCAACGCCCCATGCACCAGGCCGACCGGCCGCGTACCGCCCTTGCTTTGCCGCCAGCGTTGAGCGGTGCCAACCATTTTCCGACCGTCCAGGTTGACGTTGAAGCGACCATCACAGAATGCACCTTCCACTTCACCGATGGACGACGCCCCGCCCAACTCATCCAGCAACTGACAGATAGGATCGCAGAGGCGGCGATAGGCTGTTTCGATACGATTCTGGTCACCCTCGCTGCGCGGTGGAGCATAAACCAACGCAATGTTGATCGTGGCAGCGGACTGCGGCACGGGCTCGCCTCCGGTTTCACGCAACAAGACTGGCCAACCGGCGGCAGCGGAAACTTCGCAGGCGGATTCGAACTGAGGCAGGCGATTGAGACGACGCGGCATGACCAGCGCCTGATCATTGGGCTGCCAGAACAGCAGGCCGAATTCCGATTCACCGGTGCAGATCTGCGCAAGCAGGTCCTGTTCGGCGAGCAAGCCGGCTTCTACAGAATGAGAGATTGGCTGGGGCATGGATGACTCAGCAAGACATGACGTCTGTGGGGTTCTTGATGGCCTCTTCGCGGGCAACCCCGCTCCCACAGGGATTGGGTTGCCTACGAAAATGCACTCAGTCGAGGGTAGAACCGCTGACTGCAGTACCACGCTCGGGGAAAAACAGACGCTGCAGTTCAGTACCTGGGCTTTCCGCGCGCATGAACGCTTCACCCACGAGGAACGCGTAGACGTCGCTGATTTCCATCAGCTCCACATCGGCACGGTTGAGAATGCCGCTTTCGGTAATCACCAAACGATCTCGCGGAATTCGCGGCAACAGATCCAGGGTAATCTCCAGGCTCACGTCGAAGGTATGCAGGTTGCGGTTGTTGATGCCCACCAGCGGTGTGTCGAGGGTTTTCAAGGCCCGCTCCAGCTCGTCTCCATCGTGAACTTCCACCAGTACGTCCAGGCCGACACCTTTGGCGACAGCCGCCAGCTCGGCCATTTTCACGTCGTCCAGGGCGGAAACGATCAACAGCACACAGTCGGCGCCCAATGCCCGGGCTTCGACGATCTGGTAAGGGTCGATCATGAAGTCCTTGCGGATTACCGGCAGTTTGCACGCCGCTCGCGCCTGCTGCAGGTAAGCATCGGCACCCTGGAAGTAATCGATATCAGTGAGTACCGACAGGCAGGTGGCGCCGCCCTTTTCGTAGCTTCTGGCGATATCGGCAGGTACGAAGTTCTCGCGGATCACACCTTTGCTGGGTGAGGCCTTCTTGATTTCAGCGATGACGGCAGGCTGCTTCGACTTGGCCTGGGCGATCAATGCGTTGGCAAAACCACGGGGGGCATCGGCCGCCTTGGCCAGGCTTTCCAGCTCGGCCAGACTCACACGAGCACTGCGCTCGGCGACTTCCTGGACTTTACGCGCCAGAATGTTTTCCAGAACCGTCGGTACACTCATCCTTCATTCTCCACTCTGAATACCGCGGTAAATGCACCCAGCTCCTCAAGCTTTTCCCGAGCAAGACCTGTGTGCAGCGCATCGTGCGCCAGGGCAACGCCCTCTTTCAAACTGGTGGCATGGTCGGCGGCGTACAACGCCGCACCGGCGTTAAGCACAATCATCTCGGCCGCTTTCTGACCGTTCTCGGTCTTGCGCTTGCCCAGGGCATCGCGAATCAGCTCCAGCGATGCCGCCGGACTCTCGACAGCCAGGCCGTGCAGGCTCTGGCTCTTCATGCCCAGGTCTTCAGGCTCTACCCAATACTCCGTGATCTGGTCGTTCTTCAATTCCGCAACGAAAGTCGGCGCGGCAAGACTGAATTCATCAAGGCCATCCTTGGAATGCACCACCAGCACGTGCTTGCTGCCAAGCCGCTGCAAGACTTCGGCCAAGGGACGGCACAACGCCTGGCTGAACACACCCACTACCTGATGTTTGACACCGGCCGGATTCGTAAGCGGGCCGAGCATGTTGAACATCGTGCGCAAGCCCAGCTCGCGGCGCGGGCCGGCGGCATGCTTCATGGCACTGTGGTGGGTCTGGGCAAACATGAAGCCGATGCCGACGTTGTCGATGCAGCGCGCCACCTGGACCGGCGTCAGGTTCAGGTAGATACCGGCTGCTTCCAGCAGGTCCGCGCTGCCGCTTTTACCCGACACTGCGCGGTTACCGTGCTTGGCCACGGTGCAGCCGGCGGCCGCGACCACAAACGAAGACGCGGTCGACACGTTAAAGATGTTGGCACCGTCACCGCCGGTACCCACCACGTCGACCACACCGTCAAGGGTCTTGAGTTCGACCTTGTCTGCCAGCTCGCGCATGGCCGACACCGCGCCGACGATCTCGTCGATGCTCTCACTTTTCATGCGCATGGCCATCATGAATGCGCCGATCTGCGAATCCGTGCATTGTCCGGTCATGATTTCGCGCATCACATCGCGCATCTCGTCCGTGCTGAGGTCGAGTTGGCCGACGATACGGCTCAGGGCTGTCTTGATATCCATGGAAAGTCCTTAGCGCGTGCCGCCGGTTTGTTTGAGGAAGTTGGCGAACAGTTCGTGGCCCTGCTCGGTGAGGATCGACTCAGGGTGAAACTGCACCCCCTCGATGTTCAGCGTCTTGTGGCGCAAGCCCATGATTTCGTCGACCGAGCCGTCTTCCAGCTGAGTCCAGGCCGTCAGCTCCAGACAGTCGGGCAGGGTCTCGCGCTTGACGATCAGCGAGTGATAACGAGTGACCGTCAGCGGTCGGTTCAGGCCGGCGAATACGCCCTTGTCCTCGTGGAATACCGGGCTAGTCTTACCGTGCATGACCTGGCGCGCGCGAACCACGTCACCACCAAAGGCCTGGCCGATGGATTGATGCCCGAGGCACACGCCCAGGATCGGCAGCTTGCCGGCGAAATGCTTGATGGCTTCGATGGAAATGCCGGCTTCGGTGGGTGTGCAAGGACCGGGGGACACCACGATGCGCTCAGGGTTGAGGGCTTCGATTTCGGCAATGGTGAGCTCATCGTTGCGCACGACTTTGACCTGGGAGCCGAGCTCACCAAGGTACTGCACAACGTTGTAGGTAAAGGAGTCGTAGTTATCGATCATCAGCAACATGGCGCTGGGAACCTCTTGAATTCACTGATTTTTGAACATGACCTTCAGATGATTACCCGCAGGGCGCTGCGCTTTGTCGGGTGCTGGAGTGGCGCCAGCGAAGCGGCAGGTAAAACGGGCAACGAAGGTCAATCGGTACAGGTCCGGCGAGGCCGGCAAAGAATTCAGGCGCGCCAACGCCAGCGGGCGTGTGCCTTGATGACTTGATCCAGGAGTTTGCTGATGATCAACACGGGGAAGGTCTCATTCATACGTCTTGGCACAGTAACTTAGCTGGGCGGAGCGTGCAATATCGCGGTGACGCCCGCAGGCGAATCATTAGAAGGGATCGCGACGGATGGCGAAAGGCCGGTTTTTTTTGGTACTGTCGTTTCGTTCACTACAACAATAAATAAACGGACTTGCTCATGATCAAACAGACGCTGTTTGTACCGCTCGCCGGATGCTTGCTCGCAATGGCCTGCACCCAAGCGATCGCCGCTCCCAACCCATACTCCAATTTTGTCGTGTTCGGCGACAGCCTCAACGATGCCGGGACCTTTACCGATTCAGGCGGGCCGGCAGGTGCGACCCAGCGCTACACCAACCGGACGGGGCCGGTTTATCAGGATGGCAGCGGCGAGTCGCGCTCGCTCAACTCTACCCAATTGCTGGGTGGCCGACTCGGGTTCTCTGCCGACGAAACCGCAGCGTCGACGTCGGCCGTGCGGGCCAACCAGGGTTTGGCGGATGGTAATAACTGGGCGGTCGGCGGCTACCGCACCGACCAGATCCTTGACTCGATCACCACCCAGTCCGCTACAGGGGAGCGCACCCGGGTCGGTTATCTGCCGTCGAACAATTTCCAGGCTGACCCAAATGCGCTGTACTACCTCTCGGGAGGTGGTAACGACTTCCTTCAGGGGCGCATCCTCAACCCCGCCCAGGCGAACGCCGCCGCAGACCGCCTGGCCGACAGTGTGCAAGTGCTGCAGACCGCCGGCGCGAAATACGTGATGGTCTGGTTGCTGCCGGACATCGGCCTGACGCCAGCCATCAATGGCACCGGCCTGCAAACGGCCGCCACCCAGCTCAGCAATCAGTTCAACCTGCAGCTGGTGCAGCGCCTGCAGGGCATCAACGCCGAAATCATCCCGCTGAACATCCCCCTGCTGCTGCAGGAGAGCTTTGCGGATCCGGGACGTTTCGGCCTGGCGACTGACCAGAACCTGACGGCAACCTGCTTCAGTGGCAATGGCTGTACGGAAAACGCTACCTATGGCATCAACAGTGCAACGCCAGACCCGACCAAGCTGATCTACAACGATGGGGTCCATCCGACCGAAGCCGGGCAAAAGCTGATCTCCGATTACGCCTATTCCCTGCTCGCCGCGCCATGGGAGCTGACGCTGCTGCCGGAAATGGCCCACGCCACCTTGCGCGCGCATCAGGACGAACTGCGCAGCCAATGGCAATCGGACTGGGAAGACTGGCAAGCGGTCGGGCAATGGCGAGCGATTGTTGCCGGCGGCGGCCAGCATCTTGACCTCGACAGCCAGAGCAGCAGCGCCAGCGCCGACGGCAGCGGTTACAACCTGAATGTGGGCGGCAGCTACCGGCTCAATGACGCCTGGCGCGTAGGTGTGGCCGCAGGTTTCTACCGGCAGAACCTGGAAGCCGGCAATAACGACTCGGACTACAAGCTCAATAGCTACCTGGCTACGGCATTTGCCCAGTTCCAGCAGAACCGCTGGTGGGCGGATGCTGCGCTGACAGGCGCAAAGCTGGACTACGACAACCTCAAGCGCAAGTTCGACCTGGGCGCCAGCGAAGGTGCCGAGAAAGGCGATACTGACGGGCATTTGTGGGCATTCAGCACGCGCATTGGCTACGACATTGCCCAACCAGGCAGCGAGTGGCACCTGTCACCGTTTGTCAGTGCCGATTACGCCAAGGTGGAAGTCGACGGTTACTCGGAGAATAGCAATCGCGCAACCGCGTTGAGTTTTGATGACCAGACCCGTAACTCGAAACGCCTGGGCGTTGGCCTGCAGGGCAAGTACCAGATCACCTCGCAAACTCGGGTGTTTGGTGAGTATGCCTACGAGCGCGAGTACGAGGACGATGTGCAGAAAATCAACATCGCCCTCAACAGCTTGCCGGCCAATGATTTCACCCTGCAAGGCTATACCCCGCAGAGTCATTTGAACCGGGTGAATCTGGGGGTAAGTCACAACCTCACCAGAGACCTCGCACTGCGCGCGAGCTACATCATTCGCAAGGATGACGACTTTACCCAACAAGGCGTAAACCTGGGTGTGGCGCTGGATTTCTGATCCGCCGGTCGACAGGCAAAAAAAAGCGGCGCCCTTTCAGGCGCCGCTTTTTTTGGGGGTGCCCCCCTTTGTGTCAACTCATGCGTCCGGGGTTTGCTCGGCCAGCGCCACCGCGCGGAACATGGCGCGTCGCTTGTTCAACGTTTCTTCCCATTCCAGTGCCGGCACCGAGTCGGCAACGATCCCGCCACCGGCCTGCACGTGCAGCTCGCCATCCTTGATCACCGCCGTGCGGATCGCGATGGCGGTGTCCATATTACCGTTCCAGGCAAAATAACCCACCGCTCCACCGTAGACTCCGCGTTTGACCGGCTCCAGTTCGTCGATGATCTCCATCGCACGAATCTTCGGTGCGCCCGATAAAGTGCCAGCCGGCAGAATTGCCCGCAGCGCGTCCATCGCGGTCAGCCCGGCTTTCAATTGCCCGGTGACGTTGGAAACGATATGCATCACGTTCGAATAACGCTCGATGACCATCTTCTCGGTGAGTTTCACCGAGCCGATTTCCGATACGCGACCGGTGTCATTACGTCCCAGGTCGATGAGCATCAAGTGCTCGGCGATTTCCTTGTCGTCGGACAGCAGGTCCTGCTCCAGCGCCAGGTCCGCTTCTTCGTTGGCGCCCCGTGGACGGGTGCCGGCGATCGGGCGCACGGTGATCAGGTTGTCTTCGACCCGCACCAACACTTCCGGTGAACTGCCAACGACGTGGAAATCACCGAAGTTGAAGAAGTACATGTAGGGCGTCGGGTTGAAGCAGCGCAGCGCCCGGTACAGATCAATCGGTGCCGCCTTGAAGTCGATCGACATGCGCTGGGAAGGTACGACCTGCATGCAATCACCAGCGAGGATGTATTCCTTGATGGTGTCGACGGCTTTTTCGTAATCGTCCTGGGTGAAGCTGGAGCGGAACACCGGGTCCGCCGCTTGCTGCTTGCTGAAGTCCAGGCCACGGCGCGGAGTGATTGGCTGGCGCAGTTGCTCCAGCAACTCCTGCAGGCGTGCCTGTCCCTGCTCGAATGCACCTTCCTGCGCTGGATCAGCCAGGACAATGGCGTGCATCTTGCCGGCCAGGTTGTCGAAAACCACCACCGCATCCGAGACCATCAGCAGGATATCCGGCACGCCCAGCGGGTCCGGGTTCGGACACTTGCCCAGGCGTTTCTCGACATAACGCACGCAGTCATAACCGAAGTAACCCACCAGGCCGCCATTGAAGCGTGGCAAACCAGCAATGGTAGGCACGTTGTAGCGCGCCTTGAATTCTTCGACGAAGGCCAGCGGGTCTTGCGTCTCGTGGGTTTCGATTTCGACTCCGTCGTGGGTCACGCTGACGTGGTGATCATGCACCCGCAACACAGTGCGGCACGGCAGGCCGATGATCGAATAACGGCCCCACTTTTCCCCGCCCTGCACCGATTCGAGCAAGTAGGAGTTCGGCTGGTCGGCCAGTTTCAGATAGATCGACAGCGGCGTATCGAAGTCGGCCAGGGTTTCGCAGGCCAGGGGAATGCGGTTATAGCCGGCAGCGGCCAAACGCAGGAATTCTTCGCGGATCATGGGGTAGCCTCGTGGCTTGAGGTGCTAACAGTCAAGTATGCAAACGCGCCGGAAAGCCGGCCAGAATCGAGTCAGGCGCGCCAACGCCAGCGGGCCAGGGCCTTGATGACTTTCATCCAGAGTTTGCGGGTGACCACCACGATGGCGTTTCCATTTGGGGATTGAACAGCGTCGGGCAACGTTATCCCAGAGGCCGTATCCAGGCAACCGGGAATTAGCTTGCGCAGGTCGTCAATCACCAGTGCCGGCGATTCTTCGGCAATAGGCCGGCCGTGGTTATAGCCGTAGCTCAGCGCGACGCACTTGACCCCTGCCGCTTTCGCCGCCAGCACGTCGCTGCGCGAATCACCGACGAACAACGACTGCGAAGCCGGAATGTTGGCCATTTTCATCACAAAGAACAGCGCGGCCGGGTCGGGTTTTTTTTGCGGCAGGGTATCGCCGCCGATGATCCATTTGAAATAGCGACCGATCTTCATCTGGTCCAGCAGCGGCGCGACGAAACGCTCCGGCTTGTTGGTGATCAGCGCCATTTCCACGCCCTGCTTGTGCAACCATTTGAGCGTGTCGCGAACTCCAGGGTAGACCTCCGTGAGCTCATGACTCTCGCTGTAGGCTTGCATGAAGATATCCAGCGCGCCTTCGGCTTCACCGTCATCAACCGTTGAGTGATCGATGTCACCGGCCAGCGCACGTCGTACCAGCACCGGCGCGCCGTTGCCGACCCACCTGCGTACCGACTCGAGGCCCGCAGGCTGGCGGCCGAGCTTGAGCAGCATGTTGTCCACGGCGACAGCCAGGTCGGGGACCGAATCGATCAGCGTGCCATCCAGATCGAACATCACCAGGCGCGGCAACGCCCCTGGGAACAGCTGCTCAAAGCCACTCATGGACGGGTCAACGCCAGTTCGGAGCGCATCTTCTCGATCACTTCCTGGTAGTTCGGCGCGTTGAAGATGGCCGAGCCGGCGACAAAGGTGTCAGCTCCCGCCGCCGCAATTTCACGAATGTTGTTCACGTTCACGCCGCCGTCGATTTCCAGGCGGATGTCGCGACCGCTGGCATCGATCAGTGCCCGCGCTTCGCGCAGCTTGTCGAGGGTGCCAGGAATGAACTTCTGCCCGCCGAAGCCGGGGTTGACGCTCATCAGCAGAATCATGTCGACCTTGTCCATCACGTACTTGAGTACGTCGAGCGGAGTCGCCGGGTTGAACACCAGGCCAGACTTGCAGCCGCCTTCGCGGATCAGTTGCAGGGAGCGGTCGACATGCTGCGTCGCTTCCGGGTGGAAGGTGATGTAGGTCGCGCCGGCTTCGATGAAGTCGCCGACTATGCGGTCTACCGGGCTGACCATCAGATGCGCGTCGATCGGCGCGGTCACGCCGTATTTACGCAGCGCCGCGCAGACCATCGGACCAATGGTCAGGTTCGGCACGTAATGGTTGTCCATGACGTCGAAGTGGACGAAGTCGGCGCCAGCGGCCAGGACGTTGTCCACTTCCTCGCCCAGGCGGGCGAAGTCGGCGGAGAGAATCGACGGAGCAATTACGAAGGGCTGCATGACGCACCTTTTCTGAGCAGAATCACGATGGCGCGCATTGTATACCTCATGCTTTGACGCGTGCGACGTGACTGCGATGATCAGTAAGCCGCCCGGTAGATCTTCTCGATATCGACGGCGCTCAATTGACGAGGATTGTTGCGCATCAGGCGTTCGATCCCCGCGGCTTCCACGGCCATGGCCGGGATCGCATCCTCGGGAACGCCGAAACTGCGCAGGCCCTGGGGAATTTCAACCGCAGCGCACAATGCCGCCATTGCCTCGACGGCTTTGTGCGCGGCCTCATTGGCACTCAGATGAGCGGTCCGGACCCCCATGGCCTCGGCAATATCCTGCATTCGCTCAACGCAGGCCATCTTGTTCCACGTCATGACATGGGGCAGCAACAACGCATTGCTGACGCCATGGGCGATATTGAAGCGCCCGCCCAACGGATACGCCAGTGCATGCACTGCACCGACCCCGGCATTCCCGAACGCCATGCCGGCCATCAGGCTGGCAGTGGCCATGTCTTCGCGGGCCTGCAGATTGGACGGGTTGGCGTAGGCCTTGGGCAGCGCCCCGGAAATCAGCTTGATCGCGCCGATAGCCAAGGCATCGGTAATGGGCGAAGCATTAACCGAAAGGTAGGACTCGATGGCATGCACCAGCGCATCGACGCCGCTCGCTGCCGTGACGCCGCGCGGACAGGTCAGGGTCATCTGCGGGCTGACCAGCGCCACGTCCGGCAACAGATAGTCGCTGACAATTCCTTTTTTGAGCTGTGCGACCTTGTCGGACAGGATCGCCACATTGGTCACTTCCGAGCCGGTACCGGCAGTCGTGGGGATGGCGATCAACGGCGGGCCTTTGCGGGGCACCTGGTCGACACCGAACAAATCCTCAAGCGCACCGTGATAACCGGCATAGGCTGCGACACTCTTGGCGATGTCGATCGCACTGCCACCACCCAGGCCGATGAGCCCGTCGTGCCCGCCTTCGCGATAGACCTGCATGCAATCTTCAACGATGGCGATTTCCGGATCCGGCAACACCCGGTCAAAGATCTCATAAGTGCGACCGCCCAATTGCGCCAGCGCGAGCTCGACTGTGCCGGATTTAACCAGCGCAGCGTCGGTGACGATCAGGGGGTGGTCGATGTCCAACCGGGTGAGCTCAGCGGCCAGCTGCTCGATGGCACCTGCACCGGTGATCAGTTTGTGGGCGATTTTGAAAGAGGAAAGACTCATGTGCGCAGCCTCTTATAGGTAGGAGCTGGGCAACAATAGTAGCTGGGGATTGGAGGTTGTCTGGTATTCAGAGTGTGAATGACCTGGGACACTCAATCCCGCACAAACCCTCTGTAGGAGCTGCCGAAGGCTGCGATCTCTTGACCTTGATTCCTAAGATCAAAAGATCGCAGCCTTCGGCAGCTCCTACAGGACGGATCGTGTCAGACCTGTGCGGTCCGCAGTTTTTCGCTGCGCCCGCGCAGCCATTCCAGGGTCAGCAGCAGGATCACCGAGAAGGCGATCAACAGCGTCGCAGCTGCGGCAATCGTCGGGCTGAGGTTTTCGCGAATCCCGCTGAACATCTGCCGTGGCAAGGTCGCTTGTTCAGGACCGGCCAGGAACAGCGTCACGACCACTTCATCGAACGAAGTCGCAAAAGCAAACAGCGCCCCGGAAATTACCCCCGGGGCAATCAACGGCAAGGTCACACGACGGAACGCAGTCAGCGGCGAAGCCCCCAGACTTGCTGCGGCGCGCACCAGGTTCTGGTTGAACCCCTGCAACGTCGCCGACACGGTGATAATCACAAAGGGCACACCCAACACCGCGTGCACCACGATCAGCGAAAAGAAACTGTTGCCCAGCCCCAGTGGTGCGAAGAACAGATAACTCGCCACGCCAATGATCACCACCGGCACTACCATCGGTGAAATCACCAGGGCCATCACCAGCGCCTTGCCCGGGAAATCGCCCCGGGTCAGGCCGATCGCTGCCAGTGTGCCGAAGATCATTGCCAGCACCGTGGCCGCCGGGGCCACGATGATGCTGTTCTTCAGTGCCCTCATCCACTCCGCCGAAGCGAAGAAGTCGTGGTACCACTGCAGCGAGAAGCCTTGCAGCGGATACACCAGGAAACTCCCCGAGTTGAATGACAGCGGGATGATCACCAGCACCGGCAGAATCAGGAACAGCAGGATCAGACCGCAGAGAATCCGCAAGCTGTAGAACCACACCCGTTCGATGGGCGACATGTAAGGACTCAGCATTTCGTTCTCCCCTTAGCTCAGGCGCAGGCGACTGGCGCCCACCAGCCAGCTGTAAATCAGATAAAGCACGACGGTCGCCAACAGCAGCAGCCCACCCAGTGCGGTCGCCATGCCCCAGTTGATACTGGTATTGGTGTAGAAGGCGACGAAGTAGCTGACCATCTGGTCGTTCGGGCTACCCAACAACGCGGGCGTGATGTAGTAACCGATGGCGAGGATGAACACCAACAGGCAACCGGCACCTACACCGGCATAGGTCTGCGGGAAGTACACCCGCCAGAAACTGGCGAACGGATGGCAGCCCAGGGAAATCGCCGCACGCATATAGGTAGGCGAGATGCCTTTCATCACGCTGTAGATCGGCAGGATCATGAACGGCAGCAGGATGTGCACCATCGAGATGTAGACCCCGGTACGGTTGAACACCAGTTCCAGCGGCTTGTCGATGATGCCCATGGCCATCAGCCCGCTATTGATCAGGCCGCCCGATTGCAGCAACACGATCCATGCTGCGACTCGCACCAGAATCGAGGTCCAGAAAGGCAACAGCACCAGAATCATCAACAGGTTGCTTTGCCGTGAAGGCAGGTTGGCCAGCAGGTAAGCCAGTGGATACGCCAGCACCAGGCAGATCGCCGTGATGACCAGACCCATCCAGAAAGTACGGGCGAAGATGTCGAGGTAGATCGCCTGGTCGGGAGTGGCCGGGGCGACTTCGCCGAGGTCGTCGATGCGGTGATCGACGGCCGCCAGCAGGTAATAAGGCGTGATGTTGCTGGTATTGCGGCGCACGGCTTGCCAATAGGCTGGGTCGCCCCAACGCTCGTCGAGGCTTTCCAGCGCTTCTTTATAAGAGGCTGGTTCCGTGGCGAACGGCAAGGCACGCGCAGTCTTGGTCAACAGGCTGCGGTAGCCGGCCAATTCCATGTTCAGGCGCTTGGACAGGTCACCCAGGGTCTGATTCTTGCGCGCTTCTGCAAGGTCTTCGCTGGCGGCTTTATAGACCGGTTCAGCGGGCAGGCCTCGACCATCCCAACTGGCGATGGCAGCCACGGTGCGCGGCATACCGCCGACCACCTCCGGGTTGCCAACACTTTTATAGAGCAGCGCCACAATCGGCACCAGGAACACCAGCAGCAGGAACAGCACCAGCGGCGCGATCAAGGCTTGCGCTTTCCAGCGGTTGATCCGCTCGGCGTGCTTGAGCCGCTGCTTCAAGGTGGGGTCAGTGCCCGCGTTCAGGGGAATGGCGGTGGCCATGGCGTACTCCGGAAATCTTTGGATGGGCGGCATCACCGAAGTAATGCCGCATTACATCAACATTCATGAAACACGCCGCCCCCTGTAGGAGCTGGCGCAGCCTGCGATCTTTTGGCGGCCTTGAGATCGCTGGAGATCAAGATCAAAGATCGCAGCCTTCGGCAGCTCCTACTTGGCCGCCCAGGAATTGAAACGCTGCTCCAGTTGCTCACCGTTGTCAGCCCAGAAGCTGACGTCGATCTGCACCTGGTTGGCGATGTTTTCCGGGGTGGTCGGCATGTCCTTCAGGACATCCTTGGCCAGCAACGGTACGGCCTGGGTGTTGGCCGGGCCGTAGGCGATGTTTTCCGAGTAGGTCTTCTGCTGCTGTGGCTGCACCGAGAACGCGATGAATTTCTTCGCCGCTTCAGCACGCGCCTTGTCCAGACCTTTAGGAATGGCCCAGGCATCGAAGTCGTAGATGCCACCGTTCCACACGACCTTCAGGTTGCTTTCCTTCTGCACGGCAGCGATGCGGCCGTTGTACGCCGAACTCATGACCACATCACCCGAGGCGAGGTACTGCGGCGGTTGTGCGCCCGCTTCCCACCACTGGATGCTTGGCTTGAGCTCGTCGAGCTTCTTGAACGCGCGGTCCTGACCGTCTTTACCCGCCAGCACTTTGTAGACGTCCTTGGGCGCTACGCCGTCGGCCATCAAGGCGAATTCCAGGGTGTACTTGGCGCCTTTACGCAGGCCACGCTTGCCCGGGAACTGCTTGGTGTCCCAGAAATCCACCCAACTGGTCGGCGCGGTTTTGAGCTTGTCGGCGTTGTAGGCCAGCACGGTCGACCACACAAAGAAGCCTACGCCGCACGGCTGGATGGCGCCCTTGACGTAGTCTTCGGTCTTGCCGAACAGTGCCGGGTCGAGTTGCTCGAACATGTCTTCGTCGCAGCCGCGGGACAGTTCTGGCGATTCAACTTCCACCAGGTCCCAGGACACGCTCTTGGTGTCGACCATGGCCTTGACCTTGGCCATCTCGCCATTGTATTCGCCCGCCACGATCTTGCCGTTGCCCGCCGCTTCCCAAGGTGCGTAGAAGGCTTTGACCTGCGCCGCCTTGTTCGCCCCGCCAAAGGACACGACAGTCAGGTCGGGACCTGCCGCCATTGCGTGTGCCGCACCGATCATGCCCATGACCAGGGCGGTGAATTTCAGGGATTTCAACATTTATATTGTTCTCCACGTGCAGGGTTGGTGTTGCAGGGGGCGATTAATTCGCCTCTAGAAGTGGGTCGAGCGCGCGAACGTGTTCGACTTGCCAGCCAAGCGGTACTACGTCACCAACAGCCAGCGCGGGATCGAGCTCGGCAATCGGCTGTTTAACAAAGAAATCGGTCTTGCCGCAGACCTCCAGGCGTACCCGGACGTGGTCGCCCAGGTAGATGAATTCCGCCACCCGTCCTGAGAAGCGGTTGACGCAGGATTCGCTCGAACCGTTGAGGCTTATGCGCTCCGGGCGAATTGACAGCGTGACTGGCTCGCCGGTCTTGCCGACGTTCACTGCCAGGGCTTCAACCTTCTCGCCACGGCCCAACTCGACCACGCAGCGGTCACCGGTGTGGCTGTGCAGGCGGCCATTGAGGCGATTGTTCTCACCGATAAAGTTGGCGACGAAGGTGTTCTTCGGCTCTTCGTAGAGGCTGCGCGGCGGGGCGATCTGCTGGATTTCGCCTTGGTGGAACACGGCCACGCGGTCCGACATGGTCAACGCTTCTCCCTGGTCGTGGGTCACGTAGACCACGGTCACGCCCAGGCGCTGGTGCAGATGCTTGATCTCCATCTGCATGTGTTCGCGCAGTTGTTTGTCCAGTGCGCCCAGCGGTTCGTCCATCAGCACCAGTTGCGGCTCGAACACCAGCGCCCGGGCCAGGGCCACGCGCTGCTGCTGGCCACCAGACAGTTGCGCCGGATAGCGTTGGGCGAAGGCGTCGAGCTGAACCATGCTCAGGACTTTTTTCACCTTGTCGCTGACATCACTTTTGTTCAGGCCGCGCACGCTCAGCGGGAACGCAAGGTTCTCGGCGACCGTCATGTGCGGAAACAACGCGTAGTTCTGGAACACCATGCCGATGTCACGCTTGTGCGGCGGCACGTTGTTGATGGAGCGCCCGGCCAGCAGGATTTCGCCAGCGGTCGGGGTCTCAAAACCGGCGAGCATCATCAGGCTGGTGGTCTTGCCGGAGCCGGACGGCCCGAGCAACGTGAGGAATTCGCCTTTGCGAATATCCAGGTTGAGGTCTTTGACGATCAGGTTCTCGCCGTCGTAGCTCTTTTGCACTCCACGAAAGCTGACCAGAATGTCGCTGGCCCCTGCGCTTGAATCGACCTGGCTCATACCCACACCTTTGTTGTTGATGACTGCTGTGGACTAAGCCTAGTGGACGCTGGGGACCACGCAAATCGGGGGGCAGGAGAGAATCGCCTCAGCCGGCTGGAAGGTTGGGGGTAGGGATTGCCCTACAAGGATGGCGCGTTTGGGCAAATGCACCGGCACCTTGCCAGCTACAGGCTTGAAGCACAGGTAAAAGCGGCTTGAAGGAATGTCGCAGATAGATATGTCGCCACATATCCCCGTACGGGTCTCAGCGCAACTAGAGCAGTTTGTGTTCCATCGCGTACTTCACCAGCTCCGCCAGGGAGGTGATGTTGAGCTTCTGCATCAGCCGCGCCTTGTGGGTGCTGATGGTTTTGCTGCTCAGCGCCAGTTGCTGGGCAATGTCGTTGACGTTGGCGCCCTGGGCCAGGCGCTCGAACACCGAGAATTCACGCTCCGACAGCAGCGAATGCAGCGGCCGCGAATCGGTCAGCCCCACCTCGAAGACCATTCGGTCAGCCAGGTCGGGGTCAATGTAGCGCCCGCCCGCTGCGACCTTGCGGATGGCCGTCAGCAGCAGCGCCGGGTCACTGTCCTTGGTCGCGTAGCCTGCCGCGCCTACTTTTAAAGCGCGGGCAGCCATTTGCGCCTCGTCATGCATCGATAGCACCAGGATGGCCGGGGGGTTGTTCAGCGCCCGAATCCGCGGAATGGCTTCCAGCCCATTGACCCCGGGCATGGAGATATCAAGCAGCACCACTTCGCAGGGAACATGACGCAGGGTCTCGAGCAACTGCTCGCCATTGCTCGCCTCCCCTACCACCAGCAAGTCTTTGGCCAGGCCGATCAACTGCTTGATGCCTTCGCGGACAATGGTGTGGTCTTCGGCTACCAGTACACGGATCACAGTGTTCTCCATTCTTCTTGTTTCAGATCCAGGATCATTCGCGGGCAAGCCCGCTCCCACAGGGAGACCGGTCGGGACACAGACCCCCATTACACTGCGACTACCGTGGTAGCGGGCTTGCTCGCGAAGGCCTCATCGCTGACAACCCAAACCTTCAGGCCCCATCCAGCGGCACTCGCACCATCAGCGTCGTACCCTCACCCGGCTCACTCTCAAGCGACAACTCGCCGCCCATGATCAACACCCGTTCGCGCATGCCCACCACGCCAAAGGAAGTAGGCCGACCGGTTGAGGCGACAAATCCTGCGCCATCATCGCTGACTGTCATGAGCAACGCGTTGCCCTCGCGCACCAGCGTCAGTTCGACAGTATGCGCCTGAGCATGACGCATGACATTGGTCAACGCTTCCTGAAGGATCCGGAACAGGCCAATGGCCATGGCGTCACTGAGCACTGGCAGGTTGTCCGGCACCTGCACCAGGCAGGGAATATGGGTGCGCGCCTCGAAGCGCCGGGCCTGCCATTCAATCGCCGAGGCGATCCCGGCGTCGAGAATTGGCGGGCGCAACGCTGTCGCCACGTCCCGAACCAGCTGGAACAGCTGTGCAATCAGGCGCTTCATACTGTTCAAGCGATCCTGCAGGCCAGGATCAAGCTGCGCGTAGGACAGTTCGCACATCGAGGTCTCCAGCTTCAGCACGGTGAGCATTTGCCCCAGCTCATCGTGGACCTCCCGGGCGATCCGCGCCTTCTCCTCTTCCCGCACGCTTTCCAGGTGCGCGGACAACTCCCGTAGCTGCTCGCGCGAGCTGGCCAGCTCCAGTTCGATGCGCTTGCTCTCACTGATGTCCCAGACGATGCCATCCCAGACGTAGGCGCCGTCTTCCAGTTGACGGGTAATCGCCTTGATCTCGGCCCAGCGCTGTTCGCCCTGGCGGGTAAGAATTCGTCCTTGCCATGACCAGTCGCTGTCGGTGTCCAGCGCCAGGTCCTGGGTCCGGTGGTAGCTGGCCTTGTCATCCGGATGCACCAGGCTGCGCAGACCCTTGTCGCGATGGGCGAGAGTCGCCGGGGAATAACCGACCAGGGTTTCGCTGCCTTCACTGATGTAGGCAAAGTCGATCTGCCCTGTCACCGGTGCCCGCTCCAGACGAAAGACCAATCCCGGGACATTGGCGGCAATCCCCTGCAGCCGCGCTTCACTTTCCTGCAGTGCGGCCAGGGCACGGCGACGTTCAGTGACGTCGTTGAGGTAAACCACCAGGTACTCGCCTTCGCGAAATCGCAGGAAGCTCAACGACACGTCCGTTGGCAAGATACTGCCGTCCGCCCGCACGCAGTTGGTTTCGAAACTTTGCGGCCCCTCCTCGCTGGCACGGGCTCGCTTCCACAGGTTCAGCCAGCGATCCATGTGCAGGCCGGGTTCGAAATCGATCAATGGCCGGTCAATGATTCCGCCGGCGGCATAACCCAGCATGGTCTCGGCTGCGCGGTTGGCATAGCGCACATGGCTGTCCCAATTCACCCACAGGATGCCGACCGTACTTTGATCGATGGAAAACTGCGTGAGCCGCAGCGCTTCTTCGCTGGCTGCACGCAAGGCAATGTCTTCACGTGCCGCGACCAGCCGCTGCTCCAGGCTGTGCTGTTGGCGCCGTTGCCAGAAGACGATGGCCATGCTGCTGAACATCAGCACCGCAAACAACAGACACAGGTTTTGCCAGAAGCCTGGCGACTCGGCCAGCCGAGGGTATTTGGGCTGCAGCCACTGGTTGTGCAACTGTTCGAGGTCCTTGGCCGGAATCGCCCGCAACGCCGCCTCGACGATGCCTGCCAGCTCAGGCCAGTCACGGCGAGTCGCAACCCGCAGCAACTGCGGCAAGCCAATGTCACCCACCACCACCAATCCGGCAAACTCCGGTTCGGCGGACAATCGACCGAGCTGCGCCTCATCGACTACTGCGTAGCTGGCCTGCTGGCTGAGCAGCAGTTGCAAGGCCTGGCGCTCGATCGGCACGCCCTGCAAATTCAGATGCGGGTAATTGCCGCGCAGGTAGTCAGCGGTCGCACCAGGCATGCGCACCGCCACCCGGGTCTGGCTATCGAGTTTTTCCAGCTCTACCACGCCAGCGCTCTTCTGATCACTGACCACCAGCTGGGGCACCCGCATATAAGGGTCGGAAAACTGCCATAGCCGCAGACCTCCCGGCGTTTGCGTCAGCCCAGGGGCAATGTCGATTTCGTCTTCTCGGGCCGCTGCCTCCAGTTGCGCCAGGTCGGGGAAATTGCGCCAGCTCAATTCGACCTTGAGGGATTTGGCCACCCACTTCATCAGCTCGACATTGACCCCGGACAGCCGCTGCAAGCGCCGATCGTATTGGGCATAAGGCGTTTGCAGCACCACCCCGACGCGCAATTCGCCATGACTGGCCAACCACTGGCGCTGCGCCGGCGACAGTTGCGCAAGATGCTCGGGGGGCGCGGAGGCCGCCCAAACCGCCAGGGAAAAGCACAGACAGGCAATCATTAACAGGCAGCGCACAACCATCATTAAAGCCCCACACACTGACAAATACTGACTAACCCATTAGGCTGCCGGAATCACTTCTGGCCTGGAATATCCGATGCCCATTGTCTACCGCCTGGCACTGCCAGCATTGTGCCTGTCGCTGATCCTGCCTTGCGCGTTTTCCGTCAAGGCGGCCGACCCGGCCCCTGCTGCTGATTCCCCTGCTGCATCTGCGCCAACACAACGCCAACCGCTGCTTGAGCGTAGTCAGGAAGACGCGGCCGCACTCGAACGCACCTTGCCCGCTCAGGAACAGCAACAGCTGCAAGCGGGCAGCGAGACCTTCCTGGCGCTGTGGAAGCCGGCGAATACTGCAGAGCCCAAAGGTGCGGTGATTATCGTCCCGGGCGTCGGCGAGACAGCTGACTCACCGCAAGCGATCGGCCCATTGCGTCGTAAATTACCGGATGCCGGCTGGAGCAGCCTGAGTATCACCTTGCCGGACCTGCAAAGCGACGCCATTGCCCCTCGCGTCCTCGAAGTGCCCCCGGCGATCAAGGCCCCTGACACAGGGACCAAGGATTCGACCACTTCCACGCCCATCGAACAGGCCGCCGGCGGCGAGGCCGATGTGGCAGACAAGGCTGTGGTCGAAAGCGTCGACGAACAGCGAAGGGTCGATGCCGAACGGATTTTTGCGCGAATAGACGCGGCAGTGGCCTACGCCGAAGGGCAAAGCGCTCGCAGCATCGTCGTGCTGGGACATGGTACCGGCGGCTACTGGGCAGCCCGATACCTGAGCGAGAAGCAGCCGCCGCAGGTCGAGAAGCTGGTCATGGTCGCGGTCAAGACGCCGGCATCCACCAAGCCCGAGCTGGTCGAGCTGACCTCGACGCTCAAACTGCCCACCGCAGACATTTTCTACATGGACAAGCCGCTCGACCGCGATGAAGCGCTCAAGCGATTGCACGCGAGCAAGCGGCTGAAGACGGCAGCGTTCAGCCAGGTTTCGTTGAAAGCCTTGCCAGGAAATGCCAAGGATCAACAAGAGCAGCTGGTCCGCCGGGTGCGGGGTTGGTTGAGCCCTCAGCCGGCGGATTGAGATCGCTAGCGAAAATCCCGACGCTGCCGGATCACCGTATAGGCGTTATGCAACTCGCGGGTTTTGTCCGTCGCCTCGCGCACCTGCGAGGTGGTGGCCCCACTGCCGGCGATCTTGTCCGGATGATGCCGACTCAGCAGGCGACGGTAGGCGCGCTTGATCTGCGCCGGCTCACTGGTAGCCGACACCCCCAGCAGCCGCATCGCGTCCTGATAGGTCAGCGCGCTGCTGATCGCAGGTCGTTTCTGCGGTTCATATTCGCTCGCCAGGGCCTGCACCTGCTGTGGTGTCCAGCCCAGCCAACGACCCCACTGGGCAATCAGCTCCAGCTCACTGCGACCGGCACGCCCATCCGCCCAGATCATGCGCCAACAGGCGCGCAACACGCCTTCGGCAGCGAAAGGTTGGGCGCTCAGGCGTTGCAGGTATCCGCGCAGCCGGTCATGTCCTGATTTGCCGCGATTGAATGCGACAATCGCCCGGCGTTGCGCGGACTCGGTCATTTCCAGCGATCGCATCTCCTCTCGGGCCTGCTGAATGTGACCTGCCACCACCTGTCCATCGCATTTGGCCAACCGCCCGAGCAGGATGAACAGCAGTTCATCGTTGCGCAGGACTGGCCGGCCGCCGAGCTTTTCCCGCAAGTGTCCCCAGCTCTGCAGCTGTAGACGCCGGTCCAGCGCCTGCCCCAATAGCGCGCCGAGCATGGCCCCCGGAATGCTGGCGATGGCAAAGCCCGCCCCGGCTCCAATCAGAGTCCCTGGCCACAGCATCTCAGCGACTCGCTTCTATCAGGGTTTCCACTTCTGCCAGGCGCTCGTGGGTGCCGACATCCACCCAGAGTCCATTGAGGCGTTCACCAGTCACCTGCCCCTGCGTCATGGCCGCGCGCAGCAACGGCGCCAGCTTGAACGCACCCGCTGAGCAATTTTTGAACAACTGCGGGTGCAGCACCGCAATCCCGCTGTAGGTCAGAGTCGCATCATCTGCTTGCCCATCGCGCACCAGCCCGTCACGCAGGCTGAAATCCCCGGCCGGGTGATGCGCGGGGTTGTCCGCCAGTACCAGGTGCGCCAGGCCGTCGATGGGGCGATTCAACACGCTGAAGTCATAGTCGGTCCAGATATCGCCGTTGACCACCAGGAAAGCATCGTCACCCAGCAATGGCAGCGCCCGGAAGATGCCGCCGCCGGTCTCCAGCGGTTCGCCTTCAGGCGAGTAGTGAATCCGCACGCCGTATTGCGATCCGTCACCCAGGTAATTCTCGATCTGCTGGCCGAGCCAGGCATGGTTGATCACAATCTCGGTAAAACCGGCAATCGCCAGCGCCTTGAGATGATATTCGATCAACGGTATGCCGCCGGCACGCACCAGCGGTTTGGGAGTGGTCAGCGTCAGCGGGCGCATCCGTTCGCCCTTGCCTGCCGCGAGAATCATCGCCTTCATGCTTGAACTCCGGCACGCAAGCTATCAAGCAATGCACCCAGATCCGCCAGTTCCGGCCGGCGAGCGACCACAGCATCTATATAAGCAAAGAAGCGCGGCACGTCGGCCAGGTAGCGGGGTTTGCCATCACGGTGACAGATGCGGGCGAAGATGCCGATGACCTTCAGATGACGCTGCACGCCCATCAGGTCGCTGGCGCGCAGGAAGCTTTCGAAGTCCGATTGCACCGCAATGCCCAGGGCACCGGCCTGCTGCCAGTAATCTTCGAGCCAGCCGCGTACGCGTTCTTCGGGCCAGCTGAGAAAAGCGTCTTTGAACAGGCAAGTGACGTCATAAGTAACGGGGCCGTAGACCGCATCCTGGAAATCCAGCACGCCGGGATTCGGTTCGCTGAGCATCAGGTTGCGCGGCATATAGTCGCGATGCACCAGGACTTTTGGCTGCGCCAGCGCACTGTCGATCAACAGGTCGCTGGCCTGCTGCCACAGTGCCTGCTGGGTGGAGTCGAATTCGACGCCCAGTTCGTGCTTCACATACCAGTCCGGGAACAATTCCAGCTCACGGCGCAGCAAGGCCACGTCATAACTTGGCAGCGGCGCCACCATTGGCAGTTGCTGAAAGGCCAGCAAGGCTTGCAAGGCATCCTTGAACAAATCGTCGGCATTTTCGCTGTCGATCACGTCCAGGTAGGTCTTGTTGCCCAGGTCATTGAGCAAAAGAAAACCGCGTTCCAGGTCTTCGGCGTAAATTTTCGGCACATTGATGCCGGATTTTGCCAGCAAAAAAGCGATGTCGACGAAGGGTTTGCAGTTTTCCTGGGGCGGCGGCGCATCCATCACGATAAAGCTGCGGCCCGCACCCTCCCAGCGGAAATAGCGCCGAAAACTCGCATCGCTACTGGCCGCAGTCAACGTGGCTGGGGGTACGGCTCCCCAGCCCTGCTCTGCAAAGAGGGTGGCCAACTGTTCTTCGAGCCAAACTTTCAGGTGTTGCAAACGTACATCTTGGTCAGGCATTGCAAGGGTCTCCGACGGCGCTAGCCGTCAAGCGGGTCATGCTTTATTATCCAGCATCTTTTTCAGACCATCGAGAGGCGTGCGGCCCACACCGCGGGCAGATGGCACGCAGGAAGCCCGGACTAATAAGATGGCATTGAAATCCCCCGCGTTTCGTAAAAAATTTCCGTTGTTGGTTACCGGCAGTCTGCTGGCCCTTCAACCTCTAGCCACTTCGTTCGTGGTCGCCGCGGAACAGTATGACTGCTCAGTCTCTGCTTCGGGTGCCTGGGACTGTGCGCCAAAATCCCCAGCCGCTGCTTTGCCACCTCGCCCCGTCCATGACGGCAGCGCGGTGAGTGCAAGCGGCGAGACGCCTGCCGACAGCGGTACGAGCGACGACACCGGCGCCAAACCGGCACTGGTGACCGAGGCCAAGGGCCGCGGCCTGAAGTCTCGCAGTGCAGACTACAGTCACCTCGACTGGGTTCCGCGCGAGAACCTCACCGCAGCGCAATTGGCTGAAACCGGCCCTTACTGCTCGGGTTCCTATGTCGAGCCCACTCGTCCTGGCATGAATGACAAGACGAATAAAAGTGACGCCCCGACCTTTATCGGTGCCAAGGCCTCTCGCTATAAGCAGGAAGAACAGGTTGCAGCGCTGGCCGGTGACGTCGTCATGCGCCAGGGCAGCATGCAGGTCGAAGCCGACGAAGCCAACCTGTACCAGGCCGAGAGCCGCGGCGAGCTGAGCGGCAACGTGCGCATCCGCGACAATGGTGCCCTGATCGTTGGCGATCACGCCGATGTACAACTGGACACCGGTGAAGCCAAAGTCGACAACGCCGAATACGTTCTGCACAAATCCCGTATCCGCGGTAGCGCCCTGTACGCCAAGCGTGCCGAAAACGCGATCATCCGCCTCAAGGACGGTACGTACACCACGTGCGAACCGAACAGCAATGCCTGGCAGCTCAAGGGTAATAACATCACCCTGAACCCGGCCACCGGCTTCGGTACCGCGACCAACGTGACCTTGCGGGTCAAGGACATTCCGGTCCTGTACACGCCTTACATCTATTTCCCGATCGACGACCGTCGCCAGTCCGGCTTCCTGCCGCCGACCATCGGCACGGGCACCGATACCGGCTTCATGCTGGTGACGCCGTACTACTTCAACCTGGCACCGAACTACGACGCCACGTTGTACCCACGCTACATGAGCAAGCGCGGCCTGTTGATGGAAGGCGAGTTCCGCTACCTGACGCCGTCCAGCGAAGGCCAGTTCGGCGCCGCGTACCTGAACGACGACGACACCGAGCGCAGCAAACAGACCGACTACGAAAAAACCCGCTACATGTACAACTGGCAGCACAAGGGTGGTCTCGATTCGCGGGTATTCACGCAGGTTGATTACACCAAGATCAGCGATCCTTATTACTTCCAGGATCTGCAGACTGACCAGATTGGCGTGAAAAGCGCGGATTATGTGAATCAGCAGGGGTCGGTTACGTACCGCGGTGATAGCTATACCGCTCGCGTGAATGCTCAGGCTTATCAACTAGCTACTGTGTCGGACATCACTCCGTACGACCGTTTGCCGCAGATCACCTTCAACGGTGCGCTGCCGTATAGTCCAGGCGGCCTGAATTTCACCTATGACACTGAACTCGTGCGTTTCGACCGTGATTTGAAGAACGGCAGCTATACCGATCAAGATGGCAATGTAGAGCCGCGCCTCGACAACAACGTTCAGGGTCTGGCCCGCGCCAATGGCGATCGCCTTAACCTTGCGCCAGCAGTCAGCTTTCCAATGGAAGCGAGCTATGGCTTCTTGACACCAAAACTCAAGTATCAGTACACGCAATACCAACTGGATCTGGACAGCATCGGTAAATCTCAAATTGTGGCTCAAGATCAAGCCGCAGCTAGGGACGGTACTGAGAATCTCAATGGCCACTTCAACAGCAACCAGAATCGTGGCGTGCCAATCGCTAGCATCGACAGCGGGTTGTATTTCGATCGCAAGACCAACTGGTTTGGCAAAGACTATAACCAGACCCTTGAGCCACGCCTGTTCTACCTCTACGTACCAGAGAAGGATCAGGAAGACATTCCGGTATTCGATACAAGTGAATACACATTCAACTACGCATCGCTGTTCCGCGACAACCGGTTCTCTGGCTCCGACCGTGTTGGCGACGAGAACAAACTGTCCTTGGGCGTGACTAGCCGCTGGATCGAAGAAAACGGTTTCGAACGCCAACGCATAAGCGTAGGTCAGGCCCTCTACTTCAAAGATCGTAAGGTCCAGCTCCCAGGGATCAACTTCAACGATCGCGAAGATGCCAAGTCAGACGTCTCCCCGTATGCGCTGGAATACGAATACAGGTGGAACCGCGATTGGCGCACGACCGCCGATTACAACTGGGACCCGGACAGCCGCAGCCCTCGCTCGGGTAGCGCGATGTTCCATTACCAGCCTGAAGACAACCCGAACAAGGTCATCAACGCCGGTTATCGTTATCGCAATGACCAGGTTCGTTACGACCAAACCTCCGGTAAATGGCAGGTTGGTGGCGGTGACTACGGCACCCCAGGCACGCCGGGCTACGTGAAGGACTACTACAAGATCCAGCAGCACGACTTCTCGGTTATCTGGCCGATCGTGCCGCAATGGAACGCTATCAGTCGCTGGCAGTATGACTACAACCGCAACCGTACCCTGGAAGCCTTTGGTGGCTTTGAGTACGACAACTGCTGCTGGAAACTGCGCGTGATCAATCGTTACTGGGTTGACTACGACGAAACCAGTCAAGACGCTCCGCAAAACGAAAAAGGCGACCATGGCGTCTTCCTCCAAATTGTTCTGAAGGGACTCGGCGGCCTCACCGGCGCCAAAGTAGAGAGCTTCCTCGACAAAGGCATCCAAGGTTATCGTGAACGTGAAGACCAAGCTTTCTGATTGTCTGCGCCCGCTCATGCTGGGCGCGCTGTTCCTGGGTACCGCGGCCAACGCCGCGGTGCAGTCCATCGATAGAGTGGTGGCCATCGTCGATAACGACGTGGTCATGCAGAGCCAGCTGGATCAACGGGTTCATGAAGTTCAGCAAACCATCGCCAAGCGCGGCGCTGCCGCGCCGCCGCCTGGCGTGCTGGACCAGCAGGTTCTTGAGCGCCTGATCGTCGAAAACCTGCAGTTGCAGATCGGCGAACGCTCCGGCATCCGCATTACCGATGAAGAACTGAACCAGGCTGTCGGCACCATCGCACAGCGCAACAACATGTCGGTGGATCAGTTCCGCGCCGCCCTGACACGTGACGGCCTGTCCTACGATGACGCACGTGAGCAGATTCGTCGCGAAATGATCATCAGCCGCGTGCGTCAGCGCCGTGTGGCAGAGCGCATCCAGGTGTCCGAGCAGGAAGTGAAGAACTTCCTCGCTTCCGACCTGGGCAAGATGCAGCTGTCCGAAGAGTTCCGCCTGGCCAACATCCTGATTCCTACACCGGAAAGCGCCAACTCTGAAGCGATTCAGAATGCTGCCAAGCAGGCAGACTCGGTCTACCAGCAGCTCAAGCAAGGCGCTGACTTTGGTCAATTGGCCATCGCCAAATCCGCCAGCGAAACAGCACTGGAAGGCGGCGACATGGGCTGGCGTAAAGCTGCTCAATTGCCACCACCGTTCGACCGCATGCTCAGCACCATGGCCGTGGGCGACGTGACCCAGCCAATGCGCACCCCAGGGGGCTTCATCATCCTGAAGATCCTCGACAAGCGTGGCGGTGAAGCCCAGGTACGTGACGAAGTGCATGTACGCCACATCCTGGTCAAGCCAAGTCCGATCCGTGACGAAGCGAAGACCAAGGCACTGGTCGAGTCGCTCTACACCCGTATCGAGTCGGGCGAAGATTTCGCCGAGCTGGCAAAAAGCTATTCGGAAGATCCGGGTTCCGCCCTCAACGGCGGCGACCTCAACTGGATCGACCCGAACGCCCTGGTGCCAGAGTTCCGCGAAGTGATGGCCAATACCCCGCAAGGCAAGCTGTCCAAGCCGTTCCAGACCCAATATGGCTGGCACGTCCTGGAAGTCCTGGGTCGCCGCGCTACCGACAGCACCAACCAGGCCCGCGAACAGCAAGCCATGACCGTACTGCGTAACCGCAAATACGACGAAGAGCTGCAAACCTGGCTGCGTCAGATCCGTGACGAAGCGTACGTCGAGATCAAACTCCCTGGTGCAGACCAGGCAGCGCAGTGAACCCCAAACGTTTCGCGCTGACACCCGGCGAGCCGGCCGGCATAGGTCCTGACCTGTGCCTGCTACTCGCCTCGCAAGCCCAGCCACACCCCCTGATTGCCATCACCAGCCGCGACCTGCTCATTGAGCGGGCCGCGCAACTGGGAGTGGCCGTTAATCTGCTGGCAGTGACACCGGACAGTTGGCCAGACGCCCCGGCGCCAGCCAACAGCCTGTATGTGTGGGACACCCCGCTCAATGCCAAGGTCACTGCCGGGCAACTGGACAAGGCCAATGCCGCCTTCGTCCTGGAAACCCTGACCCGCGCTGGCCAAGGCTGCCTGGACGGGGATTTCGCCGGCATGATCACCGCCCCGGTACACAAGGGCATCATCAACGAGTCGGGCATCGCCTTTTCCGGGCACACCGAATTTCTCGCTGACCTGACCCACACGGCACAAGTGGTAATGATGCTCGCGACCCGTGGCCTGCGCGTGGCGCTGGTCACCACTCACCTGCCGCTGCGCGAGATCGCCGACGCCATCACGCCTGAGCGCCTGGAGCGCGTGACACGTATCCTGCACACCGACCTGAAAGAGAAATTCGGCATCGCCCAGCCACGCATCCTGGTTTGCGGTCTCAACCCGCACGCCGGTGAAGGCGGTCACCTGGGCCATGAAGAAATCGACATCATCGAACCTACATTAGAGCGCTTGCGCGGTGAGGGCATGGACCTTCGCGGCCCCCTTCCCGCCGACACTCTGTTTACCCCCAAATATCTGGAGCACTGCGACGCAGTGCTGGCGATGTACCACGACCAGGGCCTGCCGGTGCTCAAGTACAAAGGCTTCGGCGCGGCAGTCAATGTGACCCTCGGCTTGCCGATCATCCGCACGTCGGTCGACCACGGCACCGCCCTGGACCTGGCCGGCAGCGGCAAAATCGACACCGGCAGCCTGCAAGTCGCCCTGGAAACCGCCTACCAGATGGCAGAGACCCGTTTATGACCGAGCATTACCAACACAAGGCGCGCAAACGCTTTGGCCAGAACTTCCTGCACGATGCCGGCGTCATCGACCGCATCCTGCGCTCCATCCATGCCAAGGCTGAAGATCGCCTGCTGGAAATCGGCCCCGGCCAGGGCGCGCTGACCCAAGGCCTGCTCAGCAGCGGCGGCCAGCTCGACGTGGTGGAACTGGACAAGGACCTGATCCCGATCCTCAACCAGCAGTTTGCCGGCAAGAGCAATTTCAACCTGCACCAGGGCGATGCACTGAAGTTCGACTTCAACAGCCTGAACGCAGCGCCGGCCAGTCTTCGGGTGGTCGGCAACCTGCCGTACAACATCTCTACCCCGCTGATCTTCCACCTGCTGCACAACGCCCACCTGATCCGCGACATGCACTTCATGCTGCAAAAAGAAGTGGTCGAGCGCATGGCGGCAGGCCCGGGGGGCGGAGACTGGGGCCGTTTGTCGATCATGGTTCAGTATCACTGCCGGGTCGAGCACCTGTTCAATGTCGGCCCTGGCGCGTTCAATCCGCCGCCCAAGGTTGATTCGGCGATCGTGCGTCTGGTGCCTCACGCGGTGCTCCCGCATCCGGCAAAAGACCACAAGCTGCTGGAGCGCGTGGTTCGCGAAGCCTTCAACCAGCGCCGCAAGACCCTGCGCAACACCCTCAAGCTGCTGCTGAGCAATGACGAAATCGAAGCCGCCGGCGTGGATGGCAGCCTGCGTCCGGAGCAACTCGACCTGGCCGCCTTCGTGCGCCTGGCCGACAAGCTCAGCGAGCAGGTACCCCAGGCGCCTGCTGCCGACTGACCAGCGATGAGCGCTATCGGGTAGGACGCCAGTCTGGTTTACTACCCGGTACTTGGCCTAGACTGACTCCCTCAGCTACGCCCCGCGTCCCGCTTCGTTTTTAAGGCCTCTTGCATGTCCGATCCTCGCTATCAGGTCGACGTCAGCGTCGTCACCCGCTATCTGGCAGAACAATCGCAACCCGAGCACGAACGCTTTGCCTTCGCCTACACCATCACCGTGCAGAACAATGGCCAGCTACCGGCCAAGCTGTTGTCGCGGCACTGGGTGATCACCGATGGCGACGGGCATGTCGAGGAGGTTCGCGGTGCGGGCGTCGTCGGCCAGCAGCCGCTAATCGATCCTGGCAAGAGCCACACCTACAGCAGCGGTACGGTCATGACCTCCAAGGTCGGTACCATGCAGGGCACCTACGAAATGATTGCCGACGACGGCAAGCACTTCGACGCCGTCATAGCGCCGTTCCGCCTGGCGGTGCCCGGAGCCCTGCACTGATGGCAACGTACGCCGTCGGAGACCTCCAAGGCTGCCTTGACGCACTGCAATGCCTGCTCAAAAAAGTTGCCTTCGACCCGATTCATGACCGTCTATGGCTGGTCGGCGATCTGGTCAACCGTGGCCCGCAGTCGCTGCAAACCCTGCGCTTCCTCTACGGCATGCGCGAGTCACTGGTGTGCGTACTGGGCAACCACGACCTGCATTTGCTGGCAGCCGGGAGGAACATCGAGCGCCTGAAAAAAGGCGACACCCTGCGTGAAATCATCGATGCGCCCGATTGCGCAGACCTGCTGGACTGGTTACGCCAGCAAAAGCTCATGCATTACGACGAACAGCGCAACATGGCGCTGGTGCATGCGGGTATCCCGCCACAATGGTCGCTGCGCAAAGCCTTGAAATGTGCCGCCGAAGTCGAGACCGCCTTGCGCGACGACAACCTGTTGCCACCCTTTCTCGACGGCATGTACGGCAATGAACCAGCGAAATGGGATAGCGAACTCAAAGGCGTCACGCGCCTGCGAGTGATCACCAACTATTTCACCCGCATGCGTTTCTGCACGGCCGAAGGCAAGCTTGACCTCAAGAGCAAGGAAGGCCTGGACTCGGCACCACCGGGCTACAAGCCCTGGTTCCAGCACAAAGAACGCAAGACCAAAGGTTTGAAGATCATCTTCGGCCATTGGGCAGCGCTGGAGGGCAAAGTTCTGGAGCCGGGCATCTCGGCCCTCGACACAGGCTGCGTCTGGGGCGGCGCCCTGACTCTGATGAACGTCGACACCGGCGAGCGCCTGTCCTGCAAATGCGACGCGCACGGCCATGTCGCCGCTGCGCCCATCACTCCCACACTCACCGCATCATCGTCAGTCAGCATTCAGCGCTAGGCTGCGCTTTCAGCCGAGCCACAGGAGCCCGCCATGAGCGAATTCAAACGTATCCCCCCAGAGCAGGCACAAGCCCTGCGCGAACAAGGCGCTGTAGTGGTCGACGTCCGCGACCCCGCTACTTTTGCCGCGCTGCACATCGCAGGTTCCAGGCACCTGGATAATCACTCCCTGCACGCTTTCATCCAGGGCGCCGACCTCGATGCACCGACGGTCGTTGTGTGTTACCACGGCAATTCCAGCCAAGGCGCGGCCGCTTATCTGATCAGCCAGGGCTTCTCAGATGTCTACAGCATGGATGGCGGTTTTGAGCTGTGGCGTACGACTTATCCTGCGGAAACCGCGCAAGGCACCTCGGAATAATTTTTTTGTAACGTGTAAGCCCCAGCCACTGTGGGCTAGCGCCGTGGCAGACGAACGGTCTGCCACAACTAATTACGTATCTCGCCTTTACCTCCCGAATTCCCAACTATCCTTAAGCCCAGGCCATCCAAAACAGGGGAGAGCCGGTACACCGGCGCGCGGGTCATCGGGAGTAGCTTTCGGAGTCGTCAGCTCTGAAAGAGTTCTGGGGGGTAAACAGCGACCGCCTGTTCGGTTGCTGCCAGCATCGACTGAGTGATCCGGCGTCGGCTCCACGTATCGAGCGAGGTGACGTCATGAGTATCTTTAGCCACTTCCAACAACGCTTCGAGTCCACACGCCAGGAAGAACTCTCGCTGCAAGAGTATCTTGAGCTGTGCAAACAGGACCGCAGTGCCTACGTTTCCGCCGCCGAGCGTCTTTTGCTGGCCATCGGAGAACCGGAACTGCTGGACACCTCGACCAACTCGAGGCTGTCGCGAATCTTTTCCAACAAGGTGATCCGTCGCTACCCGGCCTTTGAAGACTTCCACGGGATGGAAGAATGCATCGACCAGATCGTGTCGTATTTCCGCCATGCCGCTCAGGGCCTGGAAGAGAAGAAACAGATTCTTTACTTGCTCGGCCCCGTCGGTGGCGGTAAATCGTCCCTGGCCGAGAAGCTCAAACAGCTGATCGAAAAAGTGCCCTTCTACGCGATCAAGGGCTCGCCGGTCTTCGAGTCACCCCTGGGTCTGTTCAACGCTACAGAAGATGGCGCGATCCTCGAGGAAGACTTTGGTATTCCACGGCGCTACCTCAATACCATCATGTCGCCATGGGCCACCAAGCGCCTGGCTGAATTTGGTGGCGACATCAGCCAGTTCCGTGTAGTGAAACTCTACCCGTCGATCCTCAACCAGATCGCCGTGGCCAAGACCGAACCTGGGGACGAGAACAACCAGGACATCTCGGCACTGGTGGGCAAGGTCGATATCCGTAAACTGGAAGAATTCCCGCAGAACGACGCCGACGCCTACAGCTACTCGGGGGCCCTGTGCCGGGCCAACCAGGGCCTGATGGAATTCGTCGAAATGTTCAAGGCGCCGATCAAGGTGCTGCACCCATTGCTGACCGCCACCCAGGAAGGTAACTACAACAGTACCGAAGGCCTGGGCGCGATTCCGTTTACCGGGATCCTGCTCGCCCACTCCAACGAATCGGAATGGCACACCTTCCGCAACAACAAGAACAACGAAGCCTTCATCGACCGGATCTACATCGTCAAGGTGCCTTACTGCCTGCGCGTCAGCGACGAAGTGAAAATCTACGACAAGCTGCTGTTCAATAGCTCGCTGGCCAAAGCCCACTGCGCACCTGACACCCTGAAAATGCTCGCCCAGTTCACGGTGCTCTCGCGCCTCAAAGAGCCGGAAAACTCGAACATCTACTCGAAGATGCGGGTGTACGACGGCGAAAACCTCAAGGACACCGATCCGAAGGCCAAGTCGATCCAGGAATATCGTGACAATGCAGGCGTCGATGAAGGGATGAACGGCCTCTCGACCCGCTTCGCGTTCAAGATCCTGTCCAAGGTCTTCAACTTCGACCCGCACGAGATCGCCGCCAACCCGGTGCATCTGCTCTATGTGCTGGAACAACAGATCGAGCAGGAACAGTTCCAGGCCGAAACACGCGAACGTTATCTGCGGTTCCTCAAGGAATACCTGGCCCCGCGTTACATCGAATTCATCGGCAAGGAGATCCAGACCGCCTACCTCGAGTCCTACAGCGAGTATGGGCAGAACATCTTCGATCGTTATGTGCTGTATGCGGATTTCTGGATCCAGGATCAGGAGTATCGCGACCCGGAAACCGGCGAGATCCTCAACCGTGTAGCGCTGAACGAAGAGTTGGAGAAAATCGAAAAACCGGCAGGCATCAGCAATCCGAAGGATTTCCGCAACGAAATCGTCAACTTTGTCCTGCGTGCCCGTGCCAATAACAACGGCAAGAATCCGACCTGGCTCAGCTACGAAAAACTGCGGGTGGTCATCGAGAAGAAAATGTTCTCCAACACCGAAGACCTGCTGCCAGTCATCAGTTTTAATGCCAAGGCCAGCAAAGAGGACCAGCAGAAACACAACGACTTCGTTACACGAATGGTCGAGCGTGGATACACCGACAAACAGGTACGGCTGCTATCCGAGTGGTATCTGCGGGTGAGAAAGTCCCAGTAAGGGAGCTGCAGGCGGCAAACGACGAACCCTCCACAGATACGCGGTGTTTGCGTATTTGTGGCCATATGTCGCGCGCCGCTTGTTTCTGAAGCTTCTGTCTTGCAGCTTGAAGCTTATGACTCGAAGCTCCCCGGAGGGCCTATGAGCTATGTGATCGACCGACGTCTCAATGGCAAGAACAAGAGCACGGTGAACCGCCAGCGGTTTTTACGGCGCTACCGTGACCACATCAAGAAAGCCGTCGAAGAGGCGGTGAGCCGGCGTTCCATTACCGATATGGAACACGGCGAGCAGATCAGCATCCCTGGTCGCGATATCGATGAGCCAGTGCTTCACCACGGCCGTGGTGGCAAGCAGACCGTCGTGCACCCGGGCAACAAGGAGTTCACCAGCGGCGAGCACATTGCCCGTCCACCGGGTGGTGGCGGCGGTAGAGGGCCCGGCAAGGCCGGCAACTCCGGTGAGGGCATGGACGAATTCGTCTTCCAGATCACTCAGGAAGAATTCCTCGAATTCATGTTCGAGGACCTGGAGCTGCCCAACCTGGTCAAGCGCAACCTGACCGGTACCGACACCTTCAAGACCGTCCGCGCGGGCATCAGCAACGAAGGCAATCCGTCGCGGATCAACATCATCCGCACCCTGCGCTCGGCCCATGCACGGCGTATTGCCCTGTCTGGCAGCAGCCGGGCCAAATTGCGCGAAGCCAAGGAAGAGTTACTGCGGCTGAAGCGGGATGAACCGGACAACTTCGGCGATATTCAGGAAATAGAGGCAGAAATCGAAAAACTCAGTGCGCGCATCCATCGCGTGCCCTTCCTGGACACTTTCGACCTCAAGTACAACTTGCTGATCAAGCAGCCCAACCCCAGTTCGAAGGCGGTCATGTTCTGCCTGATGGACGTTTCAGGCTCCATGACCCAGGCGACCAAGGACATCGCCAAACGCTTTTTCATCTTGTTGTATCTGTTCCTGAAACGTAACTACGACAAGATCGACGTAGTGTTCATTCGCCACCACACCAGCGCACGGGAAGTGGACGAAGAAGAGTTTTTCTATTCTCGCGAAACCGGCGGCACCATCGTTTCCAGCGCCCTGAAGCTCATGCAGGAGATCATGCAGGAACGGTATCCGAGCAATGAGTGGAACATCTATGCGGCACAGGCCTCCGACGGGGACAACTGGAACGACGATTCACCGATCTGCCGCGACATCCTGATCAATCAGATCATGCCGTTCGTGCAGTACTACACTTATGTCGAGATTACCCCTCGGGAGCACCAGGCCCTGTGGTTCGAATACGAACGCATTGCCGAGGCCTTCTCTGACACTTTTGCCCAGCAGCAACTGGTCTCGGCCGGAGATATCTATCCGGTTTTCCGTGAACTCTTCCAGCGCAGGTTAGTGACATGACCGCCAAAGAGCAGAAGCGCCAACCCATTTCCACCGGCTCCGAGTGGACGTTCGAGCTGATCCAGGCCTATGACCGCGAAATCAGTCGTATCGCCGCTCGCTACGCACTCGATACCTATCCCAACCAGATAGAAGTGATCACCGCCGAACAGATGATGGATGCGTATGCATCAGTGGGCATGCCGCTGGGCTATCACCATTGGTCCTACGGCAAGCACTTCCTCAGCACCGAGAAATCCTACAGCCGCGGCCAGATGGGGCTGGCCTACGAGATCGTGATCAACTCCGACCCGTGCATCGCGTACCTGATGGAAGAAAACACCATCTGCATGCAGGCACTCGTGGTAGCGCATGCCTGCTATGGCCACAACAGCTTCTTCAAGGGCAACTACCTGTTCCGCACCTGGACCGACGCCAGTTCGATCATCGATTACCTGGTGTTTGCCAAGCAGTACATCATGCAGTGCGAAGAGCGGCATGGCATTGACGCGGTCGAGGACCTGCTGGATTCCTGCCATGCGCTGATGAACTACGGGGTCGACCGCTACAAGCGCCCCTACCCTATTTCAGCCGAGGAAGAACGCCGCCGTCAGAAGGATCGCGAAGAGCATCTGCAGAAGCAGATCAACGACCTGTGGCGCACCATTCCCAAAGGCGCGGACAAGTACAGCGAGAAGGATAATGCGCGCTTCCCCGCCGAACCTCAGGAAAACATCCTGTACTTCATCGAAAAACATGCACCGTTGCTGGAGCCCTGGCAGCGCGAGATCGTGCGCATCGTGCGCAAGATCGCCCAGTATTTTTACCCGCAACGCCAGACCCAGGTCATGAACGAAGGCTGGGCTACGTTCTGGCATTACACGCTGATGAACGATCTTTACGATGAAGGCCTCGTCACTGATGGTTTCATGATGGAGTTCCTGACTTCTCACACCAGCGTGGTCATGCAACCGGGATTCGACAGCCCGTACTACAGTGGCATCAATCCTTACGCCCTGGGCTTTGCGATGTACCGCGACATCCGCCGCATGTGCGAAAGCCCCACCGAGGAGGACTACCGCTGGTTTCCAGACATTGCCGGTACGGACTGGCTTTCGAGCATCAAATTCGCCATGAGCAGCTTCAAGGACGAGAGTTTCATCCTGCAGTACCTGTCACCCAAAGTGATACGTGACCTGAAGTTGTTCAGCATTCTCGACGATGATCAGAAGGACGATCTGCTGGTCCCGGCCATTCACGACGAAGGCGGTTACCGCACCATCCGGGAGACCCTGGCGGCGCAGTACAACCTCGGCAATCGTGAACCCAACGTGCAGATCTACAGCATCGATCGGCGCGGTGACCGCTCCCTGACCCTGCGCCATCAGCAGCACGATCGCAAACCGCTGGGCGAGTCGACCGACGAGGTTCTCAAACATCTTCACAGGCTGTGGGGCTTCGATATTCATCTGGAAACCCTGCAAGGGGACCAGGTGATGAAAACCCAACATGTGCCTCCCAAAGGCGAACACGCTGAAGGTGATTACGGCCGGCTGGACCTGGCTGTCATTCATCTTTGAATCCGTTTGTGCCTCCGGTGGTTCGACGCAAAGGTTATTCTGTCGAGCTAACGGAGGTTTTTTATGCAGATTTATAAAGTCGGCGGTGCAGTGCGCGATCGCCTGCTGGGTATTCCGGTCACCGATATCGATTGGGTAGTGGTAGGCGCCACCACCGAAGAAATGCTCGCCAAGGGTTTCCGGCCCGTGGGCGCAGACTTTCCGGTGTTCCTGCATCCCAAAAGCGGCGAAGAATATGCCCTCGCCCGCACCGAGCGCAAAAGCGGGCGCGGCTACGGTGGCTTCACCTTCCATGCCAGCCCTGAAGTCACCCTCGAAGAAGACCTGATCCGCCGCGACCTGACGATCAACGCCATGGCCGAGGACGATCAGCAGAATCTGACCGACCCCTACCACGGCCAGCAGGACCTGGAAGACCGCCTTCTGCGCCATGTTTCACCTGCGTTCGCCGAAGATCCGCTCAGGGTACTGCGCGTTGCCCGCTTTGCAGCTCGCTACGCCGGGCTCGGGTTTACGGTGGCTCCGCAAACGCTGGAATTGATGCGCCAGCTCGCGGATTCCGGTGAGTTGCAGGCGTTGACGGCTGAGCGCAGCTGGAAGGAAATCTCCAGGGCACTGATGGAAGACCAGCCGCAAATATTTATCGAGGTGTTGCGCGAATGTGGCGCGCTCAAGGTGTTGATGCCTGAAGTCGACGCCCTGTTCGGGGTACCGCAACCGGAAGCCCATCACCCGGAAATCGACACCGGGGTGCATACCTTGAGCGTGTTGCAGCAGTGTGCCCTGCACAAGCTCCCCCTGGCCGTGCGCTGGGCCTGCCTGCTGCACGATCTGGGCAAAGGGCTGACCCCCACGGAAGAATGGCCGCGTCATATCGCCCACGAGCACACGGGGCTGAAGCTGATCAAGGCGGTCAACGAACGCTTCAAGGCACCGAAGGACTGTCAGGAACTGGCGTTGCTGGTGGGCCAATACCATACCCATGGCCACCGCGCGCTGGAGCTGAAGCCCTCGACCTTGCTGGAGCTGTTGCAGAGTTTCGATGTGTACCGCCGGCCACAGCGGTTCGAGGAGTTTATTGCGGCGTGCGAGATGGATGCGCGCGGGCGCAAGGGGCTGGAGCAGCGAAGTTATCCGCAGGCGGACTACCTGCGCGGGGCGGCAGCGGCAGCCCGCGGTGTGGCGGTTCAGCCGCTGCTGGAGCAGGGATTCAAAGGGCCTGAGCTGGGAGAAGCGATCAAGCGTGAGCGGCTCAAGGCTTTGAAGGCTTACAAAGAGACTGCGTCGATCTGATTGACGTCATCGCGGGCAAGCCCGCTCCCACAGGAATTGCAGCGTACCTGTGGGAGCGGGCTTGCCCGCGATGGCGCCATAACTGTCACAACAAATCTGAAGGCGTCAGTTGCTCTCCGCGCCACTCAAACGCCACCGGGGCCAATACCTGATCAATCTGAGCTTCACTCCACAAGGTCGCAAAGCTTTTGCCTACACCCGGATGTACCCGGTCCGGGGCAATCAGCGACAACGGCCACAATACAAAGGCATTTTTAAGGATTTCTGCCCTCGGCAGCACCAGGCCATCGAAGTTGCCCACCAGCTCACCGAACAGCAACACGTCGATATCCAGGGGCAAACCTCGTCGATCTGGAGCATAACGACCATTATCCGCCTCGATGAACTTGAGCCGACGGTCCAGCTCGATTAACGGCAGATCAGTCCAGGCCGATACCACGAAATTGAAAAACGGCCCGCTCTTGATGCCCACCGGCTGGCTTTCGAATACCGCCGAGCAGCGTATATCCACCAGAAAACCCGCAAGGGCTTCCAGGCCCGCCTGCAGATGGGCTTCGCGCTCGATATTGCTACCGAGCCCGAGATAAACCTGGGTCAGCGACATCCGCGCTCGATCTCCACACCCACACCCCCGGTCGCCGCCGGGACAGCACCTGGCTTGGTCAGTTTGAGCCGCACCCAGGTGATCTCGAATTCGCTCATCAGGACTTCCACAAGACGCTCGGCAAAAGTCTCGACCAGTTGGTACTGCGCCTGCTCGGCAAAAGCCTGGATGCGCGCTGAAACGCTGGCGTAATCGAGTGCCAGGGTCAGGTCGTCTCCCGCAGCAGCCGGGCGGTTATCCCAGGCAAAACTCAGATCCAGGCGCAAGCACTGCCGGATGCCTCGCTCCCAGTCGTAGGCACCAATGACGGTGTCGACTTCCAGGCCCTCGATAAACACTCTGTCCAAGCACTTTTCTCCGCTGCACGACAAGGGCGCAATGCGCCGTTAGAATCAGGGCGTCCTCGCCCGGAATAGTTAGCATGTTTTGGTTACTGGCGACTCTCGCCTACCTGCTCGGCTCGCTGTCCTTTGCCATCTTGCTCAGCCGCCTGACCGGCAACCCCGATCCGCGAATGAGTGGCTCGGGCAATGCCGGCGCCACCAACATGTTGCGTCTGGCCGGCAAGAAACTGGCGGTCCTGACCTTGATCGGAGACCTCTGCAAAGGCCTGGTGCCCGTGCTCATCGCGGGCGTCGCCGGCCTTTCACTGCAGGAGCAAGCCTGGATCGGCGTCTGCGCCGTGATCGGCCATCTGTTCCCGTTGTACTTCCGGTTTCGCGGCGGCAAGGGTGTCGCCACCGCTGCCGGGATGCTGCTGGGGCTTTACCCCCCAGCGGCATTACTGGCCGTTTGCGCCTGGCTGCTGACGTTCTACCTGACCCGCACCAGCTCGCTGGCCGCGTTGATTGCCACCCCTCTGACCCTGCCACTGCTGGCGTGGCAAGAGCCCGCTGCCCTGCTACCGATGAGCGCGCTTACCGGCCTGATCGTCTGGCGTCACCGTGGCAATCTACGCGACCTGTTTGCCGGGCGCGAACGGCATTTCTAATCCAGCCGTTGAGCGCCGTGCATCGCAGGCGGCTCAAAGCGCCGACAACTGTTCCATCGGCCAGCGGGCCTGCACACTGATCGCCAGGCTTTCATGCTGGCCAGCCTGCAAACGCTGACAACCGGCAAACGCGATCATCGCACCGTTGTCAGTGCAGAATTCCGGACGCGCATAAAACACATCGCCTTGCATTTCGCCGAGCATTTTTTCCAGCGAGGTGCGCAGTGCCTTGTTGGCGCTGACACCCCCAGCGATCACCAGGCGCTTCATGCCGGCCTGTTTCAGGGCCCGCTTGCACTTGATGGTCAAAGTCTCCACCACGGCTTGCTGGAACGCCAGCGAGATGTCGCAACGGGCTTGATCACCGTCGTCCCCGGCGCTCACGCACTGCTGCCAGGTGTTCAACGCGAAGGTTTTCAAGCCGCTGAAGCTGAAGGCCAGGCCCGGGCGGTCGCACATTGGCCGCGGAAAGGTGAAACGTCCGGCGACGCCCTGCTCGGCCAGACGCGAAATTTCAGGGCCACCCGGATAATTGAGCCCCATCATCTTCGCGGTCTTGTCGAAAGCTTCACCGGCAGCATCGTCGAGGGTCTCGCCCAAGAGGGTGTATTGGCCGATCCCGTCGACCTGGACCAGCTGCGTATGACCGCCCGACACCAACAAAGCGACGAACGGGAATTGCGGCGGTTGCGACTCCAGCATGGGCGCCAGCAAGTGACCTTCCATGTGATGTACGCCGAGCGCCGGAATACCCCAGGCAAAGGCCAGCGCCTGGGCACAAGACGCCCCCACCAGCAACGCGCCGACAAGCCCGGGACCTGCGGTGTAGGCGATCGCATCGATCTCGGTAGGCACGCAGTCGGCCTCGGCCAGCACCTGGCGAATCAAGGGCAGCATGCGCTTGACGTGGTCACGCGAGGCCAGCTCCGGGACCACACCGCCATAGGCGCGATGCAGGTCTATCTGGCTGAACAGCGCGTCGGCGAGCAGACCGCGCTCACTGTCGTATAATGCGACACCTGTTTCGTCGCAAGAAGTCTCTAATCCCAGTACTAGCATGGGTTTGCGCCTTGTTTAGGCTGAATTCGAAGGCGCGCATAATAGTCGCCACGCGATGCCCCGACCAGCGGTTTTCGATCAGAGGCTTTGCATTCCGAGCGATGAGGGGTTAACATCCGCAACCCTTAAAAACCGACGTCTTCAAGTGCTCTTTTGCCACGAGGATGTTGACCCCGGTAATGAATGAAGGTAGCTCTGGATGCCAGCCGTCAAAGTAAAAGAGAACGAACCCTTCGACGTAGCTCTGCGTCGTTTCAAGCGCTCCTGCGAAAAAGCCGGTGTACTGGCTGAAGTTCGTAGCCGCGAATTCTACGAGAAGCCTACTTCTGAGCGTAAACGTAAAGCAGCAGCCGCTGTTAAGCGTCACGCCAAGAAAGTACAGCGCGAACAGCGCCGCGCCGTTCGTCTGTACTAATACACAGACGTTCGTAGCAAGCTTCTGCCAAGCCCGGCCCTCAGCCGGGCTTATGGCATTTGCGGAAAACGCTTGATGCTTCACCGTCAAAGCCGCAGACGCGACCTAGACAAAATCCGCTTCACAGCGTCAGACCTGGCTCTTTTGCCAGCGGTGCACGTCTTTTCTGACGAGCCTTCCAAGGCTACTGACGAGCACACCCACTGATTCCTCTCACGACGATCAGCCCAAGGCACCCTCTTGCGTGCCAGCTTATGAGCTATCCGAGGCCACCGACTGGCGGTAGCGGATTTCAGCGCAATATTTTCAAATGATCGAATACTGATGGGTACTAACGTCAGTTGATTTTCGACAGATACACTTCCCTACGGCGATTACGCAAACGACAGGTTCGAGCCGCCTTAACACGCGCCTCAAGCAACGGTCCGCGCTCGCTCGCCGCAGGTTTTGGATCCATTCAGCGCAGACGACGAGAACGCCATGGCCGGGCTAATTCCCCAGAGCTTCATTGACGACCTTCTGAACCGCACCGACATCGTCGATGTGGTGAGCTCGCGCCTGCAAATGAAAAAAGCCGGCAAGAACTACACTGCCTGCTGCCCGTTCCACAAAGAAAAAACCCCGTCTTTCAGTGTCAGCCCCGACAAGCAATTCTACTATTGCTTCGGCTGCGGTGCTGGCGGTAACGCCCTCGGCTTCATGATGGACCACGACAACCTGGATTTCGTCCAGGCCGTCGAAGAGCTCGCCAAAGCCGCAGGCATGGAAATCCCCAGGGAAGAAAGTGGCCGGCCGCACAAACCGCGACAGCCCACCGACTCCCCGCTATATCCCCTGCTGACTGCCGCCGCCGAATTTTATCGTCAGGCGCTCAAGAGCCATCCGTCGCGCAAGGCCGCCGTGGATTACCTGAAGGGGCGCGGCCTGACCGGCGAAATAGCCCGGGACTTTGGCCTTGGTTTCGCTCCGCCTGGCTGGGACAACCTGTTCAAGCATTTGAGCAGCGACACCTTGCAGCAGAAAGCCATGGTCGATGCCGGCCTGCTGATCGAGAACGCCGAAACCGGCAAACGCTATGACCGCTTCCGCGATCGCGTAATGTTCCCGATCCGCGACAGCCGTGGCCGCATTATTGCCTTTGGCGGCAGGGTGCTGGGCGACGACAAGCCCAAATACCTGAACTCGCCGGAAACCCCGGTGTTTCACAAAGGCCAGGAACTCTACGGCCTCTACGAAGCACGCAAGAACAACCGCAATCTCGATGAAATCATCGTGGTTGAAGGCTACATGGACGTCATCGCCCTGGCGCAGCAAGGCCTGCGCAACGCCGTGGCAACGCTGGGCACAGCCACCAGCGAAGAACACTTGAAGCGACTGTTTCGCGTCGTGCCCAACGTGCTGTTCTGCTTTGACGGCGATCAGGCCGGCCGCAATGCCGCCTGGCGCGCGCTCGAAGCGACGCTGCCGTGCCTGCAGGACGGGCGGCGTGCGCGGTTCCTGTTCCTGCCCGAAGGCGAGGACCCGGATACCTTGGTCCGCTCGGAGGGCACCGATGCCTTCCGCGCAAGGATCAACCAGCACGCACAACCGCTGGCCGACTATTTTTTCCAGCAGTTGACTGAAGAATCGGACCCGCGCTCGCTCGAAGGCAAGGCCCACATGGCCACGCTGGCCGCACCGCTGATCGACAAGGTGCCCGGCGCCAACCTGCGCATCCTGATGCGCCAGCGCCTGAGTGAAATCACCGGACTGACTGGCGAAGCCGTCAGCCAGCTGGTGCAAAGCGCTCCACAAGATGCGCCGCCGGCCTACGATCCAGGCATCGACTATGACGCCATGCCCGACTACAGCGACTACCATCAGCCGCAATCACCCGACATGTACACGCCGCAGCAGGAGTGGACGCCGAAGAAACCCGGCGCCGGCGGCAAGAAGTGGGACAAGAAGCCCTGGGACAAGAACGGCAAGCGTGGCGGTGATCGCGATCAGCAGAGCGCACCACGCACGCCGATCGCTGTCGAAGCCCCTACACTGATTGCACTGCGCACGCTGATTCATCATCCGCAGCTGGCCGGCAAGGTGGAAACCGCCGACCATTTCGCCAATGAAAGCAATACCTACGCACAACTGCTGGTCGCCCTTATCGAGGCGGTGCAGAAAAATCCTAAGCTAAACTCTATCCAGTTGATGGCCCGCTGGCACGGCACCGAACAGGGTCGCCTGCTCAAGGCTTTGGCGGAAAAGGAGTGGCTGATTGACGGCGACAACCTTGAACAACAGTTTTTAGACACCATTACTAGGTTATCAGCAGGTCAACACACAGACAGCCTGGAAGTTCTGATCAGGAAAGCAAGGCAGCCAGGATTGACTGCCGAGGAAGCAAATCAGATCGCAAATCAGATGCGCGACCTATTAAAACGTAATGTGGCTGTATCAAACCCGACCTCAACTGGCGCGTGAGGTCATAGCTCAGGTATAATCCTCGGCTTGTTTTTTGCCCGCCAAGACCTTCAGTGGATAGGGTGTTATGTCCGGAAAAGCGCAACAGCAGTCTCGTATCAAAGAGTTGATCACACTTGGTCGTGAGCAGGGCTACCTGACTTACGCGGAGGTCAACGACCACCTGCCGGAGGATATTTCAGATCCGGAACAGGTGGAAGACATCATCCGCATGATCAACGACATGGGGATCAACGTATTCGAGGTTGCGCCAGATAAGGATTCCCTTATGCTGGCCGACGCCGATACCGACGAAGCTGCGGCCGAAGAGGCAGCAGCAGCGTTGGCAGCGGTCGAGACCGACATTGGTCGCACCACCGACCCAGTGCGCATGTACATGCGTGAAATGGGTACGGTAGAGCTCCTCACTCGTGAAGGCGAAATTGAAATCGCCAAGCGTATTGAAGAGGGCATCCGCGAAGTGATGGGCGCAATCGCGCACTTCCCTGGCACGGTTGACCATATTCTCTCCGAGTACACTCGCGTCACCACCGAAGGTGGCCGCCTGTCCGACGTCCTGAGCGGTTATATCGACCCGGACGACGGTATTGCGCCGCCTGCTGCAGAAGTGCCGCCGCCAGTCGATCCGAAAGCCGTGAAAGCGGATGACGACACCGATGACGACGACGCCGAAGCAACTGACGACGAAGAAGAAGCCGAAAGCGGTCCGGATCCGGTCATCGCAGCACAGCGTTTTGGCGCTGTCTCCGACCAGATGGAAGTCACCCGCAAGGCCCTGAAAAAGCACGGTCGTGGCAACAAGCTGGCGATTGCCGAGCTGGTGCTTCTGGCTGAGCTGTTCATGCCGATCAAACTGGTGCCGAAGCAATTCGAAGGCCTGGTCGAGCGTGTTCGCAGTGCCCTGGATCGTCTGCGTCAGCAAGAGCGGGCGATCATGCAACTGTGCGTTCGTGATGCCCGCATGCCGCGTGCCGACTTCCTGCGCCAGTTCCCAGGCAATGAAGTTGACGAAAGCTGGACCGATGCACTGGCCAAAGGCAAAAGCAAATACGCTGAAGCCATTGGTCGCCTGCAGCCGGACATCATTCGTTGCCAGCAGAAGCTGATCGCGCTGCAAACCGAAACCGGTTTGACGATTGCCGAAATCAAGGACATCAACCGTCGCATGTCGATCGGTGAGGCCAAGGCCCGCCGCGCGAAGAAAGAGATGGTTGAAGCGAACTTGCGTCTGGTGATCTCCATCGCCAAGAAGTACACCAACCGTGGCCTGCAATTCCTTGATCTGATCCAGGAAGGCAACATCGGCTTGATGAAGGCGGTGGACAAGTTCGAATACCGTCGCGGCTACAAATTCTCGACTTATGCCACCTGGTGGATCCGTCAGGCGATCACTCGCTCGATCGCCGACCAGGCCCGCACCATCCGTATTCCGGTGCACATGATCGAGACGATCAACAAGCTCAACCGTATTTCCCGGCAGATGTTGCAGGAAATGGGTCGCGAACCGACCCCGGAAGAGCTGGGCGAACGCATGGAAATGCCTGAGGACAAGATCCGCAAGGTATTGAAGATCGCTAAAGAGCCGATCTCCATGGAAACCCCGATCGGTGATGACGAAGACTCCCACCTGGGTGACTTCATCGAAGACTCGACCATGCAGTCGCCAATCGATGTAGCTACTGTTGAGAGCCTTAAAGAAGCGACTCGCGAAGTACTATCCGGCCTCACTGCCCGTGAAGCCAAGGTACTGCGCATGCGCTTCGGTATCGACATGAATACCGACCACACCCTCGAGGAGGTTGGTAAGCAGTTCGACGTAACCCGTGAACGGATTCGTCAGATCGAAGCCAAGGCGCTGCGCAAGCTGCGCCACCCGACGAGAAGCGAGCATCTGCGCTCCTTCCTCGACGAGTGATCACAAAACCCCCGGCCCAGGCCGGGGGTTTTGCTTTATGCAGATTAAATCCCCCGCACTTCCCTCCCGCCGAATTGCCCGTCTACACTCGAAACATTCCCCCGAGCCATAACGAGAGCGTTATGCCCAGACTGCCGACCGTGCTTTTTTTACTGTCGCTGATCACCTGGACCACAACGGCTGGCGCTCTGACTCTAACCGACGAAGAACGTAGCTGGCTGGACGCCCATCCGCACCTGCGCCTGGGTGTCGATGCGTCCTGGCCACCTTTCGAGTTTCGGGACGACCAGGGCCGCTACCAGGGTCTTGCCGCAGACTATATCGACGTGATTCGGCAACGCCTGTCGGTCGACCTCAAACCGGTCGAGCCCGTCAGCTGGACGGTGGTCCTGGAGCAGGTCAGGCAAGGCAAGCTGGATCTGCTGCCGGGCATCATGTCGACCCCGGAACGCCAATCTTATTTATCCTTCACGCGCCCTTACCTGGACTTTCCGATCGTCATCCTCGCCCACGTGGGGGGCGCCCAGCCGCGCAAAATCGCGGACTTGTACGGGCTGAAAATCGCCGTGGTGGACAACTACGCCCCCCATGAACTGCTGCGCACCCATCATCCCGACCTGAACCTGGTGGCCATGCCCAACGTCAGCTCGGCGCTGCAAGCGCTGGCGACGGATGAAGTGGACGCCGTGGTCGGCGATCTCGCCTCCAGCGTCTGGAGCCTGCGCCAATTGAAGCTCGACGGCCTGTATGTGAGCGGCGAGACGCCCTACCGCTATCAACTGGCCATGGCCGTGCCCAAGGACAACAAAATACTGGTTGGCATCCTGGACAAGGTCCTGGCGGACATGAGCCCGGCTGAAATCAGCGCCATTCAGGAGCATTGGGTCGGCAATGTGCTGGACCACCGTACATTCTGGTCCGACCTGCTGGTTTACGGCCTGCCGGGATTATTGCTGCTGATCACCGTGCTGGCGGTCGTCATCAGGATCAATCGCCGACTGAGCTCGGAAATTTCCCGCCGGGTCGATCTCGAACAGGAATTGCGCAGCAGCGAGTATCACTACCGCGGCCTGGTCGAGAGCCTTTCGGCCATTGCCTGGGAAGCGCGGATCAGCGACTTCACCTACAGCTACGTGTCGCCGCATGCCGAAGAACTGCTCGGCTACCCGCTCTCACACTGGCTGATCCCGGGGTTCTGGCGCAACATCATTCACCCTGCAGACCTGACCCGAGCCCAAACCTTCTGCGACCACGAAGTCCTGGCCGGGCGTGATCACACGGTCGATTACCGCGTGATCACCGCCGACGGTCGCTGCCTGTGGGTACGCGACATCGTCAGCCTGATCGAGCATGGGCACGAGCCGGTGCTGCGCGGCCTGATGATCGACATCAGCGACGCCAAACGCACCGAAGAAGCGCTACGCCTGTCCGAGCAGAAGTTCGCCTCGGTCTTCCAGCAGTGCCCTGACATTCTGGTGATTGCGCGGTTGTCCGATGGCTGCCTGCTGGAGGTCAACGAAGCGTTTGAGGAGCAGATCGGCCTCAGCGCCGAGGAAGTCATCGGCCAAACCGCCACTGACCTGAACATCTGGGGCATCCCCGGCGTCGGGCCGGGCCTGCTGCAGCGCTTGCAGGCAGGCAGCATCCGCAATCTCGAGATGCCCTTTCGCCGCAACAACGGCCAAGTGTTCACCGGCCTGATCTCCGCCGAACCCTTCGACCTGGATGCCACCCCGGCGCTGGTCGTTGTCGTTCGTGACATCAGCCAGCTCAAGGAGACCCAACAGCAGCTGCAAATCTCCGAGGAGAAATTCGCCAAGGCATTCCACGCTTCCCCGGACGGCTTGTTGCTGTCGCGCCAAAGCGATGGCCTGTTGATGGAGGTCAACGATGGCTTCAGCCGCATCACCGGCTTCAACAGTGCGATGTCGGTCGATCGCTCCTCCCTGGAACTGGGCATCTGGGTCAACCTCAACGAGCGCAAGCAGATGCTCGACCTGCTCAACCGCGATGGTTTTGTTCGCGACTTCAGTTGCCACATCCGCCGCAGCGATGGGCAGATTCGCCTTTGCGAAGTGTCCAGCCGGCCGCTGCCGATCGGCAATGAAGATTGCATGTTGACCATCGCCCGGGACATTACCGAACGCCACCTGATGCAGGAGAAGCTGCAACAGGCCGCTACCGTGTTCGAGAGCACCGCCGAGGGCGTGTTGATCACCGACACCCAGCAGCACATCAGCGCGGTTAATCGCGCGTTCACCGAAATCACCGGTTACAGCGAAAGCGAAGCACTGGGTCACACCCCTCGCCTGCTCGCATCAGGTCTGCATGACAGCGCGTTTTATGCCGCCATGTGGCATCAACTGACCGCCGAAGGCCATTGGCAAGGGGAGATTTCCAACCGCCGTAAAAATGGAGAGCTGTACCCCAGCTGGCTGACCATCAGTGCAGTGCGCAACCGCGATCGATTCATTACCCATTTTGTTGCCGTGTTCGCTGACATTTCCAGCCTCAAGCACGCCCAGGCCAAGCTCGACTACCAGGCGCACCACGACCCACTGACCGGCCTGCCAAACCGCACATTGTTCGAAAGCCGGCTGCTGACTGCGCTGAACAACCAGCAGGAAAACGGCGGCCAGGGCGCAGTACTGTTCCTCGACCTGGACCGCTTTAAACACATCAACGACAGCCTCGGCCATCCGGTCGGCGACCTGCTGCTCAAGGGCATTGCCGTGCGCCTCAAAGAGCAGCTGCGGGACATCGACACCGTGGCACGACTCGGCGGCGATGAATTCATCATTTTGCTTCCAGGCCTTCAACAACCCAGCGATGCCGACTACATCGCCAACAAGTTGCTCAATTGCTTCTCGGCGCCGTTCCAGGCCGGTGAACATGAGTTCTTCATCAGCGCCAGCATTGGCACCAGCCTCTATCCCCGTGACGGCAGTGACGTGGCCACGCTGGTCAAGAATGCCGACGCCGCGATGTACCGCTCCAAGGCCAAGGGCCGCAACCGCGTCGAAAGCTACACCCGCGACCTGACCGCCCAGGCCAGTGAGCGGGTAGCGCTGGAACACGAGTTGCGCCGCGCCATCGAGCGCAATGAACTACACCTGCACTACCAGCCGAAGATCAGCCTCGACGACCATCGCCTGGTCGGCGCCGAAGCACTGATCCGCTGGCACCACCCGACTTTCGGTGATGTGCCACCAGAGAACTTCATTGCCCTGGCCGAAGAAAACGGCATGATCCTGCAAATCGGCGACTGGGTACTGGAAACCGCCTGCCGCCAGATGTTCGAGTGGAATCAGCTCTACCAAAGCATGGGCCCGCTGTCGGTAAACCTGGCAGGCGCCCAGCTGCGCCAGCCCAACCTGCTCGGGCGCATCGAACAACTGCTCAAGGACAACCGCCTCAGACCGGATCTACTGCAACTGGAAATTACCGAAAACTTCATCATGAGCCAGGCGGAAGAAGCGCTGGCAGTGCTGCACCAGCTCAAAAACCTGGGCGTGCAACTAGCAATCGATGACTTCGGTACAGGCTATTCATCCCTGAGCTACCTCAAGCGGCTCCCGCTGGACATCCTCAAAATCGACCAGTCTTTCGTCCGCGGCCTGCCGGACGACCCGCACGACGTGGCCATCGTTCGCGCAATCATCGCCCTGGGCCGCAGCATGCAATTCACCGTGATCGCCGAAGGCGTCGAGACCCAGGCCCAGCAACAATTCCTCGCTGCCGAAGGCTGCGACCAGATCCAGGGTTACATCGTCAGCCTGCCCCTGCCACCCGACGAATTCGCCGCGACATTTCTTCGTACAACAGTTTCAAGCTTTTCGGATAGCACAGCCGAGAAACCATCGTTATAATCCGCGACCTACTGAGGGCCTATAGCTCAGTTGGTTAGAGCAGAGGACTCATAATCCTTTGGTCCACGGTTCAAGTCCGTGTGGGCCCACCAAACAAAAAAAGCCGCGCTTTGCGCGGCTTTTGCGTTTTTCTCTTCCAGGCTTGATTCCAGTCAGAACCTCACCGCACACTTCAGTGTGGTGGTGCGGCCAGAACCAATGGAATACCCCGCACCACCCCCAACCGCTCCAGCGTCGCCGCAGGCAACACCACCTCATACGTATCCCCCGGGCGGCCCCACTGCTCCACGATAGCCATGCCATCCACCAACACGCTTGCTAACCCGGAAATCGTTTCGGCCCGTTCTTCTACGATTTTCTGAGTCCGGACCCACAAGTCGTCTGTTATCACCTTGAGCTGCGCCGCTACCTGGTCGGATGACACTGGATGGGTATCAGGGCAGGCGATATTGCGCAGCAGATGCTGAAGCTCTTTGACTTTTGCGTAGTCCTGCTCAGCGCCCTGCGCGCCCTTGAGAATGCTTACGGCTTGCGCCTTGTCGACCCGCCTGGCAATCGAATGAGTTGAAGACAAGGTCTGCCCCATGGCCCCAGCCAGAAGGACCATCAGCCTGGCCTCCAGATGCGTTTTCATCGCCTCCATGGAGGCAATCGGGCGCGACAGGGTGATCGAAGCACCGCCTTGGTGGCGCAAGTCCATGGTCACGGACAAGGTCACTCCACCTGTTGCAAACCCCAACGCTCGGGCCACCACGTAGTGCCCCATTTCGTGATGCGCAATCTGCAGTGCGCGTTCCCGGATGACCGGGGGCAACTTGCTGGTCATTTTTATCGCCTCGCATCCATGGACAGTGCATTCGACTACGAGCGACAGCAGCTGTCCATCCAGCAGGCCGGATTGGGTGGCCAGGGAGGCGCCCAAAGTGGGCACGCCGAGCCGGATCGGCAGGTGCATGCGAATGACCAGCGGGCCGGTGTGCTGCACCGTCTTCACCGGGACAGTGTTGAGCCTGGATGAAACATCCGCGATGTGTGGCGGGCCTGTAACATGCAGCCCCAATGATCCATGCCGCTGGAGACGCCCCTTGTCCGACATTCGCCCGCCTGTCCTTGACGAAATCGACCGCCAATTGATCGCCGCGCTGCAGATCAACGCCCGCGAAAGCGTGGCCATGCTCGCCAGGCAACTGGGCATTGCCCGCACTACAGTGACTTCAAGGCTGGCACGGCTGGAGAAGGCCAAGGTCATCACCGGCTATGGCGTGCGTCTGGGCCAGCGTGTGGTTGACGGCGGACTTCAGGCGTATGTGGGGATCACCGTGCAACCGCGTTCAGGCAAGGAAGTGCTGCGCCGTCTCAGTGCGATGGCGCAGGTCCAGCAACTGTGTGCGGTCAGTGGTGAATTTGATTATGTGGCCTGGTTGCGGACGGATTCGCCGGAGCAGCTGGATCAGTTGCTGGATCAGATCGGCAGTGTGGATGGGGTGGAGAAAACCACGACTTCAATCATTTTGAGCAGCAAGATTGATCGCGGGCAGCCGGTATGAGTTTTAGAAGTGCGGCGATCCTGCTGGCCTCATCGCGGGCAAGCCTTGCTCCCACAGATGGTCGATATGAAGCTTTAGGTCGTCATAGTGATCTATAAACTATCAAAACGACGACACATTGCGTCTTATTAACGTATTCAGCGCTCTCTAGAATGGCTGCATCTTTTCCTATACTCAGATGCGCATTCCGCGTCGGGTCGCCAGCAAGGTCAGCCATGAACAAGAACAATCGCCATCCTGCAGACGGTAAGAAACCAGTCACCATCTTTGGCCCGGATTTCCCGTTTGCCTTTGACGACTGGATCGAACATCCGGCCGGCCTGGGCAGCATTCCTGAACACAATCACGGTGCTGAGGTAGCGATCGTCGGTGCGGGCATCGCCGGCCTGGTGGCGGCCTATGAGCTGATGAAGCTGGGCCTCAAGCCCGTTGTCTATGAAGCCTCGAAAATGGGCGGGCGTTTGCGCTCCCAGGCGTTCAACGGCGCTGACGGCATCGTCGCCGAGCTGGGCGGCATGCGTTTTCCCGTGTCGTCCACGGCGTTCTACCACTATGTCGACAAGCTCGGCCTGCAGACCAAACCGTTCCCGAACCCGCTGACCCCGGCGTCAGGCAGCACGGTGATCGATCTGGAAGGCAAAACCCATTACGCGCAGAAACTCGCGGACCTTCCTGCACTGTTCCAGGAAGTGGCTGACGCCTGGGCGGATGCGCTGGAAGCCGGCTCGCAGTTTTCCGATATCCAGCAAGCCATCCGCGACCGCGACGTACCGCGCCTCAAGGAGCTGTGGAATACCCTGGTGCCACTGTGGGATGACCGCACCTTCTACGACTTCGTCGCCACTTCCAAGGCGTTCGCCAAACTGTCGTTCCACCACCGGGAAGTGTTTGGCCAGGTCGGCTTCGGGACAGGCGGCTGGGATTCGGACTTCCCCAACTCGATGCTGGAAATCTTCCGCGTGGTCATGACCAACTGCGACGACCACCAGCACCTGGTGGTGGGCGGCGTGGAACAGGTACCGCTGGGCATCTGGCGCCATGTGCCGGAACGCTGCGTGCACTGGCCCCAGGGCACCAGCCTCAGCTCACTGCACAGCGGCGCTCCGCGTTCGGGGGTGAAAAAGATTGCCCACGCGCCGAACGGGCGTTTCACCGTCACCGACAATTATGGCGACTCCCGCGAGTACGCAGCGGTGCTGACCACCTGCCAGAGCTGGCTGCTGACCACCCAGATCGAGTGCGACGAAAGCCTGTTCTCGCAGAAAATGTGGATGGCCCTGGACCGCACCCGCTACATGCAATCCTCGAAAACCTTTGTGATGGTCGACCGGCCATTCTGGAAGGACAAGGACCCGCAGACCGGTCGCGACCTGATGAGCATGACGCTCACCGATCGACTGACCCGCGGCACCTACCTGTTCGACAACGGCCAGTATGAAAATGGCGTCGACAAGCCTGGGGTGATTTGCCTCTCGTACTCATGGATGAGCGATGCCCTGAAGATGCTCCCGCACCCGGTGGAGAAGCGCGTGAAGCTGGCGCTGGACTCCCTGAAGAAGATCTACCCGAAAGTCGACATTGCCGCGCGCATCATTGGCGACCCGATTACCGTGTCCTGGGAAGCCGACCCGCATTTCCTCGGCGCATTCAAAGGCGCCCTGCCCGGTCACTACCGCTACAACCAGCGCATGTATGCCCATTTCATGCAGGACGACATGCCCCCTGAGCAGCGCGGAATCTTCATCGCCGGTGATGACGTGTCGTGGACGCCGGCGTGGGTCGAAGGGGCAGTGCAGACCTCGCTCAATGCGGTGTGGGGCATCATGAAACACTTCGGCGGTGAAACTCACGCCGAGAACCCGGGTCCAGGAGATGTGTTCAACGAGATCGGTCCGATCGCCCTGCCCGAGTAAAAGGAGTTCAAATGCGCGTAGCTCTATACCAATGCCCGCCACTGCCACTGGATGTCGCCGGCAACCTGCAGCGTCTGCATCAACTGGCACTGGAGGCCAAGGGTGCAGATTTGCTGGTACTGCCGGAGATGTTCCTGACCGGCTACAACATTGGCATTGATGCCGTCAGCGTACTGGCCGAAGTGCACAATGGTGAATCGGCGCAGCAAATCGCGCGCATCGCTAAAACCGCCGGCATTGCCATCCTGTATGGCTATCCCGAGCGCACCGAGGACGGGCAGATCTACAACTCGGTGCAATTGATCGATGCCCACGGCGAGCGCCTGTGCAACTACCGCAAGACGCACCTGTTCGGCGACCTCGATCACTCGATGTTCAATGCCGGCGGCAACGACTTCCCGGTGGTGGAGCTCAACGGCTGGAAGCTCGGCTTTCTGATCTGCTACGACCTGGAGTTCCCGGAAAATGCTCGCCGCCTGGCCCTGGCAGGTGCCGAGTTGATCCTGGTACCGACGGCGAACATGATTCCTTACGACTTCATCGCCGACGTCACGGTCCGCTCACGGGCCTACGAGAACCAGTGCTACGTGGCCTATGCCAATTACTGCGGGGCAGAAGGCGACATCCATTACTGCGGCCAGAGCAGCATTGCTGCGCCGGATGGTAGCCGCGTGGCCCAGGCCGGTCTGGATGAAGCCTTGATCGTCGGCGAGCTGGATCGCCAGTTGATGCTCCAATCCCGGGCGGCCAATCGATACCTGATCGATCGTCGTCCCGAGCTTTATGGCGACCTGAACAAGCGCTGATCCACCGTTATCCGCTAGCATTAGCGCTTCTCTGTACTGGAAGTGCTCATGCCTGCGTCGAATCCCTCCCGCCCCCACACTGAAACCCTTGCCAACGGCCTGCGGGTGACGCTGCGCCACGCGCCGCATCTCAAGCGCTGCGCCGCAGTGCTGCGGGTGAATGCGGGCAGTCACGACGTGTCACTGGCGTGGCCTGGGCTCGCGCATTTTCTCGAACACCTGCTTTTTCTGGGCACCGAGCGTTTTCCCGCAGGCCAGGGCTTGATGGCCTACGTGCAAGGGCATGGCGGCCAGGTCAATGCGCGCACCAACGAACGTACCACCGATTTTTTCGTCGAACTGCCGCCAGCACTTTTCAGCGGTGGGCTGGAGCGCCTGTCGGACATGCTCGCTCACCCGCGTATGAACCTGGACGAACAGTTGCGCGAACGCGAAGTGCTGCACGCGGAATATGTCGCCTGGTCCCAGGACGCGACGGCGCAACAACAACATGCGCTGTTCGAAGGACTGTCGGCCACTCACCCGTTGCGGGGATTCCATGCGGGCAATCGCGACAGCCTGGCGGTCGAGCGGCCCGAGTTTCAGCGCGCCCTGCAGGACTTCCATCAGCATTTCTACCAAGCCGGGCAAATGACATTGAGCCTGGCGGGGCCGCAAAGTCTCGAGGATTTGAAGGCGTTGGCCGAGGTGTTCGCCCAACCTGTTGCCAAAGGTGAAAAAGTCCCGCAAACAGCTCCTGCCGCCCTGATGCAATCGGCAAGCAACAGTTATCGACTGGCCGGTGACGGGCGTGCAGATCTGCTGTTCGCGTTCGAGGCACTGCCTGGTTCGTCCCGCGAAGCGCTGGCGTTCCTGTGTCACTGGTTAAACGCGGTCAAACCCGCAGGGTTCCTCGCAGAGTTGCGCAAGGCTGGGCTGGCGGAACAATTGACCGCCAGGCCGCTGTATCAATTCGCCGGACAAGCGTTGCTGCACCTGGGCTTCACGACCACTCAACCGCACCAGGTGCTCGTGCTTCGCGAGAAACTGCAGGACTGGCTGGGCTTTTTTGCCGCCCAGCAGCATCAGCCGCAATGGCGCGACGAATTCAGCGCCCTGCTGCAACGCCAGCAGCGAATCAGCAGCGCCCTGCGCCTGGCGCAACTGGACAGCGAACAGGCCGGGACAAGCGACCACGAAGCGCTCGCGCTTGAGCAAATCCTCGCTCAAATCGGCGCTGTGGATAAGTTCAGCGGCCCATGGCAACTGCCACCTCCCAACCCGTTCCTGCACACAGAAACTGCAGCGCCCAGCGCCGGACTGATTCGTGGGCAGACCAGCAAGCATCGCGGCCTGCGTACCTTTGCCCAGGATCGCTTGCGCAGTCGCCGCGAACAATCGCCCATGCAGTTCAGCCAGGCGTTGCCGGACAATACGGATGAAGGCGCGATCCATCTGCGCTGGCGGCTGCCAGCCAGCCCTCGGCCTGAGCTTCAGGCAAACCTGGAGCAGCGTCTTCTGACCTTGCGTGAAGACGCGCGCCAGGCGGGTGTGGATTGCTCCTTCAGTGCCTGCGGCAATCAATGGCGCCTGAAAATGACCGGCCTGCAGGACCCCATGCCGATCATCCTCGAGCATGCGCTGAAAGAACTGACAAAGGCCGAGACCGATGTTCCACGGGAACTGCCCAAGCGCCTGGCGCTGATGCCTATTCGACAGTTGCTCGAGGCGTTGCCCGAGCAATGCCTGGAGCCAGTCGAGGAATCTGCAGATTTGCAGCACCTCTGGGCGGGAGCGCGCTGGGACGGGCTGGCCACCGGTCTTTCCAGCCAGACCCAGGCGGCAATGGGCCTGCCCTTGAGTCGCGTGCCAGGCATGGCGGACACCCAATTGACCGCACCCGCTTCGATCAATACCCAGCACCTGTGGACAACGATCGATACAGCCTCCAGTGAACACGCTCTGCTGCTGTTCTGTCCGGTCGCTACCCGGCAGATCGCTGACGAGGCAGCCTGGCGCCTGCTCGCGCACCTGTGCCAGACGCCCTTCTACCAGCGGCTTCGCGTGGAACAGCAGCTGGGTTATGCGGTGTTCAGTGCGCTGCGGCAGCTGCATGGCCAGGTGGGCATCGTCTTCGGGGTGCAATCGCCGAGCGTCGTTGCGCATGAGCTGCTCAAGCACATCGAGACCTTCATCAGCGACCTGCCGGCGATGCTTGAGGGCATCGACGAGGCAGCCATCGACACCCAGCGCCAGGCCTTGGCGGCTCAGTTCGACATCACTGCACTGGAGCAGTCCCAAGCCAGCGAACTACTGTGGCAGGGCAAACTGGGCGGCCACTCGTCGGATTATCTGGTGCAGTTGCAACGGGCACTTTTAACTACAGACTTACAGGCCCTGCTAGATGCAGCCCGCCGTCTTGATGAGGCCACCGGCGGGTGGCGCTGCCTGGCCAGCGCTGTGTCTCCCGGCCTGCCCTGGCAAGTGGCAAAATGATCATTACCGAGGCTGCAAAGAGCTTTCTCAAAGTTTCACGGGCAAGAGTTCTGTAATTTTGAGTAACATAGCCACCTAACTATCTGAACATCTCCAGCTGGAGGTGGACTATATGTATAGATCTCAACCGTCCCAACCACCTGAAGGAGCACTCCCATGTCCTGGTCCAAGCCTGCTTACACCGACCTGCGTATCGGCTTTGAAGTCACCATGTACTTCGCCAGCCGCTAATAAGTTGTTCTCGCGGTTCAGCGCCTCGGTTCACCGGGGCGTTTTTATTTTTCGGATTTGAAATGTTGGAGCGGCCATGTTTGTCCAGATTCTAGGTTCCGCCGCTGGCGGTGGTTTCCCCCAGTGGAACTGCAACTGCGCGAACTGCGCAGGCTTTCGCGACGGCAGCCTGAAGGCCACCGCGCGTACCCAGTCGTCCATCGCGATATCCGATGACGGCGTCAATTGGGTGCTGTGCAATGCCTCGCCGGACATACGCGCCCAGCTCCAGAGCTTCGCCCCGATGCAACCGGGCCGTGCACTGCGCGATACGGGCATCAGCGCGATCATCCTGATGGACAGCCAGATCGACCACACGACCGGCCTGCTCAGCCTGCGCGAAGGTTGCCCGCACCAGGTGTGGTGCACGGACATGGTTCATGAGGACCTGAGCACAGGATTTCCGTTGTTCACCATGCTGACCCACTGGAACGGAGGGTTGAGCTGGAACCGCATCGAGCTCGACCGCAGCTTCAGTATTCCCTCCAGCCCGAACCTGCGCTTCACTCCGCTGCCTTTGCGCAGTGCGGCACCGCCTTACTCGCCGCACCGCTTCGACCCGCATCCGGGTGACAACATCGGCCTGATCGTCGAAGATCTGAATACCGGCGGCAAGCTGTTCTATGCGCCAGGCCTGGGCAAGGTGGATGCGCCGTTGCTGGAGATCATGGCCTCCAGCGACTGCGTGCTGGTCGATGGCACGATGTGGGATGACGACGAGATGCAGCGTCGCGGCGTTGGTACTCGCACCGGTCGGGAAATGGGCCATCTGGCGCAAAACGGCCCGGGGGGCATGCTCGAAGTGCTGGAACAGCTGCCTGATCAGCGCAAGGTGCTTATCCACATCAACAACACCAACCCGATTCTCGATGAAGATTCGCCGCAGCGTGCGGAGCTGGTTCGGCGCAAGGTTGAAGTGGCCTATGACGGCATGAGTATTGTGCTGTAAGAAATCGAGACCGCTGCGCGGTCTATCGCCAGCAGGCTGGCTCCCACAGTTGATCGCATTCCCCTGTGGGAGCCAGCCTGCTGGCGATGAGGCCGGTACAGACGCTACAACTCTACGGTGATGCCCCGGAGAACCGAAATGCCCGACACCCCGATGTCCCCCACCGAATTCGAAGCCGCCCTGCGCGCCAAGGGCGCCTACTACCACATCTACCACCCCTACCACGTGGCGATGTACGAAGGTCGCGCCAGCCGCGAGCAAATTCAGGGCTGGGTCGCCAACCGCTTCTACTACCAGGTGAACATCCCCCTGAAAGATGCGGCGATCCTCGCCAACTGTCCGGACCGCGAAATCCGCCGCGAGTGGATACAACGCCTGCTCGACCACGACGGCGCCCCCGGTGAAGACGGCGGGATCGAAGCCTGGTTGCGCCTGGGCCAGGCCGTTGGCCTCGATCCGGACCAACTGCGCTCCCAGGAACTGGTGCTGCCCGGCGTGCGCTTCGCCGTGGACGCTTACGTCAATTTCGCCCGCCGGGCCAGTTGGCAGGAGGCCGCCAGCAGTTCCTTGACTGAACTGTTCGCACCGCAGATCCACCAGTCGCGCCTCGACAGCTGGCCGCAGCACTACCCGTGGATCGACCCTGCCGGCTACGAATATTTTCGTACCCGCCTGGGCCAGGCACGGCGCGATGTCGAGCACGGGCTGACCATTACCCTGCAGCACTACACGACGCGGGAAGGCCAGGAGCGCATGCTGGAAATTCTCCAGTTCAAACTGGACATTCTTTGGAGCATGCTCGATGCCATGAGCATGGCCTACGAACTGAACCGCCCGCCATATCACAGCGTGACCGCACAACGGGTCTGGCATAAAGGAATCATCTTATGAGTTTTGATCGCAGCAAAACCCCCACCTGGCGCCCGGGCTACCGTTTCCAATATGAACCGGCGCAGAAAGGCCACGTGCTGCTTTACCCCGAAGGCATGATCAAACTCAACGACAGCGCCGCCCTGATTGGCGGCCTGATCGACGGCGAGCGCGACGTGGCAACGATCATCGCCGAGCTGGACGCACAGTTCCCGGGTGTGCCCGAGCTCAGTGAAGACATTGAGCAATTCATGGAGGTCGCCCGTGCTCAGCACTGGATCGAACTTGCCTGACAGCGTGTCGGACAAGTTACCGCCCAAGCCTGAAATCGGCCTGCCTCTCTGGCTCCTGGCCGAGCTGACCTATCGCTGCCCCCTGCAATGCCCCTACTGCTCCAATCCCCTGGATTTCGCCGAGCAGGGCAAAGAGCTGAGCACCGAGCAGTGGATCAAGGTATTTCGCGAGGCGCGGGAAATGGGCGCCGCTCAGCTGGGCTTTTCCGGCGGTGAACCCCTGGTGCGCCAGGACCTCGCCGAACTGATCGCAGAAGCGCGCAAACTGGGCTTCTACACCAACCTGATTACCTCAGGCATCGGGCTTACCGAGCAGAAAATCAGCGACTTCAAGAAGGCTGGCCTGGACCACATTCAGATCAGTTTCCAGGCCAGCGACGAGCAAGTGAACAACTTGCTGGCCGGCTCGAAAAAGGCCTTCGCGCAGAAGCTGGAAATGGCCCGGGCAGTGAAAGCCCATGGCTACCCGATGGTGCTGAACTTCGTGACCCATCGGCACAACATCGACAAGATCGACCGCATCATCGAGCTGTGCATCGCCCTCGAGGCCGATTTCGTCGAGCTCGCGACGTGCCAGTTCTACGGCTGGGCGCAGCTCAATCGGGTCGGCCTGTTGCCAACCAGGGAACAACTGGTGCGTGCCGAGCGCATCACCAACGAATACCGGGCCAAACTGGAGGCCGAAGGGCATCCGTGCAAGCTGATCTTCGTCACGCCGGACTACTACGAAGAACGTCCGAAAGCCTGCATGAACGGCTGGGGCAGTATCTTCCTGACGGTCACCCCGGACGGCACCGCCCTGCCCTGTCACGGCGCGCGACAAATGCCTGTACAGTTCCCCAACGTGCGCGATCACAGCATGCAGCACATCTGGTACGACTCGTTCGGCTTCAACCGTTTTCGCGGTTACGACTGGATGCCTGAACCGTGCCGCTCGTGCGACGAGAAAGAAAAGGACTTCGGCGGCTGCCGCTGCCAGGCCTTCATGCTCACCGGAGACGCGAGCAATGCCGACCCGGTTTGCAGCAAGTCGCAACACCACGGCGTGATTCTCAAGGCCCGCGAAGAAGCCGAGCACGCGACCCAGACCATTGAACAACTGGCCTTTCGCAATGAACGAAACTCACGCCTCATCGCCAAAAGTTGAGCCTTTCAGCGCCGCCAGGGCCGTCGCCGCCGGTGTCGACTTTGCTGAGCTGCAGCTTGGCTCCCAGGGTTTGTTCTGGAACGAGTACCGTCCCGAGGATGGCGCGTGTCGCATCTGGCATTGGCGCAATAGTCAGGCCCGCTGCCTGACGCCTGCCGGGTTCAGCGTGCGCAGTCGTGTCTACGAATATGGCGGCGGCGCGTTCTGCCTGACCGATGACGGGATTGTTTTCGTCAACGAGGCTGACCAGCAACTGTATCGACAGTCGCTGGCCGGTGAAACTCCGGTCGGGCTGACTTCAGGTGAATGCCGTTATGGTGACCTGCAATTCGCCGATGGTCAGGTCCTGGCCGTCGAGGAGCACCGGGACTGCCATCGACTGGTCGCCATCGATATTGCCAACGGCAGCCGTCACCTGCTGGCAGAAGGTGCCGACTTCTACGCCGCGCCGACCCTGAGCATAGATGCCCGGCGCCTGGCGTGGATCGAATGGAGCCGACCACATCAACCCTGGACGGCTACCCGATTGATGGTCGCCGAGCGCGACAGTGATGGCGGTTTCAACACCCCGCGCTGCGTGGCCGGTCAGCGCAACGACGAATCACTCCAGCAACCGCGCTTCGATACCCGTGGTCGCCTCTCCTGCCTGACCGATCGCGCCGGCTACTGGCAGCCCTGGATCGAGGCCGAAGACGGGCTGCGCCCGCTTCCCGCAGCCGCTGCCGACCACGCCCCCGCGCCGTGGCAGCTCGGTGGCTGTACCTGGCTGCCCCTGGCCGACGACAGCTACCTGGCAAGCTGGACCGAAGAAGGTTTTGGCAAACTGGGCCTGGCAGGCAATCAAGATAAAGATTTCACGGGCGGCTACAGTCGCTTTCGGCATCTCGCCCTTGATGAGCAGTTCATCTATTGCATCGCGGCTTCGCCGGTCAGCCCATCAGCCGTGATCGCCGTCGATCGCGCCACCGGCGAGTTCAACGTGCTGGCCGGAGGCATCGCGCCACTGCCTGCCGATCAGATCAGCACTGCGCAAACCCTGCGCTATCCCAGCGGATCGGGTGAAGCCCATGGCTTCTTCTATCCGGCGATGAGCGCTGAGGCGAAGCCGCCGCTGGTAGTGTTCATCCACGGCGGCCCAACTTCCGCCTGCTATCCGATGCTCGATCCGCGAATCCAGTACTGGACGCAACGCGGCTTCGCCGTGGCCGACCTGAATTATCGTGGCAGCAGCGGTTATGGCCGAGCCTATCGTCAGGCGCTGCACTTGAGTTGGGGCGAAGTGGACGTCGAAGACGCCTGTGCCGTCGTTTCCCATCTGGCCGACAGCGGGTTGATTGACGGTGACCAGGCATTCATCCGCGGCGGCAGCGCCGGTGGCTACACCACCCTGTGTGCGCTGGCTTTTCACCACGTCTTCCGCGCAGGCGCCAGTCTTTACGGCGTGAGCGACCCCGTGGCCCTTGGCCGCGCCACTCACAAGTTCGAAGGTGACTACCTCGATTGGCTGATCGGCGACCCGGTGCAGGATGCCGAACGCTACGCCGCACGAACCCCTTTGCTGCATGCGGGCAACATTGGTGTGCCGATGATTTTTTTCCAGGGTGAACTGGATGCCGTGGTGGTACCGCAGCAGACCCGTGACATGGTCAAGGCGTTGCAGGACAACGGCATTGCGGTGGAAGCGCATTACTACGCGGACGAGCGCCACGGTTTTCGCAAGGCGAGCAACCAGGCGCACGCGCTGGAGCAGGAGTGGTTGTTCTATCGGCGGGTGCTGGGGCTGGACATGTGCTGACACCGCAGTGCCAGCATCGCCGCCAGCTAGCTCCTACACCTGCAGGAGCTGGCTGGATGGCGATTGCAATCTAGCTGACGCAACACATCTCAACGCTTGGCGATGATATAAACCGCATGCACGATCCCTGGAATATACCCGCACAGCGTCAGCAGAATGTTCAGCCAGAATGCCCCGCCGAAACCGACCTGCAGGAACACACCCAGTGGCGGCAACAGAATGGCGATGATGATTCGAATGATATCCATGGGTCAGCTCCTGATTGAAGTAGGCTCCGGTGAGCCGCACACCTAATCGACCCGCGCCGTTCGTCAGGGTTCACTGCTTCCCACGTTTAGCGCATCCATACAGGCAAAAAAACGCCCCACGCCAAAAAAATCAGGCCTGGGGCGATGCGTTATACCGCGAGACGGTTCGGAAATTCCTGCAGGAAGGGTCTGGTCAGACGGCAATCCCTTTGCGGCACTGCAGTTGCGCGGTGCGCACGCGAGAGAACGCACGGGCCAGGCGCAGGAGCATCTCGTCGACGTTGGCTTTGCTCACCGTGAGTGCCGGGGTGAAGCGCAGGCAAGCCGGTTGCGGGGCGTCGATCAGCAAGCCTTCGTACAGCGCGGCTTTGACCACTGCCTCGGCCGAGTCGTCGGACAGATCCAACCCCCAAAGCAGCCCTTGCCCGCGCAGTTCGCCGTGGCCGTAACGGTGCGCCAGACGCGCCAGGCCTTCGCGCAAGTGCTGGCCGACCGTGGCGACATGCTCGAGAAATCCCCGGTCCTGCAGCGCATCCATTACTGCCAGGCCCGCAGCGCTCATCAGCGCATTACCGTGATGGGTCCCCGCCAGCTCACCCGGGTCGAAACAACAGGCAGTGCCCCGGGCGAGTAAGGCGGCCAGCGGTACTCCCCCGCCCAAGCCTTTGCCCAGCACGACGATATCGGCACGGACATCACAGGATTGTTCCACGAGTAGCTGGCCGCATCGGCCGAGACCGGTCTGCACTTCATCGAAGATCAGCAAAATACCCAGCTCGCGGCACAAACGCTCGACGCCCTTGAGGTAATTCGCGGTGGCCGGGATGACGCCTGCTTCGCTCTGGATCGGCTCAAGCATAATCGCCACCGTTCTGGCGTCGACAGCCGCATGCAGGGCCGCGAGGTCGTTGAACGGAACGTGACTGAAGCCTGGCAGTTGCGGTTCGAACCGATTGGTCAGCGTCGAGCTGTCCGACGCCGAAATAGTCGCGAGACTGCGGCCATGGCAAGCATTGCTGGCCACGATGATGCGCGAGGCTCCGGCACGGTACCGCTGCCCCCATTTACGCGCCAGCTTGATTGCCGCTTCGCAGGCTTCGGTGCCGGTGTTGAGCAAGTACGCCTGGTCGCTACCGGTGAGCTGGCATAGTCGTGCGGCCAGGCTGAGCATGGCGCGGTTGTGCAAGGCAAAGCCGGGGTTGATCAGCGCCTGCGCCTGCTCGGCAATCGCACTTACAAGCGCTGAAGGGCTATGCCCCAAGCTGTTGGCACCTCGCCCCTGGGTGAAATCCAGATACGCCCGGTCGGCGCTGTCCCACAGCCAGGAGCCCTGGCCGCGCACGAATACTTGCTGAGGGCGCTCGACGCTGGGCATCAGGTACTCGCGGGAGGGGTTAACCGTTGTAGATGGCGCAATCGCGTCCAGGGCGAGGTCGTCAAGGTCCGGGAGACCACGACGCATTTTGAACAGATTCATCAGATTTCACCTCGGTGGAGGTTTTTTGTATTGCCTATGTAAATGACTTCGACGTAATCGGTGTTCATCGTCCGCGCGGGCCCTGTAAGCCTTCTGATTGCGGTTAGACTAGGCGGATGCGCAACATTCGACCATTTCGATTTAGCAGTATTTTCGATAAGAGTTACTTATGGATTTCAAGCAATTACGTTATTTCGTCGCGGTCTACGAAGAAGGTCATGTGGGCCGGGCGGCAGAGCGTCTGGCTATCTCGCAGCCCGCACTGTCGCAGCAGATCCGCCACCTTGAGGAAAACCTCGACGTCAGCCTGTTCGAGCGCAGCAGCAAGCGCCTGCTGCCAACCCTGGCCGCTCACACTTTGTACAACCACGCCCTGCCCTTGCTAGATGGCTTGCAGCGCGCGCGTGAAGCACTGGGCAGCTTCAAGGGCCAGGCCCTGCGCACCCTGGCCATCGGCGTATTGCAGACCGTCCACACCAGCCTGGTGCCGCAGATGCTCGAACGGGTGCGCAAGGCCCAACCGCACCTGGTGGTGCAGATCTATGAATTGACCGGCCTGGAAATCGAACGACGCTTGCTCAATGGATCGCTGGATATCGGCATCAGCTACCTGCCGCCCCGCCAGCCAGGTTTACACGGGGTGTTGCTGTACGAAGATGAACTGACGCTGGTCATCCCGGCGGATCACCCGTTGCGTGAATTCAAGAAAGTCTCGATGAGCCAGGCCGCCGAACTGCCAATGTTATTGCTGGGGGAGGAGTTTCAGGTGCGGCAGATCTGGCAGACACAGCTAGCCAATCTTGGACGGCGCCCGCAAGTGCAGGCGGAACTGAATAATATGGCGGGGATTCTCGACAGCCTGCCGCACACCCGCCTGGCCACGGTACTTCCGGGACGCTCACAAAAGGCCCTGGGCAACGACGAACTGCTATGGAAACCGCTGACCGAGCCGCGGGTGCCGTTGAAGGTAGGCTTGGTGTGTCGGGATGTACAGCGTCAACAAGCCTCGCTGGCCTTGTTGCGTACACTGCTGGAAGAGGTCATCAATGGTCCGGTCGAGCGTTAGGCGCGCAGCCCGGCATTTTCTTGCGGACAAAGAAAACCCCGCCGAAGCGGGGCTTTGCAGACTGTTTCCCTGACATCCATTTCGCTCCGCCGTCCTGGCAGAATCCTACGTGTCCGTGTTGTTGCTTTGCGCTTCCTGCGCGACGTCCATGTGAAGTAGATTAGCTCTGGATCCAATTTTCGCATAGGGCAGATCGGCAGCACGTCGTGTAAGCAAATGCTTACATGGCGTTACATCTCTAAAATTGTGCTGCATCCAGCAGGAACAGCGACTCGCTGCCGGCCTTCACCGAAGCGCTCAACGAATGAATACGCGGCAGCAGACGTGCGAAGTAGAAACGCGCAGTGCCCAGTTTGCTCGCGTAGAAATCATCCTGATTTTCCTTGCCGAACGCGGCCTTGGCCATCAGCGCCCACATATAGGCGTAGGCTACATAACCAAAGGCCTGCAGGTACTCGACCGAGGCGGCACCAATTTCATTAGGGTTGCTTTTGGCACGATCCAGCAGCCAGGCAGTCAGCTCGTCGAGTGTTGTCACGGCATCGTTGAGCGGTTTGGTGAACTCCGCAAGGTCGGCGCTCGCCGTCGCGGTGAAGTGACGGATCTCGTCAGCGAACAGGTTATAAAACGCCCCGCCGCTGCCGACGATCTTGCGGCCGACCAGATCCAGTGCCTGGATGCCGTTAGTGCCTTCGTAGATCTGCGTGATCCGCACGTCGCGCACCAGTTGCTCCTGGCCCCATTCGCGAATGTAGCCATGGCCACCAAAGACCTGCTGGCCATGCACGGTAGTCTCCAGCCCCAGGTCGGTCAGGAACGCCTTGGCGACCGGGGTCAGCAGCGCCACCAGGTCTTCTGCGCGCTTGCGGGTGACCGCTTCCTCGCTGAACTTGGCCGTGTCGAGTTGCATCGCCACGTAGGTGGAGAACGCACGGCCGCCTTCGTTCGAGGCTTTCATGGTCAGCAGCATGCGCCGCACGTCCGGGTGGACGATGATCGGGTCAGCCACCTTGTCCTTGTTTTGCGCGCCTGTCGGCGAACGGCTCTGCAGGCGGTCGCGAGCGTATTCAACGGCGTTCTGGTAGGAGCGTTCGCCTGTGGCCAGCCCTTGAATGCCGACGCCCAGGCGCTCGTAGTTCATCATGGTAAACATCGCCGCCAGGCCTTTGTTCGGCTCGCCGACCAGATAACCCACGGCTTCGTCGAAGTTCATCACGCAGGTCGCGGAGGCCTGGATGCCCATCTTGTGTTCGATCGACCCGCAATTGGCCGGGTTGCGCGCGCCCAGGCTGCCATCGGCATTGACCATGAACTTGGGCACCAGGAACAGCGAAATACCCTTGGGCCCCGCAGGTGCGTCCGGCAGTTTGGCCAGCACCAGGTGGATGATGTTCTCGGTCAGGTCGTGTTCGCCACCGGTGATGAAGATCTTCGTGCCGCTGACCTTGTAGGAGCCGTCGGCCTGAGGCTCGGCCCTGGTGCGGATGATCCCCAGGTCGGTACCGGCGTGCGGTTCGGTCAGGCACATCGAGCCTGCCCAGATACCGGCGTACATGTTCGGCAGGTAGGCCGCCTTGAGCTCTTCGCTGGCATGGGCATTGATAGACAGGCAGGCGCCGGCGGTCAGCATCGGGTACAGCCCGAAGGACAGGCTGGCAGAGTTGACCATCTCTTCGACCTGAGCCGACACCGCCTTGGGCATGCCCATGCCACCATAGGCCGGATCACCGCCTACACCGACCCAACCGCCTTCGGCGTACGTCTGATAAGCCTGGGGGAAACCTGCCGGTGTGGTGACGGCACCGTCCGCCCAATGGCAACCTTCTTCATCGGCCGCGCGACTGAGCGGTGCGATACTTTTGCTGGTGACCTTGCCGGCTTCCTCGAGAATGGCCTCTACAGTCTGCGCGTCGACGGTGTCGGCCAGCGCAGGCAACTCGGCCCAGAGTTTGGCGACCTCGAACACTTCATTGAGAACGAAGCGCATATCGCGCAGGGGCGCTTTGTAGTCAGCCATGGCAAACCTCGCAGGATCTTTACAGTTGATTCACGGAAAGTACTTCGGTGAATCGAGTGTAACCCAACAACTTTTACGACACATAGCGTCAGCTTGTGACTGTTTTGTAATTTTTGGTCACTGAAAACAACATCGCAGACACCGCCTGCCCCCGCAGGAGCTGCCGAAGACTGCGATCTTTACGACTTATAGCGCAAACAATTGTGCCGGCAACTTCATCAGGCAGTCGCTACCCGCCTCGATAGCCGCCCGGTGAGCCGATGTTCGCGGCAGCAATCGCTTGAAGTAGAACTCGCTGGTGGCCAGTTTAGCCCGGCAGTAATCGGCATCGCCGCCGCCCTCGTCCAGCTGCGCCTGCGCGACCAGCGCCATGCGCAACCACAGATAGCCAAGGATGATGTAGCCGCTGTACATCAGGTAATCCACAGAGGCGGCGCCGACTTCGTCGGGGTTTTTCATGGCGGCCATGCCCACCTGGGTGGTCACCTCGCCCCATTGCCGGTTCAAATCGTTCAACTGCGCCACGTAGCTGGACAACTGAGGATGCGCGGCGTTGGCGACGCAGAACTTGTGCACGACCTTGGTGAAGCCCCGCAGCAACTTGCCCTGGCTGCCAAGCACTTTGCGCCCCAGCAGGTCCAGCGCCTGGATGCCGTTGGTGCCTTCATAGATCGGCGCAATGCGGCAGTCCCGCACCAACTGCTCCATGCCCCACTCGCGGATAAACCCGTGGCCGCCGTACACCTGCATGCCGAGGTTAGTCACCTCCAGGCCAGTATCGGTCATGAACGCTTTGCAGATGGGGGTCAGGAACGCCAGCAAGTCCTCGGCGTCCTGTCGCGCCGTTGCGTCCGCGCTCAAGTGCGCGACGTCCAGCAACTGCGCGGTGAAATAGGTGAGTGCCCGATTGCCTTCGTTGAAGGCCTTCATGGTCAGCAGCATGCGGCGTACATCGGGGTGCACGATGATCGGATCGGCGGGCTTGTCCGGTGCTTTGGGTCCGGTCAGCGAGCGCATCTGCAGACGATCGTTGGCGTACTTGATCGCCCCCTGAAAACTCGCTTCTCCCAGGCATAACCCCTGCATGCCGGTGCCTAGGCGGGCATGGTTCATCATGGTGAACATGCAGTTGAGGCCCTTGTTAGGTTCACCGATCAGGTAACCCGTGGCGCCATCGAAGTTCAGCACGCAGGTGGCCGAGGCCTTGATGCCCATCTTGTGCTCGATCGAACCGCAGGTGACACCGTTGCGCTCGCCGGCTTCGCCTTGGCTATCGGGCAGGAACTTGGGCACGATGAACAGCGAGATCCCTTTGGTGCCGGCGGGTGCATCCGGCAGCTTGGCCAGTACCAGGTGAATGATGTTGTCACTCAGGTCATGCTCGCCGGCTGAAATGAAGATCTTGCTGCCAGAGACGGCATAGCTGCCATCCGCCGCAGGCACGGCGCGGGTCTTGATGATGCCCAGGTCCGTGCCGCAGTGGGCTTCGGTCAGGCACATGGTGCCGGTCCACTGGCCTGCGGTGAGTTTGCTCAGGTAGGTCTGTTTCTGCTCTTGAGTGCCGTGGGCGTGGATCGCCGACATGGCGCCATGGGTCAGCCCCGGGTACATGCCCCAGGACGTATTGCTGGAACCGACCATCTCGCTGATCACCAGCCCCAGGGAGCTGGGCAAACCCTGGCCGCCATATGCCGGATCTGCCGCGAGGCCATGCCAGCCACCTTCAACATATTGCGCGAAAGCTTGCTTGAAGCCTGCCGGCGTGGTCACCACACCCTTGTCGAAATGACAGCCTTCTTCGTCACCGCTGCGGTTGAGCGGTGCGAGCACGTTCTCGCAGAATTTCGCGCCCTCTTCGAGGATCGCACTGACCATGTCCGGGCTGGCGTCGGTGGCGCCGAGGGCCGCGTAGTTGCTGTGAAAGTCGAAGACGTGGTCGATCAGAAAGCGCATGTCGCGCAGGGGAGCTTTGTACTCGGGCATGGTCATTTCTCCGGCAGCAGATCATTGCAACCTACTGCCGCCGAACCCGCCGGACAATCACAGTCCAGACGCTGAATGCGCCACCATCACTCAATCCGTAGCGGCTTCCATGCGCACCGCGCCCCGGCGGTTCTGCCCAAAGACCACGACGCAGTTGCGCCCCGCGCCCTTGGCGCTGTAAAGCGCTTCGTCCGCCGACTTGAGCACGCGATCTGGCGTGCGCTGCTCCAGCCGTTCCGCCACGCCGATGCTGACCGTCACCGACACACTCGACGTGCCCGCCCCCGCACGCCGCTGGCGTCCTTGTTGATCATCCTGGGGGCGGCTGTCCGGGTTACGCAGATGGATATTGTAGGTGGCGATGGATTCGCGGATGAGCTCCAGGTGCGGCAAACATTCCTCCAGGGTTTTCCCGGCGAACACCACGGCAAATTCCTCGCCACCATAGCGATACGCCCGCCCGCCACCGCCGACCCTCGACAGCTTGCTGGCCACCAGCCGCAGCACCTGATCGCCGACATCGTGGCCATGGGTATCGTTGAATTTCTTGAAGTGATCGACGTCGCTCATCGCCAGCACATAATTGCGCCCCAGGCGTTGCATGCGTTCGTTCAGGGCGCGCCGACCCGGCAGGCCGGTGAGCTCGTCGCGAAAGGCCATTTGATAGGCTTCATGGGCCACCGCCGTCGCGATCATCAGCATCACCTGGCTGCACATGATGTTCAGGGTGAACGGCAGGATGAACGTCTCCGGCAACATCCAGAACAGGCCGAGCAGGCCGACCAATTGCGCGGCATGCAGAGGCCTGGGATGACGCCAGTATTGCCACGCCAGCAGCAGGAAAGCCGCGATAAACACCGGATACGCCAACTGGATCAGGCTCATCCAGGCGCCGTGCACGGCGGGCCAGCGAATTTCCGCCAGCCACATTAGCAGGGCCTGGGGATAACTTTGCTCCAGCGCCAGCGCGACACTGCCAACGGCCAGTAACACCGCGAAGCGCGCCAGCATGTCCTGGAACAGATGAGTGCGCTCCTGCCAGGCGGCGAATACTGCGAACAGCAGCGGCAGTAACAGGCAGCACAGATGAAACACCACCGCCGCATCATCGCGGACTTTGCCGTTGTCGCGGTAGTAGTCGGTCTGAGTGTCGAGCAGATAGTAGGCGATGTACACCGTCAACATCAGGAACAATTCGCGCTGGCGCCGATAGACCGCGCAATAGGCGCCGCCGAGCAGCAATACCAGGGTTGGCAACACATTGAACAGCGAAGTGAAAAAGACGTTGAGATCCTTGACGTAAGCAGCCGAGAGCCCCGCAATCAAGAGCAGCAATGAAGGCAGGAAATGGCTGAGACGTACAGCGGATGGACGCGGCAAGGGTAAGTTCCAGCCTGTTAAGGTTGATGGCAGTGCGCGTGAATGATTGCAGTAAAACACAGCGCCAAATGGGATGTCATATGGCCATCTTCTATAACGGCCGCAAAGGTGTATTTCTTGATGGATCGGGGCAAATATTTATGCGTCCCTTGGCTGCTCCCGGCAAATGACAGGCATAAAAAAACCGCTGCTCCCGAGGAAGCAGCGGTTTTGTCAGACCCGCCCGAAGCTTAGTAGCCCAGCGCGAAGTTCTCTTCTTTCATGTCCATCAGGTTGCCAGCACCCGACAGCATGGTTGCCACGTGCGTACGAGTACGCGGCAGGATGCGCTGGAAGTAGAAGCGCGCGGTCTGCAGCTTGGCGGTGTAGAACGCCTCGTCGGAAGTGCCGGCAGCCAGTTTTTCAGCAGCCAGGCGCGCCATGTCAGCCCAGAAGTAGGCCAGGCAGGCGTAACCGGAGTACATCAGGTAATCCACCGAAGCGGCGCCGACTTCTTCGCGGTCCTTCATGGCGGCCATGCCGACCTTCATGGTCAACTCGCCCCACTCTTTGTTCAGTGCAGCCAAAGGGGTGACGAACTCCTGAACGGCTTCGTTGCCTTCGTTGGTCTGGCAGAACTTGTGGACAATCTTGGTGAAACCTTTGAGGGCTTCGCCTTGGGTCATCAGCACTTTACGGCCCAGCAGGTCGAGGGCCTGGATACCGGTGGTGCCTTCGTACAGCATCGAAATGCGGCTGTCGCGAACGTTCTGCTCCATGCCCCACTCGGCGATGAAGCCGTGGCCGCCATAGATCTGTACGCCGTGGTTGGCCGATTCAAAGCCGACTTCAGTCATGAAGGCCTTGGCAATCGGGGTCATGAACGCCAGCAGTGCGTCGGCTTTCTTCTTCTCTTCTTCGTCTACGCCGTATTTGACGATGTCGACCTGTTTGGCAGTGAAGTAAACCATTGCACGGTTACCTTCAGCGAAAGCCTTCATGGTCAACAGCATGCGACGTACGTCAGGGTGCACGATGATCGGGTCCGCGGCTTTTTCCGGCGCTTTCGGGCCAGTCAGCGAGCGCATTTGCAAACGATCGCGAGCGTATTTCAGGCCGCCCTGGAAGCCGATCTCGGCGTGTGCCAGACCTTGCAGCGCGGTACCCAGGCGTGCGGTGTTCATAAAGGTGAACATGCAGTTCAGGCCTTTGTTCGCCGGGCCGATCAGGAAGCCGGTAGCCGCGTCGAAGTTCATTACGCAGGTGGCGTTACCGTGGATGCCCATCTTGTGTTCCAGGGAACCACAGGTCACAGCGTTGCGTTCGCCGATTGAACCGTCAGCGTTCGGCATGAACTTGGGAACGATGAACAGCGAAATGCCCTTGGTGCCAGCCGGTGCATCCGGCAGGCGTGCCAACACGATGTGGACGATGTTGTCGGCCATGTCGTGTTCGCCGGCCGAGATGAAAATCTTGGTGCCGGAGACTTTGTAGGAACCGTCGGCCTGAGGTTCGGCCTTGGTGCGCAGCATGCCCAGGTCAGTACCGCAGTGTGGTTCGGTCAGGCACATGGTACCGGTCCACTCGCCGGACACCAGCTTGGTCAGGTAAGCCTCTTGCTGCTCAGGCGTGCCGTGCTCGGAAATGGTGTTCATCGCGCCATGGGAAAGGCCAGGGTACATGCCCCACGACCAGTTCGCTTCGCCGACCATTTCGCTGACTGCCAGGCCCAGTGACTCCGGCAAGCCTTGGCCGCCGTGCTCCACGTCGTGAGCCAGACTCGGCCAGCCGCCTTCGACGAATTGCTTGTAAGCCTCTTTGAAGCCAGTCGGGGTCTTCACGCCGGACTCGCTCCAGGTGCAGCCTTCGGTGTCACCCACGCGGTTCAGCGGAGCCAGTACCTGCTCACAAAACTTGGCGCCCTCTTCGAGAATGGCGTCAACCATGTCCGGAGTCGCGTCTGCGCAAGCCGGAAGGCTCGAATAGTGCGCTTCGTAGCCGAGCAGCTCGTCACGAACGAAGCGAATATCACGCAAGGGGGCCTTGTAGTCAGGCATAGCGATAAACCTCTGCTGATGTAACCGGGGATGAACGACCGCGTTGATTTGTTGTGGCGGTCAAACAGTTGTTTGAAACATACGTTTACGACCAAAACTTGTCAAGCGCCGATCTTTTGCCGTTCGTCATCATGGCTACGACGTTTTCAACACGCAGCCGAACCCGGCCGCTGGCGCATTGCAGCGTGTTACATGAAAGATTAGTTGAGGGAGAAGGACTTACGCACAAAAACGCCGCGCGCAGGCGCGGCGTCAGGCTGGTAGCAGGAGGGGCGATTCAGGCGTAAGTATCGATCAACGTTCCGAGCATTTCATCGGAAGCCTTGGCCACCTTCATACCCAGTTCGGCTTGAAGCCTGCCTTGGGACATTTCGATCAGGTTGCTGGCCAGATCCGACTGCTGACTGCTATCGACCGAACGCAGGCGCCCGGCCTGGAGTTCGGAAGACTGACTGAGCGCCGACCGCTCGAGGCTGGTGTTGGCAATTTGCCCGGCAGCCTGGTCGATGCGGTTCTGCCCGGCTTGAACCGTACCCAGTCCGGCATAAAAAGCGCTGTTACCTGAGATTTCCATCGCAGAATCCGTCCTTGTGCAGGATCAACAACCCTCATTGAAGCAGACCTGCCGGCAAAAGACCCGACAAAAACACTAATGGCACAGTGCCTTGTCATAGGCAAAACCTAGTCCAGCAGATCCAGCTGCAGATGCTCGGCCACGGCTTCAGCGCTCACCAGCTTGAGTTTTGGGACCCGGCCGAGGCAAGGCGCAGGGATTCGCTCGGCCAGTGTCGCGAGATTTTCCTCCAGGCGCGAAGTCTTCGGATCGATGATATTGGCCACCCAGCCAGCCAGCTGCAGGCCGTCGCGGGCGATCGCTTCGGCTGTCAAAAGCGCGTGATTGATGCAGCCCAGGCGCACACCTACCACCAGGATCACCGGCAGGTTCAGCGCCTTCGCCAGGTCCGACAGGTTGTCCTGGTCTGCCAGCGGCACCCGCCAGCCGCCGGCGCCTTCGATCAAGGTGAAGTCCGCCTGCATGTCCAGAATCTGCCGCATGGGAATGAACAGCGATTGCACGGTCAACGCCACGCCCGCTTCGCGGGCGGCCAGGTGGGGGGCAATGGCGGGCTCGAACGCTACCGGGTTGACCTGCACATATGTCAACGGCATGGAACATTCCGCCAGCAATGCCAGGGCATCGGCATTGCGCAACCCCTTGGGTGTCACATCACAGCCGGAGGCTACCGGCTTGCCCGCTGCCGTGCTCATGCCCGCCGACCGCGCGGCATGCAGCAAGCCTGCGGCTACGGTGGTCTTGCCCACATCGGTGTCCGTACCGGTAATGAAATAGGCTGCACTCATAAGGGTTTCTCCAGGACCGCGTAGACCACTTGATAAGTCGCCGGCAGACCTTCGGCCTGACGAAACTGCTCATAAGCCTCGATCAAGCCGAGGATCCGCGCCCGACCGGTCAAACCACCAGGCCGACCCGGATTGATATTGTGGGCACCCAACGCCTTGAGTTCATGGGTCAAGCTGCGCACATCCGGGTAATGCAGTACATGCGCACGGGTTTGCAAGCTCGCGACACGCAATCCACTGTCGGTGCACAAATGCTGATAGATGCCCAGTTCGCGGAAGCGATTGACGTGCACCATGCCGTCCACCCGGCGCCAGCTGTCGCGCAACTCGAACAACGTGCCCACACACAGACTAGCAAACGCGAAAACGCCCCCCGGTTTGAGCGCCCGCCGCGCTTCACTGAGCACCGAGGCGAAGTCTGCGCACCACTGCACCGCCAGGCTGGAGAAGATCAGGTCACAGCTCGCATCCTGCAGCGGCAGGCACTCTGCGTCACCGGCGATGAAATGCGTTGCGCCACCCAGAGGCCGAGCGTGCGCGAGCATGCCCTCGGCGATGTCCAGCGCCACACCCTGCGCGCCGGTAAAGCGTTCGCCCAGTGCACGACTGAAGTAGCCAGTGCCGCAGCCCAGGTCCAACCAGCGACCCGCAGAAAAGTCTTCCGGCAAGCGGCGCAGTAACTCGCTACCAACATCGCGCTGCAATTCGGCCACGCTGTCGTAGGTGCCCGCGGCCCTGGAAAAGGAGGCCGCCACCTGGCGCTTGTCCGGCAAACCGCCGGACAGGTTGGGAAGGGACAAATCAGTCATCGCCGCTCTCATGCAAAAAGGCCTGGATCGCCCCGGCCACTCCGTGCGGGTCCTCCAGAAGAAAAGCGTGACCGGCCTGTTCAATCAGACCGATTTCCACATCCGGCAGCAGCGCCAGCAAGTCGCCTGCCGCTTCAGCGGGTACCAGCCCGTCCAGGCCAGCGAACAGGTGCAACTGCGGACCGCGAAAAGCTTGCAATGCCTGGCGGGTATCCAGTTGCGCCAGCAACTCCAGGCCGCTCATCAACACCGCTGGCGAGCTGTGCGGAGCACCGCCCAGCAACAGCCGTGACAGACCGCGCGAATCCTCGGCGCCCTGGGCGCACAGCAGCGAAAAACGCTTGAGGGTCGTTCGCGGATCGTCGCGGCAACCGGCCAAAAAAGCATCGAAGGTCTCACCGGGCATCGCACTGGGCCATTGTTCATGGGCAACGAACGAAGGATTGCTCGCCAGCGTCAGCAGGCCGCAACAGCGATCACCGCGCCTGGCGGCCAATTCGGCCGCCAGCATGCCGCCCAGCGACCAGCCGCCCAGCCAGGCGTCTTGAGGTACGGTGGAGTCGAGTTCATCCAGCCAGTCGTCGAGATCACTCGAATCCAGCTCCGGCAGCGGCTCGATCTCGACATTCAGGTGTTCATCCAGCCCGTGCAACGCCGCAGCCAACGGTTCCAGGGGCGAAATTCCGAGGCCCCAGCCTGGCAGCAGAATCAGTCGATTACGCATGGCTTGGCTCAGCTCCCAATTGTTGAAAACAATCTGCCAGTGCGTTTAACAATAGCTGCACCTGCGTTTCGCTGTGCGCAGCGGTCAGGGTCACCCGCAACCGGGCGCTGCCGGCAGGCACAGTGGGTGGGCGAATTGCAGTCACCATCAGGCCGCGCTCGCGCAGCATTTGTGACAGGCGAACCGCACGCCCGGCGTCACCGATCATGATCGGCTGGATGGGGGTGAAGCTGTCCATCAACTCCAGGCCGATCTGCTGCGCCCCCTGGCGGAACTGGCCGATCAACGTCTTCAAGTGCGCCCGCCGCCAGTGTTCGCTGCGCAGCAGCTCGAGGCTTTTGAGGGTGGCGCATGCCAGGGCGGGAGGCTGACTGGTGGTGTAAATATAGGGGCGCGCGAACTGGATCAGACTTTCGATGAGCTCATCGCTGCCGGCAACAAAGGCTCCCGCTGTGCCGAAGGCCTTGCCCAGCGTGCCGACGAGCACCGGAACATCCTCCTGGCTCAGGCCGAAATGCTCGACGATCCCACCGCCGTTGGCACCCAGCGGCCCAAAACCGTGGGCATCGTCGACCATCAACCACGCGCCCTTGGCCCGGGCTTCACGCGCCAGGGCAGGCAGGTCGGCGATATCGCCATCCATGCTGAACACGCCGTCGGTGACCACCAGGGTATTGCCGGTGGCTTTTTCGAGCCGCCTGGCCAGGCTTGTCGGGTCGTTATGCAGGTAACGATTGAAGCGCGCGCCGGACAACAGGCCAGCGTCCAGCAATGACGCATGATTGAGGCGGTCTTGCAGCACTGTATCGCCCTGCCCCACCAACGCGGTCACTGCGCCCAGGTTGGCCATGTAACCGGTGGTGAACAACAAGGCGCGGGGGCGACCAGTCAGGTCAGCCAAGGCTTCTTCGAGTGCATGGTGCGGCCCGCTATGGCCGATCACCAGATGCGAGGCACCACCCCCCACGCCCCACTTGGACGCGCCAGCACGCCAGGCTTCAATCACTTGGGGGTGATTGGCCAGGCCAAGGTAGTCGTTGTTGCAGAAGGCGAGCAACGGCTGGCCATCGACCACCACTTGCGGGCCCTGGGGGCTTTCGAGCAGCGGGCGGAGGCGGTAGAGGTTTTCGGCACGACGGGCTGCCAGGCGTGCGGCGAGATCAAAAGACATGCAGGCCTCGAAGGTCAAATCCCATAAAACAATGTGAGCACGCCCCCTGTGGGAGCGAGCCTGCTCGCGATAAGGCCAGAACACTCGATATCGATGTCGACTGGGTGGTCTAACGTATCGCGAGCAGGCTCACTCCCACAGGGTTTGTATTCCAATCAGCGGCAGCGGGATCTTCAAACGGCCGCGTTATAGAACTGCTCGCTGCTCTTCTGCTCCACCAGCGCCTGCTCGATCGCCGCCTGATGCACCTCATCGGCATGCTCTTCACGCGCTTCCGGCAGAATCCCCAGGCGCGAGAACAACTGCATGTCCTTGTCAGCCTGCGGGTTGGCTGTGGTCAGTAGCTTGTCGCCGTAGAAAATCGAGTTGGCGCCGGCGAAAAATGCCAGGGCCTGCATCTGCTCGTTCATCGCCTCACGGCCTGCAGACAGGCGCACGTGGGATTGCGGCATGAGGATGCGCGCGACCGCCAGCATGCGGATGAAGTCGAAGGGGTCGATGTCCTCGGCATTTTCCAGCGGCGTGCCGGCGACTTTCACCAGCATGTTGATCGGCACCGACTCCGGATGCTCCGGCAGGTTGGCCAGCTGGATCAGCAGGTTGGCGCGGTCATCGAGGGACTCGCCCATGCCCAGGATTCCGCCGGAACAGATCTTCATCCCCGAATCACGCACATTGGCCAGGGTTTGCAGGCGCTCGCCGTAGGTGCGGGTGGTGATGATGCTGCCGTAGAACTCCGGCGACGTGTCGAGGTTGTGGTTGTAATAGTCCAGGCCCGCCTGGGCCAGCGCCTCGGTCTGGTCCTGATCGAGACGTCCCAGGGTCATGCAGGTTTCCAGGCCCATGGCTTTCACACCTTTGACCATCTCCAGCACATAGGGCATGTCCTTGGCCGAAGGATGCTTCCAGGCCGCGCCCATGCAGAATCGCGTCGATCCGATGGCCTTGGCGCGAGCGGCCTCTTCGAGGACCTTCTGCACTTCCATCAGCTTTTCTTTTTCCAGCCCGGTGTTGTAGTGACCCGACTGCGGACAATATTTGCAATCTTCCGGGCAGGCACCCGTCTTGATCGACAACAGCGTGGAAACCTGGACGCGATTGGCGTCGAAATGCGCGCGGTGCACCGTCTGCGCCTGGAACAGCAGGTCATTGAATGGCTGCACGAAGAGCGCTTTGACTTCGGCCAAAGACCAATCATGACGCAGGTTTGCAGTGGTGCTGGCGCTCATGGGCGTTTCCTTGTTTTATGCTTGGCAGGCGCCGGTTATGGAATAACCACAGGCGCGACACGGATGTTCGGCATATTTAAGGAAGAGCGATGCGCTGTCAACCACGTTACGATGGACCGGTTTACATCTGGTTAAAAAACAAACAGCCTTGTTTGCTGTGCCAGGAAGATGTCGAAGAGACCGCCCCGATCTGCATGGCCTGTGAAACCGAGCTGCCATGGCTGGGCGATCAATGCCAGACCTGCGCACTGCCTTTGTTCGCGCCAGGCATGACCTGCGGGCAGTGCCTGAAGCAACCGCCAGCCTTTCAACAGGTCGCTGTGCCCTGGCTCTACGACTTCCCGGTTGACAGCCTGATCACCCGCTTCAAACACAGCGCAAAATGGCCATATGGGCGCCTGCTCGGCGAACTTCTCGCACACTACCTGCAGCATCGCTTTGACGAAGGCTTGCCGCGCCCCGACTACCTGGTGCCCGTGCCCCTCGCCAGAAAACGCCTGCGTCAGCGCGGCTTTAACCAGGCGGGCATGCTGGCAAACTGGCTGGGCACGTTCTTGAGTCTGCCAGTCAACGAACAATTAATAACGAGAACCAAGGAAACACCTGCGCAGCAAGGCTTAAACGCCAAAGCCCGGAAGCATAACTTGCGCGGTGCATTCACCCTGGTCAACGCAGAGCAGGTCCAAGGCTGCCATGTAGCACTTATCGATGACGTCCTTACCACCGCCTCCACCGCTGAGGCTATCTCTCGTCTGTTGATCGAGGCCGGCGCGTGGCGGGTCGACGTGTATTGCTTGGGACGGACGGCGAAGCCAGAAGAATGATCATCAGGTGGTACCCGATGCTGGAGCGTTTTTAAATGCAGATATTAATTTCGAGACTTTTCCTACACCGCATGAAGAAAAGGATGTAGTCCCTTACTGTTTTTTCGAAAAAGTATTGCATCCGAATATTTAAAAACTACCATCGATACGGCAACACAAAGATATAACTACTTAAACATCGGAGAAACCCAGGCTAATCAAAACCAACAAAAAACCCACCATCAAACCCATTCAGAAACTTTCAGCTGAAGCAAAAAAATTGTTGAGTCAACGCAATAACAATGGTGGTGGCGGTCACTGCCAAGGTGGCGGCGGCTGGTAAAATTTCATTAAACAGCTGCCAGTTAAATCTGGCAGCTCCAGATGATAAAACAAGGACCCGCAATGAACAATCAATACAAAAATATAGCGAAAACTTTACCGCACAGCATGGAGCCTCCAACGAACGACGCGAACCATCCGACATTGGAAGAAGCAGTAAACTACATAAATAATATTGACTTCTCTTCTATTGCTGAAAAACTGTGCTCGGCAGACCCACTGCTGTGCAGAAAATGGTCACCCGCAGAAGCAGAGGTAGCTCTTCAATATTACAAAAATTTTTTATTCTTAAATAAAAAATATCTTGATGAATTTCCAATTATTCCACCGATGCTCGAAGTCGATGAAATTTGGCACCATCACATACTGGACACCCGCCAATACATCAATGATTGCAACCAAATATTTGGTTACTACTTTCATCATTACCCATACTTCGGCACTAGAAATCACGCCGACACTGCAAATCTCGACACAGCTTTTCAATTAACCCAAAAACTTCACGAATCTGAATTCGGAAGCAAAATGTTGAATATATGGAGTGCCGAGCGTGAACTATAGTGAGGCAGTCAGGAAATCACTACTCGCATTTACGGTAGGTCGTTTGACGCCCGCGATTGGAATTTCAACCGTCTTTGTGCTGATGGCGCATAAAAGCGCTGATGATTTACCAGTTTTTTCTTATGTGCTTGCTGCCGCTACGATAATATCAGTATTTTTCTCTTTAATACTGGCCACTATTGGTAATAGGGCAGCTTCTCTAGCACACAATCTTGCGGCACAACGTGAAGTATTTACCGGCGGTTTTACACTTGCATTGATCATTGCAATGATAACGTATTTAGCGTGTTTTTCAGCAACTTTTTTCATCAGTCGAGCAGACGGACTACAAGGCTTGGACAAAGACGCTTACTGGACGCTCGCGCTTATCTATATAGCCTGTACTCCGCTGTTAGTAATCAATACTTATCTACAGCTTTTCCTTGAAGCCATAGGACAGGCTTCTAGCTGCGCAAGAGCAAAAACCACCATAACTTTACTTGGATGCATTTTACTGACAACCCTTGTTTCGATCATCAGCGACAGCAACTTTAAATACTATGCCACATCCTATTTTCTAGGCTCTGAACTACTTACTTCATTGTATCTAATAAGCCTGACTAAAGACCAAAATTATTACTCTTTAAACTCAGCAAAAAAAGTGTGGCGCTTTTTTTTGGGCACAGGCCTTCCGATCGCAGCAGGGTTGAGCGGGCAAAAACTATATTTTTACCTGCTGACTGAAAGACTGGCGCGAATCGATACGCAGCTCGTCGCCCAGCTATCCGTATTTATGACAGTAGTTGGGCTGCTCATCATTCCATCGCTGGCCCTCAGCCAAATTCATAGCCTGGAAGTCAGTCGGCAGGTTAAATATTCCTCACAATTCTATCGGGCTGGATTGAGTTGGATAATCGGGATGATGATACTAAGCGGCACCCTTTTGTATTTTTTTGCCAGCTATATATTTCTTGCCGTCGGAGGATCCATCTTCGATTACACCATGAAGCTTTACTTCACGTTATTAATGTTCCTCACCTGCAGTTCATTGCTGTCGCTGGCCATTTCCCACCTTCGAGCCCGGGGGGAGACCTTCCTCCCGCAATTATCGACGAATGCAATCATGCTGTTGATTTTGACGCCCATCCTCTACGGTTTTCATTACAACACTGCAGACCTTGAGACGTTCTTGCTGCTTCAAAGCGCAGCGGCAGGCGCAGGTTTTCTATTGTTGAATATGAGGATTCTTTTTGTTCACCGGCGCGACAAAAAATTGGCTAGTGTCTTGTTGGCAATGGAGCAAGCAACGGAGTAACGCTTCAAGAGGGCAAGCGGCCTCCCACCAGTTTGTGGCGTCAGGTCTCGCGTTAGAAACATTTCACTTACACTCGACGTCAACGCCTTCCATGAAAAGATCACTCGATGTCTCTACCAACACTGTTATCCCAGCACATCGTCCGACGCCCGCAGCGCATCGCCCTGCTGCAGCACATTGCCGAACAGGGCTCGATCACCCGCGCGGCGAAAAGCGCCGGGCTCAGTTACAAGGCTGCCTGGGACGCCATCGATGAGCTGAACAACCTGGCGCAAAAACCCCTGGTGGAACGCAGCGTCGGCGGCAAGGGCGGTGGCGGCGCCAGGCTTTCCAGCGAAGGTGAGCGGGTGTTGCGCCTGTATCAGAAGCTCCAGGTCGTGCAGGCCCAGGTGCTGGAAACGGCTGAGGAAGCCAGCGACCTGAACCTGCTCGGTCGCTTGATGCTCAGGACCAGCGCGCGCAATCAACTGCACGGCAAAGTCGTTGCGATCAACGCCCAGGGGCGCAATGACCGGATCCGCCTGGAGTTGGCCGCAGGACTGGTCATCGACACGCAGATCACCCACGACAGCACCCTGCGCCTGGAACTGCAGACCGGCACCGAGGTGGTGGCGCTGATCAAGGCCGGCTGGCTTGATTTGCTGGGCATGAATCAACAGCCCACACCCGGCACCAACTGCCTGCAGGGCAGGATCGAAGCAATATTCGACGCCGAGGACGGCCCGAGTGAAGTGCGCATCAGCCTGCCCAACGGCCAGACCCTCTGCGCGCTGGCCGAGCCGCTGCACCTGCGAACACTGGGCCTGGTCGTCGGCAAACCGGTACAGGTGCAATTTGCTCCCTCCAACGTACTGCTGGGTACGCCGCTCTGAAACATTAGCGTCATTAATGCGCTTTAAGGTGGCTGCAAAATCCTGCAGGGAGCCCGATGTGAACCTACTAGAAGAAAACCAGCCCACTGACCTCGAAAAAATGGTCGGCCTCAGCCGCCGCGGCTTTATCAGCGCCGGCGCCCTCTGCGGCGCGGCCATGTTCATGGGCGGTAGCCTGCTGAGCCGCAGCGTCCTGGCCGCCAGCGTCAGCGCCGGCACCAGCCAGCTGCTGGGTTTCGAGAGCATCCCTGCCGCGACCAACGACGCCATCAGCCTGCCAGCGGGCTACCGCTCTTCGGTGCTGATCAGTTGGGGACAGCCACTGCACAAGGACGGACCGGCCTTCGATCCAAGCGGCAACGGCACCGCCGAGCAACAGGAAATGCAGTTCGGCGACAACAACGACGGCATGAGCCTGTTCGAGTTTCCAGGCGAAAAAGACCGCGCGCTGATGGCGATCAACAACGAATACACCAACTACCGCTATCTCTACCCCCACGGCGGTATGCCGCAATCGGCGGCCGACGTGCACAAAGCCCTGGCCTGCGAAGGCGTGTCGGTGATCGAAGTGCAGCGCAAGGGCGGCCAATGGCACTTCGTCCAGGGCTCGCGCTACAACCGGCGCATCCATGGCAACGCGCCCATCGACCTGAGCGGTCCTGCAGCCGGGCATGCGCTGGTGAAAACCAGCGCAGACCCACAGGGCAAACATGTCCTTGGTACTTTCCAGAACTGCGCCAACGGCAAGACGCCATGGGGCACTTACCTGACGTGCGAAGAAAACTTCACTGACTGCTTTGGCAGCAGCGATGCCGGGCAGCCGTTCGATGCCGCGCAAAAACGCTATGGCGTGGTCGCCGCCAGCAAGGAAATCAACTGGCACCCCCACGACCCGCGCTTCGACATGGCGAAGAATCCCAACGAGCTCAACCGTCACGGCTGGGTGGTGGAGATCGACCCGTTCGACCCCCGATCGACGCCGAAGAAGCGCACGGCCCTGGGCCGCTTCAAGCATGAAAACGCTGCGCTGGCAGAAACTGCCGACGGTCACGCCGTGGTCTACATGGGCGATGACGAGCGCGGCGAGTTCATCTACAAGTTCGTCAGCCGCGACAAGATCAATCATGCAGATGCCAAGGCCAACCGCGACTTGCTGGATCACGGCACCTTGTACGTCGCACGGTTCGACGCCGGCGACAGCCATGCAGATCATCCAAAAGGTCATGGTGAGTGGATCGAGTTGACCCACGGCAAGAACGGGATCGATGCCAGCAGCGGTTTTGCCGACCAGGCGCACGTGCTGATCCATGCACGCCTGGCTGCCAGCGTGGTCCATGCCACCCGCATGGACCGCCCGGAATGGATCGTCGTCAGCCCCAAGGACGGCCAGGTCTACTGCACCCTGACCAACAATGCCAAGCGTGGCGAAGAGGGCCAGCCGGTGGGCGGCCCTAACCCGCGGGAGAAGAATGTCTACGGGCAGATCCTGCGCTGGCGCACCGATCGCGATGATCACGGCGCCAACAGTTTTGCCTGGGACCTGTTCGTCGTTGCCGGTAATCCGGGCGTTCATGCCGGTACGCCAAAGGGTGGCTCGTCGAACATCACGCCGCAGAACATGTTCAACAGCCCGGACGGCCTGGGATTCGACGATGCCGGCCGGTTGTGGATTCTTACCGATGGCGATTCGAGCAATGCCGGCGACTTCGCGGGCATGGGCAACAACCAGATGCTCTGCGCCGACCCGGTGACGGGCGAAATACGCCGGTTCATGGTGGGCCCGGTCGGCTGCGAAGTCACCGGGATCAGCTTCTCGCCAGACCATAAAACCCTGTTTGTCGGCATCCAGCATCCTGGGGAGAACGGCGGTTCGACCTTTCCCGAGCATCTGCCGAACGGCAAGCCACGGTCCTCGGTAATGGCTATCAGCCGTGAAGATGGCGGCGTAGTCGGCGCCTGATAAAACTTCATCGCGGGCAAGCCTTGCTCCCACAGTTCCATGCGTCACTTTAGAGTCGGCGCCTACCCTGTGGGCGCTGGCTTGCCCGCGATAGTGTCCGCCCGGACGACACACATCTCAACCCCACCCCCTAAACAAGCCCCGTCTGCGCTACCATGCTTGGCCGGACGCGGCAGCCTGCTGCGCGCAGGAGTCAGCATGGCCCACCCGTTTGCAACCCTCACCCCAGATCTTGTGCTCGATGCCGTCGAAAGCATCGGTTTTCTCAGCGACGCCCGCATCCTGGCCCTCAACAGCTACGAAAACCGTGTCTATCAAGTCGGCATCGAAGACGGTGAACCGCTGATCGCCAAGTTCTACCGCCCACAGCGCTGGACCAACGAAGCGATTCTTGAAGAGCACCAGTTCACCTTCGAGCTCGCCGAATGCGATGTGCCCGTGGTGGCGCCAATGATTCATAACGGTGCCAGCCTGCACGAGCACAACGGTTTTCGTTTCACCCTGTTCCCGCGCCGTGGGGGCCGCGCGCCGGAGCCGGGCAACCTCGATCAGCTGTACCGCCTGGGCCAATTGCTCGGGCGTCTGCACGCCGTGGGCGCAACCAAACCGTTCGAACATCGCGAGGCATTGGGCGTGCAGAACTTCGGCCATGCCTCGTTGGCGACGTTGCTTGAAGGTAATTTCATTCCCAAGAGCCTGCTGCCCGCCTATGAGTCAGTGGCCAGGGACCTGCTCAAGCGCGTTGAAGAGGTCTATAAGGCCACTCCACACCAGAACATCCGCATGCACGGCGATTGCCACCCCGGCAACATGATGTGTCGAGACGAGATGTTTCACATCGTCGACCTCGATGATTGCCGCATGGGCCCTGCAGTGCAGGACATCTGGATGATGCTTGCCGGCGATCGCCAGGAATGCCTGGGCCAGTTGTCGGAACTGATGGACGGCTATAACGAGTTTCACGACTTCGACCCACGGGAACTGGCGCTGATCGAACCGTTGCGTGCGCTGCGCCTGATGCACTACAGCGCCTGGCTGGCCCGGCGCTGGGATGACCCGGCGTTCCCCCACAGCTTCCCGTGGTTCGGCACCGAGCGGTATTGGGGCGATCAGGTGTTGGCACTGCGTGAACAACTGTCGGCGCTCAACGAAGAACCGCTGAAGCTTTTTTGAGATCAAAAGATCGCAGCCTCTGGCAGCTGTAGGCGCTGCCGAAGGCTGCGATCTTTTTGTTTTCCGACACGACACATCTATACAACCGCCCTACAATCCCCTCTTTGTTAGCTGCCTAAGCAAGGATTCTGCATGCAAGCCGCCAACCCGCGTCGCGGGTACATCCTGGGCCTGAGTGCCTACATCATCTGGGGACTTTTCCCGCTCTACTTCAAAGCCATCGCCAGCGTCCCCGCCGTGGAGATCATCATCCACCGCGTGCTCTGGTCGGCGCTATTCGGCGCCTTGCTGCTGATGGTCTGGAAGCACCCGGGCTGGTGGCGCGAATTGCGTGACAACCCTAAACGGCTGGCGATACTGGCCTTGAGCGGTACGCTCATTGCGGCCAACTGGCTGACCTACGTGTGGTCGGTAAACAATGGGCGCATGCTCGAAGCCAGCCTGGGTTACTACATCAACCCGCTGGTAAACGTGCTGTTGGGCATGCTGATCCTCGGCGAGCGCTTGCGACGCATGCAGTGGCTGGCGGTGGGACTCGCGGCGGTTGGCGTGGCACAACAGGTATGGCAAGTCGGCAGCCTGCCCTGGGTATCGCTGGTACTGGCATTGACCTTCGGTTTCTACGGCTTGATTCGCAAGCAGGCGCCGGTCAAGGCCCTGCCCGGCCTGGTGGTGGAAACCTGGATGCTGGTGCCAATCGCCGTTGCATGGCTGCTGTTCAACCCCGCGGCAAGCAGTGCGCAAGCACAGTTCTGGACCACGTCCGAAGCCTGGTGGCTGGTGGCTGCCGGGCCGGTGACGCTGATACCGCTGGTATGCTTCAACGCCGCCGCACGCCACTTGCCCTACACAACGTTGGGATTCCTGCAGTACCTGGCGCCAACGCTGGTGCTACTGCAGGCGGTACTGTTGTTTGATGAGCACCTGTCTTCCAGCACCCTGGTGGCCTTCATCTTTATCTGGGCAGGCCTGGCGGTTTACAGCGTCGATGCCGTGATAAATTTGCGCCGGCGCAGCTGATCAAAAAACACTCAAACCTCTGTAGGCCACGACGCTCGTGGCCTGCAACCAACTGCCCCAAGGTTATCCACAGCGTGATCCCCTGCGATTGTGCGCAAGTTATTGAAACTGCTGGTTTTTTGATCAACTCTTGAAGAGGCCCGGCCCGCCTGGGCTGGCGGGCTGTCTCTACAGGTTATCCACAGGCAGGTGCACGTTTAACTTGGATAACCTTCTCAAGCCTCACTGCGCAGAACCAGTTCCACCATCAGATCATCGGCCAACGTTTCCAGGCGCGACTGCAATACATCCAGCGACAGCGTGAGCGGCACCGCCAGAATCGCCTCGGCGTGGAACAGCGGTTCGCTGCTCATGGGTGCAGGACGTACCTCGGTAACCAGCCGCTCGAGATTCACGCCCTGCTCGCTCAGCAGGCGAGTGATGTCGCGCACGATCCCCGGACGATCATTGCCCACCAACTCCATGGCGATCGGCTTCCAGGTGCAGGACTGTTCAATGCCACTTTCGGCGATCAGCACACGGATCCCGTGTGCGGACAAAGCTTGCAGCGCATCGACCAATTCGTCATAGGCTTCGGCCGGCACCCCCACCCGCAGGATCCCGGCGAACTGCCCGGCCATCCGCGACATTCGGCTTTCCAGCCAGTTACCGCCGTGCTCGGCAATGCACTGGGCAATGCGCTCGACCTGCCCTGGCTTGTCCGGAGCGAAAACTGTGAGTACGAGGTGGTCCATGGCGCAGCCCTCTTTTGTTATAGAAAAGGAAGTATAGGCAAGGGGAGATTCTGTGTTGAATCGTCTGCCGTCATCGCGAGCAGGCTCACTCCCACCCGGATTGCGTCCTGTGGCAGCGAGCCTGCTCGCGATTGGGTCACCCTCGAAAAACCTGAAAAGCACAAATCGTGTACAACTTTTTATATTTAGCTGGAACAATCCATCACTTTTTTGAGAACATCCCGTTCCCCGTCGCGACCGCAATGCGTCATGGGGTCGCAGAACGACGCAATTAGTCTAATTTTCACAACCGCAATTCATCATGTAGTATGCCGCAGCGCGCACTACATAACGTTGGATCGATGTCTGCCAAGGCGCAGTCGCAACCCCTGAAAGCCCCATCAGCAAGGCTTCAAGCCGTTGATTGGACCAACCCCAGCCGCCCGCAAGGGCATGTACTGGCGCCAGGGTTTGTGGTTTAAATGGCCAGAGGCTTCATTGTCATAATTGAAGAGCTGAAAAGCGAAATAGCTGAGCAGAGTGAGGCAAGCAATGACTGAACACGTTCAAGTCGGTGGCCTGCAGGTCGCCAAAGTCCTGTTCGACTTCGTGAACAACGAAGCCATTCCCGGTACCGGCCTCACCGCCGATAAGTTCTGGGCCGGTGCCGACAAGGTCATTCATGACCTGGCGCCGAAGAACAAAGCCCTACTCGCCAAACGCGATGATTTCCAGGCTCGTATCGATGGCTGGCACCAAGCGCGTGCCGGCCATGCACATGACGCGGTGGCCTATAAAGCCTTCTTGCAAGACATCGGTTATCTGCTGCCAGAAGCGGCCGATTTCCAGGCAACGACGCAAAACGTCGATGACGAAATCGCCCGCATGGCCGGCCCGCAACTCGTGGTGCCGGTGATGAACGCGCGCTTCGCGCTCAACGCCTCCAATGCCCGCTGGGGTTCGCTGTACGACGCGCTGTACGGCACTGATGCCATCAGCGAAGCCGACGGTGCGGAAAAAGGCCAAGGCTACAACAAGGTCCGCGGCAACAAGGTCATTGCCTTCGCCCGCGCCTTCCTCGACGAAGCGGCCCCCCTGGCTGCCGGCTCGCACGTAGACTCCACCAGCTACAAGATTGTTGACGGCAAACTGGTGGTCGCCCTCAAAGGCGGCAGTAATTCCGGACTGCGCGACGACGCTCAGCTCATCGGCTTCCACGGCGATGCCGGGGCACCCACCGCGATCCTGCTGAAGAACAACGGCCTGCATTTCGAAATCCAGGTCGATGCCAGCACCCCCGTCGGCCAGACGGACGCGGCCGGCGTCAAAGACATCCTGATGGAAGCCGCGTTGACGACCATCATGGACTGCGAAGACTCCGTGGCGGCTGTCGATGCTGACGACAAGGTGGTGATCTACCGCAACTGGCTCGGCCTGATGAAGGGCGACCTGGCGGAAGAAGTTGTCAAAGGCGGCAAGACTTTCACCCGCACCATGAACGCCGACCGCACCTACACCGGCGTCGACGGCAAGGAACTGAGCCTGCATGGCCGCTCCCTGTTGTTCGTGCGTAATGTGGGGCACCTGATGACGATCGACGCCATCCTCGACAAGGACGGCAACGAAGTGCCGGAAGGCATTCTCGACGGCCTGGTAACGTGCCTGGCCGCGATCCACAGCCTCAACGGCAACAATTCGCGCAAGAACAGCCGCACGGGCTCGGTCTATATCGTGAAGCCGAAGATGCACGGCCCGGAAGAAGCCGCGTTCACCAACGAGCTGTTCGGTCGCATCGAAGACGTGCTGGACCTGCCGCGCAACACCCTCAAGGTCGGGATCATGGACGAGGAGCGCCGCACCACGGTCAACCTCAAGGCATGCATCCAGGCAGCGGCCGAGCGCGTGGTGTTCATCAACACCGGCTTCCTCGATCGCACGGGCGATGAAATCCACACCTCCATGGAAGCCGGCCCGATGGTGCGCAAGGCCGACATGAAGGCTGAAAAATGGATCGGTGCCTACGAGAACTGGAACGTCGATATCGGCTTGAGCACCGGCCTGCAAGGTCGTGCGCAAATCGGTAAAGGCATGTGGGCAATGCCCGACCTGATGGCGGCGATGCTTGAACAGAAAGTCGCTCACCCTCTGGCCGGTGCAAACACCGCCTGGGTACCGTCACCAACCGCAGCGGCGTTGCACGCATTGCACTACCACAAGGTAGACGTGTTCGCTCGTCAGGTGGAACTGGCCAAGCGTGCCCGAGCTTCGGTGGACGACATCCTGTCCATTCCGCTTGCCGTGAACCCGAGCTGGACTGCGGAGCAGATCAAGAACGAACTGGACAACAACGCCCAGGGCATTCTCGGCTACGTGGTGCGCTGGATCGATCAGGGCGTAGGTTGCTCCAAGGTGCCGGACATCAATGACGTCGGCCTGATGGAAGACCGTGCGACACTGCGTATCTCCAGCCAGCACATCGCCAACTGGCTGCGTCACGGCATCGTCACCGAAGAGCAAGTGATGGAAAGCCTCAAGCGCATGGCGCCGGTGGTTGACCGTCAGAACGCCAACGACCCGCTGTACCGCCCGCTGGCTCCGGACTTCGACAGCAACATCGCCTTCCAGGCGGCGGTCGAACTGGTGGTGGAAGGTACGAAGCAGCCGAACGGCTACACCGAGCCGGTCCTGCACCGTCGTCGCCGTGAGTTCAAGGCTGCCAATGGCCTCTGAGTAAACGCTGGCGGCGAACAAAAAAAGGCCCTGATCTTCGGATCAGGGCCTTTTTGCATATGAATGAGACAGTTTGTGGGAGTTGGCTATGGCTCCATCCCCAACTCGTGCTTCACCAAACCCAGCAGCTTCACGGTATCAATGGGCTTGAGCAGAAAGTCCACCACGCTCAGGTGCATCGCTGCGATGGCGTCTTTCACATCGGCATCGCCGGACACAATGATGATCGGCATCGCCGCCCGCACCGATTCACGAACCTGGCGGATCAGGTCCAGGCCATCGACATGCCCCATCCGCAAATCGGTGATCACCAGGCCAATCGAGGGTTTCTCGTCCAGCATCTTCAGTGCGGTTTCACCGCTGGCTGCGGTCAGGCAGCGAATACCATCCAGCGCCAGGATCTCCGACAATAATTCACGTGCATCTTTGTCATCATCGACGATCAACACACGCTGGGGCGGTAGATCGGGTTCGAGCATGACCGCACTTAGCGCCTCGCGCTCGGCGTCACTCAGGATATCTTGGTCGGACATGGCTTTCTCAAAGGTTACAAATCGTTCCTGGCCCACTCGTGAGACATCGCCAGCCAGCGGTTCAATGTGCACTTCGTCGGATTTATTTCCAATAGGTGTTGAGTGGGATTTTTCCCAACGTTGCGTCGGACTCTTCCGATAGGTAATCCGGTCGTTGCCTACCTAGACTTACGTCCAATGGGCACCCTGCGCCCATGGGCCGACCATGTTGAAGTCATCCGACAACAATAATTCCAAACGACTGCGGTAATGGTTATGAGTAAAGCGGACGCCTTCACCCAGGCAGGGAAGACTGCGGTGTTGCAAAACATCCAGGGCACTTTGCAGTTCCTTCAGCGCTTCCCGCCGTTCAATCACATGGAACACGCTCACCTGGCGTATCTGGTCGAGCAATGTCAGCTGCGCTTTTACGGACCCGGCGAGAGCATCATCAAGCCTGACGATGGCCCTGTTGAGCACTTCTACATCGTCAAACAAGGCCGCGTCGTGGGTGAGCGCCCGCACACTGCCAAAGGCGGCACCGAAACCACCTTCGAAATCACCACCGGCGAGTGCTTTCCCCTCGCAGCGTTGCTGGGTGAGCGGGCCACTCGTACCGAGCACCTGGCGGCTGAAGACACCTTCTGCCTGCAACTGAACAAGCTGGCGTTCATCAAACTGTTCGCGCTTTCCCACACCTTTCGCGATTTCGCCCTGCGTGGCGTCAGCAGCCTGCTGGATCAGGTCAACCAGCAAGTCCAGCAAAAAGCCGTGGAAACCCTGGGCACCCAATACTCGCTCAATACCCGCCTGGGCGAGTTGGCCATGCGTCATCCGGTGACCTGCAGCCCGGTCACGCCACTGCGCGAAGCCGTGACCCTGATGCATGAACAACAGGTCGGCAGCATTGTGGTGGTCGATGGCGATAAGGCCCCGCTGGGGATTTTCACCCTGCGCGACTTGCGGCACGTGGTGGCAGGCGGCACCAATGACTTCAATGAAGCCATAGAACGGCACATGACCCGCGCACCATTCTTTTTAACCCCGGACCACAGTGCATTTGATGCAGCGATCGCCATGACCGAGCGGCACATTGCCCATGTCTGCCTGGTCAAGGACCACCGCCTGTGCGGTGTAGTGTCGGAACGTGACCTGTTTTCCCTGCAGCGGGTCGATCTGGTGCACCTGGCGCGGACTATCCGCGGTGCCCAGCGCGTGGAAAGCCTGGTGGCGCTGCGCGGCGAGATCGGCCAACTGGTGGAGCGCATGCTGGCCCACGGCGCGTCTTCCACCCAGATCACCCATATCATCACCCTGCTTAACGATCACACGGTGTGCAGGGTGATCGAACTCACACTGGCCGAGAAAGGCGACCCGGGCCTGCCATTCAGTTGGCTATGTTTCGGCAGCGAAGGCCGTCGCGAGCAGACGCTGCACACCGACCAGGACAACGGCATTCTGTTCGAGGCGAGGGATGCCGCCCATGCGGCAGAAATTCGCGGCAAATTGCTACCCATCGCCCAACAGATCAACCAGAGCCTGGCGCTGTGCGGGTTTACCCTGTGCAAGGGCAACATCATGGCCGGCAACCCCGAGCTGTGTTTGTCCCGCGCTGAATGGGCGCGACGTTTCTCGGCGTTCATCCGCGAGGCCACGCCGGAAAACCTGCTGGGTTCGAGTATCTATTTCGACCTGCGCGTGGTCTGGGGCGATGAGCAAGGCTGTGAACAATTGCGCAGGGGCATTCTCGACCAGGTCGCCGACAATCGTTTGTTCCAGCGCATGATGGCCGACAACGCCCTGCGCAACCGCCCACCTGTAGGACGCTTCCGCGAATTCGTGCTGGCACGCAAACATGGCGAGAAAGCCACGATGGATTTGAAAGTCCAGGGCCTTACGCCCTTCGTCGACGGCGCCCGGTTGCTGGCGCTGGCCAACGGAATCGAGACCAACAACACCCTGGAACGCTTTCGCCAACTGGTTGATAAAGAGGTCATCGACCGGCTGGACGGTGCGGCCTACGAAGAGGCCTATCATTTCATCCAGCAAACCCGCATGCAGCAGCATCAGCTACAGACCCGGGAGAACCTGCCCTACTCCAACCGGGTCGACCCCGACAGCCTCAATCAGCTGGATCGGCGAATCCTGCGTGAATCCCTGCGCCAGGCCCAGCGTCTGCAAAGCAGCCTCACACTGAGATATCAGTTGTGAGCCTGTTTTCCTGGTTGCGCCCCGCCGGCCCGGCGCTGTCTGGCGAAATACTGCAACGTCTGGGTCACTTGCCGCCGGCGATCGGGCTGAGCGAATGCAGCCTTCGCGAACAACGCTGGGTGGTGCTGGACCTGGAAACCACGGGGCTTAATCTGAACAAGGATCGGGTGTTGTCGATTGGTGCGGTAGTGATCGAGGACGGGGCCATCGACTTCAGTCAGCAGTTCGAACGAACCCTGCAGTGCGCCGACATGAAACTGGCCCCCAGTGTGCTGATCCATGGCCTTGGCCCAAGCGCCATTGCGGCCGGCAGCGATCCGGCGCAGGCGTTGCTGGAGTTCATGGAGTTCCTGGGGGACAGCCCGGTGCTGGCTTTTCATGCTCCCTTCGATCAGCACATGCTCGGCCGGGCACTGAAGGATCATCTGGGGTACAAGTTGCAGAATACCTTTCTCGATGTGGCAGACATCGCCCCGCTGCTGTGCCCACAGGCGCCTATCCGCGAGGCCGGACTGGACGAGTGGATAGACTGGTTCAAACTCGAAGTGTTCGAGCGCCATAACGCCAGTGCCGACGCGCTGGCCACCGCCGAACTGGCACTGATCCTGTTCAGCCGGGCACGCCAGCAGCAGATTCACAGCCCGTTGAATCTGCAGCAGCGGCTGAGTCAGTGGAAGCGGCGGCAGCAGTCTCCCTCCTTCTGATAGACGGCGCCTGACTAAACCACCCGACCAGCGCCAATTGCTTACCTCCCCCGCCTCTGCCACAATCGCGAACAATTCTCGTTAGTTAACTCTTCCCAATCGGTGATGCTGCGTGCCGTCAGTCCAAAGCCCCCACAGTGAGCTCGTCGGTGCGCTGTATCGCGACCATCGCAGCTGGCTATTGGCTTGGCTGCGCCGCAACGTCGCCTGCCCGCAACGGGCCGAAGACCTCAGCCAGGACACGTTCGTACGACTGCTGGGGCGTGGCGAACTGCACGAGCCCCGCGAACCCCGGGCGTTTCTGGTGGCAATCGCCAAGGGTCTGCTGTTCGACTACTTCCGCCGCGCCGCCCTGGAGCAGGCCTACCTGACCGAGCTGATGCTCATTCCCGAGGGCGAACACCCCTCGGTGGAAGAGCAGCAACTCATTCTCGAAGACCTGAAAAACATCGATCGCCTGCTCGGCAAACTGTCGAGCAAGGCGCGTGCGGCGTTTCTGTATAACCGTCTCGACGGCCTCAGCCACGCAGAAATCGCCCAGCGTCTCGGGGTGTCGGTACCCCGGGTCAGGCAATACCTGGCCCAAGGCATTCGCCAGTGCTACATCGCGCTGTACGGTGAGCCCGCATGAGCCCCGTGAGCTCCAAACCGGTCTCGGCCCAGGTACTGGACGCGGCGATTGCCTGGCAGCTGTCACTGGATTGCGCCAACCCGGTGGAGCGCGAAGAGTTCGCCAAATGGCACGCCGCCCACGAAGAGCACGCGCGCGCCTGGCGTCAATTGGGCATGCTTGACCAGCGTTTCAGTGTCGCCAGTGGCCCGGCCCGCGCCGCGTTGCTGCAATCGCGTGAGGGCATCCGCCGACGCGTGCGCAAGCTGGGCAGCGGCCTGGCCAGCATCGTGGCGGTGATTGGCCTGGCATTGTTTGCGGGCGAGCGTTACCTGCCGCTCGACTATTGGCTGGCCGATCAGCGCACGGCCACTGGCGAGCAGCGCACCTTGCGCCTGAGCGACGGCACCGTGATCAACCTCAATACCCACAGCGCCGTGGACGTGCGGTTTGACGAGACGCAGCGTCGGGTGATTCTCCAGGACGGCGAAATCCTCGTTGAAACCGGCCACGGCGATGCCCGGCCGTTTATCGTCGAAACTCGCGAAGGCAGCCTGCGCGCACTGGGAACGCGGTTCCTGGTCAAGCGCGAAGAGGATGGCACACGCCTGAGCGTGTTGAAGTCTGCAGTGGCCGCCCACCCGCAGGCGAGTCGCGACGAACAGATTCTGCGCGAAGGCCAGCAGGTGCTGATGCGCAACAACGGCCTGGGCCCGGTGGTCGCGCTCAAGCCCGGCGTCGACGCCTGGACTCGCGGCATGCTGGTGGTGGACAACGCGCGCCTGGAAGACCTGGTGCATGAACTGAGTCGTTACCGGCCGGGTTATCTGGGCGTAGCGTCCGAAATTGCAGACCTGCGGATCACCGGCAGTTTCCCGTTGAAGGATACCGACAAGGCCTTGCGCGCATTGCTGCCAACACTGCCAGTGCAGATTGAGCAGCACACGCCGTGGTGGGTGACGGTGGCGAAGGCTGAGGCGGAGCCTTGAAACCTGTGGGAGCAAGGCTTGCCCGCGATAAGGCCAGCCGATTCACCGGAAAACCTGAATCAACATTATTTTCACCTGGCCCTATCACTTTTGGATTTTCGTTCGGCACCTAGGCAATTGAGAAGTATTCCCTTTCAGGAGCCGCGTTATGTCCCTTACGCTAGACACCTTGTTGCGCCCCAGCCTGTTGGCCGTGGCCATTGCCCTCAGCGCCCCCATGGCCAGCGGCCCGGTATTGGCCGCCGAGCAGGCCTCCAGCGTGCGCGCCTACAACCTGCCGGCGGCTCCCCTGGCCAGCACCTTGAACCAGATCGCCAGCCAGGCGGGCCTTGCGCTGTCGCTGAACCCCTCGCTGGCCGCCGGTAAAACCTCGGCACCCGTCCAGGGCCAGTTCGACGCCACCGGCGCCTTGCGCGAAGCCTTGCGTGGCACCGGCTTGCAACTGGAGCAAAGCAGCGCGGGCACGTTCAGCCTGGTGGCCGTGCCTGAGGACGTGTTGGCCCTGCCGACGACCAATGTGACAGGGGTGGAAAACACCGAGAGCGCCTGGGGCCCGGTTGACGGCTACCTCGCCACTCGCACTGCTGCCGGCACCAAGACCGACACTGCCCTGGTGGAAGCACCGCGCTCGATCTCGGTCGCCACTCGCCAGCAGATGGACGACCGCAACGTACAGAATATTGATGACGCCGTGCGCTACATGCCCGGCATCGTCGCCAGCAGCTACGGCAGCGACACCCGTGCCGACTGGTTGCGTGTACGCGGCTTCGAACCGACCCAGTTCCTCGACGGCCTGCCGCTGCCAAAAGGCGTATACGCCAACCCGAAACAGGAAACCTGGAACCTCGATCGGCTCGCCCTGCTGCGCGGTCCGGCCTCCTCCGTGTATGGCCAGACCCCACCGGGCGGCATGCTGGACATGGTCAGCCGCCGCCCCAGCGCCGAGTCGAGCAGTGAAATCCAGGTGGAATATGGCAGTGACAATCATCGCCAGATCAACTTTGCCAGCACCGGCAAGATCGACGAAGACGGTCGGTTCCTCTACGGCCTAAGCGCAGTCGTGCGCGACAGCGGCACGCAAATCGACCACGTCGATAACAAGCGCTACAACATTGCGCCTAGCCTGACCTGGAACATCGACGACGACACCAAATTTACCCTGCTGACGCAGTTCACCCGCGACGATACCGGCATCACCAGCCAGTTCCTGCCGATACAGGGCACCAAAATCCGCTCGCCACTGGGTGACATTTCCCATCACAAGAACCTCGGTGATCCAGACTGGGAATACTACGACCGCACCTACTACGCCTTGGGTTATGCCTTCGAGCATCGCCTGAACGATGTCTGGCAGTTCAAGCAGAACCTGCGCTACACCAAATCAGACCTGTCGTTCCAGGCGCTTACCCCCGGCGCCTACCCGTTCACCCAAGTGGACGCCCAAGGCAATGTCGGTCGTTCGAGCACCAGTGTCGACGAAGACATCAGCCAGTTCGCCGTGGACAACAACTTCCAGGCCGATTTCGCCACGGGTGATGTAGGTCACACCTTGTTGATCGGCCTCGATCACCAGCGCACCAACACCAACTACACCTCGATTTTCGGCGATGGCCTGACCACCAACGTCAACAATCCCATCTATGGACTGCCCATCGTGCGCCCGCCGCGTTCCGATGCGTTCTACGACTACGATCAGAAGACCTACCAGACCGGCCTGTATGTGCAGGACCAGATGTACATCGATCAATGGCGCCTGACGCTGGGCGGTCGTGAAGACTGGGTGCACACCGGTACCAAATTTTTCAACAAAGGTGATGCCACCAACACCGAGCGCGACAAGAAGTTCAGCGCCAATGCGGCCATCAGCTACGTGTTCGACAACGGCATCGTGCCCTACCTGTCCTACGCCGAATCGTTCCAGCCAACCAGCAACGCCACGGCCTCGCCCACCGATTCGTTCAAGCCTACCGAAGGCGAGCAATGGGAGTTGGGTATCAAGTATCAACCGCCTGGGAGCAACACCCTGCTGACCGCTGCGGTGTATACCCTGACGCAGAAGAACGTCTCCGTCACCACCACCAACTCCAATAATGTCTCGATCACGAGCCAGACCGGCGAAGTGAAAGTCAAAGGGCTGGAACTGGAAGCCGTCTCCGACGTGACCGAAAACCTCAAGGTCATCGCGGCCTACACCTTGGCCAAATCCGAGGTACAGGACGGCGCGTTCAAGGGCAATCGCCTGCAACTGATGCCCAACCAGCAGGCTTCGCTGTGGACCGACTACACCTGGCACACCGGTGTGCTCGACGGCTTTGGCGTAGGCGGCGGCGTTCGCTACACCGGCAATACCTATGGCGACCAGGCCAACACCGAGCTGGGCAAGGCGGACGCTTTCACCGTGTTCGACGCCGCTGTCCACTACGATCTCGGCCGCCTGGACAACAGCCTCAAAGGCGCGTCCCTGGCACTGAACGCAACCAACTTGTTCGACAAGGACTACATCTCCACCTGTGACAGTTTCTATTGCTACTACGGCGACCAGCGCAGTGTCGTCGCCAGTGCGACCTACGAGTGGTAAACGCTTGACCTGACACACCCAACACCGGGCCGTCCTTCGAGGACGGCTTTGGTATTTCTGAAGGGCTGCAAATGAAGAGTAAAACGATCCGCCGCTGGTCCTTCGTCCATACCTGGACCAGCCTGATTTGCACGGTGTTCCTGCTGATGCTGGCAGTGACCGGCTTGCCATTGATTTTTCACCACGAGATCGACCATCTCCTGGGCGATGCACCCGAGCTCAAGGAAATGCCCGCCGGCACTGCGCGGCTGAACTTGCAGCAACTGGTGCTGGCGGCGGAAAAACATCGGCCGGGCGAAGTCATGCAGTACTTCGGTTTCGACGAAGAAGACCCCAATGCCGCGTTCGCGATCATGGCGGCTACTGCCGGAACCGAGCCGAATTCGTCCCATACGTTCATGCTCGACGCCCGCACCGGTGAAGCACTGGAAATGCCTTCGGCGAACGGCGGTTTCATGATGATCATGCTGCGACTGCACGTGGACATGTTCGCCGGCCTGCCGGGCAAGCTGTTCCTGGCGTTCATGGGCATTCTGTTCGTGGTAGCCATCGTGTCCGGTACAGTGCTGTACCTGCCGTTCATGCGCCGGTTGAAATTCGCCACCGTGCGCCAGGATAAATCCACCCGCCTGCGCTGGCTCGACCTGCATAACCTGATCGGCGTCGTGGCCCTGACCTGGATGCTGGTGGTCGGTGTCACCGGAGTGATCAGCGCCTGTGCCGACCTGCTGATTGCGGCCTGGCGCAATGAGGCCTTGGGCGCGATGATCGCGCCCTATGCCGACGCACCCGCGCTGACGCAGCTCGCGCCACCGACTCGCCTGCTGGACATCGCCAGCGAGGTCGCACCGGACATGCAACCCGACTTCATCGCCTTCCCCGGCACGCGGTTCTCCAGCGAGCACCATTACGCCGTATTCATGAAAGGCAACACGCACCTGACCTCCCACCTGCTGACGCCAGTGCTGATTGACGCCAGCACCCTGCAAGTCACCGCCGTGGCGGAGCGGCCGTGGTACATGGACGTCATGGGCATGTCGCAGCCCTTGCACTTTGGTGATTACGGCGGCATGCCGATGAAAATCCTGTGGGCGACCCTGGATGTGCTGACCATCATCGTGCTCGGCAGCGGGGTGTACCTGTGGGTCGTGCGGCGCAAAGCGGCAAAGCCAGTGCTTGAAACTGCGGAGGCTCAAGCATGAGGCCGCGCCAGTCGAATTTCTGGAAAGTCTTTGCCATTCCCACGGTCATCGGCCTGTTCACCGCCGCCGGGTTGTTCGCGGCGTTGCTGGGCGATGGCGTGTGGGATGCCCTGAGCTGGCTGGGCCTGGGCATTCCCGCCGCCTTCGCCCTGCGAGGCCTGCTGCAGCGCCGATAACGCGACGTCTCCGGTAGGAGCTGCCGCAGCCCGCCACCTGAAAACGCGCAACCTGGGGCGGCGGGCTTGCTCACGAAAGCGGCATATCCAAGGCATCCAAGTTGGCTGATACAACGATGGCGGTGCATCAGCCACATCAATTTCAGATGTGCTACCGTCATCGCGGGCAAGCCTTGCTCCCACAGTTGCCCTCCACCACCACTGAACGAGACGCCGCCATGTCCACCCCGACCATGACCCTCTACCATAACTCCCTCTCGCCTTTCGTACGCAAAGTCATGGTGCTGCTGCACGAAACCGGTCAACAGGACCGAGTCGCCCTGCAGAACTGCGTGCTCTCCCCAGTCGACCCAGACCCGAGCCTGATCAACGACAACCCCCTGAGCAAAATCCCCGCCCTGCGCCTGGCCGACGGCAACGTCATCCACGACAGCCGGGTGATCCTCGATTACCTCGATCACCAGCACGTCGGTAATCCGCTGATCCCCCGCGAAGGCTCGGCCCGCTGGCGCCGCCTGACTCTCGCCTCCATGGCCGACGGCATCATGGACGCCGCCGTGCTCACGCGCTACGAAGTCGCCCTGCGCGCCCCGGAGAAACACTGGGATGCCTGGCTGGACGGCCAGCGCGACAAAATCCGCCGCGCCCTCGCATTGCTTGAAACGGATGCCATCGCCGAGCTGACCAGTCATTTTGATGTGGCGGCGATCAGTGTGGCTTGTGCCCTCGGTTATCTGGATCTGCGCCATCCGGACCTGGCCTGGCGCGAGGCGAATCCGCAGCTGGCAGCGTGGTATTTCGAGGTGAGCCAGCGGCCTTCGATGTTGGCCACAATGCCCAAGGTTTGAATTTCAGTTCAAAGCAATGGCCTCAAAAAATCGTCCGATTGGGGGCTCAACGGTTTGTTGCAACGCGAATATCAGGGTATCGGTGATGGCGGCTTCGTCTTCGACAATCAGGATATGGGGCATGGCGTGCGAGCCCGTCAGTTAAGTGGGCGAACGGTGAACCATGGTGGATGACGTCAATCGGCAGCCAATGCTCAGCAATCAGGCTTATCCGCGGTAAAACGCCGAGCCGGATTCACCGCCGCACCAAACTCACGCAGCGCCTTTGCCCCAATCAACAACGGATAGTTAAAACTGCTGCGATCCGTCAAATTGACCTCGACCGTGCGCTTGACGTTACCCAGGCACAGCTCCAGATCCACCACCGGACGCTTGGTCGGCGCCGCCGACTCATCATCGTCCGCATCCTCTTCCGAGCGGGTCTTGATCTTGCTGATCCGCGCAATCTTGTGCTCGTAGACCTTGTTGCTCGCGTCCTTGGTCGCAAGGCGGAAACGCACCCACTCATCACCGTCACGGGTGAAGGTCTCGATGTCTTTGGCCGACAGCGACGCGGTCAGGGCGCCGGTGTCCATTTTGGCCTTGAGCACTTCGCCGCCGATTTCCGGCAGCGCGATGTATTCGTAGCGACCGTACAGGGTCGGCTCGGCGGCCATCACTGGCAGGGCCACCAAGGTCAGCAGGGCAAAGAGGGATTTCACGTAGTGGGCATCCTTGAAAAGTGGGCAGCGCAATTTTAGACAGCCAGTGGGCAATTCGTTCGTTCTTACGATCGCTTCGCGGGCAAGCCCGCACCCACAGGGTTTTGGGTGGTTCAAAAAATCTTGCACACCTCAATCTACTGTGGAAGCGGGATTGCCCGCGAAGAGGTCTGATCAATCACCACAAGACCTGAGGACCGTTATTGAGGTCAAGCATACCGCCAGCAAGGTGAAACATTTGTCATCGCCGATTTGGCCTCGAGTCCGAAGCTGCTTATCATGACGCGCCCAAATGATTTCAAGAGTGACTTATGCGCCGACTGCTCACCGGCTGTTTCGTTACCCTGCTGCTGTTGCTCAACACCCTGGTCCTGTTCGGGCCGCTGATGGTGTTTGCCTTGCTCAAGCTGGTGCTGCCAGGGCGCCTGCGCGACTACGCGTCGGGGGCGGTGATGTGGATCGCCGAGACCTGGGCGGAAGTCGACAAGCTGATCTTCCGGCTGTGCATCCCCACGCAATGGCACATCCGTGGCGGCGATAACTTGCGCACTGACACGTCCTACCTGGTGATCAGCAATCATCAATCCTGGGTCGATATTCCGGCGCTGATTCAGACGCTGAACCGGCGCACGCCGTTCTTCAAGTTTTTCCTCAAGAAAGAACTGATCTGGGTGCCCTTCCTGGGGCTGGCGTGGTGGGCACTGGATTACCCGTTCATGAAGCGCTATACCAAAGCCTTCCTGGCGAAGAACCCGGAGCTGGCCGGCCAGGATCTGAAAATCACCAAGGCGGCCTGCGAGCTGTTCAAGCGCCAGCCGGTGACAGTGGTCAATTACCTGGAAGGTACCCGGTTCACTGCCGCGAAAAGCGCCCATCAGCAATCACCGTTCACCCACCTGCTCAAACCCAAGGCGGGCGGTGTGGCGTTTGTTCTGGCGGCGATGGGCGAGCAGCTGGATGCGATTCTCGACGTCACCGTGGTCTATCCGCAGCAGAAAATCCCGGGCTTCTGGGACCTGATCAGCGGCAACTTGCCGAGGGTCATCATTGACATCAACACCCGCGAACTCGACCCCGCGCTGTGGCATGGCGATTACGAGAACGATCCGGTTTTTCGCGAAACAATCCAGAACTGGGTCAACCAGCTCTGGATCGAAAAAGATCAGCGCATCGACGCCTTGCGCGCCGGGCGCCGCTGAATCAGGTGCCGGTACCTGCGCCCCAGATGCCGCCGAGGCTTTGCAGCAGCGAACCACCCACGCCCTGTTGACCGAGGTATTGCAGGATCAAGGGGGCAAACTGGCCGATCATGCCGGTGTCCATGCCCAGGGCGCTGAACGCATTGTTCAAGTCGTTGGTGTCTTTGACGGTGCCCAGGGCATTGTCCAGCCCTGCCGCCTTGCCGTTCGAGCCGAGCAAACCGGCCAACGCGCCCAGCTCACCACCGCCCGACAACTTGTCGATCCCCGGAACGCTTTTGGCCAGTTCGGAATAGTCGGTCGAACTCAGCTGATTCTTCGCCAGGCCGAGCATCGCCGCGGTGCCGCCGACGGCTTGCTCGGGTTTTACATTCAACTGCGAAGTCAACGCGCCGAGCAGACCCGCCGTTTCCGAGGTCGGCGCCGCATTCGTGGCCGCATCACCGCCCTGCATGCTCGACGCCGCTTTGGTCAGATCGTCCAGGCTGAACCCGGCGAACACCGGGCTGGCCGCCAGGGTCATGAGCGAAGCCAGTGCAAAACCGCGTGAAATCTTCATCGAGACAACCTCTTTAGGCATAAACCGCCCACCCATGAACGGCGAAAAACTGTGCGTTCGACTGGATTCCCGGAGGATTGTTCCCGCATCTGTAAGCCTGTCGCAGCTTCTGTAGAAGCTGCCGAAGGCTGCGATCTTTCGATTTTCAGCGCATTCAAGCCCGCCCAAAATCAAGATCAAAAGATTGCAGGCTCCTGCAGGGTCCGGCGTTGTGCCCCTCAAAAATAGTTTCTTCGTGGTGCATCCAGTCTGGACCCCGCCGCGTATATCAAGCACGGACAGACATTCCTGGCCGATTCCATCCTCAAGGATCACTACCATGAAACGCACTTCGATGAAAACGCCGTTGATTGCCAGCCTGCTGACCCTGGCCCTTGGCGGCGGATCCGCCCTGAACATCGTGCAAGCGGCAACCATGAGCCATGACGCGGTGATGGTCGGCGGCCAAAGCATGCTGCCGAGCAAAGACATCGTCGATAACGCGGTGAACTCCTCAGACCACACCACGCTGGTCGCCGCCGTGAAAGCCGCCGGCCTCGTCGACACCCTCAAAGGCAAAGGCCCATTCACTGTGTTCGCACCGGTCAATTCGGCCTTCACCGCCCTGCCCGCCGGCACCGTCGATACGCTGCTCAAACCTGAAAACAAGGCCACCCTGACCAAAATCCTCACCTACCACGTCGTCGCCGGCAAACTCGACATGATGACCCTGACCGAGAAGATCAAGGCCGGTGGCGGCAAGACCGAACTCACCACCGTGGCGGGCGGCAAGCTCTGGGCGATGATGAACGGCCCGCACAACATCACCATCAAAGATGAAAAAGGTGATGTCGCCGACATCACCACCTACGACGTGTACCAGTCAAACGGCGTGATTCAGGTCATCGACAAAGTACTGATGCCGAAAGGTTAAGTTGTACCGCCGGCCCTGCGCATCGGGGTCGGCGGATTTTTCCGAGGTGTCTGCCCGTGAATGGAACAACTGCGCGCCGTGAACTAACCTCTGCCTGCAACCGGCACCGCACGCAGCCTCACCTCACCACCTCGACTGATTGGAGAACCGTTATTTCCATTGCCGACACCGATCAGCTCAGGCAGCTTCTGGCCCAGTGTTCGCTGGGTGACCGCCGCGCATTCGAGACGCTTTACCGCAGTGTCGGCCCGCGCTTGCATGGTGTTGCCCTGCGATTCATGGGGCGTCAAGACCTGGCCGAAGAAGTGCTACAGGAAAGCTTCGTGCGCATCTGGAACAGCGCCTCGCGCTATGAATCGAACCTGTCGGCACCGCTGACCTGGATGATCAACATCACCCGCAATCAAGCCATCGACCAGTTGCGCAAACACCGCGACCGGCCGTTGACCGATCAGGAAGAACTGGCGCTCGTGGATGAAAGCCCATCCGCCCACGAATTATTGAACACCGCCCGCGAGGCCAACGCCTTGAACCGCTGCCTGGAAAGCCTCGAAGGCAGGCAGCGCCAATCGATTACCGTGGCGTACTTTCAAGGGCTGTCCTGCTCGGAACTGGCAGAACACCTGGCCGCGCCGCTGGGCTCGGTCAAATCCTGGATCCGCCGTGGCATGGAGCGCCTGCGCAGGTGCCTTGAATCATGAACTATCAAACCCCGAGCCTGCGCCGAACCCTCGCCGCCGACTACGCCATTGGCGTGATGCCCGCAGCAGCTCGTCGGCGCTTTGAACAGTTGCTGCTGGAAGACGCGGCATTACGCGCAGAACTGGCGCACTGGCAGGACAGTCTCGCCAGCCTGACCGAAGCGTTGCCCGAGCAACCGGTGCCGGAACGCGTGTGGCAAGGCATCACGGCGCGTATCGACCCACAAAAACTGCATGTGCCACAGAAGCGTTCCTTCTGGAACTGGATGCGGGTGACGGCGGCGTTGTGTTCGCTGGTGGTCATCGTGTTCCTGAGCGTGCTCTACAACCGTGATGAGGCGCGATACAGCGCGACATTGCTGACGGCCGATTCGCAACCGGCGCTAAGGGTTCTGGCCCACGACAACTATCTGCAAGTGGAGCCGCTGGCGTTGGCTGCGGTTGATCCGGAACGCAGCCTGGAGTTGTGGGCGATACCGGCGAACGGCAAACCGATGTCCCTCGGCGTGATTCCGGCGAGCGGCAAGGGCAAGGTTGAGCTGAGCGATGCGCAAAAGGTGCTGATCGGTAAACCGATTGCGTTGGCGGTGAGCCTGGAGCCCAAGGGTGGCTCGCCGACCGGGCAGCCGACGGGGCCGGTGTTGTATCAAGGGTCGTTGGCGGTGTTGTGAGCAAACGAAAAGATCAAAAGATCGCAGCCTTCGGCAGCTCCTGCAGGGTTACGCGTTCGGCATAGGAGCTGCCGAAGGCTGCGATCTTCTGATGTAAAAACGGCGACCCGGAGGTCGCCGTTTTGTTTTGCGTAACCGCTTACGCCGCGCTGAACAACTTGTGCGGATCGATCACAAACTTCTTCGGCACACCTGCATCAAACTCGCCGTAACCTTCCGGCGCCTGATCCAGGCTGATCACCTGCACGCCCACCACTTCGGCAATGTTGATACGGTCCCACATGATCGCCTGCATCAGCTGGCGGTTGTACTTCATCACAGGCGTCTGGCCGGTGTGGAAGCTGTGGGATTTGGCCCAGCCCAGACCAAAGCGAATGCTCAGGCTACCCATTTTCGCTGCGGCATCCACTGCACCGGGATCTTCGGTCACGTACAGGCCCGGAATACCGATTTTGCCGGCTACACGAACCACGCCCATCAACGAGTTGAGCACCGTGGCCGGGGCCTCGTGCTTGACCCCGTCGTGGCCATGACCGCGCGCTTCGAAGCCCACGGCGTCGACGGCGCAGTCCACTTCGGGCTCGCCCAGCAGTGCAGCGATCTGTTCGTGCAGTGGGGTGTCCAGGGACAGGTCAGCGATTTCGAAGCCCTGGGCCTTGGCGTGTGCCAGGCGCACGGTGTTGACGTCGCCGATGATGACCACAGCGGCGCCCAGTAGACGAGCGGAAGCTGCAGCGGCCAGGCCGACTGGACCCGCGCCTGCAATGTACACGGTGCTGCCCGGGCCAACGCCGGCAGTGACTGCGCCGTGGTAACCGGTCGGCAGGATGTCGGAGAGGCAGGTCAGGTCGCGGATTTTTTCCATTGCGCGATCACGGTCAGGCAGTTTCAACAGGTTGAAGTCGGCGTAAGGCACCAAGGCGTATTCAGCCTGGCCGCCGGTCCAGTCGCCCATGTCGACATAACCGTAAGCACCGCCCGGACGTGCCGGGTTAACGCTGAGGCAGACACCGGTGTGCATTTCCTTGCAGGAACGGCAGCGCCCGCAAGCCACGTTGAACGGGACGGACACCAGGTCACCGATTTGCAGGTTCTCGACGTCGCTGCCCTTCTCGATCACTTCACCGGTGATTTCGTGCCCCAGCACCAGGCCGGTTTGAGCGGTGGTCCGACCGCGCACCATGTGCTGGTCGGAACCACAGATGTTGGTGGACACCACGCGCAGGATCACAGCGTGGTTGATCTTCCTGCCGCGCGGGTCCTGCATTTTCGGATAGTCAATTTTCTGTACTTCGACCTTGCCAGCGCCGAGATACACCACACCACGATTGCCAGACATGCTTTCACCTCGCTATTGTTTTTATGTAGCACTCACGTCGCCTTTTAGCGGCGGCGCGTTGATTGCTCGGGTTATTGCCTGTGTGTCTTGTGTCTTGTGTCTTGTGTTGTGTTTGAAGGCCTCATCGCGGGCAAGCCCGCTCCCACAAGGTCAGGGTCGTGCACATTTCCTGAGCGACCTCAGCCCTGTGGGAGCTGGCTTGCCAGCGATAGCGATTTAAAGAACGACGGTGCGATTGGCGTTCAGGAACACTCGCCGCTCAATGTGATAACCCACCGCTCGCGCCAAGGTCAGCCCTTCGATATCCCGGCCCTTGGCGATCAGGTCTTCCGGATAGTGACTGTGATCCACGGCCTCCACGCCTTGGGCAATGATCGGCCCTTCGTCCAGGTCGTTGTTGATGTAGTGCGCCGTGGCGCCCACCAGTTTCACGCCCTTGTTATAGGCCTGGTGATACGGCTTGGCGCCCTTGAAACCGGGCAACAGGGAGTGATGGATATTGATCGCCTTGCCATCGAGCTTGCGGCACAGCTCCGGTGACAGGACCTGCATGTAGCGCGCAAGAATCACCAGCTCCGCACCGCACTCTTCGATCACTTGCCACACCTGACGCTCTTGGGATGGCTTGTCGTTCGGGTCGAGCGGGAAGTGGTAGTAAGGAATCTGGTGCCAGTCGGCCAGGGGCTTGAGGTCCGGATGATTGGAGACCACTGCGGCCACGTCCATGGACAGTTGGCCAATGCGTTGGCGATAAAGCAGATCGTTTAGGCAGTGATCGGCCTTGGACACCATGATCACCACTTTTGGCCGATAGTTCGGCGCAGTCAGTTCGAAGATCATGCCGAACGCTTCACCGCGCTCCTGCAAGCCGGCGCGGAATGACTGTTCATCGAACCCGTCAGGCTGACGGAATTCCACCCGGATGAAAAATCGTCCCGAGAGCCGATCATCGAAGGAGTGGTGCTCGGTGACGTAGCAGCCCTGCTCGAAAAGAAACCGCGTCACCGCGTCCACGGTGCCGAGGACGCTAGGGCAGTCGGCGGTCAGAATCCATGTGTCTGGGGCGCGGCTCATAGTGCAGTGACTCCTGAGGTATCGGTAAACGACGCTACCTCTGTAGGAGCGAGCTTGCTCGCGATGGGCGCCAACGATAACGCGTACCGCCTGGGTTAACGCGTCGTCCTCAAGTCCATCGCGAGCAAGCTCGTTCCTACAGGTGAGCGGTTGTGATCAAGCCTGGACGCTGAGGCCGTACTCGGCTGCGGCATCCTGCAACCACAACCACCAGTAATCGGAGAAACTGCGACGGATCAGCAGCTCCCAGGTGTCTTCGGCGGTATGGCGGATCACCAGTTGCGACTTGGCGAACACCGTGCCCACGGCCTTGCCCACGGGGAAGCTGTTGGGGTGCACGTCGTAGCTGGTCGATTTCATCAGGACCTGGCGCACATTCGGGCCGCTCAGTTCGAGGATCTGCTGGCCGCCGCTAACGTTGACGATCTGGATGTGCAAATCACCCAGCGCTGCACGCAGCTTTTGCTCGGCGGCAAATTCTTCACCGGTTGGCACGATCAGCAGCCATTCATCCGGTCCCATCCACTGCAGGCTGGTCTCGCCTTTGACGATCACGCTCAGAGCGCCCGGCAATTCAATGCCAAGGGCCTTGTGCACCCCTTCGGAAAACGCGGCATCGTGGCCATCGCCACGGATGGTCAGGTGGCCGAGGAGTTTCTTCTCACGCACGATCACGCCGGCATTCTTGCGACCCTTGCCTACCAGGCTGGCGAGGTCGGCATGATGCAACGACGACTCGGCCTTGGCGCCGGTGGTTGGGCGTTGTTGGTACACATTGGCTGCGGTCATAAAGCACCTGTTCCTGAATTCGTGTGCCCTGTGGGAGCGGGCTTGCCCGCGATGGGAGCGACGCGTTCTGCCTGAAGCACCGCGTTATCGTTCATCGCGGGCAAGCCACGCTCCCACAGGTACTGTGGTGTTACACGTTCTGACGATCCCCTTTCGGATCAAAGAACACCGAAGAAACGATTTCCGCCTCGATCACGCTGCCATCCGCCAGCGGGGCGAACACTCGCTCGCCCATGCGGTTCAGGCCGCCCTTGACCACGCCCATGGCAAACGAATAGCCCAGGGAGTTGTGCGCGTAGCTGGAGGTCACGTGGCCGACCATGCTCATCGGGATCGCCTGCTTGGTGTTGAACACCAGCTGCGCACCCTCAGGGAGCCATTTGGTCGGATCGATCGGTTTCAGGCCAACCAGCTGTTTGCGTTGATCGCGCACGCAGTCCTCGCGGTTCATGCCGCGCCAGCCGATCCACGAGAACGGTTTGGTGCGACCGACACACCAGCCCATGTTCAGGTCATCCGGGGTCATCGAACCGTCGGTGTCCTGGCCGACGATGATGAAGCCCTTCTCGGCCCGCAGAACGTGCATGGTTTCAGTGCCATACGGGGTCAGGTTGTATTGCTTGCCCGCCTCGACAATTTTCTCCAGCACGCCCATCGCGTAGTCGGCTTGCACGTTGACTTCATACGACAGCTCGCCGGTGAACGAAATCCGGAACACCCGCGCCGGCACGCCGCCGACTACGCCTTCTTTCCAGGTCATGAACGGGAAGGCTTCGTTGCTCAAGTCGATGTCCGTGACCTGGCTGAGCAGCTTGCGGCTGTTCGGGCCGGACAGGGTCATGGTTGCCCAATGGTCAGTCACTGAAGTGAAGTACACCTTCAGGTCTGGCCATTCGGTCTGCTGGTAAATTTCCAGCCATTGCAGTACCCGGGCGGCGCCGCCGGTGGTGGTGGTCATCACAAAATGGTTGTCGGCCAGGCAAGCGGTCACGCCGTCGTCGAACACCATTCCGTCTTCTTTGCACATCAGGCCGTAACGCGCCTTGCCCACATCGAGCTTGGTCCAGGCGTTGGTGTAGATGCGGTTGAGGAATTCGCGGGCGTCCGGGCCCTGGATGTCGATCTTGCCCAGGGTCGAAGCATCCAGCAGACCGACGCTGTCGCGTACGGCCTTGCATTCGCGCTTGACCGCGGCATGCAGGTCTTCACCGTTTTTCGGGAAATACCATGGGCGTTTCCATTGGCCGACGTCTTCAAACTCGGCGCCGTTTTTCACATGCCAGTGATGCAATGCAGTGAAACGCACAGGCTCGAAGATGTGCCCACAGTGACGACCGGCTACGGCACCGAAAGTCACCGGCGTGTAGTTGGGACGGAACATCGTGGTGCCCATCTGCGGGATGGTGACGTTCAGCGAGCGGGCGGCGATGGCCAGGCCGTTGACGTTACCCAGCTTGCCCTGATCGGTGCCGAAGCCCAGTGCGGTGTAGCGTTTGACGTGCTCCACCGACTCGAAACCTTCGCGGGTCGCCAGTTCGATGCCACCGGCGGTGACGTCGTTCTGGAAGTCGACGAATTGCTTGGGCGCACGGGCCGAATTCTTCTCGTGGGGCACCTGGAACAGCGCCAGGGTTGGCTCTTCGAGGCGGCTCAGGGCTTTAGGCAAAGTACCTTCGACCACCCCGAAACCGGCTTCGCTGGCGGCACGGGCGCCACCTTCAAAGCCATCGGCCAGGGAATCACCCAGACCGTAGACGCCATTGATACCGCCGACGCATACGCGTTTTTGCGGTGCCTCGCCCGGTACAAAACCGAGGATGTCTTCACGCCAGGTCGGCTTGCCTCCCAGGTGCGACGCCAGGTGCACCACCGGGCTGTAGCCGCCGGAGCTGACCACCAGGTCGCAGTCCAGCCATTCGCCGGGGCTGGTGACCTTGTGCCCTTTGACGTCAATGGCAGCAATGCGCGCGCCAGTCACGCGTTTGGTGCCGCGAGCCTCGATCACGGCACTGCCGGTCAGGATGCGAATGCCTTTGGCGCGCGCCTCTTCCACCAGCGCGCCGCGCGGATTGCTGCGCGCATCAGCGATAGCCACGACCTGCAGGCTGGCATCGAGCCAATCCAGCGCCACGCGATAGGCGTGGTCGTTGTTGGTGCTCAGGACAAGCTTTTTGCCCGGTGCGACGCCATACCGACGAACGTAAGTCGAGACGGCACCGGCAAGCATGTTGCCCGGCACGTCGTTGTTGCCGTAGACCAGCGGACGCTCGTGAGCACCGGTCGCCAGCACCACGCGCTTGGCGCGGACGCGGTGAATGCGTTGACGCACCTGGCCGATCGGGGCGCGATCGCCGAGGTGATCGGTGAGGCGCTCGTGAATGGTCAGGAAGTTATGGTCGTGGTAACCGTTGACCGTGGCACGCGGCAACAGCAGCACGTCCGGGGTATTCTTCAGTTCGTCGATGACGCTGGCGATCCATTCCACGGCAGGCTTGCCGTCCAGGCTTTCGCGGGAATCGAGCAGGCTGCCGCCGAACTCTTCCTGTTCATCGGCCAGGATCACCCGGGCACCGCTGCGCGCAGCCGCCAGTGCCGCGGCCAGGCCAGCAGGGCCACCGCCAACGATCAGCACATCGCAGTGCTGGTTCATGTAGTCGTAGGTGTCCGGATCGTTCTCGGTCGGCGAGCGACCAAGACCTGCGGCCTTACGAATGTACTTCTCGTAGGTCATCCAGAACGATTGCGGGTACATGAAGGTTTTGTAGTAAAAGCCCGGCGGCATCAGCTTGCCGCCGACCTTGCCCAGAATGCCCATCATGTCGTTGTTCACACTTGGCCAGCCGTTGGTGCTGGTGGCGACCAGGCCTTGATACAGCGCCTGTTGCGTGGCGCGTACGTTGGGGATCTGCGTGGCTTCGGTTGCGCCGATCTGCAGCACTGCGTTCGGCTCTTCAGCGCCTGCGGCGAAGATGCCGCGTGGGCGGGAATACTTGAAGCTGCGACCGATGATATCCACGCCGTTGGCGATCAGCGCGGCGGCCAGGGAGTCACCTTCATAGCCCTTGTAGCTCTGGCCGTTGAACGTGAAGCTCAGCACTTTGTTGCGGTCGATGCGTCCGCCGTTGGACAGGCGATTGATCTGGCTCATACCTTCTCTCCCAGAGCCGTGGCGGCCGCTTTCGGGCTGTCGGTCTTGTCGGTGAATTGTGGCTTGGTGCCGATCTTGTAGGTTTCGAGAATTTCGTAGGTCACGGTGTCGCGGGTGGCGTTGAAGTACTGACGGCAACCGGCGGCGTGAATCCACAGCTCATGGTGCAGGCCGCGAGGGTTATCGCGGAAGAACATATAGTCGCCCCACTCCTCGTCGGTGCAGGAGGCCGGGTCCAGTGGACGCGGTATGTGCGCCTGGCCGGATGCGTGAAATTCCTCTTCGGAGCGCAGCTCGCCGCAGTGAGGACAGAAGATATGCAACATGGGTATTTCTCCTGTTAGTGGGCAACCGCAGCAGCGCCGTGTTCATCGATCAACGCACCGTTGTGGAAACGGTCGATGGAGAAAGGTGCAGCCAATGGGTGCATTTCACCCTTGGCCAGGCTCGCGGCAAATACGTTGCCCGAGCCGGGTGTTGCCTTGAAGCCACCGGTGCCCCAACCGCAGTTGAAGAACATGTTCGGCACCGGAGTTTTTGAAATGATCGGGCAGGCGTCCGGCGTGGTGTCGACGATGCCACCCCACTGCCGGTTCATGCGCACGCGGGACAACACCGGGAACATCTCGACGATGGCCTGGATGGTGTGCTCGATCACCGGGTACGAACCGCGCTGGCCGTAGCCGTTGTAGCCGTCGATACCGGCGCCGATCACCAGGTCGCCCTTGTCGGACTGGCTGATGTAACCGTGTACGGCGTTGGACATGATCACGCTGTCGATAATCGGCTTGATCGGCTCGGATACCAGCGCTTGCAGCGGGTGGGATTCGATCGGCAGACGGAAACCCGCCAGCTTTGCCATGTGTCCGGAGTTACCGGCTGTCACCACGCCAACGCGCTTGGCGCCGATGAAGCCCTTGTTGGTTTCCACGCCGATGCATACGCCGTTTTCCTTGCGGAAGCCGATCACTTCGGTCTGCTGGATCAGGTCCACACCCAGTGCATCGGCGGCACGGGCAAAGCCCCAGGCCACGGCATCGTGACGGGCCACGCCGCCGCGACGCTGGACAGTGGCGCCCATCACCGGGTAGCGAGTGTTTTTCGAGCAGTCGAGGTACGGAATCTCGTCGGCCACTTGCTTGGCATCGAGCAGTTCACCGTCCACGCCGTTGAGGCGGTTGGCGCTGACCCGACGCTCGGAATCACGGATGTCCTGCAGGGTGTGGCACAGGTTGTAGACGCCGCGCTGGGAGAACATCACGTTGTAGTTCAGGTCCTGTGACAGGCCTTCCCACAGTTTCATCGCGTGTTCGTACAGGTGCGCCGACTCGTCCCACAGGTAGTTGGAACGAACGATGGTGGTGTTGCGCGCCGTGTTACCGCCGCCCAGCCAGCCTTTCTCGACCACGGCCACATTGGTGATGCCGTGTTCCTTGGCGAGGTAGTAGGCGGTCGCGAGACCATGCCCGCCACCGCCGACGATGACCACGTCATAGACCTTTTTAGGGGTCGGCGTGCGCCACATTTTCTGCCAGTTTTCGTGATGGCTGAGGGAGTGTTTGAAGAGGCCGAAGCCCGAATACCGTTGCATAGTCATTTACTCCAAAACCGCGCTCAGCGATAAACCGGGAAGTCCGCGCACAGGGCCGTCACTTGCTGGGCAACATTTGCTTCTACGTCGGCGTCGCCGAGGTTGTCGAGGATGTCGCAGATCCAGCCGGCCAGCGTGACGCACTGCGTCACCTTGAAGCCGCGAGTCGTCACCGCCGGAGTGCCGATGCGCAGGCCAGAGGTCACGAACGGCGACTGTGGATCGTTCGGAACAGCGTTCTTGTTCACGGTGATGTGAGCGCGGCCGAGTGCTGCATCCGCTTCTTTGCCAGTTAGGCCCTGACGGATCAGGCTGACCAGGAACAGGTGGTTATCGGTGCCGCCGGACACTACATCGTAGCCGCGATTGATAAATACGCCGGCCATGGCCTGGGCGTTGTCGATCACTTGCTGCTGGTACGCCTTGAAACCTGGCTCCAGCGCTTCCTTGAAGCACACCGCCTTACCGGCGATCACGTGCATCAGCGGGCCGCCCTGGCCGCCGGGGAACACGGCAGCGTTGAATTTCTTTTCCAGCTCTTCGTTGGCCTTGGCCAGGATCAAGCCACCCCTTGGACCGCGCAGGGTCTTGTGGGTGGTGGTGGTGACCACGTCGGCGTATGGCAGAGGGTTCGGGTACAGCCCGGCAGCGACCAGGCCGGCGACGTGCGCCATGTCGACGAAGAAGTAGGCACCGACTTTGTCAGCGATCTGGCGGAAGCGCGGGAAGTCCAGAGTCTTGGAGTAGGCGGAGAACCCGGCGATGATCATTTTCGGCTTGTGCTCGACCGCCAGGCGCTCGACTTCGTCGTAGTCGATCAGGCCGGTGGTGGTGTCGATGCCGTACTGCACGGCGTTGTAGAGCTTGCCGGAGAAGCTGACCTTGGCGCCGTGAGTCAGGTGACCGCCGTGGGCCAGGCTCATGCCCAGCACGGTATCGCCTGCGTTCAGCAGGGCCAGATAGACAGCGGCGTTAGCCTGGCTGCCGGAATGCGGCTGGACGTTGGCGTAATCGGCACCGAACAGTTGCTTGGCGCGCTCGATGGCCAGCGCTTCAACCTTGTCGACGTGCTCGCAGCCACCGTAGTAGCGCTTGCCCGGGTAGCCTTCGGCGTATTTGTTGGTCAGGCCGCTGCCTTGCGCTTGCATCACGCGCTTGCTGGTGTAGTTTTCGGACGCGATCAGCTCGATATGATCTTCCTGACGTTGCTCCTCGGCATTCATCGCCGCCAGCAGTGCATCGTCGTAACCCTGGATCTGGTCTTGCTTGCTGAACATCGCGTCTCTCCCAGCGGCATCTGTGCGCCATTCGTCTCGGTGAGGCACTGGTGTTGCGACAGTGCCCTTTGATGCGATGGTATGACCGGCGCAGACAGGCCAAATGCCTACGGACGCCACGCAAAGGTGCGTTTACGACATGGGCGCAGATGGCATGCCGAACACGATCCTCAAATCAACGAAAAACCCTGTGGGAACTGGCGTCCCAGCGATGGCGGTGTGTCAGCCGCCATCAATGCTGGATGTGACGCCGCTATCGCTGGCAAGCCAGCTCCCACAGGGTTAAGCGATGATTTCGCGGACGAGTAACAGCACAAGGAAATGCAGCGGATACAACGCATACGGCCAGCGTCGCATTGGCACAGGCTTGAGATGTTTGGCATGTCGCAACAAGACCATACCCAGCCATGGCGCGATCAGACAAGTGACAATGCCCCAGATGGCGGCGACATTGCCAAACTGCGCCGCCGGATATAGCACCTGCCATTGATTCGCCGCCAGGCCCACCACCCCTGGCAACAGGCTGTAATACCAGGGCCGCCTGATCACCAGCAGCATCGCCAGCGGCAACAGCACGCCGAAGAACCCGAACATCAGTCGTTCCGGGAACAATGCAGCCAGTACCAATGCACCCAGCGCGAGCAGACGCGATTCCAGCGTTTGCTGCTGCCAACCGCGCGCCACCAACAACCCCAGGACCAGCGTGGGCAGCACGTTCAGCGTGTCGGGCGCCGGCATGAACAGCCGATACGGGATCTCGCTGATGGCGCTGAACACCACCAACCACAGCAGATACCGCCACGGAGTGCCGGCGCGGGATACGCCCATGCGCGCCAGGTTCGCAGCCATTGCCAGGCAGAACCATGGGAACGCCAATCGCCCCGGCGCAAACAGGATATCAATGGAATAGCCGACATATCGCAGGTGATCGAGCACCATGCTCAAAAGCGCCAGCCACTTGAGCAGATCGAGTGCACCATCGCGCCGAGTCATGTGCATAATTGTCCGCCAACGCTGTATTTTTTCGAAAGCAGCATCCCGTGTGCTCCCCGGACGATCTTCGGTAAAGTGCGCACCATCATTGACCACGAATGCTCTTCACCATAAGAGCTTCGATCACGGAAGCCGGCCATGACCGACAAGAGCCAACAATTCGCCAGCGACAACTATTCCGGTATCTGCCCTGAAGCCTGGGCGGCCATGGAGCAGGCCAACCACGGCCACCAGCGTGCTTATGGCGACGATGAATGGACCGCACGCGCGTCCGATCAATTCCGCAAACTGTTCGAAACCGACTGCGAAGTGTTCTTCGCCTTCAACGGCACTGCTGCCAACTCCCTGGCCCTGTCGTCGCTTTGCCAGAGTTACCACAGCGTAATCTGCTCGGAAACCGCCCACGTCGAGACCGACGAATGCGGCGCGCCGGAATTCTTCTCCAACGGCTCCAAGCTGCTGGTTGCGCGCACCGAAAATGGCAAGCTGACCCCGGCATCCATTCGTGAAGTCGCTCTCAAGCGCCAGGATATTCACTACCCAAAACCCCGGGTCGTGACCCTGACCCAGGCCACTGAAGTCGGCAGCATCTACACCCCTGAAGAAATCCGTGCCATCAGCGCCACTTGCAAGGAGCTCGGCCTGAACCTGCACATGGACGGCGCGCGATTCTCCAACGCCTGCGCTTTTCTCGGCTGCTCTCCAGCGGACCTGACCTGGAAGGCCGGTGTCGACGTGCTGTGCTTTGGCGGTACGAAAAACGGCATGGCGGTGGGTGAAGCGATCCTGTTTTTCAACCACAAACTGGCCGAAGACTTCGACTACCGCTGCAAGCAGGCCGGGCAGTTGGCCTCGAAAATGCGCTTCCTCTCGGCCCCCTGGGTCGGGATCCTGGAAAACGACGCCTGGCTCAAATACGCCCGCCACGCCAACCATTGTGCGCAATTGCTGGCCGAGCTGGTCAGCGATATTCCAGGAGTGGAACTGATGTTCCCGGTGCAGGCCAACGGCGTGTTCCTGCAACTGTCGGAACCGGCCATCGCCGCACTGACCGCCAAGGGCTGGCGCTTCTACACCTTCATCGGCAACGGCGGCGCGCGCTTCATGTGCTCGTGGGACACCGAGGAGGAACGGGTACGTGAATTGGCGGCGGACATTCGCGAGGTCATGTCCCGCTAAGCTTTCCCTGTGCAGGCCTGCGGAGCTACTTGCTTGTGGACCTGCGCACCTGTAGGAGCCGTAGGAGCCGTAGGAGCCGTCGAGTGCAACGAGGCAGCTCCTACAGGTTTCGTCACCCATGGTCCGCAGGGGCAATCAGCAGTCATCACCAATACCGATTAAAACTCAATGCGCACGTCCCCTTTCGGCACGCTGCAGCACGACAGGATGAACCCTTCCGCTTCGTCCTCTTCGGTAATTCCGCCGTTGTGGTCCATCTCCACCTCGCCCCCCAATTTCAACACCTTGCACGTACCGCAAATACCCATCCCGCAGGCCTTCGGAATCAGCAAACCGAGCTTGGCCGCCGCCGCATGCACGGTTTCACCGGGTGCCACACGAATGCTCTTGCCGGACGAGATAAATTCGACCTGATGCAGGTCCGCCAAATCGACTTCCGGCGCGTCGGCAGCAATTTCCGCCTGCTCCACCGCATCCGCCCGGGCTTCCGGTGGCGTCGCGCCGAAGGATTCCTCGTGATAACGCGACATGTCGAAGCCGACCGCTTCAAGCATGCGCTTGACCGCATTCATGTACGGCGTCGGGCCGCAGCAGAACACCTCGCGCTCCATGAAGTCGGGTGCCATCAGTTCCAGCATCTTGTGGTTCAGGTAACCGCGATACCCCGCCCAAGGCTCACCCAGACCATGCTTCTCGCAAATCAGGTGCAGGCTGAAGTTGTCGATCCGCGACGCCATGTGTTCCAGCTCACGGTGGTAGATGATGTCCTTGGGTGAACGGGCGCTGTGAATGAACACCATGTCGACGTTGCCGTTGGTGTCGTAGAACCAGCGCGCCATGGACATCACTGGCGTGATGCCGACCCCACCGCTGAGGTACAAGACCTTTGGCGCGGTGAAGTCCATCGCGTTGAAAAGCCCGACCGGCCCGTGTACCGCAAGCTCCTGGCCTTCGTGCAGGGTGTCGTGCAACCAGTTCGACACCTTGCCCCCCGGCACGCGCTTGATGGTCACGGAAAAGCTGTACGGCACCGAGGGGGAACTGGAAATGGTGTACGAACGCATGATCGGCACGCCTTCGATTTCCAGCTCAAGGGTAACGAACTGCCCCGGCTTGAAAAAGAACAGGATCGGCTGGTCCGCCATAAAGCAGAAGGTGCGCACGTCCCAGGTTTCCTGGATGACTTTGACGCAACGCACGATGTGTCGACCATTGGCCCAGGTCTGCGTGGTTACCGGGTTCAGGAAGCTGTTGGACATGCTGTTCTCCACCGCCGATGGTCGGCCTTATGTTGGCGATTCTGCGTATAGCGCGGAACACCCATTTACCTATCTGCGACATTCACATACTTATCGCGACCAGCCCTTGGTTACCGGGGGTTGCGCGTCGGGAACAGATTGGGCCATGTCGCCCATGGATAAGGTTCTGGGCAGCGCCGGCCCCACACTCGCTCCACACAAAGACAGATTCTTTACACCTTGCGTAGCAAACCCGCTAAACCGGCCACATAGCCACTTTCGCCGGCCACACAGAATGGCCTTGAGGATCAAATCGATGGACGTCACCGCAAAAATCAGCCTGGGCGATCCGCTGGAACCCGCACGCAAGGCCACCGCACAGATGCTGCAAGAGCGCGAGCGCACTTTCTCGCTGCCGCAGCCGTTTTACTCTGACGAGCGGCTGTTTGATATCGACATGCAGGAAATTTTCCAGAAGGAGTGGCTGATCGCCGGCATGACCTGCGAGATCCCGACCAAGGGCAACTACCTGACCCTGCAGATCGGCAAGAACCCGATCATCGTCATCCGCGGTGCCGAGGGTGTGGTGCATGCGTTCCACAACGTCTGCCGTCACCGGGGTTCGCGTTTGTGCACCAGCGAAAAAGGCAAGGTCGCCAAGCTGGTCTGTCACTACCACCAATGGACCTACGAGCTGGACGGTCGCCTGCTGTTCGCCGGCACCGAAATGGGTGCCGACTTCGACATGAAGCAGTACGGTCTCAAGCCGGTGAACGTGAAGACTGCGGGCGGCTACATCTTTATCAGCCTGGCGGAAAATCCGCCGGCCATCGATGACTTCCTGTCGACGCTGAATCACTACATGGAACCCTACGACATGGAGAACACCAAGGTGGCGATTACCACCACCCTGGTTGAAAAAGCCAACTGGAAGCTGGTGCTGGAAAACAATCGCGAGTGCTACCACTGCAACGCCTCGCACCCGGAACTGCTCAAAACCCTGCTGGAATGGGACGACGTCACCGACCCGCGCGCCGACCAGGGGTTCAAGGACCACGTGGCCGCCTCGGCCGCTGCCTGGGAAGCCGAGAAGATCCCTTACGCCCACGCCAGCTTCGGCCTGCGTAACCGCATCGTGCGCATGCCGCTGCTCAAGGGCACCGTCTCGATGACCCTGGACGGCAAACAGGGCTGCGCAAAACTCATGGGCCGCATCAAGAACCCCGATCTGGGATCGATGCGCATCCTGCACCTGCCGCACTCATGGAACCACTGCATGGGCGATCACATCATTGTGTTCACAGTGTGGCCGATCAGTGCCCAGGAAACCGTGGTCACCACCAAGTGGATCGTGCACAAGGACGCCGTTGAAGGCGTGGACTACGACGTTGATCGCATGCGCCAGGTCTGGGATGCCACCAACGACCAGGACCGTCGCCTGGCGGAAGAGAACCAGCGCGGGATCAACTCCACGGCCTACCAGCCTGGGCCGTATTCCAAGACCTATGAGTTCGGTGTGGTGAACTTTGTGGACTGGTACAGCGAACGCCTGCTGAACAATCTGGGGGCTGAGCCTGCGCCGTATCTCAAAGGCGTTCCCGTTCAAGGTTGATCAAAGTCAAAAGATCGCAGCCTGCGCCAGCGCCTGCAGTTTTGTTGTGTCCGATAAAATTATCGGTGCACACGTCACTGCAGGCGCTGACACAGGCTGCGATATTTAACGACAACACCCGACCCAAGTTATAACTGTACGAAATATGATCAATTGCGTTTAGCGCTATACGGTGCGCAGCTCGTGGCCTTCCGCCAACAAGTTATCCACATCTCCACCCACAGCAATTGGGGACAACTGTGGATAGGCGCAAATCATCTGCGCATAAACTAAATAAAATCCGTGACTTATCCGAAACCTGCATTTCTCGAAGCAGCTGGTCATTTTTTGATCTAATGCTTCAAAGCCACGCCCTGCGTGGCTCGCAGCGGATCGCAAACACCTTATCCACAGAAGCGCCAACAGACTTTGGGGGCAACTATTGGAGATCTGTGGAAAACCCGGGGAGACCGCGCCAAATCAGCGATTTCGAAGGATATTCAAGTAGACAATGACAGATTGGCTATTTTTTAATCAAACGCTTTAGAGGCCCGGTTTATGGGGCCCGTAGCCGACAGCAAACAACTTATCCACAAAAGCGCCAACAGCGATTGTGGGCAAGTAGCAAGCACCGGATTAACTAAATCGTTTGACGTATTGAAGCCACAGCATCCTCCGGCTAGAGCTCGCGGCTCGCGTGCGATGGATGGCAAGCCTTAGCGAACGACGCCTTCTTCGATCAACAACTTCAGGATCGCGTCGGCGCCGGCTTGCGCAGTCAATCCCTTCAAAACCTGCCCGCCCCCGCCACTGGCCTTGGCCGTCGCGGCCTTCATGCGATCAGCGCCACTTTTGGCCTTGATCACCTTTAAGCGTTTCGGCCGTGGCTTGGCCGGTTGCAGGGTCGCTACTGCGAGTAACTCATCGTCGAATACCTCGACTTCGTCCGCCTGCAACAAGCCGCGTCGCGCCGGGCCGTAGGCGCTTTGCCGTGGTTTTGGCGCAGCGTTATCCACAGTCGCCAGGAACGGCAGGCGAACCTTCAAGCGACGACGCTGGCCTCGCGGCAATGCCTGCAGCACCAGTGCGCAATTACCGTCGATGGATTCCACTTGTGCCAGCCCCACTACCAGCGGCCAACCAAGGCTTTCAGCCAGCAGGAACGGCAGCATGCCCGACCCTTCGCCGGTTTCCGCCTGGCTGCCGGTGAGTACCACCTGGGCGCCGGCTTCACGCAAGTAGGCGGTCAATGCGGGCAATGCATCGGCGCCCTCCGGTTGTTCCAGCACATGCAGTTGCTCAAGGCCCATACCCAGATAGGCACGTAAGGCAGGCTCGGCGACGTCGCCTGCGTGCAGGACTTGCAAGTTATCCCCAGCCAGTTGCAGGCCCAGTTCTACCGCGCGCGCATCCTGCTCAGCGCGACGTGGCCGGCCGGAGGTCGGGTGGGCGCCGATGGACACCAGGCTGATGATTTTCGTGCTCATGACCTTTTCCTTCCCTTAAGCCGCATCGCGCTTGGCGTCGTTCCGGTAAGCCGCTACCGCATCGATCAAGGCTTGTAGAATCTCGGCACTCTCGCCGATCACCGACAGGTCGGCCCGTTTGATCATGTCGCAACCGGGGTCGAGATTGATCGCCACCACCTTGTCACAGGCACCAATGCCTTGCAGGTGCTGGATCGCCCCGGAAATCCCCACCGCTACATAGACCCGTGCGGTGACCCAGGTGCCGGACGCACCGACCTGACGGTCGCGCGCCATGAAGCCGTCGTCCACCGCTACCCGCGATGCGCCTTCGGTAGCGCCCAACGCTTGGGCGGTACTGTGGAAAAGTCCCCAATCCTTGACGCCGTTCCCGCCAGAGAAGATGAATTCCGCTTCGGCCATGGGAATCGCTGCCGGATCGACAGCCACTGCGCCCAGATCTTCGATGCGCGAAAGGCTGCGCGCCACGGCTGTGGATAACTCCACCGGCAAGACTTCATGACGGCTTTCACTGACCGGTTCGGCACATTCGACGGCAGCCAGAATCAGGCGCGCAACCGGTCGGGCAAGATCCTGCAGGCCAGCACCGGCGCGGCCGATGCACTCCTGATCCTTGACCTGCCAGACCCTTGTTGCGGGGCGTTCGCCCAAGGCTGCGGCAAAGCGACGGCCTAGTTCGCCACCACCGGTACGGCTGTCCGGCAACAACCAGTGATGCGGATTGAACTGGTTATCCACAGCCCGCAGGCCCTGCACTCGTTGTTCCGGTGCATAACCGCTGAATTCCTCGCCGTCCAGCACCAACAGGCGATCCACGCCAGCGGTGGCAAATGTGCTTTCCTTGTGTTCACCAAACACCACCGCCAATACCGCGCCGTCCGAGCCGGCCAATTGATGAGCCAGCCCCAGCAAGTCACGGTCGTGACTGCTCAGGCGGCCACCGACCATGTCCGGGACCACGCAAATATAGAACGCCGGCGCAGGCACCTGATGCAGCGGCAATTGTACTTCTACAGCGGCGGTACGCTTGGTCGCCCCACCTTGCTGGGCCCCGCTACGGTCGATGCGCTTCAGCCCGTTGGGCCCGATAAAGCCGACGCCGTGGGGGTTCTTGCGGATGACCCCGTTAGGCCCCATCCAGCTGTGTTGCGCCGGTTGCATGGCCGCGTGCAGCGGGTGCAGGCGGTTGCGGGCGATCCATTCGGCGCGCGGATCGCGGCGGATAATGTCGCTCATCAGTGGGCCTCCGCAGGTTCTTCATGTTGCACCGGTGCATTGGGCTTGTTCGGCACCGCCTCTTCGAGCAGCGCGTCGGCCACCAGTTCAGCGATGTCCTTGATCAGCGGTCGCGGTTCGACCACGCCCTCAAGCATCGCGGTGCACTGTGGACAACCGACTGCCACCAGTTCGGCGCCGGTTTCGCGAATGTCTTCCATGCGCATGTCGGGGATTCGTTGCTTGCCCGGGATGTCGGTGATCGGCGCACCGCCACCACCGCCGCAGCAACGGGAACGGAAACCTGAACGCTGCATCTCTTTGACTTCGATGCCAAGGGCACGCAGCACTTCACGGGGCGCTTCGTACTCGCCGTTGTATCGACCGAGGTAGCACGGGTCGTGATAGGTGACGCTGCTGCCTTTGTGCTGGCCGAGGCTAAGGGCGCCGGCAGCAATTATTTCTGCCATGTAGGTGCTGTGGTGCTGCACGAGGTAGTTGCCGTCGAAGGCGCCGTACTCGTTCTTCAACACGTGGAAGCTATGGGGGTCACAGGTGACGATGCGGTTGAAGCTGTACCTGGCCAGGGTCTGGATATTGCGTTTGGCCAACAGCTGGAACGTCGCTTCGTCACCCAGTCGCCGTGCCACGTCTCCGCTGTCGCGTTCTTCAAGGCCCAAAACCGCGAAGTCGACCCTGGCCGCTTTCAGCACTTTGACAAACGCACGCAGGGTGCGCTGGTTGCGCATGTCGAAGGCTCCGTCGCCGACCCAGAACAGCACGTCGACGGATTTTTTCTCGCTCATCAGATTGAGGTTCAAGTCCGCCGCCCAGTTCATCCGGCCTCCCGGGGCGAAGCCGCCGGGGTTGTCGGTGGCAATCAGGTTTTCCAGGACTTCAGCGCCCTTGTTCGGGGTCGCGCCTTTTTCCAGGGTCAGATGGCGGCGCATGTCGACGATGGCATCGACGTGCTCGATCATCATCGGGCACTCTTCAACGCAGGCGCGGCAAGTGGTACAGGACCATAGGGTTTCGGCGTCCACCAGACCGTTGACGATCGGTTGATGCGGATTGCCGGCGTGCTCACCGATGGGCTTGCCTGGGTATGGGCTGCCGGCAAACTTGGCATCGGTGCCACCGGCCAGGCCAACGACCATGTCCTGAATCAGTTTTTTCGGGTTCAACGGCTGGCCGGCAGCAAATGCCGGGCACGCAGCCTCGCACTTGCCACACTGTACGCAAGCGTCGAAGCCGAGCAACTGGTTCCAGGTGAAATCCTTGGGCTTTTCCACACCCAGTGGCGCGGTCGGATCGTTCAGATCCAGCGGTTTCAAACCGGTGGAGCGACCGCCGCCAAAGCGCTCGGCGCGACGGTGCCAGGCCAGGTGCAGGGCACCGGCAAAGGCGTGCTTCATCGGGCCGCCCCAAGTCATGCCAAAGAACAACTCGCAGACGCCCCACAACACGCCGACAAACAGGATTGCCGCCAGGATCCAGCCGCCGAAATTTTCCGGGAGGATGCCTGCGACTGGCAGGGTCACCAGGAAAAACGAAGCGGAGAACGCCAGGAGACTTTTCGGCAGGCGCATCCACGGGCCTTTGGACAAACGGGCCGGAGGATTGCGTCGGCGCAGGTAGACGAAAATCGCCCCCACGAACATCACGGCAGTCATCAGCAGCAGTGCATACCCGAGGAAGCGGTTATGCAGGCCGAAACCGTGAACCAGGATCGCCAGCACGGCGGAAGCCACCGCACCACCGGCGGTGGCGACGTGGGTATTGGCGATGTATTTGTCCCGCGCCACCACGTGGTGCAAGTCGACCATGTAGCGCTTTGGCATGGCAAGCAGGCCGCCGATCAGGTCGACTTTGGAAGCCCGGCCCCGACGCCACATGGCCACCCGCCGCAACGCGCCAAGGACAGCCAGGCCCAAGGCGGCGAACAACAGGATTGGAAGAAGGGTGTTCAACATGGTGAAGCTCCCACCAGTACATCTTGGAGAAACGCGTTCGGCGTAGGAGCTGCCGCAGGCTGCGATCTTTTGATCTTGATCTTGAAAAACACGAGCAAAAGATCGCAGCCTGCGGCAGCTCCTACGCAGGTGACGTCAAAAACTTAGAAATCCTTGCACAACCGCAATGCGTCATAGATCGCCGCGTGCACGTTGCGCTGGGCTACGCAGTCGCCTATGCGGAACAGCAAGTAGCCATCGCCGCTCTGTTCCAGACAAGGCTGAGGCTTGATCGCGAACAGGGCTTCGACGTCGATCTGGCCCTTGTTGCGCGAACCTTCCTTCATCGCGTAATAGATTTCTTCGTCCGGGCGCACGCCGTTTTCCACGACTACCTGATCCACCACCCGCTCCTCCTTGGCGCCGGTGTACTCGTTCTCCAGCACCGCCACCAGCTTGTCGCCTTCGCGGTAGACCTTATCCAGCATCATGTCCCCGGTCATGATCACTTCCTTGGGGTACATGCTTCGGTAGTAGGTCGGGAACGATGTGCCGCCAATTGCCACGCCTGGCTTGATGTCGTCGGTAACGATCTCGACCTGGCTGCCTTTGTCCGCGAGGAAGTCGGCGGTCGACATGCCGGTAAACTCGCAAATAGTGTCGTACACCAGCACGTTCTTGCCCGGTGCAACCTTGCCATCGAGGATGTCCCAGCTACTGACCACCAGGCCTTCAGCCGCGCCCCAGTGCTCGTTCTGCTCCAGGAAGGGATGACCGCCGACGGCGAGCACGACGACGTCCGGGCGCAAATCCATAATGGTCGGCGCATCGGCCGCCACACCCAGGCGCAGGTCGACTTTCAAACGCGCCAGTTCCAGCTGATACCAGCGAGTAATGCCGGCGATCTGGTCGCGCTGCGGCGCTTTCGACGCCGTGGTGATTTGCCCGCCGATGAATTCCTTCTTCTCGAATAGGGTCACGTCGTGGCCGCGTTCGGCGGCCACGCGCGCTGCCTCCATACCGGCAGGCCCGGCACCCACTACTACGACCTTGCGTTTGACCCCGGTAGTCTTTTCGATGATGTGCGGAACGCCCATGTATTCACGGGAAGTCGCTGCGTTCTGGATGCACAGCACATCCAGGCCCTGGTATTGCCGGTCGATGCAGTAGTTGGCACCGACGCACTGTTTGATCTGGTCGATCTGGCCCATCTTGATCTTGGCGATCAGGTGCGGGTCGGCGATGTGCGCGCGGGTCATGCCGACCATGTCGACGTAACCGCCTTCGAGAATGCGCGTCGCCTGGTTCGGGTCCTTGATATTCTGCGCGTGCAGAACCGGGGCCTTGACCACTTCCTTGATACCGGCTGCCAGGTGCAGAAACGGCTCCGGTGGATAACTCATGTTCGGGATCACGTTGGCCAGGGTGTTGTGGGTGTCGCAACCCGAGCCCACCACGCCAATGAAGTCCAGCATGCCGGTGTCGTCGTAGTACTTGGCGATCTGCTTCATGTCCTCGTGGGACAAACCATCCGGATGGAATTCATCGCCGCAGAGACGGATGCCGACGCAGAAATCGGGACCGACTTCGGCGCGCACGGCTTTCAATACTTCCAGGCCGAAACGCATGCGGTTCTCGAAGCTGCCACCCCACTCATCAGTTCGCTTGTTGACGCGCGGGCTCCAGAACTGGTCGATCATGTGCTGGTGCACGGCGGACAATTCGACGCCGTCCAGGCCACCGGCCTTGGCACGGCGTGCCGCTTGCGCGTAGTTGCCGATAACCCGCCAGATTTCTTCCGGCTCAATGGTTTTGCAAGTAGCACGGTGTACCGGCTCACGCACCCCGGACGGCGACATCAGGGTCGGCCAGTTGAAGCCGTCCCAGCGCGAACGCCGGCCCATGTGAGTAATCTGGATCATGATCTTGGCGCCGTGCTTGTGCATGGCGTCAGCGAGATTCTGGAAGTGCGGAATGATCCGGTCGGTGGACAGATTCACCGAGCTCCACCACTCCTGCGGGCTGTCGATGGCCACCACTGAAGAACCGCCGCAAATGGCCAGGCCGATCCCGCCCTTGGCTTTCTCTTCGTAATACTTGACGTACCGGTCGGTGGTCATACCGCCGTCGGTCGCGTAGACCTCGGCGTGCGCGGTGCTGAGCACGCGGTTGCGGATGGTCAGTTTGCCGATCTGGATCGGCTGGAACATTGCTTCGAAAGCCATGGCGGGTTCCTCGACTTACAACGGCTTGACGGTGAACAAACCGTCGTCGTGGCCTTCTTCGGAGCCACCGTAGACTTGCTCGGCAACCGTGCGGATCTGGCTGCCGCGGGCTTGCAGAATCTGATCCATGGCACCGGCAAACCAGCCGGTGAACATGTAGTCGACCTTGCGCCCGACCTTGCCGTACACGTAGACGAAGGCGGAGTGCTCGAGCTTGACGCTGGCGGTGCCTTTATCGAGGTCGATGTCCTGGATTTTGAACAGGCCCCAGCCACGTTGCGACAGGCGCTTCATGTAGTGCTCGAACACCGCGACGCCTTCAAGGCCGTGGCATTCGGCTTCTTTTTCGCACCAGTGCCAGGCGGACTTGTAGCCGGCCTTGTAGAGGATTTCGGCATAGGCGTCGGCGCCCAGCACTTCCTCGATGCCCATGTGGTTGTTGACGAAGAAATGACGTGGCACGTACAGCATCGGCAGGGCATCGGAGGTCCAGACACCGGTTTCGCTGTCGACTTCGATAGGCAATTGCGGGGCGATCTTGGCCATGGAAACTTAACTCCAGAAAAATTGGGGTGTTGCCTGCGGCGCGGATGGCCGCAGGTAAGGATTCAGAAGTGCGGCGGCTTATTCGCCCCAGACGTCTTTGAGCACGTTGACCCAGTTCTCGCCCATGATCTTGCGCACCACGCGCTCGCTATGGCCGCGCTTGAGCAGGGTTTCGGTGAGGTTCGGGAACTCGCCGACGGTGCGGATGCCCAGCGGGTTAATGATCTTGCCGAAGCTGGTCAGGCGGCGGGCGTAACCCTTGTCATGGGTCAGGTACTCGAAGAAGTCCTGGCCGTGCCCCTGGGTAAAGTCGGTGCCGATGCCGATGGCGTCTTCGCCGACGATGTTCATGGTGTATTCGATGGCTTCGGCGTAGTCGTCGATGGTCGAATCGATGCCCTTGGCGAGGAACGGCGCGAACATGGTCACGCCGACAAAGCCGCCGTGATCCGCAATGAACTTGAGTTCTTCATCGGATTTGTTGCGCGGGTGAATCTTCAGGCCCGACGGCAGGCAGTGGGAGTAGCAGACGGGTTTCTTCGATTCGAGAATCACCTCTTCAGAGGTTTTCGATCCGACGTGGGACAGGTCGCACATCACGCCAACTCGGTTCATCTCGGCGACGATTTCACGACCGAAACCGGACAGGCCGCCATCGCGCTCGTAGCAACCGGTACCGACCAGGTTCTGGGTGTTGTAGCACATCTGCACAATACCGACACCGAGCTGCTTGAACACCTCGACATAGCCGATCTGGTCTTCAAAGGCGTGGGCATTCTGGAAGCCGAAGAGGATACCGGTCTTGCCCTGCTCCTTGGCCTTGCGGATGTCGGCGGTGGTGCGAACCGGAATGACCAGGTCGCTGTTTTCACGAATCAGCTTCTGACTGGCGGCGATGTTGTTGACAGTGGCCTGGAAGCCCTCCCACACCGACACGGTGCAGTTGGCCGCCGTCAGGCCGCCTTTGCGCATGTCCTCGAACAGCTCACGGTTCCACTTGGCGATAATCAGCCCGTCGATAACGATGCTGTCGGCGTGCAGTTCGGCTGGGCTCATCAGGCTGTCCCCTATTGTCGATTCATGCGCCGAATCGTGTGCCGGCGCTTTGGAGCCAGCATATGCCTGAGCACCGGGACAGCCGGGTGCAAAAACGACAGGGGAATTGCCGAAAGCGTCAATCCGCGACAAAGGGTCGTCGCCACCCCTGCTCGCCCGCCTGTTCAAGCCCGTCAGGTTGAGCCAGAATCCGCTGCACGACTGGATGCTTCACTGAGGTTCAACTGGAATGAGGGACGGCAGCGCAATGAAAATGATCTTTCTGGTTCTGGCATTGACCGCCACGGGCGTACACGCGGAAGAAGAATCCGAGACCACCCCCTGCGACGCTGTCGAAAACGACGTCCAGACCCTCGAATGCTCGGTTTATGGCCGAACCGCCGCCGAAGACCTGCTCAAGGACAACTACCAGACCCTGGCCGAGCGCATGCAAATACTCTACGGCAAGAACCCGACCCAGCTGGCAGACATCACCGCAAAAATCAAAGCGGCGCAGCAACAATGGCTGAAGACGCGAGACGCCGATTGCGCAGTCGAAGCGTTCCCGGCGACGAGTGGCAGCAAGGCGTTCACCATTGCGCAAAATGACTGCATTGCACGCATGAGTGATGAAAGGTCGGAGTTTTTGGAGTCGATCGGGCAGGAGTGAGTCAGAAATCCGGAAAGTGCCCATACAGCAGCGGTGCAGCAGCGGTGCAGGAGCTGTGTAGGAGCTGTGTAGGAGCTGTCGAGTGCAACGAGGCTGCGATCTTTTCGACCATTAAACCCCAGCATCAAACCCCAAAGCCAAGGGAGGCAGCCCCGCCTCCACTCAGCAAAAACCGCCCTACCCAGTCACGTCCAGAACCCTTCATGCGCGCGCGCAGCCTCTGCTTCCAACATCGGCCCGAATGTTGGAATCTGTCGCTGGCCGCGCGCGAACACTTCCCGGCACGGCAACGAGAACGTCGGGTTTTCCGGGTGGCCACCCGTGAGCCCCAGCAAGGCATGCTCGGACAGCGCGTAGACCACTCGGCCAATGCCCGTCCAGTAAATCGCCCCCGCACACATGCAGCAGGGTTCGGCACTGGTGTAGAGCGTGCATTGCGCCAGGTCTGCCGGGCTTAGCAGCTTGGCAGCCTGCGCGGCTGCAGCAAGTTCGGCATGCTGGGTGGGATCGCCTTCCGGCGGCATGGAATTATTGCCCGCCGCCGCAATGATGTTGCCGGCCCCATCCGCGACCAGTGCAGCAAACGGATGACGACCACGGGCTTTTGAGTCCTCTGCCAGTTCGAGTGAGCGGCGCAGCAGTTGCAGATCAAGTTCGGTGATGCCGGCAGGTAAAGCGCAAGTGAAGCTTGTCATGTGAAACTCCTTATTATTTTCAACTGTGCCCCTGACCGCGTCGGCCAGGGGCTAAACACCTGTCAGTCGGCCAGCTCGGCGGCTGGTGCCACCGGCTCGCGCCTGCTCTGCGGATTGAGCAGGATATTGAGCACGATTGCAGTGATCGCACCGAGGAAGATTCCGCTTTCCAGTACCAGTTTGAGAGTGCCGCTGGCGTGTTCGAACAGCGCCGGGAACGACATCGGCAGCACACCGACGCTGATCGATACGGCAACGATGATTGCGTTGCGAGTCCCCTCGAATGTCACCCGTGAGAGCTCCTGGATACCGGCCACCGTGGTCATGCCGAACATCACCACGGCGCAACCGCCCAACACCGGCGTCGGCACTGCTGCGATCAGCGCACCCAGCTTGGGGAACAGGCCCATCAGCACCATGATTGCCCCAGCGGAAGCCACGACATAACGGCTCTTGACGTTGGAGAGCGCGATAAGGCCGGTGTTTTGGGTAAAAGCGTTGTAGGGGAAGCTGTTGAACAACCCTCCGAGCATTGTTGATAGCCCATCGGCACGGAATGCATTGCCAAGGGTTGTTTGTGTGATGGTCTTGCCGGTCAATTTGCCGATCGCCAGGCAGTTACCGGTGGTTTCGGCCATGATCACCAACATCGCTAACGTCATGACCAGTATCGGCATCAGGGAAAACTGCGGCATGCCGAATGCCATGGGCGGGCTCAGCTCGAACCAGGCTGCGCTGCTCACCTGCCCAAAGTGCGTCATGCCGAACGCTGCCGCGATCAGGCTGCCCACGAACAAGCCGATCAATACGCTGAGGTTGCCAATGAAGCCGGAAAACCTGGCATAGATCACCAATGTAACGATGACCGTGGCCAGCCCCAGCAGCAGGTTCGATGGCGCACCGAAATCTGCGGAATCAGGATTGCCGCCACCTAGCCAGATTGCCGCGGCAGGCATCAGGGAAATGCCGATGATGGTGATCAGGCTGCCGATCACCACGGGCGGAAAGAACCGCAGCAACCTACTGAACACGGGCGCCATGGCAATTGTGATCGCCCCCGCCGCGATCACCGCGCCGAACACTTCAGTGAGCCCGAACTCCTTGCCGATCATGATCATCGGTGCCAGCGCAATGAATGAGCAGCCCTGAATCAGCGGCAGGCGCGCCCCGAACTTCCAGAAGCCGAGGGTCTGAATCATCGTGGCGATGCCCGACGTCAGCAGATTCGCATTGATCAACGTCACTACCTGCGCCGACGTCAGCCCCAGTGCGCTGCCCAATATGAGTGGTACCGCCACCGCACCTGCATACATCACCAGCACATGCTGCAAACCGAATGTCACCAACTGGCGAACCGGCAGAATTACGTCCACCGGATGAACCTGTGAATTGCTCATATCGAATGTCTCCTGAAGTGCTTTTTTCTTGTAGTCCTGGGAGGCGTCCACAGGCCAGGCACAGCGCAAATCGATGCAGCAGAAGAGCTCGTTTCAGGGCCGATATTCTCTGCTTGTAAACGATGGAGCAAATGAGCAACCATCGATTTTAACGATAGCTAAAGTCGCTTGAGGTCACGCCCATGCAGTTCTCTCTGGACCAGTTGCAAACATTCGTCCAGGCCGTGCACAGCGGATCGTTCTCAGCGGCCGCGCGCAAGCTGGGCAAGACTCAGTCAACCGTGAGCGTGGCGATTTCCAATCTGGAACAGGACCTGGGCGTGGAACTGTTCGATCGCTCGAATCGCAACCCGGTGCTGACCCAGGCCGGCCAGAAAATGTTGTTGCAGGCGCAGTCGGTGCTGGAACGTTGCCTGACCCTCCAGGCCCATGCGGATTGCCTGTCCGACGCGATCGAACCCAGCGTGTCACTGGCCATTGAAACGCCCTACAACGCCGTCATGCCGGTGCTGCTGGAGTTCGAAGAGGCTTTCCCCTATGTCGATCTGGTGATCAGGCACCCCGTATATGGGGATGTCAGCGAACTCGTAGCTCAGGGCCTGGCCGTGCTGGGGATCGCCTTCTCCCAGCCGCAGTACCCGCCGCAGCTCGAATTCCAGCAGATGGGCAAGCTGATCATGCTGCACGTCTGTCACCCCGCACATGCGCTGGCGAAATTGAGCAGCGTGACTTTCGAAGACCTGCACGTGCACCGCCGCCTGGCGTTTAGCGCACACGCCGAAAAGCTGCCCAGCAGCGAGTACCTGCGTTCCACTCGGATCTGGCAGGCCGAAAACTACCTGGCGCTGCTGGAAATGGTCCGTGCCGGCCTCGGTTGGGCCACGTTGCCGCGCCAGTTGATCCAGCGTGAACTGGCCAATGGCGAACTGGTCGAACTGCAATTGGGTGCGTATCCCCACACCGACTGGCATGTGGGTGTTGACCTGCTCTGGGCCCGTACCCGCAAGATGGGCAAAGCCGAACGCTGGCTGAAGACGCGCCTGCAACAGAACAAAGTGTTTGAACTGGATCGTCGGGGGCAGTCCACCACCCTGTAACACTCATGCCGTGACTTCACCTCAAGGCTGCGCCACCATCACACTTTACCGACTTGGAAGCGCACGAAATGAAAATCTGTGGCATTGAAATCAAAGGCAGTGAAGCCATCATCGCCGTCGCGTCCCTCGACAATCAGGCGCTCAGCCACCTGCCCCTGGCCACCAAGAAAATCGCCCTGGACGATGACGACGAAGCGGCCAACGTCAAAGTGTTTGCCGCACAGGTGGCATCGTTCATTCGGGAGAACTCAATCGACCGGATCGTGATCAAGAAGCGCAGCAAGAAAGGCGAGTTTGCCGGTGGGCCGACCACCTTCAAGATCGAGGGGGTTTTTCAGTTGCTGGACAGCTGTGAGGTGACGCTGCTGTCGCCACAGACGATCAATGCCCAGGCCAAAAAGCACAATTTTGAACTGCCGGGGACGCTGAACAAATATCAGCATGAGGCCTACAAGGCGGCGTGTTCTGCGCTGATGAAGAAGTAATAGCGCACGCAGATCCTACATTTTCTGTGTTCATGCTTTTGCGGTACGTCGGTCTTCCCGCGGGCACCGCTCAAACTTCGCTCGATAGCTGCGAGTGAAGTACGACGGCGATTCAAACCCGCACGCAATGCTCACTTCAAGCACGCTCATGTCCGTCTGGCGCAACAGCTGCTGCGCCTTCTCCAGCCTCAACCGCAGATAGAAATTGCTCGGTGTGTCATTCAAGTGCAAGCGAAACAGGCGCTCCAGCTGGCGCCGCGTCACTTTGATCGATTCGGCCAGGGCCAGCGTACTCAACGGCGGCTCACTGTGCTGTTCCATCTCGCCGATCACCTGCACCAGTTTCTTGTTGCGAATACCGTACCGACTGGCAACTTCCATGCGCTGGTGATCCTTGCGCGGGCGGATGCGACCGAGTACGAATTGTTCGCTGACCTGAATCGCCAGTTCCGGACCGTGGGCCTGGCCGATGAGGTCGAGCATCAGGTCAATTGACGCCGTGCCGCCCGCCGAGGTAATGCGCCTGCGGTCGATCTCGAAAAGCTCCTGGGTGACGCTGAGCAGCGGATAGTATTCCTTGAACGCGTCGATGGCTTCCCAGTGCAGGGTCAGGCGATGGCCCTCAAGCAACCCTGCCTCGGCGAGGACGAAGCTGCCGGTGTCGATGGCGCCCAGGGTCACGCCGTCGCTGTCCAGCCGGCGCAGCCAATGCTCAAGCGCAGGCGTGGCGAATTTCAGCGGTTCGAAGCCGGCGACTACCAGCAACGTCGCCCCTTTGCCGAGCGGCTCCAGCGCGGCATCGGCGTTGACCGACATGCCGTTACTGGCCAGAACAGCACCGCCATCGGCGCTCAGCACATGCCAGCGATAGAGTTCACCGCGAAAGCGATTGGCCACCCGTAGAGGCTCGATGGCCGAGATAAACCCGATGGCCGAAAAACCCGGCATCAACAAGAAGTAGAAATCCTGGGACATGGAGCGCACTCGACTGGCAGGTAACGAGAGGGCGGGAAGCGTGTGGACGTTGATACGCCAGTTGCAAGCGGCATTCAAGGGGCAGGTCGCTCCAGTGCAAGAGCTGGTCGCCATAGTGCGTGTTGGCGGGGGCTTAGCTGCGTAACTTGGCATCACCGGTGCACATAGACACCGGAACCCACAATAACGTCTGCCGAGGAACCCGACATGAAACGACTCATCAGCAGCTGTGTTCTTGCACTGAGCGGTACCGCTTTCCTGAGCGCCAGCGTCATGGCGGCCGAACCCGCTTCTTGCCAGAACGTACGCATGGGCGTGGTGAACTGGACCGACGTGATCGCTACCAGCGCCATGACTCAGGTGCTGCTAGACGGCCTCGGCTACAAAACCAAACAAACCAGCGCGTCCCAGCAAATCATCTTCGCCGGGATCCGCGACCAGCGCCTGGACTTGTTCCTGGGGTACTGGAACCCGCTGATGACCCAGACCATCACTCCTTTCGTCGACGCTAAACAGGTCAAGGTGCTTGATGCGCCAAGCCTCAAAGACGCCCGCGCGACCCTTGCCGTGCCGACCTACCTGGCAGACAAAGGCCTGAAGACTTTCGCCGACATCGCCAGGTTCGAGAAAGAACTGGGCGGCAAGATCTACGGGATCGAGCCAGGCTCGGGTGCCAATACCCAGATCAAGGCGATGATCGCCAAGAACCAGTTCGGCCTGGGCAAATTCCAGCTGGTCGAGTCCAGTGAGGCCGGTATGCTCGCGGCAGTAGATCGTGCCGTGCGGCGCAAGGAAGCCGTGGTGTTCTTCGGCTGGGCGCCGCATCCAATGAACGTTAATGTGCAGATGACCTATCTCACCGGCAGCGACGATGCGCTCGGCCCGAACGAAGGCATGGCCACCGTCTGGACCGTTACCTCGCCGAACTATGCCCAGCAATGCCCGAACATCGGCCGCCTGCTCAGTAACCTGACCTACTCCGCCGAAGACGAGAGCCGGATGATGCAGCCGCTGCTGGATCACAAGGACGCGTTCGAATCGGCCAAACAGTGGCTCAATGATCACCCCCAGGACAAACAGCGCTGGCTCGAAGGCGTGACCACCTTCGACGGCAAACCGGCAGCTGAACACCTGAAACTGACCAGTAAATAAACCCTGACCGAACGCCGAATCGCAGCCCCCAACGGGCTGCGAACGGACTCATCACGCCCGCCATTCCCCTACAGAACAGGAACCTGCCTCATGAACCACGACGTCATCATCACCTGCGCACTTACCGGTGCTGGCGACACGACCGCCAAGAGCCCACACGTACCGGTCACCCCGAAGCAAATCGCAGCCGCTGCCGTGGAAGCCGCCAAGGCGGGCGCCACCGTGGTGCATTGCCATGTGCGCAATCCCGAAACCGGCAAGTTCAGCCGGGATGTGGCGCTGTACCGCGAAGTGATGGAGCGCATTCGCGAAGCGGACGTCGACATCATCGTCAACCTGACCGCCGGCATGGGCGGCGACCTGGAAATCGGCGCTGGCGAAAACCCGATGGAATTCGGCACCAACACTGACCTGGTCGGCCCCCTGACACGCCTGGCCCACGTCGAAGAGCTGCTGCCGGAAATCTGTACCCTGGATTGCGGCACGCTGAACTTCGGCGATGGCGACACCATTTACGTATCCACACCGGCGCAACTGCGCGCGGGCGCCAAGCGCATACAAGAGTTGGGCGTCAAGGCCGAGCTGGAAATCTTCGACACCGGGCACCTGTGGTTTGCCAAGCAGATGATCAAGGAAGGCTTGCTCGATGATCCGCTGTTCCAGCTGTGCCTGGGCATTCCGTGGGGCGCACCGGCCGATACCACCACCATGAAAGCCATGGTCGACAACCTTCCAGCCAACGCGGTCTGGGCCGGCTTTGGCATCGGACGCATGCAGATGCCGATGGCTGCGCAAGCGGTACTGCTCGGCGGCAACGTGCGGGTCGGCCTGGAAGACAACATCTGGCTGGACAAAGGCGTGTTGGCCACCAATGGCCAGCTGGTGGAGCGCGCCAGCGAAATCCTCAGCCGCCTCGGCGCCCGTGTCCTGACCCCAGCCGAAGGCCGGGCAAAAATGGGCCTGACCAAGCGCGGCTGAGCCCACACATATCCCCTGTAGGAGCTACCGAAGGCTGCTCCTACAGGGGATCACCGAATTTTTTTAGGAAGTCGCCATGACGTTCATCACCGAAATCAAAACCTTCGCTGCCCTGGGTAGCGGTGTCATCGGCAGCGGCTGGGTGTCCCGCGCCCTCGCCCACGGCCTCGACGTAGTGGCCTGGGACCCCGCGCCTGGTGCTGAAGCCGCCCTGCGCAAACGCGTCGCCAACGCCTGGGGCACCCTGGAAAAACAAGGCCTGGCCCCGGGCGCTTCGCAGGATCGCCTGCGCTTTGTCGCGACCATCGAAGAGTGTGTGCGCGATGCCGATTTCATTCAGGAAAGCGCCCCCGAGCGCCTGGACCTGAAGCTCGAATTGCACAGCAAGATCAGTGCAGCAGCCAAACCCGACGCCTTGATCGGCTCCAGCACTTCGGGCCTGTTGCCCAGCGAGTTCTACGAGAGTTCGACCCATCCGGAACGCTGCGTTGTTGGCCACCCGTTCAACCCGGTTTACCTGCTGCCCCTGGTGGAAGTGGTGGGCGGTAAAAACACGGCTCCGGAAGCTGTTCAAGCGGCGATGAAAGTCTACGAATCCCTGGGCATGCGTCCGCTGCATGTGCGTAAGGAAGTACCTGGTTTTATCGCCGACCGATTGCTCGAAGCGCTTTGGCGTGAAGCGCTGCACCTGGTGAACGATGGTGTGGCGACCACCGGTGAAATCGATGATGCCATTCGCTTTGGCGCGGGCCTGCGCTGGTCGTTCATGGGTACTTTCCTGACCTACACCCTTGCAGGCGGCGATGCCGGCATGCGGCATTTCATGGCGCAGTTTGGCCCGGCGTTGCAGTTGCCGTGGACCTACCTGCCGGCGCCGGAACTGACCGACAAGTTGATTGACGATGTGGTCGACGGGACCAGTGATCAATTGGGTACCCACAGTATTTCAGCGCTGGAGCGCTATCGTGATGATTGCCTGTTGGCGGTGCTGGAAGCGGTGAAAACCACCAAGCAGAAGCACGGGATGGCTTTTAGCGAGTAAAGCATCAGCAGGCCTGCTCGCGATGGGGCCAGCCCCGTCACCCTCATCATCGGAACCAGAACCATGCCTACGCTCACCACCTACCAAACCACAATCATCCCGGACTGGGTCGACTACAACGGCCACCTGCGCGACGCGTTCTACCTGCTGATCTTCAGCTACGCCACCGACGCCCTGATGGATCGCCTCGGCATGGACAGCAGCCACCGCGGAGCCAGCGGCTGCTCGCTCTTCACCCTCGAACTGCACCTCAATTACCTGCACGAAGTGAAGCTCGACGCCGAGGTCGAAGTACACACCCGGATCATCGGCCATGACAGCAAGCGCCTGCATCTCTATCACAGCTTGTACTTCGCAGGTGATGACAAGGAGCTCGCGGGTAATGAGCAAATGCTGCTGCACGTCGACCTCGCCGGCCCCCGATCCGCGCCATTCGGCGAAGACACCCTGGCGAGGCTGCAAGCCCTCCTCGCCGAGCAAGCCGACGTGCCGCCGCCCCAGTACATCGGCCGAGTGATCGCATTACCCGCAAAAAAATAACCAGGAGACCGCCGTTGAACACTGCCGCCGCTTTTGCCGACTTCCGAACCTATCCACTGATCAGCGCGTTGACCGCCGTGCAAACCCTGGCGGAGCGAGTTCAGGTAACGTGGGCTGACGGGCGCATCAGCCCTTTTCACTTCCAGTGGCTGCGGGACAATTGCCCGTGTCCGCTGTGCGTCTACACGGTGACCCGCGAACAGGTGCTGGAGATCGTCGACGTCGCCCATGACCTGCAACCCTGCGAGGTGCACATCGATGCCGACGGTTGCCTGTGTGTCGTCTGGCAGGAAGGCCATCGCAGCCGCTTCGACCCGGGCTGGTTACGCGCCCATGCCTACGACGACGAATCCCGTGCCGAGCGTCGAGCCGGTAAACCCCAAGCCAGCCTTTGGCGCAGTGACCTGCAGCTGCCGGTGTTCGACTATGCAGCGCTGATGACCGACAACAACGCCTTGCTGCAGTGGCTGTTGGCAGTGCGCGATATTGGCCTGACCCAAGTGCGCGGCGTGCCCACCGAACCCGGCTCGCTGAAGCTGATCGCCCAGCGCATTTCCTTTATCCGCGAGAGTAACTTCGGCGTGCTGTTCAACGTGCAATCCAAGGCCGATGCCGACAGCAACGCCTATACCGCTTTCAACCTGCCGCTGCACAGCGACTTGCCGACCCGAGAGCTGCAACCCGGGCTGCAATTCCTCCATTGCCTGGTCAATGATGCCGAGGGCGGCGAGAGTATTTTCGTCGATGGTTTTGCCATCGCCCAGGCATTGCGTGAGGAAGATCCCGAGTCGTTCAACGCCCTGTGTGAAATCCCCGTGGAGTTCCGCAACAAGGATCGGCACAGCGACTATCGATGCCTGGCACCGGTCATTGCCCTGAACAACCTGGGGCAAGTGTCGGAGATTCGCATGGCCAACTTCTTGCGCGGTCCGTTCGATGCGTCGGTGGAGCAGATGCCCAGGCTCTATCGCGCCTACCGGCGCTTTATCGCCATGACGCGCGAGGCCCGATTTCGCCTGATGCAAAGGCTAAATCCCGGCGAGCTCTGGTGCTTCGACAACCGCCGCACCCTGCATGCGCGCAATGCTTTCGATCCCGCCACCGGTGCCCGGCATTTCCAGGGCTGTTATGTCGATCGGGATGAGCTGTTGTCGAGAATCCTGGTATTGCAGCGCTGAAACCGCATCATCGTTCATCTCGGGCAAGCCCGCTCCCACAATGGAATGCGTAAGTCTGTGAAAGCGGGCTTGCCCGCGAAGGCCTCAGCCCACGCACCACATCCTTCGCTGATTCACAGGCAAAAAAAACCCCGATCAAGCCGTGACAGGATCGAGGCAGAGGTGGGTACTGTTGAGGAGCCGTTGCGCGAGGGTGACCAACCTTCGTGAAGTCAGCTGTAACCAGTGTGCCCACTCCTCTGTGAACGCAATTAGCCGAAAACGACCTGTTCATAGGTATCGCGGCCATTACGACAGATCGCCCTTGCCGCCACCGCGCCCCCCGATGAGAATCGAGACACGACACCGTTCCCTGAAGAAGGATTGCGTCATGATGCACGCCGATTTGATTGACCAGGAAGACCTGCTGGGCCAGCTGAAATCATTGGGTTTTCAAGTACCCAGCGGCTCTACAGCCGAGCAGGCTTGCGAATGCGCGGTGCGCGGTTTGAACGATGAACGGGCGATAACGCTACGGACAATGGTCAAGCAGATGTACACCAGCAGCGCTACCATCCTGCCGGCTGTGCGCCAGGCGATCGACAGGCAATTGCTGCCGGCATTGGCGGCGTACCAGCAGAGCCGTAGCGCCTGAGCAAAAATCAAAAGATCGTCCGATCGGACGATCTTTGTTTAGAGCCTTACACTGGCAAAAGTCGACTCATTACGCGCCTGACTCAATGCCGACAACGGCCCGGACAACGGCGACAGCACCAATGCTTGCGGCAGCGGCATCATCGCCACTTGTTGCGTGGTGTTGGACCCTACGCGCTCGTCACGCGGCGGAATGCCGAAGTATTCGCGATAGCACTTGGAAAAGTGCGGAGTGGACACGAAGCCACATACCGACGCCACTTCGATAATCGACATCGGTGTTTGCTTGAGCAACTGCCGGGCGCGGATCAGGCGCAGTTTCAGGTAGTAGCGCGACGGCGAACAATGCAGGTACTTCTGGAACAACCGCTCCAGCTGACGACGCGACACCGCGACGTATACCGCCAGCTCATCCAGGTCGATCGGCTCTTCCAGATTGGCCTCCATCAGCGCGACGATTTCCTGCAACTTCGGCTGGTTGGTGCCAAGCATGTGCTTGAGCGGCACACGCTGGTGATCCTGCTCATTGCGGATGCGCTCGTAGACAAACATTTCCGAGATCGCGGCCGACAGTTCGCGTCCGTGATCACGGCTGATCAGGTGCAGCATCATGTCCAGCGGCGCAGTGCCACCAGAGCTGGTGAAGCGATTACGGTCGAGGGTGAACAACCGGGTGCTCATGGCCACGCGCGGGAAAGCTTCCTGCATCGATGCCAGGCATTCCCAGTGCACGCTGCAATCAAAACCGTCCAGCAGCCCGGCGCACGCCAGGGCCCAGCTACCCGTGCACACTGCGCCGAGACGGCGCGACTGGCGCGCCTGGCTCTGTAGCCACGAAACGTGTTCGCGGGTGACCGTGCGCTGGATACCGATACCACCGCAGACAATGATGGTGTCCAGCGCGGGAGCCTTGTGCATGGAGCAATCGGGGGTAATCTGCAGGCCGTCACTGGCCCAGACCTGCCCGCCATCGACGGTGAGTGTGGTCCAGCGATACAGCTCGCGACCGGACAACTGGTTGGCCATGCGCAGTGGTTCCACTGCGGACGCCAGAGAAATCAGCGTGAAATTGTCCAGCAGCAGAAAGCCGATGGATTGAGGCGCACGGTTCTGGGGTTGAGTCCCGGAGTTGAACGTCGTCATCGCAATATCTCCTCACACAAAGCGGGTGATGGCCTCAGGCGGAGGCTCTTGTTATTGCCATCGTTCTCGCGTGGGAGACGGGCTTTGTAATGACAGAGCAATTGCCATGCCTAAAATTGAATGCGCGTTCAATAACTCCTGAAAACGACGTCGGAATGTGTCTGTATATGACCGCGTAGAGTGGGGGGATATAAGTGCCATCAATAGCAGCAAGGGCTCTGTCCCTTAGCGTGTGAGCAAATCGGTAGCACTTGTGGGAACAGGGCTGCGGCGTGCATTGAAAGAGTGTCACCACAAGCACAGGTGACAGGCGGTCAGCGGCGATTGGGATCCCTGATCCTGTTGAAGTCGCTTATCTGTAAGCGACGCGCCAAAAGGTGGCGTATCAGGGAAGGTGTGTTCACTTTGCGCGCAGTTTTGACTGATCTGGCAACATCGCGGGCAAGCCCGCTCCCACAGGGATTTGTGGTGTGCTCCACTTCTCGGTTGCACGACAAATCCTGTGGGAGCGGGCTTGCCCGCGATGGGATCAACCCGATATCAGCACTCCACCGCACTGACCGCTAATCCACCGCGCGAGGTTTCCTTATATTTGTCATGCATGTCCGCCCCGGTATCACGCATGGTCCGGATCACCCGGTCCAGCGAGATAAAGTGCTGCCCGTCACCGCGCAACGCCATCTGCGCCGCATTGATCGCCTTCACCGCAGCAATTGCATTACGCTCGATGCAAGGCACCTGCACCAGTCCGCCCACGGGGTCACACGTCAGCCCCAGGTTGTGTTCGAGTCCAATCTCAGCCGCGTTGCACAGCTGCTCCGGCGTGGCACCGAGGATCTCCGCCAACCCCGCCGCCGCCATGGCGCAGGCCGAACCGACCTCACCCTGGCAGCCGACTTCGGCCCCGGAGATGGAAGCGTTCTTCTTGCACAGGATCCCCACAGCCGCCGCGCTCAGGAAATAGTCGACGACATTGGCGTCAGTCACCGCTTCGCTGAACTTCATGAAGTAATGCAGCACCGCAGGAATGATCCCCGCCGCGCCGTTGGTCGGCGCCGTGACCATGCGCCCACCCGCCGCATTCTCTTCGTTGACGGCCAGGGCGAACAGGTTGACCCATTCCATGGCACTGAGCGTCGAGCCGATCACATTCGGCTTGCCCAGCTCCTGCAAGCTGCGGTGCAATCTGGCGGCGCGACGTCGCACATTCAGGCCACCGGGCAGGATGCCTTCATGCTTGAGGCCTTGCTCGACGCAGTCCTGCATGGCTCGCCAGAGCTTCATCAGGCCGGCACGAATTTCGTCTTCACTGCGCCAGACCTTTTCGTTGGCCATCATCAGTTCGGCAACTCGCAGGTTGTGCTTCTGGCACAAGCTCAACAACTCGACCGCGCTGGAAAAATCGTAAGGCAACTCGGTGCGATCCATGTCCACCACGCCGCTACTGGCCTGCGCCTGATCCACGACAAAACCGCCACCCACTGAATAGTAGGTATCGCGGTGCAGTTCTCCCGCATCACCTTCAACCATCAACGTCATGGCATTGGGATGGAACGGCAGGTTTTCATCGATCAGGCGCATGTCCCGGGCCCAGATGAACGGCACCGGCAGATGACCATCGAGCAATAACTCGTCGGTTTCGCGCAGGGTGGCGATACGAATGCCGATTTGCGACGGATCGATCGCGTCCGGCCACTCACCCATCAGGCCCATGATCACCGCATTGTCGCTACCGTGACCGATGCCGGTGGCCGACAGCGAACCATACAGCTGCACTTCGACGCGCCGGACCTGATCCAGCAGCCCCTTCTCTCGCAGGCCCTGCACAAACAGTGCGGCTGCACGCATAGGCCCCACCGTGTGCGAACTGGAAGGGCCGATGCCGATTTTGAACAGGTCGAAAACGCTGATAGCCATTACTGCCGAACTCCTGGATATGCCCAACTCCAGACGCAAAAGCGCCCAGTGACGGAGCTGCTACGCTCAAGCTGCAATCCGCCGATATGGCTGCATCATCAGGCTTTTACCCGGTCGTTCGACGTCTCGAACCGACGCACTCTTGTCCACCAACGCCGCGAGTCGCCAACGCTATGGTTCCGCCGTTTTTTTACGGCGCAGAGGGACAAACAGGGCAGAAAAAAGCTGTAAACGACGTCACCGACACTGGATGCGACCATCCCTGTACTGGTTACGACGCACCCTGTAGGCGTCAGATTTTCACTGGTACATGATCGTATCGACTCGATTGCAAGGCGCCGTGGTAGAGCTGTCTGAAAACGCCATCCAACCGCAACCTATAAGTGCGGTGGTCCAGTCGGAACACTGCCGAAAAAAACACCAAGGAGTCAGTCAATGAAAGGTTCCCCGTCGTTGTTGTTGGCCGCCATGCTTAGTCTGCCGGTTCTGGCGCAAGCTGCAGAACCGGCCCAGTGCAGCACTGTAAACTTCTCCGATGTCGGCTGGACCGACATCACCGTCACCACCGCTACCACCAGCGTCGTGCTCGACGCACTGGGGTACAAGACCAAAACTACAATGATCTCCGTGCCGGTGACCTATAAGTCGCTGGCAGATGGCAAGAACATGGACGTGTTCCTGGGCAACTGGATGCCGACCATGGAGAACGACATCAAGGCCTATCGTGATGCCGGTACCGTGGAAACCCTGCGCGCCAACCTGGAAAACGCGAAATACACCCTCGCCGTTCCCGAAGAGTTGTATAACAAGGGGCTGAAAGATTTCGCCGACATCGCCAAGTTCAAGAAAGAGCTCGATGGCAAGATCTACGGCATCGAACCTGGCAACGACGGCAATCGTCTGATCCAGAGCATGATCGACAAGAACGCCTTCGGCCTCAAGGAAGCCGGCTTCAAGGTCGTCGAGTCCAGCGAGGCAGGCATGCTCTCGCAAGTCGATCGCGCGCAGCGGCGCAATACCGCCGTGGTATTCCTGGGCTGGGAACCACACCCGATGAACACGCGCTTCAAGATGAAGTACCTGACCGGCGGCGACGATTACTTCGGCCCCAACTTCGGCCAGGCGACCATCTTCACCAACACCCGCAAGGGCTACGCCCAGGAATGCAGCAACGTTGGTCAGCTGCTCAAGAACCTGGTGTTCAGCCTCGACATGGAAAGCACGCTGATGGGCAACGTCCTGGACGACAAGATGAAGCCTGACGCGGCTGCCAGGGCCTGGCTGAAAAAGAATCCACAGGTGCTCGATACCTGGCTCGCTGGCGTAACCACCATTGACGGTAAACCAGGCCTGGAGGCCGTGAAAGCCAAGCTCGCGCAGCCTTGAGTTCAGGAGCATCGTTTATGCCGGGTGAGCGTGCTCACCCGGGCTGTTATTTCCTTGCATGCGGACGTTCAATACCATGCTGATTGATCAGAAAATCCCTTTAGGCCAGTACATTGCGGGCTTCGTCGAATGGTTGACGCAACATGGCGCCAACACCTTCGACGCCATCGCCGTGTCTCTGGAAACGATGATCCACGGCGTGACTTTTGCGCTGACCTGGTTCAACCCGCTGGCATTGATCGGCCTTATCGCACTACTTGCGCATTTCATTCAACGAAAGTGGGGACTGACAGTTTTCGTCATCGTCTCCTTCCTGCTGATCCTCAACCTGGGATACTGGCAGGAAACCATGGAAACCCTCGCCCAGGTGTTGTTCGCCACCCTGGTCTGCGTGGTCATCGGCGTGCCGCTGGGCATTGTTGCCGCGCATAAGCCGATGTTCTACACCATGATGCGTCCGGTGCTCGATCTGATGCAGACCGTGCCGACCTTCGTCTACCTCATTCCTACCCTGACCCTCTTCGGGCTGGGCGTGGTGCCGGGGCTGATCTCCACGGTGGTGTTCGCGATCGCCGCGCCCATCCGCCTGACTTACCTGGGTATCCGGGATGTTCCACAGGAACTGATGGACGCCGGCAAAGCCTTCGGCTGCTCGCGTCGTCAATTGCTCTCACGGATTGAACTGCCCCACGCGATGCCAAGCATTGCGGCCGGTATCACCCAGTGCATCATGCTGTCGTTGTCGATGGTGGTGATTGCCGCACTGGTGGGCGCCGATGGCCTGGGCAAACCCGTGGTCAACGCACTGAACACTGCTGATATCGCCCTGGGCTTCGAAGCGGGCCTGGCGATCGTATTGCTGGCGATCATGCTCGACCGTATCTGCAAACAACCCGACGCTAAAGTAGGGGGTGACGCATGAGCATTATTCGCTTCGAAGACGTCGACGTAATCTTTTCCAAGGACCCGCGCGAGGCGCTCAAGCTGCTCGATCAGGGCATGACCCGCGACCAGATCCTGAAAAAAACCGGGCAAATCGTCGGCGTGGAAAAAGCCAGCCTGGATGTCGACAAAGGTGAAATCTGCGTATTGATGGGCCTGTCCGGTTCCGGCAAATCCAGCCTGCTGCGTTGCATCAACGGCCTCAATACCGTGAGCCGTGGCAAGCTGTTCGTCGAACACGAAGGCAAGCAGATCGACATCGCTTCCTGTACCCCGGCAGAGCTGAAGATGATGCGCACCAAGCGCATCGCCATGGTGTTCCAGAAGTTCGCCCTGATGCCTTGGCTGACGGTGCGGGAAAACATCAGCTTCGGCCTGGAAATGCAGGGGCGTCCGGAGAAGGAGCGCAAGAAGCTGGTCGATGAAAAACTCGAGCTGGTCGGCCTGACCCAGTGGCGCAATAAAAAGCCCGACGAGCTATCCGGCGGCATGCAGCAACGCGTCGGCCTGGCGCGCGCGCTGGCCATGGACGCCGACATTCTGCTAATGGATGAACCCTTCTCGGCCCTCGACCCGCTGATTCGCCAGGGCTTGCAAGATGAATTGCTGGAACTGCAGAGCAAGCTCAGCAAGACCATCGTCTTCGTGAGTCATGACCTTGATGAGGCCCTGAAGCTGGGCAGTCGCATCGCGATCATGAAAGACGGCCGGATCATCCAGTACAGCAAGCCGGAAGAGATCGTGTTGAACCCTGCGGACGATTACGTGCGCACCTTCGTCGCCCACACCAACCCGCTGAACGTGCTGTGCGGCCGCAGCCTGATGCGCACCCTGGACAAGTGCAAACGCATTAACGGTTCGGTCTGCCTCGACCCGGGCGGCGATTCATGGCTGGACCTGGCCGAAGGCAACACCATCAAGGGCGCCCGCCAGAACGGTGCGAGCCTGGATCTGCAGAACTGGGCACCCGGGCAGGCAGTGGACGGCCTGGGTCGTCGGCCGACCCTGGTGGACTCCAATATCGGCATGCGCGATGCGCTGCAGATTCGCTACCAGACCGGCAACAAACTGGTGCTGCATGACAACAACCAGGTGGTAGGGATCCTCGGTGACAGCGAGCTATACCACGCGCTGCTCGGCAAGAACCTGGGGTAACACAACAGACACAAAAACGCCGCGAGAGGATCGCGGCGTTTTCGTTTATGGGATATCGGGTGATGCAGTCGTTGAAGTAGAAGCCCCCATCGCCAGCAGGCTGGCTCCCACATTGGAATGCATGCTCTTGTGGGAGCCAGCCTGCTGGCGATAAAGCCGATGCGGTGCTTCAGACAGCAACACCGCTTACTTGACTACTCAGCTATAGACCCGGCCAAGGAGCTGCCGATGGCTTTCAAACTGATCGAGCACGTCACGGGTGATCTGATCCTGAGTGAAACCCATCAGATCGTAATCCTGGCTGCCATTGTGCAGGTAAACCTCGGCGCGGTAGTAGCGTGCCCGGGGTTCATCGACACTTTCAGCCGAGACCGTCTCGCTTGCCGCCGCCAGGTAGCCATCCAGGCTCACTTCGTAGACAAACGGGTTACCCTCTTCCATCTCGATCCGCAGGCCCATGCAGCGCTTGGCCTTGCCCAGCAATGTCTGCACATCCAGGCCTTGGCCACGCAACAGAACCGCCGCCTCTTCCAGCGCCGGGGTCACCTGTTTGTCCATGAAACGTTGAACGATCGACTGGTTCGGTTGCAGGTCCAGCTGGGTCAGGCGCTCGCTGAAACCGCGCCGACCACGGGCTGCCAGCTCCGCCTGCTCCTGTTCGATTTGCACGTCCTGGCGCATGGCCTTGTGCAAGCCGAACATGAAGAACACCAGCACCACCGAGAACGGCAGGCCAGCCAGCACCACCATGGTTTGCATGGCTTCGAAGTTACCGGCGAACAGCAGGCCGATGGTCACCAGCGTGATCACCGCAGACCAGAAGATCCGCAACCAGTGCGGCGCATCTTCATCAACGTTGCCACCCTTGCACGACAGGTTCGCCATCATCACCGCGCCGGAATCCGCTGGCGTCAGGAACAGCACGAAACCAACGAAGATCGACACGCCGATCACCACTTTCGACGCCGGGTAGTGCTCGAGAAGCTGGTAGATCGCCATGGACGGCTGTTCCAGCGCGGTCTTGCCGAGCTCCACTGCACCATGATTCATCACCAGGTCCAGGGCCGAGTTACCGAAGATCGACAGCCACGCCAGGGTGAAGCCCAGAGGAATCAGCAACACGCCGGCCACCAGTTCACGCACCGTGCGCCCACGGGAAATACGCGCGATGAACATGCCCACGAACGGTGCCCAGGAGATCCACCAGGCCCAATAGAACAGGGTCCACAGGCCCATCCAGCGCTCGGTCTTGTCAGCGTCGCCCTCATACACATAGAGGTCGAAGGTTTTCAGCACCACGCCGTTGAGGTAGTCGCCAATGTTCTGCACAAAACCGTTGAGCAGGTGCAGCGTCGGGCCGAACAGCAGGACGAAGATCAACAGGCCGCTGAACAGGATGATGTTCAGGTTGGACAGCCGACGAATGCCATTCTCCACACCCGACACGGCAGCAATGGTCGCCACGGTGCTCATCACGATGATCACAATCAGCAGGTTGGTGTTGCTGTGCTCCATGCCGAACAGGTTTTCCAGTCCCGACGACACTTGCAGCGACCCGATCCCCAGATTGGTCACCAGGCCCAGCAGGGTCACGAACATCCCGAAGCCATCCACCGCATGACCGGCCGCGCCCTTGACCCAGCGCTCGCCCACCAGTGGATACAGCGCCGAACGCAGCGCCAGCGGCTGGTTATGACGGTAGGCGAAGTACGCCACGGCAAGGCCGACCAGCGCATAAATCGCCCAGCCATGCAGGCCCCAGTGCAGGAACGTCAGCTGTACCGCCTGACGTGCAGCCATGTTGCTGCCGGCCACGCCTTCCGGCGGGTTGAAGTAGTGATCCAGCGGTTCAGAAGCGCCGAAGTACAACAGCGAGATGCCAATACCCGACGAGAACAGCATGCCCGCCCAGGCGCCATAGCTGAAGTCCGGGGTGTCGTCCTTGCTGCCCAGTTTGAGTTTGCCGTAGGACGAGAACGCCAGGCCGATGACAAACACCAGGTAAGCGGCAATCACCACCATGTAGTACCAGCCGAAGCTGCGGGACAACCAGGCCTGGGCGATGCCGAGCAATCTGCCGGCCTCTTGCGGGGCAATGATCAGAATGGCGGTCAACAACAGGATCAGCGCGGTAGAGGTGTAGAACACCCAACCGTTGACCGTCACCTTCTCGGGTGGGGTCTTTATAAGAGAGGCAGAACTCATGGCACAGATGCTCCGGGCAGTGCGAGAGAAGAACACAAGGCAAAGCGGTACCCGACCAATCGGTTAGTTGGCAGCCGACCAGCGGGTGATATAAAGACACCCCGAAAATGCCTGAAAGTCCGCAAGCACCGGGGCGCACATGTTTCGAGCGATTTTGGATGTCGGTTTATCGCCATTTACACGCAGGCAAAAAACTGTAAATAGCGACGATTTGTCGCAGAGCTTATTCTTTATTGATTGAACGTTCAATCAAAACAAAATAGACTGGCCTTCAATCCGATAGACGTTCCACGTCTGCCGGAAGGCCTAAGGAGATGTGCAAGATGCCCAAGGTCGGTATGCAACCCATCCGCCGTCAGCAGTTGATCGAAGCCACTTTGCAGGCTGTCGATCAGGTTGGAATGGGGGACGCCAGCATTGCGCTGATCGCCCGTTTGGCCGGTGTCTCGAACGGCATCATCAGTCACTATTTTCAGGACAAGAACGGCCTGATCGCTGCCACGGCGCAGTATCTGATGAGTGTCCTCAGCGAGAACGTCACCGCGCGCCGTCAGGCGCTGGCAGATGACAGCCCGCGGGCACATCTGCAGGTGATCATCGAAGGCAACTTCGACGCCAGCCAGGTCAATGGCCCGGCAATGAAAACCTGGCTGGCCTTCTGGGCCACCAGCATGCACCACCCGTCATTGCACAGGTTGCAGCGGATCAACGATCACCGCCTGTATTCCAACCTGTGTTGCCAGTTCCGCCGCGTACTGCCGCTGGATGACGCGCGCAGTGCAGCCCGCGGCCTGGCGGCGCTCATTGACGGTTTGTGGTTGCGCGGTGCGTTGTCCGGAGATGCTTTCGACACTGCCCAGGCGCACCAGATCGCTTACGAATACATGGATTTCCAATTGGCCAAGCAGGTGAGTTAGAGCACACATAAACGCTCAACCCCTGAACTGCTACTGACCGGTGTTGCCACAACCTTAGGGAACTGGCTACACCAGCGGTGGTTACCGCCAACCCACTTATGCTCTTGCGAGGACTTTATGGCCCGTTTCGAACTGCAAAAACTCTACATTGATGGCGGCTACAGCGATGCCAGCAGCGACGCCACCTTCGAAGCCATCAACCCGGCTAACGGTGAAGTCCTCGCAAACGTGCAGCGCGCGACCAAGGAAGACGTGGAACGCGCCGTGGTCAGCGCCGAAAAGGGCCAGAAAATCTGGGCCGCGATGACCGCCATGGAGCGTTCGCGCATCCTGCGTCGCGCCGTCGACATCCTGCGCGAGCGCAACGATGAACTGGCGGCCCTGGAAACCCTCGACACCGGCAAATCGTTCTCCGAAACCAAGTACGTCGACATCGTCACCGGTGCGGACGTGCTGGAATACTACGCAGGCCTGGTACCGGCCATCGAAGGCGAGCAGATCCCGCTGCGCGACACTTCCTTCGTGTACACCCGTCGCGAGCCGTTGGGCGTAGTGGCCGGTATTGGCGCGTGGAACTACCCGATCCAGATCGCCCTGTGGAAGTCTGCCCCTGCCCTGGCAGCCGGCAATGCAATGATCTTCAAGCCAAGTGAAGTCACTTCCCTGACGACCCTCAAACTGGCCGAAATCTACACTGAAGCCGGCGTTCCGGCTGGCGTGTTCAACGTTCTGACCGGCAGCGGCCGTGAAGTCGGCACCTGGCTGACCGAGCACCCGCGCATTGAGAAAGTGTCCTTCACCGGCGGCACTGACACCGGCAAGAAAGTCATGGCCAGCGCTTCGAGCTCGTCGCTCAAGGAAGTGACCATGGAGCTGGGCGGCAAATCGCCCTTGATCATTTTCGACGACGCCGACCTCGATCGCGCCGCCGACACCGCGATGATGGCCAACTTCTACAGCTCCGGCCAGGTCTGCACCAACGGCACTCGCGTGTTCGTACCGACCCATCTGAAAGCTGCGTTCGAAGCCAAGATCGCCGAGCGTGTGGCGCGCATCCGCATCGGCAATCCGGAAGACGAGAACACCAACTTTGGCCCGCTGGTCAGCTTCGCCCACATGGAAAGCGTGTTGGGTTACATCGCCAAGGGCAAAGAAGAAGGTGCTCGCGTTCTGTGCGGCGGCAGCCGTCTGACCGAAGGCGAATTCGCCAAAGGCGCCTTCGTGGCACCGACCGTGTTCACCGACTGCACCGACGAGATGACCATCGTTCGCGAAGAAATCTTCGGGCCGGTGATGGCGATCCTGACCTACGACAGCGAAGAAGAAGTGATCCGTCGTGCCAACGACACCGACTTCGGCCTGGCCGCCGGCATCGTCACCAAGGACCTGAACCGCGCTCACCGCGTGATTCATCAACTGGAAGCGGGTATCTGCTGGATCAACGCCTGGGGCGAGTCCGACGCGAAGATGCCGGTGGGTGGCTACAAGCAGTCGGGTGTTGGTCGTGAGAACGGCATTAGCTCGCTGAACAACTTCACACGCATCAAATCGGTACAGGTCGAACTGGGCGATTACGCCTCGGTGTTCTAAGGCGGCATCTGCTTCGCCTGCGAGGCCGTCATCGCCAGCAGGCTGGCTCTCACAGGAGTACGCATTCCAATGTGGGAGCCAGCCTGCTGGCGATCGAGTGCGCAGCACTCGCAACGGTCTGACCTGACCTACTTCAAAGAGGGTGCATTCAATGTCCCAAGAATTCGATTACATCATCATCGGTGCCGGCTCTGCCGGTAACACCCTGGCGACCCGTCTGACTGAAGACGAAGGCGTCACCGTCCTGCTGCTCGAAGCCGGTGGCCCGGATTACCGTCTGGACTTCCGCACGCAGATGCCAGCCGCCCTGGCGTTTCCGCTGCAAGGCCGTCGCTACAACTGGGCCTACGAAACCGATCCTGAACCACACATGAACGGTCGCCGGATGGAATGCGGTCGCGGCAAGGGCCTGGGTGGCTCTTCGTTGATCAACGGCATGTGCTACATCCGCGGCAACGCCATGGATTACGACAACTGGGCCAAGCTGCCTGGCCTGGAAGACTGGGACTACTTGAACTGCCTGCCGTATTTCCGCAAGGCGGAAACCCGTGACATCGGCCCGAACGACTACCACGGTGGCGATGGCCCGGTCAGCGTGACCACGCCAAAGGCCGGCAACAACCCGCTGTTCCACGCGATGGTTGAAGCAGGCGTGCAAGCCGGTTACCCGCGCACCGAAGACCTGAACGGTTACCAGCAGGAAGGCTTCGGCCCGATGGACCGCACCGTCACGCCGAACGGTCGTCGCGCCAGCACCGCTCGCGGCTACCTGGACACGGCCAAGAAGCGTTCGACCCTGACCATCGTCACCCACGCCCTGACCGACAAGATCCTGTTCGAAGGCAAGCGTGCGGTCGGCGTGCGTTACCTGATCGGCGCCGCCGAAGAACGCGTTGAAGCCCGCGCCCGCAAGGAAGTGCTGCTGTGCTCCGGCGCCATCGCCTCGCCGCAAATCCTGCAACGCTCCGGCGTCGGCCCGGCCGAACTGCTGAACAAGCTCGACATCCCGGTGGTCCACGACCTGCCAGGTGTTGGCGAAAACCTGCAGGATCACCTCGAGCTGTACTTGCAGTACGCTTGCACTCAACCGGTTTCGCTGTACCCATCGCTGCTCTGGTACAACCAGCCAGCCATCGGTGCCGAGTGGCTGTTCAACGGCACCGGCATCGGCGCCAGCAACCAGTTCGAAGCCGGCGGTTTCATTCGTACCCGCGAAGATTTCGATTGGCCGAACATCCAGTATCACTTCCTGCCGGTGGCGATTAACTACAACGGCAGCAACGGTGTGAAAGAGCACGGTTTCCAGGCACACATGGGTTCCATGCGTTCGCCGAGCCGCGGTCGCATCCAGGCCAAGTCCAAGGATCCGCGCGAGTACCCGAGCATTCTGTTCAACTACATGGCCACCGAGCAGGACTGGCAGGAATTTCGCGACGGCATTCGCCTGACCCGTGAAATCATGCAACAGCCGGCGCTGGACCAGTACCGTGGCCGCGAAATCAGCCCGGGCATCGAAGTGCAAACCGATGAGCAGCTCGACAAGTTCATCCGCGAACACGCTGAAACCGCGTTCCACCCGTCCTGCTCGTGCAAGATGGGCACCGACGAAATGGCTGTGGTCGATGGCGAAGGCCGCGTGCATGGCATGCAGGGTCTGCGAGTGGTCGATGCCTCGATCATGCCGATCATCACCACCGGTAACCTGAATGCGCCAACGATCATGATCGCCGAGAAAATCGCCGACAAGATCCGCGGCCGCCAGCCTCTGCCGCGCAGCACGGCGGATTACTATGTGGCCGGCGATGCACCGGTACGTGGCAAGCCGATGCGGGATGTGAGCCTGACTGCTCAGTAAGACAGTCAGACTGCGGCGCGGCCATCGCGGGCAAGTCGAACGTCGCACCGCCACTCCCACAGGGATCTCGGGTGTTCACATAATCTGTGCTCACTGAATATCCAATGTGGGAGCGGCGGTGCGACGTTCCACTTGCTCGCGAAAGGGCCCGGCCCAACCACCCATCTGCACCCTGATACACCCGGCAACCCCTGCCCTCTGCGCCCCCGCCCTTGATCTACCCCACGCCCAGGCCTAATCTAGCGCCACGCAAACGTTTCACCCCCTTCGCCACACCGCGTCACCGCCACTCCATCCAGGGAGGTTCCCGAATGTTCGATTTCCACCCCCAGCTCAAGCAGCGCTTTGCTGCCTTGCGCACGGGCGCCGAGTTCTTTTCGCTACGCTATGTGCGCGAGTCCGGCCAGTACCTGTCAGTGCGCAAGAACGTCGCCGAACCGCCGAGCCTGAGCCGTGACGAAGGGGCGATGCTGACGGTACGGGTCAATGGCGTTGAAGCCTATGCGGCGACCAACGACCTGTCGCAACCAGGCCTGCAAGCAGCACTCGAAAAAGCCGAGCAACAGGCCCGACTATTCAAGCCCCATGCCTTGCTCGACCTTCGCGAGCAGGCCGTTTCCAGTGATCGCGCCGACTATTTTTCGCCCAATCTCGACCAGCCCTTCCCCTCGCTCAGTGATTGCTATCAGTTGCTCGGCGCCGAATCCGCCGCTGTGCCCAAGGATGAGCGGCTGGTGAACTGGCAGGTCAGCATCGGCGTCACCCACGTCGAGCAGATCTACCTCAACAGCGCCGGCGCCGAGTTGCGCCAGGCCCAGCGCTTCGTCTACCCGGGCCTCGACGTCACTGCCTACGATGGGAACGACAGCCAGACCCGCAGCCTGGGCCGCGAGAACTTTGGCCAGCAGGGCAGTGCCGACGTGATCAGCCGCTGCGGACTGGTCGGCGCCGGTCCGCAAGTAGCAGATCAGGCCCTGCAGTTGCTGCTGGCACCCAACACCCCGCAAGGCCCGCGTGACCTGCTATTGATGCCCGACCAGATGATGCTGCAAATCCACGAGTCCATCGGTCACCCCCTGGAACTGGACCGCATCCTGGGCGATGAACGCAATTACGCGGGCACCAGCTTCGTCAAGGCGCAAGACTTCGGTCAACTGCAGTACGGCTCGCACCTGCTCAACGTGACCTTCGACCCGGACATTCCCGAACAACTCGCAAGCTACGGGCATGACGACGATGGCAGCGCCGCCAGCAAGCAGTTTCTGATCAAGCAAGGTTTGTTGCTGCGGCCATTGGGTGGTGCTCTCTCGCAGTTTCGTGCGGGCATGGAGGGCGTAGCCAACAGTCGCGCCTGTAGCTGGAACCGTCCGCCGATCGATCGCATGGCCAACCTGAACATTGAGCCTGGGGATCAACCGCTGGAGCAACTCATCGGCACTATCGAGCACGGCATCCTGATGAGCACCAACCGCTCCTGGTCGATCGACGATGCACGCAACAAATTCCAGTTCGGCTGCGAGTGGGGCCAGTTGATCGAGAATGGCGAACTCAAGGTCGTGGTGAAAAACCCTAATTACCGGGCAATCTCCGCACAGTTCTGGAAAAACCTCAGCGCCGTCGGCGACGCCAGCACCTTCAAGGTATTAGGCACACCGAACTGCGGCAAAGGTGAACCGAATCAGGTGATCCGCGTAGGCCATGCCTCGCCCGCCTGTGTATTCAGCAACGTGGATGTATTCGGGGGAGACGCCTGATGAGTATTCCAGTCAATCAGGCCGAGTCGTTCAGGGCACTGGTGTCCTGGCTGCAGGGCGCCATTCGCGAGCCGGAACAGTTCACCCTGAGCTACGCCGCCGAGTCCTCGGCTTTCGTTCGCTTCAACCAAGGCAAGGTGCGCCAGGCCGGACAGGTGCAGCAGGCCAGTATCGGCTTCAAGCTGATCGACCAGGGGCGCCACGCCGACCTGGACATCACCCTGTCGGATGACCCCCGGGCAGATATCCAGCGTCTGGCCGAGGGCCTGCAGCAGCTGCGCGAGACCCTGCCGCTGTTGCCCGAAGACCCGTACCTGCTGCTCAACTTCAACGACTGGCAGAGCCAGAACGTGCAGGATCATCCGCTACCGGAGACCACACAGGCCGTGGCTGAAATCACCCGCGCGGCGGCAGGCCTGGACCTTGTGGGCTTTTATGCAGCGGGTCCGATCAGCCGCGGTTTCGCCAGCTCTTCGGGAGCGTTCGGCTGGCATCAGGCGAACAGTTTCAATTTCGATTTCAGCCTGTTTCACGAAAACGGCCAGGCGGTAAAAGCCAGCTATGCCGGGCATGAGTGGAACAGCGAGGGTTTTGCCAAACGCTTCGAGCAAGCCCGCGAGCAACTTGAATTTCTCGGCCGCCCGCTACGCACCCTGGCGCCGGGTCAGTACCGCGCCTACCTCGCACCTGCTGCGCTGGAAGAAATCATCGGCATGCTGTGCTGGGGCGGGTTTTCCGCGCAGTCGATTGCCAGCAAGAGCAGCCCGCTGCAGAAGCTCTATGCCGGCGACCAGGCATTCAGTGCGCTAGTGTCGCTGGATGAACACGTGAGCGGTTCGTTGAGCCCGGCGTTTTCCGGCGAAGGTTATCCGCGCAGCGACCTGAAGCTGATCGTCGAAGGCCGGGCGGGCGAGCAGTTGGTGGGCTCACGCAGCGCCGCCGAATATGGCCTGGCCGCCAACGGCGCCGGCAGCGGTGAATCGCCCAGCGCCGTGAACATGGCGGCAGGGTCGTTGCCGGACGCCGACATTCTCAAGCAATTGGGGACCGGCCTGTACATCAGCAACCTGTGGTATCTGAATTACTCGGACCAGCCAGGTGCCCGCATGACCGGCATGACACGGTTCGCCACCTTCTGGGTCGAGAACGGCGAGATACAGGCACCGGTGAGCACCATGCGCTTTGATGACACGGCCTACAGCTTGCTCGGCTCTCAGTTGGAAGCGTTGACGCAGGAGCGGGAACTCCTGCTGTCCGCCAGCACCTATAGTCAGCGGGCAACGGCCTCGGCGTTGTTGCCGGGCGCGCTGATCAGTCGGTTAACCCTGACCCTGTAAATCCACAAATCCTTGTAGGAGCGAGCTTGCTCGCGAATAACCGGAGAGCGCTGAGGGGCATCAGATGCCCCGCGTTATCGTTGACAACCATTGCGAGCTAGCTCGCTTCTACAGGTGCGTTGTTCCAATTGACAAGAGGTCCCATGCCCAATCGCCCGCCTCTGGATCCCGTCACCGCCCGCTGGCTGCCTTGGGTGGTGGCCATCGCTTTTTTCATGCAGTCCCTCGATGGGACCATCCTCAACACCGCACTGCCGGCCATGGCCCGCGATCTGGCGGAAGATCCGTTGCGCATGCAAGGCGTGATCATTGCCTACATGCTCACCGTCGCCCTGCTGATCCCGGCTTCGGGCTGGATCGCCGATCGTTTTGGCACCCGCAAGATATTCTTCGGCGCCATCCTGCTGTTCAGCATCGGTTCGTTGCTGTGCGCACTGTCCAATAGCCTGGGCATGCTGATCGGCGCCCGGGTCATCCAGGGCCTGGGCGGCGCGCTGATGCTGCCGGTCGGACGCCTGGTAGTGCTGCGCGCCTATCCGCGGTCAGAGCTGGTGCGGATCATGGGCTTTATCACCATCCCCGGTTTGCTCGGCCCACTGCTGGGCCCCACCACTGGCGGCTGGATGGTTGAGTATTTGTCCTGGCACTGGATCTTCCTGCTCAACCTGCCGGTGGGTGTCATCGGTTGCTACGCCGTGTGGAAATTCATTCCCGACCTGCGCGGCACCGAGCGTACCCGCTTCGACAGCCTTGGCTTCCTGCTGTTTGGCGCCGCGATGGTGCTGATCTCCATCGCCATGGAAGGCCTGGGCGAGCTGCACCTGCCGCACCTGCGCGTGATGTTGCTGCTGTTCGCCGGCATGGCCTGCCTCGCTGCGTATTGGCTAAGAGCCGGGCACATCGATAATCCGCTGTTTGCGCCTTCGCTGTTCAAGACCCGGACCTTCGCCGTGGGCATCCTCGGCAATCTGTTCGCCCGCCTCGGCAGCGGCGCCTTGCCGTTCCTTGTACCGCTGCTGCTGCAAGTGGCGCTGGGCTACTCGCCCTCCCAGGCCGGCATGAGCATGTTGCCACTGGCCGCCGCAGCCATGGTGGCCAAGTCGGTGGCTCGGCCGCTGATCGAACGCCTGGGTTATCGCATCGTGCTGACCGGCAACACCCTGGCTCTGGGGGTGATGCTCGCGAGCATGGGCCTGGTCAGCGAGCAGACGCCCTATTGGCTGCTGTTGGGCATGCTGGCGATCCTGGGTGCAATCAACTCGCTGCAATTCACTGCAATGAACACCGTGACCCTGATCGACCTGGACGATGCCAGCGCCAGCAGCGGCAACAGCTTGCTGTCCGTGGTTGCGCAATTGTCCCTGAGCCTGGGAGTTGCTTGCGCCGGCGCTTTGCTCGGCGGCTTCACCGCCGAAGTCGGCAATGACGGCGTGGACACAGTGCTGGGCGCCTTCCAGCTGACCTTCGTCACCGTGGGAATCATGGCGATGCTGGCGGCTGCCATCTTCTCGCAGCTATCAAAGGAAGACGGACGGCGTGTCAAACGTCCAGAGGAGCACATCGAACCTTAGTTTGCGGACGACAAGTGGCTGCGCCTGGCGACTTTCCGTCCGGAAAATACAGGCCAGTAGCCACGGGACTGATACACTACGCGACATTTTGTTTTGCAGGCCAGTCCCGTGACCACCATCGCCACCGCTTTTAATACTTTGCCGCTGTCCGCCGCCATGCTGGCTAACCTCGACTCCCTCGGTTATGCCCAGATGACGCCGATCCAGGCGCAAAGCTTGCCGGTGATCCTCAAGGGGATGGACCTGATCGCCCAGGCCAAGACCGGCAGCGGCAAGACCGCAGCCTTCGGTATCGGCCTGTTGAACCCGATCAATCCGCGCTTCTTCGGTTGCCAGGCACTGGTCATTTGCCCGACTCGCGAGCTGGCCGACCAGGTGGCCAAGGAAATCCGTCGCCTGGCCCGTGCCGAAGACAACATCAAAGTCCTGACCTTGTGCGGCGGCGTGGCTTTCGGCCCGCAGATCGGCTCGCTGGAGCACGGCGCGCACATCATCGTCGGCACACCGGGTCGCATCCAGCAGCACCTGCGCAAGGGCTCGCTGGTGCTGCATGGCCTGAATACGCTGATTCTCGACGAAGCCGACCGCATGCTGGACATGGGTTTTTACGATTCCATCGAAGAAATCATCATGCAGGCCCCGGAACGTCGCCAGACCCTGCTGTTCTCGGCTACCTACCCGGTCGGCATCAAGCAGCTGGCGTCCAAGTTCATGCGCAACCCTCAGCAAGTGAAGGCCGAGGCATTCCACGACGACACGCAGATCGAGCAGCGCTTTTACGAAATCTCCCCGGAAGAGCGTATGGACGCGGTCGTCAAAGTCCTCGCGCATCACCGTCCGGCTTCCTGCGTAGCCTTCTGCTTCACCAAGCAGCAAGTTCAGGAAACGGTTGATCACCTGACCTCCAAAGGTATCTCCGCCGTCGGCCTGCACGGCGACCTGGAACAGCGCGATCGCGACCAGGTATTGGCGATGTTCGCCAATCGCAGCACTTCGGTACTGGTTGCCACCGACGTCGCCGCACGCGGCCTGGACATCGATGCACTGGACATGGTGATCAACGTCGAGCTGGCACGTGACTCGGAAATCCACATTCACCGTGTTGGCCGTACCGGTCGTGCTGGCGAGAAGGGTATCGCAATCAGCCTGGTCGCTCCGTCCGAAGCGCACCGCGCCCAAGCCATCGAACAACTGCAGAAATCGCCGTTGAGCTGGGATCAGCTGGACAACCTCAAATCCCAGGGCGGCGCCCCACTGCTGCCGGTGATGAGCACGCTGGTGATTGGCGCAGGCCGTAAAGACAAAGTTCGCCCTGGTGACATTCTGGGCGCACTGACAGGCGACGCCGGCATCCCCGGCGCCCAGGTCGGCAAGATCGCCATTTTCGATTTCCAGGCCTACGTGGCAGTGGAACGAGGCATTGCCAAGCAGGCTTTGCAGCGCTTGAACGACGGCAAGATCAAAGGCCGCTCGCTGCGCGTGCGTATCCTCTGATTACCTTGCAGGAGCCGGTTGCTGGCGACGAACGATAGCGCGGTCGGTGGATCGACCGCATTGTCTGCCCCTCTACTGCAGGAGCGAGCTTGCTCGCGAAAAACCTGAGCTCACCGCGTTGAATCAGGACGCCAGCGTTATCGTTGACCTCCATCGCGAGCAAGCTCGCTCCTACAGGGCAACGTCGAATCTGAAAATTGTGAGGACACCGTTTTGCGCTCTACCGAAGTCGTGATCATTGGCGCTGGCGCCGCAGGTTTGATGTGTGCGCTGACCGCCGCCGGGCGCGGGCGCAAAGTGATGTTGCTGGACCACGCGAACAAGGCCGGCAAGAAAATCCTGATGTCGGGCGGTGGTCGCTGCAATTTCACCAACATGTACACGGAACCGGGCAATTTCCTGTCCCAGAATCCCCATTTTTGCAAATCCGCACTGGCGCGTTACACCCAGTGGGATTTCATCGCCATGGTCGCCAAGCACGGCGTGCCGTACCACGAGAAAAAGCTCGGCCAGCTGTTCTGCGATAACAAATCCAGTGACATCCTCGAGATGCTGCTCAACGAGTGCGACCAGGTCGGCGTCAGCCTGCACCTGGACACCTCGATCCAGACCATCGAGAAAATCGAAAGCGGCTATCTGCTGGACACCACGCTGGGCCAGTTGAGCTGCCAGTCCCTGGTCATCGCCACGGGCGGCCTGTCGATTCCGACGCTGGGTGCTACCGGTTTCGGTTATCAGGTGGCCAGGCAATTCGGCCACGAATTACTGCCTACCCGCGCCGGCCTGGTGCCCTTCACCATCACCGATCAGCTCAAGGAGTTGTGCACCGAGCTGTCCGGCACGTCGGTGGATTGCCTGGTGAGCTGCAACGAGCAAAGCTTTCGCGAGAACATCCTGTTCACCCATCGCGGCCTCAGCGGGCCGGCGATTTTGCAGATTTCCTCGTTCTGGGAGTCTGGCGACGCCGTCGAGATCAACTTGATGCCCGACCATGATGTCCCGGCCTGGTTGCAGCAACAGCAAGCCGAACGCCCGAACAGTGAGCTGAAGACCTTGCTGGGGGAAATCTTCACCAAGAAGATGGCCAACCTGCTGGCCGACAACTGGTTCGTCTCCAAGCCGATGAAGCAGTACACCCATGGAGAATTGGCCGAGATTGCCGAGAAACTGGCCAGCTGGAAGGTGGTACCGGCAGGGACCGAAGGGTATCGAACGGCAGAGGTGACTCTGGGCGGCGTCGACACCCACGAGGTGTCGTCGAAGACCATGGAATCACTGAAAAGCCCTGGGCTGTATTTCATCGGTGAAGTGCTGGATGTCACCGGCCACCTGGGCGGCTTCAACTTCCAGTGGGCCTGGGCTTCAGGCTACGCCGCCGCGCAGTACGTCTGAAAACACCGCGCGACGCACCCTGCAGGAGCTGCGTAGGAGCTGTCGAGTGAAACGAGGCTGCGATCTTTTGATCTTCAAGATCAAGATCAAAAGATCGCAGCCTTCGGCAGCTCCTACGGGACCGTGTTCTGCCGGACAAGGAACAGATTTTGCTGTCAGATGTGATCGACGCCATTGCGTCTACGTCATTACTGGCTCAATTTAGCGTCATTGCCTCGGAAGGCCTTCGCACTTCATGCCATCAAGTTCATTTCGTCAGTCTCTGCGCCGCCTCTGGGCACTGGATAAATTCAGCTACAGCGTGCGGGTGTTCATTGCCCTGACCGGCAGCATGGCACTGTGCTGGTATCAGGATGAAATGGGCCTGCTGATTCCGCTGTTCCTGGGGATCATCGCCAGCGCCCTGGCCGAGACCGACGACAGTTGGCAAGGCCGCCTCAATGCTCTGGCGGTTACGCTGGTGTGCTTCAGTGTTGCCGCACTCTCGGTCGAGCTGCTGTTCCCCTATCCCATCGTCTTTGTCATCGCCCTGGCCCTCGCCAGCTTCGGCCTGACCATGCTCGGCGCCCTGGGCGAACGCTATGGGGCGATTGCCTCGGCGACCCTGATTCTGTCGGTCTACACCATGATCGGCGTGGACCAGCGCGGGGGCGCGGTCACCGATTTCTGGCATGAACCGCTGCTGCTGGTGGCCGGTGCGGCATGGTACGGCCTGCTCTCGGTGCTGTGGCAGGCGATGTTTTCCAATCAGCCGGTGCAACAGAGCCTGGCGCGACTGTTCCGTGAACTGGGTTTCTACCTGAAGCTGAAATCTTCGCTGTTCGAACCGATACGGCAAATGGACGTGGAAGCTCGTCGCCTGGAGCTGGCACAGCAGAATGGCCGGGTGGTCGCCGCCCTCAATGCCGCCAAGGAAATCATCCTGCATCGGGTCGGCAATGGTCGCCCCGGCTCGAAAGTCAGTCGCTACCTGAAGCTGTACTTCCTCGCGCAGGACATCCACGAGCGCGCCAGTTCCTCGCATTATCCCTACAACGCCCTGGCGGACGCGTTCTTCCACAGCGACGTGCTGTTCCGTTGCCAGCGTCTGCTGCGCCAGCAAGGCAAAGCCTGCCGCGCCCTGGCCGAGTCGATCCAGATGCGCCAGCCGTTCGTCTACGACTCCAGTTTCGCCGAGGCCCTGAGCGACCTGCACGCTTCTCTCGAACACCTGCGAGTGCAGAGCAACCCGGCCTGGCGCGGCCTGCTGCGCTCGCTGCGGGCGTTGGCGGCCAATCTCGGCACCCTCGACCGCCTGCTCAGCGACGCGAGTAATCCCGACGCCCTGGCCGACGCCACCGACAGCAGCCTGCTCGACCGTTCGCCCCGCAGCCTCAAGGATGTCTGGATTCGCCTGCGCACGCAGCTGACACCCACCTCGTTGCTGTTCCGCCACGCCTTGCGATTGCCCCTGGCCTTGAGTATCGGCTACGGCATGGTGCATTTGATCCACCCGTCCCAGGGTTACTGGATCATCCTCACGACACTGTTTGTCTGCCAGCCCAACTATGGCGCCACCCGGCGCAAGCTCGGCCAGCGGATTATCGGCACTGCCATTGGCCTCACCGTAGCCTGGGCGCTGTTCGACCTGTTCCCCAACCCGCTGGTGCAGTCGTGCTTCGCGATCGCCGCAGGCGTGGTGTTCTTTATCAACCGCACCACCCGCTACACCCTGGCAACCGCCGCGATCACCCTGATGGTGTTGTTCTGCTTCAATCAGGTCGGCGACGGTTACGGTTTGTTCCTGCCCCGGCTGTTCGATACCTTGCTGGGCAGCCTGATCGCCGGCCTGGCGGTGTTCCTGTTCCTGCCGGACTGGCAGGGTCGACGCCTGAACAAAGTCCTGGCCAACACTCTCACCTGCAACAGCATCTATCTGCGTCAGATCATGCAGCAGTATGCCGCCGGCAAGAGCGATGACCTGGCCTATCGCCTGGCCCGACGCAATGCCCACAACGCCGATGCGGCCCTGTCCACGACATTGGCCAATATGCTGATGGAGCCTGGGCATTTCCGGAAGGAGGCCGATGTCGGCTTCCGCTTCCTGGTGCTCTCGCACACCTTGCTCAGTTATCTGTCCGGCCTCGGCGCCCACCGCGAGACGCAGTTGCCGGCGGAGATGCGCGAGTACTTGATCGAGGGCGCCGGCATCAAGCTGGCCGCCAGCATCGACGAAATCGCCCAGGGTCTGGCAAGCAAGACGCCCATCGCTATTCAAAGCGATGAAGAAGAGGCGCTGGCCAATGAGCTCGAACAGATGCCGGACGAGATCGATGAAGGGCAGCGCCTGGTGCAGACTCAATTGGCACTGATCTGCCGTCAGCTCGGGCCGTTACGGACCCTGGCGGCGCATTTGATCAAGGACGGCAGCGAAGTTTAAAGCCTGGAGCGGCTTCCCCCTTCACATCCCATGCTGCTTGAACAGCCGCGCATAGCTTCCATCCGCTTTCATTGCCGCAATCTCCCGATCGAATCCCGCGACGATTTGCTCATGCTGGGGGTTCTTCAGGCTGACCAGGATATGCAGGCTGTTCTCGCTCAAAGGCTTGGGCAGGAACTCCACTGAGTTGCGTACCTTGGCGGATTCGCGCGACAGGTAGTAACGTGCCACGAATTCATCTTCCAGCGTGAGTTTTACCCGGTCGGCAACGAGCATCCGCACCGCCATGGCAAAGCTGTGCACCGGGACTTTCTGCAACGACACATCGTCGTCGAATGCCGTGGAATAGGCGTAACCCCGCACCACCGCGATCGGGTAGGTGTGAAGCTGCTGCAGGTTGTTGTATTCGATGGGGGCGTCTTTGCGCTTGATGAAGCGCACCCGGTTCAACAGATACTCACCGGAGAATTGCCCGATCCGGGTGCGTTCCTCGTTGTACCAGGCATTGACCAGCACGTCATAACGCCCCTCGCCAACCCCGAGCATGGCCCGCGCCCACGGCACCTGCTCGAAGTCGCTGGCATAACCGGCGCGCGCCAGTGCAGTGCTGACAATGTCTGTGGCCAAGCCGCCATTGATCAGCGTGGCATCGGTAAACGGCGGCCAGGCATCCGCCACCAGCCGCAGCTTTTCCGCCTGAGCATTCTGAAACAACAACAGCAATCCGATCAGAGCAAAGGCATGAGGCACTCGCGGCATGCTGGAAAATCCTTGGCGGGCGGGCTGTCATCGAAGATTACACAAAGAAGAGTGAGCCGCACGAATTGAATGATGGCATTTTGGCCTTTGTCACAGAATTCTGCGTCATCAAGACATCTTCCCTCAGGGCGCTTAGTATCAGAGCAATGTTGAACAAGGAATTTGAAGATGACAGTTGAATGGGTCTGCAAACACCACAGCGATTTGGGTAAAGAGCAGCTGTACGCCATCTTGCAACTGCGGGCGGAAGTCTTCGTGGTCGAGCAGAAGTGTGTGTACCAGGACATCGATGGCCAGGACCTTGAAGGCGACACCCGCCATCTGATGGCCTGGAGCGAGGACCGACTGGTGGCCTATCTGCGCCTGCTCGACCCGGAGCTGCAGGGCGGCGATGTAGTGATCGGGCGGGTGATCATTGCACCTCAGGTGCGCGGCACCGGGCTGGGTCATGACCTGATGGCCCAGGCGCTGAAACAGGCAGGAAAGCATTGGCCGGATGTGCCGATCTATCTGTCGGCCCAGGCGCATTTGCAGGGGTATTACGGGCGGTACGGGTTTGTGGTGGCAGGTGAAGAATACCTGGAGGATGACATTCCACACATAGGCATGCGTCGTCCTTAGGATAGTCGCGAGCAAGCCCGCTCCCACAGTTTTTTGCCAGGGTTCGGGATCTGCGGCGTTGCGCACATCATTTTGGGAGCGGGCTTGCTCGCGAGGAGTTCAGCACCAGCACCGCACATTCAGGGATACTCAAGCACCGCCTTGACCTGCTGCAAATTGCGCTCAATCCACCCCCGATCAATCGCCCCCCAATCGCGAATGCGATAGCGGCCGGCATGATTGCGCGCGCCCTCCTCCTGCTCGAACTCGCAGACGATATCCAGGTCGGCCAGCGCTGCGATGGTGTCCTGCGCCGTACGCCGGGGCATGCCTGTTGACTCGGTCAGCGCCGGAACGCTGCTGGCGAGTCCGCTGTCGATCAGGTAGGCCACATACAGGCGGCGGTAGAAACTGGTTTTGGTCTTGCTCACGTTCGGTCCTTGTTGTTAGAAGATCAGAGAATCGCAGCCTTCGGCAGCTCCTACAGCATATCCCGCCAAGTCAGGTACACCCGCAGGTCAAACTCCACCTGGTGATACCCTGGCAACATGTGTTCGCACAACTTGTAGAAAGCCTTGTTGTGATCCGATTCCTTGAAGTGCGCCAGTTCGTGCACCACGATCATCTTCAGGAACTCGGACGGAGCCTCCTTGAACAACGAAGCCACCCGGATCTCTTTCTTCGCCTTGAGCTTGCCGCCCTGCACCCGGGAAATGGTGGTGTGCAGACCGAGGGCGCGATGGGTCAGGTCCAGACGGTTGTCGAACAGCACCTTGTCGATCGCGGGGGCGTTACGCAGGTATGCCTGTTTGAGGTCCAGCGCATAGGTGTACAGCGCCTTGTCGCTCTGCACACCATGTTTGTCCGGATAGCGCCGGGTCAGGTACTCGCCCAGCCGCTTCTCGGCGATCAGCTGGCGAACCTGATCCTGCAGCGCGGCGGGATAGGCCTGGAGGTATTTCAACGCGGTCATGAAAAGGGCAACATCAATGACGAACAGGCCGCCAGTGTAGCGAATTCACGATGCCAGCGTGTTCCAGTCGAACGGCAGGACAAATTCGCCGACGTCCTCGGCCACCATCGGTCGCGCTACCAGGAAGCCCTGCACATATTCGCAACCGTGCGCCTGCAGCCATTCATATTGCGCAACGGTTTCCACGCCTTCGGCGATGACCAGAATCCCGTACTGGCGGCACAAATCAATCACATTACTCACCAATGCCGCATCCCGGGACGACTGCGGCAACCGGGCGATCAGGTGCCTGTCGATTTTCAAGGTGTCCAGCTCCAGGTCGCGCAGATGCGACAACGAACAAGCTCCGGAGCCGAAGTCATCCAAAGCGACCCGCACCCCCAGGTTGCGCAGCAAGCGCAGTTGCTTGCGAGTTTCCTCGGGGTTTTGTGCCAACGCCGCCTCGGTGATTTCGACTTCCAGATGGCGAGGCTTGAGCCCATGACGCTCCAGCACCTGGCGCAACTCGGTGGCCAGGTTCGGCATGCCGAACTGGGTACTGCTCAAACTCACGCCCAGTACCAGGTCCTCGGCAAACAAGGTTTCCCACGCCTTGCGCTGTCCCGCACCGCACTGGTAGATCCAGCTGCCCAGGCGACTGATCAGCCGCGCTTCTTCCAGCAACGGCAAAAACAGCCCCGGCGGCACGTCACCAACGCTGGGGTGCTGCCAGCGCAACAGGGCTTCGAACCCGCGAATCTGCCCACCGTTAATGGCCACCTGGGGCTGGTAGACCAGGTTGAAATCACGGTTCTCGATGGCATCGCGCACGCTCTCCTCAAGCATCAATCGTGAGCGCGCGCGGCCGTTCATTTCATGGTCATAAAAGCGGTACTGCTGGCGACCGGCACGCTTGGCTTCGTACATGGCGATGTCCGCCGCACGCAACAAACCATCAAGGTTGGAACCGCAGTCCGGGAACGTGGCGATGCCGATACTGGCACCCAGCGCGACGTCCAGTCCATCAATCTGCTGACAGACCGAGACCCGCTCGATCAGCTTTTCGGCAATCCGCGCTGCCTGCTCGGGAAACTCCAGGTCCAGCAGCGCGGTGAACTCGTCGCCGCCCATGCGGGCGAGAATATCCAAGGGTTGCAAACAGGCCTTCAATTGCTCGGAAACCCAGCGCAGCACCCTGTCCCCGGCATCATGACCGAGCGAATCGTTCACCCGCTTGAAGCCATCAAGGTCCAGGTACAACAACACCCAGGCGCTGTCGGAGCGCTCACCGCGCAGCAGCAGATTCTCAACCGTCTGATAGAAACCTCGACGATTAAGCAGCCCGGTAAGGGGGTCGGTAATGGCCTGGAACTCCAGTTGCTGATGCAGATGGCGCACCACTGACATGTCGAGCACCGTCACCACCATAGCGCGCTGTTCAGGAGGCAATGGTGCACAGGACAGCGCAACCGGCACCTGCTGATTGGGGGCTGTTCGCAGCAGCGCATCGTGCAGACGCAGGGTTTCACCGCGCATGTAGCCGGCCAGCAGTTCGGAGTCGGCCCAGAGGGGAATATGCGGTTTTTGCAGGAAATCCAGAAACTCCTTGCCCTCCAGTTCCTGCACAGTAGCACTGAGCATCCGCGACATCGCCGGATTGGCAAAGCGAATCAGCCCCCCCTCATCGACCACCAGAATGCCTTCGGCGGCGTTATCCAGCACCGACGCATTAAACGCGCGAGCGAGCTCCAGATCATGGCTCAGGCGTTGCAGCGCCCGGCGATTGCGTTGATGCTCGAGCAGCGCCTGAACTTTTGGCTTGAGGATCTGCGGGTCGAAGGGCTTAAACAGGTAATCCACCGCGCCGCTGGCATAGCCCTTGAGCACGGCGTCCTGAGACTGTTCGTTGGCCGTGAGGAAGATGATCGGGGTAAGACGGGTTCGCTGACTGCCCCGCATCAACTGCGCGACCTCAAAACCGTCCATGCCTGGCATCTGCACATCCAGCAGCACCAGGTCGACATCATGCTCCAGCATCAACCCCAATGCCTCGAAACCCGAGGTGGCGGTCATGACCTGCCAATCCTCACGTTCGAGCAAGGCCCGCATGCTAATCAGATTTTCCGGGTAATCATCGACGATTAACAGAATCGAATTGCCTTCACCTGGCGTAAGTGGCCCGCATTCCATGCTGCTTCTCTTCGTTCGGGGAGTCAGGCCGGTTGTTTTTGGAAAAACCGGACAAATACTAAGCCCTCACTCTAGACCTGGATCCAACAAAGCAGTAGCTGTCAGAGCGCCATCATCTAACTAAAGCGTTAATTCACCGACTAACGGTCACGGCTGTAGCCCGCTGAAACCGGGGAAGATGGCTTTTTGACAGGATTTTGACGTCACCCATCTGTCAGTTTTGCGTTAACAAGGAGGGCTTACGCGCTTATAAAGACCCACCTCCGAGCTGCGTGCCAGAGCGTCTGGTACGTGCGTGCAAGAAAACTGTGGAAGCTTTGTCTATGATCGATCTCGCAACCTGGAACCTGAGTGTTCCTGTCGGCAATCCGCCCTACACCGTTGAAACAGCCAAATTGGTGAAGGGGTTCAAGGATCAATACTTCCACTCCGACACCGGCACATTATTTTTCTGGTCCCCGGTGACCGGTTCACGCACCGAAAATGCCAAATACCCGCGCACTGAACTTCGTGAAACCTATAGCAATGGCACGCTTCGCAACTGGTACTACCCCGACGCCGACAACTCCCTGCGCGCAACCCTGGCGGTCAATCAGGTGCCCAGCTCAGGCAAAGTGGTCATCGGTCAGATCCATGCCTACGAAAGCCAGAAACCCATGGTGAAACTCGAATACCAGTACAAGACCAAGACGCAAACCGGGAATATCGTTGCCAAAGTGCGCATGCACCCGGATGACGGCGAAGGCCGGGTCATTACCCTGGCGACCGGCATCAAGCTCGACCGGCAGTTTTCCTACCTGATTCACCTCAGCCCCGGCGGCGCATTGGGTATCAGTGCTGCGGGATATCAATGGGACACCAACATCAGCGCCACCTGGCGCGACAAGCCGCTGTATTTCAAGGCGGGTGTTTATGTCCAGGACAATACGGGATACACCAGCGAAGGTGCCAAGGTGACGTTCAGCAAACTGGATATCGATCACGACAAGTAGCGCGAACACATTCTGTGTTGTGCCGGCGGCCTTGCGTGCGCTTGAGTGCAGGACATCCCGGAACCTCGGAACGACAGGCAAAAAAAACCCGCATCGCTGCGGGTTTTTCAATGCTGACTGAAGCCGGACTCAGTTGACCTTGGCGTTCAACTCGCCCTTCAGGTAACGCTGGTACATACCTTCCAGGGAGATCGGCTTGATCTTCGAAGCGTTGCCGGCAGTGCCGAAGGCTTCGTAGCGCGCGATGCACACGTCGCGCATGGCGGTGACGGTAGCGCCGAAGAATTTACGCGGGTCGAACTCGCTTGGGTTGGTAGCCATCAGGCGACGCATCGCACCGGTGGAAGCCAGGCGCAGGTCGGTGTCAATGTTGACCTTGCGCACGCCGTGCTTGATGCCTTCGACGATTTCTTCAACCGGTACGCCGTAGGTTTCTTTAATGTCGCCACCGTACTGGTTGATGATCGCCAGCCAGTCCTGAGGCACCGAAGACGAGCCGTGCATCACCAGGTGAGTGTTGGGGATGCGTTTGTGGATCTCTTTGATACGGTCGATCGCCAGCACGTCGCCGGTAGGCGGCTTGGTGAACTTGTAGGCGCCGTGGCTGGTGCCGATGGCAATTGCCAAGGCGTCGACCTGAGTGCGCTTGACGAAGTCAGCAGCTTCTTCCGGGTCGGTCAGCATCTGGCTGTGATCCAGTACGCCTTCGGCGCCGATGCCGTCTTCTTCACCGGCCATGCCGGTTTCCAGGGAGCCCAGGCAACCCAACTCGCCCTCAACCGAAACACCGCAGGCGTGAGCCATGGCAACGGTTTGCTGGGTGACCCGAATGTTGTAGTCGTAGTCAGTTGGGGTCTTGCCGTCTTCGCCGAGGGAGCCGTCCATCATCACCGAGCTGAAGCCCAGCTGGATCGAGCGCTGGCAGACGTCAGGGCTGGTGCCGTGGTCCTGGTGCATGCACACCGGGATGTGCGGGAATTCTTCGATAGCCGCCAGGATCAGGTGACGCAGGAACGGCGCGCCGGCGTATTTGCGAGCACCGGCCGAAGCCTGGACGATCACCGGGGAGTCAGTCTTGTCAGCGGCTTCCATGATGGCGCGCATCTGCTCAAGGTTGTTGACGTTGAAGGCTGGAACGCCGTAGCCGAACTCGGCTGCGTGGTCCAACATCTGGCGCATGCTGATAAGTGCCATTGTGTGTGTCTCTCCCGGTTTGGGTCGTTAATCGTGCCAGCCTGCCGTAGCGGCGGCGGCTATTCAAGTTATTGCAGATCGGGGGTTGGCCCTGCCTGCGAATTCGGTGTTGCATCGGCCCCCTGTAGAAGCGAGCTTGCTCGCGAAGATGGCCCAGACAGCGCGGGCACTCAGGCACCCAGCGTTATCGTTAACGACCATCGCGAGCAAGCTCGCTCCTACAGATGGCAACCGCGGCCAATCAAATCATTGGTGGCGACCCAGTACACCAGGCCTTCCTCACCTTTCATGTGAAACGCCAGCATGTCGTTGCTGTACAGCGCACCCGAGGCGCCCTGTTCCTGCTTCAGGCGATAGACCTGATCGGCTCCGCCGAGGCGCACATCCACCGCCTCACGGCTGGCATCGGTATAGCGCCACAGCACCTTGGCCTGGCTGTCACAGGTCCAGCTCGTCCAGCTGTCAGTCGGTTCGGCAGGCGTGAACAGGTTGAAGTTCGAGCAACCTGCCAGCAGTGCCAATGCCGTAACGGCGATAAAACCTTTCATCCATGTTCCTCGACTGGCGGCACGCGCCGCCAGCGCTGGGTAAAGAGTCAGACCCGTCAAGGGCAACCATGTTCCTTGGCCGGGGTCCGGGTCTCATATTTCTCCAGGCCATCAGGCCCGGAACGCTTGTTGATCACCGGGTTGGTCTCGGCCTGCCAGTCAGCCTGGTAACAGCCTTTTTCCACCTCGGACGGTGCAGGCTCCGGCTTGGCCTTGGGATTACTCCCGCAGGCGGCCAGCGATGCCACGACGACCAACAGCGCCAGTGTCTTGACCATCTGAACACTCCCTTTCCTGGTCAACAGAGCAGACCTCAGGCCTTTGCCCGGCTTTCCAGGACTTCAACCGCCGGCAGCACTTTGCCTTCGACGAATTCGAGGAACGCACCGCCGCCGGTAGAAATGTAGGAGATCTGGTCGGCAACGCCATATTTATCGATAGCGGCCAGGGTATCTCCGCCACCGGCGATGGAGAAGGCCGAGCTTTCGGCGATGGCCTGGGCCAGGACCTTGGTGCCGTTGCCGAACTGGTCGAACTCGAACACGCCCACCGGGCCGTTCCACAGGATGGTTTTGGACGATTTCAGCAACTCGGCGAAATTCGCCGCGGTCTGCGGGCCGATGTCCAGAATCATGTCATCGGCGGCCACGTCGGCGATCAGCTTGACGGTGGCGGTCGCACTTTCGGCGAACTCCTTGGCCACCACCACGTCTACCGGCAGCGGCACGCTTACCTTGGCGGCGATTGCGCGAGCGGTGTCCAGCAGGTCCGGCTCGTACAGGGATTTACCAACCGGATGGCCGGCTGCGGCCAGGAACGTGTTGGCAATGCCGCCGCCGACGATCAGCTGGTTGCAGATCTGGCTCAGGCTGTTGAGTACGTCGAGCTTGGTCGACACCTTCGAGCCGGCGACGATGGCGGCCATTGGCTGGGCCGGTGCACCCAGGGCTTTGCCCAGAGCGTCCAGTTCAGCAGCGAGCAGCGGACCTGCAGCGGCGACTTTGGCGAATTTGGCCACGCCATGGGTCGAGCCTTCGGCGCGGTGAGCGGTGCCGAAGGCGTCCATCACGAACACGTCGCACAGTGCGGCGTATTGCTGGGCCAGTTCGTCAGCGTTCTTTTTCTCGCCCTTGTTGAAGCGCACGTTTTCGAACAACACGATGTCGCCGGCCTTGACGTCAACGCCGCCCAGGTAATCGGCAACCAGTGGCACTTCGCGGCCCAGGGCCTTGCTCAGGTAATCGGCGACTGGCTTGAGGCTGTTCTCGGCCGAGAACTCGCCTTCGGTCGGACGGCCAAGGTGCGAGCAGACCATCACGGCTGCACCTTTCTCCAGGGCCAGCTTGATGGTCGGCAGCGAAGCCAGGATTCGCGCATCGCTGGTGACAACACCGTCCTTGACTGGGACGTTGAGGTCTTCGCGAATCAGTACGCGCTTACCTTGCAGATCGAGGTCGGTCATCTTCAACACGGTCATGGGTCGCATTTCCTGAGTTACGGCTTTTGAGAAGCAGAGAGTGGAGAAGCTGCTTGCAGATAGTGCTCTGCAACGTCCAGCATTCGGTTGGCAAAACCCCATTCGTTGTCGAACCAGGCCAGGATGTTCACCAGCTTGGGGCCGGAGACCCGAGTCTGACTGGCATCGACGATGGCAGAATGTGGGTCGTGGTTGAAATCACAGCTTGCGTGAGGCAACTCGGTATAGGCGAGCAAGCCCTTGAGCGGACCGCTGGTGGCCGCCTCCCGCAGGATCCGGTTGATCTCGGTGGCATCAGTAGCGGTAGCGGTCTGCATCGTAATGTCGAGGCAGGAGACGTTTACCGTCGGCACCCGCACGGCTTTGGCCTGAATTCTGCCGGCAAGTTCCGGCAACAGGCGTTCGATGCCACGCGCCAGACCAGTGGACACCGGAATCACCGACTGAAACGCCGAACGGGTGCGGCGCAGGTCTTCGTGGTGATAGGCGTCGATCACTGGCTGATCGTTCATCGCCGAGTGAATGGTGGTGATCGACACGTAATCCAGGCCGATGGCCTTGTCCAGCAGGCGCAACAGCGGCACGCCGCAGTTGGTGGTGCAGGACGCGTTGGACACCAGCAGCTCGGCGCCGGTCAGGCAATCCTGGTTCACACCGTAGACGATAGTGGCGTCAACGTCGGCCTCGCTGGCCATCGGCTGGGAAAACAGCACTCGCGGCGCGCCGGCATTGAGGAAACGCTGGCCATCCTCGCGGGTGTGGTAGGCACCAGAGCATTCGAGCACCAGATCGACGTCCAGTGCCGCCCAATCGATGCCTTCGGGCGTAGCACTGCGCAGGACCTTCACGCAGTTGCCATTAATATGCAGACAATCGCCGTCGACTTTCACTTCGCCGGGAAAACGCCCGTGCGTGGAGTCGAAGCGTGTCAGGTATTCGATGCTGGCCATGTCGGCCAGATCGTTGATCGCGACAATCTCAAACCCGGCCTTGTCGCCTCGCTCGAACAACGCACGCAAGACGCAACGACCAATCCGGCCGTAGCCGTTGAGTGCAACTTTGTAAGGACGCGGTTGGGGCATGGGGTTCTCGATTACTGTGGTGAATCCTTTCATTGCACCGTTGCCTGATCGACCGCTATCGCGGGCAAGCCCGCTCCCACAGGACCGATGGAGATCCTTGTGGGAGCGGGCTTGCCCGCGATGGCGTCAGAACAGGCAATACATCACCTGCACTCAGTCTTCCAGCAGCTCTTCAGCCTGACCCAGGATGTTTTCCAGGGTAAAACCGAACTCTTCGAACAAGGCAGGGGCAGGCGCCGACTCGCCGTAGGTGGTCATGCCGATGACGCGGCCTTCCAGGCCCACGTACTTGTACCAGTAGTCCGCATGCGCGGCTTCGATGGCGATACGGGCGCTGACCTGCAACGGCAATACCGATTGCTTGTAGTCGGCATCCTGGGCATCGAACACGCTGGTGCAAGGCATAGACACCACACGCACATTGCGACCTTGCGCAGTCAGCTTGTCGTACGCCTGAACAGCCAGGCCCACTTCCGAACCAGTGGAAATCAGGATCAGCTCAGGCTCGCCCACGCAGTCCTTCAACACGTAGCCGCCACGGGCGATGTCGGCGATCTGGCCGGCATCACGATCCTGATGCTGCAGGTTCTGACGCGAGAAGATCAGCGCCGAAGGGCCGTCCTTGCGCTCGATTGCCAGTTTCCAGCAAACCGCCGATTCAACGGCATCCGCTGGACGCCAGGTATCGAGGTTCGGGGTGCTGCGCAGGCTGGTCAGTTGCTCGATTGGCTGGTGAGTCGGGCCATCTTCGCCCAGGCCGATGGAGTCGTGGGTGTAGACGAACACCACGCGCTTTTTCATCAGCGACGCCATGCGCACTGCGTTGCGTGCGTATTCCATGAACATCAGGAAGGTCGCGCCGTAAGGCACCAGGCCGCCGTGCAGGGCGACGCCGTTCATGATCGCGCTCATGCCGAACTCACGAACGCCGTAGTACATGTAGTTGCCGCTGGCGTCTTCGCCGGTGACACCTTTGCAACCTTTCCACAGGGTCAGGTTGGAACCGGCCAGGTCAGCGGAGCCGCCCAGCAGTTCAGGCAACAGCGGACCGTAGGCATTCAGGGCGTTCTGGCTGGCCTTGCGGCTGGCGATGGTCTCGCCTTTGGCCGCGACTTCAGCAATATAGGCCGAGGCTTTTTCGGCGAAGTCAGCTGGCAATTCACCGCTCAGGCGACGAACCAGTTCGTTGGCCAGGTCAGGGAAGGCAGCGGAATAGGCGGCAAAACGCTGATCCCACTCGGCTTCAGCGGCAAGACCGGCTTCCTTGGCATCCCACTCGGCGTAGATGTCAGCCGGGATTTCGAAGGGACCGTGGTTCCAGTTCAGCGCGGTGCGGGTCAGAGCGATTTCCGCATCACCCAGCGGGGCACCGTGGCAGTCTTCTTTACCCTGCTTGTTCGGCGAACCGAAGCCGATCGTGGTCTTGCAGCAGATCAGCGTCGGCTGGTCGCTTTTGCGAGCGGTGTCGATGGCCGTCTTGATTTCTTCAGGGTCGTGACCATCGACGTTGCGGATCACCTGCCAGTTGTAGGCTTCGAAACGCTTTGGCGTGTCGTCGGTGAACCAGCCTTCGACTTCGCCGTCGATGGAAATACCGTTGTCATCGTAGAAGGCGATCAGCTTACCGAGGCCCAAAGTACCGGCCAGTGAGCCGACTTCGTGGGAAATGCCTTCCATCATGCAGCCATCACCCAGGAATACGTAGGTGTGGTGATCAACAACGTTGTGGCCCGGACGGTTGAATTGCGCCGCCAGAACTTTTTCTGCCAGGGCGAAACCAACGGCATTGGCCAGGCCTTGGCCCAGTGGACCGGTGGTGGTTTCAACGCCAGGGGTGTAGCCGAATTCCGGGTGGCCCGGGGTGCGGCTGTGCAGTTGGCGGAAGTTTTTCAGGTCATCGATCGACAGGTCGTAGCCGGTCAGGTGCAGCAGCGAGTAGATCAACATCGAGCCATGGCCGTTGGACAGCACGAAGCGGTCACGGTCAGCGAACGATGGATTGCTCGGGTTGTGCTTCAGGTAGTCACGCCAAAGTACTTCGGCGATATCCGCCATACCCATAGGGGCACCGGGATGGCCGCTGTTGGCTTTTTGCACGGCATCCATGCTGAGGGCACGAATGGCGTTGGCACGCTCACGACGGCTGGGCATCGCTGTTCTCCTGCGGATATTGAATCGAGAGTGAATAAAACGAATCGGAAAAAAGGCGAGCATTTTCCCTCACCGACCGGCCTCGGGGCAATGACAGATAGTCATATGAGGACGTTTTTCCCATGACAGGCGGCGGTTTCGCTTGGTGAAACCTTTCCGCTGTACGTTTGTAGAGTAAAGCAGTCGCCGGGAAGTGCCATCTATCGAGCAATATCAAAACTTTTTGATATTGCTCTTGCGGTGTTTTCGACCCGTGACTAGACTGCCGGCCTTATGAATTTACGCGTGCCATCCATTCAACATGACGACTGCGACGAGCTGGCGGCCCTTTGCAAGGCCGGCGGCGATCCTTTGCGCCTGAATGTGTTGCGCGTGCTGGCCAACGATTCGTTTGGCGTACTGGAACTGGCGCAGATTTTCGGCATGGGTCAGTCGGGCATGAGTCACCACCTCAAAGTACTGGCCCAGGCCGAACTGGTGGCGACTCGCCGTGAAGGCAATGCGATTTTCTATCGTCGCGCCCTGCCCCACACTGAACTGCTGGGCGGCAAGCTGCATGCCGCCCTGCTCGAAGAAGTGGATAACCTGACCCTGCCTGCCGATGTGCAGTCGCGGATCGGTCAGGTCCATGGGCAACGAGCAGCTGCCAGCCAGGACTTCTTCTCGCGGGTCGCGGAAAAATTTCGCGCCCAGCAGGACCTGATTGCCGGCTTGCCGCAGTACCGCGACAGCGTGGTGGCACTGCTCGACAAGCTGGGTTTCGGCGAGAGCGCCACGGCGATCGAAGTGGGCCCCGGTGACGGCGCCTTCCTGCCGGAACTGGCGCGGCGTTTCATGCACGTAACGGCACTGGATAACAGCCCGGCCATGCTTGAACTGGCACGCCAGGTCTGTGAACGCGAAGCCCTGGGCAATGTCAGCCTGCAGCTCGCCGATGCGTTGAACGGCGTCAGCCTCACGGCTGATTGCGTTGTATTGAACATGGTACTGCACCATTTTGCCGCACCGGCTGATGCCCTGAGGCACATGGCCGTTTTGCTGAAACCAGGCGGTAGCCTGTTAGTGACAGAGTTATGTAGCCACAACCAGAGTTGGGCCAAGGAGGCCTGCGGTGATCTCTGGTTGGGGTTTGAACAGGACGATCTGGCCCGTTGGGCCACCGCTGCGGGACTCGTTCCCGGGGAAAGCCTCTATGTAGGCTTACGTAATGGTTTCCAGATTCAGGTCCGCCACTTTCAGCGGCCGGCTGGCGACACTCACCATCGGTAAATTCAGGAAAACATCGAGATGAGCGAATACTCCCTCTTCACCTCCGAGTCCGTGTCTGAAGGGCATCCGGACAAAATCGCCGACCAGATTTCTGATGCGGTGCTGGACGCAATCATTGCTGAAGACAAGTTCGCCCGCGTGGCGTGCGAGACGCTGGTGAAAACGGGCGTGGCGATCATCGCCGGCGAAGTCACCACCTCGGCCTGGGTTGACCTGGAGCAGATCGTTCGTGATGTGATCACCGACATCGGCTACACCAGCTCCGACGTTGGTTTTGACGGTGCGACCTGCGGCGTGATGAACATCATCGGCAAGCAGTCCCCTGACATCAACCAGGGTGTCGACCGTGCCAAGCCTGAAGATCAGGGCGCCGGCGACCAGGGCCTGATGTTCGGCTACGCCAGCAACGAGACCGACGTGCTGATGCCGGCACCAATCACCTTCTCTCACCAGCTGGTACAGCGTCAGGCTGAAGCGCGCAAATCCGGCCTGCTGCCGTGGCTGCGCCCGGACGCCAAGTCCCAGGTCACCTGCCGTTACGAAAACGGCAAAGTCGTGGGCATCGATGCCGTGGTCCTGTCGACCCAGCACAACCCTGAAGTGTCGTACAAAGACCTGCGCGAAGGCGTGATGGAGCTGATCGTCAAGCATGTACTGCCTGCCGAGCTGCTGCACAAGGACACCCAGTTCCACATCAACCCGACTGGCCAGTTCATCATTGGTGGCCCGGTTGGCGACTGCGGCCTGACCGGTCGCAAGATCATCGTCGACACCTACGGCGGCATGGCTCGTCACGGTGGCGGTGCGTTCTCCGGCAAGGATCCTTCCAAGGTTGACCGTTCGGCCGCCTACGCCGGTCGTTACGTGGCCAAGAACATTGTGGCTGCTGGCCTGGCCGAGCGTTGCGAGATTCAGGTTTCCTACGCAATCGGCGTGGCCCAGCCTACGTCGATCTCGCTGAACACCTTCGGCACCGGCAAGATCAGCGATGAGAAAATCATCAACCTGGTGCGTGAAGTGTTCGACCTGCGTCCTTACGCCATCACCACCATGCTCGACCTGCTGCACCCGATGTACCAGGAGACCGCCGCTTACGGCCACTTCGGCCGTACCCCGGAAACCAAGACCGTGGGCGAAGACACCTTCACCACGTTCACCTGGGAAAAAACCGACCGCGCCGACGCCCTGCGTTCCGCTGCTGGTTTGTAAGACTTCCCCGGCGGTACCAAAGCCCCGCACGGTTCGCCGTGCGGGGCTTTTTTTTGGCTGTGTCTCTAGCTCAGCACTGTGGGAGCGAGCCTGCTCGCGATGGGGCAGGCCCATTCACCGCGGGAAATACCAGGCAAAACACTCACCCTCCGGGCCTGGCAATACTGACTAATCTTCAACAACCCCCAATGAGCAAGGACGCTCACGATGCGCTTGTTGATCGCTATTCTCCTGACCTTCCTTTCGCTCTCCGTCCACGCAGCCCAATGCCCCGACTGGCCCCCCGGGCGAGGCCAGGAAGAAATCAGCGCCCTGCAAAAACAGATCGACCTGTGGGACGACAGCTACCATCGCCAAGGCCAGTCCATGGTCGCCGACGAACTTTACGATCAAGCCCGCGCTCAACTGACCAACTGGCAGCAATGCTTCAATCTGGACGCGCCGGCAGATCCACTACGCACGGCTGGCGGCTCGATTACCCATCCCATCCCGCACACCGGCCTGGCCAAACTGATTGATGTCGCAGCCATTGAAGACTGGCTGAAAAATCGTAACGAAGTCTGGGTTCAACCCAAGGTCGATGGCGTGGCAGTGAGCCTGGTGTATGAGAAAGGTGTACTGGTGCGCGCGATCAGTCGCGGCAACGGGGTGCAGGGCAAGGACTGGACCGCATCGGCGCGGCGGATTGGCGGCATCCCGCAACAGCTTTCGCAACCCCGGGACCTGGTGGTGCAAGGTGAACTGTATTGGCGCCTGGATGGCCACGTTCAAGCCAGTGCCGGCAGCCTCAATGCTCGGGGCAACGTCGCCGGGCTGATGGCGCGCAAACAACTAAGCGCGCAGGACGCCGCAGGCATCGGCCTGTTCGTGTGGGAATGGCCAGAAGGCCCAGCCAGTCTTTCCGCGCGCATTGCCGCCCTGGACGCATTGGGATTCGATAGCACCGCGCCCTTGAGCCACCCGATCGCGGAACTGGCCGACGTCGTGCGCTGGCGTGAGCATTGGTACCGCTCACCCCTGCCTTTCGCCAGCGATGGCATTGTCCTGCGCCAGGACGAGCGCCCCTCTGCCGATCGCTGGCAAGCCAAGGCGCCCTACTGGATCGCGGCCTGGAAATACCCTTTCGCCCAGGCGCTGGCCGAAGTTCGCAAGGTCCATTTCAACATCGGACGCACTGGCCGGATCACTCCAGTGCTGGATGTATCGCCGATATGGCTCGATGATCGCCAGATCAAGCGCGTCAGCGTCAGTTCCCTGCCACGCTGGCAAGCGCTGGATATCCGCCCTGGCGACCAGGTGTCCATCAGCCTGGCCGGCCTGACCATTCCAAGGCTGGACGGCGTCATACTGCGTAGCGTCGAGCGCGTTCACATGGAGGTTCCAGAAGCTGCGGATTTTCATCAGCTCAGTTGCTGGCAACCCACTCAGGGCTGTCAAAGCCAGTTTCTCGCGCGACTGACCTGGCTCAGCGGCAAGCAAGGGCTGGACATGCCAAACATCGGCCCGGGCACCTGGGAGAAACTTCTGGAAACAGGCCGACTGAAGGGACTGCTGGATTGGTTGACCCTCGATGCTCAAGAGCTTGCTAACATTAACGGTTTCGGCGAGCGCAGCACGGCTCAGCTTTTAAACAGCTTCAACAGCGCCCGACAACGTCCGTTCGCACGCTGGCTCAATGCGTTGGGCATGCCGCCAATCGGTCAGGCACAGCTTGCTGATTCGTGGCGGGAACTGGCGCAACGTGAAACCGAACAATGGCAGGCCCAGGCCGGTATAGGCCCGGGACGCGCGGCGCAATTAAGCGCGTTTTTCCGTGACCCGCAGGTCCTGGCCTTGAGCGAAACATTACGTATGGCGGGAGTTGACGGATTTTAGCGGCCGGCAATACCGTGCATACGGGAACCCATAGGTGCCGATCCGGCTCAAACGGCCCGTCGTCACACCGACACGATTGCCTTTAAACATGGAGCTTTTATGAAATTTCTTTCTCCACTCGCCCTGTTGACGCTTTGCAGCGTCATGGCCGCTCCACTGATGGCCGCTGAAGAGGCTCCCGGCCTGACCGGTTGCGCGGCCAAGAAACAGGGCATCATCAACCAGATCGAACTGGCCAAGTCCCACGGTAATGCTGATCAACAGGCCGGCCTGGAAAAAGCCCTGAGCGAAGTCACCACCCACTGCACCGACGCATCGCTGCAGAAAGAACGGGAAAACAAGGTGCTGGACGCCAAGCATGAAGTCAGCAAGCGCCAGGCAGACCTGGACAAGGCCATGAAGAAAGGCGACCCGGAGAAGATCAACAAACGCAAAGACAAGCTCGCCGAGTCCCGCAAGGAATTGCAGGAAGCGCTGGATGAGCTGGATAAATAAATATAAGGAATGACCGAAGCTTTCGGTTGCTCTGACTGGCCTCTTCGCGATCAAGTCGAATCGTCAGCCAGAGCGCTGCAAATCAATGATCCCGAAATTCTTTATGGCACGCACTGCAGGCATCTTCGACTTTCTGCACCGCCGGCCCCAGGTTGCTGGCCTTGTAGGGTTGAACCTTGCTGGCAACCACCAATTCACCGGTGGCGGCTTCAAGGGTGCGAGCCATTTCCTGGAAGCGTGCCTGTTTCTGCCAGACATCATCTTTGGCGCTGGTGTGATCTTCTTCGCGCACCTGCGGGAAATGTTTCCAGGGCTCATGGGACAAGGCATCGAGCTTCACGGCACCGTCAGCGAACTTCGCGCCATCGAATGCAATGCGACCCCGCAACATGCCACCCAGGTCTTCAGCGGTCTTGAGCATCTGTTTGAAAATCGCCTTGCGCTGGCCCAGCGGCGAATCCGGGTCGACGCCGCCACAAGCAGTCAACGTCAGGCAGGCCAGCAATACAACGGAAAGTCTTTTAAGAGTCATGGTGGCTTCTGGTTACGGGAACGGCGGCCAGTATCCTCGCGTCATCCGTAAAGACCAATAGCCCTATTATCAATATGGGTTGTTCGAGCGCATGGAGCACTCAGGCAACCGGCAAAGGAATTACTCCATGATCAGCTGCATCAAGGCATGGCGCCCTCGCCTGTCCTGGACTCTCCCGATAGTCGCCGTGCTCGCCGGCTGCACCGGAGGCGAAAACACCCCACCCAAAACCCACGCGCTGGCGACTTACTCCAGTGCCACTTGGGAAGCGTTGCCAACGGTGTCGGACAACGACTTGATCGCCGGCTTCGGTTCGTGGCGCAGCGCCTGTAACCGACTCAAGGCCGACGCGGTCTGGGGCGCCACTTGTGCGGCCTCCGCCAACGTCCCGGCAACCGCCAACGAAATCCGCGGATTCCTCAAGCAACACCTGGACGTCTACGGCTTGCGCGCTGCCAATGACAACCCCAACGGCCTGATCACCGGTTATTACGAACCGGTCTACCCTGGCAGCCTGACTCAGACTGCAGTGGCGAATATTCCGGTGTACGGCGTGCCGGAGGACATGATCATTGTCTCGCTGGACAGCATCTATCCGGAACTCAAAGGCAAACGCCTGCGCGGAAGGCTCGAAGGTCGCGTACTCAAGCCCTACGACGATGCAGCCACCATCGAAACCAAAGGGGTGAAGGCACCCGTCGTGGCCTGGCTGACCGACCCGATGAATCTGCAATTCCTGCAGATCCAGGGTTCGGGTCGCATCCAGCTCGATGATGGCCGTCAGTTGCGCATTGCTTACGCCGATCAAAACGGCCACCCCTATCGACCGATCGGCCGCTGGCTGGTGGAACAGGGCGAGCTGAAAAAAGAAGATGTGACGATGGGCGCCATCAGTGATTGGGCCAAGGCCAATCCGGCTCGCATACCGGAGCTGCTTGGCAGCAACCCGAGCTACGTGTTTTTCACCCGCAATCCGGACAGCAACGAAGGCCCTCGCGGGTCGCTCAACGTACCGCTCACCGCCGGCTACAGCGCGGCGGTTGATCGCAAGGTGATCCCGCTGGGCAGCCTGTTGTGGCTTTCCACCACCCGACCTGACGGAACGGCGCTGGTTCGACCGGTAGCGGCACAGGATACTGGCGGAGCGATTGCCGGCGAAGTACGCGCGGACCTGTTCTGGGGCACCGGTGAAGCTGCCGGGCAGTTGGCCGGGGATATGAAACAGCAGGGTCAGATCTGGATGTTATGGCCCAAGGGCGCGGCGTTGCCGCAGGTGCCTCAGGTGGCTGACAAACTCTAGACGATGACAAAGATCGCAGCCTCGTTGCACTCGACAGCTCCTACACAGCTCCTACACAGCTCCTGCAGGGATCTGCGTAGGAGCTGTCGAGGGCAACGAGGCTGCGATCTCCTGATCTTACGCCGACACCACAAACAAACTGATAATCAGGCCCATCCCCACAAACCACACCAACGACCGCAAGATCGCCCAATCTGCCAGGTAGCAGATGATGTAGAGCAAGCGGCTGGTGATAAACAACACCGACAGCACATTGATCGTCACCAGTTCCGCATTGCCGGCCAGGTGCGCCACGATCACCGCAGCTGCAAACGCTGGGGTCACTTCGAAGCTGTTCAGTTGCGCCGCGTGCGCGCGTCGACCAAACCCATTCAACGATTCAAGAAAGTCCCGAGGGTCGTGGTTGTCTTTCAACCTGTACCCACCACTGATCTTGGCCACGCCGACGCAGACGTAGGGCAGAAATATCGCGATCAAGATGCACCACAGAGCAACCGTCATAAAGCAGTCCCTTTTCAAGTTCCAGAATTGTTATCAGCGTTAAAACTTCATCACCAGCATGCCGATCAGTACCAGCCCACAGGCTAAGAGCCGCGGCCGGCCGAAAGGTTCTTTCAGGTAGCGCATGCCGAACAGCACCACCAGGATCACACTGATCTCGCGCAACGCCGCCGCTTCGGCAATCGAGCCCAGCTGCATGGCCCACAGCACCAGAGCGTAGCTGAACAATACGCAGAATCCGACAGCCAATCCCAGCCGCCATTGTTCGCGCCAGAACAGCATGAACGTCGGTCGCTTGCGCACCAGTGCCAGCAATGGAAAAGGCCAGGCGCTGATCAGCGTCACCCACACCAGGTAATCCAGTGGATGTGACCAGCGCCGCAAAGCCTGGCCGTCGATGAAGGTGTAGCAGCCAATACACAGGCCGATCAACGCCACCACCGGCAACATCGACCACGGCAGCCGCGCCCCGCCTCCGCCTTGCCACAGCAGGCACAGCATGCCGAGCGGGATCAGCAAGATGCCGAAGATCTGCTGATGGGTCAGTACCTCTCCGGCGAAAATCAGTGTCAGCGCCAGCACCACCAACGGCGACAATCCGCGCATCAGTGGATACACCAGCCCGAGGTCACCGACCCTGTACGCCTGGATCAGCAGATAACGATAGAGCAACTCGAAGGCCGCCGACGCAAGAATCCAAGGCCAGATCTCCTGCGGCGGCCACTCCACGAAAGGCAACATGACGGCCACGAACAACAGGGCCACGCTGTCCATACAGGCAACTACCAGCAGCCGTTCGGCGCTGAATTTGATCAATGTATTCCACGCCGCGTGCAACAGCGCCGCCACTAACACCAAAGCCGTTGCAAGCACGGCATGCTCCTTTTGTTACCCACTCCCCTGTAGGAGCGAGCTCGCGATGGACGTCAACGATAACGCGCGCCTTCTGGATCAACGCATCGCCATCATTTTTTTTGCGAGCAAGCCTCTCCTAAGGGAAACGGGAGAATTGATTCGCCATATGTCAGCAGCTGTTTATACTGCAAGCGACCACGCCGCACTCAGTTGCGCACAGACTAATTCCAATAATTTTTGCCCGCGCCCCACTCTGTTCCAGAGCGGTCTCTGGCATGCGTATGCCTGATCACAGCGTCAAGACTACCGACAGAGAACTTGCGCATGCCACTCGCCTTATTCGCCCTCGCTGTTGCCGCATTCGGCATCGGCACCACTGAATTCGTCATCATGGGGCTGCTGCCCGACGTCGCCCGCGACCTTGCGGTAAGCATCCCTCACGCCGGCCTGCTGATCACCGGGTACGCCCTGGGTGTGGTGTTCGGCGCGCCGATCCTCGCGATCGGCACCGCCAACATGCCGCGCAAGGCGACGCTGCTGGGCATGACGCTGATGTTCATCCTCGGCAACATTCTGTGTGCCCTGGCGCCGAACTACGCGACGCTGATGGCCGCTCGCGTGGTCACGGCCCTGTGCCACGGGGCGTTTTTCGGCATTGGTTCGGTGGTCGCCGCCGGCCTGGTAGCACCGAACAAACGTGCCCAGGCGATTGCCATGATGTTTACCGGCCTTACTCTGGCCAATGTGCTGGGGGTACCACTGGGCACCGCCCTCGGACAATACGCCGGCTGGCGTTCGACGTTCTGGGCAGTCTCGGTGATTGGTGTGATTGCGGCCATCGCCCAGTGGGCGTGGCTGCCTAAGGACATCGCCATGGACAAGGCCAACCTTGCCAGCGAGTTCAAGGTGCTGGGCAAGGCCAATGTGTTGATGGCGCTGGGCATGAGCGTGCTGGCGTCAACCAGTCTGTTCAGTGTGTTCACCTACATTGCGCCGATCCTGCAGGACATCACTGGCGTCAGCCCCCATGGCGTGACCATCATGCTGCTGTTGTTTGGCGTCGGCCTCACGGCAGGCAGCATGCTCGGCGGCCGGCTGGCGGACAGCCGCCTGCTGCCGTCATTGGTGGGCATGGCACTGGCGGTAGTGGTGGTGCTTGCAGCTTTCACGCAGACCAGCCACTCGGTCATCCCGGCAGCCATCACGCTGGTGTTGTGGGGCATTTTCGCTTTCGCGCTGTGCCCGATCCTGCAACTGCTGATCATCGACCAGGCCCATGAGGCACCGAACCTGGGTTCGACCCTGAACCAGAGCGCATTCAACCTGGGCAACGCCGCCGGCGCCTGGATCGGCGGGCTGGTGGTCGCCAGCGGCGCCGACCTTGCCGACCTGCCCTGGACCGGCGCGCTGGTCAGTGGCCTGACAGTGGTGATGGCGCTGTACTTCATCTATCGGCAACGACGTGAAGTCCGGCTGGCCAACGCCACCAGCTGATAACGGGAGTCTTCAGCCGAACAAATCCCTGCACGAACTCACCGAAAAACCGACTACCGCCCAGCGCTCGACTCAGCCAACGCGGCCGCCACCTGCCGCTCGATGTCCCGCTCATCGAGCCCGCGGCCGAAATGCTTGAGGTAGCGGCCCTGGCTGTCCAGCAGAAACAGGATGGTCGAGTGGTCCATCATGTACTGGTCCGGTTTATCGCCAGACGGCACTTTCTTGTAGTAGACGTGGTAGGCGTCGGTGATTTTTGCGATCTGCTGCGACGTTCCGGTCAGGCCGACAAAGTCATTGGCAAAATATTTCACGTACACCTTGAGCTTGTCCGGCGTGTCGCGCTCCGGATCCACCGTCACGAAAACAGGGCGCACCTTGATGCCCTGCTCCTGCTGCAGCTGCCGACTGATACGCGCCATTTTCGCCAGATCGGTAGGGCAAATGGCCGGGCAGGTCATAAATCCGAAGTAGAGCAGTACCGGCGCCCCAAAGCTCTTTTCGGTGACCCGCTGGCCATTTTGATTGGTCAGTTGAAAGGGCCCGCCGATGTCGGTTCGGGCTGCGGCAACTACATCGGCCGTGAGCCCCATCAGCAGCAGGACGCCGGCCGCCATTAACAGCTTCATTGATCAGAACCCTCCCGAATAAGTCAGCGCCAGGCCCACCAGTTCGGACATTTCACCGTCCTGTTTCTGCGTGCCGGCGGACAACCCGAGCTTGATCTGGCCGGTGATGTCGTAGGTCACGCTCAGTTCGTTGAGGTAATCCTGGCGACTCGCGCCGCCCGTGGAAGGCCGATGCTTATCGGTGCGCGTCGCACCCACCGCCCAGTCGCCGAAATCGAAGGTCAGGGAAGTGGTCAGGTAGCGCGTGTCATTGCCCTCGATCGCGTCTTCGTTATCGACGTCGGCAAACTCGATAAAGGGCACGATATCGAAGTAGCGACCGGCCAGCGTCGGTGCCAGCTCGGTGCTCGGCGCATAGGCCCAGATGTAGCGAGCGGAGGCGATCTTGATTTTCTCATCCGCCGCACCGCCAAAGGGTGGCGAGGTTTGCTCCACATCATCCCCGGCCTTGTTGAGCATGTAGCCAACCTGCATTTCCAGGAACGGGATAGCCGGTATCGCCAGCCAGTTTACCGACACGGCATACGAATCGAGCTTGCCGGTGTTCGAGGGACCGCCGTCAGAACGCTGCAGCTTCTCACCATGGCGCAGGTAGGGTCGCCCGAGGAACGAATTGTCAGCGGTATAGAGGCTGACATTGGGCTCGATCATCCCCAGTTGCTGATCGAAGAAACGATAGGCCACTGTGCCACCGAGCATGCCGTCCAGGTCGTAGGTGCTGACGAAATCCTCGGTGTAGAGGCCTGGCGCCTGGTCCTGGGCGCGTCCGAACGGCACGTGGTATTTGCCGATCATGAACGCGGAATTGGCATTGTTCTGGTAGTAGTTGAGGTCATTGATGACCAGGCCCACGTCCTCGAAAAAACGCTTTTGACCTGGCTCGGGCCCCTGGACCGGATTGATCTCGGTGGACAGCTGGATCTGCTGGTCATGGGTCAAGCGAAAGTAAAACGTGCTGTTGATATCCGGGTAGGCATCCGTGCTGTTGCGATTGCCACCCTGGGGCGAGTCGCCATGCACATGGTCATATTGGAAGGTTGCGTCGTAATCCATGCCAACATTGGGATACTGCCCGTCATCGGCCGACACCAGATCGCCGCCGCACACCGACCCCAGCAGCACGACAGCCAATCGATAGTTACTCATGGCGCCCCCTCTTATTTAGCTGACGGGACCAGCGGGCTGGACGTTTTCGGGTCCTGTCCGGTGTTGCGCAGGTAGGTGCACAACTGGTTGTTTTCACCATAAAGTCCGCCCAGGGGTTCGAGCTTGACCGCCTGCTCATAATCCACCGGCCTGACCACCTGAATCGCCTGCATCATGCCGCCGTCTTCATGCTCGAGGATGTGGCAGTGGTAGACGAACTTGCCAAGAATCACCGGGTCCCGGAACGGAATGCGCACGGTGATTGAACCGGTCGCCGGGATGAAAACATTGTCCCGGTAGCCGCTGAACTGCACTGGCTTGCCGTTGATCTCGGTGACCTGGAAGTCCACCTGGTGGATATGGAACTGATGCAGTTCCTGGGACGGATTGAGCAGTCGCCACTCTTCGACGTCACCGAGTTTCACCGTGGTATTGACCCGATCCAGCTCGAAGCGGGTGCCATTGATCAGGAACGCGCTGGAGTCTGTGGCGGAGTCCTGGAACACGAACTGCCGGGTCTTGTTCACCGCCTGTTTGCTGAAGTCTTCGGCAGGCGGATAGGCGCTGGTGATCTGGCGGGTGGCGACCGGCTGCCCGCTGGAGCGCAGGATGGCCAGTCTGGCTGCGGGATAGCTATCACCCGCTGGCCCGGTGTCAGCGTCGCCCGACTCAATATTGTAGGAACCCGCCGGCGGCCCGACCACCAGCACACTGAAACGCGCCGAGGGCCCAATCAGTACTTCGTCATCATCCACGCGGCGGGTCACGGTATTGCCGTCCCGGGACAGGATCTGCATGGTCTGGCCATTGATACGAATGCGGAAATACTGGTTGGCGGCGATATTGATGAAATGCCAGAGCTGGGTTTCGCCCGGCTTGATGTCGATGGTGGGCACTTCCTGGCCGTTGACGGTGCGGATCGAGGGGGCGCTGGTGATGATTTCGCTCGCTACCTTGCCAGTCAGGGTTTTCTGGAAGTTGCGCAGCACCAGCACCTGTTCCTTGATGCCTTTGAGTTCGGGAAACGGATCGAGCATGCCGTCCACCAGAATGGGCCCCGCGATACCCGCCGAGACCTGACGCTGGGAGCCGCCGTGAAAATGACTGTGGTACCAGTACGCCCCGGGGCTGTGGGCCATCGGCAGCTTGACGTTGTATTCGCCGACCTGATGCGGCCTGGTGATGCGGAAGATGTTGTCGCCAGTGTCCAGGGGCGAAACCTGCATGCCATGGAAATGCAGGTTGGTGATCTCGTCCATGCGGTTATCCAGGCGGATCGCCATGGTTCCGCCCGGTCGCGTGCGAATCAGCGGTGAATCGTAATCGCCGTTGAACACCAGTGACACGTAGCGCTCATTGCCCACATTGACCTGCTGCTCAGCCGCCGTCAGCGTCGCGTGGGTGACGCCGCTGGCATCGTAGGAAAACTCCGGATTTTTGCGTAGCGGCTGGGAGACTGGTTCGTTTTCACTGTGGTTCGCACAACCGGCCAACGCCAGGACAACCAGGCTCGCGTAAAGCGAAAAGGGACGGACGCTGGTGGCTCGAGGCATGATCGCGACCTTCAGTGGCGTGGCTGGGATGACACATGTAATTCAATCCGCCTGCGCGTTACCGAAGATGACAGGGCACATCCCTAACCGCTCAAAGCCAAGCTCTACAAGGCTTTCGGTCATTTTCGTGCAACTTTTGGAGTTTAGGACATGTCTAGTTTCGCGCAAGTTTTCGGATCCAGGAACGCCATCCAGGCGATAATCGGTCTGATTTCGATCACGCTTTCCTTTTAAACAGTCTTTCCACCTCCTGCCAAAGGACCCCGGATGCTTGAGCTTGTCGCTGCATTTATCTGCCTTACCTCGCTGCTCACCTACGTCAATTTCCGCTTTATCGGCCTGCCACCCACCATCGGTGTCATGGTCACCGCCCTACTGTTTTCCCTGCTCCTGCAGGGACTGAGCTTCCTGGGTTATCCCGGTCTTGAAGAACGCATTCAACAACTGATTGGACAGATCGACTTCGGCGATCTGCTGATGAACTGGATGCTGTCATTCCTGCTGTTTGCCGGCGCCCTGCACGTCAATCTCAATGACCTGCGCAGCTATCGCTGGCCCATTGGCCTGCTCGCGACTTTCGGCGTCCTGATTGCCACCGCAGTGATCGGTAGCCTGGCCTATTACATCTTTGCCCTGTTCGGCTGGCACGTGAGCTTCCTGTACTGCCTGCTGTTCGGCGCGCTGATTTCGCCGACAGATCCAATCGCGGTGCTTGGCGTATTACGGACGGCCAACGCCTCCAAGCCGCTGAAAACAACAATCGTCGGCGAGTCGCTATTCAACGACGGCACGGCGGTGGTGGTGTTCACCGTACTGTTGGGTATCGCGCAACTGGGTGAGACGCCAACCGTCGGCGCAACCGCCATGCTGTTCGCGCATGAAGCTGTTGGCGGTGTGCTGTTTGGCGGGCTGATCGGTTATCTGGTGTACCTGATGATCAAGAGCATCGAGCAGCATCAGATCGAAGTAATGCTGACGTTGGCGCTGGTGATCGGTGGTTCGGCGATGGCCTCGGAGTTGCACGTGTCCGCGCCGATCGCGATGGTGGTTGCCGGCCTGATCATCGGCAACCTGGGCCGCAACCTGGCGATGAACGACATGACCCGCAAGTACCTGGACGGTTTTTGGGAGCTGCTCGACGACATGCTCAACGCCCTGCTGTTTGCCCTGATCGGCATGGAGCTATTGCTGCTGCCATTCAACTGGCTGCACGTGCTGGCAGCCAGTTTGCTGGCCGTGGCGATTTTGCTCTCGCGCCTGCTGACCGTGGCGCCGGCCATCCTGCTGCTGCGACGCTGGCGCACAGTCCCGCGCGGGACGATCAGGATTCTGACCTGGGGCGGGCTGCGTGGGGGGGTTTCGGTAGCCTTGGCGCTGGCGCTGCCGCTGGGGCCGGAGCGCGATCTGTTGCTGAGCATCACCTACATTGTGGTGCTGTCGTCAATTCTGCTGCAGGGCCTGAGCATCGGCAAACTGGTCAAGCACGTCACCCGTGATGAGCCTGCGCCAGCGGCACAGGCTCATCACTGATTACTTTCTGAGCTTTTGCGGATCAGGCTGCTGATCCGCATCCTGCTTGGGCGGCCCGCTTTCGCTGCGAATCTGCGCATGGCTCAGCAGTGCAAAAATGAAGCTGCCTCCGATGATATTCCCCGCCAGCGTCGGCCCGGCAAACACCAGCCAGAAATCACTCCACGACAACTCGCCGGCAAACACCAGGTACGACACTTCGGCCGAGCCGACCACGATGTGGGTGAAATCCCCCAGCGCCATCAGGTAAGTGATCAGAATGATGATCCACATTTTCGCGCTTTCCATGGAAGGGATCATCCAGACCATGGTGGCAATCATCCAGCCCGAGACGATGCCCTTGGCGAACATCTTGCTCGCGTCGTTCTCCATCACCTTGCGCCCGATGTCGAGAAAGGCCATGTCGGTCTTGGTGTCGAAAATCGGCAGGTGGAGCATCACATAAGCCACCAGCAAGGTACCGCACAGGTTGCCCACCAGCACCACCGTCCACAGCCGCAGCAGCCGCCCGAAATTGTTAAGGGTCGGCTTGGTCATGACCGGCAGCACTGCCGTCAGGGTGTTTTCGGTAAACAACTGCTGACGGGCAAGGATCACCGCGAGGAAGCCGGCGCAGTAACCGAAGCTGGCGATTACCTTGAATCCTTCTGCGTCCGGCAGGCGAGAGTTGAGCAAGCCCATGGCCATGAGGGACAAGCCCATGGTCAGGCCGGCAGCGAGGGCGGACCACCAAAGGGCGGCGACGCTGCGTTCCAGCTCCTGATCACCCTGGGTGCGGATGATTTCATGCAGCACGGCGGCGCGCGGCGGCTGGTTTTTGTCGACGTCGTGTTTTTCCTGGGCCGAAAGGTTCGGGGTCTTGCCGTCTTTTTGCGTGTCCATAGTGCTCCGGAACCGGTGGCGTGAGATGTACGTACGACAGGCGCGGTTCGGAGCTGTTCACTGCTCACACTAACGAAACATCAGCCCTGTGGCAGTGCGGCCTGTGGGAGCCATGTGTGGCGCCTGTGGGAGCATCAATCTGTGGGAGCAAGGCTTGCCCGCGACGGGGTCATTAGCGACACCGGGAACCGAGATGAACTCGGATTTTTTGCGGTGATGCTGACGACGGCATCGCCGGCAAGCCGGCTCCCAAGAACTCGTGTTACTCGTCCTGGAACTGATCTTTGACGTATTTGATTTCGGTCCGGCCGTGCGGCGCAGGCAAGCCGTCTTCGCCGAGGTTCACGAACACCATTTTCTCCACCGTCAGGATGCTCTTGCGCGTGATCTTGTTACGCACTTCGCAGGTCAGGCTGATGGACGTGCGGCCGAACTCGGTGGCGGTAATGCCCAATTCAATGATGTCACCCTGGCGCGAGGCACTGACGAAGTTGATCTCCGAAATGTACTTGGTGACCACGCGCTGGTTGCCCAGCTGGACAATGGCGTAAATGGCCGCTTCTTCGTCGATCCAGCGCAACAGGCTGCCACCGAACAGCGTGCCGTTGGGGTTGAGGTCTTCGGGTTTTACCCATTTGCGGGTGTGGAAATTCATATTCACTCCTGAGCGTCTTGCCGAATGATGGTAACCATCATGGCAGAGCCCGGGCTAGAGCTCTATTCACCATCGACTATGGCATCGATTACCGTTCAGACATTGACCTGCAGAAAGGCTTTGGAAGATCAGCATAGCCCGCTATAATCGCCACCGTTTCAAAACGGTAAAGATCGATCGCTACCGTTTTCCCGCCACCTGTCCGAGGGGCGCTGCAGCAGGTTCAACCTGTCAGGCTCGGATGGGGCGTTGCCTGGTCCCAGCGACCGGACACTAAACGCACAACGGCGCCCATTCGCATACATTACGAATGGAGGCTCTTCATGAGCGCTGTTATCACGCCTGCAGATTTTAACGATTACAAAGTTGCCGACATGTCCCTGGCCGCCTGGGGTCGTCGCGAAACCATCATCGCCGAATCGGAAATGCCGGCCCTGATGGGTCTGCGTCGCAAATACGCTGCCGAGCAGCCGCTCAAAGGCGCGAAGATCCTCGGCTGCATCCACATGACCATCCAGACTGCCGTGCTGATCGAAACCCTGGTTGCCCTGGGTGCCGAAGTGCGCTGGTCGTCCTGCAACATCTTCTCGACTCAGGATCAGGCCGCTGCTGCTATCGCCGCTGCCGGCATCGCGGTATACGCCTGGAAAGGCGAAACCGAAGAAGAGTACGAGTGGTGCCTTGAGCAAACCATCCTTAAAGATGGCGCGCCTTGGGATGCCAACATGATCCTCGACGATGGCGGCGACCTGACCGAGTTGCTGCACAAGAAATACCCGGCGATCCTGGACCGCGTCCATGGCGTCACCGAAGAGACCACCACAGGCGTTCACCGCCTGCTGGACATGCTGGCCAAGGGCGAACTGAAAATCCCGGCCATCAACGTCAACGACTCGGTCACCAAGAGCAAGAACGACAACAAGTACGGCTGCCGTCACAGCCTGAACGATGCGATCAAGCGTGGCACCGACCACCTGCTGTCGGGCAAGCAAGCACTGGTTATCGGCTACGGCGACGTGGGCAAGGGTTCGGCCCAGTCCCTGCGTCAGGAAGGCATGATCGTCAAGGTTTCCGAAGTCGATCCGATCTGCGCCATGCAAGCCTGCATGGATGGTTTCGAACTGGTTTCGCCATTCATCGACGGTATCAACGACGGTACTGAAGAGAGCATCGACAAAGCACTGCTGGGCAAGATCGACCTGATCGTGACCACCACCGGCAACGTCAATGTCTGCGACTCGAACATGCTCAAAGCCCTGAAGAAGCGCGCTGTTGTCTGCAACATCGGCCACTTCGACAACGAGATCGACACTGCTTTCATGCGCAAGAACTGGGCATGGGAAGAAGTGAAGCCACAGGTGCACAAGATCCACCGTACCGGTCCTGGCGCATTCGATGCCCAGAACGATGACTACCTGATCCTGCTGGCTGAAGGCCGTCTGGTTAACCTGGGCAACGCCACAGGTCACCCAAGCCGCATCATGGACGGTTCGTTCGCCAACCAGGTTCTGGCACAGATCTTCCTGTTTGGCCAGAAATACGCCGACCTGTCGCCAGCCCAGAAAGCCGAGCGTCTGACCGTTGAAGTACTGCCCAAGAAACTCGACGAAGAAGTGGCCCTGGAAATGGTTCGCGGCTTTGGTGGTGTTGTGACGCAACTGACCAAGCAGCAGGCTGACTACATCGGCGTGACTGTTGAAGGTCCGTTCAAGCCGCACGCTTACCGCTACTGATCGGTCCTGCTCCGCTCCCCCATGGGGAGCGGATTAATGCAGATCTGTGGGAGCAAAGCTTGCTCGCGATGGCGTCGCCATGGTCTCACTGAAGACCGCAGCGTCTCAATCGCGAGCAAGCTTTGCTCCCACAGGGTGCACGGTGCCTTCCAGGCTTACGCGTTTCCAAGGATATGACCATGTCCCAAGACCGTCGCTACAGCTTCGAGTTCTTCCCTACGAAGACCGACGCTGGGCATGAAAAGCTGCTCGCCACTGCCCGCCAGCTGGCTGCGTACAACCCCGATTTCTTCTCCTGCACTTACGGCGCAGGTGGTTCGACCCGTGATCGCACGATCAACACCGTGTTGCAGCTCGAAAGCGAAGTCAAAGTCCCCGCCGCCCCGCATTTGTCCTGCGTGGGTGATAGCAAGGACGATCTGCGCGGCCTGCTGACTCAGTACAAAGCGGCTGGCATTACCCGTATCGTCGCCTTGCGCGGCGACCTTCCCTCGGGAATGGGCATGGCCAGCGGCGAATTGCGTCACGCCAATGATCTGGTGGAATTCATTCGTGAAGAGACCGGCGATCATTTCCACATCGAAGTCGCCGCTTACCCGGAAATGCACCCGCAAGCGCGCAATTTCGAAGACGATCTCGCCAACTTCGTGCGCAAAGCCAATGCTGGCGCCGATAGCGCGATCACTCAGTACTTCTTCAACGCCGACAGCTACTTCTACTTCGTCGAGCGGGTGCGGGCACTGGGCGTTAACATCCCGATCGTGCCGGGCATCATGCCAATCACCAACTACAGCAAGCTGGCACGCTTCTCTGATGCCTGCGGTGCGGAAATTCCGCGCTGGATCCGCAAGCAACTGGAAGCCTACGGTGACGACACCCGCAGCATTCAGGGCTTCGGTGAGCAAGTCATCACCGAGATGTGCGAGCGTCTGCTGCAGGGCGGCGCGCCAGGGTTGCACTTCTACACGTTGAACCAGGCCGAGCCGAGTCTGGCGGTGTGGAACAATTTGAAGTTGCCGCGCTAAGCAAAGAGCAAGATCAAAAGATCGCAGCCTTCGGCAGTTCCTACCGGGAATAAACACACCCGGTGTACGAGCTGCCGAAGGCTGCGATCTTTTGCTTTTAGCGCCCTTTTTTTGTGCGCTAATCCACGGAGATAGAGCTTCTCCATGCAGTTTCTGGCTCTTTGCGGTTTCTCGTCGTAATCTCAGGCCATGCCTTTGATCTCACAGTTACTGACGGTGATTTTATTCACGTGCCTGAGCTTTACAGCCCGGGGCGAGAAACTGCGCATTGTCACCGAGCCCTGGGCACCTTACGTCTATGAAGAGAACGGCAAGGCGCTGGGGCTGGACTATGAAACCACCGCCATCGTCTTCAAGCGCCTGGGCATTGAAGTGCAGTGGCAGTTCCTGCCCTGGAAGCGCTGTCTGTCGATGCTCGAACAAGGCCAGGCCGATGGTGCGCTGGACATTTTTCACAGCGACGAACGCGACGCCACCCTGCTCTACCCCAGCGAACCCTTGTCGCAAGTACAGTTCGTGATGTTCTACGCCAATGACCGCCCGCACCCGTTCACCTCCCTCGACGCCCTGCGCGGCCTGACCATCGGCACCTCGCCGGGCTACCTGTACAGCACGGACTTCAGCCAATCGACGCTGTTTACCAGAGAGCCCGCACCCAGCCATGAAGCAAACTTCGGGAAACTGCTGCGCGGGCGCATCGACCTGTTGATCACCGACCGCCGAGTGGGCCAGCACCTCCTGGATGAATTGGGCATTCGCGACAAGATCACTGAAAATCCGCTTATCATCAGTGAACAAAGCCAATTCCTCGCGGTGCGTCGCAGTGCCGGCATGGACTTGCTGGTGCAGCGGTTCGGCGCCGAGCTCAAGCGCTTCAAGCGCGAGCCTGCCTATGCCGAGCTGAGTGCCCGATATGGCGCGGGATCTGCCGTCGAAGCACCCGCAAACGGCCTCACTACCGTACGCGGCAAAACCGTTGAGCAGCAGGAAAGCGGCGCGCAGTGATTGCTCTGTTATACTCCGGCCTTCCCGCCAGGCTCACGCCCGGACGCTCGGACTTGTTCAAGGCATCTCGACCCCGCTACAGCGCAGCTTTTCAGCCCGCGCGAGCGCTCCAGACGAGCTTTTCAGACCCAGCAGGACCGGACGGGATTGCGTTCTTCTTAAACGCCATTCGCGCCAGGCAAGACTCCCATTGGGCCAAGCCCTAACTAAAACAGGATTACTCATGTCCTTTGCTTCCCTCGGTCTCTCCGAGGCTTTAGTCCGCGCCATCGAGGCGGCGGGCTATACCGAGCCTACTCCGGTGCAACAGCGGGCCATTCCCGCCGTGTTGCAAGGTCGCGACCTCATGGTTGCGGCGCAGACAGGTACTGGTAAAACCGGTGGCTTCGCCCTTCCGATTCTGGAGCGGTTGTTCCCTAACGGTCACCCGGACAAATCCCAGCGTCACGGCCCGCGCCAACCGCGCGTGCTGGTCCTGACCCCTACTCGTGAACTCGCGGCCCAGGTCCATGAGAGCTTCAAGGTCTATGCCCGTGACCTGAAGTTTGTCAGCGCCTGCATTTTCGGCGGCGTCGGCATGAACCCACAGGTTCAGGCCATGTCCCGTGGCGTTGATGTGCTGGTGGCCTGCCCTGGCCGCCTGCTCGACCTCGCCGGCCAAGGTAGCGTCGATTTGTCCCACGTGGAAATCCTCGTGCTGGACGAAGCCGACCGCATGCTCGACATGGGCTTTGTGCATGACGTGAAGAAGGTGCTGGCTCGCCTGCCAAGCAAACGTCAGAACCTGCTGTTCTCGGCGACCTTCTCCAAGGACATCACCGATCTCGCCGGCAAGCTGCTGCACAACCCGGAACGCATCGAAGTTACTCCGCCGAACACTACGGTCGAGCGCATCGAGCAACGCGTGTTCCGTCTGCCAGCCAACCACAAGCGTTCGCTGCTGGCGCACCTGATCACCGCAGGCGCCTGGGAACAGGTCCTGGTCTTCACCCGCACCAAGCACGGCGCCAACCGCCTGGCCGAGTACCTGGACAAGCACGGCCTCAGCGCCGTCGCCATCCACGGCAACAAGAGCCAGAACGCCCGCACCAAAGCCCTGGCAGATTTCAAGGCCGGTGAAGTGCGCATCCTGGTTGCCACCGACATCGCGGCTCGCGGCCTCGACATCGACCAGTTGCCACACGTGGTCAACTTCGAATTGCCGAATGTCGACGAGGATTACGTTCACCGTATCGGCCGTACTGGCCGTGCCGGTCGTTCGGGCGAGGCCATTTCGCTGGTGGCTCCGGACGAAGAAAAGCTGCTCAAAAGCATCGAGCGCATGACCAAGCAGAAAATCGCCGACGGCGACCTGATGGGCTTCGACTCCAGCGCTGTAGAGGCCGAGAAGCCTGAAGTGCGCGAGCGTCCGGATGTGCGCAACCCACGCAACCCACGTGGCCCGCGCGGCGACGGTCCAAACGGCGGCGGCGGTGGCGGCGGCCGTAAAGACAAAGGCAAGGACAAGGGCGGCAAGGAAAAACCTGCAGCCACTGGCCGTGGCGATCGCCCGGCCCGTGAGCACAAGCCACGTGAAGGCACGCCAGCTCGCGAGCAACAGCGCCCGGCACCTCGTGCTTCCGCTGATCGCGCACCGGACGAGTTCCTGGACGACGACATCGATAACTTCGGTAATCGCGTCGACTACGTGCCGCAAGCCAAGCCGGCTCAGGGCCGTGGCCGTCGTCCAGGTGCTCCGGCACCGGGTGCGGCCGCCGGCGCAGGTGCCGGTGCACCGCGCAACGGCGGTAAGCCACAGGGTCGCCAGAGCGGTCCGCGCAGCAGCGACGGCGCCACCACTGGCACTCCGCCGGCCAAGCGCAGTGGCCCACGCAGCGGTGCTCCACGTGACGGTCAAGCCCGTCGCGAAGAAGGTCGCAATCGCCGTCCGGCGCGTGACGATCAGCCTCGCTCGGAACCAGCGGTGCAGAACCCGCGCGGCCCGGCACCGAAGATCATTCACAAGGAGTCGAAAACCGATCGTTTCCCGACACCTGAACAGCTTGATCAATTGCCAGGCCGTCCTCGCGGCGAAAAGCCAGCGCTGCTGACTCGTAATCGCTGAGTTGACGCTGCAATAAAAAATGCCCCGGATCGTGAGATCCGGGGCATTTTTTCTGGCTAACGCAAACCCTGTGGGAGCGGGCAAGCCCGCTCCCACAATGGATTTCACCACCTGTATGGATTGCGCCAGGCAATAAAAACGCCCCGGATCGCGAGATCGGGGGCGTTTTTTGTGTCAGCGGCGAATGTTATTTCGCTTTCACACCTTCAAACGAAATGTACAGCTCGACTGCATCGGACTTCGGACCCAGGTCTTTCTGCTTGCCGAAATCGGAACGCTTGATGCTGGTGGTGCCTTCGAAGCCGGCACGGTAGCCGCCCCATGGGTCCTTGCCTTCACCCAGGAAAGTGGCCTTGACCACGATTGGCTTGGTCACGCCAGCCAGAGTCAGGTCGCCCGCAACATCAGCAGTTTCCTGACCAGCAGCGTTTTTGCCGGTGGATTTGACGCTGGTGGAAACAAAGGTCGCTTTGCCGAATTTGCTGGCGTTCAGGAAGTCGGCGCTGGCGATGTGCTTGTCACGTTCAGCGTGGTTGGTGAATACGCTGGCGGTGTTCACATTGAACTCGATCTTGCTGTCTTCAGGCTTGGCCGCATCGAAGCTGAACTTGCCGTCGATGTCCTTGAAGGTACCTGTGATGAAGCTATAGCCCAGGTGGCTGATCTTGAAGTCGACGAAGGCGTGCTGGCCTTCCTTGTCCACGGTGTAGTCTGCCGCCATTACGTTGGCGGACAGCAGCGCGGAACCGATTGCCAGAGCGGCGAGAGTCTTTTTCAACATGCTTTCTATTCCTTTGGAGTCAAGGTTGAACATCAGGCTTTGCGGCCGAGCATTCGCTTTAGGGTCGCATCACGATCGATAAAGTGGTGCTTCAATGCTGCCAACGCATGAAGGCCGGAAAAAATGACCAGCGCCCATGCCAGGTAGAAATGAATCAAACCGGCGGTATCTGCCTGGTCCGGTAGCCCGGAGACCAGTGCAGGCACTTCAAACAAGCCAAACACCGGAATCCCGACACCGTCTGCGGTGGAAATCAGGTAACCGGCAATCATCACAGCGAACAAACCAAGGTACAGGAACGAGTGGCCAAACCTGGCGCCAAGGCGCGTCATGCGGCTGTAGCTTTCCAGGGTAGGCGGCGGTGGGCTGACGAAACGCCAAAGCACCCGCAGCAACATCACGGCGAACAGCACCAGGCCAATGCTCTTGTGCAGCTCCGGCGCGTCTTTGCGCCAGGTGCTGTAGTAGTCCAGGTCGATCATCCACAAGCCCAGCGCAAACAATCCAAAGACTGCCAGTGCCACACTCCAGTGCAAGAAAACGCTGATCCAACCATAGCGCGAAGAAGAGTTACGTAGCTGCATTGCCCAAATCCTGTGAGAACTGCGACCAAGACTATCGACTTATCTATCGAATTAAAGCGGAAAATTTTGCTTTGAAATATCGAGAAATACGATCAAGAGTGTGAGACGAGTTAGTTAAGGAAAGATTAAAGGCCAAAGCGTGGCGGGATGTTAGTGGCAGACCGGAAATTAAGTGGTAATCGTGAGGACGCTTTCGCGGGCAAGCCCGCTCCCACAGTAAATGCGTAAACCGAGAAATCACGTACGACACAAAACCCTGTGGGAGCGGGCTTGCCCGCGAAGGCGATAGTGCGGGCAAAAAAAAAGCGCGGCCATTGAGCCGCGCTTCTGTTCAACAGCAAATTTTACTGAGCCTTGGTCTCAGTGGTTGCTGCCGGTTTAGCCGCTGGCTTCCTGGCCGGTTCAGCCTTTTTTGCCGGGGCTTTGGCCGGGGCTTTTTTGGCCTCGGTCTTGGCTGCCGGCTTTTTCACCGGTGCTTTCTTTGCAGGCTCGGCTTTCACCGGTGCCGCAGGCTTGGGCGCTTCAACCGGAGCCGGCGCAGGTGCTGGTACCGGCGCCGGGGTTGGGGCAACCGGAGCGGCGGGGGCTGGCGCCTTAGCAGGTTCCGGCTTTTTCTCATCATCCGAACCACCAAACAGGTTGGTGAAGAAATTGCCCTTCTTCGCCGCAACCGCGCCTGCCGCCGCAGCAGCCGCCACTGGCACAACCTTCACTGGCTCAAACGACTTGCCTGCCGCCAGGTCTTCAACCTGGCTGGCCGCGCGCTGACCGGTGCGCAATGCGCCTTCCAGCGTGCCCGGGTACAAGGTGTCGGTGTGTTCGCCAGCGAACGCTACACGCTGCAACGGGCGCTCCCACAGGCGCCAGTACTTGCTGATCTGGCCAGGACCAAAGGCCAGGTAAGCACCACCCATGGAAGGGTCGGTGCTGTAGCGGCGGATTTCATAACCGGTGAACGAGCCGCGGGCCTGGGGATAAAAAGCGTGCAGGCGAATCAGCACCTGATCGGCCATCTGCTTGTCGCCGAAGGCCTGCATCACGCGGGCGTTGTCGCCGGACAGGTTGATCACCACATTGGCGCCACCCTTCAACGCCGGCTCGACCCACAACATGCCAAGGCCAGTGTTGCTGTAGATCTCGCCGGACATGCGCGCCTTGCTTTCCCACACAGGCGTCTTGAACTTCAGCATGATCTGGTCGCGCCAGCCGTAGTTGGTGCCCTTGATCGCGCCCAGGTGCTGGGCATCCAGAGCGGGGGTCAGCTGGATCTTGTTCAGTGCGCGCAATGGCACAGCCACCACGACGTATTCAGCCTGATAGCCAACGCTGCCGACCTTGACGGTCACGCCATCCTTGTCCTGGACAATGGACGAGACCGGGGAGCTGGTCTTGATGGTCTTCAGTTGCTTGACAAATGCCTGTGCCAGCACCGGACTGCCACCGATCAGGCGCGACGCGCGCAAGTCACGGTCGGAAACGCCCAGGTAAACGCGGCTCTGCTGCGCGAAGTACAGCAGTGACAGGCGCGACGGCTCGTCGTAGCGGGTACGGATTTGCTGGTTGATCAGCTGACGGGCCGTGGCAGGCAGTGTCAGGCGGTCGAGCCAGTTGGAGACGTTGATCTGGTCGAGGGCGTGCAGCGTGTTGTTCGCGGCCGGGTTCTGCGGGTCCTCGATCGAGCGGGCCAGGTCGTCGACGGTCTTCTCGTAGCGTTTGAGCGCTTCGGCAGTGGTCGGGTCCTTGATCGCCAGGTCGGCAGCGCTGTAATACACGCCATCGATCAGGTAGCTCGGGGTGCGCACGAACTCCGGGGCCGGCGTGGTGCCAAGCTTGAACGTCGACACGTACTTGTTCAGTACCGGCTGGGTCTTATCGTTGCCAATCCACTCACTGGTGGCCATGCCGGAGCGACCACCCAGGCTCGGCTTGGCTTCCAGCAGGGTGACCTGCCAGCCTTTGTTCTGCAGCTCGTAAGCCGCCGTCAGGCCGGAAAGCCCGCCGCCGATCACGATCGCTGTTTTATCCTTGGCCAGCGCAGACACGCTGAACAGGCCCAACATCACCAGCGCACAGGCGCGCAGCCAACCAGCAGACATTCAGCGAACTCCGGAAATACACGAGGAAAAATCAGTTTTGCGAGTCAGACGACTCAAGGAATGGCGAAGAATACGTCAGCCATCAAATGGCCGCCAGCGACGTCTATCGCCCCATTCAATGTAGCTCAATTGCCCCAATGGGTTGTTCCAGGGCGAGTCATTGCATAGGCTTGCGCGATTGCGTGTCCGCGTTTGTCACGGACTGCCTCGAGGAGACTGAATATGGGCCTGAATAATCAGTGGATGCAACGCGATCTCGCGGTGCTGTGGCATCCCTGCACCCAGATGAAAGACCACGAACAGCTGCCGCTGATTCCGATCAAGCGCGGGGAAGGCGTGTGGCTTGAAGACTTCGAAGGCAAACGTTACCTCGACGCCGTCAGCTCCTGGTGGGTCAACGTGTTTGGCCACGCCAACCCGCGCATCAACCAGCGCATCAAGGATCAGGTCGACCAGCTCGAACACGTGATCCTCGCCGGTTTCAGCCACCAGCCCGTGATCGAGTTGTCCGAGCGCCTGGTGCAGATGACGCCGGAAGGCCTGACCCGGTGTTTCTACGCCGATAACGGTTCGTCCTGCATCGAAGTCGCGCTGAAAATGAGCTTTCACTACTGGCTCAACCGCGGTCAGCCGGACAAAAAGCGCTTTGTCACCCTCACCAACAGCTACCACGGCGAAACGATGGCAGCGATGTCGGTGGGCGATGTGCCGCTGTTCACCGAAACCTACAAGGCGCTGCTGCTCGACACCATCAAGGTGCCAAGCCCGGATTGTTACCTGCGCCCTGAAGGCATGAGCTGGGAGGCGCATTCGCGCAACATGTTCGCGGCCATGGAACAGACCCTGGCCGAACACCACGACACGGTTGCAGCCGTGATTGTCGAGCCACTGATCCAGGGCGCCGGTGGCATGCGCATGTACCACCCGGTATATCTCAAGCTGTTGCGTGAGGCCTGTGATCGCTATGGCGTGCACCTGATCCACGACGAAATCGCCGTCGGTTTCGGCCGTACCGGGACGATGTTCGCCTGCGAACAGGCGGGCATCCGCCCGGACTTCCTGTGCCTGTCCAAGGCCCTGACCGGCGGCTATCTGCCGCTGGCCGCCTGCGTCACCACCGACGATGTCTACAGCGCCTTCTACGACGACTACCCGACCCTGCGCGCCTTTCTGCACTCCCACAGCTACACCGGCAACCCGCTGGCCTGTGCGGCGGCGCTGGCCACCCTGGATATTTTCGAAGAAGACAACGTCATCGAGAACAACAAGGCCCTGGCCCAACGCATGGCCTCCTCCACCGCGCACCTGGCCGACCATCCGAACGTCTCGGAAGTGCGCCAGACCGGCATGGTGCTGGCGATCGAGATGGTCAAGGACAAGGCCACCAAAGAAGCCTATCCGTGGCAGGAGCGACGCGGCCTGAAAGTGTTCCAGCATGCGCTGGAACGCGGGGCCCTGCTGCGGCCCCTGGGCAGCGTGGTGTACTTCCTGCCGCCGTACGTGATCACGCCTGATCAGATAGACTTTCTGGCTGAAGTGGCCAGCGAAGGGATCGACATTGCAACGCGCGACAGCGTCAGTGTGTCGGTGCCGGAAAACTTTCACCCGGGATTCCGCGATCCGGGTTGATTGGCCGGAAAATGAAAGCACTGTGGGAGCGAGCCTGCTCGCGATAGCAATCGGCCAGCCAGCACTCATCGCGAATGCGAGACCGAATCGCGAGCAGGCTCGCTCCCACAGAAGGCACCACCTTTTATGATTCACTCCCTTTCCAGAGAACCCGCATGAGACTGTCCCGCTTCTTTATCGACGCCCCCCTGAGCACCGGTGAGCACGAGCTGCCCGAGGCACAGGCGCACTACATCAGCCGCGTGCTGCGCATGGCCGAAGGTGATGCGTTGCAGCTGTTCGACGGCTCGGGACAGGAGTTCCGCGCCCGACTGGTGGAGGTCGGCAAGAAGCGCGTGGTGGTGCAGATCGATGAGAGTTTCGCCGGGCAGGTCGAATCCCCCTTGCAGATCCACCTCGGCCAGGGTTTGTCCCGTGGCGAGCGTATGGACTGGGCGATCCAGAAAGCCACTGAACTGGGCGTGAGCGAGATCACCCCGATCTTCAGCGACCGTTGTGAAGTGCGCCTCAAGGACGAACGTGCCGACAAACGCCTGATGCACTGGCGCCAGGTGGCAATCAGTGCCTGTGAGCAATGCGGACGGTCGAGGGTCCCGGTGGTTCATCCGCCGCAGTTATTGGCTGATTGGCTCAAGCAGACTCAAGCGCAGCTGAAGCTGGTGCTGCATCCAGTGGCCGAGCCGTTGCTGAGCCACGCCAAGCCCGCCACGCTGGCGTTTCTGATCGGGCCAGAAGGCGGGCTGTCGGATGCCGAGGTTGATCAGGCCAAGGGCGAGGGCTTTCATGCGGCACGGCTTGGCCCGCGTGTGTTGCGGACCGAGACGGCGCCGGTTGTGGCGCTGGCGGTGGCTCAGCAGCTTTGGGGGGATTTCTAGATCAAAAGATCGCAGCCTGCGGCAGCTCCTACAGGAGATCATATTTCCCTGTAGGAGCTTCTGAGATCTGTTGATCCGTTGTTCAAAGCACGTAAAAGAAAATCGCCACAAAGTGCAGCAAGCTTCCCGCGATCACAAACAAATGCCAGATCCCATGCGCATGCCGCAGTCGGTGGTCCAGCGCAAAAAAGACGATCCCCACGGTGTACAACACCCCGCCCGATGCCAGCCAGGCAAACCCTGTCGAACCCAGCGCGGCTAACAATGGCTTGACCGCCACCAGCACGATCCAGCCCATCACCGCGTAAATCACGATCGACAGCACCCGCGCTTCCGACCGCGGTTTGATCTCCTGCAGGATGCCAATCAGCGCCAACCCCCAGACGATCCCGAACAAGGTCCAGCCCCAGGGACCGCGTAGCGTGACCAGGCAAAACGGCGTGTAGCTGCCGGCGATCAACAGATAGATCGAAAAGTGATCGACCTTCTGCATAATCGCTTTCTTGCGTCCCCGCACGCTGTGGTAAACGGTCGAGGCGCTGTACAGCACCAGCAAGGTGAAACCATAGATCGCCACACTGACAATTTTCCACGGACTGCCGTCCATGCTGGCAATCACCAGCATCCATACCACGCCGACAAAGGCCGCCACCGCCCCCACCAGATGCGTCCAGGCGTTGAGTTTTTCCCCGTGATACATGTATTGCCTACCTCAAAACCCATTACGACAGTGCGCAAGGCTCCGGCTTGAAGCCTGAAAACGCAACGCTTCAGACCGCATCATCCGCATTAAAAATCCGCTGGCGGCATTACTACACCTGGTTGCAGGAGCGTTCGGCGACCTCCCAGGAGCCTTCCCACAATGCTTTCAGAACCCCGTCAGACCAGCCCCGCCTCCACCAGCAAACCTTCCAGCGCCAGCAAGTCAGGGACCTTGGCCACTTGATCGCCCACCTGCACCGCGGCTTGCTCCAGCGTGCACAAGGGCACATCGACATAGCTCAACTGGCTGTCGAGCTTGCAGGACCGTGGAATGCCCTGCACCAGCAGTGCGATGAACTTCAGTTCCGGGCGCCCACCCAGGGCATTGAGGATCACGATCCGCACCCGCTCGCCCATGACGATTTTCTGACCACAGGCCGACTCGAAACTGAGCATTGGAATCTGCCGGTCCCGCCACCCTACCCGCCCCAGGTACCAGGGCGGCGTGTCCAGGTCGAACGTGCCCGGCTGGTAGTCGATCAATTCGGCGACCGCCACATTGGGCAGAATCAGGTGGCGATCGGCCAGGGGCAACAGCAGCCCGGTGAGGTTGCTGGTGCGATGTTCAAGCATGGGGTTTGCTCCAGAAGGCGATGCTTTCGAGCAATACCGATTCCTGATACGGCTTGCCAAGGTAATCGTTGACGCCAATGGCCATGGCGCGGTCGCGGTGTTTCTGTCCGGTGCGCGAGGTGATCATGATGATCGGCAGATGCTGCGTACGCTCGTCCGCGCGCACCTGGGTGGCCACTTCGAAGCCATCCATGCGCGGCATTTCGATGTCCAGCAGCATCAGGTCGGGCAGGTGCTCTTCCAGCAGCAACATGGCGTCGACTCCATCCTTGGCGGTCAGTACGTTCATGCCGTGACGTTCCAGCAAACGACTGGTGACCTTGCGCACCGTGACCGAATCATCAACCACCAGCACCAGCAGGGGTTTGTGCGACTCTGGCTCGGCGTCTTGCATCAGGGCCTGACGCGGCAAGCGGGTCTGCATGGCGCGGATCGGCGCCAGCAGGTCGAGAATCAGCACCACCCGGCCATCCCCCAGGATCGTTGCTCCGGACAAACCTTGCACGGCAGCGAACTGCGGGCCGAGGCTCTTGACCACGATCTCGCGAGTGCCGGCCATGGCGTCGACTTGCACGGCGATGTGGCGTTCGTTGCACTGCACCAGCAACACCGGCAGTGGCAGGTTTTGACCCAGCAGCTTCGGGCGGCTGCTGGTTTTCAGCAGTTCGCCGAGGTAACACAACTCATAGTGCTGCCCGGCATACTTGTAGGTGGGCGGATCCAGGCGATAGTGGCCTTCAAGTTCATTGGGCAAGACACGAACGATGCCGTCGATGGTGTTGAGCGGGATCGCATACTGGTCTTCCGCGCATTGCACCATCAGCGCCCGGTTGACCGACACGGTGAACGGCAGGCGGATGCGAAAATGCACGCCCTGCCCGGGCACCGAGTCAATACTCATGGTCCCGCCCAGCTGCCGCACCTCTTCGTGGACCACGTCCATACCCACGCCCCGCCCGGAAATCTGGGTGATTTTTTCCGCCGTCGAAAATCCCGGTTGCAGGATGAATTGCAGCACGTCGCGGTCGCTGATATCGCTGTCAGGCGCCAGCAGGCCACGCTTGATCGCCTTGCGGCGTACCGCGTCCAGGGGCACGCCGGCGCCGTCATCGCGGATATCGAAAATGATGTCCCCACCCTCGCGCGACAAGTCCAGGGTGATCGTTCCCTGAGCGGGCTTGCCCGCAGCGATACGCACCTCGGAGGATTCCAGGCCGTGGTCCACGGCGTTGCGCAGCATGTGCTCCAACGGCGCGGCCATGCGCTCAAGGACGTTACGGTCCATCTCGCCTTCGGCGTTGCCGACGATGAATTGCACATCCTTGCCCAGTTCGCCGGAAACCTGACGGACGATACGCTTGAGGCGCGGCAGCATCCGTTCGAACGGCACCATGCGTGTACGCATCAGGCCTTCCTGCAACTCGGTATTGATGCGCCCCTGTTGTTGCAGCAGGTTTTCGGCGTCCTGATTGCGCCGGTCGAGGGTTTCCTTGAGGTCAAGCAGGTCGGACGCGGACTCGAACAGCGCACGCGACAGCTGTTGCAGCTGCGAATGACGGTCCATTTCCAGCGGATCGAATTCCTCGTACCCCAGACGTTCGGCTTCCACCTGCTGGCGGCTGAGGATCCGCCCCTGGGTTTCCGTATCGAGGCGCCGCAACTGGTCGCGCATGCGCTCGATGGTGGTTTCCATTTCGCTCAGGGCCACCCGTGCATCGCTGACCTGCTGTTCGATGCGCCCGCGGAAAATCGAGGTTTCACCGGCCAGGTTGACCAAATCATCCAGCAACTCTGCCGAGACCTTGACCATGTCGGCGCCGGCGTCAGGCTGCGGTGCAGGAGGTTCGGGCCTGATCACCGCAGGTGCCGTGACAGGATCTGCCGGCAACACCGGGTGACTGAAATTGCGGATCGAGTCGATCAACTGATCGGCAGGCGGCATGGGTTGACCGGCGCGCGCCGCGTCGAGCATTTGTGCCAGTCGGTCATGGCTGCTCTGCAACAGCGCGAACAAGGCATGGGTCGGATGCAGTAAGCCTGCCGACAAACCTTCATAGAGGAATTCCAGCTCGTGGGCCAGGTCACCGATCGGTGCGATTTCGACCATGCGCGCGCCACCCTTGAGGGTGTGCAGATCACGCAGCAGGTTTTCCACTTCCTGGCGATTCGCCGGGTCGGCCTGCCAGCGCACCAGCGCCGCCCCGGAGTTTTCGATGATGTCGAAACCTTCCTCCAGGAAGATTTCCAGTAGCTCCGGATCATGACCTGGGTGATCGCTGACCGGCAGCGGTCCAGCCACTTCAGCGCTGCCGAGGTTGTTCTGGCGAAACTCGCGGATGGCCTCGATCAGTTCATCTGGCTCATCCAGGGGATGCTGGTCCTGCAACTGCTCAAGCATCTGCCCGAGGCGATCATGGCTGCGCAGCAACAGCTGCGCCAAAGCATCGGTGTGCTGATAACGGCGATCCACCAGGCCTTCGTACAGCCCTTCCAGTTCATGGGCCAGATCACCCACGGACTCGACCTCGGCCATCCGCGCCCCGCCCTTGAGCGTGTGCAGGTCACGTTGCAACGACAGCAGCGGTGCGGCGTTTTCCGGGTCGCTCAACCAGCGTTGCAGGGCCTGGCCCGAGCTTTCGAGGATATCCACAGCCTCTTCCAGGAAGATCGACACGATAGCGTCGTCTGGTTCTGCCTGCGCCAGTTCGGCAGTGGCGCTACCCAGCTCGCGAATGCTCAGGGCGCGGCTGCCGTCGCTGCGGATCAGGCCGGTGGCCGACGGGTCCAGGCTTTCATCCAGCAAATCGCGCAAGGCTCGCACACGCGCCGGTTGCGGGCTGACTTCCTGGCCGGCTGCCAGCTCGTCGAGCATGTTGATCAGCGCTTCATGGGCACTTTGCGCTTCATGGAAAAACGCCGGGCTGACCGCCAGGCTGCTTTCCTCCACCGCACCGTACAGATCGAGCAAGGCTTCACACAGCTCATCCACCGGATGCAGATCAGCCAGGTGCGCGCCTTCACCCAAGGTCGTCAATTCGTCCAGCAGCGCGCTGAGTTCCTGGCGTTCACCGGGGTGTTGCTGCCAGCGTTGCAGCAAGCTCTCGGCGTCCAGCAGGATGTCCATGCCCCGGGCCAGAAAATTGTTGATCAATTGCGGGTCGCGCTTGATACGTGGCCGACTCTGGGGTGCGCTCATCAGGGTTTGCAGGCGCATGGCCAGCAGTGCATGGGTTCGCTCGATCAGATGCTGCGCGCCCGTTATCTCGGCCAGCGGATCCGTCTTTAGCTGACGCAGGCCTAGCCGGAACAGCCCTTCGGCCTCCATTAACAGTTCCACTTCCTCCAGGTCCAGTGCGAGCAGGTGCGCCTTGTACTCGCGGGCAAGTTGATCCAGCGGCGCGGCCAGTTCGGCGATCGGCACCACGCCGGCCATTGAGGCGCTGCCCTTGAGCGTATGCAAGGCGCGCTGCAACTCGTCACTGGCCTGCAAGGGCACATGCTCGGCGGCCTGGTCGAGGAAGCGATTGACGCTGGCCAGATGGGTTTCGGCTTCGTTGCGGAAAATTTCCAGCAGCAGCGGATCGAGTGCCGCGACGTCCTCTGCATCCTCATCCACCGACGGTTGCTCGCCCTTGGCCAAGGCATGCGCACGGGCCGCCACCTGGTCGACATCATTGCGCTGGCGCTGGGCATTGCGGGCAAATTCCGCGACCAGCTCCGGCAACAGCTGCAGCACATCAGCCAGCAGTTGCTGCACGCCAGCGCCCGGCTTTACGCTGTGTTCGAGCACTCGATTGAGCAGGTTTTCCACCGCCCACGCCAGCTCGCCCAGAATCAGCGCCCGAACCATCCGGCCGCTGCCTTTGAGCGTGTGGAAGGCCCGGCGCAGCTCACTCAGGGCCGAAGTGTTCTGCGGGTCGGCAGTCCAGCGGGGCAAGTATTCACGAAGGACTTGCAGTACTTCGTCAGTTTCTTCCAGGAACACTTCACGCAGTTCATCGTCCACCGGCTCTTCGCCCGCGGGCGGCGGTAGCAGGCTACCCGGGGTATGCAGCGCCGGGGGATTTACCGCAGACACAGGATTGGCGAGCACGTCCGCGAGGGTCTGCACCAACTCAGGAGCACCGTACGCCTGCAACTCCTGCATGAGGTGCGCTTCAGTCGGCTCCGGCACTTCTTCGAGTTCCGGGGCATGCCGGGCGCGGGGGGAAAAACCCAGTGCGGCGAGTCCTTTCTCGGCGACGTCGAGCACCTGTTCCCCGGCCGCCTCAGGGTCGTCGCTGAGGCGCTCCAGGTAATACTCGATGCTGGTCACCACGTCGGCCAGGCTGTCGAGCTCCTGCCATCCCGGCTGGCCAGGATCCAGCAGCAGGTGTTCACGGATGAACTGGTTGCACGCTTCGACCAGGCTGGCAGCGCGACTCAACGGGATCATCGCCAGTGCGCCGCGGATCTGCGTCAACAAGGCAGGCAAGGGCTGCAGGTGTTGGCGGTCCCAGTCGGCGTCGATGTAGTCGACGATCATGTCCTTGGCCTGTTGCAGGCAGATGCGCGCTTCGCGGATGACGATCTGGTGAATCTGTGTCAGGTCGGTGGTCGGCAAGCGGCTGTCTTCATGGCTTTCCGGTTCCAGGTTGCCGACCATGCCGGCCAGGTTCGCTTCAACGTAGAGCAAGGCGCCCGCGACGTCCATTAGGATGGCGTCCGTGGGCTCACGCTGGCCTTGGGCCAGGCTCAGGACCACCGCCAACTGATCGATGATCACCTTGCGCGGCTGGCCAAAACCCAGCACCGCCAGGGTGTCGGCGATTTGCCGCAGGGGCGACAGCAGGCTGTCGAGATCGGCGATGTGTTGGCGGTCACTGCGCACGAACAGGTCCAGGCGCTCCTTGACCCGCACCAGCTCTTCGCACAGCGCCACCAGCACCGAACGCATCGCATCGCGGTCGGGACCGCCCAGGCGCGCGCGCTCGTCATCAACCATTGCGCTGTCAGGCAACGCGTCCTCTAGGGAGTAGCGATCTTTCATGGTCAGCATGCGCCCGGTGGGGTGTTCGGCCTTGGCAATGTAGAACAGCAAACTCTTGAGCAGCTCTGGTGGTGCCGGTTGATTGATGCCGCGCATGCCTTCTTCGAGCAAGCGCTTGAGTTCCGTGTCGGCTTCCTTGAACAGGCTGCGCAGCGCCGGACTGTTGGCAATCGCACCGCCACGCATGCCTTCCACCAGCGCCGAGGCCACCTGCCACAAGGGGCTGAGCGGCGCCTGACCGGAGATACTTTCGAGTCGCGCGAACACCTTTGCCAGGTAACCCAGATGAATATCGTCATCCTGTTCGCGCAGCAAGCCAACGAGTGCCATCTGCAGCATCTGCCGCAACTTGCGCAACACATTGGCCAACTCTGGCGGCTCCAGCTGCGCCAGCGCTGCGTCGTCCAGCGGGGGCAAATCCGGCAGTTGCGGGCTGAACAGGCTGGTTTCCGACAACAGCTCCTCGCCGCGGGCACTGCGCAAATCATTGATCAGGGCCAACACCACCAGCGGCAAGTCCCGGCGCGCACCTTGCACCCGGTCAAGGTACACAGGCAACTGCGCCAGCGCCTGCACCAGCAGGTGGATCGCTTCTTCACGATGGCTCACGCGGTTCTGCTGCAAAGCCTGGGTCAGGTGTTCCATTTCTTCGGCCAGCAGCGCCGCGCCGTAGAATTCGACCATCTGCAAACTGCCATGAACCTGGTGGATGCACGCCAGGCATTCAGCGAGCGCCAGGGGCGTCTGCTCTTCGTCCATCGCCATGCTCTCCAGATGGAGCGCCGCCTGCCTCAGCGTTTCGGCAATCTCGCCCTTGACCCACTCGAGGGCCACGTAGTCGTGCCGCTCACCCATAACCACTCCACTGGAAAAAACCTGCGCCTGCCACGCCCTATACTTTATCAGCAGCCTGCGCGCTCGCCGCGGGCAAGGTGAAACCGGACACCGAACGCCTCAGCTGGCTGGCCATCTTCGCCAGGTTACCGATGCTTTCGGCGGTTGCAGTGGAGCCGGAGGAGGTCTGCGAGGTGATCTGCTGGATCACGTTCATCGTCAGGGAGATCTGTCCGGCCGAGGACGTCTGCTGCTGGGCGGCATTGGAAATACTCTGGATCAGCGCCGCGAGCACTTTGGATACGCCTTCGATTTCCTCCAGCGCCACCCCGGCATCCTGCGCCAGACGTGCGCCACGCACCACTTCGGTGGTGGTCTGCTCCATGGAAATCACAGCTTCATTGGTGTCCGTCTGAATTGCCCGCACCAGGGTTTCTATCTGTCGGGTCGCAGCGGATGAGCGCTCGGCCAGGCGCTGCACTTCGTCGGCTACTACGGCGAAACCGCGACCAGCGTCACCCGCCATCGAGGCCTGGATCGCAGCGTTCAGGGCCAGAATGTTGGTCTGATCGGCAATATCGTCGATCAGGCTGACAATGTCGCCGATTTCCTGGGAAGATTCACCAAGGCGCTTGATTCGCTTGGCGGTATCCTGGATCTGCTCGCGAATGTTATCCATGCCGTGGATGGTGTTGTGCACCACCTCGTTGCCTTTGTTGGCGATTTCCACCGACCGCTCAGCCACCGCCGAGGACTCGGCCGCGTTGGCCGACACCTGGTCGATGGATTGGGCCATGTCGTTGATGGCCGTGGAAGCTTCGGATATCTGCTGCGCCTGATGCTCGGAGGCTTGCGCCAGGTGCATGGCGGTGGCCTGGGTTTCCTGCACGGCGGCGGCGACCTGGCCGGCGGTCAGGTTGATGGTTGCCACCAGGTCGCGCAGCTGGTCGACGGAATAATTGATCGAGTCGGCAATGGAGCCGGTGAAATCTTCCGTCACCGAGGCCGTCACCGTCAGGTCACCGTCTGCCAAGTCTTCAATCTCGTCGAGCAGACGCATGATCGCCGTCTGGTTGCGTTCGTTCTTTTCGGCGGTCTCACGCAGCTGCCGATTGGTTTCGCGCACCATCACCAGGCCGATCAGGATGATCGATGTCAGCGCCAGCAAGCCCAGGACATAGCCGCCGATGGTGTCGGTGTGACGGCCGCCGGCAAGGTTTTCAAAACCATTGGCCAGGTGCGAGGCTTCGTCCAGCAGCGTTTGCGACAGGCCGAAGATGTTGGTTGCTGACTCCCGGACCTTTAACAGTTCAGGCGAGGTTTCGATAATTTCATCGACGGAACCCGAGACGAACTCGAACAGTTCGGAAATCTCGACCAGGCGGGCCCGGGCATCGCGGTCCTCGACCTGGCTGACCTTCAGCGCCGGATCCCCTTGCAACATGCCCGTCAGGACCTGGCCGAAGCGTGCCGCGTCACGCCCGAAGACGTCGGCAGCCTGTTGCGAATTCTCGTCCCCGGACAACACGGTATTCACCGCCCCCAGGATTCGCTCGGCCAGCAAGGATTGCCGTTGAGCCATTGCGACCTGGGCGGCAGGAGCGCCCCGCTGCAGCAGAATCTCGACAACTTTTTCATACTCGACCTGCAGTTGCGGCACCGTCTCGGCCAGGGTCGCGGCGACCTGGTGCAGCGACAGGACGGTCTGTTCGCTGGTGAGAATGGCGTCGGTATTTTTCAGCAGGCGCTCCCAGTCCGTTTGCACTGCGCGCATTTCCGGGCGCACGGCGGACGGCGCAGGGGGTAGGCCGGTAGAGGGGTCGCCTTGCTTCAGATAACTCCAGCGCCGGGCAAAATCATTGCGCGCATCACTGAGCAGCTTGAACGCGGCAGCCTTGCCGGCAGCGGCTTCCGTAGCATTCTTGGCTATGCGCTGGGACAGCACGCGCAATTCGCCTGCGTGGCCGATGTACTGTTTATCGTACGTGGCCTGGGTGTTGAGGTACGCGAAATTGGCGAACAACAGCATGATGAAGATGATCAGCGCGATGAACAGCACGATGATCTGCGACCGGCTGCGCGACCCTTCCATTGGCTTGCCTGCTTTTGCTTTTATCATCGGTCCTCGCCTGTTAACTCACATCTACCAACCCACCGCAGATCTCTTGGTGGGGTCTGCGGTTACACAGCTACGTGCATAAAGCCTTGGGACTGCGCGAGCGCAAACGGGCTGAACACCTGCCAATCCTGCTCGCGCTGAAAACGGCCCTTGATGAACGGCGCGATCGGCCCGCTCACGTTATCCACCGGCTCCAGACTGCCCTGGGCAAAATGCTGCAGACCGTAAACTTCGTCGACCATCAACCCGGCAAACACCTCGTTGTGTTCCACCACCAACACCCGACGCTGCTTGCGCACCGCCGACAGTTCCAGGCCGAAGAAGCCGCAGACATCCATGATCGGCAGCAAGCGCCCCCGCAGGTTGGCCACGCCCTTGACCCAGGGTTTAACCCCGGGCAACTGGGTGAATCGTGGTTCGTGCAAGACTTCACTGATCTCGCCCATGGGCGCGACGTACCAGTGCTCGCCCAATCGAAAACCGATGCCGCTCCAGCTGTCCTGGCGGGTTGGCTGGGAAGGCAGGTCTGCCGCCAGCAGACGGCAACGCTGATCGATTTGCAGCAGCAGTTCAAAGGCAGTCAGCGATTCGCTCATGGCCCGATGATCAGCCGGCCAGCACGTTGTTCAGGGTCTTGATCAGGGTGTCTTCGTCGACCGGCTTGGTCAGGTAATCCTTGGCGCCCTGGCGCGTGCCCCAGACCTTGTCGGTGTCTTGATCCTTGGTAGTGATGATAATCACCGGGATGTGCCCGGTTTCCGGATCCTTGGTCAGCTGCCGGGTGGCCTGAAAACCGTTGAGGCCGGGCATGACGATGTCCATCAGCACCGCGTCAGGTTTTTCCTGGCGGGCCAGGGCCACTCCGTCGGCGCCGTTTTCGGCTTTCAACACTTCGTGACCATGCTTTTCCAGCATGCCCGTCAGTTTGTACATTTCGGTCGGCGAGTCGTCGACGATCAGAATTCGTGCCATGGTCTTCCCCATTCTTGTCGACGCCGGGCCCGTTGGCCGAGCGTCACTGTGCGTGTCCTACTGCGGCAAAACAGCGGCAAACCCTGGAACATGGGCCTGGATCGCGTTCAGCAATTCTTCCCTGCTGAAAGGCTTGGTCAAAAACTGATCGGAGCCGACGATGCGCCCCTTGGCCTTGTCGAACAGCCCGTCCCTGGACGACAGCATGATCACTGGCGTGGATTTGAACGCGCTGTTGTTCTTGATCAGGGCGCAGGTCTGATAACCATCCAGACGCGGCATCATGATGTCGACAAAGATGATGCCGGGATGGTTGTCGGCGATTTTCGCCAGCGCATCGAAACCATCGATGGCCGTGATCACCTCGCAACCCACATTTTTCAGCAACGTTTCGGCGGTGCGGCGAATCGTCTTCGAATCGTCGATCACCATGACCTTCAAGGCGCTGGAATGCTGATCCATATGTGCTCTACCGTCGCCTTTGCGAATCAAATTGTCCGTTTCCGGATCTTTGAGGGCTCGAAACCCTTGATGTTAAAGGGCCAAGCCTTTTTAGCACAGTCTCCAAATCCAATCTATCGGGTGACTGGCACGGTGGTTTTTCCTTGACCGCAAACACACCCCGAGCCAATCTGACGCCACTTTTATAGAGCCCTGTGGCCCGATTCAATTGCGGGAGCGGGCTTGCTCGCGAAGGTCGTCAACGATTACGTGGATAGCCTGACACCCTGCGATGTTGTCAGGTTTATCGCGAGCGAGCTCGCTCCTGCAGGGATCGAGACAACCCACCCATTCGAGGAAAACCCCATGAGCGTTCGCGTCGGGATTGTCATGGATCCCATTGCCAGCATTTCCTATAAAAAGGATAGCTCGCTGGCCATGCTGCTGGCCGCGCAAAAGCGCGGCTGGGAACTGTTCTACATGGAACAGCGCGACCTGTATCAGGGCGAAGGCGAAGCCCGGGCGCGCATGCGTCCGCTGACAGTCTTCGCCAACCCCGAGAAGTGGTTCGAACTGGAGGCCGAGACTGACGCGCTCCTGAGCGATCTGGACGTGATCCTGATGCGCAAGGATCCGCCCTTCGACATGGAGTTCGTCTACTCCACCTACCTGCTGGAGCAAGCCGAGCGCGCCGGCGTGCTGGTCGTCAACAAACCGCAGAGCCTGCGCGACTGCAATGAAAAGCTGTTCGCCACACTGTTTCCCCAGTGCACCCCGCCAACCGTGGTCAGCCGCCGCGCCGACGTATTGCGTGAGTTCGCCGCCAAGCATGGCGACGTGATCCTCAAGCCGCTGGACGGCATGGGCGGCACCTCGATCTTCCGTCATCGCGCTGGCGACCCGAACCTGTCGGTCATTCTCGAGACCCTGACCGCGCTGGGCGCCCAGCAGATCATGGGCCAGGCCTACCTGCCAGCGATCAAGGACGGCGACAAGCGCATCCTGATGATCGATGGTGAGCCTGTGGATTACTGCCTGGCGCGGATTCCGGCCGCCGGTGAAACCCGCGGCAATCTCGCGGCTGGCGGTCGTGGCGAAGCCCGCCCATTGACCGACAAGGATCGCTGGATCGCCGCTCAGGTCGGCCCGACACTGCGCGAAAAAGGCCTGCTGTTCGTCGGCCTGGACGTGATTGGCGAGCACCTGACGGAAATCAACGTCACCAGCCCGACCTGCATCCGCGAGATCGATAATGCCTTCGGCACCGACATTGGCGGCCTGCTGATGGACGCAATCGAGAAGAAGTTGCAGAGCAAGCCATAAGCTGCAAGTGAGATTCGCTCAATGCAGCCTGTCGCTTGAAACTTCAAGCTTGAAGCTAAAAACCAACATTGCGTTATCATGCCGAGCCCTTAAAAACGCGATGTTGGTTTTTTTACCATGACACTTCCGTCCGATCTGCCCGCCGAACTCGCCCACCGCGGTGTGCGCCCGGCCGATCGCCTCGGATTTACCCTGTTTCTCGCAGCATTGATTCATCTGGCGTTGCTGCTGGGCGTCGGCTTCACCATGGTCGAGCCCAAGCAGATCAGCAAAACCCTGGAAATCACCCTCGCCACTTTCAAAAGTGAAAAAAAGCCCGAGAAAGCCGATTTCCTCGCCCAGGAAAACCAGCAGGGCAGTGGCACCCTGGATAAAAAGGCGATCCCCAAGACCACCGAGGTCGCGCCCTTCCAGGACAACAAGGTCAAGAAAGTCACGCCGCCTCCTGCGGCCAAACCTGAAGTCCAGGAAGCGCCGCCCAAGGCCGCAGTGACCACGGTTGCGCCGAAACCGAAGAAAGCACCGGCAAAAACCGAGGCGCCCAAGGTCGATGCCAAACCCAAGGTGGCCGCGCCGACGTTCGACAGTGAGCAGCTGTCCAGTGACATCGCCAGCCTCGAAGCTGAACTGGCCAACGAACAGCAGTTGTACGCCAAGCGCCCGCGTATCCATCGCCTGAGTGCCGCCTCCACCATGCGCGACAAGGGTGCCTGGTACAAGGATGAATGGCGTAAGAAAGTCGAGCGCATCGGTAACCTCAATTACCCGGACGAAGCGCGACGCAAGCAGATCTATGGCAATTTGCGCCTCATGGTCTCGATCAACCGCGACGGCTCGCTGTATGAAGTGCTGGTACTGGAATCCTCCGGCCAGCCGCTGCTGGACCAGGCCGCCCAGCGCATCGTGCGGCTCGCGGCGCCGTTTGCGCCGTTTACCGGGGACCTGTCGGACATCGACCGCCTGGAAATCATCCGCACCTGGAAGTTTGCCCGCGGCGACAGACTTTCCAGCAACTGACCCCCATCCTGTAGGAGCGAGCTCGCTCGCGATGGTCGTCAACGATAACGCTGAAAAATAGACACCCCACGGCGCTCTCGGGTTTCTCGCGAGCAAGCTCGCTCCTACAGGGGCAGTGGTTGTCGAGATTTGCGGTATTTCCTGTGCATCCCCAGCTTGTCAGTTTGCCCCTCCAACGCCACACTAGCGCTCATGAAAAACGTCAGCCCCAGTTACCTCAAGCATCATTTCCTGATCGCCATGCCGCACATGGCCGACCCGAACTTTGCCCACACCTTGACCTACATCGTCGAGCACACGGCCAATGGTGCCATGGGGCTGGTGGTCAACCGTCCGCAAGACCTGAATCTGGCCGATATACTCGAGCAATTGCGCCCGGATATCGAACCACCAGCGCTGTGCCAGCACGTACCGATCTTCATGGGCGGCCCGGTGCAGACCGATCGCGGTTTTGTCCTGCACCCCTCAGGCCAGACTTACCAGGCGACCGTTGATCTGGAAGGCGACCTGTCGCTGTCCACGTCCCAGGACGTGCTGTTCGCGATTGCCGACGGGGTCGGTCCCGGGAAAAGCGTGATCACCCTCGGTTACGCCGGCTGGGAAGCCGGGCAACTGGAGTCGGAACTGGCTGACAACGCCTGGCTGACCTGCCCGTACAGCGCCGACATCCTGTTCAATACCAGCAGCGAACTGCGCCTGGAAGCGGCGGCCCGGCACCTGGGGATCAACCTCAGCCTGCTGACCAGCCAGGCGGGGCACGCCTGATGGCTCTGCGGTTGATTCTCGGCTTCGACTACGGCACCAAACAGATCGGCGTAGCGGTCGGCCAGGTGATTACCGGCCAGGCTCGCGAGCTGTGCACCCTGAAGGCGCAGAACGGCATACCCGACTGGAACCAGGTCGAAGCCCTGATCAAGGAATGGAAACCCGACGCTGTCGTGGTCGGCCTGCCCCTGAACATGGACGGAACGCCCAGCGACATGTGCCTGCGCGCGGAGAAATTCGCCCGCCGCCTCAATGGCCGCTACAACCTGCCCTTCTATACCCACGATGAACGCCTGACCACCTTTGAGGCCAAGGGCGAGCGGCGGGATAGGGGCGGACAAAAGGGCAGCTACCGCGACAACCCGGTGGACGCCATCGCCGCCGCCCTGCTGCTGCAAGGCTGGCTTGACGAAAATACCGCACTGTTCGAATCCTGATCACACCCTATCCTGAAGAGCCGCCACGCGACTCTCTAAGCTGCAACCCGGGCCATTGCTCAAGCAGAATCTGGCCCGGGCCCAAGAAGGAGCAACCATGAGCCTGCCCAATCCCGCCGAACTGATCAGCCAGATGGCGACCCGTCTCAAGGCGCACCTGGAACATCGCGGCATCAGCGAGCCACGCTACATCGGCATTCGCACTGGCGGCGTCTGGGTCGCCCAGGCCTTGCTCGATGAACTGGGCAGCGACTCGCCACTCGGCACCCTGGACGTCTCCTTCTATCGCGACGACTTCAGCCAGAACGGTTTGCACCCGCAGGTACGCCCTTCTGCCCTGCCGTTCGAGATCGAAGGCCAGCACCTGGTGCTGATCGACGACGTGCTGATGAGTGGCCGGACCATTCGCGCCGCGCTCAATGAGCTGTTCGACTACGGCCGCCCTGCCAGCGTGACGCTGGTCTGCCTGCTGGATCTCGACGCCGGTGAGCTGCCGATCCGCCCGAACGTGGTTGGCGCAACCCTGTCGCTGGCCGCCCATGAACGGGTGAAACTGTCCGGGCCATCGCCGCTCGTGCTGGAACTGCAAGATTTCACCCTTTAATCCGCCCTATTGAGAGTCCCCCTCGCGATGACGCCTCTAGACACCAAGCGCCCGCTGCAGCTCAATGATCAGGGCCAGCTGCGCCACTTCCTCTCGCTCGACGGTTTGCGCCGCGAGTTGCTGACGGAAATCCTCGACACTGCCGACTCGTTCCTGGAAGTCGGCGCCCGGGCGGTAAAAAAAGTCCCGCTGCTGCGCGGCAAGACCGTGTGCAACGTGTTTTTCGAGAACTCTACCCGTACCCGCACCACCTTCGAACTGGCGGCCCAGCGCCTGTCGGCGGATGTCATCACCCTGAACGTGTCGACTTCCTCGGCGAGCAAGGGCGAAACGCTGCTCGACACCCTGCGCAACCTCGAAGCCATGGCCGCCGACATGTTCGTCGTGCGCCACGGTGACTCCGGCGCGGCGCATTTCATTGCCGAGCACGTCTGCCCGCAGGTGGCGATCATCAACGGCGGCGACGGCCGGCATGCGCACCCGACCCAGGGCATGCTCGACATGCTGACGATCCGTCGGCACAAGGGTGGTTTCGAAAACCTCTCGGTGGCCATTGTCGGCGACATCCTGCACTCGCGGGTCGCGCGCTCGAACATGCTGGCGCTCAAGACCCTCGGCTGCCCGGACATCCGCGTGATTGCGCCGAAGACCCTGCTGCCGATCGGCATCGAGCAATACGGCGTCAAGGTCTACACCGACATGACCGAAGGCCTCAAAGACGTCGACGTGGTGATCATGCTGCGCCTGCAGCGAGAACGCATGACTGGCGGCCTGCTGCCGAGCGAGGGCGAGTTCTACCGCCTGTTCGGCCTGACGACCGCACGCCTCGCCGGCGCCAAGCCCGATTGCATTGTCATGCACCCGGGCCCGATCAATCGCGGGGTGGAAATCGAGTCTGCAGTGGCCGATGGTCCGCACTCGGTCATCCTCAACCAGGTGACCTACGGGATTGCCATTCGTATGGCCGTTTTGTCCATGGCCATGAGCGGGCAAACCGCCCAGCGCCAATTCGAGCAGGAGAACGCCCAGTGAAACTCAGCATTCTCGGCGCACGCGTCATCGATCCCGTCAGCGGGCTGGATCAAGTCACCGATATCCACATTGAAGCCTGCAAGATCGTCGCCCTCGGCGCCGCACCTGCCGGTTTCGTCGCAGTCGACACCATCGACGCCCAGGGCCTGGTGGCCGCTCCAGGGCTGGTCGACCTGAACGTTGCCCTGCGCGAGCCCGGCTACAGCCGCAAAGGCTCGATCATCAGCGAAACCCGCGCCGCGGCTGCCGGCGGCGTCACCAGCCTGTGCTGCCCACCGAAAACCAAACCGGTCCTGGACACCTCGGCCGTCGCCGAACTGATCCTCGACCGCGCCCGTGAGGCCGGCAACACCAAAGTCTTCCCGATCGGCGCCCTGAGCAAAGGCCTGGACGGCGAACAGCTTGCAGAACTGGTGGCATTGCGTGATGCCGGTTGCGTGGCCTTCGGCAACGGTCTGGAGAGTTTCCGCAACACCCGCACCCTGTGCCGGGCACTGGAATATGCGGCAACGTTCGACCTGACAGTTATCTTCAACTCCCAGGATCATGACCTGGCTGAAGGCGGCCTGGCCCACGAAGGCCCGACCGCGAGCTTCCTCGGCTTGCCAGGCATTCCGGAAACCGCCGAAACCGTGGCCCTGGCCCGGGATCTGTTACTGGTCGAGCAAAGCGGCGTACGCGCGCACTTCAGCCAGCTCACCAGCGCCCGCGGCGTAGCCCTGATCGCCCAGGCCCACGCCCGTGGTCTGCCGGTGACCGCCGATGTGGCCCTGTATCAGTTGATCCTGACGGATGAAGCGCTGATCGACTTCAGCAGCCTCTATCACGTCCAGCCGCCGCTGCGCACCCGTGCTGACCGCGACGGCCTGCGCGAGGCGGTGAAGTCTGGCGTGGTGTCAGCCATCTCCAGCCACCACCAGCCCCACGAGCGCGATGCCAAACTGGCGCCGTTCGGCGCGACCGAACCGGGCATCAGCAGCGTCGAACTGCTGCTGCCGCTGGCCATGACGTTAGTGGAGGATGGGTTGCTCGACCTGCCGACACTGCTGGCGCGACTGAGCGCGGGCCCCGCCGAGGCGTTGCGCCTGCCGGCAGGCAAGCTGGTGGTAGGGGGTGCGGCGGATATCGTGTTGTTCGATCCGGCGGCCTCGACCGTAGCCGGTGAAAACTGGCTGTCCAAAGGCGAGAACTGCCCGTTCATTGGCCACAGCCTGCCGAGTGTGGTGCGGTACACCCTGGTGGATGGACGGATCAGCCACCAGGCCTGAAAAAAAGATCGCAGCCTGCGGCAGCTCCTACAGGGAAACGCATATCCCAGTGTAGGAGCTGGCGAAGCGTGCGATCTTTTGATCTTGCTTAACGGCTCTGCGCGTTACGCACGGAAACCTGGTCATTCAACGTCCAGAAGTCATACAGCACCCCCAGGAAGAACAACCCGCCCGTCACCAAGTACAGCAACCCGCTGATCCATTTCCCCTGGTACATGCGGTGTACACCGAACACGCCCAGGAAGGTCAGCAGAATCCACGCGACGTTGTATTCGATCGGCCCAGCGGTGAAGCGCAGGTCTGCCTCGCGATCCATGGCCGGGATCAGGAACAGGTCGATCAGCCAACCGATACCCAGCAAACCGAAGGTGAAGAACCAGATCGTCCCGGTCACCGGCTTGCCGTAATAAAAACGGTGAGCACCGGTAAATCCGAGGATCCACAGCAGGTAGCCAATGAGCTTGCTATGGGTGTCCTGATGCGGAACAGGGTGTTGATAGGTATTCATGAATGACCTCGATTCACACGATAGATAAATATTCTTTAATTCTTTGTGACTTTTTTACGGGTGGCCGACAAATGGCAAATGTTATCCTGCCGTTCTCTAAAGTCTTGTCGCATAAGGCATTTGCCTGACGACCCGCGTACATCTGTCGCCAATTTGGTTCCCTTGAGACTTTTGCGAATCGACCAACGGACCCGGAATGGACAAAAAAGCTGTTATAAAGTTGCGCGCTAACCAATATGAGCCCTGCCTAATGCGTCCATTTTTCAAGACATGGCTAACCATTTGCCTTTTGATGCCACTGGCCGCCCACGCCACCAATCGTGAGCAACGTCTTCCTAACGTTAATGGTTACACCCCGAAATCCCATGCTTCTGCTCCTTCGAGCAAAAGCAAAAAAACCGCTCCAATCCTGACCAGTAGAAGCAGCCTGGTCCCGCCAATGGCGAGCAAGGAAAGCAGCAACGTGCTCAGCCGTGCGGTGAATGTGCTCGGTACTCCTTATCGTTGGGGCGGTAGCAGCCCAAGTAAAGGGTTTGACTGCAGCGGGCTGGTAAAATACGCGTTCAACGACGCGACATTCGACCTGCCCCGCACCTCGAACGCCATGGCCAGTGGTCATGGCGAGAAAGTCGATCGCAAGGATCTGAAGCCTGGCGACCTGATTTTCTTCAACATCAAGAGCCGTCGGGTCAATCACGTCGCCATTTACCTGGGCAACGACCGCTTCATCCACGCACCGCGTCGTGGCAAGTCGGTGAGTATCGATACGCTGAAAAAACCGTATTGGGAAAAACACTACGTAGTGGCCAAGCGCGTACTGCCGAAAGAACAGAGCGCGTTGCGGGTTGTTCAGCGCTGATCTGAAAGCACGACATCTTCGCCGGACATTACGGCCCTATCGCGAGCAGGCTCGCTCCCACTTTGGAATGCATTTCCCTGCGGGAGCGAGCCTGCTCGCGATGGCATACTTGATAGCGCCACCGATCTCCCTCAGAAGTTATCCGGCAACCGCGCCTTCTCCCGCGCATGCTCGCGGCTGATCAGCCCTTTGTTGACCAGATCCTTCAAGCACATATCCAGCGTCTGCATCCCCAACGACGCGCCGGTCTGAATCGACGAATACATCTGCGCCACCTTGTCCTCGCGGATCAGGTTACGGATCGCCGACGTTCCTATCATGATCTCGTGCGCGGCAACCCGGCCGCCACCGACTTTCTTGATCAGCGCCTGCGATACCACGGCCAGCAGGGACTCGGAGAGCATCGAGCGCACCATCGACTTCTCGTCACCCGGAAACACGTCCACCACCCGGTCGATGGTTTTCGCCGCCGACGTGGTGTGCAGCGTGCCAAACACCAGATGCCCGGTTTCCGCCGCTGTCAACGCCAGCCGAATAGTCTCCAGGTCGCGCATTTCACCCACCAGAATCACGTCCGGGTCCTCGCGCAGGGCCGAGCGCAGGGCCGTGGCGAAGCTGCGGGTATCACGGTGAACTTCGCGCTGATTGATCAGGCATTTTCGTGATTCGTGGACGAATTCGATAGGGTCCTCAATGGTGAGGATATGGTGATGACGATGGTTGTTCAGGTAATCGATCATGGCCGCGAGGGTGGTCGACTTGCCGGAGCCGGTGGGCCCGGTCACCAGCACCAGGCCGCGCGGAGCCTCGGTGATTTTGCGAAACACCTCCCCCATGCCCAGGTCATCCATGCTCAGGACTTTCGAGGGAATGGTGCGAAACACTGCACCAGCGCCACGGTTCTGGTTGAAGACATTGACGCGAAAGCGCGCCACGCCGGGCACATCAAAGGAAAAGTCGGTCTCCAGGTGCTTCTCGAAATCCACCCGCTGGGTGTCGTTCATGATCGCGTAGATAAGCTCCTGCACCTGTTTGTGATCCAGGGCAGGCAAGTTGATGCGGCGTACATCGCCATCGACGCGAATCATCGGTGGCAGGCCGGCGGACAAGTGCAGGTCGGACGCGCCCTGTTTGGCGCTGAAGGCCAGCAGCTCAGTGATATCCATAGCGCTCCTCAATTCCAGTAGAATGCCGCCAACCTCAGAACCGCTGGCGCCTCTTGAATGTCCACGATAGCAGACAACATCGCACAGGTTAGTTCGCGCATCCATGCTGCGGCCCGGGCCGCTCACCGCGACGAGCACAGCGTGCAGTTGCTCGCCGTGAGCAAGACCAAGCCCGCCGAAGCGTTGCGCGAAGCACATGCCGCCGGGATCTGCGACTTCGGCGAGAACTATCTGCAGGAAGCCCTGGGCAAACAGCTCGAATTGGCCGACCTGCCCTTGATCTGGCACTTCATCGGCCCCATTCAATCGAACAAGACTCGCGCTATCGCCGAGCACTTCGCCTGGGTGCATTCCGTGGATCGCTTGAAAATCGCACAACGCCTGTCCGAACAACGTCCGGCCGATTTGCCTCCACTGAATATCTGCATCCAGGTCAACGTCAGCGGTGAAGCCAGCAAATCCGGCTGTACCCCTGAAGATCTGCCGGCGCTGGCGCAAGCCATCAGCCAATTGCCGCGCATCCGCTTGCGCGGGCTGATGGCGATTCCCGAGCCAACTGAAGATCGCGCCGCCCAGGACGCCGCCTTTGCTGCCGTACAGCAACTGCAAGCCAGTTTGAACCTGCCGCTCGACACACTTTCCATGGGCATGAGCCACGACCTCGAGTCGGCCATCGCCATGGGCGCCACCTGGGTCCGTATCGGTACGGCCCTGTTTGGCGCCCGCGGCTCTCAACCAATGCAGCCTTGATGGCTCTCTTTGTAAGGACCTGACATGAGCAAGACTCGTATTGCCTTTATCGGTGCCGGCAACATGGCCGCCAGCCTGATCGGCGGCCTGCGCGCCAAAGGTCTGGAAGCCGCGCAGATCCGCGCCAGCGATCCGGGCGCTGAAACCCGCTCGAAAGTCGCCGCTGAACACGGCATTGCTGTATTTGCCGACAACGCCGAGGCCATCAAAGACGCCGACGTGGTCGTCCTGGCGGTCAAACCCCAGGCGATGAAGGCCGTGTGCGAAGCGATTCGCCCAAACCTGAAGCCGAACCAACTGGTGGTGTCCATCGCTGCCGGCATTACCTGCTCCAGCATGAACAACTGGCTCGGCGCACAGCCTATCGTGCGCTGCATGCCCAATACCCCGGCGCTGCTGCGCCAAGGTGTGAGCGGGTTGTTCGCTACGGCCGAAGTCAGCGCCGAGCAACGCCAGCAAGCCGAAGAGTTGCTGTCCGCCGTCGGCATCGCCCTGTGGCTTGACGAAGAACAGCAGCTGGACGCGGTCACTGCGGTGTCCGGCAGCGGCCCGGCGTACTTCTTTCTGCTGATTGAAGCGATGACCGCTGCCGGCGTGAAACTCGGCCTGCCAGCAGATATCGCCGCTCAACTGACCATGCAAACGGCGTTGGGCGCTGCACACATGGCGGTTGCCAGTGACGTCGACGCGGCTGAATTGCGTCGCCGCGTGACTTCCCCTGCAGGTACCACCGAAGCTGCAATCAAGTCGTTCCAGGCTGGCGGCTTTGAAGCGCTGGTAGAAAAAGCACTCGGCGCCGCTGCGCACCGCTCGGCCGAAATGGCCGAACAATTGGGTCAATAAGGAGCCTTACATGATTGGATTGAACACTGCAGCGGTCTACGTGCTGCAAACCCTCGGCAGTCTGTATCTGCTGATCGTACTGTTGCGTTTCGTGCTGCAACTGGTGCGGGCGAACTTCTATAACCCGCTCTGCCAATTCGCGGTAAAAGCCACCCAACCGCTGCTCAAGCCCCTGCGCCGGATTATCCCGAGCATGTTCGGCCTGGACATGTCGTCCCTGGTGCTGGCGATCCTGGTGCAATTGGCACTGATGGCGCTGACACTGCTGCTGACCTACGGCACGACCGGCAACCCGCTGCAACTGCTGATCTGGTCGCTGATCGGCGTGACCGCGCTGTTCCTGAAGATTTTCTTCTTTGCCCTGATCATCAGTGTGATCCTGTCGTGGGTTGCACCGGGTAGCCACAACCCTGGCGCCGAGCTGGTCAACCAGATCTGCGAACCGGCCCTTGCACCGTTCCGCAAGATCCTGCCAAACCTCGGCGGCCTGGATATCTCGCCGATCCTCGCGTTCATGGTGTTGAAGCTGATCGACATGCTGGTCATCAACAACCTGGCCGAGATGACGATGATGCCGCAGATCCTGCGCTTGCTCATCTAACTCCCAGGCTCACTGCAGCATCGTTCTTCGCGAGCAAGCCCGCTCCCACAGGTAAAGTGCCGACTTGTGGGAGCAAGGCTTGCCCGCGATGGCCACGCCTCGGTATGACAAGTAACAAACAGCCCCGGCCTTTGCTTGCCGCTAACCCCACCGGTCTTTAGACTTACGCCTCATTTCAACGAGAGCAGGGTCGATGCCAACTGCCTTTCCCGCCGATTCTGTTGGCCTGGTGACGCCGCACGTGGCGCACTTCAGTGAACCGCTGGCCCTGGCCTGTGGCCGTTCGCTTCCAGCCTATGACCTGATCTACGAAACCTACGGCACGCTGAACGCCACGGCGAGTAACGCCGTGCTGATCTGCCACGCCTTGTCCGGCCACCACCACGCCGCCGGTTTCCACAGCCCCGACGACCGCAAACCCGGATGGTGGGACAGTTGCATCGGCCCCGGCAAGCCCATTGATACGACTAAATTTTTTGTCGTCAGCCTGAACAACCTGGGCGGCTGCAATGGCTCCACCGGCCCGAGCAGCATCAACCCGGAGACCGGCAAGCCATTTGGAGCCGACTTCCCGGTGCTCACGGTGGAGGATTGGGTGCACAGCCAGGCACGCCTGGCGGACGTGCTCGGCATCAACCAATGGGCCGCCGTGATCGGCGGCAGCCTGGGCGGCATGCAGGCGATGCAATGGAGCATTACCTACCCCGATCGCATCCGGCACTGCCTGGCAATCGCCTCGGCCCCCAAGTTGTCGGCACAGAACATCGCGTTCAACGAAGTGGCGCGCCAGGCCATCCTGACCGACCCCGAATTCCACGGTGGCTCGTTCCAAGAAGCAGGCGTAATCCCCAAGCGCGGCTTGATGCTGGCACGGATGGTCGGGCACATAACTTATCTGTCCGATGACTCCATGGGCGAGAAATTCGGCCGCGGCCTGAAAAGTGAAAAGCTCAACTACGACTTCCACAGCGTCGAGTTCCAGGTCGAAAGCTACTTGCGTTACCAGGGGGAGGAGTTTTCCGGCCGCTTCGACGCCAACACCTATCTGTTGATGACCAAGGCGCTGGACTACTTCGATCCCGCGGCGAATTTCGACGACGACCTGGCGAAAACCTTCGCCAACGCCCAGGCCAAATTCTGCGTGATGTCGTTCACCACCGACTGGCGCTTCTCCCCTGCCCGCTCGCGGGAGCTGGTGGATGCGCTGATGGCCGCCAAGAAAGACGTGTGCTACCTCGAGATCGACGCTCCGCAAGGCCACGACGCCTTCCTGATTCCGATTCCGCGTTACCTGCAGGCGTTCAGCAACTACATGAACCGAATTTCGCTTTGAGGACATCATGAGAGCCGATCTGGAAATCATCCAGGAATGGATCCCCGCCGGCAGCCGCGTACTCGACCTGGGTTGCGGCGACGGTGAACTGCTGACCTGGCTGCGCGACAACAAGCAGGTGACCGGCTACGGGCTGGAAAACGACCCGGACAACATTGCCGAATGCGTCGCCAAAGGCATCAACGTCATCGAGCAGGACCTGGACAAGGGCCTGGGCAACTTCGCCAGCAACAGTTTCGACATCGTGGTCATGACCCAGGCATTGCAAGCGGTGCACTACCCGGACCGAATCCTCGACGAGATGCTGCGGGTCGGTCGCCAGTGCATCATCACCTTCCCGAACTTCGGCCACTGGCGCTGCCGCTGGTACCTCGCGAGCAAGGGGCGGATGCCCGTTTCCGATTTCCTGCCCTACACCTGGTACAACACGCCGAACATCCACTTCTGCACTTTCGGCGACTTTGAAGAGTTGTGTCGCGAACGTGAAGCCAAGGTCATTGATCGGCTGGCTGTCGATCAACAGCATCGCCACGGGTGGGCCAGCAAGCTATGGCCTAATCTATTAGGTGAAATCGGCATCTACCGCGTCAGCAGCCCCGGCCTGCAGGATCACAAGATCGCGGTGTGAAACACGACATTTCGAGGAGAACCAACATGGGTCGTCTAGCGCTGTTTCTATTTACTGCCTGCCTGAGCGTGACCGCCATGGCCGCCGACGCCATCAAGGGTGAACGCCAGGAAAAATTCGGTGACGTGACGGTGCATTACAACACCTTCAATTCCACCTTCCTGACGCCGGACATTGCCAAAGCCGCGGAACTGACCCGCAGCAAGAACCAGGGCGTGATCAACATTTCGGTGCTCAAGGACGGCAAGCCGCTGATGGCCCAGGTCAGCGGCACCATCAAGGACCTGACCAGCCAGAGCGTAAAGCTCAACTTCCGCCAGATCACCGAACAGGGTGCGATTTACTATATCGCCCAATACCCGGTTGATCAGCAGGAGACCCGCACCTTTAATATTCAGGTGCAGACTGGCGATAAAATCAACACCATCAATTTCAACCAAGAGCTTTTCCCCGGCCAATGATGAACTTCACCCAACTCGTACTGGCCAGCCACAATGCCGGCAAACTCAAGGAACTCCAGGCCATGCTCGGCGATTCGGTGCAATTGCGCTCGATCGGCGAATTCAGCAATGTCGAGCCTGAAGAAACGGGCCTGTCGTTTGTCGAGAATGCCATTCTCAAGGCCCGCAACGCCGCGCGCATCTCCGGCCTGCCGGCGCTGGCCGATGATTCGGGCCTGGCAGTGGATTTCCTCGGTGGCGCACCGGGCATCTATTCGGCCCGTTACGCTGATGGCCAAGGCGATGCGGCGAACAACGCCAAGCTGCTCGACGCCTTGAAAGACATACCTGAAACCGAACGCGGCGCGCAATTCGTGTGTGTACTGGCCCTGGTGCGGCACGCCGATGATCCGCTGCCGATACTCTGCGAAGGCTTGTGGCAAGGGCGCATCCTGACCCAGGCCAGCGGCGAGCATGGTTTTGGCTATGATCCGCTGTTCTGGGTGCCGGAACGCGACTGCTCCAGCGCAGAGCTGAGCCCTGGCGACAAGAACCTGATCAGCCACCGCGCCCGTGCAATGGAACTGCTGCGCCTGCGTCTGGGCCTGAAATGACCCTCGACTCCTCCGCATCGCCGCTGATTTACGGCGGCGCTGCACAACCGCCTCGGGCAGCGCTTGCCGTACTGCCGCCCCTGGCGCTGTACATCCACATCCCGTGGTGTGTACGCAAATGTCCTTATTGCGACTTCAATTCCCACACCGCCAGCCCGGTGCTTCCGGAAGAGGAATACGTCGATGCCTTGCTGGCCGATCTCGATCAGGATCTGCACGCGGTGTATGGCCGCGAGCTGAGTTCGATCTTCTTTGGCGGTGGCACGCCGAGCCTGTTCAGCGCTGCGGCCCTGGGCCGACTGCTCAAGGGCGTCGAGCAGCGCATAACGTTCGCCGCAGACATCGAAATCACCCTGGAAGCCAATCCCGGGACCTTCGAGCAGGAAAAGTTCATGGCTTACCGCGCGCTGGGCATCAATCGCCTGTCGATCGGCATCCAGAGCTTCCAGGAAGAGAAACTCAAGGCCCTGGGCCGCATTCATAACGGTGACGAAGCCCTCCGTGCTGCCGGCATGGCGCGTCAGGCCGGGTTCGACAACTTCAACCTGGACCTGATGCACGGCTTGCCCGATCAGTCCCTGGACGATGCGTTGAGTGACCTGCGCCAGGCTATCGCCCTTAAGCCGACTCACCTGTCCTGGTATCAACTGACCCTGGAACCGAACACCGTGTTCTGGAACCAGCCGCCTGCGCTGCCTGAAGATGACACCTTGTGGGACATTCAGGAGGCCGGGCAGGCGCTGATGGCCGAGCACGGCTACGCGCAATATGAAGTGTCGGCCTATGCACAGCCTGGCCGCCCAGCGCGGCATAACCTCAACTACTGGAGTTTCGGCGATTTCATCGGCATCGGTGCCGGCGCCCATGGCAAGCTGAGCCATCCGGACGGGCGCATCGTGCGCACCTGGAAGACCCGGCTGCCCAAGGATTACCTCAACCCGGCAAAAAATTTCCAGGCCGGCGAGAAAGCGCTGACCAACGAAGAGCTGCCATTCGAATTCCTGATGAACGCCCTGCGCCTGACACAAGGCGTGGATTCGCGACTCTATCCTGAGCGTACCGGCCTGCCGCTGGAAAGCTTCGCGCAAGGTCGGCTGGAGGCAGAACAAAGTGGCCTGTTGCAGGTCGAACCGTCACGCCTGGCGGCCACCGAACGCGGCCAGCTGTTTCTCAATGACTTGCTGCAGAATTTTCTGAGCTGATTTCAGCCCTAAGGGAAAACGAATGGATTTGGTACTCGACCTCCTCGCCACGGTGTCTCGCTGGAGCCGCAGCAACCTCTCGGAAATCGCCCTGGCCCTGGTGGGGTGCCTGTTGGTGTTGTTTGGTGCAGATTTCAAAGGTTGGGTCGAGCAACGCCTGGGCAGCGTCGCGGGCGCCTTGCGCGTCCCGATGATGGCCTTGCTGTGCATGGTCGGCAGCGGTGCCGCGCTGATTTATGCGACGCCGTGGATCGTCAAGGGCCTGAGCCAGTTCAACAACTACAGCCTGGCGCCGGTGCTGGTCGTGGTGCTGGTGTTGATTGGTGTAGTGGCTGACCGCCGCTGATTCTGAACACGCCACAAAAACTGTGGGAGCGGGCTTGCCCGCGATAGCGGTCTGACAGTCAACACAGTTGTTGAATGTTATGGCGTCATCGCGGGCAAGCCCGCTCCCACAGGATTTTGCATTACGGTTCAGGACTGCTTTTCGAACTTCAGATCCCACACGCCATGCCCAAGACGTTCACCACGGCGTTCGAACTTGGTGATCGGCCGCTCGGCCGGGCGCGGTACGCACTTACCGTCTTCGGCCAGGTTGCGATAACCCGGCGCGACGTTCATCACTTCCAGCATGTACTCGGCGTACGGCTCCCAGTCCGTGGCCATGTGCAGCACGCCGCCGACCTTCAACTTGCTACGCACCAGCTCAGCGAACGACGCCTGAACGATACGACGCTTGTGGTGACGACTCTTGTGCCATGGATCCGGGAAAAACAGCATCAGGCGATCAAGGCTGTTATCCGCCACGCAGCGGTTGAGCACTTCGATCGCATCGCAATCGTAGACTCGAAGGTTGGTCAGGCCCTGGGTCAGCACGCCATTGAGCAGCGCGCCAACACCCGGACGGTGCACCTCAACGCCAATGAAATCCTGCTCCGGCGAAGCCGCAGCCATTTCCAGCAAGGAATGGCCCATGCCGAAACCGATTTCCAGGGAGCGCGGCGCAGAGCGGCCAAACACTTGATCGAAGTCCACCGGCGCATCGGCGAGCGGCAGCACGAACAGTGGCGTGCCCTGCTCCAGGCCTTTCTGCTGGCCTTCGGTCATGCGCCCGGCGCGCATCACAAAACTCTTGATACGACGGTGTTGGCGCTCTTCGCCTTCTTCCGGCTGGATAGGCGTTTCTTTTGATTCAGTCATCAATGGCTCTTACTTGATCAGACCATCCAGCGGCGAGGAGGCGCTGGCATAGAGTTTTTTCGGCATGCGACCGGCGAGGTAGGCCAGACGGCCCGCGACGATCGCATGTTTCATGGCTTCGGCCATCATGACCGGCTGCTGGGCATGGGCGATAGCCGAGTTCATCAACACCGCCTCGCAGCCCAGTTCCATGGCAATCGTAGCGTCGGAAGCGGTACCCACACCGGCATCCACCAGTACGGGAATCTTGGCTTCTTCGAGGATGATCTGCAGGTTGTAAGGGTTGCAGATCCCCAGTCCCGTGCCGATCAGACCGGCCAGCGGCATCACCGCGATCACACCGATTTCCGCCAGCTGACGGGCAATGATCGGGTCATCGCTGGTGTAGACCATCACATCAAAACCTTCCTTGACCAGCACTTCGGCAGCCTTCAGGGTTTCAATCACGTTGGGAAACAGGGTTTTCTGGTCCGCCAGCACTTCGAGCTTCACCAGGTTGTGGCCGCCCAGCAGCTCCCGGGCCAGCCGACAGGTGCGCACGGCCTCGGCGGCATCGAAGCAGCCTGCCGTGTTCGGCAGGAAGGTGTAGCGATCCGGCGACAGGACTTCGAGCAGGTTCGGTTCGCCCGGGTTCTGGCCAAGGTTGGTACGGCGCACGGCGAAGGTCACGATCTCGGCACCCGAGGCTTCGATGGCCAGGCGGGTTTCTTCCATGTCACGGTACTTGCCTGTGCCTACCAGCAAACGCGACTGGTAGGTACGACCGGCCAGGACGAAGGGCTTGTCGCTACGAACGATGCTCATGGGAAATCCTCTGTTGGGGTGAGGTTCTTGCAGAATTCTGTGCCCTTGCGGGCCGGGCGACTAGCCGCCGCCGATGGCGTGCACAACTTCGACTGAATCACCGTCGTTCAAGGTGGTTTCGGCATGCTGGCTGCGCGGGACGATGTCCAGATTGAGCTCGACCGCTACCCGGCGTCCGGTAAGTTCCAGACGGGTCAGCAGGGCCGCAACGGTTTCACCGTCGGGCAGTTCAAGGGATTCGCCGTTCAACTGAATGCGCATGCCGCAGGCCACCATCATTTTAAGGGGCTGGCATTCTAGCCCGATCAACCAGATCGACCCAAGCCATTCGTCTTGAAACACAATCCTCCCGGTAGGAGCTGCCGCAGGCTGCGATCTTTTGATCTGGCTTTTTTGAAGATCAAAAGATCGCAGCCTGCGGCAGCGCCTACAGAGGTTTGGTTACCTCAGGCCAGGCGCCAGGCGGCAAGACCCAGGCAAAACCAGCCCACCAGAAACGCCAGCCCGCCAAACGGGGTGATGATCCCAAGTTTGCTGATGCCCGTCATGGTTAACACATACAAGCTGCCGGAAAACAGCAGGATGCCGATCGCAAACGAAGCACCTGCCCACGTGACCAGGCGTCCCGGCATTTGTGTCGCCAGCAGCGCCACGCCCAGCAATGCCAGGGTATGCACCAATTGATAAGTGACGCCGGTGTGGAATATCGCAAGGTATTCAGGCGTCAGGCGACTCTTCAGGCCATGGGCAGCGAATGCGCCCAGGGCAACTCCGGTAAAGCCGAAAAAAGCGGCCAGCATCAGAAAGCCACGCAGCATGAGAACTCCAGTCAGACTCGATCAACAGGGTCTGTATAATGGCCCGCTCAACGGGTTCGGCCAAGCCATCTCTATGCTGCGTTTAATTGTACGAAGATTCACCAAGGCCGTGCTCTGGTTCGCGGGCGGCAGCGTATTGCTGGTGCTGATATTTCGCGTGGTGCCGCCCCCGGGAACGGCCTTGATGGTCGAGCGCAAGATCGAGTCATGGTTCGACGGCGAGCCCATTGACCTGCAACGCACCTGGAAACCCTGGGATGAGATCTCCGACGACCTCAAGCTTGCGGTGATTGCCGGTGAAGACCAGAAATTCCCGGAGCACTGGGGATTCGATTTTGGCGCGATTCAAAAAGCCCTGGCTCACAACGAGCTCGGCGGTTCGATTCGGGGCGCCAGCACCTTGAGCCAGCAGGTGTCGAAGAACCTGTTCTTGTGGTCCGGCCGCAGCTGGCTGCGCAAAGGCCTGGAAGCGTGGTTTACCGGGTTGATAGAAGTGCTCTGGCCCAAGCAGCGGATTCTTGAGGTTTACCTCAACAGTGTGGAGTGGGATGAGGGCGTGTTTGGCGCAGAGGCGGCAGCGCGGCACCACTTTGGTGTTAGCGCAAAAGGGCTCAGTCGTCAGCAATCCAGCCTGCTGGCGGCGGTCCTGCCAAACCCGCGAGTCTGGAGCGCGAGCCATCCCACCAGCTATGTTGCGCGACGCGCAGGATGGGTTCGACAACAGATGGGCCAGCTGGGTGGCGACAGCTATCTGCTGGGCCTGAACGACTCGCGTCGACCGCCTTGGGCGCAATGAACGCCCAAAGCAAAAGATCGCAGCCTTCGCCAGCTACAGGTGTACACATTTATCTGTAGGAGCTGCCGAAGGCTGCGATCTTTTGATCTTATGAACAAAAACGCCCCGATCATCGCTGATCGGGGCGTTTTTCATGGCGTTCGCCAGAGTTACGCCGCGATAGACAACTTGAGCTTGTTCATCGCGCTCTTCTCAAGCTGACGAATACGCTCGGCCGACACGTTGTACTTCTGCGCCAGGTCATGCAGCGTGGCTTTCTCTTCAGCCAACCAGCGCTGATAAAGAATGTCACGACTGCGGTCGTCCAGCACTTCCAGCGCCTCGTGCAGGTTGTGGTTGGAGTTATCACTCCAGTCAGCGTCCTCCAGTTGACGTGCCGGGTCGTACCGGTGGTCTTCCAGATAGTTGGCTGGCGACTGGAAAGCACTATCGTCGTCTGCTTCGGCAGCCGGGTCGAAGGCCATGTCATGGCCGGTCAGGCGACTTTCCATCTCGCGCACTTCACGCGGTTCAACGCCGAGGCTTTCCGCCACGCGGTGAACTTCCTCGTTATTCAACCATGCCAGACGTTTCTTCTGGCCACGCAGGTTGAAGAACAGCTTGCGCTGGGCCTTGGTGGTCGCGACCTTCACGATGCGCCAGTTGCGCAGGATGAACTCGTGAATCTCCGCCTTGATCCAGTGCACGGCAAACGAAACCAGACGCACACCCATTTCCGGGTTGAAGCGCTTCACGGCCTTCATCAGGCCGACGTTGCCTTCCTGGATCAGGTCAGCCTGAGCCAGACCGTAGCCGGAATAGCTACGGGCAATGTGTACGACAAAACGCAGGTGGGCGAGCACCATCTGCCGAGCCGCCCCCAAATCCTGCTCATAATAGAGACTCTCGGCCAGTTCACGCTCCTGCTCCGGCGTCAGCAATGGAATGCTGTTCACCGTGTGCACATAGGCCTCCAGGTTCGCACCCGGGACCAGAGCATATGCAGGTTGCAAAGAATTGGTCATACGAAAAAACCTCCGTCTTACATAACTCGTGCAGTTCAGCACTGCGAAAATTGACCGGAAACCGAAGAATAAGTTCCCATAAACGCTGAAAGGTCAATACGAGCAAAATGATATTACTTCGGCGCAAGCTCCCGCAGGTGGCGTGCGACTGCAATCCATGCACCGATATACCCCAACAGCACCGCGCCAAGCAAGAGCGACAGACCATCGGCAACCGGTACCCCGGCCAAGGCGAAATCACTGCCGTACAAACCGGCCAGGCCGACCACCGCATCGTTCAGCCAGTCCAGGCCAAACGCCAACAAGCCCCACGAAAAAATCCCTGCACCGAAGCCATACAGCGCGCCCATGTACAGAAAGGGCCTGCGTACATAACTGTCAGTGCCGCCCACGAGTTTAATCACTTCTATCTCTGTGCGGCGGTTTTCAATATGAAGACGAATGGTATTGCCTATCACCAAAAGTAATGCAGAAACCAGCAGCACGGTCAGACCGAAGACAAAACGGTCGCCCAGCTTCAGGATCGCGGCCAAACGCTCGACCCAGACCAGATCAAGTTGCGCCTGCTGCACCTTTGGCAACTCGGAAAGTTTTTGTCTCAATGCTTCAAGAGCGGGCTTGTCGACCTCATTCGGGGTGACCAGTACCACGCCAGGCAGCGGGTTTTCGGGCAGCTCCTTGAGCGCGTCGCCCAGGCCTGACTGCTGCTGAAACTCTTCGAGCGCCTGGTCGCGGCCTACGTATTCAGCATCGGCGACGCCGGGGATAGCTTTTATCTGCTCACGCAATGCCTCCCCCTGCTCAGCGCTGGCGTCGAGTTGCAGGTACAGGGAAATCTGCGCCGCACGCTGCCAGGAACCACCTAGACGCTCGACGTTACCTAGCAGAAGTGACAGCCCCATGGGCAGGCTCAGCGCGACCGCCATCACCATGCAGGTGAAAAAGCTGCCAATAGGCTGCTTGCCCAAACGACGCAGGCTGTCCATCAGGCTGGCGCGATGGCTTTCGATCCAGGCATGGAACAACGTGGCAAAATCGGGGCCGTCATCGTCGTCGCGTTTTTTCTTCTGCGGTTGCGGATCGGCGGCCTTCGGGGCCACGCGCTCGGAAACCTTGGGACTACGAGTCGCACTCATACGCCGGCCTCCCCGTCACCGATCAATCGACCGCGCTGCAGGGTCAGCATGCGGTGACGCATGCGGGCGATCAATGCCAGGTCGTGACTGGCGATCAGCACGCTGGTGCCGAGGCGATTGATGTCTTCAAATACCCCCATGATCTCTGCCGCCAGGCGCGGGTCGAGGTTACCGGTGGGTTCATCCGCCAGCAGCAAGGCCGGGCGATGGACGATGGCCCGGGCTATGCCGACGCGCTGTTGTTGACCAGTAGAGAGGTCCCCCGGGTACAGGTCGGTCTTGTCGGAAAGCGCCACACGCTCAAGGGCGGAGTCGACGCGCTTGACGATCTCGGCCTTCGACAAGCCGAGTATCTGCAGCGGCAAGGCAATGTTATTGAACACCGTACGATCGAACAGCAGCTGGTGATTCTGGAACACTACCCCGATCTGACGCCGCAAAAAGGGGATCTGCGCATTGCTGATGGTGGCCAGGTCCTGCCCGGCCAGCAGCAACTTGCCGGTAGTCGGGCGCTCCATGGCCAACAACAGCCGCAGCAATGTACTTTTACCGGCGCCGGAATGCCCGGTTACAAACAGGAACTCGCCCCGACGGACCCGAAAGCTCAGCTCGTGCAAGCCGACGTGACCGTTCGGATAGCGTTTACCGACCTGTTCGAAACGAATCATGAACGCTCCCGCTCGGCAAACAGTGCCTGGACAAAGGGTTCTGCTTCAAAAGTACGCAAGTCATCGATGCCTTCGCCGACACCAATGTAGCGAATAGGCAAGCCGAACTGCTTGGCCAGGGCGAAAATCACCCCGCCCTTGGCCGTGCCATCGAGCTTGGTCAGCGCCAGCCCGGTCAATTCAACGGTCTGGTTGAATTGCTTGGCCTGGTTGATGGCGTTCTGGCCGGTCCCCGCGTCAAGCACCAGCAACACTTCGTGCGGCGCGTCCGCATCGAGCTTGCTGATCACCCGGCGAACCTTCTTCAGTTCTTCCATCAGGTTGTCTTTGGTGTGCAGGCGCCCGGCCGTATCGGCTATCAATACATCGATGCCCCGAGCCTTCGCGGCCTGCACGGCGTCAAAGATAACCGATGCCGAGTCGGCGCCAGTGTGTTGGGCGATCACCGGGATCTTGTTGCGCTCGCCCCAGACCTGCAACTGCTCGACCGCAGCGGCACGGAAGGTGTCACCGGCGGCCAGCATGACTTTCTTGCCTTCGAGCTGCAGCTTTTTGGCCAGCTTGCCAATCGTGGTGGTCTTGCCGGCACCGTTGACGCCAACGACCAGAATGACGAATGGCTTGTTCTGTGAGGTGATTTTCAGCGGCTGCTCAACCGGCTTGAGCATGGCGGCCAACTCCGCCTGCAGCGATTTATACAGCGCAGCCGCATCGGCCAACTCCTTGCGCGCGACCTTCTGGGTCAGGCGCTGGATGATCACCGAAGTGGCTTCGACGCCAACATCGGCTGTCAGCAGGCGGGTTTCGATGTCTTCGAGCAATTCGTCATCGATGAACTTCTTGCCCAGGAACAGGCTGGCCATGCCCTCGCCAATGCTGGCGCTGGTCTTGGACAAGCCTTGCTTGAGCCGCGCGAAGAAACCCGCCTTGGATTCTTCGGTTCGCACAGGCTCTGCAACAGGCTCGATGATGGCAACCGACGTCTCGACCACTGGCGCTGGCGCTGGTGCCGGAGCGGGTGCTGGCACTGGCACTGGCACTGGTACCACTGCAACAGCCTCAGGCTCAGCCAATACCACCGGGGCGACAGGCGGCTCCACAAACAGTGCCTGAGCGGGCTCCGGCGCGACAACCGTCGGTGCCGGGATTGGCGGCGGCAGGTGCGGTGCCAGTTCATCCTCGACCAACGCCACCGGTTCTTCCGCGACGGGCAATTTTAACCAGGGTTCGGCGACCGGAACCGGAGTCGAGGGTTGCTCAGCCACGACTTCAGGTTCAGGCTCGACGATCGGCTGCAGCACCGGCTCGGCGATCGGCAGGACAATCGGCGCCGGCTCCTCATCCAGTACCGGCTCTGGAACCGGCTCATTAAGTGGCTGTGGCTGTTCGACGACGGTTTCCTGCGGCTTTTTGCGCAGCCATCCGAACAGGCCTTTCTTCTCGCCAGCCGCAGCTGGGGTCTTCTTGTCGTCGTTGGAACCAAACATGGAGGACGGCTATCTCACGGTAGCGACGCGCCCACAGGCGCCTCGGCAAATAAATATTCAATGCTGAACAGACTGCAATAGATCGAGCTTGTTCACGCGCAACATTTTGTAGAGGTGTACGGGACACCTCAGGAAAACGATTTAACACAGGACTGATGCGGCAAAATCGGCGAAAAAGCAGAACTCTGCCAATAAATGCCGAATTCCCGTCGCGAACCCATACAACCTGATCAAGCATCAAGGCCTGATAGGCGTGGCCGCCGCTAAAACGGATCAGTATCCTAGCACCCTCTCGCCCGCCGACGCTAAGACCAAGCGGGCCGCCCAACAGGTTTAAAAACGAATGAATGCTCTTGCCCGCCGCGCTGCAGGCCTGCTGCTCAGCACAGTTTGTCTGCCACTCTCAGCCTTGGCTGCCGATCCCCAACCCACCCACGAATTCACCCTGGACAACGGCCTCAAGGTCGTAGTGCGCGAAGACCATCGAGCGCCGGTGGTCGTTTCCCAGGTCTGGTACAAGGTCGGCTCCAGCTACGAGACACCAGGCCAGACTGGCTTGTCTCATGCACTGGAACACATGATGTTCAAGGGCAGCGAAAAAATCGGCCCCGGTGAAGCCTCGCTGATCCTGCGCGACCTGGGCGCTGAAGAGAACGCATTCACCAGCGACGATTTCACGGCCTATTACCAGGTGCTGGCCCGTGATCGCCTCGGCGTCGCCTTCGAGCTTGAAGCCGACCGCATGGCCAGCCTGCGCCTGCCACCCGACGAGTTCGCCCGTGAAATCGAAGTCATCAAGGAAGAGCGCCGCTTGCGCACTGATGACAAGCCCATGTCCAAGGCCTATGAGCGCTTCAAGGCCATGGCCTACCCGGCCAGCGGCTACCACACGCCGACCATCGGCTGGATGGCCGACCTGGACCGCATGAAGGTCGAGGAGCTGCGCCATTGGTACCAATCCTGGTACGTGCCGAACAATGCCACCCTGGTGGTGGTCGGCGACGTCACTCCAGACGAGGTCAAGACCCTGGCCCAGCGCTATTTCGGCCCGATCCCCAAGCGTGACGTGCCGTCAGCCAAGCAGCCTCTGGAACTGGCCGAGCCCGGTGAAAGGAAGATCACCCTGCACGTGCAGACCCAATTACCGAGCCTGATGCTGGGCTTCAATGTGCCGAGCATCGCCACGGCTGAAGACAAGCGCTCGGTCAACGCGCTGCGCCTGATCTCGGCCCTGCTGGACGGCGGCTACAGCGGCCGCATCCCGACCCAACTGGAACGCGGTGAAGAACTGGTGTCCGGCGGTTCGTCGAGCTATGACGCCTACACCCGTGGCGACAGCCTGTTCACCTTGTCGGCGACCCCCAACACCCAGAAAAACAAAACCATCGCCCAGGCCGAGGCCGGCTTGTGGAAACTGCTCGACCAGTTGAAAACCACCGCACCTGCCACTGAAGAGCTGGAGCGGGTGCGCGCACAGGTCATCGCCGGCCTGGTCTACGAGCGCGACTCGATTACCAGCCAGGCCACCTCCATTGGCCAACTGGAAACGGTAGGCCTGTCGTGGAAACTGATGGACACCGAACTCGCCGACCTGGAAAGCGTGACCCCGCAAGACATCCAGAAGGCCGCCAAGCTGTATTTCACCCGCGAACGTCTCAGCGTCGCCCACGTACTGCCACAGGAGACGACTCATGAGTGAGCGTAAAAAACCGCGCCTGGCGCTGATCGGCCTCGTCGTTGTCGCGCTGATCGGCTCCGCGACCGTCTACTTGCTGCGGCCCGACGACTCGACAGCCAGCGAGGCCCTCGACAAGGCCAAGTCCAGCCAGAAGCTGCAATCCCTGGCCGAACTCGATGGCAAGGCGCCGAGCCACCGCTCCCTGGATGTGCAGACCTGGAACACCGCCGAAGGCGCCAAAGTGCTGTTCGTCGAGGCTCGCGAGCTGCCGATGTTCGACCTGCGCCTGATTTTCGCCGCCGGCAGCAGCCAGGACGGCGACGCGCCAGGCCTCGCCCTGCTGACCAATGCCATGCTCAACGAAGGCGTTGCAGGCAAGGACGTCGGCGCTATCGCCCAGGGTTTTGAAGGCCTGGGCGCCGATTTTGGCAATGGTGCATTCAAGGACATGGCGCTCGCCTCGCTGCGCAGCCTCAGCGCCGCAGATAAACGCGCGCCGGCCCTGGAGCTGTTTTCCGAAGTAGTGGGCAAACCGACCTTTCCGGCTGACTCCTTTGCGCGCATCAAGAACCAGATGCTCGCCGGCTTCGAATACCAGAAGCAGAACCCTGGCAAACTCGCAGGCCTGGAGCTGATGACCCGTCTTTACGGCGACCACCCCTACGCCCACTCGAGCGATGGCACGGCGAAAACCGTTCCTGCAATTACCCTGGCGCAACTCAAGGCCTTCCATGAGAAAGCCTATGCCGCTGGCAACGTGGTCATTGCCCTGGTCGGAGACCTGTCTCGCGCCGATGCCGAGGCCATTGCCGCACAAGTGTCCAGCGCCCTGCCAAAAGGCCCGGCACTGGCGAAAATTGCGCAACCGGCAGAGCCCCAGGCCAGCATCGGGCACATCGAGTTCCCTTCCAAGCAGACCAACCTGATGCTCGCGCAACTGGGCATCGACCGTGAAGATCCGGACTACGCCGCATTGTCCATGGGCAACCAGATTCTCGGCGGTGGCGGTTTTGGTACTCGGCTGATGACCGAAGTCCGGGAGAAACGCGGCCTGGCTTACGGTGTCTACTCCGGCTTCACGCCCATGCAGGCACGCGGCCCATTCATGATCAACCTGCAGACCCGCGCCGAAATGAGCGAAGGGACCTTGAAACTGGTGCAGGACGTCCTCGCCGACTACCTCAAGACCGGCCCAACCCAGAAAGAACTCGACGACGCCAAGCGCGAACTGGCCGGCAGCTTCCCGCTGTCGACGGCCAGTAACGCCGACATAGTCGGCCAACTGGGCGCCATGGGGTTCTACAACCTTCCGCTGAGTTACCTGGACGATTTCATGCGTCAGTCGCAAAGCCTGACCGTCGAGCAGGTCAAGGCTGCATTGAACAAACACCTGAGCACGGACAAAATGGTCATCGTCAGCGCTGGCCCGACCGTGCCGCAAAAGCCGTTACCGGCCCCTACTGATAAACCTGCCGAGCAACCGCTCGGGGTTCCGGAGCATTAATGGCCAGTTCTCGCCCTAAAAAACCTGTTCACAACGTGCATAACGGCGTGAACCAATTGCGCATCATCGGCGGCGAATGGGGCAGCCGAAAGCTGAGCTTCCCCGACGCACCAGGCTTGCGCCCGACGCCGGACCGGGTGCGTGAAACCCTGTTCAACTGGCTCGCGCCTTATGTCGCCGGGGCGAAAGTGTTCGACCCCTTCGCCGGCAGTGGCGCGCTGTTCCTCGAGGCATTGTCCCGAGGCGCCGCCCTGGGCCAGGCGCTCGACGCCAGTAACATTGCCGTGTCGAGCATCAAGGAGCACCTGGGCACGCTGCGTTGCACCACCGGGCAAATCCAGACGGCCGACGCCTTGCGTTACCTGGAAACCCAGGCCGCCGTGGCCTACGACCTGGTATTCCTCGACCCGCCGTTCAACCAGAACCTGTTGCCAACCGTGTGCACCCTGCTTGAGGAGCGCCAGTGGCTGGCCGACGAGGCCTGGATCTACACCGAGAGCGAAAACGCGCCATCCAGCCTTGGCTTGCCAGGCAACTGGCGCCTGCATCGGGAGCAGAAATCCGGGCGGGTGTACTACGCGTTGTGGCAACGTATGGCACAGATCGCCGGTTAATCGACCCGCCTGAAAAGGTGCCTGCCTCAATGGAAGCAGGCACCGCCGCCTCGAGAGTAATCGTGCACCCTCCGTCAGAACGCTTCAGCCCCGCCTTCGGCCTTGGCAACCCGCACTTGCAAACATTGTGGGGACCGCTGTGGCGTAAAACCATCCACATTGGACGCGAGCGCGAGCGCCTGTGGCTTGAGGATGGTGACTTTCTTGACCTCGACTGGCATGGCCCGCATGGCGCCGACACCCCGCTGGTGCTGGTCCTGCACGGGCTGACCGGCTCTTCCAATTCACCTTATGTCGCGGGCGTGCAAAAGGCGCTGGCGGCCCAGGGCTGGGCCAGCGTTGCACTGAACTGGCGCGGCTGCTCGGGGGAACCGAACCTGTTGCCGCGCAGTTACCATTCCGGCGCCAGCGATGACCTGGCCGAAACCCTCAAGCACTTGCGCGCCAGGCGGCCACTCGCTCCGTTGTACGCAGTCGGTTATTCCCTGGGCGGCAATGTGTTGCTCAAATACCTGGGTGAAAGTGGCCGTGACAGTGGCTTGCAGGGTGCGGTGGCGGTATCGGTGCCCTTTCGCCTGGATCAATGTGCAGATCGCATCGGCCAGGGTTTTTCAAGGGTCTATCAGGCGCATTTCATGCGCGAAATGCTGGCCTACATCAAGAACAAGCAACGCCAGTTCCAGCATGACGGGCGCGAAGATGGGCTGGCGTCCCTGGCGGCCTTGGGCTCTCTGGAGAACATGCGCACTTTCTGGGACTTCGATGGCCGGGTGACCGCTCCACTGCACGGGTATGCCGATGCCGAAGATTATTATCGCCGAGCGTCGAGCCGTTATTTCCTCGGGCAGATCCAAACGCCAACGCTGATGATCCAGGCGGCTGACGATCCGTTTGTATTCCCGCACAGCCTGCCCCGAGCCGACGAGTTATCCCCGTGCATCCAGTTCGAATTGCACGCCGCAGGTGGGCATGTCGGGTTTGTCGAGGGTTCGATCAGGCAACCGGGATACTACCTGGAGCGGCGCATCCCAGCGTGGCTGGCAAATCCCCTGTAGGAGCGAGCTTGCTCGCGAGAAACCCGAGAGCGCCGCGGGGTGTCTGATTTCCCGCGTTATCGTTCATCTCCATCGCGAGCAAGCTCGCTCCTGCAGGTACAGGATTATTCGCCTTTGGCGACGCCTCGCGCAGGATCGTTGATCCATTCGCTCCAAGACCCCGCATACAACGCTCCCAACGGATAACCCGCCAGGCACAGGGCGAACAGGTTATGGCACGCCGTCACCCCGGAGCCGCAATAGGCCACCAGCTCCGTCGGCGAACGGTCTGCCAGTTTCGCCGCAAAGCGCTGCTTTAGCTGATCGGCCGGCAAGAATCGCCCGTCGCCGCCCAGGTTATCGGTGAATGCTGCGCATTGCGCCCCGGGAATATGCCCCGCCACCGGATCGATCGGCTCCACTTCGCCCTTGAAACGAGCCAGGGCACGAGCATCGAGCAAAGTCATGGCCGGCTGGTCGAGACGCTGCTGCAATTGTTCGCAGCTCAGCACCAACGAGGCGTCCGGCTCACCGGTGAAGGTGCCCCGCTCTTTACCGGGTGCATCCAGGCTCAGTGGCAGGCCGGCGGCATGCCAGGCCTTGAGTCCGCCATCAAGGATGAACACGCCATCACGCTTGCCCAGCCAGGCCAGCAACCACCAGGCCCGCGCCGCGAACGCACCAGGACCGTCGTCATACAGAACGACTTCACTGTCGGCATTGATGCCCCATGCCTGCAGGCGTTCAATCATGTCTTCGGGGTTTGGCAATGGATGTCGGCCGGTCACGCCCTTGACGACAGTCCCGCTCAAATCCCGCTCCAGGTCGGCAAAACTCGACCCGGCGATATGGCCCTCCGAGTAACTGCGCTGGCCGTAGTCCGGATCCTCCAGGGCAAAACGACAATCCAGGATCACCAGCCCCGGCTGCTCCTTCTTCAGGTCCAACGCGTGCGGGCTGATCAACTGCGCAATAGGCATAAAGGGCTCCTGTGATTAAAGCGGTTGTGATTCCTCATGCGCTTCTTCAAGCGCCTGACCCAGCGGCACATAAAATTCTTCGTACAGCGCATTGACTTCATCACGCGCCTGATCCGTGACGAAGCCCGCCTCCAGCACCAGCACCTGATACACCCCACGCTTGACGGCTTGCTCACTCAAGTGATTGGAATTTTCCCGCGTCGTGCAGAGAAAACGCACCCAGGAGGTCAGGATAATCCAGGCGTTGAGGGTCAGGGACTCGATCTGCACCTTATCCATGCGCAGGATCCCGGCCTCGACGAAGCCGGCGTAGATCTGCGTGCCATGGATCAGGCAGCGCTGGGAAAAGCGTCGGTAGCGCCCGGCCAACTCCGGATCGCTGTCGAGCAGGTGCTCGAGGTCACGATGCAGGAAGCGATACCGCCACATGGCTGCCAGCAGTTCCTTAAGGTAGAAACGCTTGTCTTCCACCGTGGAAGCGCGGCCCTGGGGTGGACGCAGGAAGCTGTCCACCAGGCTTTCGTACTCACTGAAGAGCACGGCGATGATCGCCTGCTTGTTAGGGAAGTGGTAGTAGAGGTTGCCCGGAGAAATCTCCATATGGGCAGCAATGTGGTTAGTGCTAATGCTGCGTTCGCCTTGCTGGTTAAACAGCTCGAGGCTGTTCTGCACGATGCGCTCGCTGGTTTTTATCCGAGGGGCCATGGCTTGAGCTTTAATTCAGGAATGCGATGGAGAGCATCTTACGGCCTATCCGCAACCGGATAAAACAAAGCTGCACCAGGATGTCAGTTGACTTTATAGAGCATAAACTCTAGAAAGTTATCCAGTAAAATAAAAATCCGGAGCTGACCATGACCGCTGACGTCGCCTACCTGCAAAACCTGCAGCAGCCGTTGGAAGAACTACGCAGCCTGTTTGAAGCTCAACGCGCTGCGTACGCTGCCAACCCTATGCCTCCTGCAGCTCAGCGTCAGCAATGGCTCAAAGCGTTAAGGGATTTGCTCAGCACTGAGCGCCAGGCCCTGATCGACGCTATCAGCCAGGATTTCAGCCACCGCAGCGCCGATGAAACCCTGCTCGCTGAACTGATGCCCAGCCTGCATGGCATCCATTACGCGAGCCAGCACCTGAAAGGCTGGATGAAGCCCTCGCGACGCAAAGTCGGAGTTGCGTTCCAGCCTGCTTCAGCCAAAGTCGTGTACCAGCCCTTGGGCGTGGTCGGCGTGATCGTGCCGTGGAACTATCCGCTGTACCTGGCCATTGGACCTCTGGTTGGCGCGTTGTCGGCGGGTAACCGGGTGATGCTCAAACTCAGCGAATCCACGCCAGCCACCGGATTGCTGCTAAAGGAACTGCTGGGACGGATTTTCCCCCAGGATCTGGTCTGCGTCGTGCTCGGTGAAGCTGATGTTGGCGTAGCATTTTCCCGGCTGCGTTTTGACCATCTGCTGTTCACCGGCGCCACCAGTATCGGCAAGCACGTGATGCGCGCGGCAGCGGAGAACCTGACGCCGGTCACCCTGGAACTGGGCGGAAAATCCCCCGCGATCGTGTCCCACGATGTGCCGCTCAGAGACGCCGCCGAGCGCATCGCCTTTGGCAAGACGCTAAACGCCGGGCAAACCTGCGTGGCCCCCGACTACGTGCTGGTGCCGCACGACCGGGTCGGTGGCTTCGTTGAAGCCTATCGCCAGGCCGTCCGCGGGTTTTATCCGACACTGGCGGACAATCCGGACTACACCGCCATCATCAATGACCGCCAACTGGCGCGCCTCAACGGCTACATCAGCGACGCTACCAGCAAGGGCGCGCTGCTGATACCGCTGTTCGAGCAGGGTCAGGGACGCCGCATGAGCCATAGCCTGCTGCTCAACGTCAGCGATGACATGACCGTGATGCAGGACGAAATCTTCGGCCCGCTGCTGCCGATCGTGCCCTATATGGACCTGGCGCAAGCATTTGCCTACATCAACCAGCGCCCCCGCCCGCTCGCCCTGTATTACTTCGGCTACAACAAGGGCGAACAGCAGCGCGTTCTCCATGAAACCCACTCCGGCGGTGTCTGCCTCAATGACACCCTGCTGCACGTCGCACAGGACGACATGCCGTTTGGCGGCATCGGCGCATCCGGCATGGGCCATTACCACGGCCACGAGGGTTTTCTGACGTTCAGCAAAGCCAAGGGCGTTTTGATCAAGCAGCGCTTCAATGCGGCGAAGCTGATCTATCCGCCTTATGGCAAGGCCATCCAGAAGCTCATCCAGAAGCTGTTCATCCGCTAAACATCATCGCCGGGTAATAACAATAATGAATCCCAGCCTGTCCGATACACCCGCGCTATCACGTCGCGGCCTGCTGAAATTCAGCCTGGGCGCCACGGCTTTCCTTGCCACGGCCGGTTTGGGCGCAAGCCTCAGCGGCTGCTCCTCAAGCACGCCGGCCAGCGGTTTCGCAATCCTGCGCCGAGGGGACCTGATGTTTTTGCGAGCACTGATTCCAGTGATGCTCGAAGGCGCGGTGGCTACCGAGCAAATGCCGCAAGCCGTCGATAGCACCCTGAAAAATCTGGACAACGGCCTCAATCACCTCTCGCCGCAAATGCTCAAGCTGACCCAGCAGTTGTTCGACGTGCTCGGCTTGACCGTCACTCGCGGCCCGCTGACCGGCGTTTGGGGCAGTTGGGAGAATGCCAGCGCCGATGAAGTCCGGCAGTTCCTTGATCGCTGGGAAAACAGTTCGTTAAGCCTGCTGCGCATGGGCCATAGCTCACTGCTGCAGCTGGTGATGATGGCTTGGTATAGCCGGCAGGAGTCGTGGGCACATTGCGGGTATCCGGGGCCGCCTGCTGTCTGAGACCGGGGGAATGCCATCGCGAGCAGGCTCACTCCCACCTTTATCGCGTAACCCTGTGGGAGCGAGCCTGCTCGCGAAGGCGTCGGTAGCCTCATCACAAAACCAAAACAATAACGAGAACCCGAACATGCCCGTACCTGATCCGTTCCGTGAAGGCCTGGCCCGCGGCTGGAAAACCTACAACGGTTCGCAACTGACCGAGGACCTGACCCTGGAAGCCGACGTGGCAATCATCGGCAGCGGCGCCGGCGGCGGCACCACGGCAGAAATCCTCAGCGCCGCCGGATTCAAGGTGTTGCTGATCGAAGAAGGTCCCCTCAAGACCAGCAGCGACTTCAAGATGCTCGAAGACCAGGCCTACGCCAGCCTCTATCAGGAAGGCATCGGCCGCATGAGCAAGGACGGCGCCATCACCATCCTGCAAGGGCGCGCGGTGGGCGGCACCACGCTGATCAACTGGACATCGAGCTTTCGCACCCCGCCCCCGACGCTCGAACACTGGGCCCGGGAACATGACGTAAAAGGCCACAGCCCTGCCGACATGGCGCCGTGGTTCGAGAAAATGGAGCAGCGGCTCGGGGTCGCCCCCTGGATGGTACCGCCCAACGCCAATAACGACGTCATCCGCAAAGGCTGCGAAAAACTGGGCTACAGCTGGCACGTGATTCCGCGCAACGTTCGTGGCTGCTGGAACCTGGGTTACTGCGGCATGGGCTGTCCGACCAATGCCAAGCAGTCAATGCTGGTGACGACCATTCCCGCCACCCTGGAAAAAGGCGGTGAATTGCTCTATCTGGCTCGCGCTGAAAAGCTCTCGATCAAGGACGACAAGGTCATCGGCCTGAGCTGTGTCGCGATGGATGAGCGCTGCGTTGCGCCCACGGGCAGGACGATCACGGTCAAGGCGCGACATTACGTACTGGCCGGCGGCGCAATCAACAGCCCGGCGCTACTGCTGCGCTCCGCGGCCCCCGATCCGCACAAGCGCCTGGGCAAACGCACGTTCCTGCATTTGGTGAACATGTCCGCCGCCCTGTTCGATGAGGTGATCAACCCGTTCTACGGCGCTCCGCAGTCGATCTACTCCGATCACTTCCAGTGGCAGGACGGTACCAGCGGCAAGATGTCCTACAAACTGGAAGTACCACCGCTGCACCCGGCGCTCGCCACCACGCTGCTGGGCGGCTTCGGCGAAGAGAATTCCCGACACATGGAGAATTTGCCGCACACCCACGCCATGTTGGCGCTGCTACGTGACGGCTTTCACCCGGACAGTCCCGGCGGCAGCGTCGAATTACGCGGTGACGACACCCCGGTGCTCGACTATCAGGTTTCTGCCTATGCCTGGGACGGCTTGCGCCGGGCGTTCCACAGCATGGCCGAAATCCAGTTTGCCGGTGGCGCCAATGCAGTGATGCCGATGCATGCCGATGCTCGCCACGTCAAAACCCTGGCCGAAGCGCGCAAGCTGATCGACAGTTTGAGCCTGGAGCTCTACCGCACCCGCCTGGGCAGTGCCCATGTGATGGGCGGTTGCGCCATGGGCGAAGAGCCGAAAAACGCCGTGACCGACAGCCTCGGCCGTCATCACCAGATCAGCAACCTGTCGATCCATGATGGCTCGCTATTCCCCACCAGCATTGGTGCAAACCCTCAATTATCGGTGTACGGACTGACCGCGCAACTGGCCACCGCGCTCGCCGACCGTTTAAAAAATCCGTGAAAACGAGGACTATTCCCATCGTCTATAGTGCTTTCTTACCCAACAGGCGACTTGGCCGACCGGGAATGCTGCGATACCATCCGACTCCCCAACGGACTCCCGCCAGGACGACGCGATGAACCGAGTGTTGTACCCAGGTACCTTCGACCCTATTACCAAGGGCCATGGCGATCTGGTCGAACGCGCCTCGCGCCTGTTCGATCACGTGATCATTGCCGTCGCCGCCAGCCCGAAGAAAAACCCCTTGTTTCCCCTGGAACAACGGGTGGAGCTGGCTCGCGAGGTCACCAAGCATCTGCCGAACGTGGAAGTGGTCGGTTTCTCGACGCTGCTGGCGCATTTCGCCAAAGAGAAAAACGCCAACGTCTTTCTCCGTGGATTGCGCGCAGTGTCGGACTTCGAATACGAATTTCAGCTGGCCAACATGAACCGTCAGCTTGCACCGGATGTGGAAAGCCTGTTTCTCACTCCATCCGAGCGATACTCGTTCATCTCCTCGACGCTGGTCCGTGAAATTGCGGCCCTGGGCGGCGATATCACCAAATTCGTGCACCCTGCGGTGGCGGATGCCCTGACCGAGCGCTTCAAGAAATAACGCAGGCTGCAGGAGCCAGCTTGCTGGCGATGAACGTTAACGATGACGCGCGGGCTGCCTGGATAAACTTGGCGCTCTCCCGTCCATCGCGAGCAAGCTGGCTCCTGCAGCGCCAATACGGCACAATTGCGCGCATTGGTTTATAGCGCCCGGGTCTTCCACCCTGGCTGGAGTTAGCATGTCCCTGATCATCACCGACGATTGCATCAACTGCGACGTCTGCGAGCCCGAATGCCCAAACGCCGCCATCTCCCAAGGCGAAGAGATCTATGTGATCGACCCCAACCTGTGCACGCAGTGCGTCGGTCACTACGACGAGCCACAGTGCCAGCAAGTGTGCCCGGTGGATTGCATTCCGCTGGATGAGGCACATCCGGAAACTGAAGAGCAGTTGATGGCGAAGTATCGGGTGATTACCGGTAAGGTCTGATTTCTGGAGTGTTGCAACTGGCCTCACTCCCGCTGCTCAAACCCCTCCCCAATGCATCCAAGGCACCGCACAAACGCTGCCCGCGCCGGGTCCACCACCAGCGCCTGCCCCGCATCCCCAATGCCGCCGCCCAGCGCGGTGAAGGGAAGCGACACTACAAACGCCCCGGCACCGATCACCGTCGCCACCACCAGCAAGGGTCGGGCGATCAGCAAGTCGCCGATCATGGCGTAGGCCGGGGGATTCTGGATGGTGTAGCGCGGGTCGCCGCTGCCATTGCTGGCTGCCAGCACTGGCGCTGCAACGCTCAATAACAACACGACGACTAGGGTTCGAAACGAATTCATGGCACGGTCCTTCGGCTGAGCAGTGAACACAGACTATAGCCCGTAGGACCAGTCAACTTTGACAACGAGGGCAAAAGACACTCGCACGCTGCCCCAGCTTCACTTCCCGCAACCCGGTTCCGCAGACCTTGCAGTGCTCGCCACCACGGCCGTAGACAAACAATTCCTGCTGGAAATAACCCGGCTGGCCGTCACCGCCGATAAAGTCGCGCAAGGTGGTGCCGCCGCGCTCGATGGCGTGGATCAGGATGCGCTTGATCTCGATGGCCAGTTTCAGATAGCGCGCCCGGGAAATGCTCTTGGCCTCGCGGCGCGGGTCGATTCCAGCGGCGAACAGCGCCTCGGTCGCATAGATATTGCCCACCCCCACCACCACTGCGTTATCCATGATGAACGGCTTGACCGCCATGGATCGCCCACGGGACTCTTGAAACAGGCGCTCGCCGTCGAACAGCTCGGTCAACGGTTCCGGCCCCAGGCGTACCAGCAGCTCGTGATTGAGCGGGTCAAGGCTCCAGAGCATGGCGCCGAACCGTCGCGGGTCGGTGTAGCGCAGGGCCAGGCCTGATTCCAGCTCGATGTCCACGTGCTCATGCTTGGCCGCCGGGGTGCCGGCCTCCACCAGGCGCAAGTTGCCGGACATGCCCAGGTGGCTGATCAAGGTGCCAACTTCGGCATTGATCAGCAGGTACTTGGCGCGCCGCTCCACCAGCACGATGCGCTGCCCGGACAAGCGCACATCGAGGTCTTCGGGTATCGGCCAGCGCAGGCGTCGATCACGCACAATCACCCGGCTGACGCGCTGGCCTTCAAGGTGTGGCGCGATCCCGCGGCGCGTTGTTTCAACTTCTGGCAGTTCAGGCATGGCGCACTCGAATCAGGACTGGGTCAGAGAAGGATCAGCACTCAGCGATGATTGCCGAGGTCGCGAATGGTTTGCTTGAGGGTCTCGAAGTCGTAGTCCGAGAGGCCGACATAATCGAGCACCAGGTGACTGATGCTGTTCCACTCATGGTCGATTTTCTGATTGCCCAGCACCCGATACGACGCGCAGATGTGTTCCGCCATCTTGAGGATCGCCAGCAGGTTCTTCAACTGACTGTTGCGCGACGAGTCATCGCTGAAGATCGCCAGGGCATTGTGGTGGTTGGCGATCGCATGGGATACATGCTCCGGCAGACGCCAGGATTTCGCCGTGTAGTAGCCGACCACCGCATGGTTGGTGTTGAACCGGCTGTTTTCCGTATCGACCACCCGATATTCCGCACTCGCGCTGGCGTAAGCCTCCTCCAGCACACCCATGTAGTCGGGGAAACGCTGCAGCATCAGCGGCACACCGCAATCGTGAAACAGCCCCAGGGCATAGGCTTCGTCGCCCGCCTGTCCGCCGAGGCGCTTGGCCAGGGTCAGGCAGGTCATCGCCACGTCCTGGGCGGTGTCCCAGAATCGGTTCAAGGTGACGATGGTGTCGTCGTTCATCTCGCCCTTGATCGACATCGCATTGATCAGGTTGATGACCGAACGGCTACCCAGCAGATTCACCGCACGCTGGATCGAGGCGATCTTGTTGCTCAGGCCGTAATACGGCGAGTTGACGATCTTCAACAGTGAACCGGACAGGCCAGGGTCCTGGGAGATCAGCTTGGCGATCACCTCCAGGTCCGGGTCCGGCATGTACTGCTCCATTTGCAAATCCACCATGATCTGCGGCTGGGCCGGCACGCTAATGCCTTGCAGGGTCTGTTGAATCTGTTCGGTGGTCAGCTCTTGGGACATAAGTACACGCTCTGGGACAGGCGGCAATTCTAACCTTTATGAAGTTGGATCCGACACACCAGCGGGCACATCGGAGGAACTTTCATCCACGCCTCGGCTTCGGACTGAGTAATGCCCACGGGCAAACATTTACCCACCTCAGGAGCTGTAATCATGTCCAATTCCCTGAACGGCAAGCGTGTCGCGATTCTGGTAACCGATGGTTTCGAGCAGGTTGAACTCACAGGTCCGAAACAGGCTCTGGAGGACGCCGGCGTTCAGGTCGATATCCTGTCGGCCGAGCAAGGCCAGGTCAAAGGCTGGAATCACGACGAGCCCGCGGATGATTTCAAGGTCGACGGCACGTTCAAGGGTGCCAGCGCCGACCATTACGACGCCATTGTGCTGCCGGGCGGTGTGCAGAACTCCGACACCATCCGCATCGACCAGGACGCCCAGCATCTGGTCAAGACCGGCACTTCGGCGGGCAAGCCTATCGCGGTGATTTGCCATGGCGGCTGGTTGCTGGTGTCTGCCGGACTGGTCAGCGGCAAGACCATGACCAGCTACAAGACGCTCAGGGACGATCTGGTGAATGCCGGGGCCAATTGGGTCGACAAGGAAGTGGTCAAGGACGGTAACCTGATCAGCAGCCGGCAGCCGGATGATATTCCGGCATTCAATCGGGAGTTGATTGCCGCGCTTTCCGAGTAATAGTTCGAGGCCGCCTTCGCGGGCAAGCCCGCTCCCACAGGGATCTGCTGTGCATGCATAATTTGCATTCGGCACCAAAGCCCTGTGGGAGCCGGCGTTTCATCACCTGCAAGCCCGCCACCACCCCCAACACGCTATACTCCCGCTCTTTTTTCCGGAGCGACGTCATGTCCCTGCCTAGCCTGCGCCTCAAAGCCAACGCCGACCGTCGCCTGCGAAACGGCCACCTGTGGGTCTACAGCAACGAAATCGATGTAGCCGCCACACCGTTGCACGGCTTCAAGGCCGGCGATCAGGCGATCCTCGAAGCCGCCGGTGGCAAGACGCTGGGCATCGTTGCCATGAGCCCGAACAACCTCATCTGCGCCCGCCTGCTGTCGCGCGACATCAAGTTGCCGCTGGACAAGTCGTTGCTGGTGCATCGCCTCAACGTTGCCCTGTCGCTGCGCGATCGCCTGTTCGACAAGCCGTTCTATCGCCTGGTCTACGGTGATTCCGACCTGCTGCCAGGCCTGGTCGTCGACCGTTTCGGCGACATCCTGGTGGTACAGATCGCCTCGGCGACCATGGAAGCGCACAAGGAAGACGTGATTGCCGCACTGACCCAAGTGCTCAAGCCAAGCGGCATTCTGTTCAAGAACGACTCCGCCGCCCGTGACGCCGAAGGCCTCAACCGCTACGTTGAAACCGTGTTTGGCCTGGTGCCTGAGTGGGTTGCACTGGAGGAGAACGGCGTGAAATTCGAAGCGCCGGTCATTCAAGGCCAGAAAACCGGCTGGTTCTATGACCACCGCATGAACCGTGCTCGCCTGGCGCCTTATGCCAAGGGCAAACGCGTACTCGACCTCTACAGCTACATCGGCGGCTGGGGCGTGCAAGCAGCGGCCTTCGGCGCCAGTGAAGTCTTCTGCGTCGACGCTTCGGCCTTCGCCCTCGATGGTGTCGAGCGCAACGCCGCGCTGAACGGTGTCGCCGAGAAAATGACCTGCCTCGAAGGCGATGTGTTTGATGCCCTTAAAGAACTCAAAGCCAGCGAAGAACGTTTCGACGTGATCGTGGCCGACCCGCCGGCGTTCATCAAACGCAAGAAAGACATGAAAAATGGCGAAGGCGCCTACCGCCGCCTGAACGAACAAGCCATGCGCCTGTTGACCAAGGACGGCATCCTGGTCAGCGCTTCGTGCTCGATGCACCTGCCGGAAGACGACCTGCAGAACATCCTGCTGACCAGCGCCCGTCACCTGGACCGTAACATCCAGCTGCTGGAACGCGGCGGCCAGGGTCCGGATCACCCGGTTCACCCGGCAATTGCCGAGACGCGCTACATCAAGAGCATCACCTGCCGGTTGCTGCCAAACAGCTAAACACTATCTGTAGGAGCGAGCTCGCTCGCGATGGTCGCCAACGATGACGCTGGCAGCCTGACACCCTGCGTAATCTGCTCGTTTCGCGAGCAGGCTCGCTCCTACAATAGATTCAGAAAGATCCCACAGCGTTTACATTGACTTCCGTGCTCAGCAAGCCAACTCTCGACCACCCCTCACGGACCGAGAGTGCTGACGATGAGACCTGCCCCGCCTTCCGCAAAAAAGTCCTCGCTCATCCTGTTATTGATGACCATGACGCTACTGGGGGTTTTCCCCCTGGACGTCGTTCTCCCCTCGTTTCCCGCGCTGTCTGAGCACTTCAAGACCTCTGCTTCGGACATCGCCCTGTCTGTAAGCCTGTTCGCCATCGGCCTCGGCCTGTCCGTGGTGCTGGTCGGGCCCCTGTCAGACTTGTGGGGACGCAGAAATCTTCTGCTGATCGGCATCGTCATATCCGCAATCGGCGCAATGGGGTGCCTGCTGGCGCGCGATTACACCTGGTTCCTGCTGTTTCGAGTCGTCCAGGCCATGGGCTGCGGATCCTTCGTGCTGTCGCAAGCCCTGATTCAGGATCTGTTCGTTGGCAGGGAACAGGAGCGAATCAGGATCTGGATGACAACGGGGGGTGGAGTGTTCATCTCCATATCCCCACTGCTCGGAACCTGGCTGCAAATCCATCTGGGCTGGGAGGGCAGTTTCCAGGTCTTCATCGCTTTGGCGGCGATTGTCTGGATCAAGGCTGGCGTGTTGCTGAAGGATTCCCCGCGGAGTCGCAGTGTGCGGCCCGGTCGCTTTTTTGCGGCCTATTGGCGGCTATGTTCCGATCCGCGCTTCATGGGTTATTGGCTGATTTCGGCCCTGGCCTTTGCCTGCCATTTCTCATTTATCGTCATTTCGCCAATCATTTTCATGGAGCGCCTGGCGCTCACACCCTACGAATTCGCCTGGGCATTGCTGTTGTATGGCGTGGCTTACGTGATTGGCGGGATAATCGCGAGTGCGCTGCATCGACGCCTCCAATCCAATACGCAAATCATCATCGGCCTGGGGTTGATCGCGTTGTCGGGGCTGGTGATGCTTTGGCTGGCCAGCCAGTTCGGGCTCACCGCTGCGGCCGTGCTGATACCGATGCTGATCTGCACAGCGGGCACCACCATTGCCCGGCCAATCGCCAACTCCAAGGCCATGATCATTCACCTGCAGGATGCCGGCACGGCCTCCTCGGTCGGCGGGGTGATGATTTTCATGTGTGGTGGCGTTATCAGCGTGGTAATAAATCTGGCATCCGCAGACCTGACCACGACCCTCGCCGCGTGCTTCCTGATCCTCAGCGCAGCGGGCCTGGCGGTGAACGCGCTCATCACCCGCAGTAACCTCGCCGCAGGCAAGAGCGAGCTCGCTCGCGATGGTCGTCAACGATGACGCTGGCAGCCTGACACCCCCCGGCGTCCTCTGGTTTTTCGCGAGCGAGCTCGCTCCTACAGGGTGGCCGCGCGTCTCGTGAGCGCGGCCAGTGCGCGTTCCGGCATTCCCTCTCGCCGCCAGCCGTGTAGAATCGCTTCATTCATCGCCAGTCATCCCCCGGCGGGTTTATGAGCTCAAGCTGAAGCGCGCGGCGATCCCGCAAAGTTATCGGCAACTTCCGGACACACGGCCATTTCTGAGTGTTCCAGACGTCAATAGAAGCTCACTTCCCCTTTGATACCTGATTAGCCGCCCGGAGTGCTTCATGCCTGATTACCGCTCGAAAACATCCACCCACGGCCGCAACATGGCCGGCGCCCGCGCACTGTGGCGCGCCACGGGGATGAAAGATGACGACTTCAAAAAGCCGATCATCGCCATTGCCAACTCCTTCACCCAGTTCGTACCGGGTCACGTCCACCTTAAGGACCTCGGCCAACTGGTCGCCCGTGAAATCGAACGCGCTGGCGGCGTGGCAAAAGAATTCAACACCATCGCCGTGGATGACGGCATCGCCATGGGCCATGACGGCATGCTGTACTCGCTGCCGAGCCGCGAGATCATCGCCGACTCCGTCGAGTACATGGTCAACGCCCACTGCGCCGATGCCATCGTCTGCATTTCCAACTGCGACAAGATCACCCCTGGCATGCTGATGGCCTCCCTGCGCCTGAACATCCCGGTGATTTTCGTTTCTGGCGGCCCGATGGAAGCCGGCAAAACCAAACTCGCCTCCCATGGCCTCGACCTGGTCGATGCCATGGTGATCGCCGCCGACTCCAGCGCTTCTGACGAGAAAGTCGCTGAGTACGAGCGCAGCGCCTGCCCGACCTGCGGTTCGTGCTCCGGCATGTTCACCGCCAACTCGATGAACTGCCTGGTCGAAGCCCTAGGCCTGGCGTTGCCGGGTAACGGTTCGACCCTGGCGACCCACAGCGACCGCGAACAGCTGTTCCTGCAGGCCGGCCGCACCATTGTCGAGCTGTGCAAGCGTTACTACGGCGAGAACGATGAGTCGGTACTGCCGCGCAATATCGCCAACTTCAAGGCGTTCGAAAACGCCATGACCCTGGACATCGCCATGGGCGGTTCCACCAACACCATCCTGCACTTGCTGGCCGCCGCCCAGGAATCCGAGATGGAGTTCGACTTGCGCGACATCGACCGCCTGTCCCGATTCGTGCCGCAACTGTGCAAAGTCGCACCGAACATCCAGAAGTACCACATGGAAGACGTGCACCGCGCCGGCGGGATCTTCAGCATCCTCGGTTCGCTGGCCCGTGGCGGCCTGTTGCACACCGACCTGCCGACCGTGCACAGCAAAACCCTGGCCGAAGGCATCGCCAAGTGGGACATCACCCAGACCGACGATGAAGCCGTGCATCATTTCTTCAAAGCCGGCCCGGCGGGCATCCCGACGCAAACCGCATTCAGCCAGTCGACCCGTTGGGAAACCCTGGACGACGACCGTGAAAACGGCTGCATCCGCAGTGTTGAGCATGCGTATTCGAAAGAAGGCGGCCTGGCCGTTCTGTACGGCAACATCGCGCTGGACGGCTGCGTGGTGAAAACCGCCGGCGTCGATGAATCGATCCACGTGTTTGAAGGCAACGCGAAGATCTTCGAGAGCCAGGACAGCGCCGTACGCGGCATCCTCGCTGACGAAGTGAAGGCCGGCGACATCGTGATCATCCGTTACGAAGGCCCCAAAGGCGGCCCGGGCATGCAGGAAATGCTCTACCCGACGTCGTACCTGAAATCCAAAGGCCTGGGCAAAGCCTGCGCCCTGCTCACCGACGGTCGTTTCTCCGGCGGCACTTCTGGCCTGTCCATCGGCCACGCTTCGCCGGAAGCGGCAGCCGGTGGTGCGATTGGTCTGGTGCAGGACGGCGACAAGGTGCTGATCGACATTCCCAACCGCTCGATCAACCTGTTGATCAGCGATGAAGAAATGGCCGGCCGGCGTGCCGAGCAGGATCAGAAAGGCTGGAAGCCGGTGGAGAAACGTCCCCGCAAGGTGACCACTGCCCTGAAGGCCTATGCCCTGCTGGCAACCAGCGCCGACAAGGGCGCGGTGCGTAACAAGGCGATGCTCGACGGGCTGTAACGCTTAACCGTCGAACAAAACAATGCCCCGCCAAGCGCGGGGCATTTTTGTTTCCGAAGATCCCCCGTAGGAGCTGCCGGAGGCTGCGATCTTTTGATCTTTCCTGGACGCGACCTCTGAAGATCAAAAGATCGCAGCCTTCGGCAGCTCCTACAGGGGGATCGGCAACTCTGGGATTATTGGATTTCTTCAGGCTTCACGATCACCCAGTTCTTGTCTGCCGTCACCGGCAAGCCTTCCTTGGCCTGGGCCGCTGCATGCTTGGCCATCATGCCGTTTATCTGGGTCATGTATTTGTCCTTGCGGTTGATCCACAAGTGAATACCGCCCTTGGCCACGTCGACGCTGTGAAACAACATGAAACCATCACTGGTTGGCGTATCGCCGCCGACCAGCACCGGTTTTTTCCACTCGTCGATGTAAGTCAGGATCGCCGCCTGCTTGCCTGCCATCCAGGTCGCCGGGGTCCACAGGTACGGGGTCAACTCCAGGCCCAGGTTGGCTTTCTCGTCATACTTGCCGGCAGTAATCTGCTTGCGTGCAGTGGTCAGTTCGCCGGTCTTGGCGTCCTTGAGCAGCAGGCTCACGCCGATCACGTTCTGCGGCTTGACGTTGTAGCCGTACTGCGGATCTGACGCCACCATGCGCACCAGCTCTTCCGATGCGGCAGTCATCACGTAGACCTCGATGCCGTTTTCCATCAGCTTGTTATAGAGCTCTTTTTGCCCAGTGAAGATTTTCGGCGGGTTGACGTCGAGTGTCTTCACCACGTCGCCTTCGTAATAAGTGGCTGGCACCGGTTTGCCTGACGCCATCAACTCGTCGACATACCCCTTGAGCTCTTTGAGGGTAAAACCGGAAAACACCTGCGCGACCCATGGATAGCAGACCATGTCGTCGAGTTCGCAAAGGCGATAGTAGTAACTGAAGAGGCTTTCCTTGTGCTCGGCGGTGTCTTTGAACGGGATCAGCTTCAGGGAGGGATCAAGCTTCTCGCGGGTGATCAGGCCTTTGTTCTCCATGAACGGCAGCAACGACTCTTCCAGGTCGTAGCGGTAACTGGTGTTGTCCATGTCGAACACCGCGTAGTTACCCTTGTTGGCGTTGGCCGCGATCATCGCGTCCAGCGCCTTGGCCTGATCGGCTGGCCAATGTTTCAGATCCGTGGCGAAGGCCTGTCCAGCAAGGCCCAGGCAGAGTGCTGCGAGCAAAAATTTCGGAGCAAGCTTCATCGTCGTTCTCCCTGATTCAAAGAGCTCGACGCTATCAAATAAGTGTGACATTCCCCGCCCGCCTGCGACCGTTCACGTCTCCATTGCGCCAGCTGCATTCCCGGAAGCGACATGCGCTTATTCCGAAAACGACAGTTATCATGCGTTTTTGATATTAATTCATTAGTTTTCAAGCTGTTAGGCTTGCCGGTTCGCAGCTGCCCCGCAAGGCAGCGGGCACAAGTCTTTCTCGGAGTTTTCATGAATCTGCCGCTGATCCTCAATCTGCTGGTGTTCCTGGCCTTGCTGTTCGGCTTGGCGCAAACCCGTCACTCCAACTGGAGCCTGGCGAAAAAAGTCCTGCTTGCGCTTGTGTTAGGCGTGGCGTTTGGCGTGGCCCTGCACACCATTTATGGTGCGGGCAACCCGGTGCTGAAGGCGTCGATCGGCTGGTTCGACCTGGTGGGTAACGGTTACGTACAACTGCTGCAGATGATCGTGATCCCGCTGGTGTTTGCCTCCATCCTCAGTGCAGTGGCGCGGCTGCACAACGCCTCGTCACTGGGCAAAATAAGCTTCCTGACCATTGGTACGCTGCTGTTCACCACGGCCATCGCCGCGCTTGTCGGTATCGGCCTCACCAACCTGTTCGGCCTGACCGCTGAGGGCCTGGTCGCAGGCACCCAGGAAATGGCCCGCCTGCAAACCATCCAGACCGACTACGCCGGTAAGGTCGCCGACCTGAATGTGCCGCAGTTGCTGCTGTCGTTCATCCCGCAAAACCCGTTCGCTGACCTGGCGCGCGCCAAGCCGACATCGATCATCAGCGTGGTGATCTTCGCGGCCTTCCTCGGGGTTGCGGCCTTGCAACTGCTCAAGGATGACGTCGAGAAAGGTCAGAAAGTGATCAACGCCATCGACACCCTGCAAGCCTGGGTGATGCGCCTGGTGCGTCTGGTCATGAAGTTGACCCCCTACGGCGTGTTGGCCCTGATGACCAAGGTGGTCGCCGGTTCCAACCTGCAAGACATCATCAAGCTGGGCAGTTTTGTGGTGGTGTCCTACATCGGCCTGGGCTTGATGTTTGTGGTGCATGGCGTGCTGGTGTCGGCGGCCGGGATCAACCCGCTGCGTTTCTTCCGCAAGATCTGGCCAGTGCTGACGTTTGCCTTCACCAGCCGCTCGAGCGCCGCGACCATTCCGCTGAGCATCGAAGCCCAGACCAGCCGCCTGGGTATCCCGCAGTCCATCGCCAGCTTCGCCGCCTCGTTCGGCGCGACCATCGGCCAGAATGGCTGTGCCGGCCTGTACCCGGCAATGCTGGCGGTGATGGTTGCACCGACCGTGGGCATCAACCCGCTGGACCCGCTATGGATAGCGACGTTGGTGGCGATTGTTACCCTGAGTTCGGCTGGGGTGGCCGGCGTCGGCGGTGGCGCGACCTTTGCCGCGTTGATCGTATTGCCGGCAATGGGCTTGCCAGTGTCACTGGTGGCTTTGCTGATTTCAGTTGAGCCGCTGATCGACATGGGCCGCACCGCGTTGAACGTGAGCGGTTCGATTGCAGCTGGTGCGGTGACCAGCCAGATCATGCAGCAGACGGATAAACAGTTGCTGGACGCGGATGAGCATTCGGCGTTGGCTCACGCTTAAATTCTTTAGCGTCTGATCTGGCCTCATCGCCAGCAGGCTGGCTCCCACAGGGATTTGGGGTGTTCACACAATCTGTGTTTCACCTCACATTCACTGTGGGAGCCAGCCTGCTGGCGATGCTTTCAGGCTTTTTCCCAGACTTCGAAGTTGTACGCTGGCTTGTCATCGACTGCCGGATTTTCGATGTTGGAAACCAGTTTCCACTGCGTCAAATCAAACTCCGGAAACCAGGCATCCCCCTCGGGGCTCAGCGCCACACGGGTCAGGTACAGGCGATCCGCCTGCGCCATGCCTTGGGCATACAACTGCGCTCCGCCAATTAACATCACCTCATCGATGCCCTGCTGGTTCGCCCATTCCTGCGCCCGAACCACTGCGGACTCCAGCGACGGATAAACCTCGGCGCCGTCCAGCTGCAGACCGGCCTGGCGACTGACGACGATATTCAATCGTCCCGGCAGCGGGCGACCCAGGGAATCCCAGGTCTTGCGACCCATGATGATCGGCTTGCCCAGGGTGGTGGCCTTGAAGTACTTGAAGTCCCCCGGCAAGTGCCAGGGCATGCTGTTGTCGATGCCGATCACACGGTTTTCACCGAGGGCTGCGATCAGGCTGAGGGGGAGTGATTTAGTCATGTCGGCGAGGATACCAGAGCCTCAACTTCTCGTAACGCAGGCCCCCGACAAGCGCTACAGCGGTTATGCTCACGGCTCAATTAAGCGACGGGATGCCGCGTGACTGAACTGACTAACCTCTGGCTGACTGAAACCATCCGCCTGCGCGAAGAACATGCCGGGGCCCTGGACGATCTTGAAGCCAATCGAATAGCCCGCAGCGAAGGCGGCGACCTGCCGACACGGATTCAACGCCGGGCCCTGTGGCTGGCGGAACGCGACGGGCTGAGCAGCGCCCTCAGCCATTGGCAGCAAGGTGCGCGACTGGCGCTGATTGTCCTGGCGGCACTGGCAGTGATCAGCGGCGCCGGCCTGGCGTTTGCCGCGCTGGGCGACGGGCAGATGCCGGTCAATGTGTTCTGGGCCTTGGGCAGCCTGCTCGGGCTCAATCTGATTTTGCTGCTGAGCTGGGCCCTGGGCCTGATGTTCGCCGGCGAACACGGCGCCAGCCTCGGCCGTTTGTGGCTGTGGCTCAGCGAAAAACTCGCCCGAGACGCCAAGGCCGCACAACTGCCGCCCGCGCTGCTGCTGTTGCTGCAACGACACAAGCTCAATCGCTGGGCGATCGGCTTGCTGGTCAACGGCCTGTGGTTGCTGGCGATGCTTAGCGCACTGGTGATGCTGCTGACCCTGATGGCCACCCGGCGTTACGGCTTCGTCTGGGAGACCACGCTGCTTGGCGCCGACACCTTCGTCGCCATGACTCAAACCCTGGGTGCCCTGCCCGCCTTGCTTGGCTTCAACATACCGACGGTCGAGATGATCCGCGCCAGTGGCGACGCAGCGCTGAACATCGAAAGCGCCCGGCAAGCCTGGGCCACCTGGCTGGTGGGCGTGCTGGTGGTCTACGGGGTCGTCCCGCGCCTGCTCCTGGCGTTGTTCTGCCTATGGCGCTGGAAAACCGGCCAGGCAAAATTGCACTTGGACCTCAACCTGCCCGGCTATGCGCAACTTCGCGAAAGGCTGATGCCCAGCAGCGAACGACTGGGCATCAGCGATGCTGCGCCCGAGCAGTTGCCTCGGGTGCAAACCAGCACCAGCGACTTGCAAAGCGAGGGCGCGCTACTGGTCGCTATCGAGCTGGACGATCAACGCCCGTGGCCGCCGCAGTTGCCGAAGAATGTCAGCAACGCGGGGATTCTCGACAGTCGTGAATCGCGCCACAAACTGCTCGAGCAGCTCAGCCGGTTTCCCCCCGCGCGCCTGGCCATCGCCTGCGATCCACGCCGCTCGCCGGATCGCGGCAGCCTGGCGCTCATCGCCGAATTGGCTCGCAACGCCAGCGCCACACGTATCTGGCTGCTGCAGGCGCCACCCGGCGAGGCCCTGGATGCCGAGCGCCTGGGCGATTGGCATGTGGCGCTGCAACAGCTGGAACTGCCGTTCGCCGACAGCGCGCCATTGAACTGGCTGGAGAACGGTCATGACTGATTCGCAAAAAAAACCGCTGAAACTCGCGGTGGTGGGTCATACCAACGTCGGCAAAACCTCGTTGCTGCGAACCCTGACCCGGGATGTCGGATTCGGCGAAGTGTCTCATCGGCCCAGCACCACCCGCCATGTCGAAGGTGCGCGCCTGTCGGTGGACGGCGAGCCGTTGCTTGACCTGTTCGACACTCCGGGCCTGGAAGATGCCATCGCCCTGCTCGATTATCTCGAGCGCCTGGAGCGCCCCGGCGAGCGCCTCGACGGCCCGGCACGCCTGGCCCGATTCCTTGAGGGCAGCGAGGCCCGGCAGCGTTTTGAGCAGGAAGCCAAGGTACTGCGCCAGTTGCTCACCTGTGATGCCGGCCTTTATGTCATCGATGCCCGCGAACCGGTGTTATCCAAATACCGCGATGAGCTCGAAGTGCTGGCCAGTTGCGGCAAACCCCTGCTGCCGGTGCTGAACTTCGTCAGCAGCGCCAACCATCGTGAACCGGATTGGCGTGAAGCATTGGCGCGGCTGGGTCTGCATGCCCTGGTACGCTTCGACAGCGTCGCCCCGCCGGAAGATGGTGAACGTCGACTGTATGAAAGCCTGGCGCTGCTGCTGGAGAACGCCCGGCCGCAACTGGAGCGCCTGATCGCCGATCAGCAAGCCCAGCGCCTGGCCCGCCAGAAGAGCGCCGCGCGGTTGATAGCCGAATTATTGATCGACTGCGCCGCGTGTCGACGCAGCGTCGCCGCCCAGGCCGAGCAGGAACAGCAGGCGATCAGCGAACTGCGCAAGGCCGTGCGCCAGCGGGAACAGCGGTGCGTCGAAGCCTTGCTCAAGCTCTACGCTTTTCGCCCGCAAGATGCCGCCGCCAGCGACTTGCCGTTGCTTGATGGCCGCTGGGGCGATGATCTGTTCAATCCCGAGACCCTCAAGCAACTGGGCGTTCGGGTCGGCGGTGGCATCGCCGCCGGCGCAGCCGCCGGTGCCGGTGTGGATTTGCTGGTCGGTGGTCTGACGCTGGGCGCAGCGGCACTGGCCGGCGCCATTGCCGGCGGCGCCCTGCAAACCGCGCGCAGCTACGGCAGCCGCCTGCTGGGCAAGGTCAAGGGCCAGCGAGAACTGACTGTCGACGACAGCGTGCTGCGGCTGTTGGCATTACGCCAGCGCCAACTGCTGCTGGCCCTGAATGCCCGCGGGCATGCAGCGCTGGAGAGCATCCAGGTCGCCACGCCACAGGACAAGACCTGGCGCGAAGGCAAGTTGCCGGAAGCACTGAACAAGGCCCGGGCCTATCCCCAGTGGTCGTCGCTCAACCCCCATGCGAAGTTGAATCAGGCGGAGCGGCAGGAGCAGATAGAGGTGCTGGCGCAGCAGCTTTAGACCTCTGGTTTCTGTGCAGCCCCCTTTCGCGAGCAAGCCCGCTCCCAGAGTGGATCGGTGTTGAACACACACTATGTGACCAACCCTGAACCAGGTGGGAGCGAACTTGCTCAGGGCGGCGGTTCGACGAAGAAAGCAACGCGGTCCTTCTGCCCTAGATCACCAATAGCCGCAACGCCTTGGCCTTCAACACCCCCAGATCAATCACCGGAACATCCATCTCCTTGGCTAACTCATCCCACTGCCGCATGCGCAGGCTCAGGGCGCACAAGGGATCACGCTCGAATGCCTCAGCTTCCTCAATGGACATCACCCCACCCTGATGCACCAGGGTCCGGCGACTGGCTACACTCAATCGTTCGTAGTACCCAGGCTCCCTGAGGGTCAGATAACGCTTGGCCTTAACGTGATACTCGACCAGCCGCGCCAGGCGTTCGCTGAAACCTGCGCGCCGCAGATAATCGGCACCCAACCGCTCATGGCTGACCACGCCAAATCCGCCCATGTTCCGGGCGGCATCGGCAGCGCAGATATGCCCGATGTCGTGGAAGAACGCCGCCAGCACCACCTCATCGTCAAAACCTTCGGCCATGGCCAGTTCGGCGGCCTGTGACATATGCTCGATCTGCGACACCGGCTCGCCGATGTAGTCGCTGGCGCCGTAACGCTCGTACAGGGCGAAAACCTCGCCGATCACTTGCTCATTGCGCTCCATGATTATTCCCCCAGCAGGATCGCCACGTTGCGCTCAGCCATGGCCGGCCCGACGCTCATGCCGACCCCGCTGTGCATCAGCGCTGCACTCAGCCCGGCGGCAGGACGCAGGAACGAAAAGGGCGCCGGCCCCCGTGAACCGTAGACTCCCTGCCAGCGCTCCACCACTTTGATCTTGCAGCCCAGCGTCTGCTCGGCCAGTTCGATCATGTAGTCATCCACCTGCTCGGCATTGAAGGGTGAGGCATCGTTGCCGTAATGGTGCGAGTCGCCAATGATCAATTCGCCGTAAGGCGTCGGGCTGATCAGCAGATGAATGCCGTTTTCGTGCAAGTACGGTGTTTCTCGCACCATCTGCGCCTGCACTGCCGCAGCTTCGGGCAGATCGGCAAAGGCACCGTAGTGCACGCAGCTCAGGCCGGTGAGCAGCGCATGTTGCAGGTTAAGGTTGACCTGCGGCCGCGCCCGCAGCATTTGCAGGCGACAGACTTGCGGGTTGAGCTCGGCGATGGGCCCCGCCAGCAGGGTCTGATAATCATGACCGGAGCAAACGATGATCTGTCCGGCACTGAACACCCCCGCAGTGCTGTGCACGCGGCCCGGTTCAATGTCGCGCACCAGCGTCGAAAAATGAAATTCGACGCCCAGCTCGCGGCGCAGGTAGTCGATCAATGCCGGGATCGCTTCCCGTGAATACAGTTGCTGATCCTCCAGGCCATGCAGCGCGGCCCGGTGATGGCGGAATTGACCGCCGTACAAATCGCGTAGCGCTGAGCCGCGCAGCAGGTCGACGCGGTAATCGTGTTTCACCGCGCGGCCGGCGCAAAAGGCTTCGAGCAAATCCTCTTCGGCTTCAGTGCGGGCGAACAGGTACGAGCCATTGCGCTTGAGCTGCAGCCCGGCAAGTTGCGCCCATTGGCCCCAGATATCACGGCTGGCCTTGGCCAGTTCGAGCATCGGGCCGGGCGGCTGGCCGGTGACCAGGGCCTGGCCGAAGTTGCGCACTGAGGCGCCCAGGGGTGTTTCGCTGCGTTCGAAAACGCGGACCTTGAGCCCGCGCCTGGCGGCGGCGTAGGCATGGGACAGACCCAGAATGCCGGCGCCGACGATCAGTATGTCGCTGTGTTGTGTCATGGGTTTTGTCCTGAATTCGAAGCCGCCTTCGCGGGCAAGCCCGCTCCCACAGGTTCATTGGTGTTCACAACATCTGTGTTCACTACCAATCCCTATCGGAACTGGCTGCGAGGCCCCACAGGGTGGTGAGCGTTAAATTCGCGAACACCTCAAAACCTGTGGGAGCGGGCTTGCCCGCGAAGGGGCCCTGTCAGCCGATAAAGATCCTACTTGGCAGCCACTTTCTCGGACTTGCCGTCATAGCGCTTGCGCCACTCGGCCAGGATTTCGTCGCGATTCTTCGACGCCCAGGCAAAGTCGTTCTTGATCAAGCGCTGCTCGTAATCCGCCGGCAGCTCGGTCTGTGGCTTGGCGATTCCCGGCTGAGCCAGTACTGCAAAGTTCTCTTTATACAGCTCCATCGCCGCCGGACTGGCGGAGAAATCAGCCAGCTTCTTCGCCGCTTCTTCGTGCTGCGAGCCCTTGATCAGCGCGGTGGCTTCGATCTCCCAGCCAAGGCCTTCCTTCGGCAGGATGATGTCGAGCGGAGCGCCCTGGCGCTTGAGTTGAACGGCCGGGTATTCAAAGGAAATGCCGATCGGGAATTCGCCGGAGGCTGCGAGCTTGCAGGGCTTGGAGCCGGAATGGACGTATTGCCCGATGTTCTGGTGCAGGTCGTCCATGTACTGCCAGCCCTGCTTCTCGCCGAAGGTTTGCAGCCAGGCGCTGACGTCGAGGAAACCAGTGCCGGACGACGCCGGGTTAGGCATCACGATTTTGCCTTTGTACTCAGGCTTGGTCAGGTCCTGCCAGCTTACCGGCTTGGTCAGCCCCTGTTTCTCGGCCTCGACAGTGTTGAAGCAGATGGTCGCGGCCCAGACATCCATGCCGACCCAGGCGGGTGGATTGGCGGCGTCACGGTAGTTGCCACCGATCTTGTCCAGGTCCTTGGGTGCGTAGCTCTGCAGCATGCCTTGCTGGTCGAGAATCGCCAGGCTCGATGCCGCCAGGCCCCACACAGCATCAGCCTGCGGGCGGGCTTTCTCAGCCAGCAGCTTGGCGGTGATGATGCCTGTAGAGTCGCGAACCCACTTGATTCCGATATCCGGGTTGGCTTTCTCAAATGCCTCTTTGTAAGTCTTGAGCTGTTCCGCTTCGAGCGCGGTGTACACCGTCAACTCGGTTTTCGCCGCAAAGGCGTTCAGGCTGAAAGCGGTGAGGACAGCAGCGGCCAGGGCCATAGGCTTGAACATGATGCAGCTCCTTTTATGGGGACAGATCTATTTTCCGGGTGCAGTCTGCCGCCAGGCCTGGGAGCGACGCAGCAAACCGCGCGAGGCCCAGGCCAGCAGCAGGGACACGCCCGCCGAGGTGAACAGAATCAGGGTCGACATCGCGGCCGCACCACCAACGTTGCCGGCGTCATCCATGTTCAGCACCGCCACCGCCGCGAGGATGGTGTCGGGGCTGTACAGGAAGATCGCGGCCGAGACGGTGGTCATGGCCGAGACGAACAGGTAGCGCACGATGTCCAGCAGCGCGGGCAGGCAGATCGGCACGGTGACCCGCAGGTAGTGCCGATACAGCGGCGCCTTGAGCGACAACGCAGCGGCTTCGAACTCGCCATCGAGTTGGCGCAGCGCTGTGGTGGCGGTCATCTGGGCGGTGGTCAAATAATGAGCAATGGTGCACACCACCAGCAGCGTCATGGTCCCGTACAGCACATGCAGCGGGTTGCCGGTGAGATTGAAGAAGAAGACATAACCCAGGCCGAGCACCAGGCCGGGCACCGCCATCGGCACAAAGCTGAGCATGCGCAGGGTCAGGTTAAGGCCGCGCTGGCCCTTGGTTTTCTCCATCAGGTAGGCGCCGGTGAAGATCAGCACGCTGCCGATCAGCGCTGTGCACACGGCCATCTTCACGCTGTTGCCGTAGGCCAGCCAGCCACCGCCCGCCGTGTCGTTGAACTGGTAGTGATTGAGCGACAGCGACAGGTTGTACGGCCAGAATTTTACCAGCGACGAGAACACCGCCATGCCGAACACCAGCAGCAGCACCGCGCAGATCAGCATCACGATTGCCAGGTAACACCTGTCTCGCAGGGGCGATGGCAGCGGTTTGAACACTTGCGCCCTACCGCTCATGGAGTCGCCGTGACGGCGACGCAACCAGGCGTCGACACCGAAGCTGAGCAGTGCCGGCAGCAGCAGGACCATGCCGATCAACGCGCCACGGCCGAACTGTTGCTGGCCGACCACCGCTTTATAAGCTTCCAGTGCCAGCACTTGATAATCGCCGCCGACCACCACGGGGACGCCAAAGTCGGTAATGGTCAGGGTGAACACCAGGCAGAACGCCGCGAACACGGCCTGACGCGTCGCCGGCCAGGTGATGCTGCGGAACGCTTTCGCCGGACTGGCGCCCATGCTGGAGGCCGCGTCGAACAGGCGTGCATCTGCCAATGACAGCGCTGACAGCAGGATCATCAAGGCATGCGGGAAGGTGTAGATGACCTCGCCCAGAACAATGCCCCAGAAACCGTAGATGTTGTCCGAGAGCAGGCCGCGCAACATGCCCTGGTTGCCGAACAGATAGACCAGGGCGATTCCGGGCAGCATTGAGGGCGCCATCAGCGGCAACAGGGAAATACCGCGCCAGATGCCTTTGCCTGGAATCAGCGTTCGTTGCAGCGCGTAGGCAAACAGGTAGGCCAGCGGGACGACAATAGCCGCCACGCTGAGGGAAACTTTCAGGCTGTTGCCCAACAGCCAGTGGAAGTTCGCACTGGTCACCAGCTCACGGGCGGCGACCAGGCCACCGCCCTGCCCGGCCTCGGCGCTGAACCCGCGCCAGAAGATCGCCAGCAACGGCAGCAATACCGCGACGCCGAGCAATACCAGCAAAACCACTTTGCCGCCGACCACGAACAGCCGATCGCCGATCTCGGCTCGGGACGTCTGCCGCACCTGCTTGCGCGGCATCGGCAGGGCGATGTTCGCGCTCATCAGGCGAACACCTGCAGGCTGCGCGGCGGCAAAGCCACCATGATCTGCTGCGCGCCAAGACGCGGCATGGCTTCAGGCGCCAATTCAGCGAGCAGCGCATGGCCAGGCAATTGGTCGAGTTCAAAACTCATGCGGCAGCGGTTGCCGAGGAAAGTGATCTCGCGAACCTTGGCCGGGAACAGGTTTTCCTCATGCACCGTCGGGTTGACGCAGATGGCTTCAGGTCGGCAGAACAAGCGCCCCGATGCGGTTTTCGCGCCCCCCTCGGCCAGGCGCATGTTCATCCCGCCAACCTGGGCATGGCTGCCATTGCTGCGGCTGAACGGCAGCCAGTTGCCCTGGCCGACGAACTCGGCGACAAAGGGAGTCGCCGGACGGTCGTAGATTTCCTGCGCGGTAGCGTACTGCTCGACCTTGCCGTTGTTCATCACGGCGATGCGGTCGGCCATCAGCATGGCCTCGTCCTGGTTGTGCGTGACCATCAGGGTGGTAATGCCCAGGTTACGCTGCAGCTGGCGCAGCTCGGTGCACAGATGCTCGCGAACCCGGGCGTCGAGGGCCGACATCGGCTCATCGAGCAGCAACAGCGACGGTGCCGGCGCCAATGCCCGCGCCAGGGCGACGCGTTGCTGCTGGCCGCCGGACAGTTGCCCGGGGTACTTTTTTTCACTGCCGATCAGGCCCACCAGCTCCAGCATCTGCCCCACACGCTTACGCACTTCATCGCGACCACTGCCGGCTAGGCCGTAGGCGATGTTTGCCTCGACGGTGAGATTGGGGAACAAGGCGTAGGACTGGAACAGAATGCCGTAGTCCCTGGCCTGGGGCGCCAGGTGGGAAACGTCGCGATCGCCCAGGTACAGCTCGCCGCTGTCCTGTTTCTCCAGGCCGGCGATGCAGCGTAGCAATGTAGTCTTGCCGCAGCCCGACGGACCGAGCAGGCAAACCAGCTCGCCGGCTGCCACGTCGAGGGAAACGTTATCCAGTGCAGTGAACGCGCCAAAGCGTTTTTGCACGCCGCGCACTTTCATCGGGGCGCCGGGGTTGGTCAGGGCAGTTGCGATCGAGTGGTTCATGGACAGACCTCATCAAGCAGATGAGAGCCATCCTAGGGATGTAATGCGTACGTGATGTGGCAGTGAGGCAAAAACGGCTGATAGTGGTATTCAAGGATTTGGGTTGAAGTCAAAAGTCTCAGGCCGGCGCCATCTCTTGCGCCAACCCGAGAAACGCCGCCGGCAACCGCGCGCCCTTACGCTCCTTGAGGCAGTACAGGTATTCAGGGATCTGCGGCGCATTCTCGATGGTCAACACCCGCAGTTGCGGATCATGCGGCACTTCCTGGCGGGCAATGATGCTGATACCGATATTGCGCAGCACAGCCTCGCGGATCGACTCCCGACTGCCAATTTCCAGCAGCGGTCCGAAACCCACGCCCGCACTGGCCAGCAGCTCTTCAGTCAGGCGCCGGGTGGTGGAGCCGGATTCGCGCATCAACAGGGTATGCCCGGCCAGCGCGCTGAGCGGTACATGATCATGCACCGCCAGCGGATGATTGCGATGCACCGCCAGTACCAGTGGATCGGTACCCAGCACTCGACGGATCAATCGCGCATCATCCAGCAACTGCGAGGAAGCAGCGACGTCGACGCGGTACTCCTCCAGCGCCTCCAGCACCTGCTGCGAGTTGCCGATTTCCACTGACACTTCCACCTGGGGCAGGCGCTCGCGAAAGGTCTTCACCAGGTCGAGAATGTAATAAGGCGCAGTAGCCGCGATGCGCAAGGTGCCTTGAACCTGACCACTGTTGCGCAGGAAGAACTCGATGTCCGCCTCCTGCTGCATCAATGCCTTGACCATGGGCAGCAGTCGCGCCCCTTCATCGCTGACAGTGAGGCGGCGGCCACCGCGATAGAACAGTTCAACCGAGTACTGGCTTTCCAGATTGCGAATCTGGGTGGTCACCGTAGGCTGGCTCAACCCGAGCTTTTTCGCCGCCAGGGTGATGCTGCCCAGGCGGGCCACCATATAAAACGCCTTCAGCTCCGCACTCAGCACACCCAATCCTCATCGCTTACTTGCGCAACAAACGCAAACCATTGAACACCACCAACAGGCTCACGCCCATGTCGGCGAACACCGCCATCCACATGGTCGCGCCCCCCGCGAAGGTTACCCCAAGAAAGATCGCCTTGATTACCAATGCAAGGGCAATGTTCTGCTTTAGGATGCTCGACGTTTGCCGCGACAGGCGGATGAACGCGGGGATCTTGCGCAGATCGTCGTCCATCAGGGCGACATCGGCGGTCTCGATGGCGGTATCGGTGCCAGCAGCCGCCATTGCGAAACCGATCTCGGCCCGAGCCAGCGCCGGCGCATCGTTGATGCCATCGCCGACCATGCCGACGTGATGGCCCTGTGCATAAAGTGCTTCGATGGCTTGCAGCTTGTCGGTTGGCAGCAAGTCGCCCTTGGCCTCGTCGATACCCACTTGCGCGGCAATCGCCTGAGCGGTGTGGACGTTGTCGCCGGTAAGCATCAGGGTTTTGATGCCCAGTTCGTGCAGTTGCCGGATCGCCTCGCGGCTGGACTCCTTGACCGTATCAGCCACGGCGAATAGCGCCAGCGGGCCGGACTTGTCGAGCAACAACACTACCGATTTACCCTGTTTTTCCAGTGCAAACAGCTTCTCTTCCAGTTCCGGCGAGCAAAGGTTCAGCTCTTCCACCAGCCGATGGTTGCCCAAATGATAGACCTGACCGTTAATTTCACCGCGCACACCGCGACCAGCCAGCGCTTCAAAGTTATCCACAACCAGCGGCGCGGATTGTTTATCCACAGCCGCATTGGCGATGGCCAAAGACACCGGGTGATCCGAGCGGCCGGCCAGCGCCGCCGCAATCGCCGGGGCGGTGGCGTCAGCGGTTGGGTCAAGTGACAAATAATCGGTCTGCACCGGTTTGCCATGGGTGATGGTGCCGGTCTTGTCCAACGCCAGGTAATCGAGCTTGTAGCCGCCCTCCAGATAAACCCCGCCCTTCACCAGGATGCCTTTGCGCGCCGCCGCCGCGAGGCCGCTGACGATGGTCACCGGGGTGGAAATCACCAACGCGCATGGGCAAGCGACCACCAGCAAGACCAACGCCCGGTAGATCCAGTCGAACCAGGCGCCGCCCATGAACAGCGGCGCAATCACGGCAACGGCCAACGCCAGCAGGAACACTGCCGGGGTATAGATTTTCGAGAATTGATCGACGAACCGCTGGGTTGGCGCGCGTGCGCCCTGCGCCTGTTCCACGGCGTGGATGATCCGCGCCAGCGTCGAGTTATTGGCCACAGCAATGACGGCATATTCCAGGGACCCTGCCTGGTTGATGGTCCCGGCGAATACCTTATCGCCCACTGTCTTCTCGATCGGCAGGCTTTCGCCCGTGATCGGCGCCTGATCGATGGTGGAACTGCCCGACACGACTTCACCGTCCAGACCAATTCGCTCGCCGGGACGCACCCGCACTCGCGCGCCGAGCTCGATGGTTTTGACGTCTTGCTCAACCCAGCGGCCGTCGGCTTGCTGCACCGTGGCCTGTTCCGGGGTCATCTGCATCAGGCCGCCAATGGCGTTGCGCGCTCGATCCAGCGACTTGGCTTCGATCAACTCGGCCACGGTGAACAGGAACATCACCATCGCCGCTTCCGGCCACTGGCCAATCAGGACCGCGCCGGTGACCGCGATGCTCATCAACGCGTTGATGTTCAGGTTGAGGTTCTTGAGCGCAATCCAGCCTTTTTTGTAAGTAGTAAGGCCACCACTGAGGATCGAAACCAGCGCGATGATCGCCACCACCCAGTCCGGCGCGGCGTTGGTGAAGTGGATCACTTCTGCTGCCAGTGCACCCACACCCGACAGCGCCAGAGGCCACCAGTGCTTTTTCTCGGGGACCGGCGCTGGCGCTTCGGCGCCCTGCTCCATCGGCTCGGCCACCATGCCCAGCGACTTGATCGCCTCGATGATCGGCGCAGTGCTGGGCAGGTCATGGGTCACGCCCAGGACTCGATTGATCAGGTTGAATTCGAGTTGCTGCACACCTGCCAGTTTACCGAGCTTGTTCTGGATCAGCGTCTGCTCGGTCGGGCAGTCCATGGCATCGATGCGGAAACTGCTCAGGCGCGCACCGTCGGTCGGCGTTTCGCTCAGCTTGATCAGCGACGGCGCAGCGGCTTTGGAAGAACAGCACGAGTCGCCAGGGCTGCCATGGTCGTGCTTTTGTACAGGCTGAAGCCTGGGGCCGTGATCATGATCGTGATCCGCGCCGGGTTTGTGGATGTGCTGGGAGTCGCTCATTGGTTTGCGTCCATGTTGGTGCCTGTTGCCAAGTAAAGACCCTGTAGCCACTATAGGGTCAAGCACCCATTTGGAGATTTGCTGCCATGAAGATTGGAGAGCTGGCCAAACTGACCGACTGCGCCGTGGAGACCATCCGCTATTACGAGCGTGAGCACCTGCTGCCAGAGCCCGCGCGCAGTGACGGCAACTACCGCGTATACACCCAGGCCCACGTCGAACGCCTGACGTTTATCCGCAACTGCCGCACCCTCGACATGACCCTGGAAGAGATCCGTAGCCTGCTGGCATTGCGCGACAGTCCGCAGGATCAGTGTGAGAGCGTGAATGCGCTGGTGGATGAGCACATCCATCACGTCAGGGCCCGGATCGAGGGCTTGCTGGCATTGCAGGCACAACTTCTCGACCTGCGCCAACGTTGCGGCGAGGGGCCAGGGAGTGAGCATTGCGGGATTTTGCAGCGGCTGGAGGTGAGTGGCGGAGTTGTCGCGACGGAAGTCGAGCCCTCCCATGTTGGCCGCAGCCACGGCCACTAAAAGCACCACCCATCCCCTGTAGGAGCTGCCGGAGGCGTTAGACTGCCATCGGCGCGGTCATTGGCGCGTGGTGCTGATAGCCTTCCAGCGAGAAATCGCCAGGTTCGATCAACTCAAGCCACTCAGGCTGATAAACACCGGTCTTGGCAAACTCCGGCACCCGGTCGCTGATCACCAGTTTGGGCATCGGGAACGGCTCACGCGTGAGCTGCTCGTTGAGCATGTCCAGATGGTTCTCGTACACGTGCGCATCACCGATGAAGTAGGTGAACCAGCGCGGTGTGTAGCCGGTCAGTCGGCCGATCAGGCTCAGTAGCGCGGCGCCTTCGGTGAGGTTGAACGGCGTGCCCAGGCCCAGGTCATTGGAGCGGATGAAGAGGGTCAGGGAAATCTCCCTGGTCTCGACATTGGGGTGGAACTGGTACAGCAGGTGGCACGGCGGCAGGGCCATTTCATCGAGCTGCGCGACGTTCCAGCCGTGGAACAGGATGCGCCGGCTACCCGGGTCCTTGATAATGGTGTCGATACACTGGCGGATCTGGTCGATCGCCTTGTACAGCACCACATAAGCCTCGCCGTCTTCTTCGCCCGCGGCGATCTGCCGATATCCCTGGCTCAGGGTCTGCTCGATCGCCGCCTGGTTGCTGACCGGGATCTGTTTATATGCAGGCCATTTGCGCCACTGCACACCGTAGATCTCGCCGAGATCGTCTTCACCCTGGCGGAACGGGTTGGCCAGCCATTGCGCATTTTCGTTGGCGTTCTGGTCCCAGACCTTGCAGCCCAGGGCGCGGAATTCGGCGGCGTTGTTCACCCCTCGCAAGAATCCGCACATCTCGCCAATGGCCGATTTGAAGGCCATTTTGCGGGTTGTGATTGCCGGAAAACCTTCCTGCAGGTCGTAACGCAGCATCGCACCGGGAAAACTGATGGTGTTCACACCGGTACGGTTGGCCTGTTTGGTGCCGTTCTTGATGACGTGGGCGACCAGTTCGAGATATTGCTTCATGAGTTACCTGTGTCCTTGACCCCGGGGCCCGAGCCCCGGGTTCGAATTTTATACTGCCGCTGCCGGAGTAGCCGGGGCGCGGTGATACGCCAGCCAGATCAGGAACAACCCGCCAACGATCATCGGTACGCACAGCACCTGACCCATGGTCAGCCAGTTCCAGGCCAGATAGCCCAGTTGCGCGTCCGGTACGCGGACGAATTCAACGATGAAGCGGAAGATGCCGTAGAACAGCGCGAACATCCCCGATACCGCCATGGTCGGCCGTGGCTTGCGGGAAAAGATCCACAGGATCGCAAACAGCGCCACGCCTTCCAGTGCGAACTGGTACAGCTGCGACGGGTGACGCGCCAGTTGCGCAGGATCGGTCGGGAACACCATCGCCCACGGCACGTCCGTTGCCTTGCCCCACAGTTCGGCGTTGATGAAGTTGCCGATACGGCCGGCACCCAGGCCGATTGGCACCATCGGCGCGATGAAATCCATCAGCTGGAAAAACGACTTGTTGTTCTTCTTGCCGAACCACAATGCCGCCAGCATCACGCCAATAAAGCCGCCGTGGAACGACATTCCGCCCTTCCACACTTCGAAGATCAGCGTCGGGTTGGCCAGATAGGCATTCAGATCGTAGAACAGCACATAGCCCAGGCGGCCGCCGACGATCACGCCCATCGACATCCAGAACACCATGTCGGAGAGCTTCTCCTTGGTCCAGGTCGGGTCGAAGCGGTTCAGCCGGCGGGACGCCAGCCACCATGCGCCGCCGATGCCGATCAGGTACATCAGGCCGTACCAGTGGATTTTCAGCGGACCGATGGCCAAGGCCACCGGGTCGATCTGCGGGTAAGGCAGCATTGCGACTCCTCGTTAGAGTTGAAACTTTCTAAATTCCCGGGCGACGCTGTCACGCCAGGATTAAGCCAGTATTGCGGAGCGCGTCAAAGCAGGAAGCTGAGCCCGACGCAGAACAGCAAAGCGGCAAACAGTCTTTTCAGCAACTTCGGCGACAATCGGTGAGCCAGCCGCGCGCCCACCCGGGCGAAGAACATGCTGGTCAGGGCAATGCCCAGAAGCGCCGGTAAATAAATAAAACCGAGACTATGGGCCGGCAACAACGGATCGTGCCAGCCCAGAATCATGAAACTTAAAGCACTGGCCAGCGCAATCGGCAGGCCGCACGCCGATGACGTGGCCACCGCCTGCTGCATTGGCACGCTGCGCCAGGTCAGGAACGGCACGGTCAGCGAGCCACCGCCGATCCCGAAAATCGCCGACGCCCAACCGATCACGCTGCCGGCCAGGGTCAGACCGACTTTGCCGGGCACCGTTCGGCTGGCCTTGGGCTTGACGTCCAGAGCCAGCTGCACAGCGATGACCAGCGCAAATACGCCAATAATCTTCTGCAGGTTCGGCCCGGAGATCGCTTCGGCCGTCAGCGCACCAAAGCCGGCGCCCATCAGGATACCCAGGGTCATCCACGCGAAGATCGGCCAACGCACGGCCCCGCGGCGATGATGCTCGCGAACCGCATTGACCGAGGTGAAAATGATCGTCGCCAGGGATGTACCCACCGCCAGGTGAGTCAGGATCGACGCATCGAAACCCTGCAAAGTGAAACTGAACACCAGTACCGGGACGATAATGATGCCGCCCCCCACCCCGAACAGCCCGGCCAGTACGCCCGCACAGGCGCCCAGCGCCAGATAGAGCAGAATTTCCATGGCCATATCCCTAGCATCGTGAAATCAGGAGCGGCATGGTAACGGATGCGGGGGCCAAGGCTCCACTGTGCAAGGCGATGGATCGACGGACGATGACTGCGTACAGTGGGAAAAAAACGCATGGGACCCTCTTATGTGCCTGATTGTTTTTGCCTGGCGACCCGGGCATGCCCAGCCGCTGATCGTGGCAGCCAACCGCGACGAGTTCTACGCCCGTCCCAGCCTGCCCCTTGCGCAGTGGTCGCAAGCGCCGCAGGTATATGCCGGTCGCGACCTGGAAGCCGGCGGCACCTGGCTCGGTATCGGCGCCAATGGCCGCTTCGCCGCGCTGACCAATATTCGCGACCCCCATCAGCCACCAGCGCGCAAATCCCGGGGCGAGCTGGTAGCGCGGTTCCTCTGTGGCGACATGCCAATTGATGATTATTTAACCGACGTTGTCGGACGTTCGGTTGAATATGCCGGGTTTAACCTGTTGGTGGGCAACAATCATGAGATGTGGCACTTCAACGCCCGGGAGTCGGAGGCGGTGATGCTGCAGCCGGGTGTCTATGGTTTATCCAATGCCGGTCTCGACACGCCCTGGCCCAAGTTGCTCAAGGCCCGCTCGGCACTGGAAAGAGCGCTGGACGATCCACAGCCTGATGTTCTGCTCGCGCTCCTCAACGACCCGCAGACAGCCGACTTTGCCGAGCTGCCGGATACCGGCGTGGGGCTGGCAACCGAGGCGTTGCTGTCGAGTGTGTTCATTGCCAGCCCGACTTACGGAACGCGGGCGAGTACGGCGCTGATTGTGCAGGCGGATGGCACGCGGTATATGGTCGAACGGAGCTTCGGGCCGTATGGCGGGCATCTGGGGGAAGTGGAAATCAGGGTTTGATTTTGTCTTGCCTGTGCCGGCCTCATCGCGGGCAAGCCCGCTCCCACAGGGTTGCGCGGTGTGACACAGATTGCGGTCACACCAGAGACTCTGCGGGAGCGAGCCTGCTCGCGATCAGGCCATCAGCTATTTAGAGAACCTTGGCAGTCGCCGGATTATTGATTCGGGCCAACCCAAGGTTCTTCAGCGCCAACTGCAACGAGCTGTGGATAACTTGCGGGTTGTCGATGGTCATCAGCTCCGCCAGCAACTCCTTGGCCTTGCTCAGATTGATCTGGCGCAGCATCCATTTCACCTTGGGCAGGTTGGTGGCGTTCATCGACAGGCTGTCGAAACCCATCGCCATCAACAACACCGCCGCCGCAGGATCACCGGCCATCTCGCCGCAGATACTCACCGGCTTACCCTCGGCATGGGCATCACGCACTACGTTCTGCAGCGCCTGAAGCACTGCCGGGTGCAGGTAATCGTAGAGATCGGCCACCCGCGGGTTGTTGCGATCCACCGCCAGCAGGTACTGGGTCAAGTCATTCGAACCGACCGACAGGAAATCGACTTGCCGCGCCAGCTCCTTGGTCTGGTACACCGCCGCCGGAATCTCGATCATTACGCCAATCGGGGGCATCGGTACGTCCGTGCCCTCGTCGCGCACTTCACCCCAGGCCCGGTGGATCAGGTGCAGGGCTTCTTCGAGCTCGTGGGTGCCGGAGATCATCGGCAACAGGATTCGCAGGTTGTTCAGGCCCTCACTGGCCTTGAGCATGGCCCGGGTCTGCACCAGAAAGATTTCCGGGTGGTCGAGGGTGACGCGAATGCCGCGCCATCCCAGGAACGGGTTGTCTTCCTTGATGGGGAAATACGACAGCGACTTGTCACCGCCGATATCCAGACTGCGCATGGTGACCGGCTGCGGGTGGAACGCGGCGAGCTGCTCGCGATAGATCGCCAGTTGCTCCTTTTCGCTCGGGAAGCGCTGGTTGATCATGAACGGCACTTCGGTTCGGTACAAGCCAACGCCCTCGGCGCCACGCTTCTGCGCCCGCGCCACATCCGCCAGCAGGCCGGTGTTGACCCACAGCGGCATGCGGTGGCCGTCGAGTGTCACGCATGGCAGGTCTCGCAAAGAGTCGAGGCCCAGGGCCAGTTGCTTCTCTTCTTCCACCACCTCGGCGAATTGCTTGCGCAGCACGTCACTGGGGTTGGTGTAGACCTCGCCACGATTGCCGTCGACGATCAGCTCGATGCCGTCAACCTTGGCGTATGGCAGGTCAACCAGGCCCATAACCGTCGGGATACCCATGGCCCGGGCCAGAATCGCAACGTGGGAGTTACCCGAGCCGAGCACCGAGACCAGGCCAACCAGCGTGCCTTCCGGAACCTCGCCGAGCATCGCCGGCGTCAGTTCTTCGCTGACCAGAATGGTTTTTTCCGGGTAGACCAGGTTTTGCTGACGCTCCTCCTGCAAGTAAGCCAGCAGGCGTCGGCCCAGGTCCTTGACGTCCGATGCGCGCTCACGCAGGTAGGCGTCGTCCATCAGTTCGAAGCGGTTGACGTGATCGGTGACGACCTGGCGCAACGCGCCTTGGGCCCACTGCCCGGTCTTGATCACGGTGGTGACTTCGTTGCCCAGCGCGGCATCGTCGAGCATCATCAGATAGACGTCGAACAACGCGCGCTCTTCCGGGCGCAGTTGGGTCGCAAGCTTGGCCGACAAGGCACGCATGTCGGCACGCACACCTTCGATGGCAGTCTTGAACAGCCCAAGTTCGGCATCGATGTCGGTAATGGTCTTGTCCGGCACCACATCCAGATCCGCCGGCGGCAGCATGACCACCGCCGTACCGACCGCCGCGCCCGGCGAACCGGGAACGCCGACGAACTTCGCCTCCTGGATGCCCTTGCCCTGGCGCCCCAGCCCGCGGATCGAGCCGGTGGCCTCGGCGTGGGCAATAACGCCAGCGAGCTGCGCGCTCATGGTCACGAGGAAGGCTTCTTCACCTTCATCGAACTGGCGGCGTTCTTTCTGTTGAATGACCAGCACGCCGACGACGCGGCGGTGGTGAATGATCGGCGCCCCGAGGAAGGAGGCGTAGCGCTCTTCCCCCGTCTCGGCGAAGTAACGGTAGCGCGGGTGATCCGCAGCGTTTTCGAGGTTCAGGGGTTCTTCACGCGTACCGACCAGGCCCACCAGACCTTCGTTCGGCGCCATGCTGACCTTGCCGATCGAGCGCTTGTTGAGGCCTTCGGTGGCCATCAGGACGAAGCGGTTGGTCTCGGGGTCGAGCAGGTAGACCGAGCAAACCTGGCTGCCCATGGCCTCTTTGACGCGCAACACAATAATCCCCAACGCCGCCTTGAGATCCTTGGCGGAGTTAACTTCCTGGACGATCTTGCGCAGCGTATTGAGCATGGCTCGGGGTCGAACTCCGTCGTCAGTCGCGCGTTAAAAGGCGCGGGGCAAGCTCTTTGAGAGCGCGTCGATACACCTCGCGCTTGAATGTCACCACCTGGCCCAACGGATACCAATAGCTGACCCAGCGCCAGCCATCGAACTCCGGTTTACCGGTCAAATCCATCCGCACCCGCTGCTCGTTGGAGATCAGGCGCAGGAGAAACCATTTCTGTTTCTGGCCGATGCACAGCGGTTGGCTGTGGGTCCTGACCAGACGTTGCGGCAAACGATAGCGCAACCAGCCCCGGGTACAGGCGAGAATTTCAACATCTTCGCGTTCCAGGCCCACTTCTTCGTTCAACTCGCGGTACAAGGCGTCTTCCGGCGTCTCCTGGGGATTGATTCCACCCTGGGGAAACTGCCAGGCATCTTGATTGATACGGCGAGCCCATAGCACCTGTCCGGCATCATTCGTGAGAATGATCCCGACATTGGGGCGGAAACCATCGGGGTCGATCACGGCAACAACCTCGCAAACGCATGTCGTCGCATTGTTCCACAAAGGTTGTGAAGGCAGCAACGAGCCGGCCTACCTTATGTGCACTCTTGTGAAAAGTCCGTATTCTGGACGCCTTTCTACAGACTTTTCAGCGAGTAACTGCAATGCGGCTGGCTTTATTCGACTTGGACAACACACTTCTGGGCGGCGACAGCGACCACGCCTGGGGCGATTACCTGTGCGAACGCGGGTTCCTCGACGCGGTTGCCTACAAGACACGCAACGACGAGTTCTATCAGGATTACCTGGCCGGCAAGCTCGATAACGCCGCCTACCTGAACTTTTGCCTGGAGGTCCTGGGCCGCACCGAAATGGCCACGCTGGCGCAGTGGCACCAGGACTACATGCGCGACTGCATTGAGCCGATCGTGTTACCCAAGGCTATCGAGCTGCTGGCCAAGCACCGTGACGCGGGTGACAAGCTGGTGATCATCACCGCGACCAACCGTTTCGTAACCGGACCGATTGCCCAGCGCCTGGGCGTTGAAACCCTGATTGCTACCGAGTGCGAAATGCTCGACGGCCGTTACACCGGGCGCAGCACCGACGTACCGTGCTTCCGCGAAGGCAAGGTCACCCGATTGAATCGCTGGCTGCAAGAGACCGGGCATTCGTTGGACGACAGCTATTTCTATAGCGATTCGATGAATGATTTGCCGCTGCTGGAGCAGGTGGCGAATCCGGTGGCGGTTGATCCGGACCCTAACTTGCGGGCTGAGGCCGAGAACCGCGGTTGGCCGGTGATCACCCTGCGCGACTGAAGATCAATAGATCGTCCGAAGGCTTGGGCCGCGTTCGGACGATCTTTCGGGCTAAACCGGCTTCGCGCCCATTAACCCCGCAATCGCGACCAGGCAAACAAAACTGAACAGCGCCAGGGCAAAAGTAAATCTGCCATTACCCCCCGGCGCCTTGCGCAATTTGTTCAGCCGCACCAGCAGCCAGAACCACCCCAACGCCGCCAAGGTATAAAGCACACTGGAGGCCAGCAGCCAGGTCTGTCCCAAGGGCCAGCCCACCAGGTGCACCATCCACCAGCCGGTGAATGGCATGCTCAGCAGGGCCAGGCCCATCAGCAGCCAGACAAACACCCGTGGCCTCTGCAAGGTGCGGCTGCCCGCCGTGGCGTCGCCACCGCGCCGCGTTTGCCACACCCAGATCCCCAGGCCCAGCGCACAACCCAGCAATATCGCGGTCGCCGCAGTGTGGGCCATTTTCAGGGCGGTTAACGTGTCCATTGTTCGATTTCCTTATGGCTTGCCCAACAGCGTAGTCGCTCAGCCCAGAAACAGCAGATAGGCCGGGTTGTCGCTTTCGTCCCAATACGGGTAGCCGATTTCTTCCAGCGCCGCAGGCACCAGGTGACGCTCGTCATGCGGTACCTGCAGCCCCGCGACGACTCGGCCGTCCGCAGCGCCGTGGTTGCGATAATGGAACATCGAAATGTTCCAGCGCCCGCCCAGCTTGTTGAGGAAGTTGAACAGCGCACCCGGGCGCTCCGGGAATTCAAACCGCAGAATCACTTCATCGACCACATGCGCGGCACGACCGCCCACCATGTGACGGATGTGCAACTTGGCCAGTTCGTTGTCGGTCAGGTCGAGCACCGGAAAGCCCTGCTCGCCCAGGCTGGCAATCAGCGCGCTGCGCGGATCGGTGTCCGGATGCGTTTGCACCCCGACAAAAATGTGCGCTTCGCTGCCGGTGTTGTAGCGGTAGTTGAATTCGGTGATCTGGCGCTTGCCGATGGCTTCGCAGAACGCCTTGAAGCTGCCAGGCTTCTCGGGAATGGTCACGGCGATGATGGCTTCGCGACCCTCGCCCAGCTCGGCTCGCTCGGCGACGTGGCGCAGGCGGTCGAAGTTGACGTTGGCGCCGGAGTCGATGGCCACGAAGGTATGGCCGGTGACACCATGTTGTTCGACGTACTTTTTGATCCCGGCCACGCCCAGCGCGCCGGCGGGCTCGGTGATGGAGCGGGTGTCGTCGTAAATGTCCTTGATTGCCGCACAGATTTCGTCAGTGCTGACGGTGATGACTTCATCGACATAGTCTTTGCAGATGTCGAATGTGTGCTGGCCGATCTGCGCCACCGCCACACCGTCGGCGAAAATGCCCACGGTCGGCAAGACCACGCGTTCACCGGCAGCCATGGCTGCTTGCAGGCAGTTGGAATCGTCCGGCTCGACGCCGATGACCTTGATTTCAGGTCGAAGGTATTTAACGTATGCCGCAATACCGGCGATCAGCCCGCCACCGCCCACCGGAACGAAAATAGCATCCAGGCGGCCCGGGTGCTGGCGCAGGATCTCCATGGCCACCGTGCCCTGCCCGGCGATGGTATGAGGATCGTCATAGGGATGAATGTAGACGTAGCCTTTTTCGTCGACCAGTTTCAGCGAGTAGGCCAGGGCTTCCGGGAATGAATCCCCGTGCAACACGACTTTGCCGCCACGCGAGCGTACGCCTTCGACCTTGATTTCCGGGGTGGTCTTGGGCATCACGATGGTCGCTTTCACGCCCAGTACCTTGGCCGCCAGGGCCAGCCCTTGGGCATGGTTGCCGGCAGAAGCGGTGACGACACCGCGCGCCCGCTCTTCCTCGCTCAGTTGGGTGAGCTTGTTGTAGGCGCCGCGGATCTTGAACGAGAACACCGGTTGCAAGTCTTCGCGCTTGAGCCAAATGCTGTTGCCCAGCCGCTCGGAGAGCTGGCGAGCAGTCTGCAGTGGGGTTTCTACGGCAACGTCATAAACGCGCGAGGTGAGGATCTTCTTGACGTACTGTTCGAGCATCGGAAAGCATCACTGAGCGGGTTGGGCAGGACCAACGAGTCTAACCCGGCTTCGCGCCACACGACCACACCCCAATCCAAACCTGTGGGAGCAAGCTTTGCCCCTACCGGGATATCCCCCAGGTTTGAGCATGACCTTCCCTGCCCCGCAGCCTATAATGCCGGCCTTCAGCCCCCTCTTCGGCACTTCGGAGCCCGCATGACCCAGGATCAACTCAAACAGGCAGTGGCCCAGGCCGCCGTCGACTTCATCCTCCCGAAACTCGATGACAAGAGCATCGTCGGGGTCGGCACCGGCTCCACCGCCAATTGCTTTATCGACGCCCTGGCGCAACACAAAGGCGCGTTTGATGGCGCCGTCGCCAGCTCCGAAGCCACTGCCGCGCGCCTCAAGGGCCACGGGATTCCGGTGTACGAACTCAATACCGTCAGCGATCTGGAGTTCTACGTCGACGGCGCCGATGAAAGCGACGAGCACCTGAACCTGATCAAGGGCGGTGGCGCCGCCCTGACTCGCGAGAAGATCGTGGCGGCCGTGGCCAAGACGTTCATCTGCATTGCCGACGCCAGCAAGCTGGTGCCGGTCCTGGGCGAGTTCCCGCTGCCAGTGGAAGTGATCCCGATGGCCCGCAGCCATGTGGCCCGCGAACTGGTCAAGCTGGGCGGCGATCCGGTCTACCGAGAAGGTGTGCTGACCGACAATGGCAACATCATCCTCGACGTGTACAACATGCAGATCACCAACCCGGTGCAGCTGGAGACGCAGATCAATGCGATCGTCGGCGTGGTGACCAATGGTTTGTTTGCTGCACGCCCCGCGGACTTGCTGTTGCTGGGCACAAGCGAAGGCGTGAAAACCCTGCGCGCAGAGTAACCAGAAACACCGATAAACCTGTGGGAGCGGGCTTGCCCGCGATGAGGCCATTACAATCAACATTCTGTTGACTGACCGGCCGCCATCGCGAGCAAGCCCGCTCCCATAATGATGTGGGGTGCTGGTTAGTTTTGTGCGGGCTTCCTGAACACGTAGAACAGGTTCGGCTCGCTCACCAGGTACATGGTGCCTTCGTCATCCATGGCGATCCCCTCCGCCTGCGGCACGGTCTTTTGCAGGCCCTGGCGTCCCTTGCTCAGCGACATGGTACTGAGCGGGCGCCCGTCCACGTCCAGCTCCAGAATCAACCGCGACTCGTCCGACAGCGCCAGCAGATGGCCGCTGCGTTCGTCGTACTGCAGGCTGGACAGGTCTCGCACGAACATCCCGGCATCGCGCTTGGGGTTATTGACCACATGTACCGCGTAGGACTTTTCCGGATTGTAGTGCGGAAAACCCTGCACTTCGTAAATCAGCATCGGGTCGCGCTCCTTGGCAACAAACAGGCGCTTGCCCACCGAGTCGTACGCCAGGCCCTCAAAGCCCTTGTTACCGGCCATATGCACGCCAAGGGTCATCTGCTCGGCGTCCGCAGCGTCGAGGAAGGTGGTGTCTTTTTCCAGATGAATCTTGATCAATCGCTGCTCGCGCTCGTCAGTGATCACGTAGGTGTCGGCGCTGATGTACTCCACCGCTTCCGGATCGCCAAAGCCCACCAGCGAAATGCGCCGGATAATCTGGCCATCCAGGGACAGCTCGATCAATTCGGAATTCTTGTTGGTGACCGTGAACAGGCTTTTGCGCACTGGATCGAATGTCAGGGCCGACACGTCGTCATCCAGGCCATCGATCACCCGCGCCTCGACCGTGACCTGATAACGATCAAGACCAATGGAAAGTGCGCTCTCGGCCTGCCACAGCGCATGCAGGTTGAACCAGCCGCGCTCGAACAGGCGCAGGTATTGGCCCATGGCGATCAACGCCAGCAGTGCGACCATCGCGAAGATCAGGATCAGGGGTTTGGGACGGGCAAATCGACGCATTCTGGTGGGCTCGGATTCAGGACAGGCGGATGAAATATCACGTCTGTCTGAACTCAAGCTTAATGGCCACTTGCCCTATCCTACAACTGCACAGGCGTAATCCTGCACAGCAGCGTCATCATTCGTGCTTTTCGAAGCGGTAAAACAAGTTCGGCTCGCTCACCATGTACAGGTTGCCAGCGTCATCCATGGTCACGCCTTCGGCGCGGGGGAGGGTGCTCTTCAACCCGTTGAAGCCCCCCAGCAGGGTCATGAAGCTGACCTGCTCGCCTTTCTCGTCCAGCTCCAGCAGCAGGTGGGAATCGGCTGACAGCACCAGGGTATGGCCGGTGCGTGGGTCGATGGCCAGGGCAGACAGATTACGCAGGTCCAGTTCGTCACTGTCGAGCTTCTGCTTGTCGCCCGCCAGCGAGACGCCGTCGCTGCTTTTCCAGGTAAACAGCGCCGGTGGACGCTCTTCACCCAACAACATCTGCTGATTGCGCGAGTCCCAGACGATGGCTTCGAACGCCTTGTTCTGATCTTTCGAAGGGCCAAGATCGTACTTGGGGAAGTCGCCGATGTTCAGCTCCCGGGTATCGGCATCGACCTTGACGATGGACAGCAGGTGCTCGCGCTCGTCGACGATGGCCATCAGGCCATTGCCCATCACCGTCAGGCCTTCCGGATTGCTCCAGCCGACCAGGGGCATCTTGCGCAGCACGTCGCCCTGCAAGGACAGTTCGACGAGAAAGGGGTTCTTGCCCATAACCGAGAACAGGGTTTTGGTCTGAGGGTTGTACGCCAGGTCGGACGCTTCGTCCTTCTCCATGCCTGGCAGCAATTTGGCGTCGATGACTGCGGTGTAATTCGGCAGCCAGATACTTTCCTGGCGCTCGGCGGGGCTTTCGAAACGTTCCTGCAACCAGAGCGCACCTCGGTCATCCCAATGCATGGCAATGGCCAGGCCATAGGTTATGGCGGCAACCAGCAATAGCCAGTAATACCAGCGCATGAAAAAGCGCGGGCGGCGGGCAGGTTTGAGCGTGGGCAGCGGTGGGTTGGCCATTAACGGATGGATTCCGGATAGTCATGAATGGGAGTCATGGGAGCAATCCCGGTCGGGATGCAATTCCTGTGGAAGCAAATTCCTGTGGGAGCAAAGCGTGCTCGCGATGAGGCATTTGAATTCAACATTGAAGTTGAATGGTAGACCGCTATCGCGAGCACGCTTTGCTCCCACAGGCAGCTTTGCTCCCACGGGAGGCTGTGCTGTCAGCGGACGCTGGTGGTAAAGCTGCTGGCGCCTGGCAATTCGATGACCAGTTCGTCGCCCACATTCAGCGGGCCAACGCCCACTGGCGTGCCGGTCAGGATCACGTCACCGGCCTGCAGCGAGAAGCATCCGGCCATGTGCTGGATCATCGGCACAATAGGGTTGAGCATGGCGCTGCTGTTGCCGTCCTGGCGAACTTCACCATTGATGGTCAGGCGAATGCCGATGTCGGCCAGGTCGGCGAAGGTGCTGCCGGACACGAACGGCGCAATCACCGCCGCGCCGTCGAACGACTTGGCGATTTCCCAGGGCAGGCCCTTGGATTTCAGTTCAGCCTGCTTGTCGCGCAGCGTCAGGTCCAGGGCCGGTGCGAAACCGGAGATCGCATCCAGCACTTCTTCCCGGCTTGGCTTGGTCGACAGCGGCTTGCCGATCAACACGGCAATTTCTGCTTCGTAATGCACCGAACCGCGCTCGGTCGGAATGCTGAAGCCGCCTTCGAGCGGCACGACGCAACTGCCCGGTTTGATGAACAGCAGCGGTTCGGTAGGCACCGGGTTGTCCAGTTCCTTGGCGTGTTCGGCGTAGTTACGACCGATGCAGACCACTTTGCCCAGTGGAAAGTGGATACGCGTACCGTCGACATACTGGTGCTGATAGCTCATTGACCGGCTCCTGGTTCGTAGCGCTTAAGTTCGAAAGTCAAACAGCAAAAATCTTGCCCGGGTTCATGATGCCGTTCGGGTCGAACACTGCCTTGACGGCTTTCATGTACTCGATCTCAACCTCTGAACGGCTATAGGTCAAGTAGTCACGCTTGGTCATGCCCACGCCGTGTTCGGCGGAAATCGAACCGTTGTACTTCTCGACGGTTTCGAACACCCACTTGTTGACCGTGGCGCACTTGGCGAAGAACTCGTCCTTGCTCAGGTTATCCGGCTTGAGGATGTTCAAGTGCAGGTTGCCGTCGCCGATGTGACCAAACCAGACGATTTCGAAATCCGGATAGTGTTGGCCGACGATCGCGTCGATTTCCTTGAGGAACGCCGGCACTTTCGACACGGTGACCGAAATGTCGTTCTTGTACGGAGTCCAGTGGGAGATGGTCTCGGAGATGTATTCGCGCAGCTTCCAGAGGTTCTGCAACTGGGTTTCACTCTGGCTCATCACACCGTCCAGCACCCAGCCCTGCTCGACGCAGTGTTCGAAGGTTTCCAGGGCGTGGTTGGCCACTTCTTCAGTGGTCGCTTCAAATTCCAGCAGCGCGTAAAACGGGCAATCGGTTTCGAAAGGCGCCGGAACATCACCGCGCGCCATGACTTTGGCCAGGGCCTTGTCGGAGAAAAATTCAAAGGCCGTCAGGTCGAGTTTGCCCTGGAAAGCGTGCAGTACCGGCATGATCGAATCGAAATCGGCGGTACCGAGCACCATGGCAGTCAGGTTTTTCGGCGCGCGATCCAGGCGCATGGTCGCTTCGACCACAAAACCCAGGGTCCCTTCGGCGCCGATGAACAGCTGACGCATGTCGTAGCCCGTGGCGTTCTTGATCAGGTCGCGGTTCAACTCAAGCAGGTCACCCTTGCCGGTGACGACCTTCATGCCAGCGACCCAGTTGCGGGTCATCCCGTAGCGAATCACTTTGATTCCGCCGGCATTGGTGCCGATATTGCCGCCAATCTGGCTGGAGCCGGCCGAGGCGAAATCTACCGGGTAGTACAGGCCCTTTTCTTCGGCGACATTCTGCAGGTGCTCGGTGACCACGCCCGGCTGGCACACGGCGGTGCGATCGGTGAGGTTTACCTCGAGAATCTGGTTCATGTAGTCGAACGACACCACCACTTCGCCGTTGGCTGCCACGGCGGCGGCGGAAAGCCCGGTACGACCGCCGGATGGCACCAGCGCCACCTTGCGTTCGTTGGCCCAACGGACAATGGCCTGAACCTGCTCGGTGGTCTTGGGAAACACGATCGCGGTGGGCGCCGGGGCGAAATGCTTGGTCCAATCCTTGCCATAAGCATTGAGGGAGTCGGCATCGGTCAGCACCTTGCCAGGCTCAACCAGGGTCTTCAGCTCATCAATCAGGGCAGGATTGGTCATCGACAGAACTCTCGAACAATTCATGGTCATCCTGAGAACGCTTCACGTCGCAGGAATGAGTGTTTAGCGGGGCGCCTATGCTAGCATACCGACCCCGCAGCATAGTGCCCAAAGGCGATTCTGCGGCGACGGCGTTCCTGCCGTCCGGGGTCAGCGTCTGCTGACTTCCTGCCATTTTTCTCCGGGATACAGGTTTACGCAGATGAGCAAGACTTCTCTCGATAAGAGCAAGATCAAGTTCCTTCTTCTCGAAGGCGTCCACCAATCGGCTGTCGACGTCCTCAAGGCGGCGGGCTACACCAGCATCGAGTACCTCACTGGTTCTCTGCCGGAAGCCCAACTGAAGGAAAAGATCGCTGATGCGCACTTCATCGGCATTCGCTCCCGCACGCAACTGACCGAAGAGATCTTCGATCACGCGAAGAAGCTCGTCGCTGTCGGTTGCTTCTGCATCGGCACCAACCAGGTCGACCTGAACGCGGCTCGCGAACGCGGGATCGCAGTATTCAACGCACCGTACTCCAACACTCGCTCCGTAGCCGAGCTGGTGCTGGCCGAAGCGATTCTGTTGTTGCGTGGCATCCCCGAGAAAAACGCTTCCTGCCATCGTGGCGGCTGGATCAAGAGCGCGGCCAATTCCTTCGAAATCCGCGGCAAGAAGCTGGGCATCGTCGGTTACGGCTCGATCGGTACCCAACTGTCGGTACTGGCTGAAGGCCTCGGCATGCAAGTGTACTTCTATGACACCGTGACCAAGCTGCCACTGGGTAACGCGACCCAGGTCGGCAACCTGCACGACCTGCTGGGCATGTCCGACATCGTCACCCTGCACGTCCCGGAAACCGCTGCGACCCAGTGGATGATCGGCGAGAAGGAAATCCGCGCCATCAAAAAGGGCGGCATCCTGATCAACGCTGCGCGCGGCACCGTGGTCGAGCTGGACGCCCTGGCGGACGCGATCAAGGACAAACACCTGATCGGCGCAGCCATCGACGTGTTCCCGGTAGAACCGCGCTCCAACGACGAAGAGTTCGAAAGCCCGCTGCGTGGCCTGGACAACGTGATCCTGACCCCGCACATCGGTGGTTCCACCGCCGAGGCGCAGGCCAACATCGGCCTGGAAGTGGCCGAGAAGCTGGTCAAGTACAGCGACAACGGTACTTCGGTATCGTCGGTGAACTTCCCGGAAGTGGCCCTGCCGGCTCACCCTGGCAAGCACCGCCTGCTGCACATCCACGAGAACATTCCGGGCGTGATGAGCGAGATCAACAAGGTCTTCGCAGAAAACGGCATCAACATTTCCGGTCAGTTCCTGCAGACCAACGAGAAAGTCGGCTACGTTGTGATCGACGTCGACGCCGACTACTCGGAAATCGCCCAGGAGAAGCTGCAGCACATCAACGGCACCATTCGTTGCCGCGTACTGTTCTGACAGCGATGTTGAGCGACAAAAAAGGGAGCCTTCGGGGCTCCCTTTTTTCTGCCTGCGAAAAGTTACTCCACAGTCACGGTGATCTTTTTCGACACGATCGGCGGATCGAACGGAATGTGGCCGCTGTCACCCAGCTCAAGCTGCAAGGTGTGCTTGCCTGGCGGCAGCTTGATGGTCGCTTCGGTCTGCGCCTTGCCGAAATGCATGTGGTTGGCGTCCGTCGGAATCGGCTGACCGGCGGCTGGTAGCTCTTTGACATCGATCAGCAGGTGGTGGTGACCGGTGTGTTTGGTCGTATCGCCAGCCGGGGCCAGGGAGATGTCCTTGACGCCAAATTTGACCTTGAATTCCTGCGGCACCTTGGCGCCGTCTTCGGGCGACACGATGAACGCTTCTGCTCCCTTGGGAGCCGGAGTGGCTGCCGTTGCCAGCATCGAAGCCCCCATCAACAGGCCAGCCAATGCTGCTCGTGACATAAAGGTTTTCATTCTCTTCTCCAGTTTTTACGTAAAATCTGCGCAGTCATGACAACTTCATGACCATTTGTTGTCGAAGGCACTCGACAACCATAGCAAAGCGAGCCGATCCAGAGCCTCGCAATAATGAATTCAAAGGAGTGACCATGCGTTTTTTGCCTGGCCTGATCTGCCTGCTACCCCTTTTGAGCCCACTGGCTCATGCCGAGTTGATTGACGACATCAACGACCGTGGCGAACTACGCATCGCTCTTGAGGCTAATACACCACCCTTCAATTTCAAGGACGACGGCAAGCTCGCCGGCTTTGAAGTCGAACTGGGCCAGCTGCTGGCCCAAGAGCTGGACGTGCGGGCCGACTTCGTCGTTGCCGATGCCAGTGAGCTGTTGCCTGGGGTTGAAAGCGGCAAATACGATGTCGCCATCAACCACATAGCACTGACCCCGGATCTGAAGGATCGTTTCGACTTCACCGAACCCTACAGCTATGCCAAGGCAGATCTGATCGCGCAGAAAGAACCGGAGCCGCGCTCGATGCTGCTGGTACAGACCTTGGCGCAGGACAAACCCAAGTCTGCTGCGCCGGTGCGCCTGGCCATCCCGTTCCAGAAGGGCAACCCGGCGTTTCATGCCAGCCTGGAGAATGCGCTGGGGCGGATCAAGGCGGACGGACGCCTGCAGGCACTGTCGCAGAAGTGGTTTGGTGCGGATACGAGTGTGGCGCCGAAGCCCTGAGCCGAGGCAGATGGATAACCCAGGGGGCGCGAGCTGCTCGCGATGAGGCCGGCATATCCAGCTAAGGTGTTGAGGGACAGGCTCGCTCCCACAGCAGATGTGTTCGGGCGGTTAGTCTTGTGCGGTCAAAGCACGGGCCGCTTCCGGCAGTTGCAGCTCGCTGAAGACTTGCACCCCGTAGCGTCGCAGCAATGCCGCCGTGACGCCCTCACCGCTGACCTTCACACCGCTGAACGTCCCGTCGTAAGTCAACAGATTCCCGCACGACGGGCTGTTGGCCTTCAGCACCGCAATCCGGATGCCGTGCTTTTGCACCAGTTCCAGGGCCTGATACGCCCCCGACAGGAACTCGGCGCTGACATCCGCACCATCAGTGGTGATGACCGCCGCCCCCCCATCCAGCACTTCACCGCCCTGCCCGCCGGGGATTTCCGCGGCAGCCCGGGGAGTCGGCAAGCCGCCGGCCACCTCGGGGCACAAAGGCACGACCCGACCCTCATCGACCCATTGCTGCAACTGATCGAAAGGCCCACTGGCACCGCCGTCGTAGCGAACGCGGTGACCCAGCAGGCAGCGGCTTACCAGAATTTTCTGCATGGTCAGAAGGGCTCGTTGCCGCGTCGCCGGAACCAGCCGGTCAACGACAGGCGATTTCGGCTGGCGGGCAGGACTTCGTGGGGCACTTCGCCGGACAGGAAGACCACCAGGCAGCCGCCGGTTGGCACGACGTCATGCTGCACGCCTTCGTCCAGGTACATGCGCAACTGGCCACCGTGCTCGGGTAGCCAGGCATCATTCAGGTAGACCACCGCCGACACCATGCGCCGGTCGTCGTCGCGAAAGCGATCGACGTGCTTGAGGTAAAAAGCGCCTGGCGGGTACAACGCGAAATGGCTTTCGAAATCCTCCAGGCCGAGGAACAGGCCCCGATTCATCGCCTCGCGCAGGCTGTCCATCAGCTGTAGATAACTGTCACACGCCAGCGCCTGGCCAGGCTCGATCCACTGAATGCGGTCACCACGAATGCCCTCGCGAATCTCCGAAGTGGGCCCGCGACCCACGGCGGCAGGCGCCAATTCACCTTCGGCTGAACGTTTATGGCACTCAGCAGCCAGTTCCCGGGTCAGACCCAGAGGCAGGAAAATATTCTGCTGCGACCAGCCATGTGTGGCCAGGTCGTCGACGATACGTAACAGCAGCGGATGATCAGAGGGTATTTGCATGGCGCGCATAGTATTCCTGTGCCTGCTAATCCGACAGAGCCGTGCAGCGGCTTGATACGAATTCTCGACAAGTCCGAATGCCACACGGAGAATAGTCGCCTGCTGACAGGAGTCCCTAATGCGTCGTTTGCTTTTCTCACTGTTGATGTTCTGCGTTTTACCCGCCTGGGCAGACGACCACGACCAGTTGTACAAGGTCGCCGGTTGGCCGGAACAACGCGCGCATTTTAACGATGCCTTGTCGGCGGCACAGCAGCGTTACCAGAACAGCCTGCCACCGGCAGTGTTCCAGGCATTGGTGAACAACAGCAATCAGCGTTTTGCGCCTCAAGCGGTCGATCAGCGGGCGGAAGCGCAGCTGCGCAAGACCCTGGCCGATCCCAAGCCGGCATTGGCCTTTTTCCAGTCACCGCTGGGCAAGAAAATCGTCGCGGCGGAGTTGCTGGCAACCCGCCGCGATCAGCTGGCGAAGAATGCCAAGGGCTTGCCGAAAATCGAGGCCAGTGACGCGCGCCTGCTGATCATCGGACATCTGGCCCAGGCCCTGCCTGCGCGCGAAGCGGGCGCCGAGGTCAGCCTGGCGATTGCCGGCGTCGCGGCGGACAGTCTGAGCTCCATGATCCCCGGTCTGCTGGGCGGCGGCCAGGCTCAGGGCATGTTGAATGGTCAGCGCCAGCGCCTGATGGACCAGATCGGCAGCGACCTGAACAACACCTTGTTGTACGTCTATCGCGACCTGTCGGATACCGAGCTGGAAGAGTTCGCGACCTTTGCCGAATCGACTGAAGGCAAGGCTTATTACCAGGCGGCGCTGGCGGCTATTCGGGCGGGGTTGGCGGTGGGGCAGACTAACCTTGGCCAATAATTTTCAGTGCCTGGCATGACGCCATCGCGGGCCTTCACTGCCACTACAAATTCCGCCCCTTGATCCGCTTGGTCAAGAACCCGAAATACTCCGCCCGCAAAGCCAGCGTCTCATTCGCCAGATGATGCCGCGCCTCAGGCAGCATCAACACCTGCGGCCGGTCGAATTTGGCCCGCAACACCCCAAGGTTATGCTGCCAGTCCACCGTCATGTCCGCCTGCCCCTGCACGATCAGCGGCCGACGCAAGCTGTGCGGTGCTGCCTCGATGCGCTTGACCCAACGGGCGAGCGCGCCTACCCAGGCGGTGGGCAGGCGCAGCGGTTGTAGCGGGTCTGCTTGCAGGAAGGGCAGGAAGTCCGGATCGTTGGAGTTTTCGCTGAAGCGCCGGGCGATACCTTTGACGAAGGGCCTGAGCAGGTGATAACTCAATTGTGACCAACCCCACGCCCGTGGTCGAACCAGTGGCGACAGCAAAATCACCTGGCCCTGGGCTGGGCTTTGCGCGCCCGCGTTGAGCACATGATCAATCACAATCGCACCCCCGGTGCTTTGCCCGCACAAGTGCCACGGCTGCGGCAGATCAATCGACTTCGCTTCGGCGAACAAGCCCTGCAGCGTGTCCTGGTACTCGCTGAAATCCCGAATGCTCGCCCGCTCGCCACTGGACAGACCATGCCCCGGCAGGTCGCAGGCAATGACGGCGAAGCCCTGATCCAGCGCCCAGTCGATCACGTGCCGATACAACCCGGTGTGATCGTAGAAACCGTGAAACAGGAACAACGTCGCTTTCGCCCGCGCCGGCCACCAGAACTGACTGACCAGCTGATAACCACCCGCCTCGAATCGGCCCAGGCCAGTGCGCAGTTCGCGCCCGGGAAAATCCAGGCCATAAAAGTGCCGATACGCCCGCGCTTGCTCCGACAATGGCTGGGCATCGGCCAATGGCCGCAGGCTGGCGCGCAAGTGATCGGGGGCGAAAGTGGCAGACATGAGCAATTTCCAGCGAGTGAAACGGACTTTATCGGCCTGCGATATTCATCTGTCCCGGCAAGCATGGCAAGCTAACCGACCTCCAAGGAAAGCATTCCATGCGCCCGGCCTACCGCACCACACTGCTCGCCAGCCTGCTCACCCTCGTGTGCGCCGTCGTACTGTGGGCGGCATACGACTGGTTTCAAGGTCGCTACCTGCGCGCATTCAGCGAACATACGGCAGTATTCTCCGGCGACCCCTTGCGTCTGCCGGACGACCTTGCAGGCCCCGGGGCCATTCGCCTGGTGCACTTCTGGGACCCTGCGTGCCCCTGCAATGTCGGCAACCAGCAGCATCTCAGTGAGCTGGTCGAGCGTTATGTTCCACAGGGCATCGAGTTCTACTCGGTGCAAAAACCCGGTAGCCACGGTCAGTTACCGAGCACCCTGGGCGGGCTGAAAAACATCAACGTGTTGCCTGGCTCCGAGCAGATCCCCGCCAGCCCCGCCGTGGCGATATGGGATCGAACCGGCAAACTGGCCTATTTTGGCCCCTACAGCGAAGGCCTGACGTGCAATTCCAGTAACAGCTTCATCGAACCGATCCTGCAGGCGCTGAACGAAGGGCGTGAGGTGAGCGCCACTCACACACTGGCGGTGGGGTGTTACTGCCCCTGGCCTGTGGCGGCAACGAAGTAGGGAAGATCCGGCAATACGAATCCCTCCTAAGGGCGATGGGCCGTCGCGGCAGGTCGTGTTAAACAGTGTCGCCAGGGAATTGCTGTCACTCATAACAAGAACAAGGAATCACCATGAAACGCCTCCTGACCGTTCTCGTCCTGCTGGTTGTGCTGCTCGCCGCCGGCGCTGGCTGGTACGTCTATAGCAAACAGCCGACGCGCACGGGCATGGTTGAACTGCAACACCTGCAGGGTCCGGTCACGGTGCGCTACGACGAACGCGGCGTCCCGCATATCCGCGCCGAAAACGAACCCGACCTGTACCGCGCGCTGGGCTATGTGCACGCCCAGGACCGGCTGTTCCAGATGGAAGTCCTGCGTCGCCTCGCCCGAGGTGAACTGGCCGAAGTGCTGGGGCCCAAACTGCTCGATACCGACAAGCTGATGCGTAGCCTGCGCATCCGGGAGCGCGCTGAGACCTACTTCGCCAGCCTGGATCAACAGTCGCCGGCGTTTATCGCCATGCAGGCGTATCTGGACGGCATCAATCAGTACCAGGACAGCCATGCGCGACCGGTGGAGTTCGACGTGCTGGGCATCCCCAAGCGCCCGTTTACCGCACAGGACACCATCAGCATCGCCGGCTACATGGCCTACAGTTTCGCCGCAGCGTTTCGTACCGAGCCCCTGCTGACCTACGTGCGTGATCAACTCGGCGCGAACTACCTCAATGTGTTCGATCTCGACTGGCAGCCCAAAGGCGTGCTGGCCAGTCAGCAGGGTGGCGCTGCCAGGCCCCTTGCCAGTGTCGACTGGAAGGACCTCAACGCCCTCGCCCGCCTGAGTGAACAGGCCCTGGCGGAGCACGGCCTGCCGCAGTTCGAAGGCAGCAACGCCTGGGTCGTCGCCGGCAGCCGCACCAAGAGCGGCAAGCCGCTGCTGGCGGGTGACCCGCACATTCGCTTCTCGGCGCCGTCGGTATGGTATGAGGCGCAGCTCTCGGCACCCGGCTTTGACCTTTACGGTCACTATCAGGCGCTGATGCCGTTTGCGTCACTCGGCCTGAATCACGATTTCGGCTGGAGCATCACCATGTTCCAGAACGATGACCTGGACCTGATCGCGGAGAAGGTCAATCCGGACAATCCCAACCAGGTCTGGTATCGCGGCAAGTGGGTGGACATGACCTCCAGCGAGCAGCAGATCGCGGTTAAGGGTCAGGCCCCAGTGACCCTGGTACTGCGCCAGTCGCCCCATGGGCCGATCGTCAACGATGCGCTGGGCGCGAACGTGGGCAAGACCCCGATCGCCATGTGGTGGGGCTTCCTCGAAAGCCCCAATCCGATTCTCGAAGGCTTCTACCAGCTCAACCGCGCCGACACCCTGGCCAAGGCGCGCAGTGCCGCAGCCAAGGTCCAGGCGCCCGGCCTGAACATCGTCTGGGCCAATGCCAAGGGCGACATCGGCTGGTGGGCGGCAGCGCAGCTACCCAAGCGTCCCGCAGGGGTGCGGGGTGGCTTTATTCTCGATGGCAGCACTGCCGAGGCGGAGAAGGACGGCTTCTACCCGTTCAGCGCCAACCCTCAGGAAGAAAATCCGTCGCGGGGCTACATCGTGTCGGCCAACTTCCAGCCGGTATCGCCAACCGGCATGGACATCCCCGGGTACTACAACCTGGCGGATCGTGGCCAGCAGCTCAATCGCCAGCTCGGCGACAAAGCGGTCATGTGGGACCTGGAAGCCAGCCAGAAGCTGCAACTGGGCACCACCACCGGCTACGGGCCACGCTTGCTCGCCCCGTTGTTGCCGGTATTACGCGAAGTGGTGAGCGATCCTGCCGAACTGCGGCTGGTGGAGCAACTGGCCCGGTGGCAAGGTGATTACCCGCTGGACTCCACCAGTGCCACGCTGTTCAACCAGTTCCTGTTCAACCTGACTGACGCAACCATGCATGACGAGCTGGGCGATGGGTTTTTCGAAACCCTGCTGTCGACCCGGGTGATCGATGCCGCACTGCCGCGCCTGGCCGCCAGCGCGGATTCACCGTGGTGGGACAACCGCGACACCCTCGTCAGGGAAACCCGCGCCGACACGGTCAAGGTGGCATGGCAAGCGAGCCTGGCACACCTTCGGAACACGCTTGGCGCAGACTTCGCGCAGTGGCAGTGGGGCAAGGCGCATACCCTGACCCATGGTCATCCGGTAGGGCAGCAAAAACCGCTGGACCAGGTCTTCAACGTCGGGCCCTTCGCAGCGCCGGGCACTCATGAAGTCCCCAACAACCTGTCGGCGAAGATCGGCCCGGCGCCCTGGCCTGTCACCTATGGCCCGTCGACCCGGCGCCTGATCGACTTCGCCGACCCGGCCCACAGCCTGACCGTCAACCCGGTCGGTCAGAGCGGCGTGCCCTTTAACAGCCACTATGACGACCAGGCCGAGGCGTATATCGAAGGGGTTTATTTCCAGGCTTACCTCAATGAGGAGGAAGTGGCGGCGAATACGCGCAGTACTTTGAAGTTGGTGCCAGTGGCTCAGTAGATTTGTGTTGGCTAGGCTGACGCCTTCGCGGGCAAGCCCGCTCCCACAGGATTTGCGCCGTACACATAATTCGTAATCGGCGCGACCATTGTGGGAGCGGGCTTGCCCGCGATGGGGCGCGCATGGACACCCCAGACCTCTGCCTCACACCACCACCGCAAAATTCAGCCTGAACTGCTGGGGCGTCACCCCCAGCCGCCGGTTGAACACACTGCGCATGTGCTGTGCATCGCGAAAACCACACTGATACGCCACTGTCTTCAGTGGTGCACGGGTGCTCTCCAGCAACACCCGCGCCGCATCCAACCTCGCTCTTTCGACGAACTCCGCCGGGGTGATCTTCGCTTCCCGGGCGAACACCCGGGAAAAATTACGGGTGCTCATGTTTGCGGCGTTGGCCAGGTCGGCGATGGTCAGGTCCCCGGTGAGGTTGGCCAGCACATGGAGCTGCACCAGCGCCACCGCCGAGGTCGGTTCGGCATGGGGCGTGAGGAATGGACTGAACTGCGACTGCCCGCCCGAGCGCTGGGTGAACACCACCAGGCGCTTCGCCACGCTCAAGGCGACTTCCGGGCCGTGATCCTGGGCCAGCAGGAACAGCGACAGATCAATCCCTGCAGTCACTCCCGCCGAGGTGTACAGCGCGCCATCCTGCACGTACAGCCGGTCGGCTTCGACACGCGTACCAGGACATAAAGCGGCCAGCGCCGCCGCATCGCCCCAGTGGGTGGTCACCGTTTTGCCTTCCAGCAGCCCGGCTCGGGCAAGCATGAATGCGCCATTGCAGATCGAGCCGAACCGTTGCGCCCGAGCGCTGGCGTCGCGCAGCCAGGCATCAAAAGTCGCGCCGAAATTCATGTACGGCAACTGCGGGCCGCCGGCCACCAGAAGCAGGTCATAGTCCTCCAGCGCTTCGCAGTAATGCCGATGGGCATTGACTGCCAAACCGTTGGAACAGGCCATCACCCCATGCTCGACACCAATGACTTCCAGGCGATAGTGGTCGGCCCGTGCCAGGAAACGATTGGCCTCGGAAAACACATCCATGGGCCCGGTGACGTCCAGGGACTGAACGCCGGCAAAGACCACGATGGCAACGGTTTTACTCATGACAGACTTGCCCCCATTCAATGCCCCCTGCAGGAGTGAGCTTGCTCGCAATGGACTCAATGGCGCCATTTCGTCCAGGCAGCCCTCTTCATCGTTCACCTCCATCGCGAGCAAGCTCGCGCCTACAGGAACTTAGCCAATCGCGGCGTAACAAGCGAGGCTGGCGCGATATGCATGTTCATTGGCAAGGATCGCAGCCATGGCTTGATTGTCCGCTGTGTGGTGCAGGAACAGACTTGTTCCATCAGCGCCACCAAGGCGTTCCCCACGAGGAAAGCACCCATGAGCAGCCACATCGCCGGCATCCAGATCCCCGACAGCGCCCTGGCCAGGGCCACCACCGAATACATTCGCGACGTCGAGTCAGACCTGCTTTATCACCACTCTCGCCGGGTGTTCCTGTTCGGCGCTCTTAGCGGCGAACGCCAGCAGTTGGCCTACGACCCGGAACTCCTCTACGTCGGCGCGATGTTTCATGACCTGGGCCTGGTGGAAAGCCACCGCTCTGCCGATGAGCGTTTCGAGGTCGACAGCGCGAACGCCGCCAAAGCCTTCCTCAAGCCCTATGGCTTAAGCGATGACGACATCGAACAGGTGTGGTTATCGATTGCCTTGCACACCACGCCGGGAGTGCCGCAACACCTTCGCCCCAACGTGGCCCTGGTAACAGCCGGGGTCGAGATGGATGTACTGGGCATCGATTACGCGGCGTTTTCCACCGTGCAGCGCGAGGCGGTGGTGCATGCGCATCCACGGGGTGAAGGGTTCAAGGAGTGCATCCTGTGTGCCTTTGCCAACGGCTTCAAGGACAAGCCAGGCACCACCTTCGGCACGGTGAATGCGGATGTGCTGGTGGACAGTGAGCCAGGTTTCAAGCCGATGAACTTCGTTGAGATCATCCGCAAGTCCCCGTGGATTTCCTGACCGCTGAAAAACCTGTGGAAGACTTCATGCTGCGGGGCTGCCGCACCTGGACTCCGCACCCAGCGAAAAGCCCTTGCCGGCGTGAGCCTGCTCGCGATTGCGGACTGACATTCAACATCTTCGTTGAACGTTAAACCTTCATCGCGAGCAGGCTCGCTCCCACAGGTGTTCGAGCCTACAGACTCAAACGGCTTCCGGTGCCTGCGCGCGACGTACGTCCGGTTGCTTCCATGAGTCGGCAGCGCTTTCCTCAATGGCCTGCTGGATCGCTTTCTTGCGCGACTCTTCCGCACGACGGCTGAAGAACCACACCAGGAAGGTCACCAGCGACACCGCCAGCAGAATCAAACTGGCCACGGCGTTGATCTCAGGCTTCACGCCCAGGCGCACGGCCGAGAACACTTCCATCGGCAAGGTCGTAGACCCCGGCCCGGAAACGAAACTCGCCAACACCAGGTCATCCAGGGACAACGCGAAGGACATCATGCCCCCCGCTGCCAGCGATGGCGCGATCATCGGGATGGTGATCAGGAAGAACACCTTCCACGGCCGTGCGCCAAGGTCCATGGCGGCCTCTTCGATGGACAGGTCCAGCTCACGCAGGCGCGCCGACACCACCACCGCCACATACGCCGCACAGAACGTCGTGTGAGCGATCCAGATGGTGACGATGCCACGCTCCTGGGGCCAGCCGATCATCTGTGCCATTGCCACGAACAGCAGCAACAACGACAGACCGGTAATCACCTCGGGCATCACCAGCGGCGCGGTGACAAGGCCACCGAACAACGTGCGCCCCTTGAAGTGGGTGATCCGGGTCAACACGAAGGCCGCCAGTGTACCCAGCGCTACCGCCGCTACCGCCGTGTAGCAGGCGATCTCCAGCGAGCGCAGCACCGAGCCCATCAGTTGGCTGTTGTCCATCAGGCCGACGTACCACTTGATCGACCAGCCGCCCCATACCGTCACCAGTTTCGAGGCGTTGAACGAGTAGATCACCAGGATCAGCATCGGCGCGTAGATGAACAGCAGTCCCACTACCAGCATGAAACTCGAGAAACGGAAGCGCTTCATTCCTTGCCCTCCATCTCTTTGGCCTGGCTACGGTTGAACAGGATGATCGGCACGATCAGGATCGCCAGCATCACCACCGCCAGGGCAGACGCCACCGGCCAGTCACGGTTGTTGAAGAATTCCTGCCACAGCACTTTACCGATCATCAGGGTTTCCGGACCGCCGAGCAGTTCCGGGATGACGAACTCACCCACGACCGGAATGAACACCAGCATGCAGCCAGCGACGATGCCGTTCTTGGACAATGGAATGGTGATTTTCCAGAAGCTGTTGAACGTGCTTGAGCCCAGGTCGGAGGCCGCCTCCAGCAGGCTGTTGTCATGCTTCACCAGGTTGGCGTAAAGCGGCAGGATCATGAACGGCAGGTAGGAATAAACCACGCCGATATACACCGCCAGGTTGGTGTTGAGAATCTGCAGCGGTTCGTTGATCCAGCCCATGGTCATCAGGAAGCCGTTGAGCAGGCCGTTGTTACTGAGGATGCCCATCCACGCATACACGCGGATCAGGATCGCGGTCCAGGTCGGCATCATGATCAGCAGCACCAGCACCGTCTGCATCTCTTTGCGGGCACTGGCGATGGCGTAGGCCATCGGATAGCCGATCAGCAGGCAGAGGACAGTGCTGATCAGCGCCATCTTCAACGAGCCAAGATACGCGGCGATGTACAGCTCGTCGTCGCCCAGCATCGCGTAGTTGCCCAGGTTCAACAGCACCTGGAGCTTCTGGTCGATGAAGCTGTAGATCTCGGTGTACGGCGGAATGGCCACGTCGGCTTCGGCGAAGCTGATCTTCAATACGATGAAGAACGGCAACATGAAGAACAGGAACAGCCAGATGAACGGAACCCCGATGACCAGCTGGCGGCCACCGGGAATTATTCGATTGAGGCGGCGTTTGAATTTGCGCATGTTCATGAGCGAAGTACCACGCCGCTATCGTCTTCCCACCATACATAGACCTGGTCGCCCCAGGTCGGACGCTGGCCACGACGTTCGGCGTTGGCCACGAATGACTGCACCAGCTTGCCGCTTGGCAGCTCGACGTAGAACACCGAGTGGCCGCCCAGGTAGGCGATGTCGTGGACCTTGCCGCTGGACCAGTTGTATTCGCACGTCGGCATGTCGGCGGTAACCAGCAGTTTTTCCGGACGGATCGCGTAGGTGACCGACTTGTCCTGCACCGAGGTGCTGATGCCGTGGCCCACGTAGATTTTGCGGTCCAGGTCCTTGCAGGTAATGATCGCGTGGCCTTCGGCGTCGTCGATGACTTCGCCTTCGAAGATGTTCACGTTACCGATGAATTCACAGACCAGGCGGCTGGTCGGAGTTTCGTAGATGTCGATCGGGCTGCCGATCTGGGCGATCCAGCCCAGGTGCATGATCGCGATGCGCTCGGCCATGGTCATGGCCTCTTCCTGGTCGTGGGTCACCATGACGCAGGTTACACCGACTCGTTCGATGATCTCGACCAGCTCCAGCTGCATCTGCGAGCGCAGTTTCTTGTCCAGTGCGCCCATTGGCTCATCGAGCAGCAACAGCTTCGGCCGCTTGGCCAGGGAGCGCGCCAGGGCCACACGCTGACGCTGGCCGCCAGACAGTTGATGCGGCTTGCGCTTGGCGTACTGGCTCATCTGCACCAGCTTGAGCATTTCGGCTACGCGGGCGTCGACTTCGGCCGCGGGAATCTTGTCCTGCTTGAGGCCGAAGGCAATGTTCTGTGCCACGGTCATGTGCGGGAACAAGGCGTAGGACTGGAACATCATGTTGATCGGCCGCTCGTACGGCGGCATATCGGTGATGTCCACACCGTCGAGGAAAATGCGCCCCTCCGTAGGCCGTTCGAAGCCCGCAAGCATGCGCAGCAACGTGGACTTGCCCGATCCCGAACCGCCGAGCAGGGCGAAAATCTCGCCTTTCTTGATTTCCAGGGACACATCGTCCACGGCAATCGTCTCGTCGAACTTCTTCGTGACCCGGTCGATTTTGACCAGCACCTGTTTAGGTGTCTGGTCGCCCTCGAGGGCTTTCTTGTAGGCGCCGGAGGCAACTGCCATTTACGAAACTCCCAAAAAAACAGAGTGCAGTTCGCTCAAGGTGAGCCAACCTTGGATAGTTTTGAAGCTATTTACCCGACTTGACCTTGGTCCAGCTGCGGGTCATCAAACGTTGAATGTTGGGTGGCAGCTCGATGGACACGTAGGTCTTGTCGAGGACTGCCTGCGGTGGATAAACCGCTTCGTCGGTGCGAATGGACTGCTCCATCAGTTTGTCCGACCCAGGGTTAGGGTTGGCGTAGCCGACGTAATCACTGACCTGGGCGATGACCTCAGGTTTCAGCAAATAGTTAATGAAGGCGTGGGCTTCCTTGACGTTGCTCGAGTCCTTTGGAATCGCCAGCATGTCAAACCACAGCGCGCCACCTTCCTTGGGAATCGAGTAGGCGATGTTCACGCCCTTCTTCGCTTCTTCAGCGCGGTTTTTCGCCTGGAACATGTCGCCGGAGAAACCGATAGCCACGCAGATGTCGCCGTTGGCCAGGTCCGAGATGTATTTGGAGGAGTGGAAGTAAGTCACGTAAGGCCGCACCGCCAGCAACTTGGCCTCAGCCTTCTTGTAGTCCTGCGGGTTGGTACTGTTGGCATCCAGGCCCATGTAGTTGAGCACTGTCGGCATCATTTCGTCAGCCGAATCGAGGAAGGCGACACCACAGCTGTGAAGCTTCTTGATGTTCTCCGGCTCGAACAGCACGGCCCAGGAATCGATCTTGTCGACACCCAGTACCGCCTTGACCTTATCGACGTTGTAACCGATGCCGTTAGTGCCCCACAGGTACGGCACGGCATAAAGGTTCCCGGGATCGTTCTGCTCCAGGCGCTTGAGCAGCACTGGGTCGAGGTTCGAATAGTTGGGCAGCTTCGACTTGTCGAGTTTCTGGAATGCGCCCGCCTTGATCTGTTTGCCCAGGAAGTGGTTGGACGGCACGACGACGTCGTAACCGGTGCGCCCGGCCAGCAACTTGCCTTCCAGGGTTTCGTTGGAGTCGAAGACGTCATACACCGGCTTGATGCCGGTTTCTTTCTGGAAGTCTTCCAGGGTGGTCTGACCGATGTAGTCCGACCAGTTATAAATATGCACCGTACCGGCAGCCTGGGCACCGAAAGCAACTGTCAGTCCGGCAGCCATCAACAGGGCATTGCGAAACAAAGAAGAAATAGGCAAGTGGAGGTCCTCTGAAATTAGTTGGGCCCAAGTTGCCCCGCGCTGCATGACAGCCCTCGACTGCCCGACAACAAACCGGCGCGCAACTTACCCTCGAAAAACCGTTCCAGCAAAACTTTTATGCATATAGCCCTGTAGGAGCTCGCTCGCGATGGTCGCCAACGATAACCAGGGAGGCCTGACACCCAACGGTGCTCCAGCGTTCTTCGCGAGCGAGCTCGCTCCTACAGGTTTATTTATTTACCCGATTTGATCTTGGTCCAGCTGCGGGTCAGGATTCGCTGGGTAGCGGCCGGCAAGTCGGCAATCGCGTACAGCTTGGCCAGAACGTCGGCTGGTGGATAAACGCCCGGGTCGCTGGTGATGTCTTTATCAACCAGCGCTGTTGCCGCTGCGTTACCGTTCGGGAAGCGCACGGCGTTGGTGATCTCCGCCATGATTTCCGGCTTCATCAGGAAGGTCATGAACTTGTAGGCACCTTCAACGTTTTCGGCATCTTTAGGGATGGCGACCATGTCGTAGAAGCTGCCAGCACCTTCTTTGGGAATGTTGTAGCTGACCTTCACCTTGTCACCGGCTTCAGCCGCACGGGACTTGGCCTGGTAGATGTCGCCCGAGTAACCGATGGCCACACAGATGTTGCCGTTGGCGAGGTCGGAGATGTACTTGGACGAATGGAAGTAGCCGATCGAAGGACGGACTTTCAGGAACAGTGCTTCAGCTTCAGCCAGTTGTTTCTTGTCCTGGCTGTCGGTCGGATAGCCCAGGTAGTGCAGCGCCACCGGAATCATCTCGGTTGGCGAATCGAGGACACTGATGCCGCATGATTTCAGCTTGGCAGCATTTTCAGGCTTGAAGATCAGGTCCCAGGAATTGGTTGGTGCATCGGCACCCAGTGCTGCCTTGACCTTTTCGTCGTTGAAGCCGATACCGATCGAACCCCACATGTACGGGAATGCATGTTCGTTACCCGGATCGCTCACCGATACCGCTTTGAGCAGGTCGGTATTGAGGTTTTTCCACAACGGCAGTTTGGACTTGTCGAGTTTCTGGTAAACGCCAGCCTTGATCTGCTTGGCCAGGAAGTTGTTCGACGGCACGACGATGTCGTAGCCGGACTTGCCTGCCAGCAACTTCGCCTCCAGCGTTTCGTTGCTGTCGAATACGTCGTAGACCACCTTGATGCCCGACTCGGCTTCGAACTTCTTGACGGTGTCCGGTGCGATGTAATCAGACCAGTTGTATACGTGCAGAACCTTGTCGTCCGCTTGAACTGCGCCTGCCATCATGCCCATCAGGGACATGGCCAGGAGGGTCTTGCCAGCTATCTTCATACCTAATGCCTTCATGGGTAATGCTCCAATTTTTCTTTTTAACCACGTGCTCAGCGGCCTTTGCCGGGCATCTGAAACAACCGGTAGTCTGGCAAGATCCGAGGCAGCCTTTCAAGGAAAGACCCATCCTTTGTTTGCCCTGAGCGAAATGCAAACCTTGCACCCCGCTCAGAGCCTAGCACTTAGGCTTGCAGCGCACTCAGTGTCAGGTCCAGGCACTTGCGAGCCTTGGTCACCAGCTCATCGATTTCCGCCTTGGTGATCACCAGTGGCGGAGCAATGATCATGGTGTCGCCAACGGCGCGCATGATCAGGCCGTTGTCGAAGCAGAAGGTGCGGCAAATCATGCCGACGCCTTTACCTTCGTAACGCTTGCGAGTGGCCTTGTCCTGGACCAGTTCGATGGCCCCCAGCAGCCCTACCCCACGTACTTCGCCCACCAGTGGGTGATCGTTCAGTTCCCGCAGGCGACTTTGCAAATACGGTGCCGTTTCTGCGTGGACGTGCTCGATGATTTTTTCATCACGGATGATGCGGATGTTTTCCAGCGCCACCGCAGCCGCCACCGGGTGACCGGAATAGGTGAAACCGTGGTTGAAGTCGCCGCCTTCGTTGAGCACTGCCACCACTTCGTCGCGCACGATCAGGCCACCCATAGGGATGTAGCCGGAGGTGAGGCCTTTGGCGATGGTCATCATGTCGGGCTTGAGGTCATAGAAATCGGAACCGAACCACTCGCCGGTACGACCGAAACCGCAGATCACTTCGTCCGCCACGAACAGGATGTCGTACTTGGCGAGGATTTCCTTGATGCGCGGCCAGTAGGTCTCAGGCGGAATGATCACGCCACCGGCACCCTGGATCGGCTCGGCAATAAAGGCACCGACGTTATCAACGCCGATTTCCAGAATTTTTTCTTCCAGCTGGTTGGCAGCCCACACGCCAAACTCTTCAGGCGTCATGTCGCCGCCTTCGGCGAACCAGTACGGCTGGGCAATGTGAACGATGCCTGGAATCGGCAGGTCGCCCTGTTCGTGCATGTAAGTCATGCCACCCAGGCTCGCGCCGGCCACAGTGGAACCGTGATAGCCGTTCTTGCGGCTGATGATGACTTTCTTGTTCGGCTGGCCCTTGATCGCCCAGTAGTGACGCACCATCCGCAGCATGGTGTCATTGCCTTCGGAACCGGAGCCGGTGAAGAACACGTGATTCATGCCTTCCGGCGCGATATCGGCAATGGCCTTGGCCAGTTCCAGTACGGGAGGATGAGCGGTCTGGAAGAACAGGTTGTAGTACGGCAGCTCGCGCATCTGCTTGCTGGCTGCGTCAGCCAGTTCGTCGCGACCGTAACCGATAGCCACACACCACAGGCCGGCCATGCCGTCGAGGATCTTGTTGCCTTCGCTGTCCCACAGGTAGACGCCCTTGGCGCTGGTGATGATGCGCGGGCCTTTTTCCTTCAGCTGCTTGAAGTCACTGAACGGTGCCAGGTGATGGTCGTTGCTCAGTGCTTGCCACTCACGGGTTTGCGGATTGTTACTAGTCATGCGAATTCTCCTAAGTTTGCAGTGAGGGCGCGGTTATTTCCTACCGCGCCGCAGCGCATCAGACGGCGAAGAGCAGGAATTCCCGCTCCCACGAACTGATCACGCGCTTGAAGTTTTCATGCTCGGCCCGCTTGACCGCGACATAGCCAGTGATGAATTTCTTGCCCAGGTACTTCTCGACGGTCGCGCTGTTTTCCATGCGCTCCAACGCGTCCTCGATGGTCAGTGGCAGGCGCAGGTTGCGGCGTTCATAACCACGTCCCACCACCGGCGCACTTGGGTTCAAGCCTTCGACCATGCCGATGTAACCGCAGAGCAGGCTCGCGGCGATCGCCAGGTAAGGGTTGGCATCGGCACCCGGCAGGCGGTTTTCCACTCGACGGTTCTGTGGCCCGGCATCCGGCACCCGCAGGCCCACCGTGCGGTTTTCTTCGCCCCACTCCACGTTTACCGGCGCCGAGGTATCCGGCAGGAAGCGGCGGAACGAGTTGACGTTCGGTGCGAACAGCGGCAGCAGCTCGGGGATCAGCTTCTGCAGCCCGCCGATGTGGTGCAGGAACAGCTGGCTCATGGTCCCGTCTTCATTAGAGAAGACATTCTTGCCGGTCTCGATGTCGATAATGCTCTGGTGCAAGTGCATCGCGCTGCCCGGCTCACCGGTCATGGGCTTGGCCATGAAGGTGGCGGCCACATCATGCTTGAGTGCCGCTTCGCGCATGGTGCGCTTGAAGATCAGGATCTGGTCGGCCAGGGACAGGGCATCACCGTGACGGAAGTTGATTTCCATCTGCGCCGTACCGTCTTCGTGGATCAGCGTGTCGAGGTCCAGCTCCTGCAGTTCGCACCAGTCATAGACGTCTTCAAACAGCGGGTCGAACTCGTTCGCCGCTTCGATGGAAAACGACTGACGACCGATTTCCGGACGACCGGAACGGCCAATTGGCGGTTGCAACGGGTAGTCCGGGTCGTCACTGCGCTTGGTCAGGTAAAACTCCATTTCCGGCGCCACGATCGGCTGCCAGCCTTTGTCGGCATAGAGTTTCAGCACTTTCTTGAGCACGTTGCGCGGCGACAGCTCAATCGGGTTGCCTTGCTTGTCATAGGTGTCGTGGATCACCTGGGCGGTGGGCTCCACGGACCACGGCACCAGATACACCGCGTTCTGGTCGGGACGGCAGATCATGTCGATGTCGGCCGGGTCGAGCAGTTCGTAATAGATGTCGTCTTCGACATAGTCGCCAGTCACGGTCTGTAACAGAACGCTTTCGGGCAGGCGCATGCCTTTTTCCGCAATGAATTTGTTGGTCGGCGAAATCTTGCCCCGGGTGATACCGGTCAGATCGGCGATCATGCATTCGACTTCTGTGATCTTGTGGTCTTTCAACCAATCGGTGAGCTGGTCGAGGTTGTGACTCATAAATGCCTCTTAGGCTGAGTTTCCGGACTCTGATAAGTCAGGCGTTGTTTGACGCATCGGCGTCGTGTGGTACAGATTGCCCTTGCAATTGCCGGGCACATGAATGCTCGCCTCGAAAGAAGCGTGGGGCAACAGGTGTATGGGTGAGGCGTGCACAATTACCGGCAGTCTGCGCTACGAAGTACGGGCCGCTGGAGTAAAACGGTTCTATATTGGATGCAGAGCCGGTAAAGAGAATGCCATCCAGACCGTCCAGAATATCGGACGCTGCCAGCTGATCGGTCTGCCGTGAGCAGCCGGTGACGCCGATTAACGGCAGGCGAGACATGAAACACCCCGGTATTATTGCTGTTATGGGTTTGATTCGAGCTTAGCCTTGTTCATTTTTTTACACAACACCCCCGTAAAAAATACAACACGGCCCGCTCAAGCCTGCGGCTGGCAATAAGCCCGAGGGCAAAAAAACGCCCCAAAGCGCCTCAAAAAAGCCTCACGGGCGCTTTTTTAGGGCAAAAAAGGCCTCGCTTGACTTCGGCATGCCGTTCGGGTTGACTGAAACCCGAAGAGATCAATGATTGATATTTTTAACAACAAAGGTGTTGCATCATGTCGGTACCCCCGCGTGCCGTTCAGCTTAACGAAGCGAACGCGTTCCTTAAGGAACATCCTGAGGTTCTGTACGTTGACCTTCTGATTGCGGATATGAATGGTGTGGTGCGCGGCAAGCGCATCGAACGCACCAGCCTCCACAAGGTTTACGAGAAAGGCATCAACCTGCCGGCCTCCCTCTTTGCCCTGGATATCAACGGCTCGACGGTGGAAAGCACCGGCCTGGGCCTGGACATCGGCGATGCTGACCGAATCTGTTATCCAATCCCTGACACCCTGTGCAACGAGCCTTGGCAGAAGCGCCCTACTGCGCAACTGTTGATGACCATGCACGAACTCGAAGGTGAACCCTTCTTCGCCGACCCCCGGGAAGTCCTGCGTCAGGTTGTCGCCAAGTTCGACGAAATGGGTCTGACGATCTGTGCCGCTTTCGAACTGGAGTTCTACCTGATCGACCAGGAGAACGTGAACGGTCGCCCGCAACCTCCGCGCTCGCCGATCTCCGGCAAACGCCCGCACTCGACACAGGTCTACCTGATCGACGACCTCGACGAATACGTCGACTGCCTCCAGGACATTCTGGAAGGTGCGAAGGAGCAAGGCATTCCTGCCGACGCGATCGTCAAGGAAAGTGCCCCGGCGCAGTTCGAAGTGAACCTGCACCACGTGGCCGACGCCATCAAGGCGTGTGACTACGCGGTACTGCTCAAGCGCCTGATCAAGAACATCGCCTACGACCATGAGATGGACACCACCTTCATGGCCAAGCCTTACCCGGGCCAGGCAGGAAATGGACTGCACGTCCATATCTCGATCCTTGATAAAGACGGCAAGAATATTTTTGCCAGTGAGGATCCCGAGCAGAACGCCGCACTGCGTCACGCGATCGGCGGTGTGCTCGAGACCCTACCGGCGCAGATGGCTTTCCTGTGCCCGAACGTCAACTCCTACCGTCGCTTCGGCGCACAGTTCTACGTGCCCAATGCGCCGTGCTGGGGTCTGGATAACCGGACTGTAGCGGTACGAGTACCGACCGGTTCCGCCGACGCGGTCCGCCTGGAGCACCGTGTTGCCGGCGCCGACGCCAACCCGTACCTGTTGATGGCTTCGGTCCTGGCTGGCGTGCACCACGGCCTGGTCAACAAGATCGAACCGGGCGCGCCCGTGGAAGGCAACTCCTACGAGCAGAACGAGCAGAGCCTGCCGAACAACCTGCGTGATGCACTGCGCGAGCTGGACGACAGCGAAGTGATGGCCAAGTACATCGATCCAAAATACATCGACATTTTTGTCGCGTGTAAAGAGAGCGAGCTGGAGGAGTTTGAACACTCCATCTCCGATCTTGAGTACAACTGGTACCTGCATACCGTTTAAGCGGTTGCAGTAAAACAAACGCCGTCGGCTGGTAGAGCTGACGGCGTTTTTTTATGGCCGCCTGCGGCGGATCGCTGGCAAGCCAGCTCCCACAAGTCACTTGCCGTACACAAAATGAGTGTTTCGCTGGAAATCCTTGAGAGCTGGCTTGCCAGCGATGGCGGCCGACAAGACAACACATCACCCGGCTCGTACAATGCCCCCTGCCCCGCAGGAGTCTCCAATGACGCGCACCGCCACCGTCCGCAAACCTCGCGCCCGCAGCCAGGCGCGGATCGATTCCATACTCGACGCCGCCCGTACGCTGCTGGCCGCCGAAGGAGTGGGCAGCCTGTCGATCTACAGCGTGGCCGAGCGCGCCGAAATCCCGCCGTCCTCCGTGTATCACTTTTTCGCCAGCGTACCGTCCTTGCTCGAAGCGCTGACGGCCGACGTCCACGCCGCTTTCCGGGCATGCCTGCAAGCCCCCATCGACCACAACGCCCTCAGCGGCTGGCGCGACCTGTCGCGCCTGGTGGAGCAGCGCATGCTCGACATCTACAGCGACGACGCCGCCGCCCGACAATTGATTCTTGCCCAGCACGGCCTGACCGAAGTCACCCAGGCCGACCGCCAACACGACATCGAGCTGGGCGAACTGATGCACAAGCTCTTCGATCATCACTTCGAACTGCCGAAGTTGCCGAGTGATGTCGATGTGTTTGCGCTGGCGATGGAGCTGGGGGATCGGGTGTATGCGCGTTCGGTGCAGCAGCATGGGCAGATCACGCCGCGCATGGCTGAGGAAGGGATGCGGGTGTTTGATGCGTATCTGGGGCTTTATCTGCCGCCTTATATGCCCAAGCGCGCTCACTCAATCTGACTACGGCGCAGGTCATGCTGGCCTCATCGCGGGCCAGCCCGCTCCCACAGGAATCTCCAGCGAACACAGATTTTGTAAGTGACACATCAACCTGTGGGAGCGGGCTTGCCCGCGATGGCCACACCGCTGACTCCACTGAATCACGCACACAAAAAACCCGAAGGGCTCACACCCTCCGGGGTTGTGCGCAGTGCACGCCCTTTACAACTTGGCGATCGACACCTCGGTGGATTTCACGAACGCGATCACTTCACTGCCCACCACCAGCTCAAGCTCTTTGACAGAACGAGTGGTGATGACTGAAGTGACGATGCCCGAAGCGGTCTGCACGTCGATTTCCGACAGCACGTCGCCCAGCACGATCTCCTTGATCGAGCCTTTGAACTGGTTACGAACGTTGATGGCCTTGATAGTCATGAGGTTGTTCCTGTCGTTGGATAAGGTGAGTTATTGCGCCCAACGCAACTGCGTGGGCAATGGTGAAACAGGTTCCGGTTCCGGCGGCTCGCCGGGCAGTGACAGCACGCGGTTAAGGACTTCGGTCTCCAGCGCCGCCAGCCGGTGAGAACCGCGAACCCGAGGGCGCGGTAGTTCCACGTGGAGGTCGAGGCCGACTTCACCCTCTTCGATCAGGATGACCCGATCTGCAATCGCGACCGCTTCACTGACGTCGTGGGTCACCAGCAACACCGTGAAGCCGTGCTTTTGCCAGAGGCGTTCGATCAGTTGCTGCATTTCAATTCGGGTCAGGGCATCGAGAGCGCCCAAGGGCTCGTCCAGCAACAGCAAGCGCGGTTGGTGGATCAGCGCGCGGGCCAAGGCCACGCGCTGCTTCTGCCCACCGGACAGCGCCGCAGGCCACTCATTGGCGCGGTCGGCCAGGCCAACTGACTCCAACGCGTCCAGTGCTTGTGACCGCCAGTTGCCCTTGAGCCCTAGGCCAACGTTGTCGATAACTTTTTTCCACGGCAGCAGACGCGCTTCCTGGAACATCAAGCGGGTGTCTTCCAGCGCAGCGCTCAAAGGCGCCGAACCCGCCAGCAGCTCACCGCCAGTGGGTTTGTCGAGGCCGGCGAGCAAGCGCAACAAGGTACTTTTACCGCACCCGCTGCGCCCGACCACGGCCACGAACTGCCCGGCCGGAATGTGCAGGTCGATCTCGCGCAGCACCTGCCGCGAACCAAAGGTCTTTTGCAACTTGCGCACCGCCAGTGGAATTCCGCGCAGCAAGCGTGGAGGTTGTTGAGCCGTCATGCGGCACCTCCCTTGGCAGCCTGATAGGCCGGATGCCAGCGCAGCCATACTCGTTCAAGTCCGCGCGCAGCGAGGTCGGCCAGTTTGCCGAGCACCGCGTACAACAGGATCGCCAGCACCACCACGTCGGTCTGCAGGAATTCCCGGGCATTCATTGCCAGGTAACCGATGCCGGAACTGGCAGAAATGGTTTCCGCAACGATCAGCGTCAGCCACATGAAGCCCAACGCGAAGCGCACACCGACCAGGATCGAAGGCAGTGCGCCCGGCAGGATCACCTGGCGGAACAGGCTGAAACCGGACAAACCGTAACTGCGCGCCATCTCCACCAGCGCCGGATCGACGTTGCGAATGCCGTGATAGGTGTTGAGGTAGATCGGGAACAATGTGCCCAGGGCCACCAGGAAAATCTTCGCCGACTCATCGATGCCAAACCACAGGATGACCAGAGGGATCAGCGCCAGGTGCGGTACGTTGCGCACCATCTGCACCGAACTGTCGAGCAGGCGCTCGCCCCATTTCGACAGGCCGGTGATGAAACCCAGCACCAGGCCGATGCTGCCACCGATGGTAAAGCCCAAAGCAGCACGCCAGCCGCTGATTGCCAGATGGGTCCAGATTTCACCGCTGCGCACCAGGCTCACGCCGGCTTCGATGACGGCTATCGGCGCCGGCAGAATCCGTGTCGACAACCAGCCCGCCGACACCGACAACTGCCACACCGCCAGCAACAGCACCGGCAACGCCCAGGGCGCCAGGTTGTGGATAACTTTCTTCATGGCGCGCCTCAGCTCTGCGACGCGGCTTTGGGAAGGATATCGTTGGCGACCATCTCGCCGAACGGGCTGACGTAGTTGGCACCCTGGGGCAGCTGCGGACGCTCGATATCCAGGTGCGGGAACAACAGCTCCGCAACCCGATAGGACTCTTCCAGGTGTGGATAGCCGGAGAAGATGAACGTATCGATGCCCAGGTCCGCGTATTCCTTTACGCGGGCGGCCACTGTCGGACCGTCCCCCACCAGTGCCGTGCCGGCACCACCACGCACCAGGCCGACGCCGGCCCAGAGATTGGGGCTGACTTCCAGGTTGTCGCGACTGCCACCGTGCAGCGCGGCCATGCGTTGCTGGCCAACCGAATCGAAGCGCGACAGCGACGCCTGGGCGCGGGCGATGGTTTCATCATCCACGTGGGAGATCAGCCGGTCCGCCGCTTGCCAGGCTTCAGCATTGGTTTCCCGAACGATCACGTGCAAGCGAATCCCGAACCGCACGGTACGCCCCAACTTGGCGGCCTTGGCCCGTACCTGTTCGATCTTCTCGGCAACAGCGGCCGGCGGCTCACCCCATGTCAGAACCATCTCGACCTGCTCGGCGGCAAGGTCCTGCGCCGCTTCCGACGAGCCACCGAAGTACAGCGGTGGACGCGGTTGCTGGATCGGTGGGTAGAGCAGCTTGGCGCCCTTCACGCTGATGTGCTGACCATCGTAGTCAACGGTTTCACCTTCCAGCACCCGACGCCAGATACGGGTGAATTCCACCGAAGCCTGATAGCGCTCTTCGTGGGTCAGGAACAGACCATCGCCGGCCAACTCTTCCGGATCTCCGCCGGTCACCAGGTTGAACAGCGCACGCCCGCCGGACAACCGATCCAGCGTCGCCGCCTGGCGCGCGGCCACCGTCGGGGAAATGATCCCGGGGCGCAGGGCAACCAGAAACTTCAGGCGCTGGGTTACCGGGATCAACGACGCGGCCACCAGCCACGAATCTTCGCAGGAGCGCCCGGTGGGGATCAGCACCCCGCCAAAGCCCAGGCGGTCGGCTGCTTGCGCGATCTGTTGCAGGTAACCGTGGTCGACGGCGCGAGCGCCTTCGGCGGTGCCAAGGTAATGGCCGTCGCCGTGGGTTGGCAGGAACCAGAAGATGTTGAGGCTCATGGAGTGGTCTCCTTAGGAATTCAAATTACTGTGCTTTGGCAACGGCCGCCGGTGGCGTCCAGATCACGTCCTTGATGCTCAGCGGCTTCGGAATCAGCTTGAGCTGGTAAAAGCTGTCGGCGATCTTCTGTTGCGCGGCCACCACTTCCGGGGTCAGGAATAGCGCGCCGTAGCCCTGGCGTTTCACCGAAGTCAGGGTGATGTCTGCCGGCAGGCCAAGCAGTGGCGAAACCTGTTGGGTCACGTCTTCAGGGTTGGCCTTGGACCATTCGCCGACTGCGCGCACTTGCTCCACCAAAGTCTTGATCACCTCGGGATTTTTCTGCGCGTAGGGTTTGGTCGCCAGGTAGAACTGATGGTTGTCGACGATGCCTTTGCCGTCACGCAGGGTGCGAGCCTGCAGTTGCTGTTCGGCCGCAGCCTGGTACGGGTCCCAGATGACCCAGGCGTCGACACTGCCACGCTCGAACGCGGCGCGGGCATCGGCTGGCGGCAGGAACACGGTCTGGACATCGCTGTATTTGAGGCCGGCGTCTTCCAGAGCCCGCACCAGCAGGTAGTGAACGTTGGAGCCTTTGTTCAGGGCGATTTTCTTGCCCTTGAGTTCCTGCACCGATTTGATCGGCGAGTCTTTGGGCACCAGGATCGCCTCGCTGTGAGGCGCTGGTGGTTCGTAGGCGACATAGAGCAGATCGGCACCGGCCGCCTGGGCAAACACCGGCGGGGTTTCGCCGGTAACGCCGAAGTCGATGGAGCCGACGTTCAGGCCTTCAAGCAGCTGCGGGCCACCGGGGAATTCAGTCCATTGCACGTCCACACCTTGGGCGGCGAGGCGTTTCTCCAGAGTACCCTTGGCCTTGAGCAGCACCAGGGTGCCGTACTTCTGATAACCGATTCGAAGTGTCTCGGCCTGAGCTTGAGTAATGGCGCCGAAGGTGACAGCCGCAGCAAACAGAGCGACCAGACCACGACGCAAAATGACAGTGCGCATAGCGCTCTCCTTTTTGCAGTTGGGTTTTGGCTGCACCTGCTTGGCCGTTAGCGGCTGAGTAAGGTGGAGTGAAGCAAATTCAGGGTAGATTGAGTGCGGGCTCAAATGCTCCAGCGAGCACTCAGCAAACGTTCATTCAACAGGTTCGGATCGATTGGTTTCGGCCGTCGCGCCATGGCGATAAGAAACAGCTCCAGTGACTCACCGAGTCGTTGTTCCAGCTCAGGCGCCAACTGCGCCTGGGCGCTGCCCTCGCCGTAAGCGATCTGACTGTCCACGGCGAAAATCCCGTGCAACATTTCCTGGGCTTTGAGCGCCGACAGCACCGGTTTGAGCGCGTAATCCACCGCCAGCATGTGCGCGATACTGCCGCCGGTAGCCATGGGTAAAACCACTTTGTGGTCCAACGCACGCTCGGGCAGCAGGTCCAGCACGGTTTTCAGTGCACCGGAGAACGAGGCCTTGTAAACCGGCGTAGCGATCAGCAGGCCGTCAGCGTTTTCAATCTGTTGCAGCAGGTCGATCACCTTGGGGCTATCGAAGCGTGCATGCAGCAAGTCTTCGGCCGGGAAGTCCCGTACCTGGTAACTCACCACTTCCACACCTTGCTCGCGCAACCAGCGCTGAGCGTGGTCCAGCAGCACTCCGGAACGGGAGCGTTGGCTAGGACTGCCACCGATTGAGACAACCAGCATTCAGGAATTCCTTAAGCTATTTTGGCAATTCGCAGTGTGCGATCTCGCTTTGATGGAGTGACCTTAACAGCTGATTGTTATATCCATAAATCATATTTATTCATTTGGTTATTCGATTAAGAGATATAAAGAGACTGGATGTCCAGGCGAAAAAAAAGGCCGTCGAAACGGCCTGAAATCCCCTGCTTTGTGGTGTGTTCGAAAAGATCGCAGCCTTCGGCAGCTCCTGCAGGGCCCGCCTATCCGTGTAGGAGCTGCCGGAGGCAGCGATCTTCTGATTTTCAACGATTGGGTTGCGGCGTCAGGCGCAGGTACGGCTTCACCGCGCGATAACCTTTGGGAAAACGCTTCTGGATTTCTTCCTCGTCCTTGAGCGATGGCACGATCACTACTTCATCACCGTCCTGCCAGTTGGCGGGGGTCGCCACCTTGTAGTTGTCGGTGAGTTGCAGCGAGTCGATTACCCGCAGGATTTCATGGAAGTTACGGCCAGTGCTCGCTGGGTAGGTGATGGTGAGCCGCACCTTCTTGTTCGGGTCGATGACGAACAGCGAGCGCACGGTCAGGGTGTCGTTGGCATTGGGATGAATCAGATCATACAGGTCCGACACCTTGCGATCGGCGTCAGCCAGAATCGGGAAATTGACCTGGGTGTCCTGGGTCTCGTTAATGTCTTCGATCCATTTGTGGTGCGAATCCACCGGGTCCACGGACAGGGCAATCGCCTTGACGCCCCGCTCGGCGAACTGGTCTTTCAGCTTGGCGGTAAAGCCCAGCTCGGTGGTGCATACCGGCGTGAAGTCTGCCGGGTGGGAGAACAGCACGCCCCAGCTATTGCCCAGCCATTCATGAAAACGAATGGTGCCGGCACTGGAATCCTGTTCGAAGTCGGGGGCGATGTCGCCAAGTCTGAGGCTCATGATGCTGCTCCTGGTGAGTGCTTGATGAGCTCAACTGTGCCTGCGTTTTTTATCTATTAAAAAGAATAAATATCGATTTGTTTAGAATTAAAATGCATATAAAAAGCCAGTTAAAAAACACAAAAAACCCCGCCAGGCAGGGTGCCAGGCAGGGCGTTTTTTACTTCGGTAACGCGAGCGCTATTACAACAGCGGGATCGAATAGCTGAGGATCAGGCGGTTTTCGTCCTGCGAACGGGTGTTAGGCAGGTCGGTGCGCCAGGTAGCATTTTTCCACATGAAGCCTACGTTTTTCAGCGGGCCTTCTGGTACCACGTAAGCGAGGGTGAAGTCGCGTTCCCACTCGGAGGCACCCGAGGCAGCTTGTTGGCCGTTGGTGCCCACGGTGTCGATATCGCCACCTCTGAGGTACACAGCACCAGCAGTCAGACCGGGCACGCCGACTTTAGCGAAGTCATAGGAGTAGCGTACTTGCCAGGTTTTCTCGCCAGCACGGCCGAATTTCTGGATCTGCATGTCGGTGATGGTGTAGTTCGACGAACCGTCGCCCTGGTTCAGCCAAGGGAAGTCGCTACTGCCGTTGCTGACCTGATAGCCACCGCCGAAGGTGTGCCCTGCAACGGTGTAAAGGAACAGACCGCTGTACAGGTTGTTGGAGACTTCACCGCGCCCATTACGCAAGCCTGTGTAGTTGCCCGAACTGTAGTAGTTCGAATCTGTGCCGTTTTTTCCGTCATCAGAGCTATTGAAGTAACGCAGGTCAGACTTCAATACACCAGGGCCGATTGCCCAGCTATGAACCAGACCCAGGAAGTGCTGTTTGTAGAAGTCTTCCAGGTTGCCGTAGTAGTACTGGGCAGTCAGGTCCTTGGTGATTTTGTAGTCACCGCCTGCGTAGATGAACTTGTTGCTGTCGCGCCAGGCTGTGCCACGGGTGTTCGCGCCGCCGATGCTCAGTTGTTCGTTGTTGCTGGAGTTACGACCTTTCACGGCTTCGATCTGGCCACCGACCAGGGTCAGGTCCTTGATCTCGCCAGAAGTGATCTGGCCACCCTGCCAGGTTTGTGGCAGCAGGCGACCATCGTTAGTGGCAATGACCGGGTTCTTCGGCTGCAAGGTACCCAGCTTCAATTCAGTCTGGGAGATCTTGGCCTTGGCCGTCAGGCCCAGGCTGGAGAAGTTATCGACCGCTTCACCGTTGGATTTGCTAGGGAACACGGTGCCGCCATAGGACGTGGCCGTCGCACCGTTAGTACCGCCACCGGAATCGAGGCGTACGCCCAGCAGGCCAATGGCATCGATACCGAAGCCAACAGTTCCTTGGGTGTAACCGGAGATGAAACGCAGGTCGAAGCCTTGGCCCCATTCTTCGTTTTTATTGGCGCCGGTACCGTCACGGTTATCGGTGTTGATGTAGAAGTTGCGCAGGCCCAGGGTGGCCTTGCTGTCTTCGATGAAACCGGCGGCGCCTGCCTGCTGCGCCAAAACCCCTACGGCCACAGCCAGGGCCAAAGTGGACTTGTTCATTGTTTCGCTCCTATCGTCTCTAATTTTTTTTCGGTCCAGAGTCGAATGCTCTGGATCCTGAAATGCGCGGTGACCGCAAACCACGGTTCATCGCGTGATGCGTCTACCCCGGGCGTCTGACCAAGGGGAATGGGGCCCGCATGGTAAACGGATAAAAAATAATTTCATTCTTTTAATGCCATTCAGGAATAAAGGAATGGCATTTATTCGTGTCAGGCCACCGGTATCGGCCCCAGAGGAACGCACTTTAGGGCTTCGCGTTAAAAGCTAAAAAGAATAATAAATTACATACTAAGACCCAATTTGAATATAAGAAATAATCCAAAAAAAAGCCCCGCCAGCTGGCAGGGCTTTTTCCGTGTTGGGTGTTACAGGAAGCTATAGGTGTAGTTGAAAATCACGCGGGTCTGGTCTTGCGCGGAGATGTTGGTGTCGCCGCGGTAGGTGCCGTGACGCAGGGTCGTACCGAACCCCTTGAGCGCGCCGGTTTGAATCACGTAGTCCACGCGCAGGTCGCGCTCCCACTCGGTCTGGTCTTTGCCAACGCCGTTGGTGGCCTTGATGTCCTCGCCACGCAGGTAAGCGGCCGAGGCCTTCAGGCCTGGAACGCCCAGGGATGCGAAGTCGAAGGTGTACTGACCGAATGTGGTGTTCTCGCCTGCACGCACGAAGCCGTTGATCATGGCGTCGGTGAACGAGTAGAAGCTCGAACCGCCGGCTCCTTCGTTGCGACCATTGCCGTCGACCACGTTGCCCTGGTTCAGGTAGACGAAACCACCGTCATCGCTGACACGCTGATGGCCCAGCAAGAATGCGTTCGGACCCAGGGTGTAGGTGAACATGGCGCTCCAGGTCTGGTTATCCACCTCGCCCGCATTCTTCGCATAACCGCCGTTGTTGTTGAAGCGGTAACCCGCATCACCGTTCTTGCCGTCGGAGCTGCTGTCGAAATAGCGCAGGTCAGTCTTGAACGACTGGGTGGCGCTGATCGGGTAGACGTGTACCAGGCCCAGGAAATGCTGCTTGTAGTAGTCTTCCAGATTGGCGTAGTAGTACTGCAGCATCAGGTCTTTGGTGACCTTCCAGTCAGCACCACCGTAACGGAATTTGTTGCTTTCTTCAGTGCCACCAGCGACTGCCAGACCGGTGGTGTTCGACGACGCTCGACCCGCGGCGTGCTCGAGCTGGCCGGCGTTGAACGTGACGTTGTCGATTTCCTTCGAGGTGATGGTGCCGCCTTCGAAGGTCTGTGGCAGCAGGCGGCTGTCGTTCGCGATCAGTACCGGCATGCTCGGTTGCAAGGCACCACCGAGGTGGGCTTCGGTTTTCGAGATGCGTGCCTTGACGTTACCCGCTACCCGGCTCCATGGATCGGATGCCGAGCCGTCAGTGTCACTTGGGAAGAACGAGTTGTTGTCCGGGTGATGACCGCGACCACCGTCCAGATGAATGCCGACCAGCGCCTGGGCATCAAAGCCGAAGCCGACTGTGCCTTGGGTGAAGCCCGACAGGTAATCGAACTTGAGGCCCTGAGCAGTTTCGCGCTGATCGTTGGCGGCACCTTCGCGAGTGTCGGCGTTGTAATACATGGTGCGAGAACTGACGGAAGCCTTGCTGTCTTCAATGAATCCGGCGGCGCCTGCCTGCTGCGCCATTACCCCTACGGCCACGGCCAAGGCCAAGGTGGACTTGTTCATTTTTTAAGCTCCTCTCGTTTCTAATTTTTGTATTCCTGGCCCTGGGTCAAATGCCCGGGATCCTAGGATTTGCGATTAGCGCCAGACCGTGACCTGCAAGTCAATCGTAACCGTATGTGACTACGACCATGGTCTAATCCCCGGTGAATCCAGCGTCGTCAGATAAACCCGTTTTGCATAAATCCAATACGAAGCATCCGATGTTTTTTAATAGCCTTTAGGAACTGAACGCAGCGCGCGGTCCGTTGAACGCAAGCCTATAAGCTAATTCCCAAAAGATATTTATTGGCCGTTTTTTAGATCGATTAGATTTAACGGAAATCCGCATTTCCTCTCATCGAAGACCTGGCCATGACAATCAAGCGCGCACTATCCAATCCAATTGTTACAGTTTGTGTATCAGCTTTAATTTCTTTTAACGCCGTCGCCGCCAACCTGACCGTGGGATATCAGACCGGGATTGATCCGAGCAAGGTGCCGCAGGCCGACGGCCTGTATGAGAAAGCCATTGGCCAGAAAATCGATTGGCGCCGCTTCAACAGCGGGCCAGAGGTGGTCACGGCCATTGCTTCCGGGGATGTGCAGATCGGGAATCTGGGCTCCAGCCCGCTGGCCGCCGCAGCTTCGCGGAACCTGCCAATCGTTGCCTTCATCGTTTCGGCGCAGATCAATGCCGCCGAGGCGCTGGTAGTCCGTAACGGGAGCGGGATCAATAAACCGGAAGATCTGATCGGCAAAACCATTGCCACGCCCTTCGTTTCCACCTCTCATTACAGCCTGCTCGGCGCACTGAAGCATTGGGGCCTGAGTACTTCGCAAGTGAAGGTGGTGAACCTGCAGCCGGCGGAAATTGCTGCTGCCTGGAAGCGTGGTGATATTGACGGGGCCTTCGTCTGGTCGCCTGCCCTGGGCGAAATCCGCAAGACCGGCAAGACCCTGACCGATGCGGCCGAGGTTGGCCAATGGGGCGCTCCGACTTTCGAAGTGTGGGTGGCGCGCAAGGATTACGCCGAGAAGCACCCGGAAGTGATTGCCAGGTTCGCCAAGGTCACCCTGGACTCATTCGCCGACTACGCCGCGCATAAAGACAGCTGGACTGCCGATTCGGTGCCGGTGCAGAAAATCGCCAAATTGACCGGTGCCAATGCTGCCGATGTGCCTGAACTGCTGGCCGGCTCGGCCTTCCCGGACGCCAAGGCACAGCAGACCACCGCATTGCTGGATGGCGGCACGGCCAAGGCGATTGGCGAGACCGCGAAGTTCCTGAAGGAACAGGGCAAAGTCGAGACGGTGCTGCCGGATTATTCGGCGTACGTCAGCTCTAAATACGTGGAATAAACGCAATCCCCGTAGGAGCCTGCGGCAGCTCCTACAGGGGGATTGCGTTACAGGGTTTTTTCGAAGATTTTCGAATTGCGCTGATAGTTGTACAGCGACGCTCGCGCCGACGGCAACCGGTCCACGCTGCTTGGCACGAACCCGCGCTCGCGGAACCAGTGGGCGGTACGGGTCGTAAGGACGAACAGGGTTTTCAGGCCCTGGGCCCGGGCGCGAGTTTCGATGCGCTCCAGCAGTTCATCGCCACGCCCGCCGTGGCGGTACTCCGGGTTGACCGCCAGGCACGCCAGCTCACCCGCATCCGAATCGGCAATCTGATACAGCGCCGCGCAGGCGATGATCATGCCTTCGCGCTCGACCACGCTGAACTGCTCGATCTCGCGTTCCAGCACCTCGCGGGAACGACGCACCAGGATGCCCTGCTCTTCCAGCGGGCTGATCAGGTCCAGCAAGCCACCCACGTCCTCAATCGCCGCTTCGCGCACGATTTCGAATTGCTCCTGGGCCACCAGGGTACCGCCACCGTCGCGGGTGAACAGCTCGGTCAGCAGCGCACCGTCTTCGGCATAACTGACAATATGACTGCGTGCTACACCGCCACGGCAGGCCTCGGCGGCGGCATCGAGCAGTTCGCCCTGATAATTGCTGCCCAGGCGAAGCAGGTGCGCCGGCACCTGCTGAGGACGCAACTCACGCACCAGGCGTCCGTTTTCGTCGATCAGGCCCAGATCGGCACCGAACAGCAGCAGTTTGTCGGCGCCCAGGTCGATGGCGGCGCGGGTCGCGACGTCTTCGCAAGCCAGATTGAAGATCTCGCCGGTTGGCGAATAGCCCAAAGGCGACAGCAACACGATGGAGCGCTCGTCCAGCAGGCGATTGATGCCTTTGCGGTCGACCCGACGCACCTCACCGGTGTGGTGATAATCAACCCCTTCGAGCACGCCGATCGGCCGAGCAGTTACCAGGTTGCCGCTGGCCACCCGCAGGCGCGAGCCCTGCATCGGCGAAGACGCCATGTCCATCGACAGTCGCGCTTCGATGGCGATCCGCAGCTGGCCGACGGCATCGATCACGCATTCAAGGGTGGCGGCATCGGTGATACGCATCCCATGGTGGTAATGCGGAGTCAGGCCACGGGCAGCCAGGCGCGCTTCGATTTGTGGACGGGAGCCGTGAACCAGCACCAGCCGCACGCCCAGGCTGTGCAGCAGCACCAGGTCATGGACGATGTTGCCAAAGTTTGGATGCTCCACGCCATCGCCGGGCAGCATGACAACAAAGGTGCAATCGCGGTGGGCGTTGATGTAGGGGGAAGCGTGACGAAGCCAATTAACGTATTCGGGCATGAACCTGGGCCTGTAATAAATAGCAGCCAAAAAATGGGCGAAACGGAACAACGCACAGCGGGCTGATGGTTATCGTCGGAACAGGCTTGGCGACACGCGCGCTCTCCTCATGACTACGGGATTGATGACCGGCAATTTACACGGCGAACGGTGTAGGAGCTGCCGCAGGCTGCGATCTTTTGATGTTGCTCCTGAAAACAAGATCAAAAGATCGCCGCCTGCGGCAGCGCCTACGGAGGTAGCGTTCAACCGACAGATTTGGCCGGCATCAGGCAGTAATGTTCAATCAGTTGACGTAATAGATGCACCGTAGGCTGCAAACGTGACATTTCGAGGTATTCCCCCGGCTGGTGGGCACAGGCTATATCTCCAGGGCCAAGCACCAGCGTTTCACAACCAAGGCGCTGAAGATAAGGGGCTTCGGTGCCGAACGCTACTGCTTCGGCCATGTGACCTGTGAGCTTTTCGGCGACGCGTACCAATTCAGCGTCTTCGGCCTGCTCGAACGGCGGCACTTCAGGGAATAGCGGCGCGTAATCAATTTTTACCTGATGCCGTTCGGCAACCGGCTTGAGCCGGTGCAGAATTTCCGCGCGCAGGGCCTTCGGGTCCATGCCTGGAAGCGGTCGCAAATCGAACTCCAGAGAGCACTGCCCGCAAATCCGGTTGGGGTTGTCGCCGCCGTGAATGCACCCGAAGTTCATGGTGGGCGTGGGTACGCCGAACTGCGGGTTGCGAAACTCGCGTTGCCAGAGCAAGCGCAGGCCACGGAGCTCACCGATGGCATCGTGCATCGCTTCGAGGGCACTGTGTCCCAGGCGGGGGTCGGAGGAATGGCCACTCTGCCCGAGGATGTCGATGCGCTCCATCATGATGCCCTTGTGCATGCGGATCGGCTTCAGGCCGGTCGGTTCGCCGATCACTGCCGCGCGCCCCAGCGGCCGTCCGGCTGCGGCCAGCGCGCGGGCACCGGACATCGAGCTTTCTTCATCGCAGGTGGCGAGGATCAACAGCGGCTGTTTGAACGGCTGGTCGAGCAAGGGTATGACGGCTTCGATCGCCAAAGCGAAGAAACCCTTCATGTCGCAACTGCCCAAACCCACCCAGCGGCCGTCGACTTCGGTCAGCTTCAGTGGATCGGTCTGCCACAAGGCGCCATCGAACGGCACGGTGTCGCTATGCCCGGCCAGGACCAGGCCACCAGGGCCGGAACCGAAACTGGCGAGCAGATTAAATTTGCCGGGGCTGACCTGCTGGATGTCGCAGGCAAAACCCAGGTCGCCCAGCCAGGTGGCCAGCAGGTCGATGACCGGGCGGTTGGTCTGATCGAGACTGGCCTGGGTGCAACTGACAGACGGTGCAGCGATCAGCGCAGCGAACTGATCTTTCATGGACGGCAAAGGCATCGCTGACTCCAACTCCCGAATTGAAGTCCATCATAGAGCTATCTGGCGACAGGAATAAACCGTCGCGGCACGTAGGATGGATGAGTCCTGTACACTGCACGGCCTTGGCAGCCACACATTCCACCGGCTGCGCTCCCGATCCTGGATTTTCCGGCCATGCAGAAAGAAACCGAAATCAAACTCCGCGTCAGCCGCGAAACCCTCGCTGCTCTGCGCGAGCACCCGCTACTGAAAAAACGCAACAAAAGTGGCTGGGAACGCCGTGAACTGATGAACCAGTACTTCGACACGCCTGAGCGCGACCTGGCCCGCGCCAAGGTTGCCCTGCGCCTGCGCCGTGATGGCGAAGAAGTGATTCAGACCCTCAAGACCCGCGGCCACAGCGTTGCCGGTCTGTCCGAGCGTAACGAATACGACTGGAACCTGCCCAAAGCCAAGCTCGATGTGAAAAAACTCGACGGCGAATGCTGGCCTGAAGAGTTGGCCGAGCTGGACAAGAAAACCCTCAAAGCCATCTTCACCACCGACTTCGTTCGCGAACGTGCCGAAATCGCTTGGGGCCGTGGCAAAACCAAGGTGGTCATCGAAGCCGCGCTGGACCTGGGCCATGTAGTGGTCGGCAAGCAGAAAGAAGAAATCTGCGAGCTGGAACTGGAACTGCGCGAAGGTGAACCTGCCGCCCTGCTGGAACTCGCTGCCGAACTGGCCGCGACCCTGGCGTTGATGCCGTGTGACATCAGCAAGGCCGAGCGCGGTTATCGCCTCTACGACGCCAACAGCTATTCACTGAGCCTGCCGGCACCGCAAATCAGCGCCGAAATGCCGCTGGACGACGCATTTGCCGCGCTGTGCTGGCATTTGCTGGGCAGTAGCCAGCGCCTGGCCGAGCAGTACCGCTTCAATGGCCACTGGCGTTTGCTGCAGGACTGGGTCGAGAACCTGGCTGAAATGCGCGCACTGCTCAGCAGCCTGGGGCAAGCCGCACCGCGTCAATCGACCCACGACCTGCGAGTCGCGCTGGACGCGTTGCTCGAAGACTGGCGCCCACTGGTCCAGGCCGGGGTGGATGACGAGGATGTGCGCAAAGCCGCGCCTGAACAATTCCTGGAAGAGCTCGAAGACCCGCGCTGGGGTCTGTTCTCCCTCAACACTTCGCGCTGGTTGCTGGCCCGTACCTGGACCGCCGAGCGTAACGTACGTGGCAATCGCCAAGGCGCAGCGCAACTGGGCAGCTGGCTTCCACGCCTGCTGGGCGAAGAGGCAACCTCCTTGCAGCTGCAGCGCTATCAGCAGCAACCGGAAGACCTCGCCGAGCAACTGCCGCGCATCGAGCGCATCCAGTCCTGGCTGCACCATGCCCGCGGCGTGCTGGAGATCCCGGAAATGGATCGCCTGTACGGGGAGCTGAAACAGCTGGCGCAACTGGCCAACGAGCCGATTAGCGACGAATCCCTGGATGCGCGCAAGCAGCAGGCGATTGCGGTTTATCAGAACCGTGCCTGGAAAATGTTGCTGCGTATGTAACATCGTTAAAAGATCGCAGCCTCCGGCAGCTCCTACGGGTGTACACACTCCTCCGCAGGAGCTGCCGTGCTGTGGTCGATCTTTTGCTTCACCGCAGCACGGGCAAACTGGTCGTCGACTTGATCTCCGACAACGCCACAATCGAGTTCACCTCCTGAATCCCCGGCACCATCGACAACTTCTCGAAGAAAAACCGCTCATACGCCTCGATGTCCGCCGTGACGATCCGCAACAAAAAATCCACCGAACCCATCAGTACATAACACTCCAGCACCTCGGGGAAACCGCGAATCGCCTCGGTGAACTCGGTGAAGTTCGAGCGCCCATGGGCGTTGAGCTTGATCTCGGCGAAAATCTGCGTATTCAGCCCGATCTTTTTGCGATCCAGTAGCGTCACCTGGCCGCGAATAATCCCCTCCTCCTTCATCCGCTGGATACGCCGCCAGCAGGGCGACTGCGACAACCCCACCTGCTCGGCGATCTGCGCACTGGAGAGCGAAGCATCTTCCTGCAACAGGGCAAGAATCTTGCGGTCGTAGCCATCCAAATCACTGTGCATAAATAAACCCGCTAACCCTACTAAATTGAATTGTACGATTCGAAGAATCGCCAATTAGGTCCATCATAGATAAGAAATACCCGGCTTCGAATGTAAAAATTCCTCCATTGATCCTGGAGCCTGCCCCATGCCTCACCTCGAAGCCGTAAAAAGTCCCCACTTGCGCCCCGATGCGTGGAACGTCCATACCGCCCATTGCCGCGTGCACTACCAGCTGCTGGGCGAAGCCGAACCCGACCTGCTGTGTCGCGCGCTCAATCTGTTTGCCCTGCAATGCCTCACCCCGCACCAGGTCAATGTGCAGCGCAGCGACGATTTGTTGTCGATGGATATCGTCATTGATGGTCTGAGCTGGCATCGTGCCCAGGTGATAGCGGAAAAATTGCGTAATCTGATCAGCGTCTGCTCGGTCGATCTGCAAAACGCCGATTCCTCCTGGAATATCGCGGCTCAAGCGGCAGGCTGAAACCCCTCGATACGGCTTCGTCGGGTAGTGGCCCAACGATTGGCGGCTGCGCGTCTATCCTTTGCGCACTGTTGTTCATGAGGAGCCCGCATGTCCGTTCAACTCGCCATTCAGGACCGCTGGCTGGATCTCAATGATTTGCTGCGCGAACTGGTCGCCCAAGGTTTTATCAGCCAGGACTCGGCCGAACTCGCACTCAATGCCAGACGGCGCCACGCGGCTAATGGCCAACTGCACCCACTGGAGTTCATCGCCGGCCAGCATCTCGATGATCTCAGCCGCCCCGGCAAACATCTCGACCTGGAAAGCCTGACCCTTTGGCTGTCGCAGCAGGCCGGCCAACCCTACCTGCGCATCGACCCGCTGAAGATCAATGTCGCGGCCATCACGCCGCTGATGTCCTACGCGTTCGCCCAGCGCCACAAGATTCTTGCCGTCTCGGTCGACCGCGACGCCGTTACCGTGGCCAGCGCCCAGCCGTACGTCAACGGCTGGGAAGCCGACCTGACCCATGTTCTGAAGCTGCCGATCAAACGGGTGGTCGCCAACCCGGTGGACATCCAGCGCTTCAGCGTGGAGTTTTTCCGCCTGGCCAAATCGGTCAGCGGCGCGACCACCGGTGATCAGCAGATCAATTCCATGGGCAACTTCGAACAGTTGCTCAACCTTGGCGCCAGCGACCAGGAACCGGATGCCAACGACGCGCACATCGTCAACATCGTCGACTGGCTGTTCCAGTACGCCTTCCAGCAGCGCGCCAGCGATATTCACATCGAGCCACGGCGTGAGCAGGGCACCGTGCGCTTTCGCATCGACGGTGTGCTGCACAACGTCTATCAATTCCCGCCGCAGGTGACCATGGCAATCGTCAGCCGCCTGAAAAGCCTGGGCCGGATGAACGTTGCAGAAAAACGCAAACCCCAGGACGGCCGAGTAAAAACCAAGACCCCGGACGGGGGTGAGGTCGAGCTGCGCCTGTCGACGTTGCCGACGGCGTTCGGCGAAAAAATGGTCATGCGGATTTTCGACCCGGAAGTGCTGCTCAAGGACTTCGATCAGCTGGGTTTTTCCGCCGAAGACCTGCGCCGCTGGCAGGACATGACCCGCCAGCCCAACGGCATCATCCTGGTCACCGGGCCGACCGGTTCCGGCAAGACCACCACGCTCTATACCACCCTGAAAAAGCTGGCGACGCCCGAGGTCAACCTCTGCACCATCGAGGACCCGATCGAAATGGTCGAGCCGGCGTTCAACCAGATGCAGGTCCAGCACAACATCGACCTGACCTTTGCCGCCGGCGTGCGCGCGCTGATGAGGCAAGACCCGGACATCATCATGATTGGCGAGATCCGCGACCTCGAAACCGCTGAAATGGCGATCCAGGCGGCGCTCACCGGCCACCTTGTGCTGTCCACGCTGCATACCAACGATGCACCCAGTGCCATCAGCCGCCTGCTGGAACTGGGCGTGCCGCACTACCTGATCAAGGCCACGGTGCTCGGCGTCATGGCCCAGCGCCTGGTACGCACCCTTTGTCCGCACTGCAAGGCGCCGCTGGCCCTGGGCGAAGAAGACTGGCAAACCCTGACCAGGCCATGGCAGGCACCGCTGCCAGGTAACGCACAGCGCGCCATCGGCTGCCTGGAGTGTCGTGACACCGGCTATCGTGGACGTGCGGGGGTGTATGAAATCATGCAGCTGACCGACGGAATCAAGGCGCTGATCAGTCCCGATACCGACTTGCTGGCGGTGCGCAGGCAGGCTTTCAAGGAAGGCATGCGCAGCCTGCGATTATCCGGTGCACAGAAGGTCGCGGCGGGGCTGACGACCATCGAAGAGGTGCTGCGGGTCACGCCACAGAGCGAGCAGAAATAATCCTTTGTGTCTCTTGATGATGCGAGAGCCCGGTTCCGGTTCATATCCACGACCTGCACCGCTACACTTCTGCGATCGAGAATTCATTGATGTACTCAACAGGGAATTGTTATGCAGATCGGTACCGTGCTCCTGCTTTTTGTCGGCCTGGTGGTCGCCATTCTTTTCATGGGTTTCAAAGTCGTGCCCCAGGGTTATCAATGGACGGTCGAACGATTCGGCCGTTATACCAACACCCTCAAGCCCGGCCTGAACATCATCATTCCGGTCATGGACCGCATCGGCCGCAAAATCAACGTGATGGAAAGCGTGCTGGATATTCCGCCGCAGGAAGTCATCACCGCCGACAACGCCACGGTGCAGATCGATGCGGTGTGCTTCTTCCAGGTGGTCAATACGGCGCAGGCGGCCTATGAGGTCAACAACCTCGAACACGCGATTCGCAACCTCCTGCAGACCAACATCCGTACCGTCCTTGGCTCCATGGAGCTGGATGCGATGCTCAGCCAGCGTGACGGGATCAACGAAAAACTGCTGCGCACCGTCGATGAGGCGACTGCACCGTGGGGCATCAAGATCACCCGAATCGAAATCAAGGACATCAGCCCGCCTGCCGACCTGATGGCCGCGATGTCCGGGCAGATGAAGGCCGAGCGGATCAAGCGCGCCCAGATTCTCGAGGCCGAAGGCCTGCGTGCAGCAGCGATCCTCACCGCCGAAGGCAAGAAGCAGGCGCAGATCCTCGAAGCCGAGGGTGGTCGCCAGGCCGCATTCCTCGAAGCGGAAGCCCGGGAGCGTCAAGCCGAAGCCGAAGCCCAGGCCACCAAGGTGGTGTCGGAAGCGATCGCCGGCGGCAACGTGCAGGCGGTCAATTACTTCGTCGCGCAGAAGTACATCGATGCGCTGGGCAAACTGGCCTCGGCCAACAACAGCAAAGTGATCCTGATGCCGCTTGAGGCCAGTTCGATGATCGGCGCGGTCGGCGGCATCGGCGAAATCGTCAAGGCGACGTTCGATAACAAGAAGGCCTGAGGCATACCATGTGGGCATTCCTGCAAAATCTGTCGTTCTGGGACTGGCTGGCCGTCGGCACGCTGCTGCTGATTCTTGAAGTGTTCGGAGCCGGCGGCTATCTGCTGTGGATCGGCATGGCCGCCGCGGCTGTTGGCGTGCTGACCTTCCTGCTACCGGGAATGGCCTGGGAGGTGCAGTTCCTGCTGTTCGGCTTGCTCTCTATCGCCACGGCGCTGTACTGGTGGCGACGCCAGCGCAGCGCAGTACGCCAGAGTGACGAGCCGAACCTCAACTTGCGAGGGCAGGAGTTGATCGGCAGGACCTTTGTCGTGCACGAAGCGATCGTCGACGGACGCGGCAAGATCAAGGTGGCCGACGGCGTGTGGATGGCCCGCGGACCCGATGCGGCCCCCGGCAGTCGGGTGCGGGTGACGGGGCAGCAAGGGGCGATCCTGCTGGTTGAACCTTCCGAGTGAGCCACCACGGAACTGGATTGCCAGATTGGCGATCCAACAGGGTAGTTAATCCAGTGGAGTCACCCATCATGCGTTTCAAGTGTGCTGTCGCTACCCTCGCCTTGCTGTCCCTTCCAGTCGGATCGGCGATGGCCGACAGCTTTTGGCGTAACGTCATCTCGTCCGGCGCCACCACCGGTTCGACTTACCTGACGTTCAAGGATCACAAGCTGATTGTCGCGGCTCAAGATGACGCAGGTAGCTTCGTCGCCAGTGACGGCGGCATCCGCGGCCCGTACCTGGAAGCCGCCATGCAGAAGGTCCGCGCCGACAATCCTGGCCTGCAGGCCACGGACATGGAACTGGCCAATGCGATTTTGGCGAAGAATGCCATTGCCTCGGAGTAAGCCTGTTGGCTGAACAAAAATGCCGCTCCCATGAGTGGCATTTTTTTGCCTGACGTACCTCTGCGTCCCCCGTGATATTCCTCTGTGATTATCCACGTGCCAGGGGTCTATCAGCGGTAATCATCCACCGGCACGCACGCGCAAAACAGGTTGCGGTCGCCGTACACATTGTCCACCCGATTCACCGCCGGCCAGTACTTGTGCGCCCTGGTATGGGCATCCGGCGTCACCGCTTGCTCGATACTATAGGGCCGCTCCCAAACCCCGGTGATATCGGCCAACGTATGTGGCGCGCCCTTGAGCGGGTTGTCTTCAGCTGGCCAGTTGCCGTTCTGTACCTCGGTGATTTCCGCGCGAATGCTGAGCATCGCGCCGATGAAGCGGTCCAGCTCCGCTTTCGATTCGCTTTCGGTAGGCTCCACCATCAAGGTCCCGGGCACCGGAAACGACATGGTCGGGGCATGAAAACCGTAGTCCATCAAACGCTTGGCAACGTCTTCCTCAGTGATCCCGGTCAACGCTTTCAAGGGGCGCAAGTCGAGAATGCATTCATGCGCGACCCGGTCGTTGCGCCCGGTGTAGAGGACGGGAAAAGCCCCGGACAGATGTTGTGCCAGGTAGTTGGCCGCTAAAATCGCCACTTCGCTGGCATCCGCCAACTGTGGCCCCATCATCGCGATATACATCCAGCTGATCGGCAGAATGCTCGCGCTGCCCCAGGGAGCGGCACTCACGGCGTCATTCTGTGGCAGCGGCCCGTCAATCGGCACGACGGGGTGATTGGCCACGAAAGGCGCCAGGTGCGCCCGCACGCCGATCGGCCCCATGCCCGGCCCGCCCCCGCCATGGGGAATGCAAAAGGTCTTGTGCAGGTTCATGTGCGAGACGTCCGCACCAATGTCGGCCGGGCGCGCCAGCCCGACCTGGGCGTTCAGGTTGGCGCCGTCCATGTACACCTGGCCACCCTGGCTGTGGACAACTTCGCAAATTTCGCTGATCCCCTCCTCGTACACACCATGCGTTGAAGGATACGTCGCCATCAGGCAGGCGAGTTTGTCCCCTGCTGCGGCGGCCTTGTCTTTCAGGTCGTCGAGATCGACATTACCTGCCTCGTCGCACTCGACGATTACCACACGCATCCCGGCCATCTGCGCCGAAGCAGGATTGGTACCGTGGGCCGAAGAGGGAATCAGGCAGATATCCCGCGCGCCCTGCTGCCGGCTCTCATGGTATTTGCGAATCGCCAGTAGCCCGGCGTATTCGCCTTGGGCGCCGGAATTGGGCTGCATGCAAATAGCGTCAAATCCGGTGATCGCGCAGAGCCAGCGCTCCAGCTCCTCGATCATCAACGTATACCCCGCCGCCTGCTCCCTCGGCACGAAGGGATGCAGGTTGGCGAACTCGGGCCAGGTGATGGGGATCATTTCGCTGGTAGCGTTGAGCTTCATGGTGCAGGAGCCCAACGGGATCATCGACTGGTTGAGCGCCAGGTCCTTGTTCTCCAGCTGCTTGAGGTAGCGCAGCATTTCGGTTTCGCTGTGATGGGCGTTGAACACCGGGTGGCGCAAGTAGGGAGAGGTCCTGAGCAACGCCTCTGGAATACCGCTGGCCAGGGCTTGCGCGTCCATTTCCTCGACGATGAGCCCATGATCGGCACCCAGGAACACATCGAACAATCGGGCCACGGTAGTTTCATCGCAGGTTTCGTCCAGGCTTAGACCCAGTTGCCCGCGCCCCAGGATGCGCAGGTTGATCTGCGCCGCCCGGGCGCTTTCGATGATCGCCGTCTGTGTACCGCCGACCTCCAGGGTCAGAGTGTCGAAGAAGTGCTGATTGAGACGGATGATGCCGTGGCGCTCAAGTCCCGCCGCCAGGATGCAGGTCAGGCGATGAACCCTTTGGGCGATGCGCCTGAGCCCTTCAGGTCCGTGGTAGACCGCGTAGCAGCTGGCAATGTTGGCGAGCAGGACCTGGGCGGTGCAGATGTTCGAGTTGGCCTTTTCGCGGCGAATATGTTGCTCGCGGGTCTGCAGGGCCATGCGCAAGGCGACGTTACCGCGCGCATCCTTGGACACACCAATGATGCGCCCCGGAATCGCCCGTTTGTACTCTTCGCGACTGGCAAAGAATGCCGCATGGGGGCCGCCGTAGCCCATGGGCACGCCAAATCGCTGGGACGAGCCGAACACCACGTCGGCCCCCAGCTCTCCCGGCGCTGTGAGCATCAGCAGGCTTAACAGGTCGGTCGCCACGCAGGCCAGCGCCTGCTGTGCATGCAAGTGATCAATCAGCGGGCGCAGATCGCGAATTTCGCCATGGGTGTCGGGATATTGCAGCAGCGCGCCGAAGACCTGGTGCTGCCTGAGGTTGTCCACCGAGGCGATGATCAGCTCGAAACCGAAACCTTCTGCGCGGGTCTTCACCACCGAAATAGTCTGCGGATGACAGTTTTCATCGACGAAGAACAGGTTGCTTCGCGACTTGGCCACGCGCTTGGCCAGCGCCATGGCTTCCGCCGCCGCCGTGGCCTCATCCAGCAGCGAGGCATTGGCCAGCTCCAGCCCGGTAAGGTCGATGGTCAGCTGCTGGAAGTTCAGCAGCGCCTCCAGTCGGCCTTGGGCGATCTCGGGCTGATAAGGGGTGTAGGCGGTGTACCAACCTGGATTTTCCAGGACGTTACGCACAATGACCGGCGGCGTGAGGGTGCCGTGGTAGCCCATGCCGATCAGGCTGGTCCAGACCTGGTTTTGCCGGGCATAACCGCGCAGCCTGGCCAAAGCGGCTTCTTCGTCGAGTGCGGGGGGCAGATCAAGGGCACGGTTCAGGCGAATACCCGGCGGCACCGTCTGCTCGATCAGCTCGACACGACTACCGATGCCCAGGCTGTCGAGCATGGCTTGCTGCTCGGCGGCATCGGGGCCCAGGTGCCGGCGAAGGAAGGCATTGGGGTCGCGTAACTGGCTCAGGGACGGTAACTGGGACATGACGGGCTCTCTCTTGAGTGGCGCTCGGCGTCGATGTAACACGGGTCAAACCAGCATAGCAGGCACCGTCGCGGTGTCCGCGAAGATCAAAAGATCGAAAAAAAGCCCCGACAGGTCGGGGCTTTGGGGTGGCGCTGAACGCTTACTCGCCGATAGCGGCTTTGTAGGCGCCGGCATCGAGCAGCTTGTCCAGGTCAGCCACGTTGCTTGGCTTGAGCTTGAAGATCCAAGCGCCGTACGGGTCGGTGTTGAGCAACTCGGGCGAACCGCCCAACTCTTCGTTGACTGCAACCACTTCACCGGCAATCGGGGAATAGATGTCCGAAGCGGCCTTCACCGACTCGACTACGCCCGCCTGATCTTCAGCGGCGAAGACTTTACCGACTTCAGTCAGCTCGACGAACACTACGTCACCCAGGGCTTCCTGAGCGTGGTCGCTGATGCCTACGGTAACGGTGCCATCGGCTTCAAGACGGGCCCATTCGTGACTTTCGGCAAAACGCAGGTCGGCAGGGATATTGCTCATTTCTGTGTCCTCGGGAATAAATATCAGCGGTCATTGCCCGCCAAAAAAGTTAGATCAAGGTTTTGCCATGGCGTACGAAGGTCGGTTTGACCACTCGAACCGGGTACCACTTGCCACGGATTTCCACTTCGGCGCGGTCGGCAGTGGCCATCGGCACGCGCGCCAGTGCAATCGACTTGCTAAGCGTAGGAGAGAAACTACCACTGGTGATCTCTCCTTCGCCAACATCGGCTATGCGAACGACCTGATGAGCGCGAAGTACCCCACGCTCTTCCAGCACCAGGCCGACCAGTTTGTGTTGAATGCCTCCGGCCCGCTCGCCTTCCAGGGCCGCGCGGCCGACGAACAGGCGACTGGCCGGTTCCCAGGCAATGCTCCAGGCCATGTTTGAAACCAGGGGCGAAACCTCCTGATCGATGTCCTGGCCGTAAAGGTTCATGCCGGCTTCAACCCGCAACGTGTCGCGCGCACCCAGGCCGATCGGCGAAATGCCCGCGCCAACCAGGTCGTTGAAGAAGCCCGGCGCCTGACTGGCGGGCAGGACAATTTCCAGCCCGTCTTCACCGGTATAGCCGGTGCGGGCGATGAACCAGTCACCATCGCTGCGACCTTCAAACGGTTTGAGCAGCTGGATCAGGTTGCCACGGGACTGGGAGACGAGTTCGCATATCTTGTGTCGAGCCTGGGGGCCCTGGATGGCCAGCATGGCCAGTTCCGAGCGCTCAACCAGTTGCACATCGAACCCGTCGAGATGCGCCTGCATCCAGGCCAGGTCCTGGTCGCGAGTGGAAGCGTTGACCACCAACCGATAACCGTCCTCGAGTCGATAGACCAACATGTCATCGACGATGCCGCCCCGCTCGTTGAGCATGGTGCTGTACAAGGCACGGCCGGGGCTGTGCAGTCGCTCGACATCATTGGCCAGCAAATACTGGAGCCAGGCCTTGGCCTGGGGGCCGCTGATATCGATCACGGTCATGTGGGATACATCGAAAACCCCGCAATCGCGGCGCACCTGGTGGTGTTCCTCGACCTGCGAGCCGTAATGCAGGGGCATATCCCAACCGCCAAAATCGACCATCTTCGCGCCGAGGGCGAGATGAAGGTCATACAGAGGCGTACGCTGTCCCATGGGTTTCTCCTTCCGGGCGTGGCGAAGGTGCGGGCAAGTTCTGCATGGGCTGAAAGCCTTGAATTAGAGGGCTTTGAGCCGATTTCAGCGACCAGAGCTGTAGTACATGCCGCACCGAATGCCGCGCATTGTAGCTGCAAGGTGTAGGACTGGCACCTAGGCGTTTCGATGCGCCGAGCGTCTGATCAATCCGATGACCGGTAACAGTCCCACCATAACCAGCGTCAGCGCCGGCAAAGACGCCCTCGCCCACTCGCCCTCGCTGGTCATTTCAAAGATCCGGACCGCCAGCGTGTCCCAGCCAAACGGGCGCATCAGCAGGGTCGCGGGCATTTCCTTGAGCACGTCGACGAATACCAGCAAGGCAGCGCTCAAGGTCCCCGGGAGCAATAACGGCAGATACACCTTGAAAAACAGTCGCGGGCCACTGACGCCGAGGCTACGTGCCGCTTCGGGCAATGATGGCCGTATACGCGCCAGGCTGCTTTCCAGGGGGCCGTAGGCCACGGCTATGAATCGCACCAGGTAGGCCAGCAGCAACGCGCACAGGCTGCCCAGCAGCAGCGGCTTGCCCGCCCCGCCCAGCCAACCGGACAGCGGAATCACCAGTTCGCGATCCAGATAACTGAATGCCAGCATGATCGAAACCGCCAGAACCGACCCGGGCAAGGCGTATCCCAGATTGGCCAGGCTTACGCCGGAACGAATTGCCCGGGTCGGCGCCAGGCGGCGGGCGAATGCCAGCACCAGCGCGACGCTGACGGTAATCAACGCAGCCATGGCGCCCAGATACAGGGTATGAACGATCAGCCCGGCGTAGCGCTCATCGAGGTCCAGGCGCCCCCGCTGCCAGAACCACACGACCAGTTGCAGCATGGGGATGACGAAGGCACAGGCGAACACCAGCCCGCACCAACTCATGGCGGCGACCGCCTTGAATCCGCGCAGGTGATACAGCGCCTTGACCCGCGGCCGCTCGTTGCTTGCCCGGTTGGCGCCACGGGCCCGTCGCTCGCCGTACAGCACCAGCATCACTACCAGCAGCAACAGGCTGGCCAACTGAGCCGCCGTGGACAGGCTGAAGAATCCATACCAGGTCTTGTAGATAGCTGTCGTGAATGTATCGAAGTTGAACACCGACACGGCCCCGAAATCCGCCAGGGTCTCCATCAGGGCCAACGCCACGCCGGCGCCGATCGCCGGGCGAGCCATGGGCAGTGCCACTCGCCAGAACGCCTGCCACGGGGACTGGCCAAGGACGCGCGCAGCTTCCATCAAGCCTTTGCCCTGGGCCAGAAACGCAGTGCGCGCCAACAGGTAAACGTAGGGATAGAACACCAGCACCAGAACCAGTATAACGCCACCGGTCGAGCGCACTCGCGGCAGCCGCAGCCCGGTGCCGAACCATTCACGCAGCAAGGTTTGCACGGGACCGGCGAAATCCAGCAACCCGACGAAGACAAAGGCCAGCACGTACGCAGGGATCGCGAACGGCAGCATCAGCGCCCAATCCAGCCAACGACGCCCGGGAAATTCGCAGAGGCTGGTGAGCCAGGCCAGGCTGACGCCCAGCAACGTAACGCCGACCCCGACGCCGACCACCAGGGTCAGCGTATTGCCCAGCAGCCGCGGCATCTGGGTGTCCCAGAGGTGGGACCAGATCTGGTAATCGATGCTCTTCCATGACAACAGCAAGACACTGAGGGGCAGCAGGACCAGCGCAGCGATGGCGAAGACCAGGGGATACCAGCGGCGTTGGGCGGGGTGGGCCAAGGAAGCGCTCTCGCGGGAAAATCGTGCAGTGTAGGGAAAACGCAAAAAGATCGCAGCCTCCCGCAGCGCCTACATTGGGATTATGTACACCCTGTAAGTGCTGCCGGAGGCTGCGATCTTTTGATCTTTAAAGAACCCGACTCAGTTCCAGCCAGCCCGATCCATCATCCGGATCGCTTCCGCCTGACGCTTGCCGGCAATTTCCACCGGCAAGGTGTCGGCGACAAACTTGCCCCAGCTCGCCACTTCAGCGGACGGCGGCACAGCCGGGTTGGCCGGGAATTCCTGGTTCACGTCGGCGAAGATTTTTTGCGCTTCAGGGGTCGTCATCCATTCCACCAGCGCCTTGGCCGCCTCCGGGTGTGGCGCATGCTTGGTCAGGCCGATACCCGACAGGTTGACGTGCACCCCGCGATCCCCCTGGTTAGGCCAGAACAGCTTTACCGCCAGGTCCGGCTTCTGCTTGTGCAGGCGGCCGTAGTAGTAGGTGTTGACGATGCCCACATCGCATTGGCCGGCGTTGATCGCTTCCAGCACGGCGATGTCATCGGAGAAAACGTCGGTGGACAGGTTGTTCACCCAGCCCTTGAGGATCTGCTCGGTTTTGTCGGCGCCATGGACTTCGATCATGGTCGCGGTCAGGGACTGGTTGTAGACCTTTTTCGCCGTGCGAAGGCACAGTCGCCCTTCCCAGTTCTTGTCGGCCAGGCCTTCATAGGTGGTCAACTCGCCGGGTTTCACTCGCGTCGTCGAATAGGCAATGGTCCGCGCTCGCAGGCTCAGGCCGGTCCAGGCGTGGGCCGACGAGCGGTACTGCAAGGGGATGTTGGCGTCGATCACTTTGGAGGTGAACGGTTGCAGGATGCCCATCTGCTCCGCTTGCCAGAGGTTGCCGGCATCGACGGTGAGCAGCAGGTCGGCCGTGGCATTCTCGCCTTCGGCCTTGATCCGCTGCATCAGCGGCGCTTCCTTGTCGGTGATGAATTTGACCTGCACCCCGGTTTTTGCGGTGTAGGCATCAAAAACCGGCTTGATCAGCTCGTCGATACGCGACGAGTAAACCACTACCTCATCGGCAGCCTGGGCGATGGTGCTGCCGATCAGGGTCAGGGCGAGTGCGGTCAGTAGACGCTTCGGTGCCAACATGGGAGCGTTCTCTCGATTGAAGTGTGAGGCGAAATGATAAGGACTCACATTTGCCTTCTCAATCGATGAGTGGGTGGAGGAGTTACCAGATGTTGCATGGCTGCGATCTGTCGTAGGAGCTGCCGAAGGCTGAGACTTGATTTTTGCTTTTCCGCGAACCAAACACATTCAAGATCAAAAGTCGCAGCCTTCGGCAGTTCCTGCAAGATCTTGCCCTTCGCCCCAACAAAGGGTCAGATCTTGGCCAGCGCCGGCAAATCCCCGGTCAACCCCAGCGCCTCGCGCACGAACAGCGCCTTCGCCTCGGGCATCTGGTCCACCAGCTTCAAACCGGCATTGCGCAACCAGCGCACCGGCAACGGATCGGCCTGGAACAAACGTTCAAAGCCTTCCATCGCCGCCATCAGCGCCAGGTTGTGGGGCATGCGCCGACGCTCGTAGCGGCTCAGAACCTTCGGGTCCGCCAGGCGCTCGCCGCGCTCGAGCGCTTGCAGCAGGACCTCCGCCAGTACCGCTGCATCGAGGAACCCCAGGTTCACGCCCTGGCCAGCCAGCGGGTGAATGGTGTGGGCTGCATCGCCAATCAATGCCAGGCCTTCAGCGACATAGCGCTTGGCATGGCGCTGGCGCAATGGCACGCATACGCGTGGATCGGCACCCAGCACGGTGCCGAGTCGACCTTCGAAGGCCCGCTCCAGTTCGCGACAGAAACCTTGTTCGTCCAGCCCCATCAGCCGCTCGGCTTCGCCGGGGGTGGTCGACCACACAATCGAGCACCAATCCTGCTGACCGTCGCGTTCCAACGGCAGGAAGGCCAGGGGCCCATGGTCGGTGAAGCGTTGCCAGGCGGTCATCTGATGTGAGTGGGAACTGCGCACGCTGGTGACGATCGCGTGGTGCAGGTAATCCCACTCGCGCGTGGCCATGCCGGTCAGGCGCCGTACCGCCGAATTGGCGCCATCGGCAGCGATCACCAGCGGTGCGCGCAACGTGCGACCGTCGGCCAGGGTCAGCAGCCAGTCATCCCCGGAACGACGCATCTGCTCCAGGCGTGCATTGGCCAGCAGGCCAAGGTCACAGTCGTGCAGGCGATCGAGCAAGGCATCCTGAACCACGCGGTTTTCGACAATGTGCCCAAGCACTTCGGCGTGAACACTGGCCGCCGAGAAGTGAATCTGCCCGGTGCCACTGCCGTCCCATACGTGCATGTCGGTGTAGGGGCTGGTGCGCCGGCTGGCGATGCCATCCCAAACACCCAGACGCTCCAGAATCCGCTGGCTGGCGGCCGACAGGGCACTCACCCGCGGCTCGAACGGCGCCTGGTTGTCGAAGGGTTTGACGCTCATGGGGCTGCCGTCCAGCAGCAGCACTTCCAGCCCGCTGCCCTGTAACGCCAGCGCCAGGGTACTGCCGACCATTCCGGCCCCGACAATCAGCAGATCTGCGCGCATTTCCATGCTTATGCCTGTCTCGCTTGCGGCTTGAGCCGCACGTAAAGGGTTTTGCCGACCCGCGCCACCAACTGGCCGGCGCCGTCATGAATATCGACCTGCAACTGCGGCAGGTATTTTTTGCCATCGGCCGTTTGCCGGCGGATCTCATCGAGCAAGGTATCGTCAATGGTGAACCGGGCGAATACCGGGCCCTTGCCGGGCGCAATGAAATCGATATCGGCGGCCTTGTCCCAGACGATGTACCGGTGACCGAGGTTCTCCATCAGCATCAACATGAAAAACGGATCGACCATCGAATACAGGCTGCCGCCGAACTGGGTCCCGACATAATTGCGGTTGTACCAGCCCAGCCCCATGCGCACCCGCACGTCACGAAAGTCATCGCTGATGTGCTGCACACGGACGCCGGCACCGAGGTACGGCGGGTACAGGGTCATCGCCCAGCGCATCAGCCGTGCCTTGCCAAAATTTTTGCTCAACCAGTCAAGCATCGGGACGGGTACCCAGTCCCATGGCCTGCCGGGCGAACCAGCGCTTGGCCGGCGGCAGCAGGTCCAGGCCCAGCAGGCCGAGATTGCGACCCAGGGAAACCAGTGGCTGGGTGCTGCCGAACAAGCGAGTGACCTGGTCCGAGAAGCCGACCGTCAAGTTTTGATCCAGGCGCTGACGCTCGCGGTAAGCCTGCAGGGTGGCGAAATCGCCGGGGGCTTTTGCGCTCGCCAGCAGCGCATCGGCCAGGGCCTGGGCATCACGCAGCGACAGGTTGAAACCCTGGCCGGCAATCGGGTGCAGGCTATGTGCCGCATTGCCGAGAATTGCCAGGTGCGGACGCACCTGCTCCTCGGCCTCAATCAGCGTCAAAGGGTACAGATGTCGCGCACCGACCTGCTTGAGGGTGCCAAGGCGATAACCGAAAACACCCTGCAGCTCACTGAGGAATGCACGCTCGTCCAGCGCCGCCAGGCGCTGCGCGTCCATCCCCTGGCGCGTCCAGACCAGTGCGCAGCGGTTGTCCGGCAATGGCAGCAATGCCATCGGGCCGTCGTCGGTAAAACGCTCGAACGCCACGCCGTTATGGGATTCACTCGGGGTGATGTTGGCAATCAGTGCGCTCTGGTTGTACGGACGCTTGCGGATGCCCACGCCCAATTGCTCGCGCAGCCCGGAGCGACCACCATCAGCCAGCACGGCGAGGTCGCATTCCAGGGTGGTTTCATCGTTGAGGGTCAGGCGATAACCATCGGTTAGCGGCTCCATGGCGGTGACTTCCGCCGGACAGCGCCATGTGATGACGTCCTTGTCCAGCGCTTGCCACAGGCACTGTCCAAGCCAGGCGTTCTCCACCACATAACCCAGCGCCGGCACGCCCTCCTCCATCGCCGACAGGCGCGCGGTAGAGAAGCGGCCGCGGTCAGAGACGTGGATCTGCTTGATCGGCTCGGCGCGGCGGGTAATCTCCTGCCACACGCCCAGCCGTTGATAAATCTGTCGGGCGCCGTAGGACAGCGCCGAGGAACGCGCATCATAGCTTGGCTGGTAGGTGTCGCCGGGCGCAAACGGCTCGATCAGCACGATCTTCCAGCCACGGGCCTTGGCTCCAGCCTGCAACGCCAGGGCCAGACTGGCGCCGACCAGGCCACCCCCGATGATTGCCAGGTTTGCCCGACTCATGCCGCTTGTGCCCGTGCGGCAGCCATCAAGGCCTCGATCTCGGCGACCGTCTTCGGTACGCCTCTGGTCAGGATTTCACAACCGGTCTTGGTCACCACCACGTCGTCCTCGATGCGCACGCCAATGCCGCGCCATTTTTTCGCAACTTTCTGATTGTCCGCGGCAATGTAGATGCCCGGTTCCACCGTCAGTGCCATGCCGACTTCCAGCACCCGCCACTCGCCGCCAACCTTGTACTCGCCGACATCATGCACATCCATGCCCAGCCAGTGCCCGGCGCGGTGCATGTAGAAAGCCTTGTAGGCTTCGCTGGCAATCAGCTCATCGACATCGCCCTGCAGCAGACCCAACTCCACCAGGCCCGAGGTGATTACCCGCACCGTAGCTTCGTGCGCCTGGTTCCAGTGTTTGTTTGGCGCTATTTCGGCGAACGCGGCTTCCTGGGAAGCCAGCACCAGTTCATATATCGCCTTCTGTTCAGCCGAATACTTGCCATTCACCGGCCAGGTGCGGGTGATGTCGCTGGCGTAGCAGTCGATCTCGCAACCGGCGTCGATCAGCACCAGATCGCCATCCTTGAGCAGCGCGTCGTTCTGCTGGTAGTGCAGGATGCAGGTGTTGCGCCCCGCGGCGACAATCGAGCCGTAAGCCGGCATCTTCGCCCCGCCTTTGCGGAATTCGTAGTCCAGCTCGGCTTCCAGGCTGAATTCGTAAAGACCGGGCCGACTGGCCTGCATCGCACGAATATGCGCCTGGGCGGAAATCCGTGCGGCCTCGCGCATCACCTTCACTTCTGCCGCCGATTTATACAGGCGCATGTCGTGCAGCAGATGATCCAGGGCAACGTATTCGTTCGGCGGCTGGGCGCCCAGGTGGGCCTTGGAGCGGATCACGTTGATCCAGTCCATCAGGTGCCGATCGAATTCCGGATTGCTGCCCATGGCCGAATACACCCGGTCGCGCCCTTCGATCAGGCCCGGGAGGATGTCGTCTATGTCGGTAATGGGAAACGCATCGTCGGCGCCAAAGTCGCGGATCGCGCCTTCCTGACCCGCACGCAGGCCGTCCCACAACTCGCGTTCGGCATTGCGCTCACGGCAGAACAGAATGTACTCGCCATGTGACCGCCCAGGCATCAGCACCAGCACGGCCTGGGGCTCGGGAAAACCGCTCAGGTACTGGAAGTCGCTGTCCTGACGGTAGACGTGCTCCACGTCACGATTGCGAATGGCCACCGCTGCAGCGGGCAGGATGGCAATGCTGTTGGGCTCCATCTGCGCCATCAGGGCCTTGCGGCGACGGCTGTATTCCGATTTCGGGATATGAATCATGGGCAGATGGCTTTCCCTGGCAGACGATTAATGCAGTGACGGCTTGGCGGCAGCCGGTGCATCCGGCTTCCTGGTTTCGGAGAACAGCAGCAGCGGTGCTACTCGCAGGTACTCCATCACTTCCATGTAATCGCTTTCGCCGTCGTCGGACTCTTCCAGGGCGTCCTGCACCTGGGAAATGGCTGCCAGATCCTGTAACACTTCTGTGGCTTCGGTGCTCAGCATGCTGCTGTCACGGCAGTTCAAGCCAAAACCGCTGAGGAAACCCTGGCACCATTGGCCCAGCGCGGCGGCGCGGTCAGCCAGTGGTTCGTCATCGGTCGGCAGCAGCAGAACGACGGTAACGTCGTCGCCGGTGAGCTCGCCTTTGACCATCTCCTGCAAGCCGATCAAGGCGTTGCGGACGTTGTCCTGAGGCTCGCTTTCCAGCAGCTCGGCGGCATCGATCAGCCACTCGTCGGCATTGAAGCCGGCACCGGCGCAGCTACGGCCGAGCAACAGCCCGTGCAGCTCAGCGGGCGAGACGTTATGCCCGCTGGAAGTCAGCAGGGTGGCGAAGGCTTGGTACGGGGAATTCTGAATGGGCATGGGCAGCTAGGCGCCAGACGGCGCTATGTCTAGAATGAAGGCCTTGTATCCTACATCGACTCCTCTGCAGGAGCGAGCTTGTTCCGGGCGGCGATCCGACGATGGTCGCAAACGATAACGCGGTGTACGTGCCCCCCCCGCAGCGTTCTCGGGTTCATCGTCGGATCGCCGCCCCGACCAAGCTCGCTCCTGCAGTCCGACACCCATCAGACAGTGAAGACAATGGAAGACACCGACCTGCAAGCGCTGATGGCCAGACTCGAGTTGTTAATTAACCGGGTCGAGCAACTAAAGAGCCAAAACGGACTCCTATTAGCTCAGGAAAAGACCTGGCGCGAGGAACGCGCGCACCTCATTGAAAAAAATGAAATCGCTCGGCGTAAGGTCGAATCGATGATTTCGCGCCTCAAGGCCCTGGAGCAAGACTCATGAGTTCAAGCAATAGCGTTACCGTGCAGATCCTCGATAAAGAATATTCGATCATCTGCCCCCAGGAAGAGCGCAGCAACCTGGTGAGCGCCGCCCGTTACCTGGACGGCAAGATGCGCGAGATCCGCAGCAGCGGCAAAGTCATCGGTGCCGATCGCATTGCCGTGATGGCCGCGCTGAACATCACGCACGACCTCCTGCACAAGGAAGAACGCCCGGATGTACAGGCCAGCGGCTCGACCCGCGAGCAGGTTCGCGACCTGCTCGATCGTGTCGATCTGGTGCTCGCTACCGATCCGGACGTCACCAAGGGCTGATTCGTGTGACTGCTTGGGGTATACTCGCATCACTCCCTGGGGTGCTTGCCAGTTGACCACGTCCCTGAGCCGATTCGCACTACCCTGGAGGTTGCACGTTGGGCTGGTGTGCATGTCCGCTAGACGGAAAGCCTTAAAGCCTACTGCATCTTCCACCTTGAACTTTCGGGTTCAAGGGCTAAGTCAGCAGCGGTTCATCCGGGGAGCCTGATTCCAGTCCGATGCCGGTTTCGTTACCGGCATCGGCTTTTTTACGGGTACGATTTAGTCACCCGACCCGCGAGCCCGAATTCATGACCGAACCTGCGCTGCTGCCCCGCCCGCAACTTCGACGCATGCTGCGCAAGGCTCGCCGCGCACTGACTCCCAGTCAACAACGCCAGGCCGCTCGCGGGCTGTATAGGCAACTGGCCCAGCATCCGCTGTTTCGCCGCGCAAAACATATCTCGCTCTACTTACCCACCGACGGTGAAATTGATCCGCGCCTGCTGCTGCGTGCGGCTCAGCAAAGAGGCAAAGTGACGTACCTGCCAGTGCTCAGCGCCTGGCCACGCACGCGCATGGTGTTCCAGCGAATTCGCCCCGGGGAAAAACTCAAGCCCAACCGCTTTCGCATCCTCGAGCCCCGAGCCAACCTCGCTTCGCAGCGCAAAGTCTGGACGCTCGACCTGGTCCTGCTGCCATTGGTCGGTTTTGACGACGTCGGCGGACGCCTGGGCATGGGTGGCGGTTTTTATGACAGGAGCCTGGCGTATCTGGCACGCCGCAAAAGCTGGCGCAAGCCGACGCTGCTGGGGCTGGCTCATGAATGTCAGAAAGTCGAGCGACTGGCTCAAGCGAGCTGGGATGTGCCGCTGCAGGGAACAGTAACGGACAGGGGCTGGTATTTCGCAGGTACCGCACCGTAGGAGCAAAGCTTGCTCACGATAGCGATCTTTCAGGCAGTTGGATGTTCAATGTGACGCCGCCGTCGCGAGCAAGCTTTGCTCCTACAGGTGCGGCGTCCGGAAATCAGATCAGCGCTTGAAGGCCGACGGCTGTTGCTGCTGGGTCAATTCCATAGGAGCGTCAGTCTTGTTGCTCCACAGACTTTGGGCATAACCGGTGGTCACGACGCCGAGGCCGAACAAAATAACCAAAATCCATAGTAAATCCGGTTTGCGTTTCATCGATTGCCCCCCAAAGGCATATCAACACGATGACAGCAGCGGTTTCCGTTGTAGGCCGTGCAGCAGCGTCAAGCTAAGAAGGCCGGCATTTTGCGACAACGGGACCCTACACGCAAACGCTGGCGTCAACCGACTGTCGGTTTGTCATAAAATTGCCCGACAACTTGCCCACTGACTTCGCAAGGAGCAAAACCATGGCCTATTGGCTGATGAAATCCGAGCCCGACGAACTGTCCATCAAGGACCTGGCAAAGTTGGGCACTGCGCGCTGGGACGGGGTTCGCAACTATCAGGCGCGCAATTTCCTGCGGGCCATGACGGTAGGCGACGAGTTTTTCTTCTATCACTCCAGCTGTCCGGAACCGGGGATCGCCGGGATCGGCAAGATCATTGAAGCCGCATACCCGGACCCTACGGCTCTGGAGCCTGAAAGCCATTACTACGACCCGAAGGCCACGGCCGAGAAAACCGCCTGGAGCGCGATTGATGTCGCCCATGTGGAGACGTTTGCCAAGGTGTTGAAGCTGGACTACCTGAAACAGCAGGCGGCGCTGGCCGAGATGCCGCTGGTGCACAAAGGCTCGCGGCTGTCGGTGATGCCGGTTACCCCTGAGCAATGGGCGGCGGTGATTGCTTTGCGCTAATGCACAAAGATCGCAGCCTGCGACAGCGCCTTCAGGCGTTCGCGCTCACAGACAGGAACTGCCGCTGGCTGCCATCTTTTGAGGTTTAAATCAGACAAAGAAAGGCTTACTGGATAATAAGGTTGTTGAACAACAGATCCTCAACCACCGGCTTGCCCGTCTCGTCATTCATGATTTGCTGGGTCTGCTTCAAGGCTTCCTGACGCAGTTTCTCCTTGGCCTCCACATTGTTCATCGCCTCGGTCGTCTGCTGCGCGAACAGCGCCACCAGCTGATTGCGAATCAACGGCTCGTTGGCCTTCACCAGCTTGGTCGCCTCATCCCCAGTGACGCGCAAGGCGACATCCGCCTTGTAGACCTTGAGCTTGGGAGTGCCGTCCAGGCCGTAGTTGCCCACAAATGGCGGGGTCAGGGTGATGTAGTTGACCTTCGGCGCTACTTCTTCCTTGGCTTCTTCGGCCATCGCTGCCACCGGCAGACACAGGGCCAGCATCAATACGGTCCACGCTTTCACAATTCGCTCCTTATCCGGTTTGCGGCCTAGCATAACGACCCGCTGCGTCAGCACAAGCTTATGGCTGACTATCAGGGCGAGGCATGCTCGTTGACCCGTTGACTCACACACCTACACTTATCGGCCATCACTCCCAAAGGAATAGCCCTGATGAAAGCCGTGCTGTGCAAAGCCTTCGGCCCTGCCGAATCGCTGGTGCTGGAAGACGTCGCCAGCCCTGTCGCAAAAAAGAATGAAATCCTGCTGGACGTGCACGCTGCCGGGGTCAATTTCCCGGACACGCTGATCATCGAGGGCAAATACCAGTTCAAGCCGCCCTTCCCGTTTTCCCCTGGTGGCGAGGCGGCTGGCGTAGTGAGTGCGGTCGGTGAAAAAGTCAGCCATCTGAAGGTCGGTGACCGCGTCATGGCCTTGACCGGCTGGGGCAGTTTCGCCGAGCAGGTGGCGGTGCCAGGCTATAACGTGTTGCTGATTCCGTCGTCGATGGACTTCAACACCGCCGCAGCGTTCAGCATGACCTACGGCACTTCAATGCACGCGCTCAAGCAAAGAGGCAACCTGCAGCCGGGTGAAACCCTGCTGGTACTGGGCGCCTCCGGAGGGGTCGGCCTGGCCGCCGTGGAAATCGGCAAAGCCATGGGCGCACGGGTGATCGCCGCCGCCAGCAGCGCGGAAAAGCTTGCAGTGGCCAAGGCGGCCGGCGCAGATGAGCTGATCAACTACAGCGAAACCAGCCTCAAGGATGAGATCAAACGCCTGACCGATGGCCAGGGCGCCGACGTGATCTACGACCCGGTCGGCGGCGACCTGTTCGACCAGGCCATCCGCGCCATCGCCTGGAACGGCCGCCTGCTGGTAGTGGGTTTTGCCAGTGGGCGCATTCCGGAACTGCCGGTGAACCTTGCGTTGCTCAAGGGCGCAGCGGTAGTCGGGGTGTTCTGGGGCTCGTTTGCCCAACGCCAGCCGCAAGACAATGCGGCGAACTTCCAGCAGCTGTTTGGCTGGTTCGCTGAAGGCAAATTGAAGCCTCTGGTGTCGCAGGTGTATCCGCTCAGCAATGCGGCACAGGCAATCAATGACCTTGGACAGCGCAAGGCGGTCGGCAAGGTGGTGGTGCAAGTTCGCTAAAGCTCTGGAGCGGTCTGGCCTGGACCCACCCCGTCCAGGTCAACTCCTCAGCCGGACTTCCTCCATGAATCGATTCGCGAACGGCTTCCTGCATCGTTTACAGGCCGAAAAACCGAAAAAGAACGTAATGACTTCCGGTACGCACGCAGGACATTTCTCCTGAAACCTGGCTAAAGCGTGCGCCCGAGTGCGTGAGCGCAGCCAAAGCAATCCTTCCTGCAACGTCCTTCATTTATGCCTGAGCGACATGTTCGTAAAAGAACATGCGATCTCGAACATTTCCGCTGTTTGGTCGATGGCAACCGGTGCTATTTTCGGTAACGAAACTGTAACATTCGCATCCGCAGTCAAAACAAGAATCTGGAGCTCTTGAATGTTTGCTTTCTTTCGTCCTGCCGCACATCAGGCTCCTTTGCCTGAAGACAAAATAGACAGTACTTACCGACGCCATCGCTGGCAGATCTTTGCCGGTATCTTTATCGGCTACGCCGGATACTACCTGCTGCGCAAAAACTTCTCATTGGCCATGCCCTACCTGATCGAAGAGGGTTACACCCGCGGCGAGCTGGGCCTGGCGCTGTCTGCCATCGCCATTGCCTATGGCCTGTCGAAATTCCTGATGGGCATCGTCTCCGACCGCTCGAACCCGCGCTTCTTCCTGCCGTTCGGGCTACTGGTGTCGGCCGGGGTCATGTTCATCTTCGGTTTCGCGCCATGGGCGACGTCCAGCGTGACCATTATGTTCATCCTGCTGTTCATCAACGGCTGGGCCCAGGGCATGGGCTGGCCGCCGAGTGGCCGGACCATGGTCCACTGGTGGTCGCAAAAGGAACGCGGCGGCGTGGTGTCGCTGTGGAACGTGGCGCACAACGTCGGCGGCGGCTTGATCGGCCCGCTGTTCCTGCTGGGCATGGGCCTGTTCAATGACTGGCATGCGGCCTTCTATGTGCCAGCAGCCGTAGCCTTGGCCGTGGCGGTATTTGCCTTTGCCACCATGCGCGATACGCCACAATCGGTCGGCCTGCCGCCCATCGAGAAGTACAAGAACGATTATCCGGAAGGCTACGACGCCAGCCATGAAGAAGAATTCAGCGCCAAGGAAATCTTCGTCAAGTACGTGCTGCGCAACAAAATGCTCTGGTACATCGCCCTGGCCAACGTCTTCGTCTACCTGCTGCGCTACGGCGTGCTGGACTGGGCACCGACCTACCTCAAGGAAGCCAAGGGTTTCACCGTTGATAAAACCTCGTGGGCATACTTCTTCTACGAGTGGGCTGGTATCCCGGGCACGCTGTTGTGCGGCTGGATGTCGGACAAGATCTTCCGCGGCAACCGCGGCCTGACCGGCATGGTGTTCATGGCACTGGTGACCGTGGCCACTCTGGTGTATTGGCTGAACCCGGCCGGCAACCCGACCGTCGACATGATCGCGCTGGTTTCGATCGGCTTCCTGATCTACGGACCGGTCATGCTGATCGGCCTGCAGGCACTGGAACTGGCGCCGAAGAAGGCAGCCGGTACGGCGGCGGGCTTTACCGGCCTGTTTGGCTACCTGGGTGGATCGGTGGCGGCCAGTGCGGCGATGGGCTACACGGTGGACCACTTCGGCTGGGACGGCGGCTTCGTGCTATTGATCGGCGCGTGCCTGCTGGCCATGGCCTTCCTGGCACCCACGCTGTGGCACAAGCAAGTGGCCAGTCAGAGCCGCGAAGCGGTCGCCTGATCCACTGAGGACTTGCAGCGCTTGAGCCGCGCCTCCAGATTCCGGTCTGGCATGGCGTGGCTACGCAAGGCGTGGGCGGTCTGCTCGACGTAATCGCGAGTAGTGCCGTAGCGCCCGCAAGCATTTTCGAATACCTGACTCAGCACGTGGTCCGGCAAGTTGCCGGCGTAGCTGGGCAAGTGTCGCTCCAACACGAACCCCAATGCCTGGACCTGACTTCCGTCTTCGAGACGGCAGTTGAGCCAGTGTGGGCGATAGGAAGGGAATGGCATTTCACGCTGCCAGAGCGCATACAGCGAGGCATCCAGCTGTTCTTCCGGCAGGCGATAGGCGAAGCCGCTGCAGGAGCCGCCGCGATCCAGGCCGAATACCAGCCCGGGCACTTCAGGCGTGCCGCGATGCTCGTGCGACCACAGGTACAAACCGCGATGATAGCCATGCACCCGACCGCGTACCCGCTCTACAGCCGGGCACTCGGGCCGCCAGATCAAGGAACCGTAAGCGAACAGCCATACCGGCCCACCTTTGTGGCGCGCCATGGTGGACTGCATCGAGCTGAGCAATTGTTCGTGAGTGAGCTGCGGCCCCAGATCGAGCTGCGGAGGGTAAGCCAGATTCAGAAAAGCAGATTCAATGGCGCTCATGGCGATTAGCGTTCAGCTCCCCGCGAGTGAAGAATTACTTAATAGAACGCACCGCTGTAACAATAAGGCACATATGTTTTAAGGCAATTTAAGTGCCATGGCAGAGTTCTTAAATGATTGCCTTGATGAGATATAACCTACCGGTATTTATAATAATCTATAAATACCGATCAGCTATATAGGAGGTTATAAGGATACAAAGCGTAGGAGCTGCCGAAGGCTGCGATCTTTTGATTTTCAAGGCAAAGTCAAAAGATCGCAGCCTGCGGCAGCTCCTACAAGGGCAAGGTCAGAATCGCAGGTCAAGATCGAGGATCAAGATCGCGGATCAAGATCGCGGCGCATACGCAAATACATCCGCACGCATCTGATGCGCGTCCATCCCGGCTTCTACCAGCGCGTCCAGCGTGCCGTACACCATCGCTGGCGAGCCACTTGCGTAGACATGCAACGGCTTCAGGTCGGCGAAGTCCTCGCAGACCGCCTCGTGCAGCATGCCGCAACGCCCTTCCCAGCCGCATTGATCGCTCACGACTTTATGCAGGAACAGGTTGGGCAGCTTCAGCCATTCGTCCCAGTGCTCGATTTCATAGAAATCTTCAGGCCGACGCACGCCCCAATACAGGTGGACCGGATGCTTGAAACCTGCGGCTCGACAGTGCTCGATCAGGCTATGAATCTGGCCCATGCCGGTTCCCGCAGCGATCAGCACCAGCGGGCCGTCGGGCAACTCCGCCAGGTGGGTGTCGCCAAATGGCATCTCGATGCGCACCATCGCCTTGCGTTGCAGCTGATCTACCAGGCTCAGCGCACTGCTTTCGCGCGCCAGCACGTGTATTTGCAGGTCCCGGCCCGAATGGGGCGCCGAGGCCAGGGAAAAGGCCGACTTCTCGCCATTCTCCCGCTCGATCATCAGATACTGCCCGGCGTGATAGCGCGGCGGCTTGCCGGCAGGCGCTCGCAAGCTGACGCGCCAGGTGTCGCCACCCACGTCCCGGCACTCGATGACCTGACACGCCAAGCTACGCACAGGTAATTCTCCCAGCGAGAGCACCCCATCCCACAGCACGACGCAGTCTTCCAGCGGCTGCGCAATGCAAGTGTAGAACTCACCGTGATCGCGCACATCGCCGCTCTGCTCGACGCGGCCTTCCACCAGCAGCGCGGCGCACACATGACAGTTGCCGTTGCGACAGCTTTGCGGGCAGTCGTAGCCCAGGCGCCGCGCCCCATCGAGAATCCGCTCGCCGGGCAGAATCTGTAGCACCGCTCCGGAAGGCTGCAAAGTTACACGCATCAATCTATTCCTAACTGATTCCAGATGGCATCGACCCGTTTGGTCACGGCTTCGTCCTTGACGATGACCCGGCCCCACTCGCGAGTGGTTTCACCCGGCCATTTATGCGTGGCATCGAGCCCCATCTTCGAACCCAGGCCGGATACCGGCGAAGCGAAGTCCAGGTAGTCGATCGGCGTGTTGTCGATCATCACCGTATCGCGCTTGGGGTCCATGCGCGTGGTGATGGCCCAGATCACGTCGTTCCAGTCTCGCGCGTTGATATCGTCATCAGTGACGATAACGAACTTGGTGTACATGAACTGTCGCAAAAACGACCAGACACCCAACATTACCCGCTTGGCATGGCCGGGATATGACTTCTTCATGGTTACGATAGCCATGCGGTACGAGCAGCCTTCGGGCGGCAGGTAGAAGTCGGTGATCTCCGGGAACTGCTTTTGCAGAATCGGTACGAACACTTCGTTCAGGGCCACGCCGAGAATCGCCGGTTCATCCGGCGGACGGCCGGTGTAGGTGCTGTGGTAGATCGGCTTGATGCGGTGAGTGATGCGCTCCACCGTGAACACCGGGAAGCTGTCGACTTCGTTGTAGTAGCCGGTGTGGTCACCGTACGGACCTTCATCCGCCATCTCACCCGGATGGATCACACCTTCAAGGATGATCTCGGCGGTGGCCGGCACTTGCAGGTCATTGCCACGGCACTTCACCAGTTCGGTGCGGTTGCCGCGCAGCAAACCGGCGAAGGCGTATTCAGACAGGCTGTCCGGCACCGGTGTCACGGCGCCGAGAATGGTCGCCGGATCAGCGCCAAGCGCTACGGAAACCGGGAACGGCTGCCCAGGATGCTTCTCACACCACTCGCGGTAATCCAGCGCACCACCCCGGTGACTGAGCCACCGCATGATCACCTTGTTGCGGCCGATCACTTGCTGACGGTAAATACCGAGGTTCTGGCGGTCCTTGTTCGGACCTTTGGTGACGGTCAGGCCCCAGGTAATCAGCGGGCCGACGTCGCCTGGCCAGCAGGTCTGCACTGGCAGCATCGCGAGGTCGACGTCGTCGCCTTCAATGACCACTTCCTGGCAGACCGCATCCTTGACGACTTTTGGCGCCATGGCGATGATCTTGCGGAAAATCGGCAGCTTGGACCAGGCGTCTTTCAGGCCCTTGGGCGGCTCGGGCTCCTTGAGGAAGGCCAGCAGCTTGCCGATCTCGCGCAACTCGCTGACGGCTTCCGCCCCCATGCCCAGCGCCACGCGCTCAGGCGTACCAAACAGGTTGCCGAGCACCGGGATGTCATAACCCGTCGGGTTTTCGAAAAGCAGCGCGGGGCCCTTGGCGCGCAAGGTGCGATCGCACACCTCGGTCATTTCCAGCACAGGGGACACCGGAACCTGGATGCGCTTGAGCTCGCCGCGCTTTTCCAGACCGCTGATAAAGTCGCGCAAGTCGCGATACTGCATGCGTGAGCCTCGTTTTGGCCGTGGCGTTCGGGGGAGGCAGTTTAGCGCCGAACCCCGCTGTTCAGAACCACGAACTGCCATTGATCAAAAATCAGATAGCAAAAAGCCGGGTTTCCCCGGCTTTTGCTGATCTATCGACTTACTTGCGTTTCATCGACAGGAAGAACTCATCGTTGGTCTTGGTCGTTTTCAGCTTGTCGACCAGGAACTCGATGGCAGCGATCTCGTCCATCGGGTGCAGCAGCTTGCGCAGGATCCACATGCGCTGCAACTCGTCATCGGCCGTCAGCAACTCTTCGCGGCGAGTGCCGGAACGGTTGATGTTGATAGCCGGGAAGACGCGCTTTTCAGCGATACGACGATCCAGCGGCAGTTCCATGTTGCCCGTGCCTTTGAATTCCTCGTAGATCACTTCGTCCATCTTCGAGCCGGTTTCAACCAGCGCGGTGGCGATGATGGTCAGCGAACCGCCTTCCTCGATGTTCCGCGCGGCACCGAAGAAACGTTTCGGTTTCTCCAGGGCGTGGGCATCGACACCACCGGTGAGTACCTTGCCGGAGCTCGGGATCACGGTGTTGTAGGCACGAGCCAGACGCGTGATGGAGTCGAGCAGGATCACCACGTCTTTCTTGTGTTCGACCAGGCGCTTGGCCTTCTCGATCACCATCTCGGCAACCTGCACGTGGCGGGTTGGCGGCTCATCGAACGTCGAGGCAACCACTTCGCCACGCACGGTGCGCTGCATTTCGGTTACTTCTTCCGGACGCTCGTCGATCAGCAGCACGATCAGATGAACTTCAGGATTGTTACGCGCGATGTTGGCTGCGATGTTCTGCAGCATGATGGTCTTACCGGCTTTCGGCGGTGCCACGATCAAACCACGCTGGCCTTTGCCGATCGGGGCGCACAGGTCGATGACCCGACCGGTGAGGTCTTCGGTGGAACCGTTGCCGGCTTCCATCTTCATGCGCACAGTCGGGAACAACGGGGTCAGGTTCTCGAAGAGAATCTTGTTTTTCGCATTCTCGGGACGATCGTAGTTGATCGTGTCGACCTTGAGCAGCGCGAAATAACGCTCGCCTTCCTTGGGAGGGCGGATCTTGCCAACGATGGTGTCACCGGTGCGCAAGTTGAAGCGACGAATCTGGCTTGGCGAGACGTAGATATCGTCTGGGCCAGCGAGATAGGAAGCGTCAGCGGAGCGAAGGAAGCCGAAGCCGTCCTGGAGAATCTCCAGCACGCCATCACCGGAGATTTCCTCGCCGCTTTTCGCGTGCTTTTTGAGCAGGGAGAAAATCACGTCCTGCTTGCGCGAACGGGCCATATTTTCTATGCCCATCTGTTCGGCCAATTCGAGCAGTTCGGTAATCGGCTTTTGCTTGAGTTCAGTCAGATTCATATAGGAATGACGTAATCATTTATGGAGGGGGGAAATTAAGCTTTTGGCTTAATGAGGCCGCGCCGCAGAGAAGGCGACAGGATCGCGTACTTATTCGAAAAGGAGTGCGTCGGCGACGGCTAGCAGGGGGCAAAGGAGAAACCAGTGCGGGGCCGAATGTACCACCTGAGTTTCGGAGCGTCTAGCCCTCGATAACGAAAAAGCCCCGCAAATAGCGGGGCCTTTTTTCAGACACTTTATGACGACGCTTAGATGTTGGCGTCCAGGAAAGCGGCCAATTGCGACTTCGACAGTGCGCCGACCTTGGTCGCTTCAACGTTACCGTTCTTGAACAGCATCAGCGTCGGGATACCGCGCACGCCGTGCTTGGCCGGGGTTTCCTGGTTTTCGTCGATGTTCAGCTTGGCAACGGTCAGCTTGCCTTTGTAGGTTTCTGCAATCTCGTCCAGGACAGGAGCGATCATTTTGCAAGGGCCGCACCATTCAGCCCAGTAGTCGACCAGCACAGCGCCTTCGGCCTTCAGTACATCGGCCTCGAAGCTAGCGTCGCTAACGTGTTTGATAAGATCGCTGCTCATGGAAGTCTCCAGGTTGTAAGCAAAAAAACGTGGCCCATCATAGCCGCCCTTCCCTCGTTCAGGAAGCTGCAGATGATTGACTCTTGCTATGGTGCCGCATGAGTTTGGGTATAGCTCAATTCATCAGGCGGCGGGGGCGATGAAGGCAATTCCGGTGCGCAGCGCGGCATTGCGCACGTGTTCCTGCATCGCCTTCTGTGCGGCCCCGGACGCCCGGCGTGCCAGTGCGCGGAGAATCTTGCGGTGCTCCTGCCAGGTTTCCATGGCGCGCTCGGCCCGGATGAACGGTAGCTTCTGGCTCTCCAGGAAGATGTCGGCACTGGCGGTCAGGATACTCAGCATCGCCTGATTGCCGCTGGCCAGCAGGATGCGCCGGTGAAACTCGAAATCAAGGCGCGCCGCCGCTTCAAAGTCGCCCACCTTCAACTCGTTGCGCATCGCGGCCACGTTGTCTTCCAGCGCATCGAGCTGGACAGTACTTAACGTCACCGCTGCCAAGCCCGCAGCAAACCCCTCCAGGGCATAGCGCAACTGGAAGATGTCCAGGGGCGACGCCTGTGCCGCGAAGGGCCAGCTCAACGCCGCGTCGGACCGCGCCAGGTCCACGGGCGCCTGCACAAACACCCCTTTGCCCGGCTGGATGCTGATCAGCCCCAGGGCACTTAACGACGACAGCGCTTCGCGTAACGACGCCCGGCTCACGCCCAATTGCACCGCCAGGTCCCGTTGCGAGGGCAAGGCATCCCCCGGCCCGAACCCCTGCTCGGTGATCAGTTTACGGATGGCTTGCAGCGCCACTTCAGGAACGGCTCGGGAGATGGAATTCATGGTTTTTCAGACGAACCGGATGAATGAGCGGACAGTTTTAAAGCTATTCGCAGCGTCCGGCAAGTCGTGCCCCATGGGGGTTCGCAGAGTTATGACGATGCGCTATCAGGGTGCGAATCAGGGCTCAACTGTTCAGACCAGTAAGACCGAGCAAACCCAGTAAACCCGGGGGCTGTGCCACCCGAAACCGATACTTGGCATGGCCCGTGCTCTGTCGATCCGCAGAAATCACTTCTCGCCGATTCGGAGATTTGCCATGACCCAGCGTTACAGCGCCCTCCTCGCAGCCCTGTTTGCCAGCCTGATGCTGAGCCAGGCGCCCGCCCACGCCGATGGCCTGGAGGACGTGGTCAAGCGCGGCGTCCTCAAAGTAGCCGTGCCACAGGACTTCCCGCCCTTCGGCTCGGTGGGCCCGGACATGAAGCCTCGCGGCCTGGACATCGACACTGCCAAGCTGCTGGCGGACCAGCTCAAGGTCAAACTCGAACTGACCCCGGTCAACAGCACCAACCGCATTCCGTTCCTGACCACCGGCAAGGTCGACCTGGTGATTTCCAGCCTTGGCAAGAACGCCGAACGCGAGAAGGTCATCGACTTCTCCAGCGCCTACGCGCCCTTTTACCTCGCGGTGTTCGGCCCGCCAGAGGCCACGATCGAGACGCTGGATGACCTCAAGGGCAAGACCATCAGCGTCACCCGTGGCGCCATCGAAGACATCGAGCTGACCAAGGTGGCCCCGCAAGGCGTGACCATCAAGCGCTTTGAAGACAACAATTCGACCATCGCCGCCTACCTCGCCGGCCAGGTCGATCTGATCGCCAGCGGCAACGTGGTGATGGTGGCGATCAGCGAGAAGAACCCCAAGCGCGTGCCGGCTTTGAAAGTGAAGCTCAAGGATTCGCCGGTCTACGTCGGGGTGAACAAGAACGAGCCGGCGCTACTGGGCAAGGTCAACCAGATCCTCGCTACTGCTAAAACAGACGGCGCACTGGAGAAAAACTCCCAGACCTGGCTGAAAGAGCCACTGCCGGCCGATCTCTGATCGTCGCTCGGGAGATTTGACATGGCTTATCAGTTCGACTTTCTACCGGTGGTGCAAAATACCGACCTGCTACTGCGCGGTGCGTTGTTCACCCTTGAACTGACCGCCATTGGCGCGGTATTCGGGGTGGCGCTCGGCATCGTCGGCGCGCTGGTACGGGCGTGGAACATTCGCCCGTTCTCGGTGATTTTCGGGGTTTACGTCGAGTTGATCCGCAACACACCCTTCCTGGTGCAGTTGTTTTTCATCTTCTTCGGCCTGCCGTCACTGGGTGTGCAGATTTCCGAATGGCAGGCCGCCGTACTGGCGATGGTGATCAACCTGGGCGCCTATTCCACGGAAATCATCCGTGCCGGCATTCAGGCGATCCCCCGAGGCCAGCTGGAAGCCGCCGCAGCGCTGGCGATGACTCGCTTCGAAGCGTTTCGCCACGTCATCCTGCTGCCGGCGCTGGGCAAGGTCTGGCCAGCCCTGAGCAGCCAAATCATCATCGTCATGCTCGGCTCGGCGGTCTGCTCGCAGATCGCCACCGAAGAGCTGAGTTTCGCCGCCAACTTCATTCAGTCGCGCAACTTCCGCGCCTTTGAAACCTATGCCCTGACCACGCTGATCTACCTGTGCATGGCGTTGCTGATTCGCCAGCTGCTGAACTGGATCGGCCGTCGTTACATCGCAAGGAGCAGCCAATGAGCGATTTCACCTTCTGGGACATCGTGCGCAACCTGCTCACGGGCCTGCAATGGACGCTGGCGCTGTCGCTCGTGGCGTTCATTGGCGGCGGGCTGATCGGCCTGCTGGTCATGGTCATGCGCATCTCGAAGAAAGCCTTGCCGCGCAATATCGCGCGCACCTACATCGAACTGTTCCAGGGCACGCCGCTGCTGATGCAGTTGTTCCTGGTATTTTTCGGTGTGGCGCTGGCGGGTGTGGAAATCTCCGCGTGGATGGCCGCGGCCGTAGCACTGACCCTGTTTACCAGTGCCTACCTGGCGGAGATCTGGCGCGGCTGCGTCGACTCGATCCCCAACGGCCAATGGGAAGCCTCATCGAGCCTGGCGCTCAACCCGCTGGAGCAATTGCGCTACGTGATCCTGCCGCAAGCGCTGCGCATCGCCGTGGCGCCAACCGTGGGCTTTTCGGTGCAAGTGGTCAAAGGCACGGCGGTCACCTCGATCATCGGCTTCACCGAGCTGACCAAAACCGGAGGCATGCTCGCCAACGCGACCTTCGAACCGTTCATGGTCTATGGCCTCGTCGCCCTCGGTTACTTCCTGCTTTGCTACCCCTTGTCCCTCAGTGCGCGCTACCTGGAAAGGAGACTGCATGCCTCTGCTTAGAATTTCCGCCCTGCATAAATATTACGGCGATCACCACGTGCTCAAAGGCATCGACCTCAGTGTCGAGGAAGGCCAGGTGGTGGCCATCATCGGCCGCAGTGGCTCGGGCAAATCGACCTTGCTGCGCACGCTCAATGGCCTGGAGTCGATCAATGATGGCGTGATTGAAGTCGACGGCGAATACCTCGACGCCGCCCGTGCCGACCTGCGCACTCTGCGACAGAAGGTCGGGATGGTGTTTCAGCAGTTCAACCTGTTCCCCCACCTGACCGTTGGCGAAAACGTGATGCTCGCCCCGCAAGTTGTGCAGAAGGTACCGAAGGCCAAAGCCCGGGAACTGGCGCGCGAAATGCTGGAGCGGGTCGGGCTCGGGGAAAAGTTTGATGCATTCCCGGATCGGTTGTCCGGCGGGCAGCAGCAACGCGTGGCAATCGCCCGGGCATTGGCGATGTCGCCAAAGGTGTTGCTGTGCGACGAAATCACCTCGGCGCTGGACCCGGAATTGGTCAATGAGGTGCTGAGTGTGGTTCGGCAACTGGCCAAAGACGGTATGACGCTGATCATGGTCACCCACGAAATGCGCTTTGCCCGGGAGGTTGGGGATAAGTTGGTGTTCATGCACCTGGGCAGGGTGCATGAGGTGGGAGACCCGAAGATCTTGTTTGCCAACCCGCAGACGGCAGAGCTGGCGAACTTTATTGGGACCGTGGAGGCGACAGTCTGAAAGTTCTGCAGGGCCTGTGATGGCCTTATCGCGGGCAAGCCCGCTCCCACAGGATCATGTGTTGAAACAGGATTGTGTGTTCGACGCCAAAACCTGTGGGAGCGGGCTTGCCGCGATTGCCTGCGCAGCGGTCATCTACAGGGTTGCGCAGGATCAAGGGTTTGAACACTGCGCGTTGGCGTCAGCCTTTGATCGTGGCACGATGTCGAGGTTATCGACCGAGACCTCCAGACCATGCCGCAATCCCAAGCCAAGAATCTGTCCCTGATCGCCGCAATCGACCTGGGCTCCAACAGCTTTCACATGGTCGTGGCCAAGGCCCAGAACGGCGAAATCCGTATTCTCGAGCGTCTCGGGGAGAAGGTTCAGCTGGCAGCAGGTATCGACGAAGAGCGCCAGCTCAACGAAGAATCCATGCAGCGCGGGCTCGACTGCCTGAAACGCTTTGCCCAACTGATCAACGGTATGCCCCAGGGCGCCGTGCGCATCGTGGGCACCAACGCCCTGCGCGAAGCGCGTAATCGCAATGAATTCATCCGTCGCGCCGAGGAAATCCTCGGTCACCCGGTGGAAGTCATCTCCGGCCGGGAAGAAGCGCGCCTGATCTACCTTGGCGTGTCCCACACCCTCGCCGACACCCCGGGCAAGCGCCTGGTGGCCGACATCGGCGGCGGCAGTACCGAGTTCATCATCGGCCAGCGCTTCGAGCCACTGCTGCGCGAAAGCCTGCAAATGGGCTGCGTGAGCTTCACCCAGCGCTATTTCAAGGACGGCAAGGTCACACCGGCTCGCTACGCCCAGGCTTACACGGCGGCGCGGCTCGAGATCATGAGCATTGAACATGCTCTGCACCGCCTGACCTGGGACGAAGCCATTGGCTCCTCGGGCACCATCCGCGCGATCGGCCTGGCACTGAAGGCCGGCGGGCATGGCAGCGGCGAAGTCAACGCCGAGGGCCTGGCCTGGCTCAAGCGCAAGCTGTTCAAGCTGGGGGACGCCGACAAAATCGATTTCGAAGGCATCAAGCCCGACCGTCGCGCAATCTTCCCGGCCGGCCTGGCGATCCTCGAAGCCATCTTCGACGCCCTTGAACTGCAACGCATGGACCACTGTGAAGGCGCACTGCGTGAAGGGGTGCTCTACGACCTGCTGGGCCGTCATCATCACGAAGACGTCCGTGAGCGCACCCTGAGCTCGCTGATGGAGCGTTATCACGTCGACCTGGAGCAAGCGGCGCGGGTAGAACGCAAGGCGCTGCACGCCTTCGACCAGGTAGCCGAAGATTGGGACCTGGATGACGGTGTCTGGCGCGAACTGCTGGGCTGGGCGGCCAAGGTCCACGAAGTGGGCCTGGACATCGCTCACTATCATTACCACAAGCATGGCGCCTACCTGATCGAGCACTCGGACCTCGCCGGATTCTCCCGCGAAGACCAGCAGATGCTCGCACTGCTGGTGCGCGGCCATCGCCGTAACATTCCCCGGGACAAGTTTGCCGAGTTCGGCAGTGACGGCAGCAAGCTGATCCGCCTGTGCGTGCTGCTGCGCTTCGCGATCCTGTTCCACCACATCCGTGGCACCCAGGAAATGCCCCAGGTGGTCCTGCGGGCCAATGGCGACAGCCTGGATGTGTTGTTCCCGGCCAACTGGCTGGATGAAAACCAGCTGACCCAGGCGGATTTTGCCCTGGAAGCGGAGTGGCTTACCCGGGTGGGCTTCACCCTCAACGTCCGGTAGTGCCCTACAGGGAATGCCGCAATCTTGCGAATGCCACTGCCGGCGAGTCTTGCCTTCACAGGGACAAAAAAATGGCGATCCGCAGGGATCGCCATTTTTTATGCCCCTTGAGGCTTAACGCACTGCCAGGATCGGGCTGCCCAACCGCTCCAGCAACGTCGCCTGCGCACTGCGCGGGTTCTGGTTGCCGGTAGGCGTGTTGCGGATGTAACGGCCGTCCGACTGCAAGCTCCAGCTGTGGGTGTTGTCAGTCAGGTACAGCTCCAGCTCTTTCTTGACCCGCATAATCAGCTTCTTGCCTTCTACCGGGAAGCAAGTCTCGACCCGCTTGTCGAGGTTGCGCTCCATCCAGTCGGCGCTGGAGAGGAACATCTGCTCTTCCCCGCCATTGAGGAAGTAGAACACCCGCGTATGCTCCAGGAAGCGCCCGATGATCGAGCGCACATGGATGTTGTGCGAAACCCCGGCGATGCCCGGGCGCAGGCAGCACATGCCGCGCACGACCAGGTCGATGCGCACCCCGGACTGACTGGCCTTGTACAGCGCGCGAATGATCTTCGGATCAGTCAGCGAGTTGAACTTGGCAATGATGTGTGCCGGCTTGCCTTCCAGGGCGAACTGCGTTTCCCGGGCAATCATGTCGAGCATGCCCTTTTTCAGGGTGAACGGCGCATGCAGCAGTTTCTTCATGCGCAGGGTCTTGCCCATGCCGATCAACTGACTGAACAGCTTGCCCACGTCCTCGCACAACGCATCGTCGGAGGTCAGCAAGCTGTAGTCGGTGTACAGACGGGCGTTGGCTGCGTGGTAGTTGCCGGTGCCCAAGTGAGCGTACCGCACGATCTCCCCGGCCTCGCGACGCAGGATCAGCATCATCTTGGCGTGGGTCTTGAACCCCACCACGCCGTAGATCACCACTGCACCGGCCGCTTGCAGGCGGCTGGCCAGTTGCAGGTTGGACTCTTCATCGAACCGCGCGCGCAATTCGATCACCGCGGTGACTTCCTTGCCGTTACGGGCAGCATCCACCAGCGCGTCGACGATTTCCGAGTTGGCACCGGAGCGGTACAGCGTCTGGCGCACGGCCAATACATGCGGGTCTTTCGCGGCCTGGCGCAACAGGTCGACCACCGGGGTGAACGACTCGAACGGGTGCAGCAACAGGATGTCCTGCTTGCTGATCACGCTGAAGATGTTCTCGCTGTTCTGCAGCAGTTTCGGAATCTGCGGGGTGAATGGCAGGTATTGCAGCTCGCGCTGGCTGTCGAGGCCGGTGATGCTGAACAAACGGGTCAGGTTGACCGGCCCGTTGACCTGATACAGCTCGGTCTCGTGCAGATTGAACTGCTTGAGCAGGTAGTCGGAGAGGTGCTTGGGGCAAGTGTCAGCCACTTCCAGTCGCACCGCATCGCCATAACGACGGGAGAACAGCTCGCCACGCAGCGCGCGGGCCAGGTCTTCAACGTCTTCAGTGTCGACCGCCAGGTCGGCGTTACGGGTCAGGCGGAACTGATAGCAGCCCTTGACCTTCATGCCCTGGAACAGGTCATCGGCGTGCGCGTGGATCATCGACGACAGGAACACATAGTTGTCACCGGAGCCGCCCACCTCCTCCGGCACCTTGATCACTCGCGGCAGCAGGCGCGGAGCAGGGATGATCGCCAGGCCAGAGTCGCGGCCAAACGCATCGATGCCTTCCAGTTCGACGATGAAGTTCAGACTCTTGTTCACCAGCAACGGGAACGGGTGAGTCGGGTCAAGGCCGATCGGCGTGATGATCGGCGCAATCTCGTCGCGGAAGAACCGGCGCACCCAGGTCTTGATCTTGGTGGTCCAGTGACGGCGACGGATGAAGCGGACCTGATGTTTCTCCAGCTCCGGCAGCAGAATATCGTTGAGAATGGCGTACTGGCGGTCGACATGACCATGCACCAGCTCGCTGATGCGTGCCAGGGCCTGATGCGGTTGCAGGCCATCGGCGCCCGCCTGCTCACGGGCGAAGGTGATCTGCTTCTTCAGGCCGGCCACACGAATCTCGAAGAACTCGTCCAGGTTGCTGGAGAAGATCAGCAGGAACTTCAGCCGCTCCAGCAACGGGTAGGACTCATCCAGTGCCTGTTCCAGCACGCGAATGTTGAACTGCAGCTGCGAAAGCTCGCGATGGATGTACAGGCTGCTGTCATCCAGGCCGGGAATGGCAATCGCCGGTGCCGCCACCGCGGCTTCGACGACCACTGCGGGTGGCGCTGGCTCCAGCTCCGGCGGTGTTTCGGCGACTTGCTCCACCACGGGTTGAGCCTCTTTTACGGCAACTTCAGTGAGTCCTTCGGTATTCATGGAATGTTCCTGGGAGGGCTATTTTTGCTCTCGTAACAATTGAGCGGCACGGACGGCAAAGTAGGTCAGGATGCCGTCGGCGCCTGCGCGTTTAAAAGCGGTCAGGGATTCGAGTATCACCCCTTCGCTCAACCAGCCATTCTGGATCGCCGCCATGTGCATGGCGTATTCGCCGCTGACTTGATAAACAAACGTCGGCACTTTGAATTCTTCTTTGACCCGCCACAGGATGTCCAGATACGGCATGCCTGGCTTGACCATGACCATGTCCGCGCCTTCTGACAAGTCCGCCGCCACTTCGTGCAGCGCCTCGTTGCTGTTGGCCGGGTCCATCTGGTAGGAAGCCTTGTTGGCCTTGCCCAGGTTCAGCGCCGAACCCACCGCATCGCGGAAGGGACCGTAATAGGCGCTAGCGTATTTTGCCGAGTAGGCCATGATTCGCACGTTAACGTGACCGGCCAGCTCCAGCGCCTCGCGGATCGCCTGGATGCGCCCGTCCATCATATCGGACGGCGCCACCACCTGGGCGCCGGCTTCGGCATGGGACAGGGCCTGGCGGACCAGTGCATCGACGGTAATGTCGTTCTGCACATAGCCTTCTTCATCGAGAATACCGTCCTGGCCGTGGGTAGTGAACGGATCCAGGGCAACGTCGGTGATCACACCCAGCTCGGGGAACTGCGCACGTAATGCGCGGGTGGCGCGCTGGGCAATGCCATTCGGGTTCCAGGCTTCGGCCGCGTCCAGCGACTTGAGCTCCGCCGGCGTCACGGGGAACAACGCCAGCGCGGGAATACCCAGCTCGACCCACTTGGCGGCCTCTTCAAGCAACAGATCAATGGTCAGGCGCTCGACGCCCGGCATTGACGCCACCGCTTCGCGACGATTCTCACCGTCCAGTACAAATACCGGCAGGATCAGATCGTCGACGCTGAGGACGTTTTCACGAACCAGGCGGCGCGAGAAATCATCACGACGATTGCGTCGCAGACGGGTGGCTGGGAACAGGCGGTTGGCGGGGGTAAAGCTCACGGCAGACTCCTGAGCCCGCGCTGGCGGGCGAGCGTGACAGTTATAAGCTGCCATTATGACCGTCGTATTACAGTTATGTGCACACCTGTGACAGGTAGTCGCATTCCATTGTCCTTGCAGGAAATGTTCACGTCGAGACACATTTGGACACTTTCATGAATGTGCCCGAAGGGTTAGGCTGCGCGTTCATTTCGCCAGCACCCAGACAATGCTCCAGCAATTTCTTCAGGAATTCGGGTATTTCGCCCTCTTTCTCGGCACGTTCTTCGAAGGCGAAACCATTCTGGTACTCGCGGGCTTCCTTGCGTTCCGCGGTTACATGGACATCAAGATCGTCACCATAGTCGCGTTCTGTGGCAGTTATGCGGGCGATCAGCTGTGGTATTTCCTTGGCCGCAAGCACGGGCGCAAATTGCTGGCGCGCAAGCCGCGCTGGCAGTTGATGGGCGATCGGGCGCTGGAACACATCCGCAAGCACCCGGACATCTGGGTCCTGAGCTTCCGCTTCGTCTACGGGTTACGCACGGTAATGCCCGTGGCGATCGGTCTGTCGGGCTATCCACCGGGACGTTATCTGTTGCTGAACGGGATTGGCGCGGCGATCTGGGCTTCGGCACTGGCGGCGGCCGCGTATCATTTTGGTGCCGTGTTGGAAGGCATGCTTGGCAGCGTCAAGAAGTACGAGCTATGGGTGCTGGGCGCCCTGCTGGTCCTGGGCGTGGGCCTGTGGCTGCGCCGGCGCTTCAAGAACGCCCAGCTGGCAAAAAAAGTCTATGCCGACGAGCAGGCATTGAAAGCTGAACAGGCCAAGGCCGCAGCGCCCAAGACGCCCACCGAATAAAACGGTCCCTGCACCCCGTAGAGACCGCTCCTGCTCACCCGATGCGCCCCCCGCACGTCGCCCCCCTGCGCGCGTCGCCACGCCGCGTGACAGACGCTCGCAAATAATGAACACCCTGGCTTCGTTGCGATCCATTTAGAAAGCCTTCTGCTCCGGGCCAGCCCCATGTTGGGGCGGCGCGCCCTGGTTGTTACCGCACATTATCCCTATGGCAACGAGTGGCGAATTAGTGGACATTTAACGCCATGAACAAGGAGAAAAGCCCATGAGCAAAAAAATCGCAGTGATCCTTTCCGGTTGTGGCGTCTACGACGGTGCCGAGGTCCACGAGAGCGTGATCACCCTGTTGCGGCTGGACCAGCGTGGCGCTCAGGTGCAGTGTTTCGCCCCCAATATCTCGCAGTTGCATGTGATCAACCACCTCACGGGCGAGGAAATGCCCGAGTCGCGTAACGTGCTGGTTGAATCGGCGCGGATCGCCCGTGGGAACATCAAGGACATCCGCGAGGCCAGCGTCGAGGACTTCGATGCGCTGATCGTGCCTGGCGGGTTCGGTGCGGCGAAGAACCTGTCGAACTTCGCCATCGAAGGTGCCGGCTGTACCGTGCAACCTGACGTCCTGGCGCTGACTGAAGCCTTTGCCGAAGCAGGCAAGCCAGTCGGGCTGATCTGCATCTCGCCCGCCCTGGCGGCGAAGATCTACGGCCCAGGTGTGACCTGCACCATCGGCAACGATGCCGATACCGCCGCGGCCATGAACAAGATGGGGGCGACCCATGCCGAGTGCGCGGTCACCGACATTGTCGAAGACAAGGCGCGCAAACTGGTGAGCACGCCAGCGTACATGCTGGCGCAGTCGATCAGTGAAGCGGCCTCAGGGATTAACAAACTGGTGGATCGCGTGCTCGAACTGACTCACGAAAACGACGTGTGATGCAGGCATGAGTGTGGGCATGGGCAGTGTGGAAGCGACCCTGCTCGCGATAGCGGAGTGGCCGCCGCAAGCGATGTTGACTGTGCCGGTGTCATCGCGAGCAGGCTCGCTTCCACAGGGGGCCGCTCACAGGATTTCGTCTCAGGTTGGAGGTGGGCTCAGGGCTTGCGGGACAGTCGAGTCAGGATACGGTCCAGCGAATTGGCGAACGCTTGCTTCTCACGTTCGCCAAAGGGCGCTGGCCCCCCGCTCATCTGGCCTTGTTCACGCAGGTCGGTGAACAGGTTACGTACAGCCAGCCGGTCGCCCATGTTCTGCGCGTCAAACTCCTTGCCTCGCGGATCCAGCACGGTGACGCCGTTCTTCACCAATCGGTCGGCCAGCGGTACGTCACTGCAAATCACCAGCTCGCCCGGCACTGCGTGTTCCACCAGATAATCGTCCGCTGCATCCGGGCCGCTGGGCACCACGATCAATTTCACCAGTGACAGGCCCGGCTTGATTTGCGGTTGGCCGGCCACCAGCACCACTTCAAACTGGCGCTTGAGAGCGAACTTCACTACCAGGTCCTTGGCCGCCCGTGGGCAGGCGTCGGCATCTATCCAAACGCGCATCACATTTCCTCTGAAAAACCGAACAGATCGCAGCCGGCATCGACATGCCTACTCCCTGTAGGAGCTGCCGCAGGCTACGATCTTTCCAAGTTTACTCGGGTCAGGAAACCTGAACCCGACGCTTCTGCGCCAACCAGCTACGCCCATACAGCACGATTATCGCGATAATCGCCACCATCTGGGCACTTAACGAGTAGGCATCCGCGTGAATGCCCAGCCAGTCGAATTCGAAGAATGGCACCGGACGCGTGCCGAAAATCCCCGCCTCCTGCAATGCCTTGACCCCATGACCGGCAAACACCACCGATAGCGCGCACAACAACGCGGCGTTGATGCTGAAGAACAACGACAGCGGCAGCTTGGCCGAGCCGCGCAGGATCACCCAGGCCAGCCCCACCAGCAATACCAGCGCAGTGGCACCGCCTGCGAGCACTGCGTTATGCCCGGCAGGACCCGCCTGCAGCCACAGGGTCTCGTAGAACAGGATCACTTCGAACAACTCACGATAAACCGAGAAGAACGCCAGGGTTGCAAACCCGAACCGTCCGCCGCCGCCCACCAGGCTGCTCTTGATGTAATTCTGCCAGGCCGCGGCGTGGCGACGATCGTGCATCCACACCCCGAGCCACAGCACCATCACGCTGGCGAACAGCGCGGTGGCACCTTCAAGCAACTCGCGCTGCGAGCCGCTGACGTCGATAACGTAGGCGGCCAGGCCCCAGGTGGCAAGGCCGGCCAGCAGCGCCAGGCCCCAACCGACGTTAACGCTGCGTACCGCAGATTGCTGGCCGGTGTTGCGCAGGAATGCGAGGATCGCCGCCAGCACCAGAATCGCTTCCAGACCTTCGCGCAGCAAAATCAACAACCCGGAAATGTAGCTCAGGGACCAGCTCAAGCCATCGCTGCCCAACAGGCCGGCAGACTCTTTCAATTTACCTTTCGCAGTATCCAGGCGCTGCTGGGCCTGGGCCACCGGCAAGCCATCCTGCAGGGACTGGCGGTAGGCCATCAGGGATTTTTCGGTGTCTTTGCGTACATTGGCGTCGACGTTGTCCAGGGAGCTCTCGACCAGCTCAAACCCTTCCAGGTACGCCGCCACCGACAAGTCATAGGCCTGATCGTGATCCCCGGCCCGGTAGGCAGCGATGCTCTTGTCCAGCGTGGCTGCGGTGTAATCGAGCAGTTGCGCCGGGCCACGTTTGACCTGCGGCGGCTGAGCGCGCTGCGCACGATAGGCCGCGGCGGCCTGCGGACCTTCGCCAGCCTGCACTTCGGCAGGCGTCTGACGGGCGAGGTCGGCAATGTTGTAGGTCTTTTCAACAGCGCCAGCATCCGGGGCGGCGCTGAAGCTGGCAATGTAGGTGGCCAGGTCCCAGCGCTGGCGATCATCCAGTTGATCGGCGAACGCTGGCATGTCGGTGCCCTCGATACCCAGGCCCAGGGTGCTATAGATCGCATAGAGGCTCAGGTGATCCATGCGCACGCTGTCGCGCAGATTCGACGGTGGCGGTGTCAGGCCGACGCCTGCCGGGCCATCGCCGGCTCCCGCATCACCATGGCACACCGAGCAATGCTGGGCGTACAACGGCGCACCTCGGGTCGGATCGGGGGTAATGATCGGTGCCTGGCTGATTTCATAGGCCACTGCCAGCTTTGCCGCGAGCTGCCGGGACTGACGAGCCACGTCGGTGCCATCCTGACGCTCGGTAATGGCGTTGCGCAGCGAATTGACGCCCTGCAGCAAAGCGGCTTGCTCCGGTTTGGCCGGCATTGCACTGATCAGGCCTTGCACGGCCTGGAGCGAATCGAGCTGATCTCGATAACCGGACTCCTTGACCACCCTGCCTGCCTGCACCGTCTGCGGGTAATCCGCTGCGATGTAATCGAGCCCATGCAGCGCCTGTGGGGCGCCGTCCACGGGGTCGGCCAGCAGTCTGGTGCTGCATAAGGCTGCCAAGGGGATTAACAGCCAGGCCAGGAATCGCGACGGGGCAATCATGAATGAATCTCAGTAGGAAATACGAAGTTACATATTGTTCACTTCGAATGAGATTCACTCAAGCGTTGTTCGCAGGCTCGATGCCGATTGTCTGGTTATTTTGCGATTGCTTGTCCCGCGCACCGTGCGGTAATCAGCTTTCGGCTTCGGGTTATACGGATGGGCATTCAACAAAAAAGCGACCCGCAGGTCGCTTTTTTTCCAGCATCGGGGCTTTACGCTGCGGCTTTGCGCAACGTCGCCATGAACGCTGCCGCGCCGATAAACAAACCGGCAAACGTGCGGTTCATGCGTTTCTGCTGCTGGGGAGTACGCAACATGCGCAGCACCTTGGACGCCAGGCCGGTGTAACCGGCCATGACGATCAGGTCGACGCAGACCATGGTGGCGCCGATCACTAAATACTGGATCAGCAGTGGCGCATGGGGGTCGATGAACTGCGGCAGCACCGCCAGCATGAACACCAGGGCCTTGGGGTTGCTGATGTTGACCAGGAAACCACGGAACACCAGGGCCATCGGCTTGCCGATCTGGCGCACTGCGGCATCGTCGCTCATGTCATTGGGCAATGCGCGCCATTGCTTGATCGCGAGGAATACCAGGTAGGCGACGCCAAACCACTTGATCGCATGGAAGGCTGTGGCCGACGCTGTGAGGATCGCGCCAACACCGGCACCCACAATGGCAATCTGCACCGCCAGGCCGATCTGCAGGCCCAGGGCGTTCCAGTAACCGCGCCAGAAACCGTATTGCAGACCACTGGACATCGACGCAATGGCGCCGGCACCGGGAGACAGGCTGATCACCCAGCAGGCGGCAAAGAACGCCAGCCATGTTTGAAGCTCCATTGCACACCTCGACCGAGACTCTTTTGACAGGTCTCTAAGCTAATGCGGCTCGGGGGGAAAAGCAAAAGATCGCAGCCTCCGACAGCTCCTGCATGGAAACGCGCCTCCTGTAGGAGGTGCCGAAGGCTGTGATCTTGAGGATTACTTCTCGAACCCGCTCGAAGGAAACACATCACTCCCCCGCCACCGCCGAACCGAACGCTGGAAGAACAGGCTGTTGGGCACTTGCACCATGGCACTGCCGGTGCCCAGCTCTTCGGCCTCGATCAAGGTGGTGTAGAGCAGATTGATCGCGATCACCCGCCCCTTCACGCCCGGCTTGTCGGTGGTATCGACCAGTTCGACCACGTCGCCAATGCGAAACGGCCCCACGGTGAAGATCAGGATCGCGCACAGCAAGTTGGACAGCACGCTCCACATGGCGAAGAACGCCACCGCCGCGACCGCAACAAAACCGGACAATGCTGTCCACAGCACTGTCGCGGACACGCCCAGGCGCTCCAGCACGAAAATCAGCGCACTGCCCATGATCAGCCAGCGCAGGCCGCCTCGCAGCGGCAGCAGCAGCTGAGGGGGAAACGGATAACGCTCCCCCAGGCGGTTCAGGCATTTGGCAACAAAGCGCTGGGCGATGTAACCCGCGAGCAAAATCAGCAGGATCTGCAGCACCAGCCACAGCGGCTCTATCCACATGGCAGACAGCGGCAGCCTGAAGGCCTCCATCAGGACAACGCCTCCAGCTCCGCCTGCATGCTTTCGAGCAACTCGAGGGCTTCCATCCAGGACTCCTCGAGCTCGGCTTCACGCACTTTCAGCTTTGCCTGTTCGGCCAGCAGGTCACGCAAATCGTTCTTGCGGGCCGGCTCGTAGATATCGCTGTCGCCCAGGCTCACGTCGATTTTGGCCAGCTTTTCGTGCAGCTTGCCCAGTTCGGCTTCGAGCTTGTCGGCCTCGCGCTTGTGCGGCGCCAACTGCTGGCGCAAGGCAGCGGCGGCCTGGCGCTGGGCTTTCTTGTCGGTCTTGTCCGGATTGACCGGCGTGTTGCTGACCGGCGCATTGCGCTGGCGATACTCCACCAGCCAACGGGTGTAGTCGTCCAGATCGCCGTCGAACTCCTCGACCTTGCCATCGGCGACCAGGTAGAAATTGTCAGTGGTGCTTTTGAGCAGGTGGCGGTCGTGGGAGACCACCAGGACCGCACCAGTGAATTCCTGCAAGGCCATGGTCAGCGCCAGGCGCATTTCCAGGTCAAGGTGGTTGGTGGGTTCGTCGAGCAGCAGCAGGTTCGGCCGGTCCCAGGCGATCAATGCCAAGGCCAGGCGCGCTTTCTCGCCCCCGGAGAAATTCAGCACCGGCTCGTCGATGCGCGCACCGCGGAAGTCGAACCCCCCGAGGAAGTCCCGCAACGTCTGTTCGCGCTCGGTAGGCGCCAGGCGCTGCAAGTGCAGCAACGGGCTGGCCTTGGAGTCCAGGGAGTCAAGCTGATGCTGGGCAAAGTAACCAACGACCGTGTTTTCGCCACGGGTCAGTCGACCGGCCAAGGGCTCCAGCTCACCCGCAAGGTTCTTGATCAGGGTCGACTTACCGGCACCATTAGGGCCGAGCAAACCGATCCGTGCGCCAGGGGTCAGTTGCAGCTTGACCTTCTCCAGCACGGTTTTCTCGCCGTAGCCCAAACGGGCATCGGACAGGTCGATCAGCGGGCTGGAAATCTTCGTCGATTCGCGGAAGACGAAGTCGAACGGCGAATCGACATGGGCCGCAGACAACTCTTCCATCCGCTCCAGCGCCTTGATCCGGCTTTGGGCCTGACGGGCCTTGGTGGCCTGGGCCTTGAAGCGCGCGATGTAGCTTTCCATATGCGCTCGCTGCGCCTGCTGCTTCTCGTAGGCCTGTTGCTGTTGGGCCAGGCGTTCGGCACGGGCACGCTCGAACGCGGTGTAGCCACCGCGATACAGCGTGATTTTGCGCTGGTCGACGTGGGCCACGTGGTCGACCACCGCATCGAGGAAATCCCGGTCGTGGGAGATCAGCAACAAGGTGCCCGGATAACTTTTCAGCCACTCCTCAAGCCAGATGATGGCGTCGAGGTCCAAGTGGTTGGTGGGTTCGTCGAGCAGCAATAAGTCCGAGGGGCACATCAGTGCCTGCGCCAGGTTCAGGCGCATCCGCCAGCCACCGGAGAAATCCCCGACCTGACGATCCATCTGTTCGTTGGTGAACCCCAGGCCGGCCAGCAGCTTGCGAGCCCGGGCATCAGCGGTGTAGCCATCGGCGCTGTCGAGTTCAGAGTGCAGGCGGGCCTGAGCGGCACCGTCGTGCGCCGCTTCCGCCGCCGCCAGGTCATGTTGCACCTCACGCAGGCGAAGGTCGCCATCGAGCACGTAGTCGACCGCAATGCGTTCGAGCGTCTCGATTTCCTGGCGCATGTGGGCGATGCGCCAGTCGGCCGGCAGGAAGCAGTCACCCGAGTCCGGGTGCAGCTCACCCCGAAGCAGGGCGAACAGGCTCGATTTGCCGGCGCCATTGGCACCAATGAGGCCGGCTTTGTGGCCGGCGTGCAGGGTCAGCTCGGCGTCTTCTAGCAGACGTTGCGGGCCACGCTGTAAAGTCAGGTTCTGAAGTCGAATCATAATGGCGGCGGAGTCTACCAGCTTCGCTCGCAACTGGCGCGAGTAGCACTATGTCCTCTGACCTGTGGAGCTTTTCCCTTGACGCTTACGCGAGGCCCGGCGCTGAGCGGGCGTGCCTGCAACTGCAATCGGCGGGCACGAACGTGTGCCTGCTGCTGTGCGGATTGTGGCTGGAACACCGAGGGGTAGTCTTTAACGAACTGCGATTGCTGCAACTGCGGGAAGTAGTCGAAGGCTGGGATGCGGGCGTGATTCAGCCCCTTCGTGCATTACGCGGCCAATGGAAAGCCGCCGCAGCTGACGATACAGACCTCAATATCTTGCGGGAAAAAGTCAAGGCGCTGGAACTTGAAGGCGAGCGGATTCTTTTGTCGCGACTGGAAAAAACCGCGCAGCAGTGGCCGCAGAATGACAAGGCCGGATCAACGGCCTGGCTGGAAGGTGTCGCGGCGGACACCACCAACGTTGGCCGCGACGCGCTGCATCAGCTGCGCGTCGCGGTGACCGGCACTTAGGAAGCGCTGGTTGGGGTAGTGCCTGTGTTCGACGATGCAGCTGGCGTTGGCGCCGCCGCAGGGGCCGAAGTGCTGCCGGTGGTTGGCGAAGCCGGACCTGAGTTCGACGATGATGCAGGCGCTGCCGGCTTGGCAGCAGGGGTCGAAGTCGGCTTCGCAGCGGCGGGTTTTTTCACCGCTGGCTTGGCTGCAGGTTTCGCAGCTGGCTTGGCAGCAGCTGGTTTTGCAGCGGTGGCTGGCTTGGCAGCGGCAGCAGGTTTCGCAGCGGCCGTTTTGGCAGCAGGCTTGGTCGCCACTTTTGCAGCAGGTTTGGCGGCCGGCTTGGCAGCAGGTTTCGCCGCGGCCGGTTTAGCTGCAGCAGGTTTGGCAGCAGGCTTCGCGGCTGCAGTTCTAGCAGCTGGTTTGGCTGCTGCGCTTTTTGCTGCAGCCGGTTTGTTAGCGGCAGGTTTGGCAGGCGCTTTTGCAGCAGCTGGTTTTGCCGCTGCGGATTTAGCAGCAGGTTTGGCTGCAGCGGTTTTCGCCGCCGGCTTGGCTACCGGTTTTGCCGCAGCAGTTTTGGCCGCTGGCTTGGCAACTGGTTTTGCCGCAGCCGATTTAGCAGCCGGCTTGGCAGCACTGGCAGCCACTGGTTTTTTAGCAGCCACTTTCACCGGTGCTTTCGCGGCTGGTTTGGCAGCAGCCTTGGCGGGTGCTTTTGCAGCTGTCGATTTGGCTGCGGCTTTTTTGGCAGGTGCCGCAGCAGGCTTGGCCGAACGCAGGGACAACGCCTTGCCGACAGCCTCTTGAACACGACCGACACCCTGGGCCAGTTTCAGGCTTTCCTGAGCATCACGCTTGAGTTGCAGGATGTAGTTGCGGGTCTCGGATTGACGATCCTTGAGGGCATCGAGCAGGTCTTCAAGTTCCTTGACTCCATCCTTGGCCTTGGCTTGCGCCTTAGCCTTGCCGGCCGCCGCAGCGTCCTGCAATTTGGTACGGGATTTGTGCAATTTTTCCTGCGCTTTACCGCGCTGTTTTTCCAGTTTGGCGAGCAGTTTTTCAGCATCAGCCAAGGCTTGCGAACAAGCAGTTTCCAAATGCTCGAGCAAGCTGCCCGACAATTGTTGGAGTAAGTGCAACGGAGTATTTACAGGCTTCTTGGTGGCCGACATGGTTTACCTCCTGGCTTACGTGGGTGCGGCTCATACTAGACCTCTGCAGACACCGCCGCTAGGCCATGTTGACAGTATCGAAAGCGTTGCGTTGCACCTGACAGCAAAACTTCTGCTCCCGCCCGAAAGCAGTTCACCGTTCATTGCATTCGCACTGGCATAATCGGCCGCATCTCAGGCCGGAGAGTGCCCATGTCGCGTTATCTTTTTTTATCGTTGTGCGTGTTTTTTTCAGTGGCTCAGGCTGCGGAAAAAACCACCGAAACCGACGCTCACAATCTCGCCTACAGCCTGGGGGCGAGCCTCGGCGAACGGCTGCGCCAGGAGGTACCTGACCTTCAAGTGCAGGCACTGCTCGACGGTTTGCAGCAGGCTTATCAGGGCAAGCCCCTGGCACTGAAAGACGAACAGATCGAGCAGATCCTGGCCGAACATGAAGCGCAAATTGCCGAGCAACCGACAGTGCCGCAAAGCGAAATTGCCCTCGAAAAAGAACAGCGTTTTCTCACCGCGGAAAAGGCCCGACCTGGCGCTCGGGAAATCGAGGACGGCATCCTGCTGACGGAACTGACGCCAGGTGCCGGAGCAAAGGCCGGTCCGAATGGCAAGGTACAGGTGCTGTACATCGGACGCCTCCCCGACGGCACGGTGTTCGATCAAAACAGCCAGCCGCAATGGTTCAGCCTGGACAGCGTGATCTCGGGCTGGCGTACGGCGCTGCAGAACATGCCGGTGGGCGCGAAATGGCGACTGGTGATTCCATCGGCGCAAGCCTATGGCGCCGAAGGTGCCGGGGACCTGATTGCGCCCTTCACGCCCCTGGTATTCGAGGTGGAATTACGCGACGCGAAAGGCTGAATTCCGGGCACAAAAAACGGCGCGCCAAGCGCACCGTTTTTTAAGGTACTGCACAAAGAAATTCAGGCCTGAACCGGATCTTCTTCCTTGTGCGCGGTGTGCAACACTTCGATCAGGCAGTCTTCCAGTTCGAAGCGCTCGTGCAACAAGCCACCGAGCTCCTTGAACTTCTCCGCCACGCACTGACCTGCATCGCACAGGTCGTTGAACGCCAGCAGCTTCTCAGTGATGACGTCGATTCGCGGGTAAATGGTCTCGGCCAGTTCCAGCCCACGCTTGTCATTGAAGGCTTTGGCCTCCCCTGTCAGTTGTTCGTAGATCTCGAAATGCCCGGCTGAGACGTAATCGACCAGCACACCGCAGAATTCCTGCAAAGGCTTGCGGTTCTCGCTCAGCGCCTCGGGCTTTTCGCCGAGATCGTCATAAGCCCGCACCAGTTCGTGACGCTCCTGCAACCAGCGATCGATCAGCAGATGCACTCCACCCCATCGTTCTTGAGCATTCTGACAACTTTCGAGCATGGTGATCTCTCTTCCCTTGTGGGTCATGCTGCCCTACACCTGTCACGCACTTGAAGGTCAAGGATCGGTCAGGCAGAGCGTCATTCGAGCAACATAATTCCAATGACACGTGCGGGCCAGATTATGCCCGCGCGACTGTGGCTTCAAGGTACGCAGGAGATAAAGTTCATACAAGTGTTTAATCGCGCGCCAGACTGCCCTGCGACGACTCGCCGCTGAGTGGTCGCCGAAAGGTGCGCCACAGAAGCCCGAGCGGTTGAAAAACAACCACAATTGTCACTGCAAAGAAGAACAGCAGGCTCCACTCCGGGATGCTCAGATCGAACAGCGTCCATGAAATCTCGGCACAATCGAAAGTACCTTCGAACATCTGCTTCAGTGCGCCCGACCAGGATGTATTGGCAAAAGCATCAGCCAGGCTCGCGGAGCAGTCGGACAGGTGATGCAGCGGATCGCTCTGCAGCACGACTTGACGCCATGCCGTAACCGTTCCCGCCACACTGCTGATCAACACCGGCAACCCATACACCAGCGTACCCGCACGGCCAGGGCCATGCAGGCAAGCAGACAAGCACACCCCCGTGAGCAACCACAGGCAGCCGCGCTGCAGGATGCACAGGCCGCACAGCCTGAGGCCGACTGCGTATTGCAGGTAATAGGAAATGCCTAACGCCAGGGCACCTGCGACGAAAACCATGAAGAACAAGGAGCGTGTGCGGGCCAAAGACATGGCATTTCCGTAACAGTAAGAGACAGGCAATTACGTTAGAGGAAAGCGCGCGGATCTTTCAAGGTACTACAGCAGGGAGAGTTCCACAGCGAGGGTGGGAAACCACGACAGATGCGCTAGGATCTGACGTAACCGTCTGTAGGAATAAGCCGACTCGGCACATTGAGGGGAATAATCTGACAGCAGCAGGGTACTTTTTGACGAGGGAGCGAGCCCCCTCATCTCGAGCTCCCTACTTCGAACTCAAGCGTGGATCGGTACGGGTAACGGTGCCGCCAGCAAGCGTTCGTCCAGCAGGCCCAACCCTTCCTGGAACAGCTGATTGCTGCGTTCGGTATCACCCAATTGCGCCAGCAACCGCGCCAGTTCTGCACAGGCTTCCGGATTACGCTGCACTCGCAGGCTGCTCTCCAGATAGTCTCGCGCCTTGCCCCATAAACTGCTTTGCAGGCACAGGCGGCCCAGTGTCAGGAGCAGGCTCGGATCGGCCGGATGATCCTTGAGCCAGCCCTCGGCAGTTTGCAGCTGCCGCACCGGGTCGCTACCGCGCACGAGCCCGTAAAGACGCGCCAGGTGGCTGTTGTAATCACGCTTGAGCGCTGTGCGCAGCACCTCTTCCGCTTCCACCTGGGCACCCAGTTGGCGCAGCTGCTCGGCGTAGGCCAGCACCAGTTGCGGCTCCTGGCGCTGGGCCGATGTCAGCTTCTGCCAGGCGCTGTTGAGCGACTGCAGGCCGACAGTGCCGTCCTCTTCCCGCTGCGCTGCCAGGGACAGGTTCTCACCCCAGGCACGGCGTTCCAGGTCGGCCAGCTCGGCAGGTGGCAGTACCTTGTCCTTGCGCAATTCCGGCAACAACCGGATCACTGCCGACCAATCGCCCCGTTGTTGATGCAGGCGTTGCAGCTGGCGCAACGTCTGCACGTTATGCGGATGGCGCTCGTGCATGGCTTGAAGCGTCGCCAGGGCACCCTCGGTGTCGCCTCGATCGGTCTGCAGTTGCGCATGATTCAAGGCAATCGCCAGCTCGGCCTGTGGTTGGCGCTCGAGCGCCCGCTCGAGCAGGTTGTCGCTCTCTTCGTACTTGCCTTGTTCGTTGGCCGCGCGGGCAGCGCCGAGGTAGTAAAGCAGCGGTTGGCGCTCGGCTTCCGCAGCTCGATGCAGGTGACGCTGCGCACTGGCCCAGCGGCCCTCGGCCAGATCCAGCTGGCCATGTTCGATCGCGACCTGCACGCGGCGACTGCGATTGCGTCGCGACCAGGGATTGACCACGCCACTGGATGTCATCACCAGTTCGATCAGCGCCTTGATGCCCCAAATCACCAGCCACAAAACGGCCACCAGCGCGAGGGTAGCCCACAGGCTCGATTCGAAACGAAAGCTCTTGTAGGCGATCAGCACGTAGCCGGAATGCTCGGCAATCGCCAGGCCCAGCGCGGCCGCAGCTGCTATCACCAGAAACACGATCACATACAGGCGTTTCATGGCGTGGCCTCCTGCGCGGTGTCAGCGGCAGGCTTGGCCATCGGCTTGACGGAGTCCTCGGCGTTGACGTTGCGTCGCTCCAGGTACCCTTGCACCGCGCTCAGTGCGCCAGTGAGGTCCGGGGTCACCACGGTCACCGGCTGCTTGCTCAGCTCACCCACCTGCTCAAGCATCACTTTGCTCTGCGGGTTGTCCGGGTTGAAGTTGCCCTTGAGTATGTCCCGGGCTTCGGCCAGGGCCTGGGTGTACACCGGGGCCTGACCATTCAGTGCAGCCCACTGGGCTTGCTCCAGGGCCAGGCTAAGCGCCAGGCGCACCTGGCTGAGGCTCTGGCCTGCCAGCAATGGGCGAACATTCTTGTCGGCGTTGAAGTCGAGGCGGATGTAGCGCGAGATCTGGTCCCACCATTGAGCCCAGCGGCTTGCGCCATCGCCATCGGCGGTCAGGCCCAGCAACGACTCGCCACGGTCCTTGTACTCCGGCGCCAGCTCGGTGAGGTTAATCACCTGGTCGCGCAATGCGCCCAGGCGCAGGAACAGTCCGGTGCGGTCCGGCTGCTCGGTGCTGCGCAGCGCGACCAGGGTCTTGGCCACTTGCTCGCGGGCAGCGAAGGAGCCCGGATCGTTCTGTTCGCGCAGAATTTCGTCGGCACCCTGGACCAGGGCCTGAGCGCTGCTGATGTCCTGCAAAGCAGACAGGCGCAGGCTGGCGAGACGCAACAAATGCTCCGCCTCAGCCAGGCGCCAGTCCTTGCGGCTGGCACCGAGGATGGTCTCCAGGCGCTGGTTCAGGCGCTGCTGATCGCCTTGCAACTGAGCCACCAAGCGGCTGCGGGCTTCAAGTTCATCAGCAGGGGGCAGTTGCTCCAACCGAGCGCTCAGGCGTTGCTCATTGAGTTTCAGGCTCTGCGCCTGATCGTTCAAGGCCTGCACCTGGCTCAGCTGTTGCTGGTTATTGGCCTGCAGGTGACGCACCTGCCAGACACCCCAACCACCGACAGCAACGCCGGTAGCACCCAGCAACAGCGCGACGATTGCCAGGCCATTGCCACGGCGCTGCACGGGAGCAGGAGGTACGGTATCAATCGGATCTTCAACCGGGGCATGCAGCACTGGCTGGACGTCATCTTTTGGCAAGGCTGTTTCGCTCACGTATCCATCCTTTGCATTAGAGAACGGGTTCGGGATGCTCCCGTAACGCCGTCAGCAAGGCCGCGGCACTGGCGCCACGACAATCCACAACTATTTGCGCCCCGGCAGCACGTGCCATTTCGGCGACCCGGGGGCTCGGTACAAACAACGGCAACTGCGCCAAGTGCGGCCAGGAATCGCCAGCCAATTGATGCAAGTGCTCAAAACCCTGTCCACTGCTGACCACCAGCCCGTTCAAGCGTTCCGCGCAGATCCGCTCAGGCAGCGTTGCCGGCGGGTAGTGGGGCAATTCGCGACGGTACAACTGCAGATACTCGACACTAGCACCAAGCCCGCGCAAACGCTCAGCGAGCAACTCGCGCCCGCCCTCCCCGCGCATGATCAACACACGCGAAGCAGGCCCGGCGATTGCCTGGCGAAACGCGTCATGCTCAAGCAATGCTTCGCTGTCATCGCCCTGCTCGGGAAAGCTGACGTCCAGACGATGCTTATCGAGTATCTGCGCGGTAGCTGCGCCGACGCTGAACCACTTCAAGGCCGGTGGCTCTGGCCAATACTGGCTGAGCAACTCGACGGCGATCCTGGCGGCGGGTTTGCTGACCACGATCACCGCATCGAAGCGATCCAGCCTCTGGATCACCTCGCGCATGTTGGCAGAAACGGGAAGAGGCTCTATGTCCAAAAGCGGCAAGCTGCTGCTGAAAACTCCCGCGTCCATCAACACGCCAGCCAGTGCCATCGACTCATCGGCTGGACGCGTCAGCAACAGGCGCCAGCAAGTCACTCGTGACCTGCCTCGCCATAGACCGCCTTGAGGATGTCATCGGCACCCTGGCTCAGGAGGTCTTCAGCCACTTGCACGCCAAGGGCCTCGGCCTCGCTGCGTGGTGCACGTGCCTCGGCGCTGAGCAACAGGCCGCCGCTTGGGTCACCCACCAGGCCGCGCAACCAGACCTGCTCGCCTTCAAGCACGGCGTAGCAGGCGATCGGCACCTGGCAGCCGCCATTCAGATGCTTGTTCAGGGCTCGCTCGGCGGTGACACGGGTAGCCGTGTCCTGATGGTGCAACGGCGCCAGCAAGGCGTGGATTTGCGTATCGACGCTGCGGCACTCGATGCCCACTGCGCCCTGACCGCCGGCAGGCAGGCTGTCGTCGACGCTGATGGCCGAGGTGATGCGGTCTTCGAAGCCCAGTCGAATCAGGCCGGCAGCTGCCAGGATGATCGCGTCATATTCACCTGCATCGAGCTTGGCAAGTCGCGTGTTGACGTTGCCGCGCAGGAAACGGATTTCCAGATCCGGGCGACGAGTCAGCAACTGGGCCTGGCGACGCAGGCTGGAGGTACCGACGATGCTGCCCTCAGGCAGTTCGTCCAGGCTGGCGTAGGTGTTAGAGACGAAAGCGTCGCGCGGGTCTTCGCGCTCGCAGATGCAGAACAGCCCCAGGCCTTCGGGGAAGTCCATTGGCACGTCTTTCATTGAGTGCACGGCGATGTCCGCTTCGTTTTCCAGCAGCGCCGTTTCCAGTTCCTTGACGAACAGGCCTTTGCCACCGATTTTCGAAAGCGGCGAGTCGAGCAGCTTGTCGCCGCGACTGACCATTGGCACCAGTGTCACCAGCAGTCCCGGATGGGCCTGTTCCAGGCGGGCTTTGACATATTCGGCCTGCCACAGGGCGAGAGCACTTTTGCGGGTGGCGATGCGGATTTCGCGAGAGGACATGGATCAATCCGTACTGAATAGATACGGCGGATAATAACAGCTCAGCCAAATCCACTTTGACTTGTATCAGAAACGTAGTGGCCTCCCTGGCCTCGGATGTCCTGCAAGCCGCTGGACAAAACGCCTGTGAACCGCGAGTTAAAGCTGCTGCATCATTTTTCGCACGCCCGCCACATGGCGGCGACTGACGATCAGCGCATCACCATTCAAGCCCTTGAGGTACAGCTGGAAATGCCCAAGAGGCGTACGTTGCAGGCGTTCAATTCGCTCGCGAGCCACCAGCGCATTGCGATGGATACGCACGAACCGGTCGCCGAATTCATCCTCAAGCGCCTTGAGAGGCTCGTCGAGCAGCACTTCGCCGCCTTCGTGGCGCAACGTCACATATTTGTGGTCGGCGATAAAATAGACCACCTGGCCCAGCGGGATCAGCTCGATGCCCTTACGGGTTCGGGCGCTGATATGACTTCGCGGGCCGCTGCCAGTCTCGGCGGCAGGACGGGTGAGTGCAGCGAGCTGGACGCGATTGGGGCGCTCGGCTTTTTTTAACGCTTCTTGCAAGTGTTCGGTGCGCACAGGTTTCACCAGATAGCCTACGGCGCTGGCCTGTAAGGCTTCCACGGCAAATTCATCGGGCCCTGTGCAAAACACCACGGCGGGCGGGGTTTCGCGTTCGCACAATCTTGCAGCCACTTGCAGGCCATCAAGGCCTGGCATGCCGATATCGAGCAACACGATATCCGGCTTGTGGCTGTCGATCAGTGCCAACGCCTCTTCGCCGTTCGTGGCGCTAGGCTCCAGGACGCTGTATCCCTCGAGTTCGCCAACCATTCGGCTCAGGCGCTCGCGGGCCAAGGGTTCGTCATCAACGATCAGGACATTCATATTGCGCTGGATTCCTGCGTGAGTCTCGCACAAGGATAGCGTAGACAGGTGAAGTGACGTCCGTCACCGCGATCCACGCTAAGACTAGCGCGAGGGCCAAAAAGTGCCGCTGGAACGACGGCTAAATTTTCATCATCCGGGCAATTATCGGCCCAGGCCCGCGTTGGCGAGGCATCGCCGTAGGGTTTGCTGATACACAATATGCACACCCCCTCTTTTTATAGCCAGTTGCAGCGCCCGGAAGTGCGCTGATCCCTCTGTCCAACTGTAGACGGTTGCCGGCGCGATATTGCTCAATCGAAAAATATCGTTGTGCGAATTATTGAAAGTCGGACCGGCCCCGGCTCGGCAGCCTCTGAAATCATTCCTGTCGACCAGTGTCAGCGACAGGCTTGGCAACCCTGTTATTATCCGCCACAGCTTCCAACGTCACTTTATTTCACCCGATACGAGCGAATTCATGAGCACTGACAAGACCAATCAGTCCTGGGGCGGCCGCTTCAGTGAACCCGTCGACGCCTTCGTCGCCCGCTTCACCGCCTCCGTCACCTTCGACCAGCGCCTGTATCGCCACGACATCATGGGCTCGATCGCCCACGCCACCATGCTGGCCAAGGTCGGCGTACTGACCGACGCCGAACGCGACAGCATCATCGATGGCCTGAACACCATCCAGGGTGAAATCGAGGCCGGACAATTCGACTGGCGCATTGACCTCGAAGACGTGCACATGAACATCGAGGCGCGCCTGACCGATCGCATCGGCGTGACCGGAAAAAAACTGCACACCGGGCGCAGCCGTAACGACCAGGTCGCAACCGACATCCGCTTGTGGCTGCGTGACGAGATCGACCTGATCCTCGCCGAAATCACCCGCCTGCAACAAGGGCTGCTGGAGCAGGCCGAGCGCGAAGCCGACAGCATCATGCCGGGCTTCACCCACCTGCAAACCGCGCAGCCGGTGACTTTCGGGCACCACATGCTGGCCTGGTTCGAAATGCTCAGCCGTGACTACGAGCGCCTGGTCGACTGCCGCAAGCGCACCAACCGCATGCCCTTGGGCAGCGCCGCGCTGGCCGGCACCACCTACCCGATCGACCGCGAGTACACCGCCCAGCTGCTGAATTTCGACGCTGTCGGCGGTAATTCGCTGGACAACGTTTCCGATCGTGACTTCGCCATCGAATTCTGTTCGGCCGCCAGTATCGCGATGATGCACCTGTCGCGCTTTTCCGAAGAACTGGTGCTTTGGACCAGCGCGCAGTTCCAGTTCATCGACCTGCCGGACCGCTTCTGCACCGGCAGCTCGATCATGCCGCAAAAGAAGAACCCGGACGTGCCCGAACTGGTTCGCGGCAAGACCGGCCGCGTATTCGGCGCATTGATGGGCCTGCTGACCCTGATGAAAGGCCAACCCCTGGCCTACAACAAGGACAACCAGGAAGACAAGGAACCGCTATTCGACGCCGCCGACACCTTGCGCGACTCGCTGCGGGCGTTCGCCGACATGATCCCGGCGATCAAACCCAAGCACGCCATGATGCGCGAAGCGGCCCTGCGCGGGTTTTCCACTGCGACTGACCTGGCCGACTACCTGGTCCGTCGTGGCCTGCCATTCCGTGACTGCCACGAAATTGTTGGCCATGCCGTGAAATACGGCGTTGAAAGTGGCAAGGACCTGGCGGAAATGAGCCTGGAAGAGCTGCGCAAGTTCAGCGACCAGATCGACCAGGACGTGTTCGCGGTGCTGACCCTTGAAGGCTCGGTGAATGCCCGTGACCATATCGGCGGGACTGCACCAGCGCAGGTGAAAAAGGCTGTGGTTCGCGGCCAGGCACTGCTCGCCAGCCGCTAGAAACATCGCGGGCAAGCTCCCACAGGTTTCTCTGGTGGCCACAGATCGTTGGCCAACAGGGATCCTTGTGGGAGCGGGCTCGCCCGCGATGACTGACTTCAAAGGGCTACAAAACCTACCTCTTGGACGCGACCATCGCCATAAACGCCGGCATGGCCGCTTCCTTGTCCTTTGCAATCCGCTGCACATGCGGATTCTGCTCCAGCCGCTCCAGCAGAAGCCTGGCCGCCGGCAGCTCCGCCAGCAAATCCAGGTCGAATAGCTTCTTCGCCACTGCGCACGCCAGCGGCACGCTGTACAGGAAATACAGATCCGCCACGCTCAGGCTGTCACCCGCTACGTAAGGAGCGAACCTGGCGTGCCTGCCCAGCGAGGCAAACCCCAGCAGCAACTCCGCCTTGGTCTTTTCCTTGATCGCATCCGCTACCGGCATGCCGAAAAATGCTTCGGGATAGCACGCGCGGCCTGGCAATTCGATATACAACTCGATTTCCTTGGCCAGCGCCAACACCTGGGCCCGCTCGAAGGGATCGCTCGGCAGCAGTGGCTTGCCCGCCTGGCTCTGCTCTATGTACTCGAGGATTACCGCGGTTTCATTGACGAACCCCTGCTCGACGCCCAGCACCGGCACTTTGCCGCGCGGGCTGATCGCCAGGGCTTCGGCACTGGTGCCGGCATAAAACGGTACTTCCTCAAACGGCAGACCCTTTTCCAGCAGTGCCAGTTTGACCATGTTGTAATAGTTGCTGACAGAAAATCCGTAAAGCTTGAGCATCACAAAGCCTCCAGGCCGTGCAGGGGTTGGCAGCGCCAGTTATAGAACGCCCCTGCAGTTCTTGCCAGCAGCATCACAGCGCTGAATGCAGGTAAACTGGCCGTCTTAACTTGAGGAGCCTGCCATGAGCGAGCCAACAGATATCGAGATCGACGAAGAAGAATTCGCCGAGAACACTCTGGTCGAAGCGATCGAAAACCAGATTGAAAGCGACAACCCGCCTGCGGCCAAGGCCACCTTCAACAAGCTGACACTGGTGGGTTACGAGCGCGAAGAAATTCTTAACCTGATGGCCCACGTGCTGGCAGTAGAAATTGACGCAATCCTCGAAGAAGACCGCGCGTTCAACACCGAATGGTACGAAACGGCCCTGCGCGCCCTGCCCGAGCTGCCACCAGAAAAGAAATAACCCAATCCACTGTAGGAGCGAGCTCGCTCGCGAAAAACTCAAGAGCGCCGCTGAGCATCTGGCTAACCGCGTTTTCGTTCACGATCTTCGCGAACACGCTCGCTCCTACAGAAAAGCATCCGCAATATCACTATTGCCTCTCCCGCAGCAAAAAAACCCCACTGCAAGCACTGGACATGCCGCACAACTCGGCTCACCTTAGGGGCGCTATCGTCCAATTCCTAGAAAGTCTGGAGTCCTTATGTCGCTTACCCCTGAGTTGGTTGCCGAACTGGAAATCCTCGCACTCTTCAACCTGGACAGTTCCCAGGAAGGTTTGAAAATTCATCAGACCGCTGCCCCAAAAGCCATTGCCGCTGCCAAGCGCCTGTACGACAAAGAGCTGATCGATCAGCCTGACGGCGGTTATCTGACCAGCCTCGGACGTGACGCCGCACAAAATATCCAAATACTACTGACCATCCTGAACGTCGAAGAAACAGCCTGAATGTGACTGTATCGCCCACGGAAACCCCTGTTACGGGATTTCCGCGGGCACCCTCTGTCATACGTCGGCGCGGCACGATAAAAATCTGACGCCAGAAAACCTAAATCAGCTTAAATGTCCCGGGACCGAGGCGCTAAACTGCGCTTATCCCGAGATCTCCTGCGCCCGTGCCTACCGAGCCGGTTTGAGCTGACATGACCCGCAACCATGAAATCCGCCCCGACCTGGACGATGGCATTGACCGCAAGGTTCTCAGCCAGCTGCGCGCACGTTTTCTAACGCTCAACGAAGGCCGTATCGCCCGTGCGCTCGAAGGCCTGTCGAGCCGTCAGCAGGCTGTGCTGACGCTGCTGCCACTGTTCTTTCACGTCAATCATCCGCTGCTGCCCGGCTACGTCTCGGGCAATACACCGGCCGGGCTGTCGAATTACGAGCCGGACGCCACCACCCTCGCCGATGCCCAGCGCCTGACCCGATCGTTTTCCTACAAGCCGCGCCACGGCAGCAACCCGCCACGCCCCATCCATGGCCTGTTCCTGATGGGCAGTCTCGGCACCCTGGCCCAGGCGGACCAGAGCGATATGGATGTCTGGGTGTGCCACGCAACGGATCTGGGCGAGAACGAACTCGCCGAGCTGCGCAAGAAGTGTCAGTTGCTGGAAACCTGGGCCGCGAGCCAGGGGGCCGAGGCGCACTTTTTCCTGATCGACGCGGCGCGCTTTGTTCGCGGCGAGCGGGATAACCAGCTCAGCTCGCAAGACTGCGGCACCACTCAGCACTACCTGTTGCTGGACGAGTTCTATCGCACCGCCATCTGGCTGGCCGGCCGCACCCCCATCTGGTGGCTGGTGCCGGTGTACGAAGAGGTGAACTACGAACGGTATACCCACGCGCTGATCTCCAAGCGCTTCATCCGCGCCGACGAGACTCTGGACCTGGGTCATATGGCGTACATCCCGCCTGGCGAATTCATCGGCGCAGGCCTGTGGCAGTTGTTCAAGGGCATCGACTCGCCCTACAAATCAGTGCTCAAGCTGCTATTGATCGAGGTTTACGCCAGCGAACATCCCAGGGTCAATTGCCTCAGCCTGCGCTTCAAACAAGCGGTGTTCGCCAACCAGCTCGACCTGGACGAGCTCGACCCCTACGTCGTGGTCTATCGGCGCATCGAGGAATACCTGAAGGCCCGAGGGGAATCGGAGCGCCTGGAGCTGGTGCGTCGCGCGCTGTACCTGAAGGTCGCCCGCAAGCTGACCGCCAGCAACAATCGCACCCGCAGCTGGCAACGTTCTCTGCTCGAACGCCTGGCCCATGAGTGGAACTGGGACGACCGGCACCTGGCCCTGCTCGACAGCCGCAGCCAGTGGAAAGTGCGCCAGGTCGGCACTGAACGCCGCGCCCTGGTCAGCGAACTCAACTACAGCTATCGCTTCCTGACCCGCTTCGCCCGTGATGAACAAACCGCCAGCCTGATTAACAAACGCGACCTTAATGTGCTGGGGCGCCGGCTGTATGCAGCCTTCGAGCGCAAGTCGAACAAGGTCGAATTCATCAATCCGGGGATTGCTCCGGACCTGGCCGAAGACACGTTGACGCTGGTGTTCGCACCGGGCAAGAAGGAAACGGGGCAATCCCAATGGGGCCTGTACAACGGCAGCCTGGCGGCGCACGAGTGGGAGCATTTCGCGCCGATCAAGCGCAGCCGCCATTTGCTGGAATTGCTCACCTGGTGCCATCGCAACGGCGTGATCGACAACAGCACGCGCCTGGCGCTGCACCCGGGCGCCAGCGACCTCAGCGAATTCGAGCTGTTCAACCTGCTCGGCAGCCTGCAACAGAGCATCGCCCTGCCCCTGACCGCCGTCGCCGAAGAACCGCTGCTGCGCGCCGCCGTACCGAGCGAAGTGTTACTCCTGATTAACGTGGGAGTGGATCCGCTCAAGCATCATCGCGACCTCAATATCCTGATGACCACCGAACGCACCGACTCCCTCAGCTACGCCGGGGTGCGGGAGAACCTGGTGCTGACCCTGGATCAGGTAACGCTCAACAGCTGGAACGAAGTGCTGGTCAACCGTTTCGACGGTCCCCACGCTTTGCTCGACTGCCTGTGCGACTACCTCAACCATTTGCCGGAAGGCCGGCAGCAACCCCGGTTGCGCGTGCGCTGCTTCTGTCACAACCGCGCGCAGTTCATCGCCCAGCGGGTCGAAGAGATCATCGACAGTGCGCATGACCTGCTGCTGAGCCGCCTCAATCATCGCTACCTGCTTCAGGTCCAGCAGCACTACCACGTGCTGGAGCTGGTGCCGGGACAGGTCAAACATGTTGCCTTGGCCACGCTGGCCGAACTGGTCGACTACCTTGCCAGGCAACAGACGAGCTACAGCCCGCTGCACCTGGACCCCATGGCCCTTGCCGACCATGACCTGGCGCTGATCCTGCCAATGGGCCAGCCAGCCTGCATCCAGGTGTTCTACCGGGTCCATGAAGACCAGGCAGATATCTACGTATTGGATGAGTTCAACGCCTTGTGGCAGCAGCGTCTGCCCTATCACGACGATCAAAGCCTGCTGGTGCCACTGCAGCGTTTCCTTCAGTCCATCGGGTTTCGACGCGAAGCCTTGCTGCCCATGAGTGGCGTACAGCCGTCGAGCCTCGAACTACAGTATTACCAGGTGTTACCGTCAGGCCCGGCGCGGGCTCGGCGGGTCGAAAACCGACCGGCGCCGGTGCTTGCGCCGAACCAGCCGTTCTATGACGTGCAAGCCATCGTTGGCAAAGCCGGGGCCGACAGGGTGCAGGTCACCCTGTACTGTAATCAGCGCGAGTTTTCGGAGTTGGAGCATGGTGATCATCTGTTCAGGGTGGTGGCCCGGGAAATCGTCGAGCAACGCCGGGAACCCGAACGTTATCGGTGCTACATCACCGATCTGGACCTGTCGGGCCTGGCCGGTGATGATCAGCGCTCAAGCAATGTGTACCTGGGTTACAAGGCCGACCTGGAGCGCGCCTTGAACGAGGCGCTCGAGCAGGTCTGAGGAGTCTTACTCCGGGAAATCACCGCCATTGGCAGGTTGGGATTCAACTTCCAGCAGGGTCAGCTTCAGGGTCTTGCCACCCGGTGCCGGCCAGTCGATGTGCTGACCCACCTTGAGACCCAGCAGCGCGCTGCCGACAGGTGCCAGGATGGAAATCTTGCCTTCGTCGGCGTTCGCATCCTTGGGGTAGACCAGGGTCAGGTGGTAGTCCTTGCCGCTGCTTTCCTCCCGGCAATGCACTTTGGAACTCATGGTCACGACGTCGGCAGGCACATCTTCGTGTCCGACCAGGGTATCGGCGCGATCCAGTTCGGTTTGCAGCGCGATAACGCCCGGCAGCGTGTCATCCAGGCTGTCGATCAGGCGCTCCAGACGTTGCACGTCCAGACGGGTAAGGGTGATGGAAGGTGCGGTCATGATCAGGGCAGACTCCTTTCTTCTGCACGAAAAAAGCAAAACCCCGCCACAAAAAGGCGGGGTTTTCACGAGCCTCGATGGGTTGAGGCGTACCCGGACACTATCACAGCTCAATAAATATACAAGCCAGTGGCGGCGGACGGCTTTGCCCCCCGTAGGAGCTGCCGAAGGCTGCGATCTTTTGATCTTGATTTTTAGCGATACTGAGTTCGCTGAAGAACAAAATCAAAAGATCGCGGCCTGCGGCAGCTCCTACAGGATATTGGTGGTGGCTTTGCGATTTGAGGCCTGGGCGCAGATAACCCGGCGGCGATCATCGTCGGCCGAGCGCCATTCGCGGATATCTTCGACGTGGCGAAAACACCCCAGGCAAACCTTTTGCTCGTCCAGCCGGCAGACTCCACTGCACGGCGACGGGACTGCCCCGCTGACGTTGCTGTAGAGCGGCTTGGGCGGACGAACAGATGCAGGCTCGGCCACTTTTTACAAACCTTCGAAATCGAATTCAGCACCGGCCTGCTGCTTGACGATGCGCTCGAGCATCTCGCCGAGCTGCTCTTCGCTCTTGTCGCACATCCAGCGCTCGCTCTCTTCGTCGTAGTCGAAGTGGAACCCACCGGACACCGCTGCCAGCCACAGCTGACGCAACGGCTCCTGACGGCTGAAGATCAACTGGCTGCCGTTTTCGAACTTCACGGTCAACACGCCAGCCGAACTCTCCAGATCGATGTCCAGGTCGCTGTCGTCAAAGATATCCTCCAGCGTTTGCTGGGTGGCATCGACCAGATCGTGGAAACGGGCTTCGGTCAAACTCATTACGGCAACCTCAAAAAGTGTCTACTCGCGCTCAAGCGCCGCACGATACGGGCGAGCCCCGGTGATTGCAAAGGATAACGATCAAGGGTCGATTCAGGTACATAAAACACTGTACCCGTGGGAGCGGGCTTGCCCGCGAAGGGGCCAGCCCATTCAATATCTTTGTTGACTGACACACCGCTTTCGCGAGCAAGCCCGCTCCCACAGGCATTGCGGCACCGTTCCGTGGATCGTGCACAGCCCCGCCGGACGGGAGGGCCGTCGCATAGGCAAGCTGCCGGGTGGCCGGTATACTCCGGCGCAATTAAAGCATTTTCAAGGATTTCGCCATGAAGCGCCTGATCTCTTCCCTTGCTGCGCTCGCTGCGGTTGCCTGCCTGCTGTCGGCCTGTGGGCAAAAAGGCCCGCTGTACCTGCCTGACGATTCCCAGGATCCTGTCGAGCAGGCCAAGTCGTCGCAGCAGCAGCCTGCGTCGAAAGCCCACAAGCACGACGTCTACCAATAAGGGAACCTCATGGACGCTTTTAACTACCGTGACGGTGAGCTGTTCGCGGAAGGTGTTGCCCTGTCCGCCATCGCCGAGCGTTTTGGCACGCCGACTTACGTCTACTCGCGCGCGCACATCGAAGCCCAGTACCTGGCTTACGCCGACGCGCTGGCTGGCACGCCACACCTGGTGTGTTTTGCGGTCAAGGCCAACTCCAACCTGGGTGTACTGAATGTCCTGGCGCGTCTGGGCGCCGGTTTCGACATCGTCTCCCGTGGTGAGCTGGAACGTGTGCTGGCCGCTGGCGGCAGCGCTGACAAGATCGTGTTCTCCGGAGTCGGCAAGACCCGTGACGATATGCGCCGCGCCCTGGAAGTCGGCGTGCACTGCTTCAACGTCGAATCCACCGACGAGCTGGAACGGCTGCAAGTCGTGGCAGCCGAGCTGGGCGTTCGCGCGCCGATCTCGCTGCGCGTCAACCCGGACGTCGATGCCGGCACTCATCCCTACATCTCCACAGGGCTGAAGGAAAACAAATTCGGCATCGCCATCGCCGACGCCGAAGACGTGTATGTCCGCGCCGCTCAACTGCCAAACCTGGAAGTGGTCGGCGTCGATTGCCACATCGGCTCCCAGCTGACCACCCTGCCGCCGTTCATCGACGCCCTCGATCGCCTGCTGGGCCTGGTCGACCGTCTCGGCGATTGTGGCATCTACCTGCGTCACATCGACCTCGGTGGTGGCCTGGGTGTGCGTTATCGCGATGAAGAGCCGCCATTGGCTGCCGACTACATCAAGGCCGTGCGCGAGCGTCTGGACGGCCGCGATCTGGCGCTGGTGTTCGAGCCGGGCCGCTTCATCGTGGCCAACGCCGGCGTGCTGCTGACCCAGGTCGAGTACCTCAAGCACACCGAGCACAAGGACTTCGCCATCGTCGATGCCGCCATGAATGACCTGATCCGCCCGGCGCTGTACCAGGCCTGGATGGACGTCACCGCAGTGCGCCCGCGCGACACCGCTGGCCGCGCCTACGACATCGTCGGGCCGATCTGCGAGACCGGCGACTTCCTGGCCAAGGATCGTCAGCTGGCCCTGGAAGAAGGTGACCTGCTGGCCGTACATTCGGCGGGCGCCTATGGGTTTGTCATGAGTTCCAACTACAACACTCGCGGCCGCGCCGCTGAAGTGCTGGTGGACGGTGATCAGGCATTTGAAGTGCGTCGCCGTGAAACGGTAGCCGAGTTGTTCGCTGGCGAAAGCCTGCTGCCGGAGTAAGACCATGCTGCTGCGTTTTACCAAGATGCACGGCCTGGGCAACGATTTCATGGTCCTCGACCTGGTCAGCCAGCACGCGCACATTTTGCCCAAGCACGCCAAGCAATGGGGCGACCGGCACACCGGCATCGGTTTCGACCAGTTGCTGATCGTCGAAGCCCCGAGCAACCCGGACGTGGATTTCCGCTATCGGATCTTCAACTCCGACGGCTCCGAAGTGGAACAGTGCGGCAACGGTGCGCGCTGTTTCGCCCGCTTTGTGCTCGACAAACGCCTGACCGCAAAACGGCAGATCCGCGTCGAGACCAAGAGCGGCATCATCGAACTGGATATCCGCAGCGACGGACAGATCAGCGTGAACATGGGCGCGCCGCGCCTGGTGCCGGCCGACATCCCGTTCGAAGCGCCTGAGCAGGCGCTCAGCTACCAGATCGAAGTGGACGGTACCGAGGTCGACCTGGCCGCCGTGTCCATGGGCAACCCCCATGCGGTACTGCGGGTCAACGATATCAACAATGCACCGGTGCATGAACTGGGACCGAAGATCGAACGTCACCCGCGCTTTCCGGCACGGGTAAACGTCGGCTTCCTCCAGGTCATCGACCGCAACCGCGCGCAACTGCGCGTCTGGGAACGCGGCGTCGGGGAAACCCAGGCCTGCGGTACCGGTGCCTGCGCAGCCGCAGTGGCCGCGATCAGCCAGGGGTGGATGGATTCGCCGCTATTGATCGACCTGCCCGGCGGGCGCCTGTCCATTGAATGGGCAGGCCCTGGCCAACCGGTGATGATGACCGGCCCGGCAGTTCGTGTTTACGAAGGACAAGTACGTCTTTGAGTGAGTCAATCCGATGACCGACAAGCCCCAGGTACCCGCCCTACAGCCCGACGAATCCCCTTCCGAAAGCCTTGAGGCGGCGGCAATTGCCGCGTACCTGGAGGCTCATCCGGATTTCTTCATCGAGCACGAAGAACTGCTCCCAGCCTTGCGCATTCCGCATCAGCGCGGCGACACCATCTCGCTGGTCGAACGCCAGATGACCATTCTGCGCGACCGCAACATTGAACTGCGACATCGCCTGTCGCACTTGATGGACGTGGCCAGGGACAATGATCGTCTCTTCGACAAGACCCGGCGCCTGATTCTCGCCCTGATGGATGCTGCCAGCCTCGAGGATGTGGTGATCAGCGTCGAGGACAGCCTGCGCCAGGACTTCCAGGTGCCCTTTGTCAGCCTGATCCTGCTCGGTGACAACCCGATGCCGGTCGGCCGCTGGGTAACCCATGCCGACGCCCAGGCCGCCATCGGTGGGTTGCTGTCCGAGGACAAGAGCGTCGCCGGCAGCCTGCGTGAGCACGAGCTGGATTTCCTCTTCGGCGAGGAGCAACGCAAGCAGATCGGTTCGACCGCTGTCGTCGCGATCAGCCATCAAGGCATCCACGGCGTATTGGCCATCGCCAGCCGTGATCCGCAGCACTACAAAAGCTCGGTAGGAACGCTGTTCCTCAGCTACATCGCCGAAGTCATGGGCCGCGTGCTGCCACGGGTCAACAATCCGCTGCGCTCGGTACGCTGATCGTGGAGCGACAACTGGACGCTTACTGCGAACACCTGCGCAGTGAGCGGCAGGTGTCGCCTCACACGTTGCAGGCCTATCGTCGCGACCTCGACAAAGTGCTGGGCTGGTGCGTCAAACAGAACATCGCCAGCTGGGCGGCCCTGGACATCCAGCGCCTGCGAGGCCTGATCGCCCGCCTGCACTCCCAGGGCCAATCATCCCGCAGCCTCGCGCGCCTGCTGTCGGCAGTGCGCGGGCTCTATCACTACCTGAACCGCGAAGGGCTGTGCGATCACGACCCGGCCAATGGCCTGGCACCGCCCAAGGGCGAGCGTCGCCTGCCCAAGACCCTGGACACCGATCGGGCATTGCAACTGCTCGAGGGTGGGGTGGAAGATGATTTTCTGGCACGCCGCGATCAGGCGATCCTGGAGTTGTTCTACTCCTCCGGCCTGCGGCTGTCGGAGCTGACCGGGCTCAACCTCGATCAACTGGACCTGGCCGACGGCATGGTCCAGGTGCTCGGTAAAGGCAGCAAGACCCGACTCTTGCCCGTCGGCGCGAAAGCCCGTGAAGCGCTGGAGTTGTGGCTGCCATTGCGCGCCATGGCCAACCCCGCAGATGACGCGGTGTTTGTCAGCCAACAGGGCCGGCGCCTTGGTCCACGGGCGATTCAGGTTCGGGTGAAAGCCGCCGGTGAACGCGAGTTGGGGCAGAACCTGCATCCGCACATGCTGCGGCACTCCTTCGCCAGCCACCTGCTGGAGTCTTCGCAGGACCTGCGCGCCGTGCAGGAACTACTCGGCCACTCGGACATCAAGACCACCCAGATCTATACCCACCTGGACTTCCAGCACCTGGCGACGGTCTACGACAATGCCCACCCACGGGCCAAACGCATTAAGGGCGATGATTCATGACGATCCAATTGATCACTTTCGACCTCGACGACACCCTGTGGGACACCGCCCCGGTGATTGTCAGCGCCGAAGCCGTGTTGCGCCAATGGCTCACCGAACACGCGCCGAACCTGGGCGCCGTACCGGTCGAGCACTTGTGGGCAATTCGCGAGCGCATCCTGGGCAACGAACCCGGCCTCAAGCACCGCATCAGCGCCCTGCGCCGCCGTGTCCTGTTCCATGCTCTGGAGGACGCTGGCTACACCCACGCAGAAGCCTCAGATCTGGCTGACCAGAGTTTTGAAGTGTTTCTGCATGCGCGCCATCAGCTGGAAATCTTCCCCGAAGTAGCGCCGACCCTGGAGACGCTGGCCAGGCACTACGCCCTCGGGGTCGTGACCAACGGCAATGCCGACGTTCGACGGCTGGGGCTGGCGGATTATTTCAAGTTCGCCTTGTGTGCCGAGGACATCGGCATCGCCAAGCCCGACGCGCGCCTGTTTCATGAGGCGCTTCAACGTGGAGGTGCGACGGCGCAGACCGCCGTGCACATCGGCGATCATCCGGGCGACGACATTGCCGGAGCACAACAGGCAGGACTGCGGGCCATCTGGTTCAACCCGGCGGGCAAGGTGTGGGAAGCCGAAAAGGCCCCGGACGCCGAAATCCGCAGCCTGACCGAGTTGCCGGCGTTGCTGGCGCGGTGGAGTGCGACAAAAATTTGAGGCGCGGCTTTTGATTTTCAGGCATGAAAAAGCCCGCAGCGACGGCGGGCTTTTTCAGCAAGCAAGGGCAAGCGCCTAGATAGGCCGGCTGCCGTACTTGTTGTCAGGCTTCTTGGGAGGATCGGCGACCACATTGGCCTCCACTTCCTGCACCTTGCCGCCTTTGGCCAGGAACTCTTCCATGGCTTTGGCGAGCGCATCGCGCTCTTTGTTTTTCGCTTCGACGCTCGGCAGCTCATCGACCGAAACCGCAGCCTTGGCCTTGCCTTTGGCGGTCGGAACGGGCGTTTCACCGCCGTCGTCTTCAGCGACGTCTTCCGCCGCTGCTTCCAGACCTTCTTCGGTTTCGTCGTCGTCGCCTACTTCGAGGTCGTCGTTTTCCAGATCATCGTCGCTCATGTTCTACCTCATGACTTGCGAAAAGCAGATTAGTTATAGCCCAGCTTTGCCGCCTGTCGACGGCTGCCAGAAAAAATTCAACCGCCATTGATGACCAATGGCTTATGCCCCTTCACCATGCAAGGTGGCGAGGACTTTACGAGCACCGCCATGATCACGGTGCTCGCCCAGATAAACGCCTTGCCAGGTTCCCAACGCCAGTCGGCCTGCCGAAATCGGCAAACTGAGCTGACAGCCGAGCACGCTGGCCTTGAAATGCGCCGGGAGGTCGTCCAGGCCTTCGTCGTTGTGCTCAAAGCCGTCTGTTCCTTGTGGGATCAGACGATTGAAAAATCGTTCGAAGTCGCGACGTACCGCCGGATCGGCGTTCTCGTTGATGGTCAACGACGCCGAGGTGTGCTGCAGCCACAAGTGCAACAGACCGACCCGGCATGCCCTGAGTTCAGGCAAACCGGCGAGTAACTCGTCCGTTACCAGATGAAAGCCCCGGGGCCTCGCCCGCAAGGTAATCAGAGTCTGTTGCCACATACAGTTCTCCGCACGTTCGGGGCGCATTCTAGCGCGCTCTGGGAAAAAACAAAGGCCCTAATATTCCTTCGTTGTTGTAAGCCATTGGCCGCACAAAATCGCTCGGTACAAAGGTAGCCAAAGCTCGAGGAAAAAACCTTTCAGCTTCCCTTCCAGTGACGAATCCGGGGCAAAAAAATGCCCGGCGAACCGGGCATTATTTTTTGCGCAAAACTTACAAGTTGTAGCCACGCTCGTTGTGCAGGGCCAGGTCGATACCCACCGCCTCTTCTTCCTCAGTCACTCGCAGACCCATGACGGCGTCCAGGACCTTGAGGATGATGTAGGTGATGATCGCGGTGTAGATCACTGTGAAGCCTACACCTTTGAGCTGGATCCAGACTTGTGCGCCGATATCGGTCACAGTGCCGAAACCACCCAGGGCCGGTGCGGCGAACACACCGGTGAGGATCGCGCCGAGAATACCGCCGATACCGTGCACACCAAAGGCGTCCAGGGAGTCGTCGTAGCCGAGTTTGCGTTTCAGGGTGGTAGCGCAGAAGAAGCACACCACGCCTGCAGCCAGGCCGATCACCAGGGCACCCATCGGGCCCACGGTACCAGCGGCCGGAGTGACAGCCACCAGACCGGCTACGACACCCGAGGCAATACCCAGTGCGCTAGGCTTGCCGTGGGTGACCCACTCGGCAAACATCCAGCCCAGGGCGGCGGCAGCGGTAGCGATCTGGGTAACCAGCATCGCCATGCCCGCAGTGCCGTTGGCAGCAGCCGCAGAGCCGGCGTTGAAGCCGAACCAGCCGACCCACAGCATCGCAGCGCCCATCAGGGTGTAGCCGAGGTTGTGCGGAGCCATTGGCGTGGTCGGGAAACCTTTGCGCTTGCCCAGTACCAGGCAGCAGATCAGGCCAGCCACACCGGCGTTGATGTGCACCACGGTGCCGCCCGCGAAGTCGAGCACGCCCCAGTCCCACATCAGGCCGCCGTTGCCGGACCAGACCATGTGCGCGATCGGTGCATACACCAGGGTGAACCAGATGCCCATGAAGATCAGCATGGCGGAGAATTTCATCCGCTCGGCAAAAGCACCGACGATCAACGCAGGCGTGATGATGGCGAACGTCATCTGGAAGGTGATGAACACCGCCTCAGGGAACAGCGCCGCAGGACCGGTCAGGCTCGATGGCGTGACACCGGCGAGGAACGCCTTGCCCATGCCGCCGAAGAACGAGTTGAAGTTGACGACGCCCTGCTCCATGCCGGTGGTGTCGAACGCAATGCTGTAGCCATAAATGACCCACAGGATGCTGATCAGACCGGTAATGGCGAAGCATTGCATCATCACGGAAAGAATGTTTTTGGAGCGAACCATGCCGCCGTAGAACAGCGCGAGGCCGGGAATGGTCATGAACAGCACGAGGGCTGTAGAGGTCAGCATCCAGGCGGTGTCGCCGGAATTGAGGACTGGGGCCGCCACTTCGTCTGCCGCCATAGCCAGGCTGGGCATTACGAGGGACAACAGGGCTCCTAGCCCTGCGAATTTACGCAGAGTCATATTGTTTTCTCCTGGGGCGTTGGGTTTGTGGCGGCTTTTAGATTGCGTCGGTATCGGTTTCGCCGGTACGGATGCGAATCGCCTGTTCCAGATTGACCACGAAGATCTTGCCGTCACCGATCTTGCCGGTGTTGGCTGCCTTGGTTATCGCCTCGATAACCCGATCAAGATCCTTGTCGTCAATGGCGACATCGATCTTCACCTTTGGCAGGAAATCGACCACGTATTCCGCGCCGCGATACAGCTCGGTGTGACCCTTCTGCCGACCGAAGCCTTTGACCTCAGTAACGGTAATGCCCTGCACGCCGATCTCGGACAAAGACTCGCGCACGTCGTCCAGTTTGAACGGCTTGATGATGGCAGTGACTAGCTTCATGAAAACTCTCTCCCGAATTGGTGGACTTGCCCCAGGAAAACAAACCCGACTCAAGTCTAAGCGCAGTGCCTGGCTTTGTAACGCATCGTCGGCCCTACCTGCCCGTCCGACGCCAGTTAACCGCTCCTGGCGAAACACTTCCCCGTTTCGCCCGGCGCACTGCATTCGTCACAGCGACTGCATCAGTGCATGGGTTACTAGGCTCTTAGCAGAAAGCTTGCCATCTCTTGAAAAGCGCCTGAATTCAACCCCTTGGCCGGGCGTGCAGCCGAATGGGCAAAAAACATGCGACGTATACGCACAACAACGGTGCGATGCCGTTCGTCCCCATGCGCGAAAACCGTGCATCCCCGTGCTCGGGATTGACTATAGACACTGCGTGATACACTGCTCGCCATTGTTTCCAGGACCTTTCCCATGCTCGCGCCCAAAGACTTCCTCGACGCCCTCACGGGTACCGCCTCGCGCCTTTTCAGCGGCGACACGCCATTGCCGAAAAGCGAAATCGAAAGCCAGTTCAAGGCATTGTTGCAGAGCGGCTTCAGCAAGCTGGACCTGGTGAGCCGTGAAGAATTCGATAGCCAGATGGTCGTGCTGGCACGGACCCGGGCGCGCCTGGAAAGCCTCGAAGCAAAAGTGGCCGAGATGGAAGCGAAGCTCAACCCGCCAACCGAATAAACACCGCAAATCCCTGTGGGAGCGGGCATATTCGCGAAAAGGCCCGCCTCCCCTCCCGACCCGAATCACCTCCTTGCGTAGGAGCGGCCGAAGGCTGCGATCTTTTGATCCCAGGGTTTGGCGACCTGGAAGCCAAAGGTGCACTACGATCATCGACCCCAGTCATGGCGGTTGTGCGTGGGAGACCTTCGGGTCTGCCGGGTTCCTTTTGCTCCGGTTCGCCAACCCGCGTACAACTGCCACCCATTCGTTTGGCGATGACGGCTGGCAGCCCATTGAGCAAAAAGAGCTGCCTCAATGAACTGCGATGAAGCTTATCTGCCCCCCACGTCTTCACTCGCCACAATCACCCTCTGGGCGCTCTTTTACTGGAAACCTGCCGTGGGTTCGTTTGCAGGATGTTCCGCGCATGCTGGCGACGGGGGCACGGCCACGGCCTGCGCGATTTCGGATTGCGCCATACGACACGATCTCCTAAGCTCGCTTCTGCTGAACATTCAGCACCGGGTTTGGCGACCTGGAAACCTCGACATATCGCAACCACATTCGAATAGGGAATTTTCCCGTCTCGAATTATGGCGGCTCTGCGTGGGAGACCCTCGGGTCTGCCGGATGTCGGGGATTACCGGTTCGCCAACCCGCGCATAGCTGCCACCTTTTCGTTTGGCGACGAACAGGCGGTAGTCTTCACTCGACCCCCGAGAACTACACAATGGACGAAAACTATCTAACCCCTGAAGTCTTCACGCGCCACAAACTCCATCTCCACGCCCTCCTCCTGCAAAACCAACCCTGGTTCAGCGCCCGCGACCTCGGCCGTCTACTGCGCATCTTCCTCGATGAACGCGCAGTGCGAAAACTCGACCCGGACCAGCACCAGTCCCTGCGAATACTTATTCACGGCAAGATCGAAAACACACTGCTCATTAGCGAATCTGGCGTCTACGCCCTGCTGGTGTACCACTACTGCCCGGAATACCGCAGTCTGCGCGAGTGGCTGACCCACGAAGTAGTGCCCGCGCTAAGGGATGCCCAGGAATCCGACTCAACCGAGCGCCCGATCCTGAGTCGACTGAACTGGCCAGAGATGTCGCTGAACTTGCTGCACTGGAACAACCAGCCGTGGATTCGGCTGCAGGATGTGCCGCATCTGTTGCCTGATGAAGAACCGGTGCAACACGTCGTCAACGTGCCATGGTGGAAAAAAGCCTCGCGAGCATTGCAGTCGCTATAGGCAGCTAACCACGCTCGATATCGTCGCTGAGCGCGTCGTAATGCGATTGCAGATTCAGCCAGAAATCGGGCGTGGTATCGAAGTGAACAGCCAGCTTCCTGGCCAGGTCCGGACTGACGCCTGCGCTTTGCGCGACAAGCCTTGTCAGTTCAACCTCATAACCTGAACGCTGGCCTGCAAGATCAACCCCCGCGGCATCCGATGGATCAAGAAGCTCCTGCTCTGGAGCTTCTGCGGAATAAATCGAGCGCATTCCATTACTGTCCATCTTCCCTTCTCCGGGTGGCTTGATCTGCAATGATCATAAGCAACCCCCCCCAGCAAACAAGAGCGCCCCGACGGTTCAGGCAATGCCCTTCAAACATTTCAGAACGGTCCTACAAAAACTTCGTGCTGGAGCTGATTTCGTCCCCTCGTTTTGCTCCGCTAACTTCTGTGGATGGATCCAGAAAGCAACCAATTGCACGCTGTGAAAGTGAGTTTGACGCCTGCGCGGGGCGGTAGCTGACACCGGCAACATCCTGCGAAGCTTTCCCTGTCCCGCAGACACCATCCCCGTCTACCCTTTAAACCACCGCAGGAAGCGGTCTCCGTCAGCTCAAGGAACGACCATGTCCCTTTCCATCGTCCACAGCCGCGCCCAGATTGGTGTGGATGCACCCGCCGTCACCGTGGAGGTCCATCTCGCCAATGGCTTGCCGTCACTGACGATGGTCGGTTTGCCCGAAACTGCAGTGAAGGAAAGCAAAGACCGGGTGCGCAGTGCGATTATCAATTCCGGGCTGCAGTTTCCCGCGCGCCGCATCACGCTCAATCTCGCCCCGGCGGATTTGCCCAAGGATGGGGGTCGGTTTGATTTGGCGATTGCCTTGGGGATTCTGTCGGCCAGCGTTCAGGTGCCAGCGCTGACACTGGATGACGTGGAATGCCTGGGGGAATTGGCGTTGTCGGGAGCGGTGCGGGCGGTGCGCGGCGTATTGCCTGCCGCCCTGGCGGCGCGCAAAGCGGGTCGAACGTTGCTGGTCCCGCGGGCGAACGCCGAAGAGGCCTGCCTGGCATCGGGCCTGCAGGTGATCGCCGTGGATCATTTACTGGAGGCCGTGGCTCATTTCAACGGGCACCAGCCCATCGCACCATACGTGTCCGACGGCTTGATGCACGCCAGCAAACCCTACCCTGACCTGAGTGAAGTACAGGGTCAGCTCGCGGCAAAACGGGCGCTGCTGATTGCCGCAGCAGGCGCTCACAACCTGCTGCTCAGTGGGCCACCGGGAACAGGCAAAACACTGCTGGCGAGTCGACTGCCGGGGCTGCTGCCACCCTTGGCCGAAAGCGAGGCGCTGGAAGTCGCGGCTATTCAGTCGGTGGCCAGTTGCGCGCCCCTGAGTCACTGGCCACAACGTCCTTTTCGCCAACCTCACCACTCAGCGTCGGGCCCGGCGCTGGTGGGTGGCGGGTCAAAGCCTCAGCCCGGGGAAATCACCCTCGCCCACCATGGCGTGCTATTCCTTGATGAACTACCGGAGTTTGATCGCAGGGTTTTGGAAGTGTTGCGTGAGCCTATGGAGTCCGGCCATATCGTGATATCCAGGGCCCGGGATCGCGTGCGTTTTCCGGCGCGTTTTCAACTGGTCGCGGCGATGAATCCCTGTCCCTGTGGATATCTCGGCGAGCCAACGGGCAAGTGTTCATGCACCCCGGACATGGTCCAGCGCTACCGCAACAAACTGTCCGGCCCGCTGCTGGACCGCATCGATCTGCACCTGACCGTGGCGCGGGAAGCCACAGCGCTAAACCCTTCAGCAAAACCCGGCGATGACTCCGCCAGCGCGGCAGTGCTGGTAGCCGACGCCAGGGAACGGCAGCACAAGCGCCAGGGCTGCGCCAACGCCTTTCTCGACCTGCCAGGCCTGCGCAAAAACTGCAAGTTATCCACAGCCGATGAAACCTGGCTGGAATCCGCCTGCGAAAGATTGACCCTGTCGCTACGCTCGGCCCATCGGCTGCTCAAGGTAGCGCGCACCTTGGCGGACCTTGAGCAGGTCGATGCCATCCAACGCGAACACTTGGCTGAAGCACTTCAATACAGGCCGTCGACCGCCTAGTCAGTAAGCGTTTTTTTAACGAGACAAGCCATTTTATTCACCTTCATATGATTACAAGCGCTCGCCAAATCCAATTGTTGTAACTGTTTTTTCGATGAATCTCGTGTTTTTAACCGTTTTTAAGCACGAGTAAGCGAATTTATGTCCGCCATCAGCTCTCTGGCTATCTCAGGAATACAAGATATCTCCAGTACAACCGTTTCCGGTCAGCAGCGAGATAGGGCTCGTCGCTCGTATGGGAGCGTGTTGCGCGCGCAATCGAGGAAGCTTTCAGCGATCTGAAATAACAAGCCACTCAGGCATCACTACTTGCTCAAATCCACCAACGGCATCTGCCGCACCTCGGTTTCCCGCCCGGCCTGAATTTCGCTCACCCGCTTCAACGCCTGATCCACCGCCCCTTTGTCCGCCAAGAGGCTGTAGCTGATGCGGAACTCTTTCTGCTCGTTTGGCGCGATCGTCGGCACCAGGCCCAGTGGCCGTTGATACCGGCGGTTGTAGGAAAAGCTCGTGCCTGGCTCAAGTCCGGTGACATAGCCCTGCCCTTGGGTATCGGTGTTTTTCCACAGGGAGAACACGGGCAGGGTTTGCGTGTTGAAACCCACCGAGACGCCCAGGCTGCCGGCCTTGTCGTGCAGCACGGTCAATGTATCGCCTTTTGCATCGGCATACGGCACCACGTTGTAGACCGTCTCGTCGTAGTCCTTGGTCGGCCCGCGGTAGGTCTGCCAGTCCGACAGTTCGCCCTTGGCCTTGTCGTTGAACGGCGACACCTGTTTTACCGGCGCAGCGAATCGAGCGCCCTGTTCCAGGAATGGGGTACTGAAGTTGCTGTGGTACAGCGCCTGGTATTCCTTCGGATAGTCGCCATTGTTGGTCAGGGTGTCGTTGAGGCTGAAGCGCACGCTGCCGGGTTCGGTGACCAGTTCGGTGGCGACGGAGAAGTCGACTTTCTTGAACGCCTGCTCTTTCAACTCACCGCGCAGGCTGATGGCGTAAGGCGGTTTTTCGTCGATGTGCAAGGTGACTTTGCTGGCCGGAATGTTGGCGGCGCGGCCGTGCAGGGTCAGCAACTCGCCATTGTCCACGCCAGGGTGGCCGACCCATTCGTAACCGCAGCGGGTCACCAGTTCGTTGAAACCTTCCAGCCAGCCCAACCCGCCCCGACCGTTGAGTTCGATAAAGGCCGGGTTGACCACCTCTTTCACCGGCGAATCCCAGCCCATGCGCACAGACCCCACCGAGGCCTGCAGGACGTTCATGCCGCGGGTCGGTACCACCGAGAGCTTGAGCGTGCCGTTATCAATGTCGACGATGCTGACGCCCTCTTGCCGACCGCCATGCAGCGTACGCAGGGTCACGGAGAAGGGTTTGTCGGTCTTGACTCCGAGTTGCTGACTGGTGATTGACCAGTTGGCGGCCGCTTTGTCGGAGTCGAGCAAAACATAGTCCCACGCCATGGCATGGGAGGCAGCGGACAGCGCGCCGAGGGCGACGATGAGTTTGAGCGGAGTCATGGCACAAGCCTTTCTTGGAGTTGTGCCGTTTTTATAGACCGGCTGAAACGATTCATCAAGCGTAAAAACCAACAATTGGCCCGATGTCTTGATAAAACCGAGCGGGCTCACGCCTACTCAGGAATGTCGGTAGACGCAGAACTTGTGAACGCCAATGACACCTGTGAAAGCAAGCCTGCTCGCGATTGCCATAGCCGGGGCACCTCAGCGAAACCGGTCAACCTCGTGCCGCAACTCTGCCGCCAGGCTCTCCAGCTCCTTGGCCGTCACGGCCAGGTGCGACACCACCTCGCGCTGCTCGCTATTGGCCAGCGCAATGCTTTGCAGGTTGCTGCTGAGCAACGTCGCGGTGCTGCTTTGTTCCTGGGTGGCCGTGGTGATTGCCGAAAACTGCTGGCCAGCCGAGCGACTCTGCTCATCGATCCGCGCCAGGGCCGAGGCGACATTGGCGTTGCGCGACAAGCCTTCCTGCATCAGCACCTTGCCCTGCTCCATGGTGCTGATGGCGTTGCCGGTTTCCTGCTGGATGCTCTGAATCATCAGCGAAATTTCATCCGTCGCCTGGCGAGTACGGGAAGCCAGATTGCGCACTTCATCGGCCACCACCGCAAAGCCCCGGCCTTGCTCGCCGGCGCGGGCGGCTTCAATGGCCGCGTTGAGTGCCAGCAGATTGGTCTGCTCGGCGATTGAGGTGATCACCCCGACGATGCCGCCAATTTCCTGAGAGCGCTGGCCCAGCGTGTTGATCACCGTCGCCGTGCTGTTCAGCGCGCCCGCAATTTGTTCAAGAGACGAAGACGCTTCGTCCATCGACGTACGACCGATCCGGGTTTGCTGTGCGTTTTCCTGAGCCAGCAGCTGGGTGCTGCCCATGTTGTCGGCGATGTTCAGGGAAGTGGCACTGAATTCCTCCACCGCGCCAGCCATGCTGGTGATCTCGCCCGACTGCTGCTCCATGCCTTCGTAAGCACCACCGGACAAACCAGACAAGGCCTGGGCACGGCTGTTGACCTCTTGCGAGGCTTTGCGGATGTGCTCGACCATGGTCGACAGGGCCTGGCTCATCTGGTTGAAGGCACGGGCCAACTGGCCGATTTCATCATGGCTCGAGACATTCAGGCGCACGCTCAGATCCCCCGCGCCCAGCGCCTCGGCCTGACGCACCAGATCACCGAGTGGCGCCAGCTTGCTGCGCAACAACCAGACAGCCGCGCCCACGGCGATCAGCATGGCCAGCAGGCTGCCAATCGCCAATTGAATGCCGACACTCCAGGTCACGGCGCGAATTTCCGCTTGGGGCATGCTCGCCACCACCGACCATGGGCCACCCTCGAACGGTACGGCGACGCTGTAAAAGTCTTCGGATTTGTCGCTCCAGAACTCACCTTTACCAGGCGTTTTTGCCAGCGCGGCAAGGGTCGGCGCCGCCTGCTCCAACGCCTGCACGCCCGCAATCGGGACCAGCCATTTGCCCTGTTCGTCGAGTAACGCCAGGGAGCCGGTCTGGCCGATGCGGAAGCGTTTGAGATTGGCAAATTGCGCGTTCTGCGCGTCGGTGTAATCGAACCCTACAAACAGCACCGCAATCACCCTGCCGCCGCTGTCGCGTACGGGGGTGTACTGAGTCATGTAGGACCGTTCAAACAACAGGGCCCGGCCGACGTAGCTCTGCCCCGCCATCAGGCGCGCATAAGCCGGGTGCGCGTGATCGAGCAGCGTGCCAATGGCGCGCGTGCCGTCCTGCTTGCTCAGGGAAGTGCTGACCCGGATGAAGTCGTCGCCGTTACGCACGAACAACGTGGCAACCCCGGCGGTCATCTGCTTGAACTCGTCCACTTCCTGGAAGTTGTTGTTCAGCACTTCGCTGCCCAGGTGCAAGCCTGGGGTCTGCACGCCCGCGACCGTCACCGGCTGCTCCGGGTGCAGACTCAGGCCGGCGCTGAAGCGCTTCTCGAACAAGCCGCTGAGGCGCTGGGTACTCTCACGCAGCGTACCGTGGAAGGTGCTCAATTGATCGGCCAGCAGCCTTGCTTCGCTGGCCAGGTGTTCCTCGCGGGTGGCAAGGTTGGCGGTGTCCAGCGAGCGCAGGGCAAACACAGTGCTGCAGCTGATGACGATCGCCAGTATCACGGCAAGCGCGATACCCAGCTGTGAGGCGATGCGGGCTCGAGGTTGAGACATGACAGCTCCTGGCCAAGCGTCCGAATCCTCCTTGATCGGGCTGCACACTCAGCGACATTTCTAATAATGGGGTTACGTCGAACCTGCACGAAGGTTCCACCTGCATCTCTTCGGCGGTAAACCTGAATACTTGAGCCGAATACCGGGATATTGCCGGAGCCTGTCGCTGCACAGGCTCTATCGATTCAGCTCAGGTGCTCGACGTCCGGCAACTCCATGGCCCTGACCTCGCCCTGCAGGAAGTCACTGAGGCGGCGCATCCGTTCACCGCCCGGCCGGGTTTTCGGCCAGACCAGGTAATATTTCTCACCGCTGGCGACGGCAGTCGGCCACGGCAAACTCAGGCGCCCCTGAGCGACATCCTCGGCCACCATCAACAAGTCGCCCATCGACACGCCGTAGCCACGGGCGGCGGCGATCATGCCCAGCTCCAGCGTATCGAACACCTGCCCGCCCTTGAGCGACACCTGTTCAGCCAGGCCCATGCGTTCCAGCCAGTTGCGCCAGTCGCGGCGGTCCGGTGTGGGGTGCAGCAGTTCGGTATTGGCCAGGCGCGTCACGTCCCAAGGCTGCTCGCTCAGCAGGTTCGGCGCACCGACCGGGATCAGTTCTTCGGGGAACAGATAACTGGCCTCCCAGTCAGGTGGGAAATGGCCGTTGCTCAACAGCACGGCACAGTCGAAGGGCTCGTCGTTGAAGTCCACCGAATCGACGTCCATCCAGGCGCTGGTGAGCTGCACCTCATTGCCCGGTTGCAGGTGACGGAAGCGGCTCAGGCGCGCCAGCAACCAGCGCATGGTCAGGGTCGAAGGCGCCTTCATGCGCAGGATGTCATCTTCGGCGCGCAGGGTGTTGCACGCCCGCTCCAGGGCGGTGAAGCCTTCGCGGATGCCGGGCAGCAACAACCGGGCCGATTCGGTCAGTTGCAGGTTGCGGCCACTGCGGTGAAACAATCGGCAGGCAAAGTGCTCTTCGAGCGTACGAATATGCCGACTGACCGCGCTCTGGGTGATCGACAGCTCTTGCGCGGCACGGGTAAACGAACTGTGGCGAGCGGCCGCTTCGAAGGCACGCAGGGCATACAACGGAGGAAGACGACGAGACATTCAGAAAGCTCCTACAGCGCAATGGCAACAACTTAGCAGAAACTCATCCATGATGAGTTTTAGTCATGCCATCCATCCTTTTTATCCCTTTGTGGAAATCCTCCAGAGCGCCGAAAATCGACGGTCTACTGTTCCCTCTGAAAATCGAGCGTGATGATCATGAAGCATCCAGCGCGTATTGAACTCTGGGCCATTCTGCGGCTGGCGGGGCCGCTGATTGCCTCGCAGTTGGCGCATATGCTGATGGTCCTCACCGACACCTTGATGATGGCGCGCATTAGCCCCGAGGCGCTTGCCGGCGGCGGCCTGGGTGCGGCCACCTACTCTTTTGTGTCGATTTTCTGCATTGGGGTGATTGCGGCAGTCGGCACCCTGGTAGCTATCCGTCAGGGTGCGGGCGATATCGTTGGCGCCGCCCGGCTGACCCAGGCAGGTTTGTGGCTGGCGTGGCTGATGGCACTGGCCGCCGGCCTGTTGCTGTGGAACCTCAAGCCCGTGCTGCTGCTGTTCGGCCAGACCGAAAGCAACGTCCATATGGCCGGGCAATTCCTGATGATCCTGCCGTTCGCCCTGCCCGGCTACTTGAGCTTCATGGCCCTGCGCGGCTTCACCAGTGCGATCGGCCGGGCGACACCGGTGATGGTGATCAGCCTCGCCGGCACGGTGGCGAACTTCCTGCTCAACTATGCGTTGATCACCGGCATGTTCGGCCTGCCCAAGATGGGGCTGGTGGGGATAGGGCTGGTCACGGCCATCGTCGCCAACCTGATGGCGTTGGCGCTGGCCCTGCATATTCGGCGGCATAGGGCGTATGACGCTTATCCATTGCGTGAAGGCCTGTCGCGGCCCAACCGTCAGTACCTGAAGGAGCTGTGGCGGCTGGGCCTGCCCATCGGCGGCACCTACGCGGTGGAGGTCGGGCTGTTTGCCTTCGCGGCGCTGTGCATGGGCACCATGGGCAGCACGCAACTGGGTGCGCACCAGATTGCCCTGCAGATCGTTTCGGTGGCCTTCATGGTGCCGGCCGGCATGTCCTACGCTATCACCATGCGCATCGGCCAGCACTACGGTGCCGGGCAACTGCTGGATGCACGGCTGGCAGGACGGGTTGGTATTGTGTTCGGAGCGGCGGCGATGCTCGGCTTCGCGATGGTTTTCTGGCTGCTGCCGCATCAATTGATTGGCTTGTTCCTGGACCATAATGATCCAGCGTTCCGCCCGGTCATCGAATTGGCCGTGAGCCTGTTGGCCGTCGCCGCCTGGTTCGAGCTGTTCGACGGCACGCAGACCATCGCCATGGGCTGCATACGCGGGCTCAAAGATGCCAAGACCACCTTCCTGGTTGGATTGGCCTGCTACTGGCTGATCGGCGCGCCGGCAGCCTGGTGGATGGCATTCCATCTCGACTGGGGCCCAACGGGCGTCTGGTGGGGCCTGGCGCTGGGTCTGGCGTGTGCGGCAGTGAGCCTGACGCTGGCGTTTGAGTGGAAGATGAAGCGCATGATTCGGCGTGAGCCTGCGGTGCAGGCAAGTTTCAGGGTGATTCAACCGGATTAAGATCAAAAGATCGTCCAAACGCTCGGGCCGCGTTCGGACGATCTTTTAAATGGCCTCCACAACGGCCTGTTGGCTGGAACCGAAGGTCAGGTATTCAACGAGCTCCACCAACGGCAACGGCTTGCTGATCAGGTACCCCTGCACCTGATCACAGCCAAAACCACGCAACAGATCCAGCTGCTCCGGGGTTTCCACGCCTTCGGCCACCACTTCAAGATTGAGGTTGTGCGCCAGGTTGATCATCGCATGCACCAGTTTGCGATTCTCCTCGCGCTCTTCCATCCCGCCGACAAAACTCTTGTCGACCTTCAGCAAGGCGATCGGCAGGCTGTTGAGGTGCACGAATGACGAGAAGCCGGTACCGAAGTCATCCAGGGAAAAGCGCACGCCCAGGCGCCCGAGGGCATCCATGGTCTGCTTGACCAGATCGCTGCGGCGCATCACTGCGGTCTCTGTCAGTTCGAATTCCAGCCACTGCGCCTCGACTCCGCGCTCGATGATCAGGCGGCTGAGGGTGGGCAGCAACTGGCTGTCCTGGAACTGCCGAAACGACAGGTTGATCGCCATGTGCAGCGCCGGCAGCCCGCGCTCGCGCAGGGCCTGCATGTCACGCAGTGCACGGGAAATCACCCAGTAACCCAGGGGCACGATCAAGCCGCTCTGCTCGGCCAAGGGCACAAATTCGCTTGGCGGCAGCAAACCGCGCTCGGCATGACGCCAGCGCACCAGCGCTTCGAGGCCGACGATCTGCCCGTCTTCGAGGTTCAGCCGCGGCTGGTAGTGCAGCTCCAGCTCATCCCGGCGCAATGCCCGTCGCAGTTCGCTTTCCAGGTCGGCCATGCTGCGCGCATTGCGATTGATGCGTTCGTTAAAGATATGAAAGGTGCAGCCCTGGGTGCTCTTGGCCTGCTGCATGGCGATGTGCGCGTGCCACATCAGCGGGTCGGCGCCGGCCTGGGCGCGAGCATGGGCGATGCCCAGGCTGGACCCGATCAACAGGCTTTCGCCGTCGACCCAGTAGGGTTCGGCCAGTGCTTCGGTGATTCGTTCGGCCATCCACTCGGCGCGCTGGGGTGCCCGGCGGGTGTCGATCAGCAGTGCAAATTCGTCGCTGCCCAACCGCGCCAGCTGATCACCCACCTCAAGCTGGCTTTTGAGCCTGGCAACGACTTGCAGGATCAACCGGTCGCCCGCCTGATGCCCCAACGCGTCGTTGGCGTGACGAAAGTTGTCGAGGTCCAGGTGCCCGAGTGCCAGGCCACGGCCATCGTTTTCCACCAGCCGGGCCGCCAGCAAAGTCTGAAAACCCTGGCGATTGGCGATGCCGGTCAAGGGGTCCTGCTCGGCCAGACGCTGCAGGGTGGTCTCCAGCAGCCCCCGTTCGCGCACATGGCGCAGACAGCGCTGCAACATGCCTGTATCAAGCAGATCGCGCACCAACCAGTCACTCACGCCATCGGGCGGCGACGCCGGCTCGTGTTCGAGCAGCAACACCGTTGGCAAGGTGCAACGACCGGGAAGTGGTTGCAAAGCAGGAATCGTCAACAACACCGCGCTGCGGTTGTCATCGAACAGACTGCTGACAGACTCCCAATTCGGAGCGCTGATGAGCACGGCCGAGCTCCCCATTGGAGCCAGACACTCGCGCAACAACGCTGTCCACGCTGGCTCTTCTGCCAGTAGCAGCAAACGCAAGGGTTCGACAGGCGTAGACAAGCTAGCTCCCTAGACTCTGCAGTGGTGTACGCGCCGGGCATTATGCCGGGCCGCCAACCAATGACCAAATGACATCAGTTATCAGACGTGGCTTTTGTATCAGGAATTACGAACATTAGACGCAAATACCTCACGTATCCTGCGTGAAAGTAACAAAACCGGCAAATACAGTTAGCGTGGTGCGTCACAAGTCGGAGAGAGCAGCACAAATTGCTGAGCCTGTTAAAATGCCGGCCCATTTCGCAAACGACTCCCTGATTCCGTATGTCCCGACTCAATCCCCGGCAGCAAGAAGCCGTGAGCTATGTCGGCGGCCCTCTTTTGGTGCTCGCCGGCGCAGGCTCCGGCAAGACCAGCGTGATCACGCGCAAAATTGCGCACCTGATCCAGAACTGCGGCATCCGCGCCCAGTACATCGTCGCCATGACCTTTACCAACAAGGCTGCGCGCGAGATGAAGGAACGGGTCGGCACCCTGCTCAAGGGCGGCGAAGGCCGCGGCCTGACGGTGTGCACCTTCCACAACCTGGGCCTGAACATCATCCGCAAGGAACATGTTCGCCTGGGCTACAAGCCCGGCTTCTCGATTTTTGACGAAACCGACGTCAAATCCTTGATGACCGACATCATGCAGAAGGAATACGCGGGCGACGACGGCGTCGACGAGATCAAGAACATGATCGGCTCGTGGAAGAACGACCTCATCCTGCCTGCCGAGGCCCTGGAAAACGCGCGCAATCCCAAGGAGCAGACCGCCGCCATCGTCTATACCCACTATCAACGTACGCTCAAGGCGTTCAACGCGGTGGATTTCGACGACCTGATCCTGCTGCCGGTAAAGCTGTTCCAGGAACACGCCGACATCCTCGAAAAGTGGCAGAACAAGGTCCGCTACCTGCTGGTGGACGAGTACCAGGACACCAACGCCAGCCAGTATTTGCTGGTGAAACTGCTGATCGGTACGCGCAACCAGTTCACCGTGGTGGGCGACGACGACCAGTCGATCTACGCCTGGCGTGGCGCGCGGCCGGAAAACCTGATGCTGCTCAAGGACGATTATCCGTCCCTGAAAGTGGTCATGCTCGAGCAGAACTACCGCTCCACCAGCCGCATCCTGCGCTGCGCCAACGTGCTGATCTCCAACAACCCCCACGAGTTCGAAAAGCAGCTGTGGAGCGAGATGGGCCACGGCGACGAGATCCGCGTGATCCGCTGCCGTAACGAAGACGCCGAAGCCGAGCGCGTGGCCGTGGAACTGCTGACCCTGCACCTGCGCACTGACCGGCCCTACAGCGATTTCGCGATCCTGTACCGCGGCAACTACCAGGCCAAGCTGATCGAGCTGAAACTGCAACACCACCAGATTCCGTATCGGTTGTCGGGCGGTAATAGCTTCTTCGGGCGCCAGGAAGTGAAGGACCTGATGGCCTACTTCCGCCTGATCGTGAACCCGGACGACGACAACGCCTTCCTGCGAGTGATCAACGTCCCACGCCGGGAAATCGGCTCGACCACCCTGGAAAAACTCGGTAACTACGCCACCGAACGCAAGATCTCGATGTACGCGGCCACCGACGAAATCGGCCTGGGCGAACACCTGGACACGCGGTTCACCGATCGCCTGTCGCGCTTCAAGCGCTTCATGGACAAGGTCCGCGAGCAGTGTGCCGGCGAAGATCCGATTTCGGCGCTGCGCAGCATGGTGATGGACATTGACTATGAGAACTGGCTGCGCACCAACAGCTCCAGCGACAAGGCGGCCGATTACCGGATGGGCAACGTCTGGTTCCTGATCGAGGCATTGAAAAACACCCTCGAGAAGGACGAAGAAGGCGAGATGACCGTCGAAGACGCCATCGGCAAACTGGTGTTGCGCGACATGCTGGAACGTCAGCAGGAAGAGGAAGACGGCGCCGAAGGTGTGCAGATGATGACCTTGCATGCCTCCAAGGGCCTGGAATTCCCCTACGTGTTCATCATGGGCATGGAAGAGGAAATCCTCCCCCACCGCTCCAGCATCGAAGCCGACACCATCGAAGAAGAACGCCGCCTGGCCTACGTGGGCATTACCCGCGCGCGCCAGACCCTGGCCTTCACCTTCGCGGCCAAGCGCAAGCAATATGGCGAGATCATCGACTGTGCGCCGAGCCGCTTCCTCGATGAGCTGCCGCCGGACGACCTGGCGTGGGAAGGCAATGACGACACCCCCGTTGAAGTCAAAGCCGTTCGCGGCAATACCGCATTGGCGGATATACGGGCGATGTTAAAGCGCTAGAATCGAATACTTTTTAACCAAACACTTTTTGACAAGCTAGGCGCATCTCGCGCCAGTAGAGGAAAGCTTCATGGAAGCACTGCACAAGAAAATCCGCGAAGAAGGCATCGTGCTTTCCGATCAGGTCCTGAAGGTTGACGCCTTTTTGAACCACCAGATCGACCCGGCCCTGATGAAGCTGATCGGCGACGAATTTGCCGCGCTGTTCAAGGACTCGGGTATCACCAAGATCGTCACCATTGAAGCCTCGGGGATTGCGCCGGCGATCATGACCGGGCTGAACCTCGGCGTGCCGGTGATCTTCGCTCGCAAGCAACAGTCCCTGACCCTGACCGAAAACCTGCTGTCAGCGACCGTTTACTCGTTCACCAAGAAGACCGAAAGCACCGTGGCGATCTCCCCGCGCCACCTGACCAGCAGCGACCGCGTGCTGATCATTGATGACTTTCTGGCCAACGGCAAGGCGTCCCAGGCGCTGATCTCGATCATCAAGCAAGCCGGTGCGACCGTGGCCGGCCTGGGGATCGTGATCGAGAAGTCGTTCCAGGGCGGGCGGGCCGAGCTGGATTCGCAGGGTTATCGCGTCGAGTCGCTGGCGCGCGTGCAGTCGCTGAAGGATGGCGTTGTAACCTTCATCGAGTAACCTGCGGCATTGTGTTCTCTCTGTGGGAGCCAGCCTGCTGGCGATGGCATCGTGTCAGTCAACATCTTAATGACTGACAGACAGCCATCCCCAGCAGGCTGGCTCCCACAGCGGGTCTTGTGTGGGGCGTTATTGCGAGGTGGCCTTGAGGCCGGTGAGCAACAACCGCTGGAACAGATCCTCTTTCAATCCGTCCGGGTTAGTCAGCTGCATCCGTTCCAGGTGCACCGGAAACTGCGACGCCTCTGGCGCATCCAGCGCCGCCTTGCCCAGCTCCAGGATTTCCGCCAGCTTGAACTTGCTCTTCAACCAGTTCAAAGCCCGCAACAAATCCCGCTCCACCTCAGTGAAATCGCACCCCAGCGGATATTCCGGGAACAACTGCGGATGCCGCGCCTGAATCGCCTGCAGCCGTTGCGGTGTATTGTCAGCAAATCGCGGATCGATGCGGAAGTCTTTCGGCAACTTGCCCACCTTCTGCGCCTGCTCGATCAGCCCCGGCTGAAAGCGCGAGTCGCTGATATTCAGCAGCGCCTCGATCACCGCCGCATCGGTTTTGCCCCGCAGATCGGCAATGCCGTATTCGGTCACCACGATATCGCGCAGGTGCCGCGGAATGGTGCAATGGCCATATTCCCAGACGATGTTTGAACTGACCTCCCCACCCGCCTCGCGCCAGCTGCGCAGGATCAGCACCGAGCGCGCGCCTTGCAGTGCATGACCCTGGGCGACAAAGTTGTACTGGCCGCCCACGCCGCTGAGCACGCGCCCGTCCTCCAGCTGGTCGGCCACGCCGGCACCCAGCAGGGTCATGGTGAAGACCGTGTTGATGAAACGAGCATCCAGGCGTTGCAGGCGCTTGAGCTCCTCCTGACCGTATAGCTCATTGATGTAGCTGATGCGGGTCATGTTGAATTCGAGCCGCTTGCTCTGCGGCAACTCGCGCAGGCGCTCGTAGAAGCTGCGCGGCCCGAGGAAAAACCCGCCATGCACCGAGATGCCATCGGTCTGTGCGGCCTCATCCAGTGTGCCGGCATTGGCCTGTTGCTGAGTCGGCACATCCGGGTAGACCTTGCGCCGCACGATCCCGGCATCCGCCAGCACCAGCAGGCCGTTGACGAACATTTCGCTGCAACCGTACAAGCCTCTGGCGAACGGTTCGATACCGCCTTCGCGCTCGATCAGTTGCGCCCACTGGCTGAGATTGATGTCTGCCAACAGCGCTTTGTAGCCGTCACTGTCGGCCTGACGCGCGAGCAACGCCGCGGTCAGCGCATCGCCCATCGAGCCGATGCCGATCTGCAACGTACCGCCGTCGCGCACCAGTGCGCTGGCGTGCAGCCCGATGAAATGGTCCTGCAAGCCCACCGGCATGTTGGGTGTGGAGAACAGCGTGGTGTCGTCCTTGGCATCGATCAACAGGTCGAAGACATCGATACCGATTTCAGCGTCGCCTGGCATATAAGGCAAATCGTTATGCACCTGCCCGACCACCAGGATCGTCTCCCCCGCTGCCCGGCGTTTTTCCACCATGGGCAGCAAGTCGAGGGTGATGTCTGGATTGCAGCTCAGGCTCAGGCGATCGGGATGCTCGCTGTGGCTGGCCACAAGCTGGGCGATCAGGTTCAAGCCGGCGGCATTGATGTCCCGCGCGGCGTGGCTGTAGTTGCTGCTGACGTAATCCTGCTGCGCCGATTCGCTGTGGAGCAGGCTGCCTGGCTGCATGAAGAACTGCTGCACATGCACGTTGGCCGGCAGGCTGTCCTTGAGCAAATCCGCGAGGAAATCCAGTTCCGGATAATCGCCGAACACCCGCTCGATGAAAGGCTTGAGGAAGCGCCGCTGCAAGCCATCGCCCAGCACCGGTCGGCCCAAGCACAACGCGGTGTAGACGGTCAGCTGGCGTTCGGGCAGCTGCGCCACACGGTGATACAGCGCATTGACGAAATGGTTGGGTTTGCCCAGGCCCAGGGGCAGGCCCATGTGAATGTGCGCCGGCAACCGTGCCAGGACGTCATCGACCGCTTGCTCGATAGAACACAGCTGAACCATCTGATCTTCCCTTACATTCCGTGAGTCAGGGTTGGACCGAGCTTGCCTGCTCTTTGCTGCATTGAACAGTCTGGAACAGTGGAAAATTGGCGGAGCACGCTTGCGCGGGGCGTCAGGTCACCGGCGTCATCGTTGACGATCATCGCGAGCAAGCTCGCTCCTGCAGGCACAAAAAAGCCGCCCGAAAGCGGCTTTTTGCTGAAGATGAACGCTTATTTCAAGCCGGACATTTTCTCGATGGCGCCTTTGAGATCTGCATCGGAGCAGTCGGCACAGGTGCCTTTTGGCGGCATTGCGTTAATCCCGGTGATCGCTTTGGCCAGGATGCCGTCGAGGCCGCCCTGGTGATCCGCACGTTCTTTCCAGGCTGCAGTGTCACCAATTTTTGGTGCGCCCAGCAGGCCGGAGCCGTGGCAAGCGTTGCAATGTTTTGCAATGATCGAGTCAGGGGTCTTGGCATCACCGCCGCCGGCAGAAGCAGCGACTTCCATGCCTTTGCACTCTTGACCTGTTACACAGACCTTGCCGACGGGTTCAAGGCGCTTGGCAATATCGTCATTCGTCGCAGCTTGAGCGCTGACAGCCCATAGGGCCAGTACGGTTGCTGGTACAGCCAGCATTTTCATAATTAGGTTCACGCGTTCACCCTCAATGGTGGCTAGTCACGCCCACGGCCACGGTTCGCAGGCGGGCGCAAGTATAACGGTAAGCCCGCCACACTGAAACAACCCCAAAGTCGAAGGGGTCTTGTTCCATGGCGTTAAAACGCTTCGGGCGCCTCGGCGGTACTGGCAGGACGCCTCTTGCGTCAGAAATTCGCCGGTGTCGCTGCGCTGATTAGTCGCGCCGGCGCATCGAACGGATTACGGAAACGGTGCGGCTTGGTACTTTCAAAGTAGTAGCTATCGCCCGCTTCGAGCACAAATGTTTCAAGCCCGACCACCAATTCCAGTCGACCCTCAAGCACAATCCCGGTCTCCTCACCTTCATGGGTGAGCATCTCGTCACCGGTGTCGGCGCCCGGCGGGTAGATTTCGTTGAGGAACGCAATGGCGCGACTAGGATGAGCCCGGCCGACCAGCTTCATGGTCACTGCACCATCGGAGATATCGATCAGCTCATTGGCTTTGTAGACGATCTGGGTCGGTTTTTCCTGCAGGATTTCTTCGGAAAAGAACTCGACCATGGACATGGGAATACCGCCCAACACCTTGCGCAACGAACTGATCGAGGGGCTGACGCTGTTCTTCTCGATCATCGAGATGGTGCTGTTGGTAACACCCGCGCGCTTGGCGAGCTCACGCTGGGAAAGCCCCTTGAGCTTACGGATGGATTGCAGTCGTTCACCGACGTCCAATGCAGGAGCCTCCAGGAATTCAGGTTGTTGGAATATTGAGCGTTATCATGGCGACAGCGTTCAGTATTTACAACACTTGGACCTGAATCCTGTTGGGTGAGGCGATATTGTGCACACCGTGCCTTGCGTCAAACCCCGGAATAGAGCTTTGGCACCCGACGCAAATTGCAGAATATCTGGTAAGGAATCGTGTCAGCGGCCGCTGCGACTTCGCTGGCAAGGACGTTCCTGCCCCACAGTTCGACGGTTGAGCCGAGGCCAGCCTGTGGCACGTCGGTCAGGTCGATGCACAACATGTCCATCGACACCCGGCCAATCAACTGGCTGCGCTGCCCGGCGACCATGACCGGCGTGCCGGTGGGTGCCTGGCGCGGATAACCATCGGCGTAACCCATGGCTACCACCCCAACGCGCATCGGCCTCGGGGTGACAAAACGGGCGCCATAGCCAATCGGCTCGCCGGCCGGAAGCTCACGCACGCAGATGACTTTCGACTCGAGGGTCATCACCGGTTGCAGGCGCGAGGCCACCGTGTTGGCTTCTTCGAACGGCGTCGCGCCGTACAGCATGATGCCTGGGCGTACCCAGTCGCTGGGAACCTGCGGCCAGCCCATCACCGCCGGGGAATTGCGCAGGCTGATTTGCGCCGACAACCCCTGGCGGGCCGCCTCAAACACCGCGACTTGTTCAGCACTGGATTGATCATGCAACTCGTCAGCACGGGCGAAGTGGCTCATCAGCACAATCTTCGCGACCTTGCCGCTGGCGAGCAGCCGCTGATACGCCGCCTGGTAGTCCGCCGGATGCAGGCCGACCCGGTGCATGCCCGAGTCAAGCTTGAGCCATACCGTGATCGGCTTACTTACAGAGGCTTTTTCGATGGCTTCGAGTTGCCACAGCGAATGCACAACACACCAGAAATCGTGCTCGACGATCAGCGACAGCTCATCGGCTTCGAAAAAGCCTTCGAGCAACAAGACCGGCGCGCGAATGCCTGCAGCCCGCAATTCCAGAGCTTCTTCGATGCAGGCCACGGCAAACCCGTCCGCCTCGGCTTCAAGGGCCTGGGCACACCGTACCGCGCCATGACCGTAGGCATCGGCCTTGATCACTGCGAGGGCTTTGGCCCCCGTGACTTCACGGGCCAGTTGGTAGTTGTGGCGCAGGGCTTGAAGGTCGATCAGGGCACGGGCAGGACGCATGGCGGCAGACTTCTGGTCGGTCAGTGGACGAAAAACCGGCGCGGCTGGTGGCGTACACCGCCAGTCGCACCGGGAGAGGGATCTTGCTTAAGGCAGAGCGGCCACCACCGACAGCTCAACCAGGATTTGCGGTTCGCACAGCTTCGACTCGACCGTGGCACGGGCTGGGGCGACGCCCTTTGGCAGCCACTTGTCCCACACCGAGTTCATGCCGGCGAAATGCGCGTCGATGTCTTTCAGGTAAATCGTGACCGACAACAGGCGGCTCTTGTCGGTCCCCGCCAGATCGAGCAAACGCTCGATATTGGCCAGTGTTTCGCGGGTCTGCTGTTCAATCCCGGCACTCATATCATCGCCGACTTGCCCTGACAGGTACACGGTACCGCTATGGACGACGATTTGGCTCATGCGCTCATTGGTGAGCTGGCGCTGGATTGACATGTTTTGCGGACTCCTGAATTTTGTGGCCATAACGAGAAATATCGAGGCCTTCGGCACTGATCTGCGGCGTTTTTTTCGCCATCAGATCGGCCAGCAAGCGACCGGAACCGCACGCCATGGTCCAACCCAGGGTGCCGTGACCGGTGTTCAAAAACAGATTGCTGAACGGGGTAGCGCCCACGATCGGCGTACCGTCCGGGGTAGTCGGACGCAAGCCGGTCCAGAAACTTGCCTGGGCCAGATCGCCGCCCTGAGGATAGAGGTCGTTGACGATCATCTCCAGGGTTTCACGCCGACGCGGGTTAAGCGACAAGTCAAAACCGGCAATCTCCGCCATGCCGCCGACCCGGATGCGGTTGTCGAAACGGGTGATCGCGACCTTGTAGGTCTCGTCGAGAATGGTCGAGGTCGGCGCCATGGCCGGGTTGGTGATCGGCACGGTCAGGGAGTAACCCTTGAGCGGATACACCGGGGCCTTGATGCCCAGCGGCTTAAGCAGCTGCGGCGAGTAGCTGCCGAGCGCAAGTACATAGCGGTCAGCGGTTTCCAGCTTGCCGTCGATCCACACGCCATTGACGCGGTCGCCGGCGTAGTCGAGCTTCTGGATGTCCTGACCAAAGCGGAATTCAACGCCCAATTTCACGGCCATTTCGGCCAGGCGGGTGGTGAACATCTGGCAGTCGCCCGTCTGGTCGTTCGGCAGGCGCAAGGCACCGGCGAGGATATCGGTAACGCTGGCCAGGGCCGGTTCGACCCGGGCGATGCCAGCGCGATCGAGCAATTCGAACGGTACGCCGGACTCTTTGAGGACGGCGATGTCTTTTGCCGCGCCATCCAGTTGCGCCTGGGTACGGAACAGTTGAGTCGTGCCGAGGCTGCGACCTTCGTAGGCAATGCCTGTTTCGGCGCGCAATTCGTCGAGACAGTCACGGCTGTACTCGGAAAGGCGGACCATGCGCTCCTTGTTCACCGCATAACGGCTGGCGGTGCAGTTGCGCAGCATTTGCGCCATCCACAAGTACTGGTCGATGTCGGCGGTGGCCTTGATCGCCAACGGGGCGTGGCGTTGCAGCAGCCACTTGATCGCCTTGAGCGGTACACCCGGTGCCGCCCACGGCGAGGCATAACCCGGCGACACCTGGCCGGCGTTGGCGAAACTGGTCTCCATGGCAGCGGCCGGCTGACGATCCACGACCACCACTTCAAACCCGGCTCGAGCCAGATAATAAGCACTGGCGGTACCGATGACGCCGCTACCCAAGACCATAACGCGCATTTTCATATCCCTCATCGCGGCACGCCGCTGACGTTTGTTGTGTTCGAGCAATGATGTGCGCAGTGTAAAAAAGATTAGGCAGTGCTTTTCACTATATAAGTGCCTATATTTGGCGACAATTCTCGGCAAAAACCCTTTTCACGGAGGCGCATCCCCTATGCGTACCAACACTCAGACCAAACGTGAGCTGGACAAGATCGACCGCAACATCCTGCGGATCCTCCAAGCGGACGGGCGCATCTCGTTTACCGAGCTGGGGGAGAAGGTCGGGCTCTCGACTACGCCCTGCACCGAGCGTGTCCGGCGCCTGGAGCGCGAAGGGATCATCATGGGCTATAACGCCCGCCTGAATCCGCAGCACCTCAAGGGGAGCCTGCTGGTGTTCGTCGAGATCAGCCTGGACTACAAATCCGGAGATACATTCGAGGAGTTTCGCCGTGCCGTGCTGAAACTGCCGCACGTGCTGGAGTGCCACCTGGTGTCAGGAGATTTCGACTATCTGGTGAAGGCGCGGATTTCCGAGATGGCTTCGTACCGCAAACTGCTGGGAGACATCCTGCTCAAGCTGCCGCATGTGCGCGAGTCCAAGAGCTACATCGTGATGGAAGAGGTGAAGGAGAGCCTGTGTTTGCCGATTCCGGATTGATCTTTTGACTTTCGACGTTTAAACCAGCACCTGTCGGGTCGACGCCATGTACTCATGAATCTGCTTCTCCACCCGTGGATGAATCAACTCCACAGGCCCACGACCATTGGGGCACGGCAAGGTTTTGGTGGTGCCAAACAGCCGGCAGATCAGCGGCCGCTCGCCATACACCGTGCAACCATTCGGGCCCAGGTGCACACAGTTGAGCTCATCCATTGCCGCGTCCTGTTCGGCGCGGGTCTTGCGCGGCAGGCGGGACATTTCTTCCGGCGAGGTGGTCACCGGCCCACAGCAGTCATGGCAGCCGGGCACGCACTCGAACGAGGGTATCTGCTGGCGCAGGGCGCGAATTTTCTGACTGTTGCAGCTCATCGAAACAGTGACCAAAGCAGCGGAATAGAGCGCAATTGTGCAGCAAAAGCGCCCATCCAGACAGCGCGAGCCGACCAGTGTTGCCCGGCCTTGAAGGTCCGGCTTATGCTCGGTCAAATTTTCCAGACACCCGAATCAGGAACACGCACATGAATGCCCGTGCTCAGCAACCGGTCGCGAGCCACCAGCACACGCGCTCTTACTACGCCGCCAGCAGCCTGGCGCAACCTGATCATCCGATGTTGCAGGGCGACGTGGTGGCTGACGTCTGCGTGGTTGGCGGGGGCTTCTCAGGGCTGAACACGGCACTGGAATTGGCCGAGCGCGGCTTCAATGTGGTGCTGCTCGAAGCCCATAAGATTGGCTGGGGAGCCAGTGGCCGCAACGGCGGGCAGCTGATTCGCGGAGTGGGCCACGGGATCGACCAGTTCGCCAACGTGATCGGCGCCGACGGCGTGCGCCAGATGAAACTCATGGGCCTGGAGGCGGTGGACATCGTCCGCCAGCGGGTCGAACGCTTCCAGATTCCGTGCGACCTGACCTGGGGTTATTGCGACCTCGCCAACAAGCCCGGTGATCTGCAAGGTTTCGCCGAAGATGCCGCCGAGTTGCATGAGCTAGGTTATCGCTACGAAACCCGGCTGTTACAAGCCGGAGAAATGCACACGGTGGTGGGCTCCAATCGGTATGTGGGCGGCCTCATCGATATGGGCTCCGGGCATCTGCACCCGCTCAACCTGGCGCTCGGCGAAGCGGCTGCCGCGCAGCAATTGGGCGCCCGGTTGTTTGAGCAGTCGGCGGTGACCCGCATCGAGTATGGCCCGCAAGTCAAAGTCCACACGCTCCACGGTTCTGTCCGCGCCAAGACCCTGGTCCTGGGATGCAACGCCTACCTCAACGGTCTCAACCCTGAACTCAGCGGCAAAGTGCTGCCTGCGGGCAGCTACATCATCGCCACCGAACCCCTGAGCGAAGAGCAGGCTCATTCACTGCTGCCGCAGAACATGGCGGTGTGTGATCAACGGGTGGCGCTGGACTACTACCGGCTCTCGGCGGATCGGCGCCTGCTGTTTGGCGGCGCCTGCCATTACTCGGGGCGCGATCCAGGCGACATCGCGGCTTACATGCGACCGAAGATGCTCGAGGTCTTCCCACAGTTGGGGAGCGTGAAGATCGATTATCAATGGGGCGGCATGATTGGCATCGGTGCCAACCGCCTGCCGCAAATAGGCCGGCTCAAGGATCAGCCGAACGTGTATTACGCCCAGGCCTATTCGGGTCATGGGGTGAACGCGACCCACCTGGCGGGCAAGCTGCTCGCCGAGGCCATCAGCGGCCAGCAGGGGGGTGGGTTCGATCTGTTTGCCAAGGTGCCGCACATGACGTTCCCTGGCGGCAAGCATTTGCGTTCGCCGTTGCTGGCGTTGGGAATGTTGTGGCATCGGCTGAAAGAGTTGGTCTGATCATTTGTCTGTGTACTTTCGGCCCTCATCGCGGGCAAGCCTTGCTCCCACAGGTTCGGCGACAATTATGTGATTGACTCCATACCTGTGGGAGCAAGGCTTGCCCGCGATGAGGCCGATGAGAACAGTGCACATCTCAGATCCGCCAAAACGGTTTGAGCCCCTCCTCCCGCGCCTGCTCCGGACTCAGCCTGATATCCCGAAGCTGCTCCGCCGAAAGTCCCAGCAACGCCTTGCGCGTGTGCAGACGATGCCAGAACAGATCCCAGCGACTCAGGCCGGACGGCGCGTTGCGCATGTTCGCCTCGCGCGTGCCGTTTTCCTGCCCTTTCGCCAGTTCCTGACTGTGTAACGTCAGCCGCACATCGCTTAAGCCGTTCATCGTGTTGACTCCTGTTTACTTGGGTAGCAAGAGGTTTGATGATGCGCGGACGAGCAAAACCGTGACAGATCCAAACTTTGGGTATTAAATCCATACAGATTGGACGAATTGGCTCTGAATTGTCGAATTTCAGCTGATCTGTACTGGTCGACCGAACAATCCATAGCGAGACTGCGCCATGACCCTCTACGTCAACCTTGCCGAATTGCTCGGCACGCGTATTGAACAGGGCTTCTATCGCCCCGGCGATAGGCTGCCTTCGGTGCGGGCGCTGAGTGTCGAGCACGGGGTGAGCCTGAGCACGGTTCAACAGGCTTATCGCGTCCTCGAGGACAGTGGCCTGGCGATGCCCAAGCCCAAGTCGGGCTACTTTGTGCCCGCCAGCCGGGAGCTTCCGGAGCTGCCAGCGGTAGGCCGGCCGGCGCAGCGGCCGGTGGATATTTCCCAGTGGGACCAAGTGCTGGAGCTGATTCGCGCAGTACCGCGCAAGGATGTGGTGCAACTGGGGCGTGGCATGCCCGACATCACCACCCCGACCATGAAACCGTTACTGCGCAACCTTGCACGCATCAGCCGGCGCCAGGACATGCCCGGCCTGTATTACGACAACATCCACGGCACACTCGAGCTGCGCGAACAGATTGCACGGCTGATGCTCGATTCCGGCTGTCAGCTAAGCGCTGGCGATCTGGTCGTCACCACTGGCTGCCATGAAGCGTTATCCACCAGTATCCGGGCGATTTGCGAGCCGGGAGATATTGTGGCGGTGGATTCGCCGAGTTTTCATGGCGCCATGCAAACCCTCAAGGGCCTGGGCATGAAGGCCCTTGAAATCCCGACTGACCCTATCACCGGGATCAGCCTGGATGCGCTGGAACTGGCATTGGAACAGTGGCCAATCAAGGTCATACAGTTGACCCCCAACTGCAATAACCCGCTGGGCTACATCATGCCGGAGTCGCGTAAACGCGCATTGCTGACGCTCGCCCAGCGCTTCGACGTGGCGATTATCGAGGACGATGTGTATGGCGAACTTTCCTACACCTACCCGCGACCGCGCACCATCAAATCCTTCGATGAAGACGGCCGCGTCCTGCTGTGCAGTTCATTCTCCAAGACCCTGGCGCCGGGTCTGCGCATTGGCTGGGTAGCGCCCGGACGGTATCTGGAAAGGGTGCTCCACATGAAATACATCAGCACCGGTTCTACGGCGCCGCAGCCACAGATCGCCATCGCCGAATTTCTCAAGTCCGGGCATTTCGAGCCGCATCTGCGCCGCATGCGCAGCCAATACCAACGCAACCGCGACCTCATGATCGACTGGGTTACGCGCTACTTCCCTGCGGGCACTCGCGCCAGCCGGCCGCAAGGCAGTTTCATGCTGTGGGTCGAGTTGCCGGACGGCTTCGACACCCTGAAACTGAATCGCGCCTTGCACGATCAGGGCGTACAGATTGCCGTGGGCAGCATTTTCTCCGCCTCCGGCAAATACCGTAATTGCCTGCGGATGAACTACGCTGCCAAACCAACACCGCTCATCGAAGAAGCGGTGCGAAAGGTCGGCGCGGCGGCGATCAGGCTGCTGGCGGAAACTGATCACATCCACGACTGACCTTTCTGCCTAAACCAGCGTCCATATGCCGTCCCCAGCCGCCAATCGGATCGATCCTACGTGAGAGTCAGACACCCCCTGCTCGCTCTTGTGCTCCTCGCCTCGCTCCTGGGAGGCTGCGCCAGCCTGGATGTGACACGCGAACCCAGCCAGGCCCTGACCGCGAGCGATTCGGCGTTCGGCCGGTCGATCCAGGCCCAGGCAGCACCTCATGAAGGCAGGTCAGGTTTTCGCCTGCTGTCCAACAGCAGTGAAGCGTTCATGGCGCGCGCAGAGCTGATCCGCAATGCCCAGAGCAGCCTCGACCTGCAGTACTACATCGTCCACGACGGTATCAGCACGCGAATGCTGATCGAAGAGCTGCTCAAGGCGGCAGACCGTGGTGTGCGGGTCAGAATCCTTCTCGACGACACCACCAGTGATGGTCTGGACTGGGTGATCGCGACCCTGGCGGCGCACGAGCACATTCAGATCCGCCTGTTCAACCCGCTCCACCTGGGCCGCTCCACGGGCGTGACGCGCAACATGGGCCGCCTGTTCAACCTTTCGCAACAGCACCGACGCATGCACAACAAGCTGTGGCTGGCGGACAACAGCGTGGCCATCGTCGGCGGGCGCAATCTGGGCGATGAATACTTCGACGCCGAGCCCAACCTCAATTTCACCGACATCGACATGCTCAGCGTCGGCCCGGTGGCCGAACAGCTGGGGCACAGCTTCGATCAGTACTGGAACAGCGCGCTGAGCAAACCGATCGACCAGTTCCTGTCGAGCCGGCCGACGCACAAAGACCTGCAAGACACCCGCACCCGGCTTGAGCAATCCCTGGAAGAAACCCGCAAGCAGAATCACGCGCTCTACCAGCATTTGATGACCTACAACACCAATCCGCGCATGGACATCTGGCGCCGGGAGCTGATTTGGGCCTGGAACCAGGCGCTGTGGGATGCGCCAAGCAAGGTGTTGGCAAAAGGCGAGCCAGATCCGCAGCTGCTGCTGACCACTCAGTTGGCGCCGGAATTGAACGGGGTGAGCAAGGAGCTGATCCTGATTTCGGCTTACTTCGTGCCGGGCCAGCCGGGCCTTGTATACCTGACCGGTCGGGCCGATGCGGGCGTCTCGGTGACCTTGCTCACCAACTCACTGGAAGCCACCGATGTGCCGGCGGTGCATGGCGGCTACGCGCCGTACCGCCGAGCGTTGCTTGAACACGGCGTGAAGTTGTTCGAGTTACGCCGTCAGCCGGGCGAAGGCGGCGGTAGCGGCCCACACATTTTCTCCAGCAAGTCCTACCGCGGCTCCGACTCCAGCCTGCACAGCAAGGCGATCATTTTCGATCAGCAGAAGTCGTTTATCGGATCCTTCAACTTCGACCCGCGCTCGGTGCTGTGGAATACCGAAGTCGGCGTACTGGTCGACAGCCCTGAACTCGCTGCGCATGTGCGCAAATCGGCGCTGGAGGGCATGGCGCCGGCCTTGAGTTACCAGGTGAAACTGCAGGACGATCAGATCGTCTGGGTGACCGAAGATGACGGCAAGATGCACGTGCTGACCAAAGAACCTGGCAGCTGGTGGCGTCGCTTCAATGCATGGTTCAGCACGGCCGTAGGCCTGGAGCGGATGTTGTAGAACGGCAAAAAATCGCAGCCTTCGGCAGCTCATGCGATTGAAAACGCAATTTCCTGCAGGAGCTGCCGAAGGCTCGGGCCGCGTTCGGACGATCTTTTGATCTAAGCCGGTTGCACGGCACCAAATGCCCCCTGCCGCGACAGCAGAATCACCAACCCGAACGCTCCCGCTGCCATCAACAGCGGCAACGCATGACCACTGATCCACTGGCTGCCGGCCCCGGCAACCAGTGGCCCGACCAGACAGCCGATCCCCCACAACTGGGCAATATGCGCATTGGCGCGCACCAGCGCATCGTCCCGATAGCGCTCGCCAATGAGGATCAGCGACAAGGTGAACAAGCCGCCCGCGCTCGCGCCAAACAGCACCCACAATGGCCAGATCAGCAGGGTGTCGATCAGGAACGGAATCGCCAGGCTCGACACCAGCAGGATCACCGCACACCCGGTAAACAGCGTGCGCCTGGACAACCGATCCGCCAGTGCACCGATCGGCAACTGCAGCAGTGCATCCCCCACCACCACCGTACTGACCATCGCCAGGGCGATTTCCGTGGTGAAGCCCTGACGCAGGCAATAAACCGGTAGCAAGGTCAAAATCATCGCTTCAAACGCTGCAAACAGCGACACCGCCCAGGCAATCGCCGGCAAACCGCGGCAAAAACCCAACAAGTCCCTGAAAGTCACACTGCACGCTTCGCTGCTGGGTGCCCCGCTGCGGCCCAGCAACAACAACGGCGCAATCATCAGCAGGGCGACCCCGACCCAGAATCCGTAATCATGATCGGTGCCAACGGCCCCCAGCAGCAACGGGCCGGCCAGTTGGCTCAACGCATAGGCGCTGCCATACAGCGCGACCAGGCGTCCGCGCCATTGCTCGATAACCAGCTGATTGATCCAGCTTTCACCGAGGATAAACACCAGGGTCAGGATCACCCCGATCATCAGCCGCAACGCCAGCCATACCGGATAACTCGGCAACAACGCCAGCAAGCCAATGGACAGCGCCCCCGCCCACAGGCAAAGACGCATCAGGTTGGCCGTGCCGAAACGCGCTGCCAAGTGACTGGAAATCTTCGCCCCCAGCAACACGCCGATCGCCGGCATTGCCGCCATCACACCGATCGCAAAAGACCCATATCCCCAGCTTTCCAGGCGAAACGACACCAGCGGCATGCTGACGCCCAGGGCCAGGCCAACACTCAAGACAGACGCCAACACGGCGAAATACGTCGCCCAACGCATGGTCCACGCTCCTGTGGATATTATTTTTAACTAACAACACAAAACACTGTGGGAGCGGGCTTGCCCGCGATGGCGCCCTGACATTCAACATGGGTTGGCTGTCAGATTGCTATCGCGGGCAAGCCCGCTCCCACAGGGGATCAGAGTCGTTCAGGAGCCCGATAGGTCATCAGGCTCCACACAGACTTACAGCTTGATCCAGGTCGCCTTCAGCTCGGTGTACTTGTCGAACGCATGCAGCGATTTGTCGCGACCATTACCCGATTGCTTGAAGCCGCCGAACGGCGCGGTCATGTCGCCGCCGTCATATTGGTTGACCCAGACGCTACCGGCACGCAACGCCTTGGCGGTCAGGTGTGCCTTGGAGATGTCCGCCGTCCATACCGCTGCAGCCAGGCCGTACGGCGTGTCGTTGGCGATTTGCACCGCTTCCTCGGCGCTGTCGAAGGTGATGACCGACAGCACTGGGCCGAAGATCTCTTCCTGGGCGATTTTCATCGCATTGCTCACGCCGTCGAAAATCGTCGGTTCAACGTAAGTACCACCGGTTTCCTGAAGGATTCGCTTGCCGCCCGCGACCAGTTTGGCGCCGTCGGCATGACCGGATTCGATATAGGACAGCACGGTGTTCATTTGCTGGGTATCTACCAGCGCACCGACGTTGGTCGCAGGGTCCAGCGGGTTGCCCGGCTTCCAGGTCTTCAGCGCCTCGATCACCAGCGGCAGGAACTTGTCCTTGATCGAACGCTCGACCAGCAGGCGCGAACCGGCGGTGCAAACTTCGCCCTGGTTGAAAGCGATGGCGCCAGCCGCCGACTCGGCAGCGGCTTGCAGGTCCGGGGCATCGGCGAAAACGATGTTGGGGCTCTTGCCGCCCGCTTCCAGCCATACGCGCTTCATGTTCGACTCGCCCGAGTAGATCAGCAGCTGCTTGGCAATCTTGGTCGAACCGGTGAACACCAGCGTGTCGACATCGTTGTGCAGGGCCAGCGCCTTGCCAACGGTATGACCGTAGCCCGGCAGGACGTTCAGCACGCCTTTGGGAATACCGGCCTCAACGGCCAGCGCCGCGATGCGGATGGCAGTCAGCGGCGATTTTTCGGACGGCTTGAGAATCACCGAGTTACCGGTGGACAACGCCGGGCCGAGCTTCCAGCAGGCCATCATCAGGGGGAAGTTCCACGGCACGATGGCACCGACAACGCCAACCGGCTCACGAGTGACCAGACCCAGTTGATCGTGCGGAGTGGCAGCGACTTCGTCGTAGATCTTGTCGATGGCTTCACCGCTCCAGCTCAGGGCTTGCGCCGCGCCAGGAACGTCGATGTGCAGGGAATCGCTGATCGGCTTGCCCATGTCCAGGGTTTCAAGCAGGGCCAACTCTTCGGCGTGCTGTTTAAGCAAGCCGGCAAAACGAATCATGGTGGCTTTGCGTTTGGTCGGTGCCAGGCGCGACCACACACCGGAATTGAAAGTGGCGCGAGCGTTTTCAACAGCGCGCTGGGCGTCGGCGGCGTCACAGCTGGCGATCTTGCCCAGCAGGCGGCCATCTACCGGGCTGATGCACTCGAAGGTCTCGGCAGAGACCGCATCGGTGTATTCACCATTGATGTAGGCACGGCCTTCGATCTTCAGATCGCGAGCCCGTTGTTCCCAATCGGCACGAGTCAGGGTGGTCATACGAGTGTCCTCCTCTTGTTGAATACGAGCGCCCTGCGTTCTTCGCGGACGTTCTCAGGAATTCCGCCCGGCCATCCCGCATGTTCGGCCCAAGGCAACCGCCACCCTAAACCAGCGGCAGGTGAAGTTTCAATATATTTGACATAAGGCCGGCAAACGGCCTTGCGATGTTCATTTTAATAAACATAGACTTCGGGCTTTCCAACGCAATCACTGGGGATTACAACAATGAACATCCAGGACATCGCCGATTTCAGCCAGGCCGACATCCAGCCCGATCGCTATCGGCCGGACGACGCCAGAATCCTCAAGGGCGATCCCGAGCAAGCCGTGTACAACCACTACAACAGCCCTTGCGGCCAGCTGAGTGCAGGTGTGTGGGAGGGTGCAGTTGGCCAGTGGCTGGTGAATTTCACCGAACACGAGTACTGCGAAATCGTTCAAGGCGTTTCAGTGCTGCGCGACAATGACGGCAACAGCAAAACCGTGCGTGCGGGAGATCGTTTTGTCATCCCGGCAGGCTTCAAAGGCACCTGGGAGGTGCTGGAGCCGTGCCGCAAGATCTACGTAGCGTTCGAACAGAAGGCCTGAGGATTCAGGCTGCCTATGGTTAGGCAACAAAAAAGGCCCGTATCTCGCGATAGGGGCCTTTTTCGTAAGAGAGAGAAAATCAATTACTTGATTTTGCCTTCTTTGTAGATCACGTGCTTGCGAACAACCGGATCAAATTTCTTGATCTCGATTTTGTCCGGAGTAGTACGCTTGTTCTTGTCGGTAGTGTAGAAGTGACCAGTACCGGCGCTCGAAATCAAACGAATCAATTCACGCATGATTAGCTCCCTTAGATCTTGCCAGCGGCGCGGATTTCGGCCAGCACGACAGTGATGCCACGCTTGTCGATGATGCGCATGCCTTTGGCAGATACGCGCAGACGCACGAAACGTTTCTCTTCTTCAACCCAGAAGCGGTGATGCTGCAGGTTCGGCAGGAAACGACGACGGGTTTTGTTATTTGCGTGGGAAATGTTATTCCCAGTCACCGGACCCTTACCGGTAACTTGACAGACTCTCGACATGCCTCAGCCCTCTAAAACCACATGCCCAACCCGGCATGGGTTGGCCGCTTAATCTCTCAGTCATTTGGCGCCAGGCGCCGCGTTTCTTTAAGGGTCTTACCGGCTACACCTACAAGTGAAGGAACCGGGCCCCTAGAAAAGAGCGCTGCTTTATACCAGAAAGACCGCAGAGCAACAACATTCCGTGTGCCTTGAGTCGATAAAAACCGTGTTTTTCAGGCTTTGAGCGCCTTGGATAAAGGCTGTGGCGGATATTGACCGCTCGTCGCAGAGAATCAGCCGACGGCCCGTTTTGCGGTTTCACAGATCGCCGCACACGGAAATCAGTCGCACATAGTCTCCCTAAAATGAAAATGGGGATAGTCATTTGCAAAGGAGCCATCTAGGGTAAGCCTTTTCCAGACTGCACTTGCAGATGGGCCTTCGATCTGTAAAGGAAACCGACCATGCGCCTCGCTGCCCTACCGTTGTTGCTCGCCCCTCTCCTGCTGGCCCCGCACGCCATGGCTGCGGCCCTGAGCGTCTGCACCGAGGCCAGCCCTGAAGGGTTCGACGTGGTGCAATACAACTCGCTGACCACCACCAATGCATCAGCCGATGTGCTGATGAATCGCCTGGTGGACTTCGATACGGCCAGCGGCAAAGTGGTTGCGGGCCTTGCCGACAGCTGGGAAGTTTCTGCGGACGGCCTGAGCTACGTGTTCAAATTACATCCTCAGGTGAAATTCCACCGCACCGACTATTTCACGCCCACCCGGGAGCTGACTGCCGAAGATGTGAAGTTCAGTTTCGATCGCATGCTGGACCCGGCAAACCCTTGGCACAAAGTGGCGCAGAGCGGCTTCCCGCATGCACAGTCGATGCAACTGCCGGCGCTGATCAAGAAGATCGATGCGCTGGACCCGCTTACAGTGCGCTTCACCCTCGACCACCCGGATTCGACCTTCCTGCCGACTCTGAGCATGGGCTTCGCTTCGATCTATTCCGCCGAGTACGCGGACAAGCTGATGAAAGCCGGCACGCCGGAGAAGCTCAACAGTCAGCCCATCGGCAGCGGCCCGTTCGTCTTCACGCGCTTTCAGAAAGACGCCTCCATTCGCTACAAGGCCAACCCGGATTACTTCCGTGGCAAGCCCTCGGTTGATCCGCTGATATTTGCCATCACCCCGGACGCCAACGTTCGCCTGCAGAAGCTGCGCCGCAACGAGTGCCAGATCGCCCTGTCACCCAAACCGCTGGACGTACAGGCCGCGCTGAAAGAGCCGACCCTTAAAGTGGAAAAGACCGACGCCTTCATGACGGCATTCGTCGCCATCAACAGCCAGCATCCGCCGTTGGACAAGGTTGAAGTGCGCCAGGCGATCAACCTCGCCTTCGACAAGGCCAATTACGTCAAGGCGGTGTTCGAAGACACGGCCGAACCCGCCGCCGGGCCCTACCCGCCTAATACCTGGAGTTACGCCAAAGGCTTGCCGGGCTACGCCCACGACATTGCGAAGGCCAAGGCATTGATGGCCAAGGCCGGGCTCAAGGATGGCTTCCAGACCACCATCTGGACCCGCCCTTCCGGCAGCCTGCTGAACCCCAACCCAAGTCTTGGCGCGCAGATGCTGCAGTCGGACCTGGCGGAAATTGGCATCCAGGCCGAGATTCGCGTGATCGAATGGGGCGAGGTCATCCGACGCGCCAAGGCGGGCGAGCATGACCTGCTGTTCATGGGCTGGGCGGGTGACAACGGCGATCCGGACAACTTCCTGACACCGCAGTTTTCCTGCGCGGCGGTCAAGTCCGGCACCAACTTTGCCCGCTACTGCAACCAGGACCTGGACAAGCTGATCAGCGCCGGCAAGACCACGTCCGAGCAGGGTGTGCGCACCAAGCTGTATGAACAGGCCCAGGCGCAAATCCAGCAACAGGCTCTCTGGCTGCCACTGGCGCACCCCACCGCCTTTGCCTTGCTGCGCAAAAACGTCGAGGGGTATTCGGTGAGCCCGTTTGGTCGCCAGGATTATTCGAAGGTAAGCGTGAAGTAACCGCACCACCGCACACCCCGTGGGAGCAGGCGTGCCAGTGATGGCGGTGGATCAGGCATGAATTCGCTGACTGAACTGACGCTATCGCTGGCAAGCCAGCTCCCACAGGGTTTAGCGCCACTACATCCAGCCGTACTCGGCCATCGACAACGGATCCCCATCGCCCACGATGAAATGATCGAGTATCCGCACATCAATCAGCTGCAGGGCCTCCTGCAGCCGCCTGGTCAGCTGGCGGTCCGCCTGGCTGGGGGCGGCGTTGCCCGAGGGATGGTTGTGGCACAGGATGAGCGCAGCGGCGTTGTTGGCCAGTGCGCGCTTGACCACCTCCCGGGGATGGACGGCGGTACTGTCGATGGAGCCGCGAAACAACGCTTCGAAGGTCAGCACCTGGTGCCGCGAGTCCAAAAACAGACAACCGAACACTTCCTGTTGCTCGTGGCGCAGCATCGATTTCAGATAATCGCGAACGGCCTGGGGGTTTTCCAGCGCCGAACGCACACGCAACCGTTCCGCCAGATGCCGCCGGTTCATTTCCTGCACCGCCTGCAGTTGCGCAAATTTTGCCGGCCCCAGCCCCAATTCCGCACTGAACGCCGGCTGATCGGCCTCCAGTAACGCCCGCAGGCTGCCAAACTTGCCCAGCAGGTGACGCGCCAGGTCCACGGCGCTTTTGCCCGCGGCACCTGTTCTCAAAAATATGGCCAGCAACTCTGCATCCGAAAGGCTCGCCGAGCCCTGCTCAAGCAGCTTTTCCCGGGGTCGCTCGGCCGCCGGCCAATCACGAATACTCATAGCACCTCCCTGTCTGTGGGCGCCGCTGTTCCATAGCGGTCGCTGTGATATCTTAGCCCATCTTTTTTGCGGGCGAATTCATCCCTGGGGAGGGGGTTTCGCCATGCAGTCACCAACGAATTGAAAGGCTGACCTATGCAGCGGCTGTATCGGAAACGCATTGTTCTGGGCGTCGGCGGCGGCATCGCTGCCTACAAGAGCGCCGAACTGGTTCGCCGACTGATCGACCAGGGCGCCGAAGTGCGCGTGGTCATGACCCGTGGTGGCAGTGAGTTCATCACACCGTTGACCATGCAGGCCCTGTCCGGCCATCCGGTGCACCTGGATCTGCTGGACCCCGCAGCCGAAGCGGCGATGGGCCACATCGAACTGGCCAAATGGGCCGACCTGGTGCTGATCGCCCCCGCCACGGCGGACCTGATCGCGCGCCTGGCCCAGGGCATTGCCGATGATTTGCTGACCACACTGGTGCTGGCCACCGACGCTGTGGTGGCCGTTGCCCCGGCCATGAACCAGGCCATGTGGCGTGACCCTGCGACCCAGAGCAACCTGCAACTTCTGGAAAGCCGCGACCTGAAAGTCTTCGGCCCCGCCTCGGGCAGCCAGGCCTGTGGCGACGTCGGCATGGGACGGATGCTCGAAGCCAACGACCTAGTACAGTGCGCGGCGGACTGCTTCCAGCGCCAGGCATTAACCGGCAAGCACGTGCTGATTACCGCTGGCCCGACTCAGGAAAACATCGACCCGGTGCGCTACATCACCAACCACAGCTCGGGCAAAATGGGCTTTGCACTGGCTGAAGCGGCCGTCGAAGCGGGGGCTCGGGTAACCCTGATCACCGGCCCGGTGCACCTGCCAACCCCTGATCGCGTGACCCGAATCGATGTGGTCAGCGCCCGCGACATGCTCGCGGCCTGTGAAGCGGCGATCCCCTGCGACCTGTTCATCGCCTCGGCAGCAGTAGCGGACTACCGACCCGAGGTAGTCGCACCACAAAAACTTAAGAAAGATCCTACGAGCGGCGACGGCTTGTTACTACAAATGGTGCGCAATCCAGACATTCTGGCCTCGATTGCCACCCGCACCGATCGACCTTTCAGTGTCGGTTTCGCCGCCGAGACCGAACACCTGCTCGATTACGCCGCGCGCAAACTCAAGGACAAGAACCTCGATTTGATCGTCGCCAACGACGTTGCGAACCCGAGCATCGGCTTCAACAGCGAAGAAAACGCCTGCAGCGTGATCGATCGCGAGCTCCATGCAACACTTTTCGCCCAGACCAGCAAGAGCAAGATTGCTCGTCAGCTGATCACTTTTATCGCCGAACGTCTGAACCAGGTTTAATTTACATGCACGCTTTGCAAGCCAAGATCCTCGACCCCCGCATCGGTACCGAATTTCCGCTGCCGCAGTACGCCACACCAGGCTCCGCCGGCCTGGACCTGCGCGCCATGCTGGAACAGGACACCGTCATCAAGCCGGGCGAAACCCTGCTGATTCCTACGGGCCTGTCGGTCTATATCGGCGATCCGGGCCTCGCGGCACTGATTCTGCCGCGCTCCGGGCTGGGCCATAAGCACGGCATCGTGCTGGGCAATCTGGTCGGTCTGATCGACTCCGACTACCAGGGCCCACTGATGGTGTCCTGCTGGAACCGCGGCCAGACCGATTTCAACATGGTAGTGGGCGAACGCCTGGCCCAATTGGTTCTGGTGCCCGTGGTTCAGGCGCACTTCGAAATGGTTGAAGAATTCGTGGAAACCGAACGCGGCGCTGGCGGATTTGGCCATACCGGTACCCGTTGATCGAATGACGCCACATCCCCGTAGGAGCTGCCGCAGGCTCGAGCCGCGATCGGACGATCTTTTGATTCTGGTCCTTGAGATCAGAGATAGCAGCCCGAGTCTGCGGTAGCTCCTACGGTACAGCGGTCTCACGACAAGAATTGCGCCAGTATCGGCGCAACAGATCGCTCTGAAAACCAAGGCAATGGACGGCCAAAAGCTCACTGAAATCGCTGGCATGGCCTTTTCGCACCACGAACTCTCTGTGGAAAACGCCGTCATACCCTTCAGTTTGAACCGGCCAACGAATATTTCGCAGGCCAGTCCAGCCACTTTCGAGATGGAGCATTTCTACAGATGAGCAACCCAGCCCAAGTCGCACCGAAATTCCCCGACAGCATTTTCCGCGCCTACGACATTCGCGGCACTGTCCCGGAATTTCTCAACGCTGAGACCGCTTATTGGCTCGGCCGCGCCATCGGAGCCCAGAGCCTGGCGCAAAACGAGCCCAATGTTTCGGTCGGCCGCGATGGGCGCCTGTCGGGCCCTGAGTTGGTCGAACAATTGATCAAAGGCCTGGCTGACAGCGGCTGCCACGTCAGCGACGTAGGCCTGGTACCGACGCCTGCGCTGTACTACGCAGCCAACGTACTGGCTGGCAAATCCGGAGTAATGCTGACGGGTAGCCATAACCCGTCGAACTACAACGGCTTCAAGATCGTCATCGCTGGCGATACCCTGGCCAACGAGCAAATCCAGGCCCTGCATGACCGCCTCAAGACCAACAACCTGACCAGCGGCAAAGGCAGCATCACCCAGGTCGAAATTCTCGACCGCTACAACACCGAAATCGTCCAGGACATCAAGCTGGCCCGCCGCCTGAAAGTTGTCGTGGACTGCGGTAATGGCGCCGCCGGCGTGATCGCCCCGCAACTGATCGAAGCGCTGAACTGTGAAGTGATCCCGCTGTTCTGCGAAGTAGACGGCAACTTCCCGAACCACCATCCGGACCCGGGCAAGCCTGAAAACCTCATCGACCTGATCGCCAAGGTCAAGGAAACCAACGCCGACCTGGGCCTAGCTTTCGACGGCGATGGCGACCGCGTTGGCGTAGTGACCAACACCGGCAGCATCGTCTATCCGGACCGCCTGTTGATGCTGTTTGCCCGCGACGTGCTGGAGCGCAACCCTGACGCCGAGATCATCTTCGACGTCAAATGCACCCGTCGCCTGACGCCGCTGATCAAGGAGTATGGCGGTCGTCCGTTAATGTGGAAGACCGGTCATTCGTTGATCAAAAAGAAAATGAAACAAACCGGCGCCCTGTTGGCCGGTGAAATGAGCGGGCACATCTTCTTCAAGGAGCGCTGGTTCGGTTTTGACGACGGCATCTACAGCGCCGCGCGTCTGCTGGAGATCCTCAGCAAGGAAAAATCCACGGCGGAAGAGCTGTTCGCGACCTTCCCGAACGATATTTCCACGCCTGAAATCAATATCCATGTGACCGAAGAGAGCAAATTCAGCATCATTGATGCATTGCACGACGCGAAGTGGGGTGAAGGCGCCGACCTGACCACCATCGACGGCGTGCGAGTCGACTACGCCAAAGGCTGGGGCCTGGTGCGCGCATCCAATACCACACCGGTGCTGGTGCTGCGCTTCGAGGCCGATGACGAGGCTGAACTGCAGCGCATCAAGGACGTATTCAAAGTCCAGCTGAAGCGTGTTGCACCTGATCTCCAACTACCGTTTTGATTTATTGAAGCGCCATTTATCGAAGTGCCGGAGCCCTGAATGACCCTCGAACGCGAAGCCGCCGCCAATACCGCCAAGGTCCTGTCCGAAGCGTTGCCTTACATCCGCCGCTATGTCGGCAAGACGCTGGTGATCAAATACGGCGGCAACGCGATGGAGAGCGAGGAGCTGAAAACCGGCTTCGCCCGCGACATCGTGCTGATGAAAGCCGTAGGTATCAACCCGGTGGTCGTGCATGGCGGCGGCCCGCAAATCGGCGATCTGCTCAAGCGTCTGTCGATCGAAAGCCACTTCATCGATGGCATGCGCGTGACCGACGCGCAAACCATGGACGTTGTTGAGATGGTCCTCGGCGGGCAGGTCAACAAGGACATCGTCAATCTGATCAACCGTCATGGCGGCAGCGCTATCGGCCTGACCGGTAAAGACGCCGAGCTGATTCGTGCGAAGAAACTCACCGTCACCCGCCAGACGCCGGAGATGACCCAACCGGAAATCATCGACATCGGCCAGGTAGGCGAAGTCGTCGGGATCAACACCGACTTGCTGAACCTGCTGGTCAAAGGCGATTTCATCCCGGTGATCGCCCCTATCGGCGTCGGTGCCAACGGCGAGTCTTACAACATCAATGCTGACCTGGTGGCCGGCAAGGTGGCCGAAGCGCTGAAGGCCGAGAAGCTGATGCTGCTGACCAACATCGCGGGCCTGATGGACAAATCGGGCACGGTCCTCACCGGCCTGACAACCCAACAGGTCGACGAGCTGATCGCGGACGGCACGATCTACGGTGGCATGCTGCCGAAGATTCGCTGTGCGCTGGAAGCAGTCCAGGGCGGGGTCGGCAGTTCGCTGATCATCGACGGTCGGGTGCCGAATGCCATCCTGCTGGAGATCTTCACCGATACTGGCGTGGGCACTCTGATCAGCAATCGCAAGCGTCCGTAAGCGATAGCACACACAAAAAGACCCCGCTCGGCCTGGCTGAGCGGGGTCTTTTTTTGCCTGCAATCCCTGCTGGATTTGTAGAACCCTTTGCGGGAGCTGCGCTACACGCCGAATTGGGCGCGATACGCTTCCACGGCTGGCAAATGCTGCTTGAGCTGCGGGTCGTCCGCCAAAAACTCCAGCACCTGGTTCAGCGAAACGATGCTGATCACCGGAATACCGAAGTCACGCTCAACTTCCTGAATCGCTGACAACTCACCATTGCCCCGCTCCTGACGGTTCAGCGCAATCAATACGCCGGCCGCCTTGGCACCGTCCTGGGAAGCGATGATCTGCATCACTTCGCGGATCGCGGTGCCGGCGGTGATCACGTCATCGATGATCAGCACTTCGCCCGTCAATGGCGCACCGACCAGGCTACCGCCTTCGCCGTGAGCCTTGGCTTCCTTGCGGTTAAAGCACCATGGCAGGTCACGGTCATGGTGCTCGGCCAGGGCCACGGCAGTGGTGGCCGCCAAAGGGATGCCCTTGTAGGCCGGACCGAACAGCACGTCGAACGAAATACCGCTCTCAATGATGGCCGCCGCATAGAAACGACCCAGCTGCGCCAGGGCCGAGCCCGAATTGAACAGGCCGGCATTGAAGAAGTAAGGACTGGTGCGCCCGGACTTCAGGGTGAACTCGCCGAAGCGCAAAACGCCGCGATCGATGGCAAAACGAATGAAATCGCGCTGATACGCTTGCATGAAAAAAACCCCAAATACCACGGATTTAGCTAATTAGGTTGACGCCGTGTATCATACACGCACGCGATTTTTGGGGCCATTTATGCGGATCATCAGTGTGAACGTCAATGGTATTCAGGCTGCAGTGGAGCGAGGGTTGCTCAGTTGGCTGCAAGCACAGAATGCCGACGTCATCTGCCTGCAGGACACCCGCGCCTCCGCCTTTGAACTGGACGATCCAGCCTTCCAACTGGATGGCTACTTCCTTTATGCCTGCGAAGCCGAAGTTCCCGCCCAGGGTGGCGTGGCTTTGTATTCGCGGTTGCAGCCGAAGGCAGTCATCAGCGGTCTCGGTTTCGAGACGGCCGACCGCTACGGGCGCTACCTGCAAGCCGATTTCGACAAGGTCAGCATCGCGACCTTGCTGCTCCCTTCGGGGCAGAACGGCGATGAAGACTTGAACCAGAAGTTCAAGCTAATGGACGATTTCGCCCGTTATCTGGATAAACAGCGGCGCAAACGTCGCGAGTACATTTATTGTGGCTCGCTGTACGTGGCGCAACAGAAGCTGGATATCAAGAACTGGCGCGACAGCCAGCAATCCCCGGGTTTCCTGGCGCCTGAGCGTGCCTGGATGGACGAGATTGTCGGTAACATGGGTTATGTCGACGCCCTGCGCGAAGTCAGCCGCGAAGGCGACCAGTACAGCTGGTGGCCGGACAACGAACAAGCTGAAATGCTCAACCTCGGCTGGCGTTTCGACTACCAGCTGCTGACCCCGGGCCTACGCCGCTTCGTACGCAGCGCACGCCTGCCGCGTCAGCCACGGTTCTCGCAGCACGCACCGCTGATCGTGGACTACGACTGGACGCTGACTATCTAGGCGTCGTTTCGCAGACACAAAAAAGCCGACAGCGATGTCGGCTTTTTTGTGCGCAATGATTTTCGATGTGGGAGCTGTGTTGATCGTTATTTGATCAAACGCCAGGTAAAGGGATACCGGTAAGGCAGCCCTTCATTGGCTTTGACGCCAGCAATGATCGTCAGCACCAAGGCACCGATTGCCACCAGCCCCAACAGGAAAAACCCGACAATCACCACCATCAACAGAAAACAGATAGCCGATGCAATGGCGACGGTGATCTGGAAGTTCAGCGCCTCCTTGCCCTGCGCATCGACGAACGGGTCCATTTCACGTTTCATCTGCCAAAGAATCAGCGGGCCGATGAGCGTGCCAAATGGAATCCATATCCCCAGCAGGGCGGACAGGTGACAAAACATCGCCCATTGCCGAACTTCCTTGCTCGGGACGGGAAGCAGCTGTTGTTCGTCACTCATGGCGTCCTCCTTGCTGGGAACGGGTCCGATCAGTCGGCCAATGCAGCTTTCTGCAGTTCGAAGATTTCGGTCATGCCTTTCTTCGCCAGTTCCAGCATAGCGTTCAACTCTTCTGGCTGGAATGGCGCGCCTTCAGCAGTGCCCTGCACCTCGATGAAGCCACCGGTGCTGGTCATTACCACGTTCAGGTCAGTCTCGGCAGCCGAGTCTTCCAAGTAGTCGAGGTCGAGCACAGGCTCGCCCTGGTACATGCCAACCGAAACGGCAGCGATCATCTGCTTGAGCGGGTCGCCGCCCTTGAGGCCGCCGCGTTTCTTGATGACTTTCAGGGCATCGACCAGCGCGACCATGGCGCCGGTGATGGATGCGGTGCGAGTGCCACCGTCGGCCTGGATGACGTCGCAATCGACGTACAGGGTCACGTCGCCCAGCTTGGACATGTCGAGCGAAGCGCGCAGCGAGCGACCGATCAGACGCTGGATTTCCAGAGTGCGACCGCCTTGTTTGCCGCGGCTCGCTTCACGCTGGTTACGTTCGCCAGTGGCCCGTGGCAGCATGCCGTATTCGGCGGTCAGCCAGCCCTGGCCCTGACCCTTGAGAAAGCGCGGCACGCCGTTTTCGACGCTGACCGTGCAGATGACCTTGGTATCACCAAACTCGACCAGCACAGAACCCTCGGCGTGTTTGGTGTAGTTGCGGGTAATGCGGATCGAGCGGAGCTGATCGGCAGCGCGACCACTTGGACGTTTCATAGGGAATACCTGTACTGGGGACGGAAAACTGCCGAGCATTATAGAGCCGCGCGCCGGGCGTGGGCACTTCTAAAAAATCCGCCCGACGATTGAGGCACTGACTCAAGCTTAGAACAGTGCTTTACCGACGGCCTGCAGCTCTTTGTCACGCGGTGTGTTTGGGCCCATACGCCCCACTGCGCTACAATCCTGCGCCTTTGCTGCCTGTCGGCTTAAATTCATAGATAGCGGGTTCTGGGTAACGCTGGGATCTGCATTGCGAGGTACCTCCATGGTGCACAGCATGACCGCTTTCGCCCGCGTCGAAAAAGCCGGCACCCAGGGTACCCTGAGCTGGGAGCTGCGCTCGGTCAACAGCCGCTACCTGGAACCGCATCTGCGCCTGCCGGAGTCGTTCCGCGACCTCGAAGGCGCGGTCCGCGAGTCGCTGCGACAGGGCCTGTCCCGGGGCAAGCTGGAGTGCACCCTGCGCTTCACCGAAGAAAACACCGATAAACCCCTGCAAGTAGATCGCGAGCGCGCCGCCCAACTGGTTGCCGCCGCCGAGACCATCGCCGGCCTGATCAAGAATCCGGCGGCGCTGAACCCGCTGGAAGTGCTGGCCTGGCCCGGCGTACTGGTGGGCAACGCGGACGACCCGCAAGCGTTGAACGCCGAGGCACTGGCGCTGTTCAACGAAGGCCTCAAGGAACTCAAGGCCGGCCGTGAGCGCGAAGGCGCGGAATTGGCACGCTTGATCAACGAACGCCTGAGCGCGATTGAAGGCGACGTCGTGACCCTGCGCGAACTGGTCCCGCAGATGCTCGCCACCCAGCGCCAAAAAGTCCTCGACCGCTTCGCCGACATGAAAGCCGAGATGGACCCTCAGCGCCTGGAGCAGGAAATGGTCATGCTCGCTCAAAAGAGCGACGTCGCCGAAGAACTGGACCGCTTGAGCACTCACATCATCGAAGTTCGCCGGGTGCTCAAATCCGGTGGCGCGGCCGGTCGGCGCCTGGACTTCCTGATGCAGGAACTCAACCGCGAGGCCAACACATTAGGCTCCAAGGCCTTCGACCCGCGCAGCACGCAGGCTGCGGTCAACCTCAAAGTGTTGATCGAGCAGATGCGCGAACAAGTGCAGAATATTGAGTAAGGCTACCCCTGACATGACCCACAGCACCGGCACCCTGTACATCATTTCCGCCCCTTCGGGCGCGGGCAAGAGCAGCCTGGTCAAGGCCCTCACCGACGCCGACCAGGATATCCGCGTCTCCGTCTCCCACACCACCCGCGCCATGCGCCCGGGTGAAGTGGACGGCGTGAACTATCACTTCGTCTCGCGCGAAGCATTCGTGAAGATGGGTGAACATGGTGACTTCCTGGAGCGCGCCGAAGTGTTCGGCAATCTCTATGGCACCTCGCAGAGCCATCTGCAGCAAACCCTGGACGCAGGTCACGACCTGATTCTGGAGATTGACTGGCAAGGCGCCGAACAAGTGCGCAAGTTGATGCCCCAGGCGCGCTCGATCTTCATCCTGCCCCCCTCCCTGGAGGCCTTGCACCAGCGCCTGACCAATCGCGGCCAGGACAGTGACGAGATTATTGCTGGGCGGATGCGTGAAGCCGTCAGCGAGATGAGCCACTACGTGGAATACGACTACCTCATCATTAACGACAATTTCGCCCATGCGCTGGACGATTTGAAAGCGATTTTCCGGGCCAACCAGCTGCATCAGAAGCGTCAGCAGCAGCGCAATGGAAAACTTTTGGCCGAATTGCTCGGCTAAACAGCTCTTCCCAAAACCGCTGCGGGGGCTTTACATTGGCACTTGCAGCGCGTTGAAGAGCTTGGCCAAAAAATCAGCGCTTCCCTAAACGCTGGTGTTTTTTTAAACTGTTGAGTCCGCTCGCCCAACCGGGCAGCGCGCATATTGCATTCGCTCCGAGGAATACCATGGCCCGCGTAACCGTTGAAGACTGCCTGAACCACGTGGAAAACCGCTTTGAGCTGGTCATGCTGTCCACCAAGCGTGCCCGTCAACTGGCCACCGGCGGCAAAGAGCCTCTGGTCCAGTGGGAAAACGACAAGCCTACCGTTGTAGCCCTGCGTGAAATCGCGGAAGGCTTGATGAGCTACGAGTTCATTGCCAACGCTGAAATCGTCGAAGACGAACCGCTGTTCGCAGCGTTCGAGGACGAGTCCAACGAGGCCGTCTAAGCCTATGCCTGGTCGACGTAGCACGGCGCGGGGTCACAACGAACGGCAGGAGTCATCATGCCGAGCATAGACGCCCTCGCCGATCGCTTATCGACCTATCTCGGCAAGGACCAGGTCAACCTGGTCCGCCGAGCGTATTTCTACGCCGAACAAGCCCACGACGGCCAACGCCGACGCAGTGGCGAGGCGTACGTCACGCACCCCCTCGCGGTGGCGAATATTCTTGCCGACATGCATATGGACCATCAGAGCCTGATGGCGGCCATGCTGCATGACGTGATCGAAGACACCGGTATTGCCAAGGAAGCGCTGCAAGCGCAGTTCGGCGAAACCGTGGCCGAACTGGTCGACGGGGTCAGCAAACTGACCCAGATGAACTTCGAGACCAAAGCTGAAGCCCAGGCGGAAAACTTCCAGAAGATGGCCATGGCCATGGCTCGGGACATCCGCGTCATCCTGGTCAAGCTGGCCGACCGCCTGCACAACATGCGCACGCTGGAAGTGCTGTCCGGCGAAAAACGCCGGCGCATCGCCAAGGAAACCCTGGAAATCTATGCACCCATTGCCAATCGGCTGGGCATGCATGCCATCCGCATAGAATTCGAAGACCTCGGCTTCAAGGCCATGCACCCGATGCGTTCTGCGCGGATCTACCAGGCGGTCAAGCGCGCCCGGGGCAATCGCAAGGAAATCGTCAACAAGATCGAGGAGTCGCTGAGCCATTGCCTGGCGATCGACGAGATTCAGGGCGAAGTCAGCGGCCGCCAGAAACACCTTTATGGCATCTACAAGAAAATGCGCGGCAAGCGTCGGGCCTTCAACGAGATCATGGACGTGTATGCGTTCCGGATCATCGTCGACAAGGTGGATACCTGCTACCGCGTGTTGGGTGCTGTTCATAATTTGTACAAACCGCTGCCTGGACGCTTCAAGGACTACATCGCGATTCCCAAGGCCAACGGTTATCAGTCGCTGCACACAACGTTGTTCGGCATGCATGGCGTACCAATCGAGATCCAGATCCGCACCCGCGAAATGGAAGAGATGGCCAACAACGGCATCGCTGCCCATTGGCTGTACAAATCCAGCGGCGACGAGCAGCCAAAAGGCACTCACGCCCGCGCGCGGCAGTGGGTAAAGGGCGTGCTGGAAATGCAGCAACGCGCCGGCAACTCGCTGGAATTCATTGAGAGCGTGAAGATCGACCTGTTCCCGGACGAGGTCTACGTGTTTACGCCCAAAGGCCGGATCATGGAGCTGCCCAAAGGCTCCACGGCGGTCGACTTCGCCTACGCGGTGCACACCGACGTAGGTAACAGCTGCATTGCCTGCCGGATCAATCGTCGTCTCGCACCGCTGTCCGAACCGCTGCAAAGCGGCTCCACGGTCGAGATCGTCAGTGCTCCCGGCGCTCGGCCGAATCCGGCGTGGCTCAATTTCGTGGTGACCGGCAAGGCGCGAACGCACATCCGCCATGCGCTGAAACTGCAACGCCGCTCCGAATCCATCAGCCTGGGCGAACGCCTGCTGAACAAGGTACTCAACGGCTTCGACAGCTCGCTGGAAAAAGTCCCGGCCGAACGGGTCAAGGCGATGCTCACGGAGTACCGTCTCGAACTGATCGAAGACCTGCTCGAAGACATCGGCCTGGGCAATCGCATGGCTTACGTAGTCGCCCGACGCCTGCTAGGCGAAGGCGAGCAATTGCCAAGCCCGGAAGGCCCGCTGGCGATCCGCGGCACCGAAGGCCTGGTACTCAGCTATGCCAAGTGCTGCACGCCGATCCCGGGCGACCCGATTGTCGGTCACCTGTCGGCGGGCAAAGGCATGGTCGTGCACCTGGACAACTGCCGCAACATCAGCGAAATCCGCCATAACCCGGAAAAATGCATCCAGCTTTCGTGGGCCAAGGACGTCACCGGGGAATTCAACGTCGAGCTGCGCGTCGAGCTGGAACACCAGCGCGGCCTGATCGCGCTGCTGGCCAGCAGCGTCAACGCGGCCGACGGCAATATCGAGAAAATCAGCATGGACGAACGCGATGGTCGTATCAGCGTGGTCCAACTGGTGGTCAGCGTGCACGACCGCGTGCACCTGGCCCGTGTGATCAAGAAACTGCGCGCATTGACCGGGGTGATTCGCATCACTCGCATGCGCGCCTAAGCCAACCTATTACAAGGAGTCATTCATGACCAAGACTGTTATCACCAGCGACAAGGCCCCGGCTGCCATCGGTACTTACTCCCAGGCGATCAAGGCTGGCAACACCGTCTACATGTCGGGTCAAATTCCGCTGGACCCAAAAACCATGGAACTGGTTGAAGGCTTTGAAGCCCAGACCATTCAGGTATTCGAGAACCTGAAGTCTGTCGCTGAAGCAGCGGGCGGTTCGTTCAAGGACATCGTCAAGCTGAACATCTTCCTGACCGACCTGAGCCACTTTGCCAAGGTCAACGAGATCATGGGCAAGTACTTCGAGCAGCCTTACCCTGCCCGCGCCGCCATTGGCGTGGCCGCCCTGCCAAAGGGTTCGCAGGTTGAAATGGATGCCATTCTGGTCATCGAGTAATGCATCTGGCGCAGCCTCCCAAGGCTGCGCCGCTGATGTCGTAAAGAAAGCGTTCTGAAAGGATTCCACCATGCGCCATGCGCTAGCCCTCTCGCTGGTCGCCCTGTTCCTGGGCGGATGTGCCAGCAACCCTGCCGATCGTGACATCAGCGGCACCTGGATCAATCAGGTGGCCATCGATGCAGCCGCCAAAGGCAGCCCATTACGTGAAGCGCTCCAGGCTTATGGCCCGAATCTGGAATGGGACGTTAACACCAGGGCCGCACAGGCTCGCTACACCAACGGTTTTGAAAACGTCGACGGCAAGTTGCTCGGCGAAGAGTCCGGCGCCTGGAAAGTCGATTTTTATGGCAGCTCTGCCAGCGTGCTCAAGCGTGACGGCAAGCAACTGAGCCAGGCCGCCAGCGACAATGAACCCGAGCAGGTCTTTGACCGCGCGGTGATCCCTGTGCCGGAAGGCGCACCGCTGGGCGCCAGTTTCGAGCGTGCGCTGTATACCGCCTACATGGGTGGCAGCTGGCAGGTCGTCAGTGGCCCAGGGGAAGGCAATACCGTGCAGTTCCAGGCCGATGGCCAAGTGGCCGGCCTGCCCGGCGCCGATCGCTACGCCCTGTGCCTGGCGGGTGATTGCGCGTCGATGAGCGGCGGCAACGACAACATGTGGCTGCAACAGAATGGCCAGGGCAACACCTGGATTTTTGCGCGCAAGGGCAAGGAAATGGAGATTTTCCAGGCCACCAACACTGCCAGGGAAGACGAGATGCCCCAGTTCACACCGGGCGAGCGCAAGTGGTTGCTCGAAAAGCAGTAACACCGCGAAACCTTGCAGGAGCCGGCTTGCTGGCGATAGCGTCCGTCCAGCCAATGAACCCATTGCCTGATCCAGCGCATTCGCCAGCAAGCCGGCACCCACAAAGTCAGCAGCGACCTTCAAGAATCGCCGCATACCCCTCACGATAACTCGGGTACTTCGGCTCCCAGCCCAGAGCTTTCGCTCGCGCATTACTGCACCGCTTGCTCCCCGCCCGACGCACGCTCGCATCCTCGGCCCATTCGGTCACACCCAGATACTCGCGCAACCAGCCCACCACCTCGGCAAGCGGCGCCGGTGAGTCATCGACACCGATATAGATGTCATCGAGACCCACACCCTGCTGATCCTGCTCCAGCAGAAACGCCAGCAACCCCGCCGCATCGTCGGCGTGGATCCGGTTGCCATACAACGGCGGGTCGATCGCTACGCGATAGCCGCGACGAACCTGGGTCAGCAGCCACTCACGGCCCGGACCATAAATACCGGTCAGGCGCACGACACTCGCGGGAATGCCGCTCTGGAGCGCTACTTGCTCCGCCTCCAGCATCAGCCGGCCGGAATAACCGCCAGCTACGGTGGGTGACGTTTCATCGACCCAGTCCCCGTCCTGCTGGCCATAAACACTGCTACTGGAAACAAACAGCAGTCGATCAGGCACCTGCCCATAGTCGTCCAGCCAGCTCAGTACATTCTGCAAACCCTGCACGTAAGCAGCGCGGTAGCCTGCCTCATCGTGATCGGTGGCTGCGGCGCAATACACCAGGTAATCCACCGCACCAATCGGCCAGGTCGCCGGGCAGTCTTCATTAAACAAGTCACCGGCCACGCCAATCACGCCCTCAGGCAAACGAGAAACATCCCGGCGCAGACCGTGAACTTCCCAGCCGCGAGCCAGCAATTGCGTGGCCAGGCGGCTACCCACATCGCCGCAACCGGCAATCAAAACAGAAGGCGCGGACATCAGAAAACTCCTCTGGCAAAGGCACAGACTAGCGTCGGCAAAGGACGAGCGGCTAGTAATGCAGGAAAAAAAGATACTCTATTACTTTTGTTAACAAGAATTACTTGCAATAATGCCCGCCACTTTTGTTCTCGGCCTCGCGAGGCCTGGAAGAACATTTACCGTCTTTCTCTCTCAGGTCCGGCCAGCATGACACGCAATCAATCTCCCGCTTCGCCAACCAAACGACCTCGCGCCTGGAGCGCAATGGCTGCACTGTTGCTCAGCGTAATGCTGGTCCCCACTGCTGCTTACGCCGACGCCCAGTCGCCTGCCACCCCGGCAGCCGCCGAGGCACCTGCAGCCGCGCCGGCTCCCGCTGCCCCGGCCACCACACCGGTTGTCACCGACCCGGCCCAGGCAGTAGACACCACAGCCGCAGACGCTCCGGAAGTACTTGAAGCCGACAACACCCTGGGCATGGCCCACGACCTGTCGCCATGGGGCATGTACCAGAACGCCGACATCATCGTGAAAATCGTGATGATCGGCCTGGCCATCGCGTCGATCATCACCTGGACCATCTGGATCGCCAAGGGTTTCGAGCTGATGGGCGCCAAGCGTCGTCTGCGCAGTGAAATCGTCCACCTGAAAAAGGCCACCACCCTCAAGGAAGCCAGCGCCACGGCGACCAAGCCAGGCACGCTCGCCAATGTACTGGTGCATGACGCCCTGGAAGAGATGCGCCTGTCGGTCAACAGCCGCGAAAAAGAAGGTATCAAGGAGCGCGTCGCGTTTCGCCTAGAGCGCCTGGTCGCGGCCTGCGGTCGCAACATGAGCAGCGGCACCGGCGTGCTTGCCACCATCGGTTCCACCGCGCCATTCGTCGGCCTGTTCGGCACCGTGTGGGGCATCATGAACAGCTTCATCGGCATCGCCAAAACCCAGACCACCAACCTTGCAGTAGTGGCACCCGGCATCGCCGAAGCCCTGCTGGCCACGGCATTGGGCCTGGTTGCAGCGATTCCTGCGGTCGTGATCTACAACGTCTTCGCCCGCTCCATCGCCGGTTACAAGGCACAAGTCTCGGATGCCTCGGCTGAAGTCCTGCTGCTGGTCAGCCGCGACCTCGATCACCTGCCGACCACCGAGCGCTCCGCGCAACCCCACGTGGTCAAAGTAGGGTAATCAGCCATGGGCTTGCATTTGAAAGAAGGCGCAGACGACGATCTGGCCGAGAATCACGAAATCAACGTCACGCCGTTTATCGACGTGATGCTGGTGCTGCTGATCATCTTCATGGTGGCCGCTCCCCTGGCTACCGTGGACATCAAGGTCGACCTGCCAGCCTCCAGCGCAAAACCTGCGCCAAGGCCGGAAAAACCGGTGTTCCTCAGCGTAAAGGCTGATCAACGCCTGTTCCTGGGCGAAGACGAAGTGAAGGCCGAAGCACTGGGCGCCACTCTGGACGCCCGGACCAAAGGCAAAAAAGACACGACCATCTTCTTCCAGGCCGACAAGGGCGTGGACTACGGCGACCTGATGAGCGTGATGGACGCCCTGCGCGCCGCCGGCTACCTGAAGGTTGGCCTGGTGGGTCTTGAGACGGCAGCCAAAAAATGATCACGACGCGCCATAAGCTGACGCGTTACAGCGGGAGCCTGGCCGTGGTGCTGGGCGTGCACGCGCTGGCCATCGCGCTGGCACTGAACTGGACCTCGCGCCAGCCGATCCCATTGCCGCCCCAGGCAATGATGGTCGAGTTGGCGCCAGTACCGGCCCCGCCACCACCGGCCCCGCCGAAAGTGATAACGCCGCCACAACCACCGGCACCGGTGGAAGAACTGCCGATCCCGAAACTGGCTGAAGCGCCAAAGGCCGAGATCACCGTACCCAAGCCGGTAAAACCCAAGCCCAAACCGCAACCGCCAAAGCCTGTGGAGAAGAAACCGGAACCGCCAAAGGAGAAGCCTTCCGAGGAAAAACCGGCTGACGCTCAACCGACCCAGGCACCCACGGAGAAATCCGCACAACCGGCACCTGGACCATCACCGGCGCAGCAAGCGGCCAAGGCCAGCTGGCAAAACACCCTGCTCGCTCACCTGGCCAAGTACAAAAAGTACCCGGCCAGCGCTCAGGCCAGGGGCAAGACCGGCGTTAACCGCCTGCGGTTCGTGGTAGATGCCGAAGGCAACGTGTTGTCATTCGAACTGGTGGGTGCATCCGGCAATGCCGATCTGGATCGCGCTACTCTGGAAATGATCCGCCGCGCCCAACCGCTGCCCAAGCCACCTGCGGACATGGTGAAAAACGGCCCGATTGAACTCTATGCGCCTTTCGTCTACTCGCTGGAAAAGGGTCGCCGCTAAGCAACCCTGAAACCCTGTAGGAGCGAGCTTGCTCGCGATGGAATCGAACGATAACGCTTGAACACTGACACCCCGCAGCGGTCTCAGGTTTTTCGCGAGCAAGCTCGCTCCTACATAACGTGCGTCTATCGATTGCAGCCGGTATGCTTGGCGCGCAACTTCATGGACGCCTGCTATGACCCTCACAGAATTACGCTACATCGTTACTCTCGCCCAGGAGCAGCACTTCGGCCATGCCGCCGAGCGTTGCCACGTCAGTCAACCGACCTTGTCGGTAGGCGTGAAGAAGCTTGAGGACGAACTCGGTGTGCTGATTTTCGAGCGCAGCAAAAGTGCCGTGCGCCTCACGCCAGTCGGCGAGGGCATTGTCGCCCAGGCGCAGAAAGTGCTGGAGCAGGCACAAGGCATCCGTGAACTGGCCCAGGCCGGCAAGAACCAGCTGACGGCCCCACTGAAAGTCGGCGCCATCTACACCGTCGGGCCCTACCTGTTTCCGCACCTGATTCCACAACTGCACCGGGTCGCCCCGCAGATGCCGTTGTACATCGAAGAAAACTTCACCCACATCCTGCGCGACAAGCTGCGCAACGGCGAGCTCGACGCGATCATCATCGCCCTGCCGTTCAACGAAGCGGACGTGCTGACCCTGCAGCTCTACGACGAGCCGTTCTACGTCCTGATGCCGGCCCAGCACCCATGGACGCAAAAAGAATCCATCGACGCCGCCCTGCTCAACGACAAGAGCCTGCTGCTGCTAGGTGAAGGTCACTGCTTCCGCGACCAGGTGCTGGAAGCCTGCCCGACCCTTGCCAATGGCAAGGACGGCGCCAAACACACCACCGTGGAATCCAGCTCCCTGGAAACCATCCGCCATATGGTTGCCTCCGGCCTGGGCATTTCGATCCTGCCGCTCTCGGCCGTGGACAGTCACCACTACGCTCCCGGCGTGCTCGAAGTGCGCCCACTGACGCCACCGGTGCCTTTCCGCACGGTAGCCATCGCCTGGCGCGCCAGCTTTCCACGTCCCAAAGCGATTGAGATCCTCGCTGACTCGATTCGCCTGTGCTCGGTCGCCAAGCCGCCAGCGCCGGTCGTTGCCGGCTAAGCCGCTGCCATGACCGAGTTGTCGCAAGTGTCGGTGACGGCACTCAAGGGTGTTGGCGAAGCCATGGCCGAGAAGCTCGCCAAGGTCGGCCTGGAGAACCTCCAGGACGTGCTGTTTCACCTGCCGTTGCGCTATCAGGACCGCACTCGCGTAGTCCCGATCGGCCACTTGCGCCCTGGCCAGGACGCCGTGATCGAAGGTACCGTCAGCGGTGCCGATGTGGTCATGGGCCGCCGCCGCAGCCTGGTCGTTCGGCTGCAGGATGGAACGGGTGGACTCAGCCTGCGCTTCTACCATTTCAGCAACGCCCAGAAAGAAGGACTCAAGCGTGGCACACGGATTCGCTGTTACGGCGAAGCGCGGCCTGGTGCCTCGGGGCTGGAGATCTACCACCCGGAGTATCGCGCCATCACCGGTGACGAGCCGCCGCCGGTCGATGAAACCCTGACCCCGGTCTACCCGCTCACCGAAGGCCTGACCCAGCAGCGTCTGCGCCAACTGTGCATGCAGACCCTGACGCTGCTGGGACCCAGCAGCCTGCCCGACTGGCTGCCTACCGAACTGGCCCGGGACTATCAACTCGCCCCGCTGGCCGACGCGATCCGCTACCTGCATCACCCGCCCGCCGATGCCGATGTCGACGAACTCGCGCTAGGGCATCACTGGGCCCAGCACCGGCTGGCCTTCGAAGAATTGCTGACCCATCAACTGTCCCAGCAGCGCCTGCGCGAAAGCATGCGCTCGCTGCGCGCACCGGCGATGCCCAAGGCGACAAAACTGCCGGCCAGGTACCTGGCCAATCTCGGCTTCGCGCCGACCGGGGCCCAGCAACGAGTTGGCAATGAAATCGCCTACGACCTCAGCCAGCCCGAGCCCATGCTGCGCCTGATCCAGGGTGACGTTGGCGCGGGCAAAACCGTAGTCGCCGCCCTGGCCGCCTTGCAGGCACTGGAAGCTGGCTATCAGGTCGCGCTGATGGCCCCCACCGAGATCCTCGCAGAGCAGCATTTCATCACCTTCAAGCGCTGGCTCGAACCGCTGGGCATCGAAGTCGCGTGGCTGGCCGGCAAGCTCAAGGGCAAAAACCGCGTGGCTGCGCTGGAGCAGATCGCCAGCGGCACCCCGATGGTGGTGGGCACCCACGCACTGTTCCAGGACGAAGTGCAGTTCAAGAACCTGGCACTGGTGATCATCGACGAACAGCATCGATTCGGCGTGCAGCAACGCCTGGCACTGCGGCAAAAAGGCGTCGGCGGGCGCATGTGCCCACACCAGTTGATCATGACCGCCACGCCGATCCCGCGCACCTTGGCCATGAGCGCCTACGCCGACCTCGATACGTCGGTCCTCGACGAGCTGCCTCCCGGGCGCACCCCGGTAAACACTGTGTTGATCACTGACACCCGGCGCGTGGAGGTGATCGAGCGGGTTCGTGGGGCCTGCGCCGAAGGTCGGCAGGCCTACTGGGTCTGCACGCTGATCGAAGAATCGGAAGAGCTGACCTGCCAGGCCGCCGAAACTACTTACGAAGACCTCACCGCCGCCCTCGGCGAGCTCAAGGTCGGGTTGATTCACGGGCGCATGAAGCCTGTGGAAAAAGCCGCAGTCATGGCCGAATTCAAGGCCGGCAACCTGCAGTTGCTGGTGGCGACCACGGTCATTGAAGTGGGCGTCGACGTACCGAACGCCAGCCTGATGATCATTGAAAACCCCGAGCGCCTGGGTCTCGCGCAACTTCATCAGTTGCGCGGTCGAGTCGGCCGGGGCAGCGCCGCCAGCCACTGCGTGCTGCTGTATCACCCGCCGCTGTCGCAGATCGGCCGCCAGCGCCTGGGCATCATGCGCGAAACCAACGATGGCTTTGTCATCGCCGAAAAAGACCTTGAGCTACGCGGCCCCGGCGAAATGCTCGGCACCCGCCAGACCGGCCTGCTGCAGTTCAAGGTCGCCGATTTGATGCGCGATGCCGACCTGCTTCCCGCCGTGCGCGACGCGGCGCAGGCGCTGCTTGAGCGGTGGCCGGATCACGTCAACCCGTTGCTGGATCGCTGGTTGCGTCATGGGCAGCAATACGGCCAAGTGTGAGCACCGTCGCAGTTTCCGGACCACCGTGTTAAACATGATGGTTATACTCTTGCAACTGTTTGAGAACGGATCCAAACCATGATCGACGCTGCCCTCGCTCCCGAAACCCCGCACGCTACGTCTGCAGTTCGGCTGCTGCTGGGCAAGCTGGACATAGCCTTTGATGAAGTCCTCGACCACCACGGCCTGAATGCTGCGCGCAAAGTGCAGGCAGTGCTGCTGGACGATGCCGTCGGCTCGCTCATGATGCTGTTCCCGCAAAGCCAGCTGCTGGACCTCAATCGCCTCGCCGAGCTCACCGGCCGCCGCCTCACTGCGGTTTCGCCTGAGCGCCTGGAGCGCCTGCTCGGTAAGCACAACCAGAGCCTGTTGCCCGGCTTGCCTTCGCTCACTGCGGCACCGTGCCTTTACGAAGACAGCTTGCTGCGCGAACCCAAGTTGCTGATCAATTCGGGCGTACCGGGCGTGCTGCTGGAAATAGCCTGCGACGATTTCAAGACCCTGCTGAGCAAGGCCAGCGCCGCCCGCTTCGGTGAGGCGCTAACCAGCATCCGTCCAAACCTCGACCGCCCCGACGACGACCGCGAGGAAATCACCCAGGCCGTCCAGGCCTTCACGGCGCGACGCATTCAGCAACGACTGGAAGCCACCATCGAAATCCCGCCGCTGGCTTCGACGGCACAAAAAATCATCAAGCTGCGGGTCGACCCCAACGCCACCATCGACGACATCACCAGCGTCGTAGAGACCGACCCGGCCCTGGCCGCGCAAGTCGTCAGTTGGGCAGCGTCGCCGTACTATGCCTCGCCGGGCAAGATTCGTTCAGTGGAAGACGCGATAGTGCGGGTGCTGGGTTTCGACCTGGTGATCAACCTGGCGCTGGGCCTGGCCCTGGGCAAAACCATGAGCCTGCCCAAAGATCACCCGCAACAAGCAACACCTTATTGGCAACAGTCGATCTACACCGCCGCCGTCATCGAAGGCCTGACCCGAGCCATGCCCCGCGCACAGCGTCCGGAAGCCGGCCTCACCTACCTGGCCGGCCTGCTGCACAACTTCGGCTATCTGCTGCTGGCACATGTATTCCCGCCGCACTTCTCGCTGATCTGCCGCCACCTGGAAGTCAACCCGCATCTGTCCCATAGCTACATCGAGCAACACCTGCTGGGCATCACCCGCGAGCAAATCGGCGCCTGGCTGATGCGCTACTGGGACATGCCCGACGAACTGGCCACCGCCCTGCGCTTCCAGCATGACCCAAGCTACGACGGCATCTACGCCGAGTACCCGAACCTGGTGTGCCTGGCCGTGCGCCTGCTGCGCAGCCGCGGCATCGGCTCAGGTCCGGTCGAGGAAATCCCCGACGCCCTGCTGGACCGCCTGGGCCTGAGCCGCGACAAGGCCAATGATGTGACCAGTAAAGTGCTGGATGCGGAAGTGTTGTTGCGTGAACTGGCTTCGCAATTCGGCCAGCCCTGAAAGCGATCGCGAGCAAGCTTTGCCCGCACACAGGGTGATTCACAATCCTGTGGGAGCAAGGCTTGCCCGCGATGGGCTCAACTCGGTCTGAAGTGTTGTAACGCTCCCAAGCTATCAATGCGTCTCAAACCTTCGCTTTGGCCTTGCGCGGTTTCAAGTACTTGGTCAAACCCTGGAACCAGATCACCAGCGCCGGGTTGCCCTTGATCTGGATCGACTTGTCCTGAATCCCCGTCATGAACGCCAATTGCTTATTCTTTGCCTGCAGGGTCGCGAAGCCATAGGCAGCGTCTTTAAATGCAATCGCAAACGCCGGCTCGGGATACACACCGGACTTGCTGGTAATGCGCTGATCCTTCACGCGAAAGTGCCGGGCCACTTTTCCGTCCAGTGTCTGTAGCTGAAAGACCAGATCCTTGTCCCCCAACTGCTGTTGGAACGCAGGATTTTTCCTACTGGCCTTGGCCATCAACAAACCCAGCATCCACAGAAGAAAACGAAATTTCATGCGCACAGCCTCAAGAGAAAAATGAACGGCCGGCGCAGTGTAGCGGCTTCACCCAAGAACGCCACCATCGCGTAACTTTAGCGGAAAATGACCCTATTTTTGACGCCAATGACTACCAAGTCACTAATGAAAACCCCCTGTAGGAGCTGCCGAAGGCCGCGATCCTTTGATGTTAAGCCCCACAACTCTTTGGGCTTTTCCGATCTCCGGACTACAGACCGTCATGCCCGACCCCACTCACCCGCGCCCCATAAAAAAAGGGCACCCGATCTAATCGGCATGCCCTTTTTCCAACGCCCCTCCCGGTTCACCCAAGGAGTTCGTCGCAATTACGGATTAACGCTGTCCTTCAACGACTTGCCTGGCTTGAACGCAACAGTATTGCTGGCCTTGATTTTGACTGGCTCACCGGTTTGCGGGTTTTTGCCGGTGCGGGCGCCGCGGTGGCGTTGCAGGAAGGTGCCGAAGCCCACCAGCGTGACGCTGTCCTTGCGGTGCAGAGCGCCGGTGATTTCTTCGAGAACGGCGTTGAGGACGCGGTTGGCCTGCTCTTTGGTGAGATCTGCTTTTTCAGCGATTGCTGCGGCGAGGTCTGGTTTACGCATTAGTGAAGCCCCTTTGACGGTTTTTTGTTGTTATGTCCGTGCTGTTCTCGTTGGAACAGCGCCAAAAGCGCCGCAGGTGCTCTACTCTGCGGCAGACGGGAGTGAGAATGGCACGCAGCGGGGTGCCGCGCCAGTCTCGGCGCGACGTTTGTGGGGGCAAAAGCGGGGTGATTCCGACAGAACGACCAGTATTTACGCCAGCAGTGCCGGAAGCTCTTTGTTCAGTGCCAATTTTTCCATGACTGCCGCGCCTGTGAGGGCGTAACCGAGCAGTTTTCCACCAGCATCGCGGCACAGTGCCTTGATGTCTGCGCCCTGCCCTTCGACGGTCCAGACGCCTTCCACACCGCGCGGTGGCGGGGAAACGACCAAGGGGCAGACGGGGGTTTTGACAGTGATCGGCATCGCGCCATAGTTGACGGTCGTGGGATTGCCGGCCAGGGTCTGGGCCAGTGCTCTGGCGCAGCTCATGAGGGGCATTACGTACAGCAGGTTCAGCCCATCGACCTCGGCGCAGTCGCCCAGGGCGTAGATGTTGGCGTGGGAGGTCTGCAGGTGGCGGTCGACGACCACGCCCCGATTGACCTGCACGCCAGCCGCTGCGGCCAGGTCGATGCGCGGGCGCAAGCCGATGGCCGAGACCACCAGGTCGCAGGGAATCACCTGTCCATCGGACAGGTGCGCTTCCAGCCCGTCCGTCACGCGTTGCAGGCGGTTGAGCACAGGGCCGAGATGGAAGCGTGCACCGAGGCTTTCCAGGCCGGCCTGAACCGCAGCAGCGGCGGCGGGATGCAGCAAAGTGGGCATGACCTGTTCGCACGGGGCGACCAGTTGCACCTCGTAGCCACCGAGCATCAGGTCGTTGGCAAATTCGCAGCCGATCAGCCCGGCGCCCAGCAGCAATACCCGGCGCTTGCCGACAGCGGCTGCACGAAAGCGCGCGTAATCTTCCAGGTCATTGATCGGGAACACGCAGTCTGCGGCATCCCCTTCGATGGGCACACGCACGGTTTCTGCGCCCCAGGCCAGCACCAGGTCGCGGTACATCACCGACTCTTCGCCGATCCACAGACGCTTGTGGCCCGGGTCGATGCCGCTGATGCGCGTATGGGTGCGCACCTCGGCCTTCAGCTGCTCGGCCATGGCGCCTGGCTCGGACATGCTCAGGCCATCGGCGTCCTTGTTTTTGCCGAAGCCGGTGGAGAGCATCGGCTTGGAGTAGGAACGTCCGTCATCTGCGGTAATCAGCAGCAGCGGGGTTTCGCCATCGAGTTTGCGAAACTCCCGGGCCAGGTTGTAGCCAGCCAGCCCGGTGCCTACGATCACGACAGGTGCGTTCATTCTCTACTCCCCTAATGTCTTAGTTGATTTCGATCATTTCGAAATCCATCTTGCCCACGCCGCAGTCGGGGCACAGCCAGTCTTCCGGCACGTCCTGCCACAGGGTGCCCGGCGCAATGCCGTCGTCCGGCCAGCCGTCGGCTTCGTTATAGATCAGGCCGCAGACCACACATTGCCACTTTTTCATTCAGGTATTTCCTCAGAGTTCAGGCTTTTGCCGGCACGAACGGTCGATGGTTGCAGCACTGCCGTCCGGCTCAGGGCGTTTTGTACTGATCGAGCCCGGCAGATGCAAGCCTGTTCGACGCAGCGCCATGCCCGATCAATCAAAATCGCCGACCGACATGGTAAGCTCGCCGCCTCATTTGCTGCCAATAATGACTCACTGTGCCGCACTCAAATACCCCCCGAACGGCCCCGCTCTGGCTACCCCAAGGCCAGCTCGCTCCCCTCCCCGACGCTTTTTCCCTCGACTGGCTGTTCGACGAAGGCTCGTTGACCCGGCGCCTGACCCGTTTGTCGAATGACGCTTTCAGCGTCACGCCGCTGTTCGAAGGCTGGCAAGCGCTGCGCGCCGATGAATGCGCCGCATTGGACCTGGCCGAAGGCAGCGAAGGCTGGGTGCGCGAGGTGTACCTGCGCGGCCACGGCGAGGCCTGGGTATTTGCCCGCAGCGTGGCGTCGCGCAATGCGCTGCAGGGCGATGGCTTGCACATGGACGAACTGGGCAGCCGTTCCCTGGGTGAGCTGCTGTTTTGCGACCAGGCGTTTGAGCGCCGTGCCATCGAGGTTTGTCACTATCCTGAGCAATGGCTACCTGAAGAGTGCCGGGCACCACAACTGTGGGGGCGCCGCTCGCGCTTCGACCGGGGCGCCCTGAGTGTGCTGGTGGCCGAAATCTTTCTGCCAAGCCTGTGGACCGCCGCCCGCTCTCATCCGGAGAACTGCTGATGTACCAGAGCCTGCTCAAGTCCCTGAACCGCCTGAACCCCAGGGCCTGGGATTTCATTCAGCTGACCCGAATGGACAAGCCCATCGGCATCTACCTGCTGCTGTGGCCGACGCTGTGGGCGCTATGGATTGCCGGCAAGGGCTCGCCGTCGCTGGCCAACATCGCGATTTTTGTCCTCGGGGTAGTGCTGACGCGCGCGGGTGGATGCGTGATCAACGACTGGGCGGACCGCAAGGTCGATGGCCACGTCAAACGCACCGCACAACGCCCTCTGGCTGCCGGCAGAATCAGCTCGAAAGAGGCGCTGGTGTTCTTTGCGCTGCTGATGGGTTTGAGTTTTCTGCTGGTGCTGTGCACCAACGCGCCTACGATCTGGCTATCGTTGGGTGGCCTGGCGCTGGCTTTCACCTACCCGTTCATGAAGCGTTACACCTACTACCCGCAAGTGGTGCTGGGCGCGGCATTTTCCTGGGGGATGCCGATGGCGTTCACCGCCGAGACCGGTGAGTTGCCAGCTGCGGCCTGGCTACTGTGGATCGCCAATCTGCTGTGGACCGTGGGATACGACACCTACTACGCCATGACTGATCGTGATGACGACCTGAAGATCGGCGTGAAATCCACTGCCATCCTGTTCGGCGAGGCGGACCGGGTGATCATCCTGACGCTGCAGGGCCTGGCGCTGGGCTGCCTGCTTCTGGCCGGGTCGAAATTCGAGCTGGGCGGCTGGTTCCACTTGGGATTACTGGCGGCGGCGGGCTGTTTTGCCTGGGAGTTCTGGTACACCCGCAGCAAGGACCGCATGCGTTGCTTCAAGGCGTTCCTGCACAACCATTGGGCCGGGTTGGCGATTTTTATCGGCATCGTCCTGGATTACGCGTTGCGCTGACGAACACACGCCCCTTGCAGGAGCGAGCTTGCTCGCGATGAACCCGAGATCGACGCGTGAACCCGCGAAAACACCGGGTCATCGTTCAAGTTTTTCGCGAGCAAACTCGCTCTTACGGAAGATGGCCTACATCTTCGGCCCTTGAAGGACGTGCCACTTGTCCATTTTCTTGTCGCCAGTCATGTCGCCTGGCTTCTTGTCTTGAACGAAGTAGTACAGCGGTTTGCCGTCAAAGGCCCATTGCATCGTGCCGTCGTCACGGCTGATAACGGTCCATTTTCCTTCGGGCTTATCGGATTCGGTCGCTTTGAGCGGCGGCCAGTTTTCTGCGCACTTACCGGTACAGGCCGATTTGCCACCCGTGTCGTTATCGAAGGTGTACAACGTCATACCCTTATGGTCGACCAACATGCCGTCCTTGACCATGCCCGGGTCTGCCGCGAAGGCCATTGTCGGCAGCGATAGCGCTGCGCTAACCAATAGTGCCTTCCAGGATTGCGCGATGTGCTTCATGGAAACCTTCCTTTTGTGGTTGTCAGGATTCGGACTTAGAGCTTAGTCCAGGATCCCTGCGATCGCCGGGCGACTAAAATACTGTCACACGACTGCAATAATTCCGTTATCTAATGCGGCGCAAGACAGTTAAATGACAAGAGGATATACGCATGGTTGGCAGGAGCATTCTGATCGTCGACGACGAAGCGCCCATTCGCGAAATGATCGCCGTTGCGTTGGAAATGGCCGGCTATGACTGCCTGGAGGCTGAGAACTCCCAGCAGGCCCACGCCATCATCGTCGACCGCAAGCCGGACTTGATCCTGCTCGACTGGATGCTGCCGGGTACATCCGGCATTGAATTGGCCCGCCGCCTCAAGCGCGACGAGCTGACCGGGGACATCCCGATCATCATGCTCACCGCCAAGGGCGAAGAGGACAACAAGATCCAGGGGCTGGAGGTCGGGGCCGACGACTACATCACCAAACCGTTCTCCCCACGCGAGCTGGTAGCGCGGCTCAAAGCCGTGCTGCGCCGCGCCGGCCCGACCGATGGCGAGACGCCGATCGAAGTCGGTGGCCTGCTGCTGGACCCCATCAGCCACCGCGTGACCATCGACGGCAAGCCCGCCGAGATGGGCCCCACCGAGTACCGTCTGCTGCAGTTCTTCATGACCCACCAGGAACGCGCCTACACCCGCGGCCAGTTGCTGGATCAGGTCTGGGGCGGCAACGTTTATGTCGAGGAACGCACCGTCGACGTGCACATCCGTCGCCTGCGCAAAGCCCTCGGCGATGCCTACGAAAATCTGGTACAAACCGTGCGTGGCACCGGATACCGGTTTTCCACGAAGGCATAAAAGCAGCGGCAGGCATTAAGCTACAAGCGGCCAGCAGAAGCACAGCCGATCCCCTACTTGAAGCTTGCAGCTTGAAACTTGAGCTGCGCTAAGGACGCTCCGTGAATCAAAACTGGCATGGCACCCTGATTCGCCACATGCTTTTGCTGGTCACCGCCTGCCTGGTGATCGGCCTGATTACCGGCTACTACGGCTGGAGCCTGGCTGCAGGCCTGGCCCTGTACCTGGCCTGGACCCTCAAGCAGTTGCTGCGCCTGCACGAGTGGCTGCGCCTGCACAAACCCGATGAAGCACCACCCGACGGCTACGGCCTGTGGGGCGAAGTGTTCGACAGCATCTACCACCTGCAACGCCGCGACCAGCGCGTGCGGGGGCGCCTGCAAGCGGTGATAGACCGGGTTCAGGAATCCACGGCGGCCCTCAAGGACGCGGTGATCATGCTCGACACCGACGGCAACCTGGAATGGTGGAACCGCGCCGCCGAAACCCTGCTGGGCCTCAAGACCCCGCAAGACAGCGGCCAGCCCGTCACCAACCTGGTGCGCCATCCGCGCTTCAAGGAGTATTTCGAGCAGGACAGTTACTCCGAGCCGCTGGAAATCCCGTCGCCCACCAATGATCGGGTACGCATCCAGCTGTACATCACCCGCTACGGCAATAACGAGCACCTGATGCTGGTGCGCGACGTCACACGCATTCATCAGCTGGAGCAGATGCGCAAAGACTTCATCGCCAACGTCTCCCACGAACTGCGCACACCGCTGACAGTGATCTGCGGTTACCTGGAGACGCTGCTGGATAACGTCGAAGACGTAAACCCGCGCTGGTCCCGTGCCTTGCAGCAGATGCAACAGCAAGGGGGGCGCATGCAGACGCTGCTCAATGACCTGCTGTTATTGGCCAAACTGGAAGCCACCGATTACCCGTCGGACAATGCACCGGTGCCTATCGACACTTTGCTGCAATCGATCAAAAGTGACGCACAGCAGTTGTCCGGCCAGAAAAACCAGCACATCACCCTCGAAGCGGACCCGCAGATCCTGCTCAAGGGCAGCGAGGCGGAATTGCGCAGTGCGTTTTCGAACCTGGTGTTCAACGCCGTCAAATACACCCCGGCCGAAGGCAATATCCGCATTCGCTGGTGGGGCGACGAACAGGGCGCGCACTTGAGCGTCCAGGATTCGGGCATCGGTATCGACAGCAAGCACCTGCCGCGCCTGACCGAGCGCTTTTACCGGGTCGATTCCAGCCGCAACTCCAATACAGGCGGCACCGGCCTGGGGCTCGCGATCGTCAAACACGTGCTGTTGCGCCACCGTGCACGCATGGAAATCAGTAGCGTACCCGGGCACGGCAGCACGTTTACCTGTCATTTCGCCCCAGCTCAGGTCAGCAAATCCCTGACCATCAACGCCGCCGACTGATACCGGCCAGCACGCGCCACTAGGCAATCGCCCAGTCAGCCGCTACATTGGCTGACTTGTGCCTGCCTTTCAGGTGCACAGCTGTCCCCCCTTTCGAATACACGGAACCCGCAAAACTCCATCATGGACCCATCCCCTGGCTTGACCCTCGCGACACTCTTCGCCGATTTCGGCATGATTCTTTTTGCTCTGATCCTGGTTTTGCTCAACGGTTTTTTCGTTGCAGCGGAATTCGCCATGGTCAAATTGCGCTCGACCCGGGTCGAAGCCATTGCAGAAAAGAACGGCTGGCGCGGACATATCCTGCGCACCGTTCACAGTCAGCTCGACGCGTACCTGTCGGCCTGCCAACTGGGTATCACCCTGGCATCCCTCGGCCTCGGCTGGGTCGGTGAGCCGGCGTTCGCGCATATCCTCGAACCGGTCCTGAGTGCCGTAGGCGTCGAGTCCGCCGAAGTGGTCAAGGGCGTGTCGTTCTTCACCGCGTTCTTCATCATTTCCTACCTGCACATTGTGGTCGGCGAGCTGGCTCCAAAATCCTGGGCCATCCGCAAACCCGAGCTGCTGTCGTTGTGGACTGCGGTGCCGCTGTACCTGTTCTACTGGGCCATGTACCCGGCCATCTACCTGCTGAACGCCAGCGCCAACGCCATACTGCGCATCGCTGGCCAGGGTGAACCCGGCCCTCATCACGACCACCATTACAGCCGCGAAGAACTGAAGCTGATCCTGCACTCCAGCCGCGGTCAGGACCCGAGCGACCAGGGCATGCGCGTGCTGGCGTCGGCGGTGGAAATGGGCGAGCTGGAAGTGGTTGACTGGGCCAATTCCCGGGAAGACCTGGTGACGCTGGAGTTCAATGCGCCGCTCAAGGAAATCCTGGCGATGTTCCGTCGCCACAAGTTCAGCCGTTATCCGGTGTACGACAGTGATACACAGGAGTTCGTCGGACTGCTGCACATCAAGGACCTGCTGCTGGAACTGGCGGCACTGGACCATATTCCCGAGTCGTTCAACCTTGCTGAGCTGACCCGTCCGCTGGAGCGCGTATCGCGCCATATGCCGCTGTCGCAGCTGCTGGAGCAGTTCCGCAAGGGTGGCTCGCACTTCGCACTGGTTGAGGAGGCCGACGGCAACATCATTGGCTACCTGACCATGGAAGACGTGCTGGAAGTGCTGGTGGGCGACATTCAGGACGAACACCGCAAGGCCGAACGCGGAATCCTCGCGTATCAACCGGGCAAGCTGCTGGTACGCGGCGATACACCGCTGTTCAAGGTGGAACGACTGCTGGGCATCGACCTGGACCACGTTGAAGCCGAAACCCTTGCCGGGCTGGTGTATGACAGCCTGAAGCGGGTGCCGGAAGAGGAGGAGGTCCTGGAGGTCGAAGGCCTGCGGATCATCATCAAGAAGATGAAAGGGCCGAAGATTGTGTTGGCCAAGGTGTTGATGCTCGATTAATTTGCATTGACCCCAAAAGATCGCAGCCTCCGGCAGCGCCTGCAGGGGATCGCAATTTCCTGCAGGCGCTGCCGCAGCCTGCGATCTTTTGCTTTCAGAGCCTCACTGTTTACCCAACGCAAAGTTGGGTAATGCACCTACCGGCTGATTGAACCGGTACGGTATCGACACCAGCCCCATCCCGGTATTGCGCTGTACCACAAAGTGCAGATGCGGCCCGCTGCTGTTGCCGGTATTGCCCGACAGCGCCAACGCAGTGCCCACACCAACCCGCTGACCTTCCCGGACGCTGACCGAACCTTGCATCAGGTGCAGGTACACGCCCATGGTCCCGTCGTCGTGCAGCACCCGTACGAAGTTGCCTGATGGGTCGGTCCCCCGGCCGGTCTGGTTATTCTCGGTCTTCACCACCATCCCGCCTCGCGCCGCAATGATCGGCGTGCCTTCAGGCATGGCAATGTCCATGGCGTAGCGATTTTTCGCGCCGAAGTGACTGTATTGGCCGTTGGCACCCTGGCTCAGCCGAAATGGCCCACCGCGCCAGGGCAATGGGTAGCGATAAGCCATGGCAGCCCCTGCAGGGTCGCCCAGGGAATATTTGAACGCCGGGGTATACACCAGCGGCTTTCCTGCCCGCGTGGCCGTGAGCAACGCCAGGCGCAGGTTGCTGCGTGCCGGCAGCACCCGGCGGATCGGGCGGCTCGGCGCACCGCTGACGTTCTTCAGACCGGCAAAACTCAATTCGATTTCGACCGGCGCGTACAAGTCATTGCGCACAAATACGCTATCAGCGCCCCGCTGTTTCTTGATGTCGAGGTACACCTGGCCTTCAAGGCGCTCGACCATGCGATCGCGGAAAACGAATACCTTGGCGCCTTTCGAGGGGCGGTCGCTGTAGGAGACCACGCCGTTGGCGTCCTTGGACTTGTAGATAGTCATGGCCACAACCGAGGTGGAGGCCAGGAAAAGACCACAGAAAAACAGCAAGCGCGCGAGCATGGGCAGAGGTTCTGTCGAGGAGAGGCCTGGGAGGGAGCCTAGCAGCTGCAATGGACCTGGGTAGGCGGCAGATGTTTCAAAATCGGCAGATCAATGGATGGGCGGTGAACAGGATGACGCCATCGCGAGCAGGCTCGCGCCCACAGAGGATTTTCTGTGGGCCTGTTTTTCACAGGAGTCTCTGTTGCAGCGCAGTGCCCTGTGGAGCGAGCCTGCTCGCGATGGAAGCTTCAGGCCACCAAGGATTTAAGCACCGGGCACAAAGTGCTTCTGTACCGTACCACGTGCTATCAATCGCGATATGTAATCGAGCTTCTGAGCGTCCTGGTCCACAAACCGGAAGGTTAGCTGCAACCACTCGCTGTCAGGCCTGGGTTCGTAGGCGACGATGGCATGCAGGTAGCCGTTGAGTCGCGCGATCTCGGCATTGTCGCCCTGCTCCAGGTCGAGCACGGCACTGTCGAGCACCTGCGGCAACGTGTCAGTACGCTTCACCACCAACAAGGCCTCCTTGAGGCTCAAGGCCTTGATCACGCACTGCTGGTTACCACTGGGCAGGCGCAACTGCCCATGGCCGCGGCCTGCCGAAGCAGACGGTGCAGCAGCGGCCTTGGGGGGCGGGTTGCTGAGCAGGCCACGTGTCGGCGTCGGCATCGCAGGCGCGGCAACCACGGTCGCCTGGCCACCAGTCAAGGCGTTGAGGGAATCGTTGCCGAAGGCGGAGCTCATCTTCACCGGCGCGCTGCTCATCAACGCGTCGAGCTTGCCGACCTTGTTCAGGGCCTGCTTGACCTTGGTCAGTAACTGCTCGTTGTTGAAGGGCTTGCTGACGTAGCCGGAAACGCCTGCCTGGATCGCCTGGACAACGTTCTCCTTGTCGCCACGGCTGGTCACCATCACGAACGGCATGGTCTTGAGACGGTCCTGCTCGCGGCACCAGGTCAACAGTTCCAGGCCGGACATTTCCGGCATCTCCCAGTCACACAGGACCAGGTCGAACGTTTCCCTGGCCAGCAAGACCTGGGCCTTCCTGCCGTTGACGGCGTCCTCGATCCGAATGCCCGGAAAGTAGTTGCGCAGGCATTTTTTCACCAGGTCACGAATGAATGACGCATCGTCCACGACCAAAACACTGACCTTACTCATCCATCACCCCTTCCAAAACCCCGGCAAGCATAGCGCTTTGCTGATGGCACACTGCCATAAACCCTCAGTCACGCCGGGACTTTTCGTTCGCGGGGTGCTGCTTCGAATTCGTACGCCACAAACAAAAACGCCCGACCAAAAGGCCGGGCGTTTCTCTTGGGCAAACTTACTTATCGTCAGCTGCACCCGGAACATTAGCGGTTTCGCCGCTTGTGCCTTCAACTTCTTCCTTCATGCGCTTCAAACCCAGGTGACGCACATCGGTGCCGCGCACCAGATAGATCACCAACTCGGAGATGTTGCGCGCGTGATCGCCGATTCGCTCCAGCGAACGCAGCACCCAGATGATGCTCAAGACCCGCGAGATAGAGCGCGGGTCTTCCATCATGTAGGTCGCCAGTTCACGCAGGGCGGTCTTGTATTCGCGATCGATGATCTTGTCGTACTGGGCTACCGACAACGCCAGGTCGGCATCGAAGCGGGCAAAAGCGTCCAGTGCGTCACGGACCATATTGCGCACCTGGTCGCCGATGTGACGCACTTCGACATAACCGCGCGGCGCTTCACCTTCTTCGCACAACTGAATGGCCCGGCGGGCGATCTTGGTCGCCTCGTCACCGATGCGCTCCAGGTCGATCACCGACTTGGAAATGCTGATGATCAAACGCAGGTCGGACGCAGCAGGTTGACGACGGGCCAGGATGCGCAGGCATTCTTCGTCGATGTTGCGTTCCATCTGGTTGATCTGGTCATCGATTTCGCGAACCTGTTGAGCCAGGCCGGAATCGGCTTCGATCAGCGCGGTGACCGCGTCATTGACCTGCTTCTCCACCAGTCCGCCCATGGCCAGGAGGTGGCTGCGCACTTCCTCGAGCTCGGCGTTGAACTGCGCGGAGATGTGATGGGTAAGGCCTTCTTTACTAATCATGTTGGCGTCCTTGGAGCGTCCGGTAAGGTGCGGTGGACCGCAGCGTCAGTTCAGTGAACAACCACAATGGCTAGCCATAACGACCGGTAATGTAGTCTTCGGTCTGCTTCTTCGCCGGATTGGTGAACAGGGTATCGGTGTCGCCGAATTCCACCAGTTTGCCCATGTACATGAACGCTGTGTAATCGGAGACCCGCGCGGCCTGTTGCATGTTGTGGGTCACGATGACGATGGTGAACTTCGATTTCAGCTCGTAGATCAGCTCTTCAACCTTCAGCGTGGAGATCGGGTCCAGAGCCGAACAGGGTTCGTCGAGCAGCAGCACTTCCGGCTCCACGGCGATGGTACGGGCAATCACCAGACGCTGCTGCTGACCACCGGAAAGGCCCAGTGCGGATTCGTGCAGGCGATCTTTTACCTCGTCCCACAAAGCCGCGCCCTTGAGCGCCCACTCCACGGCTTCATCAAGTACACGCTTCTTGTTGATGCCCTGGATGCGCAAGCCGTAGACCACGTTTTCGTAGATGGTCTTGGGGAACGGGTTCGGCTTCTGGAACACCATGCCGACGCGTCGACGCAGCTCTGCAACGTCTTCGCCTTTACGGTAGATGTTGTTGCCGTACAGGTTGATGGCGCCTTCCACACGGCAACCGTCGACCAGGTCGTTCATGCGATTGAAAGTACGCAGCAGCGTGGATTTGCCGCAGCCAGACGGGCCGATAAAGGCTGTGACGCGCTGTTTCGGGATGTTCATGCTGACGTCGAACAACGCCTGCTTGTCACCGTAGAACAGGCTCAGGCCCGGCACTTCGATAGCCACGGTTTCCTGCTCGAGGTTCAGGCTCTGTTTGTCGCGACCCAGGGCCGACATGTTGATGCCGTGAGTATGTGTTTCGTGTTGCATGGGAGGCTCCCTGTGCTAACAAATTCGGTTCGTTGAGCCACTGGCCTTGCCAATGGGTGACTGAAAATCTGTGGCTTGTGCCGACCCTGTGGGAGCTGGCTTGCCAGCGATGCAGGCGATGCGGTGTTTCAGTTACACCGCGCTAATGCCATCGCTGAAGCCAGCTCCCACAGGGTTTGTCTTAACTGTCTAACGCTTTGTATTTTTCGCGCAGGTGGTTACGGATATAGACCGCCGACAGGTTCAAGGTCGCAATCACCAGCACCAGCAGCAACGCCGTGGCGTAGACCAGTGGGCGCGCGGCTTCGACGTTCGGGCTCTGGAAGCCGACGTCGTAGATATGGAAGCCCAGGTGCATGATTTTCTGATCGAGGTGAAGGTACGGGTAATTACCGTCCAGCGGCAGCGACGGCGCCAGTTTCACCACACCCACCAGCATCAGCGGCGCCACTTCACCCGCGGCACGGGCAACGGCGAGGATCATGCCGGTCATCATCGCCGGGCTGGCCATCGGCAGTACGATCTTCCACAGGGTTTCCGCCTTGGTCGCGCCGAGGGCCAGCGAGCCTTCGCGCACGGTGCGAGGAATCCGCGCCAGGCCTTCTTCAGTGGCCACAATCACCACCGGCACCGCCAGCAGCGCCAGGGTCAGGGATGCCCAAAGCAACCCCGGAGTACCGAAAGTCGGCGCCGGCAGGGCTTCAGGAAAAAACAACCGGTCAACCGAGCCACCCAGAACATAAACGAAGAAGCCCAGGCCGAATACGCCGTACACGATGGCCGGTACACCTGCCAGGTTGTTCACCGCGATGCGGATCAACCGGGTCATGGTGTTCTGCTTGGCGTATTCACGCAGGTACACCGCAGCCAGTACGCCAAACGGCGTTACGATCATCGCCATGATCAACGTCATCATCACGGTGCCGAAAATCGCCGGGAAGATCCCGCCTTCGGTGTTCGCTTCACGCGGATCGTCGCTCAGGAATTCCCAGACCTTGCTGAAGTAGAAGCCGATCTTGGTCATGGTGCCCATGGCGTTCGGCTGGTAGGCATGAACCACTTTGCCGATGCCGATTTCGATCTCTTTGCCGTTGGCATCGCGGGCCGTCAGGCTGTCGCGATTGAACTGGGCATGCAGGTCGGCCAGGCGCGCTTCGATGGCCTGATAACGGGCATTGAGCTCGGCGCGCTCGGACTCCATGTCCGCTTGCGCGGTAGCGTCCAGCTTGCCGTCCAGTTCCAGTTTGCGGCCATGCAGGCGGATGCGTTCCAGTCCGGCGTTGATCGCGCCAATGTCGGACTTCTCCACGGTCTTGAGCTCGCTTGCCAGCTTGTTCACGCGGTCGACACGGGCCTGCAACTCAGGCCACGCCGCCTCGCCTTCGGCGATGACTTTGCCATCCTGCTTGACGTTGACCAGGTAGCCGTAAAAGTTGCCCCACTCGCGGCGTTCGATCGCCATCAGCTCCGGCGGCGTCTTCTGGTTAGTCAGCCACTCGCCGACGATCCAGGTGAAGTCATTGCCGTTCAAGTCACGGTTGCCGACCTTTATCAGCTCACGGGTCATGAACTCCGGACCCTGCTCGGGCACCGGCAGGCCAGCGCTTTTGAGGCGCTCACGGGGCACTTCTTCTTTCTGCACCACTTCGCCGATGACCAGGTGATTGGCCTGGCCTGGCACGTCGTAGCTGGCGTGGATCAAGTCCGCCGGCCAGAAGTGGCCCAGGCCGCGCACGGCGATCACGGCCAGCAAGCCGATCGTCATGATGACCGCGATGGACACCGCGCCACCGCTGATCCAGACGCCCGGGGCGCCGCTCTTGAACCATCCGTTCAGGGAGTTCTGTTTCACAGACTTCTACCTTTCTTAAAGCGACGAGTATTTCTTGCGCAGACGCTGACGAATCAGTTCCGCGAGGGTGTTCATGACGAAGGTGAACAGCAGCAGCACCAAGGCCGAGAGGAACAGCACGCGGTAGTGGCTGCCGCCAACTTCCGATTCGGGCATTTCCACCGCAACGTTGGCGGCCAATGTGCGCAGGCCTTCGAACAGGTTCATTTCCATGACCGGGGTGTTACCGGTGGCCATCAGCACGATCATCGTTTCACCGACCGCACGCCCCATGCCGATCATCAGCGCCGAGAAAATCCCCGGGCTGGCGGTGAGGATCACCACGCGAGTCATGGTCTGCCAAGGCGTGGCGCCGAGGGCCAGGGAACCGAGGGTCAGGCCGCGAGGCACGCTGAACACGGCATCTTCGGCAATGGAATAGATGTTCGGGATGACCGCGAAACCCATGGCCAGGCCTACCACCAGGGCGTTGCGCTGGTCGTAGGTGATGCCCAGGTCGTGGGAGATCCACATGCGCATGTCGCCGCCGAAGAACCAGTTTTCCATGTACGGGCTCATGTACAACGACAGCCAGCCCACGAACAGGATGACCGGGATCAGAATCGCGCTTTCCCAACCGTCAGGCACTTTCAGGCGCACGGATTCAGGCAGGCGACTGAAGACGAAACCCGCCACCAGAATGCCGATCGGCAGGAGCATCAACAGGCTGAAGATACCCGGCAAGTGTCCTTCCACGTAGGGCGCCAGGAACAGGCCGGCGAAGAAGCCGAGGATCACCGTCGGCATCGCTTCCATCAGCTCGATCACCGGCTTGACCTTGCGGCGCAGGCTCGGCGCCATGAAGTAGGCGGTGTAGATCGCGGCCGCTACGGCTAGTGGCGCGGCCAGCAGCATGGCGTAGAAGGCGGCTTTGAGGGTACCGAACGTTAGCGGGGACAGGCTCAGCTTGGGTTCAAAATCGGTGTTGGCGGCGGTCGATTGCCAGACGTACTTAGGCTCGTCGTAGTTCTCGTACCAGACCTTGCTCCACAGTGCGCTCCAGGAAACTTCCGGGTGCGGGTTATCGAGCAGCAGTGGTTGAATCTTGCCGCCGGCCTCGACGATCACGCGGTTGGCCCGTGGTGACAGGCCAAAAATGCCCTGCCCGTCGACGACCTGATCCACCAGGAGGGTGCGGTGCGCGGTGCTGTGGAACACGCCGAGCTTGCCGGATGCATCCAGGGCGATGAAGCCTTTGCGACGCTCTTCGGCAGTGATCTCAACGATGGGCGTGGTGCCCATCTGGAAGGTGCGAATCTGTTTCAGGCGCTGTTCGCCATCCGGGTCGCGAGCCATGAACCACTGGGCCAGGCCACCCTTGGAATCGCCGAGGATCAGCGAGATACCGCCCACCAGCTGAGTGCTGGCGGTGATCTGCGCCTCGCCATCTTCAAGCAGCTTGTAACGACCGTTGAGGCTCTTGTCGCGCAGGCTGAACACGTCGGCCTGGGCACGCCCGTTGATTACGTACAACCACTGCTGGCGCGGGTCGACGAAGATGTTTTTCACCGTCTCGGTCATCTGCGGCAGATCGATACGCTTCTGCTCGCTGGTGACTTCGCCGGTCATCATGTTTTCTTCGCTGGTGAGCGACAACACGTTGAGCTGCGCACCCGTGGAGCCCACCAGCAACAGGGTCGAATCTGTGGCGTTGAGGCTGATATGCTCCAGCGCCCCGCCCGCTTCGTTCAACGCGATCGGGGTCTCGCCATACGGGTATTCAATGGCTGGCGAGATGGTCTTATTGCCGTCGGGATAGCTAACTTTGTAAGTGTGGCGGAACACCAAAGCCTGGCCGTTGGAAAAGCCGACCGCAACCAATGGGGAACCCGGCTGGTCTTCACCGATAGAAGTGACCTGGCTACCAGCCGGGACCGGCAGGTCGACACGACGCAGCTCTGCGCCGCTGTCGATGTCGAAAAACAACGCCTGGCCCTTGTCGGACACCCGCATGGCCACCTTGTTCTGTTCTTCCAGGGAGATCATCAGCGGCTTGCCGGCGTCCTGCATCCAGGCGGGCGTGATCGAGTCCTTGGCCGTCAGGTCGGCGCCTTGGAACAGCGGCGCGACAACGTAGCCCAGGAAGAAGAAAATCAGCGTGATCGCCCCAAGCACGGCAAGGCCGCCAATGAGGACGTACCAACGCGTCAGGCGGTCTTTGAGCGCGCGCATACGGCGCTTGCGTTGCAACTCAGGCGTATTGAAATCAATTCGCTTGGGGGGATTTGTAGTCATTGTGGAATTGGCCAGATCATTCATTCGCACACCCTAGCGATCCTGTATGACAGAAAGATGACAGTGCAGTGACGCGACAAATCCGCCGCCTGTGGAAACTGGCAGCGGAGCGGGAATTGGGGGGGTGTAGGAGCTGTCGAGGGAACCGAGGCTGCGATCTTCTGATCTTGCAGTTCGAAGCCAGATCAAAAGATCGCAGCCTCGTTTCACTCGACAGCTCCTACAGAGCCCGGGGTTACCCCGGACTCAGGGTTTTACTTTTTTGCGACTTCAGCACCGCCTTCCTGCAGACCCAGGTCAGCCAATGCCTTGGCGGCAACTTTGGCTGGCAGTGGGATGTAGCCGTCTTTCACTACGACTTCCTGGCCTTGCTTGGACAGGACCAGCTTCACAAACTCGGCTTCCAGCGGGGCCAGAGGCTTGTTCGGCGCTTTGTTGACGTAAACGTAGAGGAAGCGCGACAGCGGGTATTTGCCGTTCAGGGCGTTTTCTTCGGTGTCTTCGATGAAGTCGGTGCTGCCTTTCTTGGCCAGTGCCACGGTCTTCACGCTGGCAGTCTTGTAACCGATGCCCGAGTAACCGATGCCGTTCAGCGAGGAGCTGATGGACTGCACGACCGAAGCCGAACCAGGTTGTTCGTTGACGTTAGGCTTGAAGTCGCCTTTGCACAGGGCTTCTTCCTTGAAGTAGCCGTAGGTGCCCGATACCGAGTTACGACCGAACAACTGAACCGGCTTGTTCGCCAGGTCGCCGGTCACACCCAGGTCGCCCCAAGTTTTAACGTCGGCTTTACCACCGCACAGACGAGTCGACGAGAATACCGCGTCGACTTGTTCCATGGTCATGTGCTGGATCGGGTTGTCCTTGTGCACGAACACAGCCAAGGCGTCCACGGCAACCGGGATGGCGGTTGGCTTGTAGCCGTACTTGGTTTCAAAGGCCTGCAGCTCGTTGTCCTTCATCTTGCGGCTCATCGGGCCCAGGTTGGCGGTGCCTTCAGTCAGCGCAGGTGGCGCGGTGGAGGAACCAGCGGCCTGAATCTGGATGTTTACGTTCGGGTATTCTTTTTTGTAGTTCTCGGCCCACAAGGTCATGAGGTTGGCCAGGGTATCGGAGCCGACGCTGGACAGGTTGCCCGACACACCAGTGGTCTTGGTGTAGCTCGGGATAGCAGGGTCAACAGCGGCAACCGCGTTGGCAGTCGCAACGCCAGCAGCGACAAAAGTCATTGCCGCCATCAAACGCTTCAGTTTCATGCCTTACTCCTAGCAGATAGGGTGTGTTAAGTCGGAGCCAAGTATTAGCAGGCCGTGTGAACACTCTATGGCTGAAATATGACAATTGGATGAAAGGCCATCATCCGATGCCGGAAGGGAGACCCGCGTTGCCCGCATCGCGAGCAGGCTCATTCCCACAGCGGTTCTGAAGTGATTACAGAGTCAGTGTGGGAGCGAGCCTGCTCGCGTTGGGCTCGGCAAGATTGAAGAAGATTGCGCGTCAGCGCCCCTTCCTCCAGAGGTACCCGCCCACCACTATCCCTACTCCACAAATAATTGCGACGTAGTAGGCCGGCCCCATCGGGCTTTCCTTGAGCAGCAGGGTCACCACCATCGGCGTCAGGCCGCCGAAGATGGCGTAGGCGAGGTTGTAGGAAAACGACAGCCCGCTGAAGCGCACCACCGCCGGAAAGGCCTTGACCATCACGTAGGGCACCGCACCGATGGTGCCTACCAGCAAGCCGGTCAGGGCATACATAGGGAATAGCCAGTCGGGGTGGTTGAACAGGCTGTGATAGAAGGTCCACGAGCTGATCAGCAACGCGGCGCTGCCGAACACGAATACCCGACCTGCGCCAAAGCGGTCCGCCAGTGCACCGGACGCAACACAGCCCAGGCTCAGGAAGACGATGGCGAGGCTGTTGGCCTGCAAGGCGACGGTTGGTGCGAAATGGTAGACGGTCTGCAGCACGGTCGGGGTCATGAGAATGACGACGATGATGCCGGCAGACAGCAACCAGGTCAGCAGCATGGAAATCAGGATAGCGCCACGATGGTCACGCAATACGGCCTTGAGCGGCACTTCTTCGGCCAGCGCTTTGCGCAGTTGCAGCTCGGCAAATACCGGGGTCTCGTGCAGCCAGCGACGCAGGTAAACCGAGAACAGGCCAAACACACCCCCCAGCAGGAACGGGATACGCCAGGCGTAATCAGCGACTTCGGTGGGGGTGTAAAGGCTGTTGATCGCGGTAGCAACCAATGAGCCCAGGAGGATGCCGGCGGTCAGGCCGCTGGTCAGGGTGCCGCAGGCGTAGCCGATGTGACGCTGGGGCACATGCTCGGAAACGAAAACCCACGCGCCGGGCACTTCCCCGCCGATAGCCGCGCCCTGGATGACCCGCATCAGCAGCAACAAAATCGGTGCCCACATGCCGATCTGCGCGTAGGTTGGCAGCAGACCCATGATCAGGGTCGGCACCGCCATCATGAAAATGCTCAAGGTGAACATTTTCTTGCGGCCCAGCAGGTCGCCGAAGTGCGCCATGACAATGCCGCCCAACGGGCGCGCCAGGTAACCCGCAGCGAAGATGCCGAAGGTCTGCATCAGCCGCAGCCACTCGGGCATGTCGGCCGGGAAGAACAGTTTGCCCACCACCGTGGCGAAGAATACGAAGATGATGAAGTCGTAGAATTCCAGCGCACCACCGAGGGCGGACAGCGACAGGGTCTTGTAGTCATTACGAGTCAGCGGACGTGCGGGTTGTGTTGGCTGCGCGACGCTCGAGGGCGCTGTGGTCATGGCAAGGCTTCTCTTATAGTCGAATCTGCAACCTCAACAGCTCTGGCCGAGGCTTGGGCAGGTCCGGCACGATAGCAAATTGTTCGAAAAAGCACATGGATGTGCATATTTGACGGTCAAAATGAGAACCCGACGGTCGTCTCGGAGTCTACCGACCGATATACTCGCAATCTTGCAACGATTTGACTGGGTTGCTGTGCGAAAACGCCTGCCGGGGTACATAGGCGATTTCGCAGAGTTTCCCTTTTAGGCGCCTTTCGAAAAACGTGACGAACGTAGTATGTTCGGGGCTGAATCGTTTTTTCTTAGGACGGCTATTCACCTGAAGTACCAATGAAGACTCACGGGTCAGAGGCACCCCCGGCATGATAGAGCTCGAACAAGAAGATCCAATCCCGCAAGGCGACCTGGCCCTGCAAATCACTGCATTGCCGCGCGAAACCAACGGCTTCGGCGATATTTTCGGCGGTTGGCTGGTGGCGCAGATGGATTTGGCTGGCACTGCGATGGCCAGTAAGGTCGCGGGCGGACGTGTAGCTACCGTGGCGATCGATCGCATGGCGTTCCTGGTACCGGTCGCGGTAGGCGCCCAGCTCTCCTTCTATACCCAGGCCCTGGAAATCGGCCGTAGCTCGATCCAGATGATGGTTGAGGTGTGGAGCGACGATCCGCTGTCCAGCGAATGGCGCAAGGTCACCGAAGCGGTGTTCGTGTTCGTTGCCATCGACGGCAGTGGGCGTACCCGTTCGGTTCCGTCCAGAGCTCGATAGCCTTAAAGCGTCAAACGCCGGGAGCGTTTTGCGGTCCATTGCAGCCCTGTTCCAGATTGAGAGTCGCCCCATGAGCACGCCCAACGTTGAAGCCATGAAACTGGATGAACTGAACTGCTGGCGCATCCGCCACGGTCGGGCCGAATTGCTGGTGGCCCAGCAAGGCGCGCAAATCCTCAGCTATCAGTTGGCAGGCCAACCGCCGCTGATCTGGCTCAACGATGAGGCAGTGTTCAAGACCGGCAAGAGCATTCGTGCCGGTGTGCCCGTCTGCTGGCCATGGTTCGGCAATCTGGCGCGCAACCCGCAAAGCGTTCAGGCCATGCGTTCCAGCCAGGAGCCGGCGACGGCCCACGGGTTTGTCCGGGCGATGGACTGGGAGCTGGCCGGCATCGAGACCGAAGGTGAAAGCCTGAAGGTCGAGTTCGCCCTGCCCAACCCCGATGGCGGCTTTCCAGGCTGGCGGCATGAGGTGGATCTGAAGCTGAGCATTCGCCTGGATGAGCAGCTGCACATCGGCCTGACCAGTCATAACCGCGGCAACTCAAGCGTCACGATCAGCCAGGCATTGCACAGCTATTTCGCGGTCAGCGATGTGCGCACGGTGCATGTCGAGGGCCTGGATGGCTTGAACTACATCGAGACGCTGGATGCCTGGAAAACCGTGAAGCAGATCGGTGACCTGCAGTTCACCGGCGAGACTGATCGCATCTATCTCGATACGCCCCAAACGCTGAGCATTGTTGACCCGGCTTGGGAACGGCGGATCGAGCTGCGCAGCAGCGGTTCGCGCTCGGCGGTGATCTGGAATCCGTGGGTTGAGCGCGCGGCAGCGTTCAGCGACATGGCTGACGATGGCTGGCAGCGCATGCTGTGCATCGAGACGGCGAATGTGATGGACGATGTGGTGGTGCTGGCGCCGGGGTCGAGTCACACGCTTGGTGTGAACATCGCCAGCAAGCCGCTTTAAAAGCTTCGCTTTAACCAGACACCTACAAATCCGACTCCTGCACCACCCGCACTGTGGCGGCATCCAGGGCATACGCCGCATCAGCCAGGTCGTTATTGACCTGCTCGACTTTCAGCGTGCCGGTGACCCACAGCGGCGTGTAGATATCATCCAGCTTCAAGCCTTTTGGGTAACGCACCAGCACCAGCTGATTGGGCGGCGGTGGTGGCACGTGGATGCAGGCGCCTGGATAGGGCACCAGGAAGAACAGCGTGCTCCGACCTTTGGCGTCGCTCTCCAGCGGCACCGGATAACCACCGATACGAATCTTTTTGTCGTTCATCGACGCTACGGTTTTGGTCGAATACATCACTGCGGGCAAGCCCTTGCTCTGCTTCATGCCACCTTTTTCGGTAAAGGTGCCATCGCCTTCGGGAGAGTCGTGATCGATTTCCGGCATGGCCTCGAGGGCCTTCTGGTCGGACTTGGGCATCAATTCCAGCCAGTCGGTTTCCGGCAGCTCGCTGCCATGGACGAGGCCGGCGCCCAATAAAAGTACAGTCAACAGAGTGCGGCGCATGGAGGTGCTCGGGTTTGGGGAGTGTTGGAACGCCGAGCATTCTAGCCCTCTCTGCACGCCGCGCAGAGAGGGCTTTGTCGCTTGAATCAGTTCTTTTTGATCAGGCCGTAGATCACCAGCAAAATCACGGCACCGACCAGCGCGCCCAGGAAACCTGCGCCTTCGCCGGCCTGGTAGAAGCCCAACGCCTGGCCGCCATAAGTGGCCGCCAGCGAACCGCCGATACCGAGCAAGATGGTCATGATCCAGCCCATGCTGTCATCGCCCGGTTTCAGGAAACGCGCCAGCAGGCCGACGATCAAGCCGATAAAGATGGTTCCAATAATTCCCATGACATTTCCCTCTGATTTGAATGGCTATGCAGAAGACTAGTCAGACTTTCGCATACTGCCATCAGAGAACGGCGGGCCTTGAATGGTTCCGCCGCTGTCAGGTGAAACTATTCGGCGATGAGCGCTTCGACCTTGATGATCTGCTGCTCCAGCGTGGCCTTGTCGGCGCAGCGCAGGTTGGCATGACCGACCTTGCGACCAGCCTTGAACGCCTTGCCATAGTGATGCAGGTGGCAATCGGCGATGGCGATCACTCTCTCGACCGGCGGCACGACGCCGATGAAGTTGAGCATGGCGCTCTCACCGACCTTGGCCGTCGAGCCCAGCGGCAAGCCGGCAACGGCGCGCAGATGGTTCTCGAACTGGCTGCACTCGGCGCCTTCCGTCGTCCAGTGTCCGGAGTTGTGCACGCGAGGGGCGATTTCGTTGGCCTTGAGACCACCGTCAACCTCGAAGAACTCGAACGCCATCACGCCCACGTAATCCAGGTGTTTGAGCACGCGGCTGGAGTAATCTTCGGCCAGGCCCTGCAGGGGGTGATCGGTACTGGCCACGGACAGCTTCAAGATGCCGCTGTCATGAGTGTTGTGCACCAGCGGGTAGAACCTGGTTTCGCCATCGCGAGCGCGCACGGCAATCAGCGAAACTTCCCCGGTAAAAGGCACGAAGCCTTCCAGCAGGCAGGCCACGCTGCCCAGTTCGGCAAATGTGCCTGTTACATCTTCGGGTTTGCGCAGGACTTTCTGGCCCTTGCCGTCGTAACCCAGGGTGCGGGTTTTCAACACGGCAGGCAGGCCGATGGACGCCACTGCGGCGTCCAGGTCGGCTTGCGACTGGATGTCGGCGAACGCTGGCGTCGGTATCTCCAGGTCCTTGAACATGCTCTTCTCGAACCAGCGATCACGCGCGATTCGCAGGGCTTCGGCGCTCGGGTACACCGGAACGAACTGAGAGAGAAATGCGACGGTTTCCGCCGGTACGCTCTCGAACTCGAAAGTCACCAGATCGACTTCATCTGCCAGCTGGCGCAGGTGATCCTGATCGCCATAATCGGCCCGCAGATGCTCGCCCAAGGCGGCTGCGCAAGCATCCGGCGCAGGGTCCAGGAAAGCGAAGTTCATACCCAGCGGGGTGCCCGCCAACGCCAACATGCGACCCAACTGGCCGCCACCGATTACACCGATCTTCATCGTCAACAACCTCAGGCGATGCGTGGGTCTGGATTTTCCAGGACGCTGTCTGTCTGCTCAGCGCGGAATGTTTTCAGCACCGCATGGAACTGCGGGTGCTTGGCGCCCAGGATGCTTGCCGAGAGCAAGGCTGCGTTGATTGCACCGGCCTTGCCGATGGCCAGCGTGGCGACCGGAATGCCCGCAGGCATCTGCACGATGGACAGCAGCGAGTCGACGCCCGACAGCATGGACGACTGCACCGGCACGCCCAGCACTGGCAGGTGGGTCTTGGCCGCACACATGCCTGGCAGGTGCGCCGCGCCGCCGGCACCGGCGATAATCACCTCGATGCCACGCGCCTCGGCCTCTTCGGCATACTGGAACAGCAGGTCCGGGGTACGGTGGGCAGAGACCACTTTCACCTCGTAAGGAATGCCGAGCTTTTCCAGCATATCGGCGGTGTGGCTAAGGGTGGACCAATCGGACTTGGAGCCCATGATCACGCCAACCAGTGCACTCATCGTCGTGCCTCTTCTCTCTGGGCGCCCGCAGGCGCGTCAAAAAACAACAAGCCACGCGGGAAATCCGGCGTGGCTTGTTGTACGAATTCAGGCCGGTCGAACCGGCCAAAGGCCGCGCAGTATACCGTAATGAAGCAGATAAACAGCCCCCGAAACGACCATCTGTCCTACGGCGCAAAGTGCCGGTTTTATTGACCTGAAGGTCAGCCAAAAAGATCAAAAGATCGCAGCCTTCGGCAGCTCCTGCGCCGATCTCTGCAGGCGCTGCCGAAGGTTGCGATCTTGGCGTCCGTAAACACAGCGCAGTTTATGAACCCTGCGCCGCACCGCCTTCCAGCTTGCGCCACAACAACCGCACGTTCGCCTTGCGAACCAGCGCACAGCGATACAGACGAATTTCCAGCGGCACATGCCATTGCGGGCCGCCGCATACCACCAGCTCCCCGCGCGCCAGCTCGGCGCGCACACTCAGTTGCGGCACCCACGCTATCCCCAGGCCTTCGAGTGCCATGCTCTTGAGGCTGTCGGCCATCGCCGTCTCATAGATGGTGGTGAAGCGCAGTGCCCGCTGGCGCAGCAGCATATTGACCGAACGCCCGAGGAATGCACCGGCGCTGTAGGCCAGCAGCGGCACACTGCCTTCGCCTTCGAGATCGAACAGTGGCTTGCCATCGGCATCGGCGGCACACACCGGGAGCATTTCGGTCTGGCCCAAGTGTAGAGACGGGAAAATCTCGGGGTCCATCTGCATCGCAGCGTCAGGGTCATAGAACGCGAGCATCAGATCGCAGCCGCCTTCGCGCAACGCGTGCACCGCGTCACCCACATTAGTGGCGACCAGTCGAGTGGCGATGTTCAGGCCTTCGTTGCGCAACTGCGCAATCCAGCGCGGAAAAAAGCCCAGGGCCAACGAGTGCGCCGCAGCGACTTGCATGACCTCACCCTGCCCGCCTTCCAGGTGATGCAGGTGGCGCAGCACTTCACCGAGTTGCTCGACCACCGTTCGCGCGGTGACCAGAAACAACTGTCCCGCCGCCGTCAGTTCTATCGGCGTGCGCGAGCGGTTGACCAGCTGCAGGCCCAGTGCCGTTTCCAGGCTGCGGATGCGCCGGCTGAAGGCAGGCTGCGTCACGAAGCGGCGTTCGGCGGCCTGGGAGAAACTTCGGGTAGCGGCCAGGGCACTGAAGTCCTCAAGCCATTTACTTTCCAGATTCATCAAGTCCTCCCGGACACGCACCAAATTAGGTCACACGCTCTTTTCGAACACAGCGTCACATTCCCATTATGCCGAATTTGCATAGGTCAGTGTTTAACAGCATTGGCCGAAAACTCTCTACAAGCCTAGCATTTGCAGTGTTCCGGCACAGCCCGGGTCCATATTGAGATGATTTCTATCATGTCCTCCGCTGCATCTTTCCGCACAGAAAAAGACCTGCTTGGCGTACTTGAAGTACCTGCTCAAGCGTATTACGGCATCCAGACCCTGCGAGCGGTGAATAATTTCCGTCTCTCCGGCGTTCCGATTTCGCATTACCCGAAGCTGGTCGTCGGCTTGGCAATGGTCAAACAGGCCGCCGCTGACGCCAACCGCGAGCTGGGTCACCTGAGCGAAGCCAAGCACGCTGCCATCAGCGAAGCCTGTGCACGATTGATCCGCGGTGATTTCCACGAAGAGTTCGTGGTGGACATGATTCAAGGCGGCGCTGGCACTTCGACCAACATGAATGCCAACGAAGTCATCGCCAACATCGCACTGGAGGCCATGGGTCACCAGAAAGGCGAATACCAATACCTGCACCCGAACAACGACGTGAACATGGCGCAGTCGACCAACGACGCCTACCCGACTGCGATCCGCCTGGGTCTGCTGCTGGGTCACGACGCACTGCTGGCCAGCCTCGACAGCCTGATCCAGGCGTTCGCCGCCAAGGGTGAAGAATTCAGCCACGTATTGAAGATGGGGCGTACCCAGCTGCAAGACGCCGTGCCGATGACTCTCGGCCAGGAATTCCGCGCCTTCGCCACCACCCTGAGTGAAGACCTGGCACGCCTGAAGACACTGGCTCCCGAGTTGCTGACTGAAGTGAACCTGGGCGGCACAGCCATCGGTACCGGCATCAACGCCGACCCGCGCTACCAGCACCTGGCCGTTCAGCGCCTGGCGTTGATCAGCGGACAACCGCTGGTACCGGCTGCCGACCTGATCGAAGCCACCTCGGACATGGGCGCCTTCGTGCTGTTCTCCGGCATGCTCAAACGTACCGCCGTCAAGTTGTCGAAGATCTGCAACGACCTGCGCCTGCTGTCCAGCGGCCCGCGCACCGGCATCAACGAAATCAACTTGCCGGCACGTCAGCCAGGCAGCTCGATCATGCCCGGCAAGGTCAACCCGGTAATCCCGGAAGCAGTGAACCAGGTTGCATTCCAGATCATCGGCAACGACCTGGCGCTGACCATCGCGGCCGAAGGCGGCCAGCTGCAGTTGAACGTGATGGAGCCGCTGATCGCGTTCAAGATCTTCGACTCGATCCGCCTTCTGCAACGCGCCATGGACATGCTGCGCGAGCACTGCATCGTCGGCATCACCGCCAACGAAGAACGCTGCCGTGAACTGGTCGAGCACTCGATCGGCCTGGTCACCGCACTGAACCCGTACATCGGCTATGAAAACGCCACCCGCATCGCCCGTATTGCCCTGGAAAGCGGCCGTGGCGTGCTGGAGCTGGTACGTGAAGAAGGCTTGCTCGACGACGAAATGCTCGCCGACATCCTGCGCCCGGAAAACATGATTGCTCCGCGTCTGGTCCCGCTTAAAGCCTGAGCCGACACGTTGTTTGCAGTACCACTCACCAGGTCGAGGGACTAGACACCTCTCACCTTTTGAGGGCTTGGGGACTTGCTCCCCAGGCCCTTTTTTTTACCGAAAAACCCGTGGGAGCGAGCCTGCTCGCGATGGCGGTGGCAAACCTGGATTAGATGGGACGGATAAACCGCTTTCGCGAGCAGGCTCGCTCCCACACAAAAGCATGGGTATAGTGCCGCCCCTCTTCGCGTGAGCGGTCGTCGGTAACGAGACCCAAACCCATGCGAAACCCGAACTAATAACAAACCCGCGATTTGGAACCGGGACGAAAACTTCGCCTCGCCTGTTTTGCCGTGCGCAAATCGGTGTAACGCGATGTTTCTGCCCCGCCCAGCATTTGCCTACACAAAAAAACAGCGAGGAATAATCCATGCTCGAAGTCATTAACGACTTCCTCTCAGGAAAAGTACTGATCGTGCTCATTGTCGGGCTCGGTAGCTACTTCACGATCCGCTCGCGTTTCGTACAACTGCGCCACTTCTTCCACATGTTCGCGGTGTTCCGTGACAGCCTCAAAAGCAGCGCCGGGCAATTGAGTTCGTTCCAGGCCCTGATGCTCAGCCTCGCCGGCCGCGTCGGTGCAGGCAACATCGCCGGGGTCGGCATCGCCGTGACCCTGGGTGGCCCGGGCGCTGTGTTCTGGATGTGGGTAACTGCACTGGTCGGCATGTCCAGCAGCTTCTTCGAATGTTCCCTCGGCCAGCTCTACAAGCGCTGCGATTCCGAAGGCCAGTACCGTGGCGGTCCGTCCTACTACATCCAGCACGGCCTGCAGAAACGCTGGCTGGGCATGATCATGGCATTCCTGCTGCTGATCACCTTCGGCTTCGCCTTCAACGGCTTGCAGTCCCACGCCGTGACCCATTCACTGAACAACGCATTCGGGCTCGACACCACTTACACCGGGATCGGTCTGGCAGTGCTGCTGGGCCTGGTGTTCATTGGTGGTATCAAGCGTATCGCCAAGGTCGCCGACCTGCTGGTTCCCGTGAAAACCCTGGTGTACATCGGCGTGACCATCTACGTGATCGTGCTGCAGTTCGATCAAGTGCCAGGCATGTTGATGACCATCGTCAGAAGCGCATTCGGTCTCGACCAGGCGTTCGGCGGCCTCATCGGCAGCGCGATCATCATGGGCGTGAAGCGCGGCGTGTTCGCCAACGAAGCCGGCCTGGGCAGTGCGCCTAACGTGGCGGCGGTGGCCTCGGTCGAGCACCCGGTGGCACAAGGCGTGGTGCAGGCGTTCAGTGTGTTCCTGGATACTTTCGTGATCTGCACCTGTACTGCTCTGCTGATCCTGCTCTCGGGTTTCTACACCCCTGGTTTCGAAGGCGATGGCATTGCCCTGACCCAGAACTCGCTGGCAGCCGTAGTGGGCGAGTGGGGCCGGATGTTCATTTCCGTGGCGCTGGCCCTGTTTGTGTTCACTTCGATCCTCTACAACTACTACCTGGGCGAGAGCAACCTGCGCTTCCTGATCGGTGAAAACCGCAAGGCGCTGATGGGTTACCGCGCGTTGGTGTTGGTGCTGATCTTCTGGGGCGCGATCGAAAACCTGGGCACGGTGTTCGCATTCGCCGACATCACCATGACCATGCTGGCCTTCGTCAACCTGATCGCGCTGTTCCTGCTGTTTAACGTCGGCATGCGCATCCTGCGCGACTACGACGACCAGCGCGCTGCCGGCATCAAGACGCCGGTGTTCGATTCGAGCAAGTTCCCGGACCTGGACCTCGACCTGAACGCCTGGCCTGCCAATCCACCAGCCGCGGCCACCCAGGCTGAAGCTGAAGCGCAAGGCGTACCCGCAGCGCAACGCTGATCGGTGAATGACGGGCGCATCCCCTGCGCTCGTCAGTTAAAATGTAAAACCTGTGAGAGCAAGCCTGCTCGCGATAGCGCTACGACAGTGCAATGTCGACTGCCAGTGCGCTATCGCGAGCAGGCTCACGCCCACACGTCATGTCTTGTGGAGATTTGCCCATGGTTCCCAGTTCCTACCCTGCCGCCCAGCACGTCATGGTGCTCTACACCGGCGGCACCATCGGCATGCAGGCCAGTGCCAACGGCCTGGCCCCGGCGTCCGGTTTCGAAGCACGAATGCGCGAATACCTGCACAACCAGCCTGAGCTGGTGGTGCCCCAGTGGCGTTTTCGCGAGATGTCGCCGCTGATCGACAGCGCCAATATGAGCCCGACGTATTGGCAGCAACTGCGTGAAGCGGTGGTTGACGCCGTCGATGTACAGGGATGCGACAGCGTGTTGATCCTGCATGGCACCGACACGCTCGCCTACAGCGCGGCGGCGATGAGCTTTCAGTTGCTTGGCCTGCAGGCCCGGGTATGTTTCACCGGTTCGATGCTCCCGGCCGGCGTCGCTGACAGCGATGCCTGGGAAAATCTCGGCGGAGCATTGGTGGCGCTTGGGCATGGCGTGGCCCCAGGTGTGCATTTGTACTTCCATGGCGAACTGCTGGACCCGACTCGTTGCGCGAAAGTACGCAGTTTCGGTCGACACCCGTTCAAGCGTCTGGAGCGTCAGGGTGGTGGTGCGAAAGCGTCTGCTGTGCCGATGCAGCTTGGCTACCAGCAACCCAGGCAGCTGGCGAAAGTGGCAGTGATGCCGCTATTCCCAGGGATTGGCGCCGAGCAACTGGACGGCGTGCTCAACAGCGGCATTCAAGGCCTGGTGCTGGAGTGCTACGGCAGCGGCACCGGGCCGAGCGACAACCCCGAGTTTCTCGCCGCGCTGTCGCGGGCCCGCGATAAATGTGTGGTGGTGGTCGCGGTAACCCAGTGCCATGAAGGTGGCGTAGAGCTGGACGTGTACGAAGCTGGCAGCCGATTGCGCGGTGTTGGCGTGCTTTCCGGCGGCGGCATGACCCGAGAAGCAGCGTTCGGCAAGTTGCATGCGTTACTGGGTGCCGGCCTGGACACCGCTGAGGTACAGCGGCTGGTCGAGCTGGACCTGTGCGGCGAGCTCAGCTGACATACAAAACCTGCGGGAGCTTGCTCGCGATAGCGGAATGTCAGTCACCTCAGTGTTGAATGTGCCGCCGCATCGCGGGCAAGCCCGCTCCCACAGGTTCATCATTGGGCACATAACTTGCTGCGTTCCAGCCATCCCCAGGCTGGAAGCCGCCCATGCTCCACTCCCACCTCACCACCCTCAACGCCGTTTCCCTGGTGCTCGACGCCTTCAAGGCCAAAGGCCTGTCCAGCGATGCACTGCTCGCCGGCAGCGGTATCAGTGCGGCGGATCTGAACCGGGCGGACACGCGCATCACGACCAACCAGGAGATGCAGGTCTGCGCCAACGCGGTCGCGCTCAAGCGTGATATCGGCCTGGAACTGGGCAGGAGAATGCACGTTTCATCCTACGGCATGCTCGGTTATGCCCTGCTCACCAGTGCCACCTTCGGTGACGCTTTGCGCCTGGCGATGCGCTATCCGGCGCTGTTGGGAACACTTTTCGAGTTGAGCCTGGAAGAGGACGATGAGCGCATCTGGTTCGTCGCCGCCGATTACCGGGAGAATCCGGCACTGGCGGTGTTCAACGCCGAGTTTTGCCTGGTGTCGTTGAAAGTCATCTGCGACGACCTCCTGGGGCACCCCCTGCCGTTGCTGGCGGCGCGCCTGGAACACCCGGCGCCTGACTATCAGGCGATCTACGCCGAGCACTTCGACTGCGCCCTGCACTTCGACGCGCGGGACAACGCATTCGCCTTCGACAAGCGCTGGCTGGACCACCCCCTGCCACTGGCGGACACCATCACCCATCAGGCCATGGCCGAGCGCTGCCGCAAGCAGAATCTCGAATTCACTGGACGGCAGGCGTGGCTGGGGCGGATCCGGCAGTTGCTGCGCGCACAGCTCAATGCCGCACCGGGCCTCGAAGGCCTGGCGCAGCAGATGAATTGCTCGGCGCGCACGTTACGTCGCCATCTCAAGGAGTTGGGGTGCAGCTATCAGGAACTGCTCGACGAGTTGCGCTTCGAACAGGCCAAACACATGTTGTGCGAAGACCAGATGCCGATCTACCGGATTGCTGAAGCGCTGGGCTTCAGCGAGACCGCCAGTTTTCGACATGCGTTCGTGCGCTGGAGTGGCGTAGCGCCAAGCCAGTTCCGCCCTTGATAAATCGTTTAGGGGCGAATTTCGGTCACGTTTTTTGGCCATATTGATCCCCTTTTGGCCTTTCCTGCCGTTCTCCGAATTGCCCTGCGCGAGCAAGACTGTGTTCAACCGAATCAGCCTGCGGAGAACAAGAAATGCTGACCATCTACTCTGACGACCATCACCTGCACCACGGCCGCTGCGAACTGATCGACGGGCAACTCAAGCCCTGCTTTGAAATGCCCTCGCGTGCAGACCACGTGCTGCAACGCGTGCAGAACCAGAACCTCGGCCCCGTGCATGCGCCGAAAGATTTCGGCATCGACCCCATCGCCCGTATCCACAGCCGCGACTACCTGGACTTCTTCAAGGGCGCCTGGACACGCTGGACTGAATTTAATACTGATGGCGACTTGCTGCCGTACACCTGGCCAGCGCGGACCTTGCGTGCAATCAAACCCACCAGTCTGCACGGCCAACTCGGCTACTACAGCTTCGACGGCGGCGCCCCTATTACCGCCGGCACCTGGCAGGCGGCCTACAGCGCAGCGCAAGTTGCGCTCACCGCACAGGCCCAGATCCAGGCCGGTGCCCACAGTGCCTTTGCCCTTTGCCGCCCACCGGGGCACCACGCGGCCAGCGACTTGATGGGTGGGTACTGCTACCTCAACAACGCCGCCATTGCCGCCCAAGCCTTCCTCGACCAAGGCCATGGGAAAGTCGCAATCCTCGACGTCGACTACCACCACGGCAACGGCACCCAATCGATTTTCTACGAGCGCAGCGACGTACTGTTCACCTCGATCCACGGCCATCCGGAAGCCGAGTTTCCGTTCTTTCTCGGCTACGATGACGAGCTGGGTGAAGGCGCAGGCGAAGGCTTCAACTTCAACTACCCATTGCCCGCTGGCAGCGGCTGGGATGCCTGGAGCGCGGCGCTGGAACAAGCCTGCGAAGAAATCGAAACATACGGTGCCGACATCGTTGTGGTGTCCTTGGGTGTCGATACATTCAAGGACGACCCGATCTCTCAATTCAAGCTCGACAGCCCGGATTACCTGGCGATGGGCGAGCGCATCGCCAAGCTGGGGGTGCCGACCCTGTTCGTGATGGAAGGCGGTTATGCCGTGGAGGAAATCGGCATCAATGCGGTGAACGTTCTTGAAGGTTTCGAACGCGCTCAATGAGGAAACAATAACAATGAACAGACTCAAGCGTCTTATTGCGCCAGTGTTGTGCGCCACGGTGCTCGGCGGCGCAGCTCACGCTGAAGAGCGAACCTTGCGCGTCTACAACTGGTTCGACTACATCACCCCCAAGGCCCTGGAAGACTTCAAGGCACAAAACACCCAGACCAGACTGGTCTACGACATCTTCGACACCAATGAAGCGCTCGAAGCCAAGTTGCTGACCGGTAACTCCGGCTACGATGTGGTGGTGCCGTCCAACGTGTTCCTCGCCAAGCAGATCGAGGCAGGCGTGTTCCAGCCGCTGGACCGCAGCAAACTGCCGAATTGGAGTCACCTTGATCCCAAGTTGATGAAACTGATCGAAGCTAACGACCCGGGCAACAAATTTGCGGTGCCCTACATGTACGGCACCATCCTGATCGGTTTCAACCCGGACAAAGTCAAGGCCGCCCTGGGTGACAAGGCGCCTGTCGACAGTTGGGACCTGATCTTCAAGGAAGAAAACATCAGTAAGCTCAAGCAATGCGGAGTCGCCCTGCTGGATTCGCCATCGGAGATCCTGCCACTGGCCCTGCAACACCTCGGCCTGGACCCTAACAGCAAGCAGCCAGCGGACTACGCCAAGGCTGAAGCTCTGCTGATGAAAATCCGGCCCTATGTCACCTACTTCCACTCCTCCAAGTACATGGCCGACATCGCCAACGGTGACATCTGCGTTGCCGTCGGCTACTCGGGCAGCTTCTCCCAGGCCGCCAACCGCGCCAAGGAAGCCAACAATGGTGTGAGCGTCGACATGCGCCTGCCCAGGGAAGGCGCACCGATCTGGTTCGATATGCTGGCTATTCCAAAGGGTGCGAAGAACTCCGAAGACGCTTACACCTTCATCAATTACCTGCTGCAGCCGCAGGTGATTGCGCCGGTCAGCGACTTCGTCGGTTACCCCAACCCGAACAAGGACGCTACCGAACTGGTCGACCCGGCGATTCGCAACAACCCCAACCTGTACCCGACCGACTCGGCGATGAGCACGCTCTATACCCTGCAACCTCTGCCGCGCGATGCCGAACGGGCACGCACCCGTGCCTGGACCAAAATCAAGTCAGGCACCTGAGTAATCATTGAGCTGAACCTGTCGATGGCCTGTTACGCAAACTCAATGAGCCGGCACTGCGCAAGCTCTATCTGGACCTGGAACCCTTGGCGAATACCGCCTCGTAACGGCTACGGGCGCCAAACCTTTTCCAGGCGGCCCAGTGCAGCGCGGATGGCTTGCTCTGGAACCGCCGCGAAACCCAGGACCAGTCCGGCCCGCTGGTCCAGGGGGGGTGAAGAGTCCGGCAACCAATAGCTGCTCAGCGGATTGATCTCCACATCGACGCTGGCGGCCTGCTCGACCAGCTCCTGCTCTCGGCGCGGCGAGTCGACCGCCACCGTCAGATGCAGCCCGGCGGCCACGCCGGGCAGGCTGCCGATACCGGCAATCGCCTGCGGCCAACCAGCCAGGAGGGTATTACGTCGGCTAAGAGCGGCGCGGCGCATACGGCGGATGTGCCGCTGGAAATGCCCGGCGGCCATGAACTCGGCCATGACCGCCTGGGTGCTGACCTCGGAATGTCGCACGTCCACAGCTCGACGCTGGGAAAACGCCTGCACCAGTGCCGGCGGCAACACCAGGTATCCCAGGCGCAGCGCCGGAAAGGCGACTTTGCCAAAGGTGCCGACGTACAAGACCCGGCCGTGGCGATCGAGTGCCGCCAGCGGTGCCAGGGGGGCGCCGCTGTAACGGTATTCTCCGTCATAGTCATCCTCGACGATCCAGCCTCCGTTGCGCTCAGCCCAGGCCAGCAACTCCAATCGCCGCGCCAGGCTCATCACCACCCCTGTGGGGTATTGATGAGAAGGCGTTACGTAGGCGAGGCGGCAATCGTCAAGGCTGGCCAGCTGGTTACAATCAATACCCTCATTGTCCACCGCCACCCCATGCAACCGCGCACCGGCCACTGCGAACGCATGGCCCGCTGCCCGGTACCCCGGATTTTCCAGAGCCACCCCGTCCCCCGGATCCACCAGCAGCTGTGCACAAAGGCTAATTCCCTGTTGCGCACCACTGGTGATCACTATTTGCTCAGCGGTGCACTGCATTCCCCGAGAGCTACGCAAATACGCGGCAATCATCCCTCGCAATCGCGCATCGCCGGCCGGATCCCCGTAGCACAGCTGCTGCAAGTCCGGCTTACGCCAGAAAGCCGCGTTCAGCTTGGCCCATATCTCAAAAGGGAACAGGTCGAACGCCGGCACACCCACCCGAAATGCCCGAGGCGGCCCGCTGGGTGGTGTCGCTAAATGGTTCTTTTCGACCCGTTCCAAAGCACCATTGTGGATAACTTTACTGGATGAAATTACAGGTAATTCCTGCCAATTTGTGGATAAGGCTGTGGACAAGCCTGTTGAAAACCCTGTGGATACTTTTGTGGATAGTTTTTTGTCGAGCGAGTCCGCTTGGGGCAATTGCGCGACATAAGTCCCGTCTCCCACTCGCCCCTCGATAAACCCTTCGGCATACAGTTGATCGTACGCCCGCACCACGCTATTGCGGGAAATTGCCAGCGCCGACGCCAGTTCGCGTGTTGCAGGCAATCGGGTGCCACTGGCCAGCCGTCCATCCAGCACGCGCAGTCGTAAAGCCTGGTAAAGCTGTCGACTCAAACCCTGGCGTCGATCGAGTTCGATACCAGCCGGATTGAACGACAGGGAAAGCAGCGACTGGCTCATGGTAATGGACCTATGAAATTGGTCGTTAATGGCTCTTACAACAGACCAATAGCCTGCCTAGGATGCAGGCATTCGCCAAGGAATTTTTCCATGTACAACCCAAGCAGCTTTGCCATCCACGATTTGGACGAACTGCAGCAGCAGATACTCGCCACCCGCCTCGCCCTGGTCGTGACCCATGGCGAACAAGGCTTGCAAGCCAGTCACCTGCCCCTGTTGCTGCGCGGCGACGAAGGTCCCAATGGCACGCTCTACGGTCATTTCGCCAGGGCCAATCCACAGTGGAAGGAACTGCACAATGGTGCTGAAGCGATGGTGATATTTGCCGGTGCCGATGCCTATGTCAGCCCCGATTTTTACCCCAGCAAAGCCGAGCACGGCAAAGTCGTGCCCACCTGGAACTACATCGCCGTGCACGCGTACGGCACTGCCGAGGTGTTCAGCGATTCCGGGCGCCTGCTGGAGCTGGTCAGCAGCTTGACCGATCGTCATGAAGCGGCCCGCGCGCAGCCGTGGAAAGTGAGCGACGCTCCGGCCGACTACATTGACGGGATGCTCAAGGCCATCGTCGGCTTTGCCCTGCCAATCCAGCGCCTGGAAGGTAAACGCAAACTCGGCCAGAACCGTAGCCCCGCCGATTATGCCGGCGTGCGCGAGGGGCTCGGCGCCAGCCCCGATGCGCATGATCAGGCTCTCGCTCACTTGATGCGTTAAGGAACCAACATGAGTCAGCTCGACATCCGCCAGGTCACCGCCGACGATCACGCCGCCTGGCTACCCTTGTGGCAAGCCTATCTGGATTTTTACAACACCCAGCTGCCTGAAACGGTCACCCAAAGCACCTGGGAGCGCATCCTCGATCCAGGCGAGCCGACCCACGCCGCGCTGGCCTGGGCGGATGGCCGAGCGGTGGGCATGGTGCATTTCATCTACCATCGATCAAACTGGAGCATCGAGAATTCCTGCTACCTGCAGGACCTGCTGGTGGCACCACACACCCGCGGCACGGGCGTCGGCCGCCAGTTGATCGAATTCGTCTACGCCACCGCCAAAAACGATGGCTGCTGCAAGGTCCACTGGTTGACTCACGAGACCAACGCCACCGCGATCCAGCTCTACGAGCGTATCGCCGAGCGGCCGGGTCTTATCCAGTTTCGTAAAGCCCTTTAAGGTTCAAGGAGAACAGCATGGCGACTTCACTCGCGGACTGGAAAGGCGTCCCGGCCCCCTCGGTTCAAACCATCGAAGGTCGGTTTATCCGCCTTGAGAAACTCGATCCGGCCCGTCACGCCGATGGCTTGTTCAAAGCCCTGCAAGGTCCGGGCGCCGATCCCAAGCTGTGGGATTACCTGCCTTACGGACCGTTTCCAGAGCGCAGCGTGTTCGACGATTGGTTGAACAATCATGCGGCCCACAGCGACCCCTGTTTTTTCAGCGTGATCGACCGCGCCAGCGGTGAGGTGCAGGGCATCCTCAGCCTGATGTCGATCGTTGCGGCCCAGGGCCGCATCGAGATCGGCCACGTGACCTTTGGCGCACCGATGCAACGCTCGCCGAAAAGCACCGAGGCTGTGTATCTGCTGGCCAGGGAATCCTTTGCCTTGGGTTACCGCCGCCTGGAGTGGAAGTGCAACAACGGCAACGCTCGCTCCAAGTACGCGGCCGAGCGGCTAGGCTTCAGCTTTGAAGGGGTGTTCCGCCAGCACATGGTGGTCAAGGGCCAGAACCGCGACACCGCCTGGTATTCGATCCTCGACTCGGAGTGGCCGGCCATCGGCGCGGGCTTCGAGCGGTGGTTGTCGGATGAAAACCAGACGACGTCGGGTCAGTTGAGGACGCTGGCGCAGTGCCGGGGTTAGGGACTGATCGGCTTACCGGCGGTGGCGCGTGAGCCATCGCAATCGAAGTAATGCAGATGCTAGACGCTTGTCGGCAACCGCCCAAACGACAGCCAAAAAAAAGGGGAGCACATGCCCCCCCGAGGTTTAAAGCGGTGTACCGAGGCTGTTAATCAGCCTTCGATCTCGATCAGGATTTCGCCCGGGTTCACCCGGTCGCCCTTGGCCACGTGAATGGCGGTGACTTTACCGGCGATGGCGGCCTGGACTTCGGTTTCCATTTTCATCGCTTCGGTGATCAGCACGGCCTGGCCGGCTTTCACCACGTCGCCTTCCTTGACCAGCACGTCGACAATGTTGCCCGGCATGGTGGTGCTGACATGGCCAGGCGCCGTGGCTTGCTTGCGCTTGCTGCTGCCGCCGCTGACGAACTCATTGAGCGGTTCGAACACCACTTCTTCCGGCATGCCGTCGATGGACAGGTAGAAGTGACGCTTGCCTTCGGCCTTGACGCCGACACCGGTGATATCGACTCGGTAGGTTTCACCGTGAACGTCGATCACGAACTCGGTCGGCACGCCTTCGCCACCGGCCGAGGTCACGCCACCGGCCTCTGGAATCGGCAGCAACACCTCAGGCGTCAGGGTGCCGGCGGCACGCTCTTCGAGGAATTTGCGCCCGATGTCCGGGAACATGGCGTAGGTCAGCACGTCTTCTTCAGACTTGGCCACCGAGCCGATTTCAGCGCGCAGCTTGGTCATTTCCGGCTTGAGCAGATCAGCCGGGCGCACGTCGATCACTTCCTCGCTACCGATCGCCTGGCGACGCAGTTTTTCATTGACGGTGCCCGGCGCCTTGCCATAGCCACCTTGCAGGTAGAGCTTCACTTCATTGGTGATGGTCTTGTAGCGCTCGCCGGCCAGCACGTTGAAGAAGGCCTGGGTGCCGACGATCTGCGAAGTCGGCGTCACCAGAGGCGGGAAACCGAGGTCCTCGCGAACACGCGGGATCTCGGCCAGCACTTCGGCCATGCGGTTGAGGGCGCCCTGCTCTTTCAACTGGTTGGCCAGGTTGGAAATCATCCCGCCCGGCACCTGGTTGACTTGCACACGGGTGTCGACGGCGGTGAACTCGCTTTCGAACTGGTGGTACTTCTTGCGCACGGCGTAGAAGTACAGGCCGATTTCCTGCAACAGTTCCAGGTTCAGGCCGGTGTCGTACTCGCTGCCTTTAAGGGCGGCGACCATCGACTCGGTGCCCGGGTGGCTGGTGCCGGAGGCGAAGCTGGAGATCGCGGTGTCGATGTGGTCGGCACCGTTCTCGATCGCCTTGAGCTGGCACATGGTAGCCAGGCCCGCGGTGTCGTGGGAGTGGATGAACACCGGCAGGGACTGCTCGGCTTTCAACGCACGGACCAGTTCGCCAGTGGCATAAGGGGTCAGCAGACCGGCCATGTCCTTGATCGCCACCGAGTCGCAACCCATGGCTTCCATCTGCTTGGCCTGGGCCACGAACGCATCGATGGTGTGCACCGGGCTGGTGGTGTAGGCGATGGTGCCCTGGGCATGCTTGCCGGCAGCCTTCACGGCTTCGATGGCCGTGCGCAGGTTACGTACGTCGTTCATCGCGTCGAAGATGCGGAAGACGTCGATGCCATTGACCGCAGCCTTGGCGACGAAGGCTTTGACCACATCGTCGCTGTAGTGGCGGTAGCCCAACAGGTTCTGGCCACGCAGGAGCATTTGCAGGCGAGTGTTAGGCAGCGCGGCGCGCAGTTGGCGCAGGCGCTCCCACGGGTCTTCTTTCAGGAAGCGTACGCAGGCGTCGAATGTCGCACCGCCCCAGCATTCCAGCGACCAGTAGCCGACCTTGTCGAGCTTGTCGCAGATCGGCAGCATGTCTTCGGTGCGCATGCGGGTCGCGAGCAGCGATTGGTGGGCGTCGCGCAGGATCGTGTCGGTGACGTGGATTTTCTTGCTCATTGTTATATTCCTCACAGGCCTGCGTGGGCGGCGATGGCGGCGGCGATGGCCAGGGCCAGCTCTTCGGGTTTGCGCTTGATCGAGTAGTTGGTCAGTTCAGGGTGGCTTTCCACGAAGCTGGTATTGAACTGGCCACTACGGAATTCCGGGTTACGCAGGATTTCCTGGTAGTACGCGGCGGTGGTCTTGACCCCTTGCAGACGCATGTCGTCGAGGGCACGCAAGCCACGGTCCATCGCTTCTTCCCAGGTCAACGCCCAGACCACCAGTTTGAGGCACATGGAGTCGTAGAACGGTGGAATGGTGTAGCCGGTATAGATTGCCGTGTCGGTACGCACGCCGGGACCGCCGGGTGCGTAGTAACGGGTGATCTTGCCAAAGCTCGGCAGAAAATTGTTTTTCGGGTCTTCGGCGTTGATCCGGAACTGCAGGGCAAAACCGCGGTGCTGGATGTCTTCCTGTTTCACCGAAAGCGGCAAGCCGGACGCAATGCGGATCTGCTCACGCACGATGTCGATGCCGGTGATTTCTTCGGTGATAGTGTGCTCCACCTGCACCCGGGTGTTCATTTCCATGAAGTACACCTCGCCCTCGGCGAGCAGGAACTCCACGGTACCGGCGTTTTCGTAACCCACGGCTTTGGCCGCACGTACGGACAGGTCACCGATGTAGGCGCGCTGTTCCGGGGTCAGTTGCGGGCTCGGGGCAATCTCGATGAGCTTCTGGTTGCGTCGCTGGATCGAGCAGTCGCGCTCGAACAGGTGCACGACATTGCCGAAACTGTCGCCGAGGATCTGCGCTTCGATGTGCTTCGGGTTGACGATGCATTTTTCCAGGAACACTTCTGCCGAACCGAAGGCCTTGGTGGCCTCGGAAATCACTCGCGGGAATGCCTGTTCAAGTTCGTCCCGGCTGTCGCAACGTCGGATACCACGGCCACCGCCACCGGAGGTCGCCTTGAGCATCACCGGATAACCGATGCGATCGCCTTCGATAAGCGCTTCCGCGATATCCGCGACGTTGCCTTCAGTACCGGGTGTGACCGGTACTCCGGCCTTGATCATGCTGCGGCGCGCTTCGGTCTTGTCGCCCATGCGCCGAATCACTTCAGCCGATGGACCGATGAACTTGATCCCGCGCTCGGCGCAGATGTCTGCCAGTTCGGCGTTTTCCGAAAGGAAACCGTAGCCGGGGTGCAGTGCATCGCAGCCGGTTTCTACCGCCAGGTTCACCAGCTTGCGCGCATTCAGGTAGCCGGCCAGAGGTTCGGCACCAATGCTGTGGGCTTCGTCTGCACGCTTCACGTGCAACGCGTGCCGATCGGCGTCGGAGTAGATCGCGACCGAGCGAATGCCCATCTCGGCGCAGGCACGTACGATTCGTACGGCAATCTCACCACGGTTGGCGATCAGGATCTTTTTTATCACTTGGAATTTCCCTTGAGCCGGTGGTACCCACAACCTGCTAGACCAGGTCGACGTGACCAAATGTTTCCATCTGGTCGCGAACCCACACTAGCGCTCACAAGGGATTAACAAAAATGAATAATTATTGGGTCAGGCATAAGTAAAGACTTATAGTCAGAATACCAGCCATGGTCAGAGCGAAGAAAAAATGCGTAAGTCCTTGATGCGAATGACATTACGTCAACTTCAGATCTTCAATGAGGTGTGTGATCTACGGTCCTACAGCCGTGCAGCCGAGGAAATGTCGCTGACACAGCCAGCCGTCAGCCTGCAGATTCGGCAGATCGAAGAACTGATCGGGCAGCCCTTGTTTGATTATGTTGGCAAAAAACTCTACATGACCGAGGCCGCCGAAGCACTCCAGCGAGCCAGCCGGGACATTTTCGGCCGCCTGGAAAACCTCGACATGCAGCTGTCGGACATGCAGGGATCGCTGCAGGGGCAGCTCAAGCTGGCAGTGGAATCCAGCGCCAAGTATTTCGTGCCGCACTTGTTTGCCGCCTTCAAGCGCCAACACCCCGAGGTCAATTTGCAGCTGACGGTGGTCAATCGCGGGCAGGTGATTCGGCGCCTGTCGGATAACCGCGATGACCTGGTGATCATGTCCATGGTGCCACAGGACATGGGGCTCGAATTCCTGCCTTTCCTGAACAACCCGATAGTCGCGGTGGCGCCGCCGGACCATCCGCTGTGCCATTTGGGACCGCTGCGTTTGCAGGATCTGGAACCTTATACCTTGCTGCTGCGCGAACCCGGCTCCGGTACTCGCCTGGCCTGCGAGGAGTACTTCAAGGAAAAGCGCGTGCACTTCAACCAGACCCAGGAAGTCTCGTCGGCCGAAGCCCAGCGCGAGTGTGTACTGGCAGGTTTGGGCGTGGCGCTGTTGACGCGTCATGCCCTGAACCTGGAACTGGCGACCGGCGGACTGATCGAGCTGCCAGTGGAAGAACTACCGCTGTACCGCAGCTGGTGCCTGGTGCAGGCCAAGGCGAAGCGCCTGTCACCAGTGGCTCACGCATTCCTTGCGTTTATCCGCAGCGAGCGGGTACAGATCAGCGCCCTGGTTGAGCGTTTCGACGGGAAGCTGCGGGCGCAGCCTGCCAGTAGTTGAGTTCGAGTTCGTCAGGAAAGCCGCCGATTTCAGCCAGCAGCTGGCGGCGCTCGCAGCGGTCTTCGATAGCGCGGCGAAACTCCATGCGGCGCTGGTCTTCCTGCTGACGACGGGTTCTGACGGCGCTGTTGCGTTCTTCGTAGGGCTGGGCCATTTCGAGTCTCCCAAGGCGATTACGGGAGTTTCAAGATAGGCGCGGGGGATGACGGTTTGGCGGCATGCGCGTTACAGGGGTGTGAACATTTACAGATCAAAACATCGCAGCCTTCGGCAGCTCCTACAGGGTACGTGAATCCCCGCAGGAGCTACCGAAGGCTGCGATCCTTGATCTTAATCGTCCAGCGCCTTCACCGACTTGGGCGACAACCGCAAGCTGCGCAAGCTGCGCTTCACGCTCTTGAGGTGGTTCACCAGGCTCGGGCCGCGCGCCATGGCCACGCCCATCGCCAACACATCGATCACCACCAAGTGGGCAATACGTGAAGTCAGCGGCGTGTAGATCTCGGTGTCTTCGTGCACATCGATCGCCAGGTTGACGGTCGACAGCTCGGCCAGCGGGGTCTGGCTCGGGCACAGGGTGATCAGCGAAGCGCCGCTTTCACGCACCAGGTTAGCCGTGATCAGCAAATCCTTCGAGCGCCCGGATTGCGAAATGCAGATGGCTACATCGGAGGGTTTGAGGGTCACCGCCGACATGGCCTGCATGTGCGGGTCGGAATACGCCGCCGCCGTCAGCAACAAACGAAAGAATTTGTGCTGGGCATCTGCTGCCACTGCGCCCGACGCACCAAAGCCGTAGAACTCCACCCGCTGGGCCTGGGACATGAGTGTCACTGCGCGCTGCAACTCGATCGGGTCGAGCCGCTCGCGCACTTCCATCAGGGTATGCAGGGTGGTGTCGAAGATTTTCAGACTGTAGTCGGCGACCGAATCGTCTTCGTGAATCGCGAACTGTCCAAAACTCGCGCCCGCCGCCAGGCTCTGCGCCAGCTTGAGTTTCAGGTCCTGGAACCCGGAACAGCCGATGGCCCGGCAAAACCGCACGATGGTCGGTTCGCTGATGCCCACGCTGTGGGCCAGGTCTGCCATGGAACTGTGCATCACCGCCGCCGGGTCAAGCAGCACGTGGTCGGCGACCTTGAGCTCCGACTTGCGTAAGAGGTGGCGTGACTGGGCGATGTGTTGCAACAGATTCAAAGGTCTGGACTCTTTGTTATTGGCAGGCGCCGTGATGTAGCGAGCTTGTAGTTATACTACATGAATTGGCTTTTTGCCTGCTCAATCCGTAACCGAATCCCTCGTTTTCAGCAGAGCATGGCTGCATGTAGCGCCAATCACGCCTCCGCGGAATTACTTCGAGCCCTGCAACTGCAGAAGGCTCGCAAGCTGTTGCGCCTCAACGGGCTTGCTGATCAGGTAGCCCTGAACCTCATCACAATGTTCGCCTCGCAGGAACTCAAGTTGCTCGGGCCGCTCCACTCCCTCAGCCACCACTTTCAACGACAAGCCATGGGCCATGGCGATGATCGCGCGGGTGATCGCGGCATCCATCTGCCCCTCGCCCAGGCCGCGTATAAACGTCTGATCGATTTTCACGTAGTCCACCGGAATGCGCTTGAGGTAACTCAATGACGAATAGCCGGTGCCAAAGTCGTCGATCGCCAGTTTTACCCCCAGGTCCCGTAGCTGCTGGAACGTCGAAATGATGTGCTCGACGCTGTCCAGCAACTGACTTTCGGTCAGTTCAAGCTCAAGGTATTGCGGCGCCAGCCCGGTTTCTTCCAGCACCTGCCGAACCAGGCTGACCAACTTGCCCTGACGCAGCTGATGCACAGACAGATTGACCGACACACGAATCGGCTCGAGCCCCTGGCGCTGCCACTCGCACGCTTGCCAGCAGGCCTGACGCAGCACGAACTCGCCGATCGGACCGATCAATCCGGTTTCCTCGGCCAGGCCAATGAACTCTGCAGGCGACACCCTGCCCCTGTCGGGATGATCCCAGCGCACCAAGGCTTCGGCGGCATTCAGGCGCCCCGTGGCGAGGCAGAGCTTGGGTTGGTAGAACACTTTGAGCTGCTTCTCATCGATCGCTTTGCGCAGCTGGTTTTCCAGTTGCAATCGCTCCAGGGTGCTGGCCTGGAGGCTCTCGGTGTAGAACTGGAAATTATTGCCGCCCAAGTGTTTGGCATGCTGCATGGCCATGTTCGACTGGCTGACCAGCGCTGAGATTTCCCGGGCGTTGTCCGGCAGCATACTGATGCCCATCGACGCACTGACTACCAGCTCATGTCCGTCGATGTTCAAAGGCAAACGCAACTTGGCGGACACCCGTGTCGCCACCCGGGCCAGGCTGGAGAGGTTGGCGTAGCTGTCAAACAGCACGGCAAATTCGTCGCCGGACAAGCGTGCAATGGTATCGGCCTCGGGCAGTGCACTCACCAGCCTGCGAGCGATTTTCTGCAATAGCTCGTCGGCAATGTCATGGCCCAGGCTCTCGTTGAGCAACTTGAACCGGTCCAGATTGATATGCAGCAACGCCAGGCTGCGTCCGCCCTGACGCATCCGTTGATGAGCCTCGCGCAGACGCTCGCGGAACAGCGAGCGGTTAGCCAGGCCCGTCAACTCGTCGTAATGGGTGAGAAACCGCATGCGTTCTTCGGATTCGCGCCTGGCCGAAAGATCAGCGAAGAAGCCTACAAGATGACTTACATTTCCCCGACTATCACGCACCGCACTTAGCTGCAACCACTGCGGATACAACTCACCATTTTTCCGCGTCTCCACCAGTTCGCCCTGCCAGCTGCCATGCTGCTCCAGTGCCTGGCGGATGGCGCTGTAGTGCCGGCGAGCGTCACGACTGCACGGCAGATCGACCACACTCAGTCCGAGCATGTCGTCGATCTCATAGCCGGTCACTCGGCAGAAGGCCTGATTAGCGGCGATCAGGGCGTAACTGGGATCGAAAATCACAATACCTTCACTGGCCGCTTCAAAGACCGTCGCAGCCAGTTGCTGTTGCGCTTCCTGGTGCTTGCTGACGCTGATGTTGCGCCGAGTCCCGACCATGCGCACCACCCGGCCATTTTCGCCGCGCTCCACCGCCCGTCCACGGTCCTCGATCCATACCCAGTGACCGTCACAGTGACGCACGCGGTATTCGATCTGATAGTCCTCGCTGCGACCCTTCAGGTGTTCAACCAATGCGCGCTTGAGCGCCGGCACGTCCTCGGGGTGCAGGCGTGGCTTGAGATGGCGCAGCATGGCCGTCACTAACTCTGGCTCCAGGCCGAACAATTCCTGAAGCTGCGTGTGGTGGACTTCGTCCGTCTGCAGGTTCCAGTCCCACAACCCCAGCTCACTGGCTTTGAGCGCCAATGCCAGACGCGCCTCGCTTTTACTGAGGGCCTGGTTGGCCAGGTCGAGTTCGAGGCTGCGCTGGGCAACACGGCCTTCCAGCCCGGCCTGAATGGCCCGTAGTTCAGCTTCAGCGCAACTACGCTGCTCAATCTCCCTGGCCAGCTTCTTATTCAGTTGATCGCTGCTGGTTTGAGCCTGCTGCAGGTGCTCGATCAGTGCCTGATTCTGGAAGCGACGCAACAAGCCGCGATCGATCAGCCGGTTGACCTGCCAGGCAACCACGCTCAACGCCCCCAGCAAAATCAGGCCGAACCAGCCCCAGCCCTGGCCTTGCTCATCGCCGCCCCAGAACAGATAGGCGATCGCCGGCAACAGACAGGGCAACGTAAAGGAAAGAAACGCCGGGAGGCTGACGGCGTAGGCCACGCTCGCCGACAGCGCAGCGGCCCCGATCAGACCAAATACCCAGGCTTGCTGGATGAAGGTGTCCGCCGGGACCAGCGCGATACCGGCACCCGCCAGGGTCAAGCCGGTCAGACCCGAGCCGAGCATGAACATGCGGCGCCAGACCGGATGCGCCTGACGGTTGGGGATCGCTGAGTCGAAAGCCGCGACCTGGATAACCCGCAACGCCACCAGTGAGAGCAACCACACCAGCCAGATGCTGACCAGAAAGTAGCGTTGCGGGCTCCAGAGCAGGCCGGCGCAGACCAGGCCATTGATCAGCATGAACAAAGTAGGCAGCAGCGATCCCTGGTAAAGCAGACGCGTGCGCTCCACCGCCATTTCCATGGCGTATTGTCTGCGGATAACCCGGGGCTCCACGGAGGGGCCCGACAGGTCGATGCTGAAGGTCATAGGCAATATTCTTGTTCTTATAATGGTGAGCTTGTGCCCGAATCGTCGACGGAGCATACACAAGCACGTGGCTGGACCAAACCGCCGCCCACTATAAAAAACATGAAATCTGCGGTTGCACTTGCCCCTTGAAAAGCCGCAGAGCAAGCCCCGCCAGCGCTTGCAGGCAGTGACTGACCGGTCGTCATCCGTGCGTCTTTCATCGGCTAATGCAAAGCTCGGTTTGCCCGGTGTGACGGCGCACCCTAGAATGCCCCGATGCGCGATGATCTCTCCCTTCTGCTGAACTCCCTCAACGATGCCCAACGCCAGGCCGTAGCTGCCTCCGTGGGTCGTCAGTTGGTCCTGGCCGGTGCTGGTTCCGGTAAAACCCGAGTGCTGGTGCACCGTATCGCCTGGTTGATCCAGGTCGAGAACGCCTCACCCCACTCGATCCTGTCGGTGACCTTTACCAACAAGGCCGCTGCCGAGATGCGTCATCGCATCGAGCAGCTGATGGGTATCAACCCGGCCGGCATGTGGGTAGGCACCTTCCACGGCCTGGCGCACCGCTTGTTGCGGGCGCATTGGCAGGAAGCCGGCCTGAGCCAGACCTTCCAGATTCTCGACAGCGACGACCAGCAGCGGCTGGTCAAGCGGGTGATCCGCGAGCTGGGGCTGGACGAACAACGCTGGCCAGCGCGCCAGGCGCAATGGTTCATCAACGGGCAAAAAGACGAAGGCCTGCGGCCACAGCACATCCAGGCCAGTGGCGACCTGTTCCTGGCGACCATGCGCAGCATCTACGAAGCCTATGAGGCCGCTTGCCTGCGCGCAGGTGTCATCGATTTCTCCGAACTGTTGCTGCGCGCACTCGACCTGTGGCGTGATCACCCAGGCCTGCTGGCGCATTATCAAAAACGCTTCCGGCACATTCTGGTGGACGAATTCCAGGATACCAACGCCGTGCAGTACGCCTGGCTGCGCCTGCTGGGCAAGGGCGGCGACAGCCTGATGGTTGTAGGCGACGACGACCAGTCGATTTACGGCTGGCGCGGCGCGAAAATCGAAAACATTCATCAGTACTCCTCCGACTTCCCGGACTCGCAAACCATCCGACTGGAGCAGAACTACCGCTCCACGGCCGGCATCCTCAAAGCGGCCAATGCCCTGATCGCCAACAACACCGGGCGCCTGGGCAAAGAACTGTGGACGGACGGCGGCGATGGCGAGGCGATCAACCTGTACGCGGCTTTCAACGAGCACGATGAGGCGCGTTACGTTGTCGAAACCATCGAAAGCGCGCTGAAAACCGGACTGGCACGCAGCGATATCGCAATTCTGTATCGCTCCAACGCCCAATCTCGCGTTCTGGAAGAAGCCTTGCTGCGCGAACGCATCCCGTATCGCATCTATGGCGGCCAGCGCTTCTTCGAGCGTGCAGAAATCAAGAACGCCATGGCGTACTTGCGGTTACTGGAAGGTCGAGGCAACGACGCCGCCCTGGAACGGGTGATCAACGTGCCCGCCCGTGGGATCGGTGAGAAAACCGTCGAAGCGATCCGCGAGCATGCGCGCCATAGCGACGTCTCGATGTGGGAAGCCATGCGCCTGCTGGTGGCCAACAAGGGCCTTACCGGACGTGCTGCCGGCGCCTTGGGAGGCTTTATCGAGCTGATCGAGAACCTCGCCGCCAAATGCATGGAAATGCCGCTGCACCTGATGACCCAGACTGTGATCGAGCAGTCCGGGCTGATTGCGTACCACGAAGCGGAAAAAGGTGAAAAAGGCCAGGCACGGGTGGAAAACCTTGAGGAGCTGGTCAGCGCTGCCCGCAACTTCGAAAACACCGAGGAAGATGAGGACCTCACGCCGCTGGCCGCATTCCTCGGCCACGCCTCGCTGGAGGCCGGGGATACCCAGGCCGACGAACACGAAGACAGCATTCAGCTGATGACGTTGCACAGCGCCAAGGGCCTGGAATTCCCTTATGTGTTCCTGGTGGGCATGGAAGAAGGCCTGTTCCCGCACAAGATGAGCCTGGAAGAACCAGGACGCCTTGAAGAAGAACGGCGCCTGGCCTACGTCGGCATCACCCGGGCCATGCAGAACCTGGTGATGACCTACGCCGAAACCCGCCGTCTGTATGGCAGCGAGACCTACAACAAGGTGTCGCGGTTCGTACGTGAGATCCCGAAGGGTCTTATTCAGGAAGTACGCTTGTCGAACAGCGTCAGCCGGCCCTTCGGCGGCAACCAGTCGATGAGTGGCAGCAACCTGTTCAGTGGCAGTGAAATTCCGGAAACCGGCTTCAGCCTGGGTCAGACGGTGCGTCACTCAATCTTTGGCGACGGCGTGATCCTCAACTTCGAAGGCGCCGGCGCCCAGGCCCGGGTGCAGGTGAACTTCAGCGAAGGCAGCAAATGGCTGATGCTCGGCTACGCCAAGCTGGAAGCCGTCTAGGGACCTGCAAGCAGGTCTTGCAGGTGGGAGCGGCGGTGCGGCTCGCTCGCGAATACCGTGTATCAGCTGGCATCCATGCCAGGTACTAAACGGCTTTCGCGGGCAATCCCGCTCCTACAGGTTTTCATTTCTCTGTGAACCTATCCCTTTTTCCTACAGACAAAAGTACATAACCTTATTGCCTCGACGAAGCTGAACCGAACCTGTCAGGCAAAAGCCCGAAACACTCTGCCGCTAGCCAGTAACACTTCAGCTGTGCAACATGGCGCGCGTGCCTTCCACAAATGGGAATTCCCTTTATGAAACGTTTTCTTAGCATCGCCATGGCGTTGTGCATCGGCCTGACGATGAGCCTCGACGCCAACGCCAAGCGCTTTGGTGGCGGCAAGAGCTCCGGCGCTGCGCCGACTCACCAGACCAGCCAAATGGCTCCTTCTTCTGCTGCCGGTGGCGCTGCTGCCACTGCCGGCGCGGCCGGTGCCGCTGGCGCCGCTGCCAAAGCCGGCGGTGCGTCGCGCTGGCTCGGCCCTCTGGCCGGTATCGCTGCCGGTGGCCTGCTGGCCTCCATGTTCATGGGCGGCGGCTTCCAGGGGATGCAGATCTTCGACATCCTGATCATGGCGGTCATCGCCTTCCTGGTCTTCCGCTTCATCGCCGCTCGTCGCCGCAAGCAGCAGGAGCACCTGGCCCCGGCCGGCGCGCCAATGCAGCGTGAAGCGTTCGAGCAGAAGCCTGCTGGCATGGGTTCGATCTTCGGCGGTGCAGCAGCGCCGGTTGCCGCACGTCCGGTGATCAATGCGCCAGCCTGGTTCAATGAAAACAACTTCATTGAAGCAGCTCGCAACCACTTCCAGTCCCTGCAGCAGCACTGGGACGCTAACGAAATGGACAAGATCGCCGAGTTCGTGACCCCGCAACTGCTGGAGTTCCTCAAGCGCGAGCGCGCTGATCTGGGCGACAGCTTCCAGTCCACCTACATTGATAACCTCAATGTGCAACTGGACGGCGTGGATGACCGTGCGGACAAAACCATCGCCACCCTGACCTTCAGCGGTCTGTCGAAGACCTCGCGCTTCGACCAGGGCGAAGTGTTCAGCGAAAGCTGGAACATGGAACGTCCACAAGGCGAGAACCAGCCTTGGCTGGTAGCCGGTATCCGCCAGAACGGCTGATCACCCGCTGCTTTAAAAATGCTGTAATAAAAACCCCAGCCCCGGCTGGGGTTTTCTATTTCGCGGTTGCATCTATAGCAAGCTACTGTATAAACCGCCCCAACCAAACCGCGCCAACAGCAAGAGGATCCCGGACGTGGAAGAAATCATCGAACAACTGCGTGAAGCCAACGAACCGGTACCAGTCCCCTTGGAACTGCCTGACGAAGACATGCTGGTAGAGATCGAAGAGCAACTGTTCATCGACATTCCATTCGTCTTCAGAGAATTTTTGCTGACCGTCAGCGACGTGGTCTACGGCAGCCTGGAGCCGGTGACGGTTACCGACCCGCAGTCCCACACCTACCTGCCGGACGTGGCGGCCAATGCCTGGGATGCGGGCGTCGATCGCAGCCTGATCCCGATCTGCCAGGACGGCGACGACTACTACTGCGTCGAAGAAGACGGCACCGTGGTGCTTTGGCAAGCCGAAGAAGAGCTGATTGCCGAAGAAACCTGGGAATCGGTATGGCACTGGGCCCGAGACGTCTGGCTGGAAAGCTGAGCCTCGCAGTATTCTGCAGCCATCAGCCCGCGCAGCGGCCCGCTGGCTGCAGGTTCAATCAATGGCCTGACGATTCCTTGTGATTGTCCAGAGTCTCCAGCAGGGCCACCTGCATCCGCGTGTGAACGCGAATGAACCAGCGCCACAATACGGCAGCCACAGCGGCCGCCACTACGACGATCAACACCAGCAGCTTGTTGGTTGGCAAAATACTCGCCGACAAGGCCGCCAGCAGCAGGAAAATCACCAGCAGCGACAGGATCGGAATCACTTCAGCGATCACCCGTCGTACCCGCTGCGTATGACGCCCCGCCATCTCCGGCTTGACGCCCATTTCCGCCAGCAGCATCGACAGCGCCTTGAGCTTGCGGTAGGCAGCGATCAGAAATGGCAGCGAAAGGATCAACGCCCCACCCCAAATCAACGCCTTCTGCCAGCTCGGATCACTGATCCAGTCCTGCAGGTAGGCAGACATGCGCTCGGCGAAAAATGCCCCCGAGAAGAAAATCGCAATCACCAGCGCCAGGTTGACGCCGACCTGCAACAGAATCCGCCGGATCATCGACGCCAGCAGCGCACCCTCGCCTTGGGGCTGGATGCTGCGCAACCATTCGCCATACATGCCCAATACCCGGCCCAGTCGCTGAGGCATCACCGCTGCCAGCTTGATCGACAGGGGGTCCGCCGCGCGGATCAGATACGGCGTCAGCAGCGTGGTGATGACCGACACGGCAACGGCCACCGGATACAGAAAATTACTGGTCACCTGCAACGTCATGCCCAGCGCTGCGATGATGAAGGAGAACTCGCCAATCTGCGAAAGCCCCATGCCAACCCGCAGTGAAGTGCGTCCGTCATTGCCTGCGATAAACGCGCCCAAGCCGCAGGACAGCATCTTGCCCAGCACCACCGCAACAGTGATCACCGCGATGGGCCAGGCATATTGCAGCAGGATCATCGGATCGAGCATCAACCCGATGGCGACAAAGAATATTGCGCTGAACAAATCACGCACCGGTTCAATCAGGCGCTCAATCTTCAGCAGTTGCCGCGATTCCGCCATGATCGCGCCAATCAGGAACGCTCCCAGCACCATGCTGTACTCGAGCTTGACCACCAGCAGGCAGAAGCCGAAGCAAAGCCCCAGCACGGTGATCAAGAGCATTTCGTTGCTTTCGAATTTGGCCACGTAAGCCAGCAGGCGCGGCACCAGCAGAATGCCGATCACCAACGCGACAATCATGAACAGCGACAGCTTGCCGACCGTAGAAAAGACTTCCCCGGAGCTCACGGTACCGCTCACCGCGATGCTCGACAGCAAGGCGATAATCCCGATGCCGAGGATGTCCTCGACGATCAACACGCCAAAGATCAACTGTGCAAAGCGCTCGTTCTTCATCTTCAAGTCGTTCAGCGCCTTGACGATGATAGTGGTCGAGGAAATCGCCAGGATCGCGCCAAGGAACAGCGAATCCATGGTGTTCCAGTCGAACCAGCGGCCGATTTCATAGCCGATCCAGATCATCAGCACGATTTCCAGGAACGCTGCGATAAACGCTGTGGCGCCCACCTTGAACAGCTTGCGCAGGCTGAACTCCAGGCCCAGGCAGAACATCAGGAAGATCACACCGAGTTCGGCCAGGGTCTTGATGGTTTCTTCATCGTGGATAAGGCCGAACGGCGGGGTGTGCGGGCCAATGATGAAGCCGGCAACGATGTAGCCCAGGACCACAGGTTGTTTAAGCCTGTGGAACAACACCGTGACCACCCCGGCGACCAACATGATCACTGCCAGATCCTGGATAAAACTGATCGCATGCATGGTGTGGGGCTCCTTGGGGTCGACTTTTGGAGCGTAACACCGCGACTTCCGCCAGAAAGGCGGTGCAATATATGGAAACAGATCGGCCAGGGCGTGACGGCAGCCACCCGCCCGGCGTCCCGATAACTGTTGGTTTGAAAAAAGCTGACAAGGCACCCGCAGAGGTGCGCCCCCAATAACCTGCCTTGAACCGTGAGCACTCTATGGAACCCGGAAACGCCCAACTGTCGATGACGGTATTGATGACCCCCGACATGGCCAACTTCTCTGGCAATGTTCACGGCGGCACTCTGCTCAAGTACCTCGACGAAGTCGCGTATGCCTGCGCCAGCCGTTATGCCGGCCGCTATGTGGTGACCTTGTCGGTGGACCAGGTGATCTTTCGCGAACCCATTCACGTCGGCGAGCTGGTGACCTTCCTGGCCTCGGTGAACTACACCGGCAACACGTCGATGGAAGTCGGGATCAAGGTCGTAACCGAGAACATTCGTGAACGCTCGGTGCGGCATACCAACAGCTGTTTCTTCACCATGGTGGCGGTAGATGACGACCGCAAGCCGGCCTCCGTTCCACCGCTGCAACCACAGAACAGCGAAGACAAACGCCGATATGTGCAGGCCCAGCAACGCCGGCAGATTCGTCAGGAGCTGGAAAAGCGTTATCAGGAGATCAAGGGCGACGCCTGAGGTCTGGTTCCGGCCTTAGAAAGCTTTCGCGGGCAAGCGCGCTCCCACAGAGATTGTCAGTGGACACAATATTTGTGCACCCGGCAGATTTCTAGTGGGAGCGGGCTTGCGCGCGAATGGGTTCAACGCAAAATCAGAGGCTGATCGCAGTCGCCTCAAACCGCACCCGCGGATGCGCAATGCGGTCCTGAGCACGTACCAATTCCAACTCATAGCTGGCACACGCCTGGGTCTCCAGCAGCACCTCATGCACCGCCGACGCCGCGAATTCGAACGCCGCCACAAGACTGTCCCCCAACAGCACTCGTGCCAGGAACAACCCTGAAGTCAGGTCGCCCACGCCCACCGGCTGCCGCGGGAACGCTAACAGCGGACGGCGCAAATGCCAGCTGTTCTCGGCTGTGACCAGCAGCATCTCGAACACATCCGCCGATTTCCCGGGGTAGTCCAGGTGCTTGACCAACACTGCCTTGGGGCCACGGGCCAGCAGTGCTCGCGCCATTGCCAGGCAGTCGAACAGCGATTGCGGGCGGCGCCCTGAAAAGCTGTCCAGCTCCAACTGGTTCGGGCACATGAAGTCGGCCACGGCTGCCGCTTCTTCCAGAAGGAAATCGCTGACCTCCTGCGGCACACTGCAGCCCTTCTCCGGGTGACCCATCACCGGGTCGCACAGGTATAACGCCTTGGGATTCATCGACTTGATCCGCGCCACACCGGTCAGGATCGCCCGTCCCTGGGCCGCACTGCCCAGGTACCCGGAGAGCACCGCATCACAATTGCCCAGCTCACCGATCGCCGCGATGCCTTCCACCAACGCCGGAATCTGCTGCGGCGACAAGACTTCCCCGGCCCATTGGCCGTACTGGGTGTGGTTGGAGAACTGCACAGTGTTAAGCGGCCATACGTTTACCCCGACCCGCTGCATCGGGAAAACCGCGGCGCTATTGCCAGCATGGCCGAATACCACGTGGGACTGGATGGCGAGCAGATGGGGTGTACGTTTCATGCGCTGAGTTTCCGTCAAACGAAATTCGAGCCGCGCAGTATGCGACTAAACGCAGCCTGTACGACAGACCGGGGACACAGTTAAGCTGACACTATCTTGTTGGAGCACCCTGTTGATGCTGACCCTCGGAAATATCTTCGTGCTGATGCTGCTGGCCACCGCTGGCGCGTGGCTATGGCATAACCATGGTTTGCGCGAACGCGCACTTGAGCGGGTCAAGCAGCACTGCGCCAAGCTGGGTATCGAGTTGCTGGACGGCAATGTCGCGCTGAAAAAAATTGGCTTCATGAAGGATGCCAACGACCGCCGGCGCCTGGCCCGTGTGTATAACTTTGAATTCACCGTAACCGGCGAAAGCCGTCATAACGGCACGATCACCCAATTCGGCGTCCACAGCGCGCAGATCGAACTGGCGCCCTACCCGATGCCGTTCGATGAATCACCGGCGGTGGTCGACATCGTCAAACCCCGCGCTGAAGTGATCGAACTGAGCCAATGGCGCCAGGATCACAACAAGTGGAGACCTTAGAGCAGGCAATCAGCCAACGTCTCTTGTAGCGTCACCACATCCCCTGGGGCATCAAAGATCAACTCGATGCGCGAATCCAGGCGCCACTCACTGGGCCGCCATTGCAGCGGCGAGTTATCCAGCGCATTGGCGGACACCCAACCTGCATCGCTGTGAATGACCAGCTTTGCCCGCCGCCACACCATGCCCTCAAGCCATCGACTGACGTGGGCCAATTGGAACGTCTGGCTCGGGTGCCAGCGCCAGCCAACGCTCCAGCTGCCCTGCTGTTCCTGACAGAGACAAATCGGCGTTGCAGGGTCAGTCCATAGTGCCGGCAGCTGTCCCAGCCCCTTGTGCGCGATGAAGTTATCCACAGCCCCCACAGCGCGAGCATGGAGCCCGGGTAGTGCGCTTATCGGTAGTGCTGCCTGCCGGGTCCAGTGCAGTGGGCGCGCTGGCAGGCTGGCGGCGATGCGCTGGCGATCTGCTTCATTAAGCTGTTCCGACTTGTTCAGCAACAACAAGCCGGCGCTGCCTAGCGCCTCCTGTTGCGCCTGTGGCAAGGTTTTGCCAAGGGCTAGTGCCTGGGCATCCAGGACCAGTACACACGGCTGTACAGCCAGTACACCCAGCCAGGGCCCCTCGTTCAGTTGCCTGAGCAATTGCGCCGGATGACCCAACCCGGACGGCTCGATAAACAGCCGATCGGGCCGTGCCTTGCGCAGCAGACGTCCCAGCCCTATCTGAAAAGGCGCACCGTTTACGCAGCACAAACATCCCCCGGCCACTTCACCCAGTGCGATACCATCGGCGTCGCTGGTTAACAGCGCTGCGTCCAGGCCGATCTGGCCGAACTCATTGATCAGCACTGCCCAACGTTCGTTCTGGGGCCGCTGCTCAAGCAAATGCCTGATCAGGCTGGTCTTGCCAGCACCCAAGGGGCCGGCAATGACGTGGGTCGGGATGTTCTGCAACATGATTGACGGATTCTAAGGGGTAGAAGATGCGGTTGACGGGATTGTCGTTGCTCCTGGCGCTGACCTCGGGCGAGGTACTGGCGCAGGCCTGCGTGGTTCACAGTACCGCCGAGCGACTGGATGTGAAAGTGTGCCAGCAGAACCGCAACATACCGGAAAAACTCTTCGCCGATGGTTTTTGCCAGCCCAACCTGCCCGGGCAGAAGGTCGACGTGCAGTATGTGAACGAATGCCCTGCCGGGGCGTTTGGCGTCTGCAGCAACGCCCAGGTCGCCAATATGCCGTACCGGCAGGATATTCACTATTACGGTGTGGTGACCGATCAGGCGTACCTCAAGCCCTATTGCGAGGCACAAAGCCAGGGCAACTGGCTCAAGCCTTGAGCCTCAGGAGACTTCCTCGTACCACGGTCCGAACGGGTCCGTCAGCTGTTGCCAGCCCGACACACCCAATGCCATTTCTGCTTCAGTGAGCAAGCAGTCGTCCAGCTCGCCGGTGAGTTTTGCGAAGTCGATATTCTGGCCGATGAACACCAGCTCCTGGCGGCAATCGCCGGTGTCGACAGCCCAGTTTTTTCGGATTGCAGCGATGCTTTCGTCGTCCTGTGGCCACTGCTCCTGTGGCACAAAACGCCACCAGCGCCCAGCATATCCATGGCGCATCAAGCCGCCCGCCTGAGACCAGCTACCCGCGTCCATGTGCTTGCTGGCGAGCCAGAAAAATCCCTTGGAACGCAGCAATTTGCCATTTTCCCAGGAGCCGTTGATGAAATCGAAAAAACGCCGGGGATGAAAAGGTTTACGCGCCCGATAGGCGGTGGAAGCGATGCCATACTCCTCAGTCTCCGGCAGGTGCTCACCGCGTAGCTCTCGCAGCCAGCCAGGGGCCTGGGCGGCCTTGTCGAAATCGAAACGACCCGTATCCAGGATTCTGCCCAAGGCAACTTCGCCCATGACCATTGGAATGATCTCTGCCTGGGCGTTAAGCCGCGCAAGAATAGCCATTAACTCCAGGCGCTCGCTGCTGCTGATCAGATCGACCTTGCTGATCAGAATGACGTCGGCAAATTCAATCTGCTCGATCAACAAGTCGGTGATGGATCGCTCGTCACCCTCACCCAGGGTTTCACCCCTTGATGCGAGGCTGTCTGCGGCCTGGTAGTCGAGCAGAAAGTTCACCCCATCAACTACCGTGACCATGGTATCGAGCCGCGCCAGATCGGCCAGGCTCTGTCCTTGTTCGTCGCGGAAGGTGAATGTTTCAGCCACCGGCAATGGTTCGGATATTCCCGTCGACTCGATCAGCAGGTAATCGAAACGACCGTCCCTGGCGAGCTTGCTCACCTCCTCCAGAAGATCTTCGCGCAGCGTGCAGCAAATGCAGCCGTTGCTCATTTCCACGAGCTTCTCTTCAGCGCGGTTCAGGCTGACGTCACGCTGAACCTCACTGCCATCAATGTTGATTTCGCTCATGTCATTGACGATCACGGCCACCCGCAGATCTTCGCGATTTCGCAGCACATGGTTGAGCAGCGTGCTTTTGCCCGCGCCTAAAAAGCCAGACAGCACGGTGACGGGTAGACGGTGGGGCATGCGAAATTCCTCGTAGGCATTGCACGCTCTTGTGAGAAAAGGCGTGGTATATTTAATATGTAATAACATAACATATAACATCTACCTCTACGATGGAACTGCCTCATGAACGCGCTGCCGTTGCCGGATATCGCCACCCAGGCCTCCCACCAAACACTGCCGCTGGATTGGGTCGGCATGCGCGGGATTGCCATTCCCATCGTGCTCAACGGCCAGCATTGCTCGGCAAAAGCCGATGCAGGGGTCAGCCTGGACGATGGCGACGCACGTGGCATCCACATGTCACGCCTGTACCTGGCATTAGAATCGCTTGAGCAACAGGAGCTGACGCCTGCGCGCTTGAGCCAGGTACTGCAGTGCTTTCTGCGGACTCACCAGGGGCTATCAAACAGTGCCTACCTCAACATCCACTTTGAGCTGCTGTTAAAAAGACCGGCACTGATCACCCAATTATCCGGCTGGCGGTCATACCCGGTGAGTGTTCAAGCGCGCCTGGAAACTGGAATGTTCCACGTGGAACTAACTGTCGAAGTCATCTACTCGTCGACCTGCCCCTGTTCAGCCGCACTTTCGCGGCAGCTGATCCAGAAGCAATTCATTGATGATTTCGCCAACAGGACTCTGCAGCATGCCGAGGTGCTTGTGTGGTTGGGTGGCGCAAATGGAATTGTTGCGACACCTCACAGCCAGCGCAGCAGCGCACAACTGCAAGCACGGATAATTCCAGATGGGTTGGAGTTACCACTGTTAAAAATAATAGATGTAGCAGAAACGGCGTTAGGCACCGCAGTACAAACAGCGGTTAAGCGCGCCGACGAACAAGCTTTCGCGTTGGCAAATGGACAGAACCTGATGTTCTGCGAAGACGCCGCGCGACGTCTGCACTTTGCCCTCAAACACTGCGATGAAATCGACGGGTTTCAACTACGCGTGGTGCATGCAGAGAGCCTGCATGCCCACGACGCGGTGGCACAGAGCCAATGGAAGCGGGATCAGGCTCGAGGCTTGACCGTACCGCAATCCTGACCCAGCCACACGGCTCGAGTATCGAGGCTACCCTTCTGCTGAATACCGGTGGCGTTGAATGTACCGTTGACCTTGGTAGTGAACTCACGATCGCTGAGGAAAGTGGCCACGCCGGTACCTTGGGCCTTCGGGCAGCTGAACCGGAATTTCCACTGGTTGCCGGTACGCTCGGTGATTTCCTGCTTGCAACCCGACTGAGGATCCGTCAGGGGGATATTGTCGGTCTTTACCTGTTCCGGAGTCAGGCAGGCGCGAATGCCCTTGCCACCCATGGTGATGCCTTGCTTCTCCAGTTGAGCGCGTTGCTCAGGCGTCATCTGGCTCTGGATCTGCCCGAGAATCAGTTGCAGATCCGGGAGGTCCTGGTTGTCGACCTTCATGTTGCTCGAAGTCAATTCCCACAAACCTGGCTGAAGCATCTGCGCCTGAGCGGCCACAGGAAGTGCCAAACCAAATGCCATGGCCAAACCCAGCAGACGAACGTTCATCGTGTAACTCCTGATCAGTAGTGGCCGTTAGACGTCAGCCACAGGCATCGGTTCATGGGCCAATTAATTAGCGACATTCTGCACGGAACATGGTCTGTTAAGCATTGATTATTCAGGAGCAAGGTTGCCCCATGGATTACTTTGGACCGCATATCTTCGGCTACATGATTGCACTGCTCCATACGCTCGGCTCGATCGCGGCCATTCATGCAGTGCTCACCGTAAGGACGGCCCAAGGCTCGATCGCCTGGGCCCTGTCGTTGGTGTTTATCCCATACTTCACCCTCATCCCCTACCTGGTGTTCGGCCGCAGTACGTTTGATGGATATATCAAGGCTCGCCGGCAGGCCAACGAGGAAATGCGCAAAGCGATCTCCGAGCTAAATTGGCGACCCTGGGTAGAGGAAGCGCTGGCCGCGCGCGCATCCAGCGCCTACGCGTCCCTGCGAGCGATGCCTAAACTGGGACGAATGCCGTGCCTGGCGAACAATGAAGTGCGCCTGCTGATCAATGGGAACGCCACCTTCGAAGCTATTTTCGCGGCAATAAGCTCCGCCAGAGAAGCGGTGCTGATCCAGTTTTTTATCATTCACGATGACCGCCTCGGCCAACGTCTGCAAAGCTTGCTGCTGCAAAAAGCCGCCGAAGGGGTGGCGGTTTATCTGTTGTATGACCGCATTGGCAGCCACTCCCTGCCCCACAGTTTTGTCCAGCCGTTGCGCGATGCTGGTGTTGAAGTCAAGGCGTTCGCCACTCGCAGCGGTTGGCTAAATCGCTTTCAGGTGAACTTCCGCAACCATCGAAAAATTGTGGTGGTCGATGGTGTGCTGGGCTTTGTCGGTGGCCACAATGTCGGCGACGAGTACATGGGCGAAAAACCACCGCTGGCACCCTGGCGTGATACCCACGTTGAAGTACGCGGCCCAGTCGTTGCCTGCATGCAGGAATCGTTTGCCGAAGACTGGTTCTGGGCGGCGCGCTCGCTGCCCCCGCTGATACTGCCTGACGTCTATCCGGATGACGGAGTGCTGTGCCAGTTGCTCGCCAGCGGCCCGGCAGATGCCTATGAAACCTGCTCACTGTTTTTCGTTGAGGCGATCCACGCAGCCACGCAGCGGGTCTGGATCACCAGCCCGTATTTCATTCCTGACGAAGCTGTTTTCGCCGCCCTGCGTCTGGCTGTGTTGCGCGGAGTGGACGTGCGCCTGCTGTTGCCATCGCGCCCGGACCACCGCATCGTCTATGCCGCGTCCAGCCTTTACGCTTTCGAAGCGGTCCGGGCCGGTGTTCGGGTGTTCCGCTACGAGCCTGGTTTTCTGCACCAGAAGGTGGTGCTGATAGATAGCGAGATCAGCGCGATCGGCAGCGCGAACCTCGACAACCGTTCGTTCCGGTTGAATTTCGAAGTGATGCTGCTGACAGTCGACAGTGCTTTCGCCGGGGAGGTGGAGCAGATGCTGAACGCCGATTTCGCCCTGGCCCATGAAATAGCCAAGGAGGAAAGCCGGGAGACCCATCGCCTGCAACAGATCGGCATGCGGATAGCCCGGCTTATTTCGCCAATTCTTTAAGGCGTATAGATGTCGTCGCGGGTCCATGGCAGTTCATGGCTGCCATCGGGATGGGCTTTGACGGCAAGTATCTGGTGCAGGTTGATCCAGCCCCTGGCAAATGCGTAGGCACAGCCGGCCAGATACAGCCGCCAGATCCGCAAAGCCTGCTCTGGTACCTCCTTCGCGGCGGCCTCCAGATTGTCTTCCAGGCGCTCGCTCCAGTGGTCCAGCGTGCGCGCATAGTGCAGGCGCAAGCTCTCGACGTCGACGATTTCAAGGCCCACTTCACTGATCTCGGCCGAGATCATGGACAGGTGCGGCAACTCGCCATTGGGAAACACGTACTTGCCAATGAAGTCACCGGCACCGCGTCCAACCGGACGCCCATCGGTATGTTTAGCGGTAATGCCATGGTTCATCACCAGGCCGCCCTCTTTTACCGCGCCAAAAAGCGTCTTGCAGTACTCCGGGAGATTAGCGTGCCCGACGTGCTCGAACATACCGACACTGACCACCTTATCGAAGCGACCATCCTGAGGCAGGTCGCGGTAGTCGAGCAGTTGCAGTTCTACCAGGTCGTCCAGCCCCTCGGCGGTGACTCGCTCCCTGGCCAGCGCCAGTTGTTCCTTGCTCAGCGTGATTCCGAAAACTTTCGCGCCGAATTCACGCGCGGCATACCGCGCAAGCCCGCCCCAGCCGCAACCCACGTCGAGTAAATACTCACCTGATTGCAGTCGCAGCTTGCGGCAAAGGTGACGAAATTTTGCTTGTTGTGCCTGCTCCAGGGATTCACTGCCGGTCTCGAAATAGGCGCAGGAGTACGCCATGTCACTGTCGAGCCAGAGCTGGTAGAAGGCGTTGGAAAGATCGTAGTGATAAGAAATGGCCTTGGCGTCGGTTTCCTTGTCATGCACGGTGCGCACAAATTGACCGGCATCGTCCTCATCAATCAAGGCCTGGCTCCATTGATCGCAGACGCGAATGACGTCGGTAATTGAACCTTCCAGCTCAAGTTTGCCTTCGACATACGCTGCTCCCAACGCATCCAGACTCGGATGGGTGAACTGGGAAACCATCTGTGGGTCCTTGACCACAATCGTGACACTAGGCGCCGGCCCCAGATTGAATTCATGGCCATCCCAAAGTCTCAAGCGAAGCGGTAACTGCAGATTCTGTAAGGCCGGTGGAATACGCGCGAGCATGGAGAATCCCCCTTGTTTCAGACGTCTGATGAGAGGTTAGACCATCCTGAAAAAATAGCTGGCTATCGATTTAACGGGCTTTCCAGGGATCTTCCGGTTAAAAAAACACCAGAACCTGCACCCTCCTCCCAGATGACTCCCGAAAACTGCTGGAGTTCTGAAAATTATAATTGCTCTAACGAGGGCGCATGAGACATATTATGTTCATAATATTAACCCCGGACTACTTTTAACTTCCGATGGCCTTCCATCCAGGAGAACAGCATGAGCACCTACGACATCGTGATACTGGGCGGCGGCCCTGGCGGCTACAACGCAGCAATCCGGGCCGGCCAATTGGGCCTGAAGGCCGCCTGCGTCGAAGGTCGCACCACGCTGGGAGGCACCTGCCTGAACGTTGGTTGCATGCCGTCCAAAGCGTTGTTGCATGCCTCGGAGCTCTACGAAGCGGCCAGCGGGGCGGAATTTGCCAACCTGGGCATCGAGGTCAAACCGGTGCTGAACCTGGCGCAGATGATGAAGCAGAAAGACGAAAGCGTTAGCGGCCTGACCAAAGGCATCGAGTTCCTGTTTCGCAAGAACAAGGTCGACTGGATCAAGGGTTGGGGCCGCATCGATGGCCCGGGCAAAGTCACGGTAACCGACAGTGAAGGCGGCAAGACCGAGCTCGGCGCCAAGGACATCATCATCGCCACCGGCAGCGAACCCATGCCCCTTCCCGGCGTCAGCATCGACAATCAACGAATCCTCGACTCCACTGGCGCGCTGTCACTGGCTGAAGTGCCCAAGCATCTGGTGGTGATCGGCGCTGGGGTAATAGGTCTGGAATTGGGTTCGGTGTGGCGGCGCCTGGGAGCGCAAGTCACGGTAGTGGAATTTCTCGACCGCATCTGTCCAGGCGTTGATGCAGAGGCAGGTAAAACACTGCAGCGTTCGTTGAGCAAACAGGGGATCAGCTTCAAGTTGAGCTCTAAAGTCACCAGCGCTACCTCGTCCGCAACCGGAGTGCAGCTAAGCGTTGAGCCCGCTGCGGGAGGTACCGCCGAGCTGCTGGAGGCCGACTACGTCTTGGTGTCAATCGGCCGTCGGCCTTACACCGAGGGCCTGGGGCTGGAAAACGTGGGCCTGACGACGGACAAGCGGGGGATGCTCGCCAACAAAAGGCATCGCACCGAAGCCGCTGGAGTCTGGGTGATTGGCGACGTGACTTCCGGGCCGATGCTGGCGCATAAAGCCGAAGACGAAGCCATGGCCTGCGTGGAACAAATCGCGGGTAAAGCGGGCGAGGTCAATTACGACCTGATCCCCAACGTGATCTACACCCGACCGGAACTGGCCAGCGTCGGCAAGACCGAAGAGCAGCTCAAGGCTGAAGGTCGGGGGTATAAGGTCGGGAAGTTTCCCTTTACCGCCAACAGTCGCGCGAAGATCAACCATGAAACCGAAGGTTTCGCGAAAGTACTGGCTGATGAGCGCACCGACGAAATTCTGGGCGTGCACCTCGTGGGCCCCAGTGTCAGCGAGATGATCGGCGAATATTGCGTGGCCATGGAGTTCAGCGCTTCAGCCGAAGACATTGCACTGACCTGCCATCCCCACCCTACCCGCTCCGAGGCGCTGCGTCAGGCGGCGATGAATGTGGAGGGGATGGCAACGCAGATGTAGCCCATGCTAGAGCGGCAGGTGCTCCAGGGGCAACGCGCCTGGAGCCTTTACGGTGTTGATGGCAAAGTTGCTGCGAATGTCACTCACGCCGGGCAGTTTCAACAGCTGGCCCGTGAGGAACCGGTCGTAGCCGCGCAAGTCCGGTACTACCACCTGCAGCAGAAAATCCGATTCGCCCGATACCAGGAATGCCGAAATCACCTCCGGCAATGCCGTCACGGCCAGGCGAAACGCCTCGGCCTGTTCGTCGTTATGGCGTTCCACCTTGACCCCGACAAATACCGTCAGCCCCAAGCCTACCTCGTCACGGTCCAGATTGGCCTGATAACCCCTGATCACTCCGGCCTCCTCCAGCATCCGTACCCGACGCAAGCACGGCGAGGCGGATAATCCGATCTCGTCGGCCAGTTGCACGTTGCTCAGGCGACCATCCCGTTGCAGGGCGGCAAGGATCTTGCGGTCGTAGGCGTCGAGCTTCATAAGTTGGCAGATCCCAATGGTTGATAGGCAATAAACCAGTAGATTGTGCCACACACATGTTTCTACGCAGTGACCGGCGCCGCATTGGGCCGTTGGTTGCAACACAGCCCTTCGGCCCAGCGCTTGCAGCAATGGCTGTTCGGCAGCCTGCTGATCGGTTTTGCGATACGTCTAACGTTCCTCCAGCAGGCTTGATCAGGTCTGCTTGCGTCGCTTGTGCCGGTTGATCAGCAGCAGCGCAAAGGCGGTAAATGCCACCACTGCGCCCAGTTGCAGCCACGTTTTATACGGCCGCAAGACGTTACGGACCGGGCTGATGGCCTGCGTCACGTAACGTCGGTCGGCCTTCCCAAAATCCGGGGACGGGCAGCGCTCACCGAAGTGAACAGCCCAATCGACATACGGCCCTTCGTTGACGTACCGCCGATAAAATACCTGTTTCTGCTCCGGATCAGCGTTCCAGCCAGTTGCCGCACACAAAACAGCGGCAAATGCCTGGCTGGTATGCGGCAAGTTATCGGCGGCCCGAGTGGCAAGGTCGTTGGCGAGATAGCGGTAGTGATAACGCAGGTCTGGCTGTGCAGCGCTGGCTTGCTGACGGCTGAACTCTTCCTGTGCCAACAGTGGCCCCACTTTCAATTCGGTGCTTTGAAGGCTGTAGTTGCCTTCGAAAGTCGCGTAGTCGGGGGACATCTCATAGCCCAGTAACTCCATGCCGAAGTGACGGCTCAAGTCGGCTGCATGGAAGTACGCAAATGCCCTTTTGGTCGGCCACCATTTTGATTCTGCATCGTGGCGTAGCTCGCCGTACCACTTCGCCAGGCTGAACAACCGGGGGTTATCGAAGTAAACCGGCGCTTCGTTGTAGCGTCCTTCGCGCAGCAACCGGCGGCCGAGCAGGTTGCGTAGTTTGGCCGCGACCGTTAGCGGGGCTGCGACCTGGTCGCTACCCTCTGCTTCTTTTTGGGCCGCATAGGCCTCAACATCCTGCAGGCTAAAGGGCGTTGGCACCTGCACGTTGGTGTCGACGTAATGCTTGAGCTCATCGACAGTCAGCACGCGCTCGGCCACGGTCGCCGCGTCCAACCAGTAGATGTCCTGGCTGCGGTAGAGTTGATCAAACGCTTGCAGGTAATCTCCACGCTGCAGCGCCAGAATTGCACTCTCACCCTCGACCCGACATTTGGGTTGCAGCGACTCGTAATCAAAATCCGGGGTCCTGCGCTCACCCCATGATTCGTTCTGCGGGAAGGCCTGAGCAGCTTTGGCATAGGCTGCGGTTGCCGCGACCTTGTCGCCACCGCGCAGCGCCAGCTTCGCCCGTAGCCACCAAGCCAGGCCGCCGTCCCCGGCGTGCTCAAGAAAGGCTTTCGCGCTGGCGTAATCACCTTGTTGATAATTGACCGCCGCCAGCCGATCCGCGTTTTCCAGGGTCCCGCGCGTGCTGTTTTGAAGCAGCTTGATCAGCTTCAGTTCGTTCGGCGGTTGTTCCCCGAATGACCAGCCCAGTCGGCTGATCAAGGAAGCTGTCACCAGTTGCTGCACTGGCTTTCCCTGGAGTAATTGCGCCAAAGACGTTTCGGGCATCGCGGCCAATTCAGCCACCAGTTGCTTCAAGGAGCTGTAGCCCACTGGCGATCCGTGCCGGTTCTGCGTGGCATACAGCTCAATGGCGCGGTTCCAGTCACCTGCGGCGCGAACCACACGGGCTTCTTCGCCGAGGCTGGCGACTCCCAACTCCAAGGGGTCACTGAAGCCGTCAATGCTCAGTTGACGGGTCTGCTCGAAAGCAAGCTGGGACTGGGCCAACAGGCTTGGCACTGTATCCACTTGCGAGTTCATGGCGAACAATGCCCGTCCCAAGGAATAGGCGGCCCAGGTGCTGCGTAGCGAGCGCTGATCTGCCGGCAGTGCCAATACTTTGTGAAAGTACTCGGCAGCCAGCGCGTAGTCAGCTGCATTGAAGGCCGCCGCGCCCGCCAGGTAGAACATGAGTTCGGGCGGCAGTGCTTTGCCGTCGACTTCAACTTGGCGCGCGTCGGCCACACTGCGCAGTTGCTTCACCAGAGCCTGTTGCTCCACAGACAAACCGACCTGCTCTGCCAGATCCCGCGGGCTGGGTTGGCCCGCTTCTTCGCCGTAACTGTAATCTTGATTGCCAGTAGCGGGTGCGATGTTCTTCAGCCCGGCAATCGAGCCGCCAAGGCGACTGACCTCGAAGTTGAAGTTGCCCTCCGGCAGCTCCGACAGAGTCTGCCCCCGGTTGTCCAACAGCCGCATGGGGAAGTCCGGGCCGCAGGCCAGCACTGACCCCAGTGGCAGGCTGAGGGTCAGGCATAGCAGATGATGGGGCCACTTACGGATCAACATGTGACGCTCCTTGATCAATTTTTTTGCAGCGTGCCCAACCAATAGCACGCTGCCCCTGTGCCGCTACTCGGCCCTCTCGTAGACGGCTGAAGGTCAGGCTGTTTGAAGTCTGCTGCATTGAATAACCGGCCAGCGCATCCGCACCTTCACAACCGCTAGCCGCCAGCGTCACCTGTTCAGGCCATGGGCTGTCTAGATTGCCTGAGTTGATGATGCTGATATCGAACAAGCCTTGATGCTCTGAAAGTTGCAACGTCACCTGGCTTCGGAGCGCCTCACCGCGTGCTACAGCGCGCAGCATGGTCAGGCTCCAGGCCCGGCGATCATTCGCCAGCGGTAATCTGAACCAGATTAGACCTGCGAGGTGCTCCGGGGGATTATCCCGCAGTTCCAGGCCAAGCTTGCGAAGTTGCTGGGGATCGGCCATCAACTCCTGGCGATCACCGTCGCGCTCAAGGGGCACTTCGCTTTCTACGACCGGCGCTCCATTACTCGCCGGCAACAACGCGACGCCATATGCCGGCAGCGCCAGGTAAAACGGTTTCGAAGTTTTGCGTGACCAAGCCTCGGTCCATTTTCTTGTTTGTTCCACGTGGAACAAACCTGTTCTTGGATCGCTGACTGCGTGCACTTGCAACACGCTGCTATCGACGGAGGATAAAAGCGCCGGCAACTCTGGGCTGTTCAGCCAAGCGGGTAATGCAGTGATACTCAGCGCCATGGATGCCGGTAGCACCTGGCGCAATTCGCTCAGCAGATTTCGATAGACCGGCAGTCGAGCAACACCGGCATCGTGGTCAATTTCCACCCCGGCCAATGTCAAGCCCTGCCCTTGCCAGTCACTGATCAACTGTTGGACCTGCGCAATGACTTCATGCGAATCCAGGGACTTCAACTGACCATCAAGCCGGATTACCGCGATCAGCGGGCGACCATCTTGTCGTAACAGATGGGCGTCAACTTGCGCCCGACTCCAGCCGGCGTGAGGAAATGACTGTAGAGCTAGTACCCGCAGCGTAGAGAAATCAGCCCGGCTGTCACGCAAGGCGTGTTGATGAGCAGGCATCCACTGGCGTTGCCAGATGTAGAGCTGCTGATCGAGCGCAGGCGCCTCGGGTTGCCCGCAGCCGGCGAGCATCAACAGCGGGAAAAGCAGTGCGCACCGTCGGATCGACAACCCCATGAACATCCATCCTTTCCAACACAGGGTTGCAGGGTACACAGAATCCTGTGGGATCAGGGCTTACGCGCAATGATCACCTGACTCTTGGCCACGACCGCATCCAGGGCCTGTTTGATCTGTGCACCCCGAGGCGAAGCGAGAATTGCCTGCCAGGTATCGGCCCAGTGATTGAGCAAAGGATGGTCCGCATTGCTGAAGTCCACTTTGGCCTCCCAGAACAGAAGCATCCACATCGACCAGTAAAAACCGTATTGGCTATGGCTGATCACTTCCAGACCCGCGTCGCTGACCATTGCCTTGAATTGGTCTTCGCTGATGATGCGAATGTGATTGGGCTTCTGAAAGTACTCGGGCGCGGCGATGTCTTTTTGCAGGTCTTCGGAACTTGGATGCGGCACGCTGAGCAGATAGAGCGCTCCCGGTTTGCCGACCCGTACCAGTTCGGCAAGAAACTGCGCAGGGTCATCGACGTGCTCGATTACTTCAGTGGAGACCACTCGAGTCGCGGTTCCGTCAGCAATGGGCAACGGGTTGCAATCGGTGACGTGGCACTCAATGCTCCGAGCCGGTGTATCTGCCAAGCGTTGCCGGGTCGCCTCGACCTTAGCCGCGTCGATATCGGCGATGATGATATTCGCCCCGCGCATTGCGCAGAAATGCACGTTACCGCCGTCACCGCAGCCAACGTCCAGCAAGGTGTCTTGCGGAGTGACCGGGAAGCCGGTGAACAGCTCGCCGGTTTGCTGATTGAACCAGCCACTGAGCATCGCGTCATGCAGGCCGAGCATGTACGGATCGACCTTTTCGGGTGCTGCGGCCACCGGTGTCGGCTCCGGCACCGGTTGCGCGGGAGGCGTGCCCGCCGCGAGTTTCTTCAACAGTCTCAGCATGAGGTTGCTCCAGAGGATGGGACGGCGTTTGGGGGCAAGCTCAGGCGCTGCACCAGCGATACGCCACGACGGCGCATGGGCATTTCGACAAAGCGATAGTTGAGTTCACTTAAAACCGCGATCAACCCGAAGGCGATCAACAATGTAGGGATCGGGTGTCCGCCAGGGTTCGGCAAGTTGGCTGCCTGCAAACGAAAGATGCCTTCGCGCACCAGCAGATAAGCCGGGATGTGGATCAGGTAAATCCCGTAGGAACGGCTGCCCACCCAGGTCATCAGGCTTTTGATCAGATATCCGGGCATCAGGTAGTCGCGATTGTAGGAAGCGATCCAGACCAGCAACGCACACAGCAGTGCAATCACGCCAATACGGTAATGAGTGAACGTGAAGCGATCAGTGGCTATGAAACCCAGCACCAGCGACACCGCGAGCAATGCGGCCAGACCAGCCCAGGGACGGCGCAGGAATGTCGGTTCCCAGCGTCGGTAGGAAGGCTGCGCGCTCCAGATGGCCAGCAGCACGCCGAGGGCCAGCGCATCTGTTCTGATCACCATCAATATCGGCGTGCGCAAAGTGAACAGTTGCACCGCCACCAACAGGACTAGCGCCCAAACCAGGTATTTGCGACAGAGCAAAATCAGCAAGGGGAACAGCAGGTAGAACTGCTCCTCCAACGACAGACTCCAGTACACGAAACTGGTGCCATATTCGTAATTGTAAAAACTGTCGGCGAAGCGAAAGTTGGCGTACTGGGCAATGCCGGCCAGGGTCGCCTGCAGATTCGCCTGCAGGGTGCCGAACGCGCCGGAGCGGTTGAGGAACAGGCACGCCAGCAACATCAGCGCCAGCCATAACCAGGCTGACGGCAACAAACGAAAGGCCCGCCGCAGCCAGAAGTTGCGGGTTTCCTGCCAGTATTCCTGCCGCGTGCTGCAACCTTGCAGCGCCGGGATCAGGCTACGCGCGATGACGAAGCCGGAGATGGCGAAGAATAAATCAACGCCCCACCACGGCTGCGTGTACAGGGTGATGCGTTGCAACAGCGGAACACTCGCCGCGAACAGGCTGTCCTGCAGGTGGTGAAACAAAACGCCCAGTACCGCAATGCCGCGAAGCAACTCGATATCCATGATGCGCTTGCTGCTACTCATGGTGTCCTCCTGGACGTGCCACGGTATCCATCGGTTTGCGGGCAATGATGACCTGGCTCTTGGGCATGAACCGGTCAAGCATCTGCTTGATCGCCAGGCCGTCGGGGTGCGACAGCAGGTCCTGCCAGGTTTTCGCCCAGCTCTCCATCAACGGCGGATACGGCGCCTGGATACGGTCGCGAACCGCGCCACCCACGTCACGTCCGGCAGCCCTCTCGCTCGCCCAGAAAAAGATCATGCCCATCACCCAGAAAAACCCGCTGGCCTGACGATGCTCGATGACCAGGCCCGCCTCCTCCACCAGGGTGGCGAACCGTTCGGGGGTGAAAATCTGCACATGATTGGGTGTCTGGAAATAACTGGCGGGAGCGATGCCCTTTTGCAAATGCTCGCCCACCGGTGCTGGAACGCTTAGCAGATACAGCGCCCCGGGACGCCCCATGCGCACCAGTTCAGCCATGAAGGGTTCAGGTTGGTCGATGTGTTCGAGCACTTCCATGCACACGATTTTGCTTGCGCAACCGTCGGCCAGCGGCAGCGGCAAGCTGTTGCTGACCAGCCCCAGATTGGCCTGGCTCGATTGCGCGGCCACTTGGCGGGCCAGGTCACGCACCTTGTCGTGCTCGCTGTCGGTGAAGATCACCGAGGCGCCCTGTCGAACCGCGAACAAGGTCGCCACACCTTCGCCGCATCCGACATCCAGCAGCGTGTCGTCGGCGTTAATGGCAAAACCCTTGAGCAACTCGCCGGTTTCGCCGAGGAACCAGCCATCGAGTACTGCATCGTGCAAACCGACGTCCCTGGGCGATACCGGGCTTTGGGGCACGGTCGAAGGCGCCGACGGTGCCGGCCAGAGCTTCGCCAACAAACGGCGAATCATGCGTTGGACGCTTGCAAGGTCAGTGCTTTGCGCCGCTCCAGCAGCTGTTCGAAGAACGCCCGCAGGCGCTGTTCGGTGCTGGCCTGGCTACAGAAACCCTGAAGTCGACTGACAGCATGGGCCGACATCCTTTCATACCGCCCGACATCGTTTTTCGCGACGTCGTAGCTGGCCCGATAGGCAGCGCACAGCGAGTCCCAATCAGTGGTGTAACGCAGGGTACGAAATGCCGCCCGGGGATCGTGCGGCCAGGCGGTCAGTTCTTCTGTCGAGTCGACGATGAACGCGTTGTCACTGTCCACGTAGTCGGCCATCGCAGTGTTCAGCGGCGCAATCGCCGGCTTGCCGCACGACATGAATTCCATCAACGGCAGGCACTGGCCTTCGCCGTAGGAGCAATTGACGACGTAGCTGGTGGCCTCTACCAGGCGTTCATAGTCGAGGTCTGCGAGGTAGCCATGGATCAGCACGATGCGGCACTGATAGGTCTGATTCTTGTAGACGTGGTGCAGCATGTCGTTGAGTGCATCGGCGATGTCATGGTGAGTGAGCTTGAGCACCAGGGTCGCGTCGGCCGACTCGCGGAAGGTGCTGCAAAACGCACTGATCATGTCCTTCCAGTTCTTGCGCCCGTCGTAGGGGTTGAAGACCGAGGTGTAGACCACGCCATCAAGCAGCAACTCGCAATCGCGCACCGGTCCGTCGAACGCGATCGGCGTGCCTTCGCGCAAGCGCTCCGGTCCGTAAGGGCGCAGATCTGCGGTACGACTGTCGATCATCAGGCCGCGCAGGTTCAGGCGAATCCCTTCAGCGACCGGGCGCTTGAGCAAGTGCTCGCCACGCGCGGCAAAGCGATCCCAGACCGGCGCCGGAATCGCGCTGATCGGATACTCGGGCCCCATCACATCGCGAACGGCCTTTACGGTGAAGCTCGAATGAGTGATCGCCATGCCGCTGGCCGCCAGTACCACCCGCCAGTCATGCCGCGGTTCCCCATGCCAGCTTTCAGTGGGGATGGTGCTGAACTCCCAGGCGAACACTGCAATGGTCGGGCAGGCATAGCGGATGGGTGTGCGGTGCGGTGGTGAGAAGGACAGGAACACACAATCCTCTCCCCTGCTCTGGCAATCTTGATACAGACGGTCGACCAACTCGTCAGGGTCGCTGACCTCGATCACCTGGCCCAGTCGTTCCAGCACCGGGCGAAACTCCTTGAGCACGAAGTAGTAGCTGTACTCGGGCCGGCCCAGGTTCTGCTGGATGTTGCTCTTGTTGGTTTCCGAATGAATGATGATCAGCATGCTGCTGTCCCCGTCTTGGCGGCCGCTGGCGTCACGGCGATGACCGGGGCCTGCCCGAAGAACTGCGCCAGGCGCTGCTGCACTGGCGTAAAACTGCAGTAGTCGCGCATTCGCTCGCTGGCGGCGTCGGCCATGGCATGCCAGGTCTGCGGCTGGTCTTTGGCCATGGCGTAACTCTGTGCATAAGCGGTTTTCAACGAGCCCCAATCCGGACGATGGCGCAGGGTCCGGTAGAGGATGCGCGCGTCTTCCGGCCAGATCGTCGGCTCGCGACTGGACTTCACAACAAAGGCCACGCGTTCGTCGATGTAGTCTCGCATTGCGGTGTGGTCCGGGGCGATAACGGGCCGGGCGCACGACATGAATTCCATCAGCGGCAAGCACAGGCCTTCGCAGCGAGATGCGTTGACGTAGAAACTCGCCGCCCCGTACAACCGCGCAAATTCTTCATCCTGCAGATAACCATGCATGACCACCACTCGACAGGCGAATGGTGACAGTTGCGAGAGCAAGGTCATGAGTTCGACGTAATAGGTCGAGAGGTCGTTCTGGGTCATCTTCAGTACGAGCGTAGCGTCTGGTGCATCGCGCAATGCCCAGCAAAATGCGGTGATCAGATGGTGCCAGTTCTTGCGCCCGTCATCGGGGTTGAACACGCTGACATACAACACACCACTGACATCGATGGATACCGTCGTGGTGGTATCGGGCAAAGCGGATGGCGCCGGTTCGACTGGTTCGACTGGCTCGGCAACCTCGGGTGCAACTGGCAGTGGTTGCACTGGCAGTGCCTGCTTGCGAAGCCTTGCGAGCCAGGGGCGAACGGCGTCCGGCACCAGATCGCGCGCGGCTTCGCGATACCACAGCAGCAGGTTGTGCTTGAGTGCCCGGTAGACTTCACGCACGTAGTGCCGGGTAATAAATGCGCGGCGGCGGATGGTCAATTGCGGTGGCGGTGGCGGCTCCGGTACTACTTCTTCCGGCTCAGGCTCGATCTGCGCCACTGACTCTACAATCTGCGGTCCAAGCAGGCCATCGGCGGACAAGCCCATCACATGGCTGTCGAGTATGCAGCCCTTGATCTGCAGTGTGGTTCCCGGGTTCACCGGAGTGCCAGGATACTGCTGGCGCACCTCGGCAAAGCGTTCCCACAAAGGCGTCGGCAATACGAGCACTGGAAAATCGGCACCCAGGGTTCGGCGGATGGCTTCGGCAGTGTGGGTGGACAAGGTAATCACCCGACCCAGGCGCGCCAGTGTCTGGCTCCAGTCCTGGCGCGGATCGTTGTCCCAGTACTCGGCGGGAATGGTGTCGAATTCCCAGGCAACCACACACACCATCGGGCATTGAACATCGGTCGGGGTCTTGTGCGGCGGTGCAAACGAAATGAACAGGCTATCCTGCCCCGCTTGCTGCAACTGCCGATAGAGCGGATCCACTTCGGCGGTCGAGGCTACGACGTGAACCTGCCCAAGGCTTTCGAACAAGGGTCGATAGGCCTTGAGCACAAAATAGTAACTGTACTCGGGACGACCGAGACTCTGGCTGATGGAGCTGTCGTTGACGTCGGAGTAGAGAATGAAATTCATGGCATCCCATGGTGAGATCGCCATCCCGGCAACCTCACTGTGTGACGGAGAAGCCAAGGATCGGGGCAGCATTTGCCAGCCCTCGTCCATCGTCTTCGTGCCCGTCTTCGTTCTTGTTTTAATGGTCAGTTCCTCGCAGTTTCACAGCGGCGCTGCCGAACCTTGAGTCATCGTGACGAGGGGCATTCTAAACACATCCGTTGAGGATTCGTGAACCGCCCGACGAGAATAAATCGGGCTACGCGGACCAGAACTGATCAGTCACGGTTGGACCTGTTGAAATTACCGCGCAATTGGCACAGATTGGCAACCAAACAACTACAACAAAATTTTTTCGCCAGTCTTTCGACCAAGTAATCGACCCGGTCCGTCAGATATCTCCGACAAGCCTGTGGGGAATGGACGAAAATGTATGACCAAGGGGCTGCTGTTTGAAAAAGCGTCTGTTCGTTACGGGTCTCAGCGGATTCGTAGGACAACACATCCAATCCCGCCTGCTGGCTGATTCCGCGCAGTGGGAGCTGCTGACCGTCCCTGCCCGCTATGATCTCGCAGACCCGCAGAGCCTTGAAGGCCTGTGGCCGGAGCTGCCGGATGCGGTCATTCACCTGGCCGGCCAGACCTTCGTACCCGAAGCGTTCCGTGATCCGGCGCGCACCCTGAATATCAACTTGCTCGGTACACTGAACCTGCTGCAAGCCCTCAAGGCTCGCGGCTTCACCGGCACGTTCCTGTACGTCAGCTCCGGCGACGTCTACGGCCAGGTCAGCGAAGAGCATTTGCCCATCACCGAACTGCAACCGCCCTGCCCGCGCAATCCGTATGCCGTGAGCAAACTGTCGGCAGAGTTCCTGAGTCTGCAATGGGGTTTGAGCGAAGGCTGGCCGGTACTGGTCGCCCGCCCGTTCAACCACATCGGCACTGGCCAGAAAGAAAATTTTGTCATCGCCAGCGCCGCCCGCCAGATCAATCGGATCAAACAAGGCCTGCAAGCGCCGCAACTGGAAGTCGGTGACATCGACGTCACGCGCGACTTCCTCGACGTGAGCGACGTGATCTCCGCTTACCTGGCCTTGCTGGAAAAAGGTACGCCCGGGCAGGTCTACAACGTGTGCTCGGGGCGCGAGCAGAGCATTCGCAGCCTGATCGAACAGCTGGGTGACCTCGCGCAAGTCGACCTGCAACTGGTTCAAGACCCCGCCAGAATGCGCCGCGCGGATCAGCGACGGGTATGCGGCAGTCATGCAAGGTTGGCCCAGACCACCGGTTGGGCGCCGCAAATCACTACACAACAAACCCTGCGGGCGACCCTGTCCGACTGGGAGATACGGGTAAGACAAGAATGACAAAAAGTGCACTGATCACAGGGATCACCGGACAGGACGGCGCTTATCTGGCCAAACTGTTGCTCGACAAGGGCTATAAAGTCCACGGCCTGGTTGCGCGGCGCAGCAGCGACGCACGCTGGCGACTGCGCGAAATGGGGGTCGAGGCCGACATCGTTTACCTGGACGGCGACATGGCCGATGCCTGCTCGATCCAGCGCGCAGTGATCAAATCGGCGCCTGACGAGGTCTACAACCTGGCCGCACAGAGTTTTGTTGCCGCCTCTTGGTCGCAACCGGTAACCACCGGCATTGTCGACGGGTTGGGCGTCACGCACCTGCTTGAAGCGATCCACCAGTTCAGCCCGCATACCCGTTTCTACCAAGCATCCACCAGCGAAATGTTTGGCCTGATCCAGGCGGAGCAGCAGGACGAAAATACGCCGTTTTACCCGCGCAGCCCTTACGGCGTGGCCAAGCTCTATGGCCACTGGATCACCGTGAACTATCGCGAGAGCTACAACCTGCACGCCAGCAGCGGCATCCTGTTCAACCACGAATCACCGCTGCGTGGCATCGAATTCGTGACGCGCAAGGTCACCGACGCAGCCGCTCGCATCAAGCAGGGCAAACAGCAGGAACTGCGCCTGGGCAACATCGACGCCAAGCGCGACTGGGGTTTTGCCGGCGACTACGTCGAAGCCATGTGGTTGATGTTGCAACAGGACAAACCCGATGACTTCGTGGTCGCCACGGGGGTAACCACCACGGTGCGCGAAATGTGCCGGATTGCCTTCGAACACGTCGACCTGAACTACCGTGACTTCGTGAAGATCGACCCGGCATTCTTCCGCCCGGCCGAAGTCGAAGTGCTGCTCGGCAACCCGGCCAAGGCTCAACGAGTGCTGGGATGGAAACCAAAAACCGACCTGGATACCTTGATCCGCATGATGATGGATGCGGACATGAAACGCGTCGCCAAGGAGTAGGCCAATGCTGATTCCCGTGATTCTTTCCGGTGGTGCTGGTACGCGGTTGTGGCCGGTATCGCGAGAAGGCCAGCCGAAACCCTTCATGATGTTGCCGGACGGCCAGTCGTTACTCGGCAAGACCTATCGTCGTGCTGCGGCGTTGCTGGACGGCTGGGGCGACATCGTGACGGTGACCAATCGCGACTACTACTTCCAGAGCAAGGATCACTATCAGGACGCACAACTGGGCAGGCATCGCGGGCACTTTCTGCTGGAGCCGACCGGGCGCAATACCGCTCCGGCAATCGCGGCGGCCGCCCTCTCGCTGCAGGCACTGCATGGTGACGAGGCGATCATGCTGGTCATGCCCGCCGATCACCTGATCGTCAACGAAGAAGCCCTGAAACAAGCTGTCGAACATGCGGTGGCTCTGGCCCGGTCCGGTCACCTGGTGACCTTCGGAGTGGTGCCGACGGCACCGGAAACAGGGTTTGGCTACATCGAGACCGGCGCACCGCTGGACGAAAATGGCGCCGCCCGTGTGCAGCGTTTCGTTGAAAAACCCGACCTGCAGACCGCTACTCATTACCTTGAAAGCGGCAACTTCCTGTGGAATTCAGGGATGTTCTGCTTCTCGGTCGCCACTGTCCTGGCGGAATTGGAAACCCACGCCCCTACACTGCTGGAACAGGCCAGGACCTGCATGGCAGCCAGTGCTGCAGTGGAAACCGCCGGCGGCCTGCAGCAGGAGCTATCGCCTGCGCTGTTTGGCGAGATCATGGACATTTCCATCGACTACGCGTTGATGGAGCGCTCTGACAAGGTGGTGGTGGTGCCCGCCCGTTTCGACTGGAGCGACATCGGCTCCTGGGGCGCAATCGCCGCCCTGGTGCCGGCGGATGCGCAGCACAACCGTGCCACAGGCGAAGCCATCTTCATCGACAGTCACCATAACTTCGTGCAGAGCGAAGATCGCCTGGTGGCCACCGTTGGCGTGGAAAACCTGATCATCATCGACACCGCCGACGCGGTCCTGGTGGCGCATGCCGACCGTGCCCAGGATGTGCGCCAGGTGGCCAAGCAACTCAAGGACAAGAAGCACGAAGCCTATCGCCTGCACCGCACGGTCAGCCGGCCATGGGGCACGTACACGGTGCTCGAGGAAGGTCCACGCTTCAAGATCAAACGCATCGTGGTCAAGCCTGGTGCCAAGTTGTCCCTGCAGATGCACCACCATCGCAATGAACACTGGGTGGTGGTCGAAGGCATGGCCAAGGTCACCAACAATGGCACCGGCACTCACCTGGTGGCCAAGAACGAATCGACTTTCATTGCCGCCGGCCACAAGCATCGCCTGGAAAACCCCGGGGTGATCGACCTGGTGATCATCGAAGTGCAGAGCGGCGAATACCTGGGAGAGGACGATATCGTCCGCTTCGAAGATCAATACGGCCGGACGGTTTGAATGCTGCGTAATCTTTACCAATCGTTGTGGAGTTACCGGGGTTTTATCCTCGGCAGCGTCAAAAGAGAGTTTCAGGCGCGTTATCGCAATTCGCTGTTTGGGGCCTTGTGGACCGTGCTCAACCCGCTGTCGATGATCGTGGTCTACACGGTCATCTTCTCCACCATCATGCGCGCCCGCCTGCCGGGCGTGGATGATGGCCTGGCCTATAGCGTTTACCTTTGCGCCGGCCTGCTGACCTGGGGCCTGTTCGCCGAGATCACCACCCGCAGCCAGAGCATGTTTCTGGAAAACGCCAACCTGCTGAAGAAAATCAGCTTCCCGCGCATCTGCCTGCCGGTGATCGTGCTGCTCAATGCCGGGATCAATTTCGCGATCATTCTGGGGTTGTTCCTCGGCTTCCTGCTGATCAGCGGACGGCTTCCGGGCATGGCGTTGCTGGCCCTGATACCGCTGCTGATGCTGCAGGTGATGTTCGCCGCCGGACTGGGGATGATCCTCGGGGTGCTCAATGTGTTCTTCCGCGACGTCGGGCAATTTTTCGGCATCTGCCTGCAATTCTGGTTCTGGCTGACACCGATCGTGTACCCGCTGTCGATCCTGCCGCCGGGCATACAGCGCGTTATCGAGCTGAACCCGATGACGGCGTTGATGAACAGTTACCAGAACCTGTTCCTCTACAACCAATGGCCTAACTGGAGCTCGCTGCTCCCGCTGGTGGTGATCGGGCTGTTGTTCTGCGTGATGGGGCTGCGGCTTTTCCGCCAGCGTGTTGGTGAAATGGTGGATGAGCTCTGATGGGACATATACGCGTCAGTGGCCTGGGCAAGGCCTATAAGCAATACCCGAATCGCTGGAGCCGGCTATTCGAATGGCTGGTGCCGTTCTCCCCTACCCGCCATCACCTGCACTGGGTGCTGCAGGGTGTCGACTTCGAGATCCAGCCCGGCGAAGCCGTTGGCATTGTCGGGGTCAACGGCGCTGGCAAAAGTACCTTGTTGAAGATGATCACCGGCACCACCCAGGCCACCTGTGGCGAGATCAAGCTGCAAGGTCGAGTCGCCGCGCTGCTGGAGCTGGGCATGGGTTTCCACCCGGATTTCACCGGGCGCCAGAACACCTTCATGGCGGGCCAACTGCTCGGCATGCAGGTCGAGGAAATTGAGGCGCTGATGCCGGAAATCGAAAGTTTCGCCGAAATTGGCGAGGCCATCGACCAGCCGGTCCGTACCTATTCAAGCGGCATGCAGATGCGCCTGGCGTTCAGCGTTGCTACGGCGCGCCGTCCGGATATCCTGATCGTCGATGAAGCATTGTCCGTGGGTGACGCCTACTTCCAGCACAAAAGCTTCGACCGCATCCGTAACTTCCGCAAGGCCGGCACCACGCTGCTGATCGTGTCCCACGACCGGTCGGCGATCCAGTCGATCTGCGATACCGCCATCCTCCTGGAAAACGGGCGCATGGCCATGCGCGGCAAGCCTGAAGAGGTGATGGACTACTACAACGCGATGCTCGCCCAGCGCGAAGGCCAGACGGTCCGCCAGGAGATGCTTGCCAACGGCCAGGTGCAGACTATTTCCGGCACAGGCGAGGCCGGCATTCTCAGCGTGCGCCTGCTCGATCCAAAGGGCCGCTCGGTGGAAGTGGCCGAGGTCGGGCAGGCGATGGTGCTGGAAGTGCAAGTCGAAGTTCGCCAGGACATCGAGCGGCTGATCCTTGGGTTCATGATCAAGGATCGCCTCGGCCAACCCATGTACGGCATCAATACCCACCGCATCGACAAGGCCCTCACCGACCTGAGCGCCGGCGAACGCGTCACTTACCGATTCGCTTTCGACATGCGCCTGGGCAAGGGTAATTACTCGGTGGCCCTGAGCCTCTCGCGCCTGGACTCGCACCTGGACCGCAACTTCGAGTGGCGCGACTACGGGCTGGTCTTTCACGTGATCAACAACCGTCGGGAAGACTTCGTCGGCTGTTCGTGGCTCGAGGCCCAAACCAGCATTACCCGCTCCAGCGAGAGCACTATCGAAGTGGCCGACCCAGAGGAATTGCGATGACCCGACTGCTGGTGGAATGCACCTACGTTTTTGAACATCCTCACGCCAACTCAGGCATTCAGCGGGTGGTGCGCAACGTCATCCAGCAGCTACCGGCGGCAAATTCCACCCGTGAATGCATTCCCGTGGTGATGGTCAACGGCGCGTTGTTCGAGGTGAAGAGCCTGGCGCCGCTGGAGACGCCGAAACACGACCTGATGAGCCTGCGGGTGAAGCTCGAACAGATGGCCAACCTGTTCTGGCTGCGCCACCGCACCCTGGAGCGACGTCGCCCTTTCAGCGAGTCGAAGTTCGCCCGCCGCGTACTTTACGTGGGGTGCCGCCTTGCCGCGTTCGCCTGCCTGAGCCTGCCAATGCGCGTGCTCGACCGGGTGCTCAAAGATCAGAAGGTGCCTGAGCGTTGTGTGCCGTTGCAGCATCGGGCCGGAGACCAACTGGTGTTGCTGGACTCGTCCTGGCATGCCAACTTCTTTCCCCTGGCCGAGCAGCTAAAGCGTGACGGTGTCGGCATTGTGTCGGTGATCTACGACCTGATTCCCCTGACTCATCCGCAGTTCTGCGACGCGGGCCTGGTGAAAGTGTTCAATGAGTGGTTCGACTGGATCGCCCGCACCGCCGATGGCTACGTGGCGATTTCCACGACTATTCGCGATCAGGTCCGACAGGAGATGGTGCGCCGGGTTGGCACTGAACAGGTGGCACAACGCTGGTTCGACTATTTCCACCTGGGCTCGGAACTGGACTTGAGCGACGCCCGCTCATCCGTCGATCAAGGCCTGCTGGACATGTTCAAAAAGCCGCAGCCGGTGTTTCTGATGGTCAGCACCATCGAACCGCGCAAGAACCACGCTTACCTGCTGGATGCGTTCGAGCGCGCCTGGGCGGTTGGGTCGCTGGCCCGGTTGTGCATCGTCGGCAAGATTGGCTGGAAGTGCGATGCACTGGTCGAGCGTATCCGCCGCCATCCCGAATTGAACAAACGGTTGTTCATGTTCAACGACCTGTCGGACAGAAGCCTGGAGCATGCTTACTCCCACGCCACTTCGCTCGTCTTCCCTTCTTACGTCGAAGGGTTTGGCTTGCCGCTGGTGGAAGCCATGCAGCGCGGGCTGCCGGCTATGGCCAGCGACATACCGGTGTTTCGCGAGATTGGCGGCGATTACATGGCCTATTTCGACCTCGACAAGCCGCAGAGCCTGGCCGACCTGATAATCGGCATGGAAACCACTGGCGTGTTCCCGGCAACGCTCGACCTTGGAGGCTGGCGCTGGCTGTCCTGGCGTGAAGCGAGCGCGCAACTGGTGGAGCGCATCGAGCGCAACCTGCACAACGTGGCAAAAGTGCCTGAGAGCCAACATGCGCATTGCCCTTAACGCACGCATTCTCCAGGCGCCGAGAACCGGTATCGGGCATTACGTCGCCGAACTGGTAAACGCCCTCGCCCAGGAGCCGGACGTCGATTTGGCATTGTTCCACGGCTGGGGCTGGAGTTCGGCGCTTCCCGAAGCCGCAATGCCCGGTTACTCGCGCCTGACGCCATTGTTGCGACAAATCCCCGGGGCCTATCAGGCAAGGCGCTGGCTGGAGCAGAAACGGTTCGACCAGCGTCATTCCAAGAGTATCGATTTGTATCACGAGCCGAGCTTGTGGCCGTTGTCGTTCGATGGCCCGACGGTTATCACCCTGCACGACCTGACACATCTGCACTATCCCGAAACCCAGCCGGCTGCACGCTTGCGGGAGATCGAGCGGCGCCTGGCCGATGGCGTACAGCAGGCACGCCTGATTCTGACGGACTCACAATGCATTGCCGACGAGGCACAGGACTATTTCGCACTGCCAGCCGAGCGTTTTGTCGTTGCGCCGCTTGGTGTGGCCGCGCGATTCCATCCCAGGTCGGACGAGTCCATCGATAAAGTGCTCAAAACTCACGGGGTCGACGCCCGGGAGTATTTCCTGTGCGTCGGCACCCTCGAACCGCGCAAGAACCTGACTCTGGCACTGCGCGCCCATGCCCGACTGCCCGAAGCCGTGCGCCAGCGTTTTCCGCTGCTGATTGCCGGCATGGCAGGCTGGCAGCGCGAGCAGTTCAACGACGAGTTGCGCTCAGCCCTTGCCGCCGGTCATGTGTGTCTGCTGGGGTATCTGCCTGATGAGGACCTGGCCCAACTGCTGGCCGGCGCCCGGGCGCTGGTCTTCCCTTCCCTGTACGAAGGGTTTGGCCTGCCGGTACTGGAAGCCATGGCCAGTGGTACCCCAGTAATACTCACCAGTGCCTCGGCCATGCCCGAAGTTGCCGCCGACGCCGGCAATTACATTCAACCGGACGATCCCGACTCCTTGCGTGATGCGATGACCCGGCTGATCGAAGACCCGACGCATTGGCAGGCCTGCCGTGCGGCGGGGTTGCATCGAGCCAAGCTTTTTTCCTGGGAGCGTTGCGCGAAGGTCACGGCCCGCGCCTACCGCCAGGCTATGGGAGATTGATATGCGAGTTCTGCACTTTTATAAAACCTATTTGCCCGACTCCATGGGTGGCATCGAACAAGTCATCTTCCAGATGAGCGAAAGCGGCGCCCGTCACGGTGTCGAGAGCACGGTGCTGACGCTGAGCAACAATCCGGCGCCAGGCGTGTTGCAGATCCGCGAACATCAGGTTCATCAGGCCAGGATGGATTTTCAGCTGGCCTCTACGGGCTTTTCCTACAGCGTCTTCAAGCAGTTTCGCGAGCTGGCAGCCGAAGCCGACGTGGTCAATTATCACTTCCCCTGGCCGTTCATGGATCTGGTGCATTTCTGCACGGCCACCAAGAAACCCTGCGTGGTCAGCTATCACTCGGACATCATTCGCCAGCGTCATCTGCTCAAACTTTATCGGCCCTTGATGCGTCGATTCCTCGACAGCGCCGACCGCATCGTCGCGGCCTCGCCCAACTATTTTCACACCAGTGATGTATTGAAGGATTATCGCGAGAAGACCAGGGTCATTACCTACGGGCTCGACAAGTCAGGTTATCCGCAGCCTGACGCATCGCGTACCGAACGCTGGCGCCAGCAGTTGGGCGACAAGTTTTTCCTGTTTGTTGGAGTGATGCGTTATTACAAGGGCCTGCATATCCTGCTCGACGCCATGCAGGGGCTCAATTATCCGGTAGTGATCGTGGGCGCCGGTCCTCTGGAGAAAGAGCTGCATGCTCAGGCCCAGGCCTTGGGTCTGCACAACCTGCACTTCCTCGGCTTCCTCGGCGACGAGGACAAGGTCGCCCTGCTGGAGCTCAGTTACGCGGTGGTCTTCCCGTCTCACCTGCGCTCTGAAGCGTTCGGTATTTCGCTGCTTGAAGGCGCGATGTACGGTAAGCCGATGATCTCCAGCGAGATCGGCACAGGCACCAGCTACATCAATATTCACAATGAGACCGGGCTGGTCGTGCCGCCCAGTAATCCACAGGCGTTTCGTGAAGCGATGCGCACCCTGTGGGAAAACCCGGCGCTGGCGGCGAAAATGGGGGCAAACGCGCAGGCGCGGTATCGGCAGTTGTTTACCGCTGATGAGATGGGGCGCAAGTGGGCGGCTCTGTATGAAGAGCTCTTGGCCGAGAAATCGTTGGCTTACGCATGACCTGGCTGATTGTCGTGTTGTTCATGGCCCTGTGGCCGCTGTGACCCCTGTGACCCCTGTGATCCTGGAATCCTGTGATCCCTGTGATCCCGCGATCCCTGTAGGAGCTGCCGAGTGCAACGAGGCTGCGATCTTTTGACGTTGGTTTCAGGTTCAAAAGATCGCAGCCTCGTTCCACGAGACAGCTCCTAAAGGTCAAGCACCAAAGGCTGTGATCCCTGCGCCGGCACCGCGCAGCAGATCAACACTTGCCCCTCACCGGGAATCTCCGCCGGAGGCTGTGGATAACTCACCTGGCCGCTCAACAGGCGCGTCTTGCAGGTGCCGCATGAACCGCCACGGCAACTGAATTCCGGTAGTAAACCACGACTTTCCGCCAACTCCAGCAAACTGCCTCCGTCGGGCTGCCAGCGGGCCTCCTTGGCCGATCGCTGAAACACCACCGGCACCGAGGTAGTCGCCGCCGGCGGTTGTTCGATCACCACGGCATCAGGGTCAGGCTGACGCCGGAGAGTCGAAGGGCCAAAGGTTTCCGCGTGAATCTGCGCATCGCGAATGTCCAGCTCCCGCAGGCTGTCATACAGACCCTGAGTGAAACCTCCAGGGCCGCACAGGACAAAATCCGGCTGGTCGTAGTCTTCCACTTCAAGGATGTTGTTGAGCAACGCCGTGCTGATACGTCCGCTCAGATCAAAGTCCTCTCCCTCCAGTAATCCTTCTTCCGGCTGGCTGAGCAGGCGCAGCACCCTTACCGCATCTCCCGCCGTTTCCAGGAGTTGATCCAGCTCGGCGCGAAATGGCTGGTCGTCGAGCGTGCGCGAACTCTGGAACAACCACGTAGGACGAATGTGCCGGGTGCGCAGGCCCTGGTACACCACCTCGCGCAACATCGAGAGCAACGGGGTGATGCCAACGCCCGCCGCCAGCAGCACCAGCGGCCGTCGCTCGTGGGGCGCCATGGTGAAATGTCCCTGAGGTGCACGAGCTTCCAGAACATCACCGACCTTGAGCTGATCGTGCAGGAACGAAGATACCAATCCCTCGCGCTTCACGCTGATACGGAAAAAATCGTCGGAGGGAGCACTCGACAGGCTGTAGGTGCGGATGTGATTTTCACCGCCGATATCAAATCGCAACGGCAAATGCTGACCGGCCTGGAACACCGGTAACCCTGCATTATCCGCTGGTTCGAAATAAATCGAGCGAATGTTGCGGCTTTGCGCTTCGATGCGCACCACTCGCAATGGCCGCCAGCGATCGCCCAACGCCTGGGCCTGCAACCGCGCAGCCGCCTGCTCCCAGGTGCCGGTCATCAGGCTGTTGGGCGAGACTCCGTCGAAGCGCCAGCGCAGAGCCAGAGCTGCCGGGCGACGCACCACGCGCTCTACGTCGAAGGTCCACAACCGTTCGGCACCTTGAAAGGCTTCCACCTGTGGGCCATCGAGGAGGATTTCAGTGCGACCCGCCAGATGCAGCAGATCGCCGGAAGTGAAATCGATGAACAACAGGCCCGCCCGAGCATTGACCAGCAGGTTGCCCAAGGTGTTGAAGTGCAGATTGCCGGCAAAATCCGGAATGGTCAGTCGATTGCCATGCACCTGGACGAATCCGGCCTGACCACCGCGATGCGATACGTCGACCGCGCGTTGGCCGTCGATGTCTACATAACTGGCGACGAAGAAGGTGTCGGCACGGGTAATCATGTCCTGGGCCGCGAAATCCAGCGCGCCCAGGCGTTCAGCAATTCGCGACGAAGGTTCTGCCAGCGGGACTGTATGAAACTGACGCAACTGAATGTACTGCGGGCAATTGCCGAAGGACTGATCAACCGTGACGTCAAAGCCTTTGGCTGTCAGGTTGCCGACATGGCCATTGAGACGATTCCTGCGCCGGGTGTGCAGCTCGATGCCCAGGAGTCCGATCGCGGCGCCTTGGGTCAATTGCGCCGGGTCATCGGCACCCGGCAGGCGGTCGAATTGCAACACACCGGGCTGCGGCGAGTGGGCAAATCCAGGCGCGCCTTCAAGCACGCTGGCCCACGGATCACCGTTTGCATCCACCGCACCGTACAGCATGAATGGCAGTTGCTGATAAAACTGGCGGTGCTGATCCGGCATCTCGCGGCGAATCACCCTGCGCCCGAATGCCTCCATGCGCTCGGCTACTCCGACATGCTCTTGCAACTGTCTTTCGCCGACGTGCCACGGTGAACGTTCCATAACGGCATCTCCCCTGAATCAGGCAGTGGTTTGCAAACCAGCGACGGTGCGCGGCATCGGCACAAACCCTGGCAAGGCTTCTACACGCGCCAGCCAGGCGCGCACGTTGGCGTAAGCCTCGAGTGACACATTGCCTTCAGGCGCATGGGCGATGTAACTGTAGGCAGCGACATCGGCGATCGTAGGTTCGGTTCCGGCCAGCCATGGGGTATCCGCCAATTCATGGTCCATAACCTTGAGCAGGTCGTGGGCGCGAGTGATGGCTTCTTCGGCATTGTAGGGCGCACCGAACACTGTGATCAGCCGAGCACGAGCCGGACCAAAAGCAATCTGCCCCGCAGCCACCGACAACCAGCGTTGCACCCTGGCGGCTCCCACAGGATCCGTTGGCAACCAGCGACCGTTGCCATACTTGTGCGCCAGGTAAACCAGAATCGCATTGGAATCGGCGAGTATGACTCCCTGATCATCCAGTACGGGCACTTGCCCGAAAGGATTGAGGGCCAGGTACTCGGGCTGCTTGTGCGCGCCCTTGGCCAGGTCGACGAAGATCAGCTCAGTGGGTAGCTGCAGCAGGGACAGCATCAGCTCGGCGCGATGTGCATGGCCGGAGCGCGGGAAGTTATAGAGTTTGATCGCTTGCATGGTGAACTCCGCAGTTGGGGCGCAGATGAGGAGCTCAGCGCCGAGGAAAGCCATCCTCCACCAATCCCCGGATCTATAGAATCACCAGCATTCGCAATCCATTATTTCACTGAGAGCAATAATTCAGCGACGCAGGGACGGATGTTCGCGCAGTTCATTGACTGCAAAATCCACGAAGCCGCGAATGCGCGCCGGTGCCTTACGGCCGCCCTGGTAGACGACATGAATGGGCAGCGGTGGCAGTTCGAACTCCGCGAGCACAACTTCCAGCTCACCTGCTTTGACCTGATTCGCCACCTGGTAGGAAAGCACCCGAGTGAGACCCAGCCCCAGGCAAGCCGCACTGATTGCGGCCTGATTAGCCGTCACCGTCAGCCGCGGTTCCAGACGCACGCTCAGCGAATTGCCGGCGTCGAGGAATGGCCAATTGCGTTGCAGCCCTGTCGCGGAAGTCGCAATGACCGGCACTTGGGCAAGATCCTGCGGGTGCACCGGGCGGCCGTGAGCCTGGAGAAAGGACGGCGACGCACAGATGACCCGGCGAACCTCACCCACCCCAATAGCATGGTGATTACTGTCGGCCAGCTCGCCAATGCGCACGGCGACATCAACACCCTCCTCGACCATGCTGACGATTCGATCAACCAGTAAAGCGTTGATGCTGACTTCAGGAAACCGCGTCAGGTAACTCACCATGATCGGTGTGACAAAAAGATCGCCAAACAGAACGGGGGCGGTCACCGTTAACTGCCCACGGGGCTGGGCATGACTGCCCGCCGCCGAATCCTCGGCTTCCTGCACTTCGCCAAGAATTCTCCGACAATCCTCCAGATAACGCTGCCCCGCTTCACTGAGGTGGACACTGCGGGTGGTGCGCGTGAGCAGCTGCGTGCCGATGCGCTTCTCCAACGCGGCGACTGCGCGAGTGACGCTGGCTGCCGACATACCCAAATGCCGCGCTGCCGCCGAAAAGCCCTGGGCTTGGGCGACGGCGGCGAATACCTGCATTTCCTGGAAGCGATCCATGGAAGGTTTGCTCTTTGTTAAAAGCAAAAGATCGCAGCCTTCGGCAGCTCCTACAAGAGCTCGATGGATGCGATCTTAAGTTCTCACCAGGTTGTGGATAACTTATTCCACAGTCACCGACTTCGCCAGGTTGCGCGGCTGATCGACGTCAGTGCCTTTCAGTACGGCAACGTAGTACGACAGCAGCTGCAGCGGGATGGTGTAGAGGATTGGCGACAGGATGTCGTGGATGTGCGGCATGTGCACGACGTGGGTGCCTTCACCGTTGGTCATGCCGGCCTTCTCGTCGGCGAAGACGATCAGCTCGCCACCGCGGGCGCGCACTTCCTGGAGGTTGGATTTGAGCTTTTCCAGCAGCTCGTTGTTCGGTGCCACGGTAACCACTGGCATGTCGTTATCCACAAGGGCCAGCGGACCATGCTTGAGCTCACCGGCGGGATAGGCTTCGGCGTGGATGTAGGAGATTTCCTTGAGTTTGAGCGCACCTTCCATGGCGACAGGGAATTGTGCACCGCGGCCCAGGAACAAGGTGTGATTCTTCTCGGCGAACAGCTCGGCGATTTTCTCGACGACACTGTCCATCGCCAGCGCTTCGCCCAGGCGGGCTGGCAGACGACGCAACTCTTCGACCAGGGTGGCTTCGACGCCATCGGCCAACGTGCCTCGAACCTGGCCCAGGGACAGGGTCAGTAGCAACAGGCCGACCAGTTGAGTGGTGAACGCTTTGGTGGAAGCCACGCCAATCTCACGACCGGCCTGGGTCAGCAGGGTCAGGTCGGATTCACGCACCAGCGAGCTGATGCCCACGTTGCAGATCGCCAGGCTGGCCAGGAAGCCCAGCTCCTTGGCATTACGCAGCGCCGCCAGCGTGTCGGCGGTTTCGCCGGACTGGGAGATGGTCACAAACAGGGTGTCGGGCTGTACCACCACCTTGCGATAGCGGAACTCACTGGCCACTTCGACCTGGCATGGAATGCCGGCCAGTTCTTCCAGCCAGTAACGGGCAACCATCCCCGCGTGGTAGCTGGTGCCGCAGGCGACGATCTGCACGTTGCGCACTTTGGCGAACAACTCGGCAGCCTGTGGACCAAAAGCCTGCACCAGCACCTGGTTCTGGCTGAGGCGACCTTCGAGTGTGCGTTGCACGACCGCTGGCTGCTCGTGGATTTCCTTGAGCATGAAGTGGCGGAACTCGCCTTTGTCGGCGGCTTCGGCACCATCGCGGTATTGCACGGATTCGCGCTCGACGCTCTGGCCGTTGACGTCCCAGATCTGCACGCTGTCGCGGCGAATCTCGGCGATATCACCTTCTTCAAGGTACATGAAGCGGTCAGTGACCTGACGCAGGGCCAACTGGTCCGAAGCCAGGAAGTTTTCACCCATGCCGAGGCCGATCACCAGCGGGCTGCCACTGCGCGCGGCCACCAGGCGATCCGGTTGATCAGCGCTGATGACGGCCAGGCCGTAGGCACCGTGCAACTCTTTAACGGTAGCCTTGAGCGCCACGGTCAGGTCAGCCAGGTCCTTGAGCTTGTGGTTGAGCAAGTGAGCAATGACTTCGGTATCGGTGTCCGAAGTGAACACGTAACCCAGGGCCTTGAGTTGATCACGCAGGGCTTCGTGGTTTTCGATGATGCCGTTGTGCACCACCGCCAGGTCGCCGGAGAAATGCGGGTGAGCATTGCGTTCGCACGGCGCGCCATGGGTCGCCCAGCGGGTGTGGGCAATGCCCAGACGCCCCAACAGTGGCTCTTCGGTCAGGGCCAGTTCCAGCTCGCTGACTTTGCCCGGACGGCGCATGCGCTCAAGCTTCTCGTCGTTGGTGTACACCGCCACACCGGCGCTGTCGTATCCGCGGTATTCAAGACGCTTGAGGCCTTCGAGCAGGATCGGGGTGATGTTACGTTCTGCGACTGCGCCGACAATTCCACACATGCTATTTCTCCTGACTGACAGCTGCGCAGATCAGGGTGATCCCGCGCGCTTGAATCTGATCCCGTGCCTCGAGCGGCAGGCGATCATCGGTAATAAGGGTATGGACGCTGCTCCAGGGCAGCTCCAGATTGGGTATCTTGCGACCTATCTTGTCGGACTCGACCATCACCACCACTTCCCGGGCGACTTCAGCCATGACGCGACTCAGGCCCAGCAGTTCATTGAAGGTGGTGGTTCCGCGCACCAGGTCGATGCCATCGGCACCGATGAACAGCTGGTCAAAGTCGTAAGAGCGCAGTACCTGCTCGGCGACCTGGCCCTGAAAGGATTCGGAATGCGGATCCCAGGTTCCACCGGTCATCAACAGCACCGGTTCGTGTTCCAGTTCGTTTAAAGCACTGGCGACATGCAGCGAGTTGGTCATCACGACCAGACCCGGTTGTTGTCCGAGTTCCGGGATCATTGCCGCAGTGGTGCTGCCACTGTCGATGATGATTCGCGCATGCTCGCGAATTCGCGAGACGGCGGCGCGGGCGACGGCCTGCTTGTATTTGGAAACCGGCAGGCCAATGTCGGCCACCAGTTCCTGAGGCATGGTGATTGCTCCACCGTAACGGCGCAGCAGGAGACCATTGCTTTCAAGCGCGGCAAGATCCTTGCGAATCGTAACTTCCGAGGTTTCGAAACGCTTGGCCAATTCGTCCACACTCACTTCGCCCTGCACGTTGAGCAAGGCGAGTATGTTGTGGCGGCGTTGGGGAGTATTGCGCTTCGACATGACTTGGTAAGTTTCGATTCGAAAGATAACGAAAGCAATCAAAACCTATTACTTAAACTTCGTCAAGCGGGTGGCGATAAAAAGTTCTGTGGATAACCGCGTAGGAGCTGACGCAGGCTGCGATCGTTTGCCGTTGATTTTTCAAGATCAGAAGATCGCAGCCTTCGGCAGCTCCTACGGGAACTGTGGATAACTTACGGTTTCTTGATTTTCTGCGGGCGCTTCCAGCCGTCGATGTTCTTCTGGCGTGCACGACCTACGGCCAACTGTGCGTTATCCACATTCTGCGTAATGGTCGAACCGGCTGCCGTTGTTGCACCGTTAGAGATATCCACAGGCGCCACCAACGAGTTGTTGGAACCAATGAATACGTCCTCGCCCAACACGGTTTTCCACTTGTTGGCGCCGTCATAGTTACAAGTGATGGTGCCAGCGCCGATGTTGGTACGTGCACCGACCTCGGCGTCGCCCAGGTAGGTCAGATGACCGGCCTTCGCGCCTTCACCCAGGTGGGCGTTCTTGAGTTCGACAAAATTACCGACATGCGCGCGCGCTTCGAGCACGCTACCTGGACGCAGGCGAGCGAACGGGCCGGCATCGCTGCCCTCACCCATGATCGCGCCGTCGATATGACTATTGGCTTTGATCACCACCCCCTTACGCAGGGTGCTGTCCTTTATCACGCAGTTCGGACCAATCACCACGTCGTCTTCGATAACGACTTTGCCTTCCAGAATCACGTTGATGTCGATCAGTACGTCGCGGCCAACCGTGACGTCGCCGCGTACATCAAAACGCGCCGGGTCGCGCAGTGTTACGCCTTGAGCCATCAGGCGCAGCCCCGCGCGCAACTGATAGTGGCGCTCCAGCTCGGAGAGCTGCTTGCGATCGTTGGCGCCTTGCACTTCCATGGCGTCGTGCGCCTGCTCGGTTGCCACCACCAGGCCATCGCCGACTGCCATGGCGATCACGTCGGTGAGGTAGTACTCGCCTTGGGCGTTGTTGTTGGAGAGCCGGCTCATCCAGCCACTCAGCTGGGCAAACGGCATGGCCAGGATGCCGGTGTTGCCTTCGGTGATGGCGCGCTGGGTTTCGTCGGCGTCTTTCTGCTCGACGATGGCGGTCACCTGCCCTTGGGCATCACGCACGATACGGCCATAACCGGTCGGGTCGTCCAGCTCCACGGTCAGCAGCCCCAACTGCTGCGGGGCTACTTTCTTGAGCAGGCGCTGCAGGGTTTCAACTTCGATCAACGGCACGTCGCCGTACAGGATCAGCACGGTGTCGGATTCGATGAACGGCACCGCCTGGGCAACGGCATGACCAGTACCCAGCTGTTTATCCTGCAGGACAAAATTCAGGTCATCCGCCGCCAGCCGCTCACGTACAGCGTCTGCGCCGTGACCAATGACCACGTGGATGCGCTGTGGATCAAGTTGGCGCGCGGTGTGGATAACATGGCCAAGCATCGAGTTGCCGGCGATCGGGTGCAGCACCTTGGGCAACGACGAACGCATGCGCGTGCCTTGGCCTGCAGCGAGGATAACGATTTCTAGAGACATGACTGGCTACCAATCCTGGGTGGTCAGCGGCTGCGACCAGGTGATGAATATCGGAAAAGAAAAAAGGGTAGCCGAGGCTACCCTTTTTAATCAATCGCACAACAAGTGGCAGGCCTGTTAGTGGCCAAACTTCTTGCGGATCTGCTGGACGGTGCGCAGCTGAGCTGCAGCCTCGGCCAGACGTGCAGCGGCAGAACCGTAATCGAATTCAGCGCCACGTTCATGCAGGGCCTTCTCGGCAGCCTTGACGGCTTCCTGAGCGGAGGCTTCGTCCAGGTCGGCAGCACGTTGCACAGTGTCGGCAAGAACCTTGACCATGTTCGGCTGAACCTCGAGGAAACCACCAGAGATGTAATACACCTCCTCTTCCCCGCCTTGCTTGACCAGGCGGATCGGGCCCGGCTTGAGATTAGTGATCAGCGGCGCGTGACCCAGGGCGATACCAAGATCACCGAGTGCACCGTGCGCAATTACCATCTCGACCAGGCCGGAAAAGATTTCCCCTTCCGCGCTGACGATATCGCAATGGACTGTCATAGCCATCTGATTGCCTCAACCTAAATTAGCGCCCGTTGCCGGGCGCCGGGATTACAGTTTCTTGGCTTTCTCGATCGCTTCTTCGATGCCGCCGACCATGTAGAACGCTTGTTCTGGCAGGTGGTCGTAGTCACCGTTGAGGATGCCTTTGAAGCCAGCAATGGTGTCTTTCAGGGAAACGTATTTACCCGAAGCACCGGTGAAGACTTCAGCCACGAAGAACGGCTGCGACAAGAAACGCTGGATCTTACGAGCACGGTTTACCAACTGCTTGTCGGTTTCCGACAGCTCGTCCATACCCAGGATCGCAATGATGTCCTTCAGTTCTTTGTAACGCTGCAGAACGTACTGGACGCCGCGAGCGGTGTCGTAGTGGTCCTGGCCGATCACGTTCGGATCCAGCTGGCGCGAAGTCGAGTCGAGTGGATCGACCGCTGGGTAGATACCCAGGGAAGCGATGTCACGGGACAGAACGACGGTGGCGTCCAAGTGGGCGAAGGTGGTCGCTGGCGACGGGTCAGTCAAGTCATCCGCAGGTACGTATACCGCCTGGATGGAGGTGATCGAACCGTTTTTGGTCGAAGTGATACGCTCTTGCAGAGTACCCATCTCTTCGGCCAGAGTCGGCTGGTAACCTACTGCCGAAGGCATACGGCCCAGCAGTGCGGATACTTCAGTACCGGCCAGGGTGTAACGATAGATGTTGTCGACGAACAGCAGAACGTCGTTACCTTCGTCACGGAACTTCTCGGCCATGGTCAGGCCGGTCAGTGCTACGCGCAGACGGTTACCCGGCGGCTCGTTCATCTGACCGTAAACCAGTGCCACTTTGTCCAGAACGTTGGAATCCTTCATCTCGTGGTAGAAGTCGTTACCCTCACGAGTACGCTCACCCACACCGGCGAACACGGAATAACCGCTGTGCTCGATGGCGATGTTACGGATCAGTTCCATCATGTTTACGGTTTTGCCTACACCGGCACCACCGAACAGACCAACTTTACCACCCTTGGCGAACGGGCAAACCAGGTCGATAACCTTGATGCCGGTTTCCAGCAGGTCGTTGCCGCCAGCTTGTTCAGCGAAGGTTGGCGCAGGACGGTGAATGCCCCAGCGCTCTTCGGTGTCGATCGGACCAGCTTCGTCGATCGGGTTGCCCAGAACGTCCATGATCCGGCCCAGGGTCGCTTTACCGACGGGTACGGAGATGGCAGCGCCAGAGTCGGTGACTTCCAGACCGCGCTTCAAGCCCTCGGTGGAACCCATCGCAATGGTACGTACCACGCCGTCGCCCAGCTGCTGCTGAACTTCCAGGGTGGTGCCGGCTTCGCTTTTTACACTCAAAGCGTTGTAGATGCTCGGTACGCTGTCGCGTGGAAATTCCACGTCGATAACGGCGCCGATGATTTGAACGATACGTCCGCTACTCATAGCTGGATCCTCTGAATATTTGAACCGTTAAACCGCGGCAGCGCCGCCGACGATTTCCGAGATCTCTTGGGTGATCGCAGCCTGACGCGCCTTGTTGTAGACCAGCTGCAAATCGCTGATCAAATCACCGGCGTTGTCGGTAGCGTTCTTCATCGCGATCATCCGCGCAGCTTGTTCAGCCGCGTTGTTCTCGACCACCGCCTGGTAGACCTGCGACTCCACGTAACGGACCATCAAGCCATCAAGCAGCTCTTTGGCGTCCGGTTCGTACAGATAATCCCAGTGGTGCTTGAGTTCCTGTTCCGGCGTTGCCACCAGAGGAATCAATTGCTCCACGGTAGGCTGTTGCGTCATGGTGTTGATGAACTTGTTGGACACCACGGACAGGCGGTCAATACGGCCGTCCAGGTAGGCATCCAGCATCACCTTGACGCTGCCGATCAGGTCATTGATCGACGGCTCTTCACCCAGGTGGCTGATAGCTGCTACGACGTTACCGCCGAAGTTGCGGAAGAAAGCCGCACCCTTGCTACCAACAACACACAGATCGATCTCGACGCCGTTTTCGCGGTTTACCGCCATGTCCTTGACCAGAGCCTTGAACAGGTTGGTGTTCAAGCCACCACACAGACCACGGTCGCTGCTCACCACAACATAACCAACGCGCTTTACTTCACGGTCGATCATGAACGGGTGGCGATATTCCGGGTTGGCGTTGGCCAGATGGCCAATAACCTGGCGGATGCGCTCCGCGTAAGGACGGCTAGCAGCCATGCGCATTTGTGCCTTGCGCATTTTACTGACCGCCACTTTTTCCATGGCGCTGGTAATCTTTTGCGTGCTTTTGATGCTCGCAATCTTACTGCGAATCTCTTTTGCGCCTGCCATGTAACACCTATCAGGTTAGCAAGCGGGAGCCTCGCGGCTCCCGCTGCGGCTTACCAGGTTTGGGTGGCCTTGAACTTCTCGATACCGGCTTTCATGCCAGCGTCGATTTCGTCATTGAAGTCACCCTTCACGTTGATCTTCGCCATCAAATCGGCGTGATCGCGGTTGAAGAAAGCAATCAGCGCTTGTTCGAAGCTGCCGATCTTGGCGATTTCAACGTCAGTCAGGAACCCACGCTCAGCGGCATACAGCGACAGCGCCATGTCAGCGATCGACATTGGTGCGTATTGCTTCTGCTTCATCAGCTCGGTAACGCGCTGACCATGCTCAAGTTGCTTACGGGTCGCTTCGTCCAGGTCAGAAGCGAACTGGGCGAATGCCGCCAGTTCACGGTACTGAGCCAGAGCGGTACGGATACCACCGGAGAGCTTCTTGATGATCTTGGTCTGAGCGGCACCACCCACACGGGATACCGAAACACCGGCGTTCACAGCAGGACGGATCCCGGAGTTGAACATGGCCGATTCCAGGAAGATCTGACCGTCGGTGATGGAAATCACGTTGGTCGGAACGAACGCGGAAACGTCGCCAGCCTGGGTTTCGATGATCGGCAGTGCGGTCAGGGAACCGGTTTTGCCGGTCACTGCGCCGTTGGTGAACTTCTCTACGTATTCTTCCGAAACGCGGGATGCGCGCTCCAGCAGACGGGAGTGGAGATAGAACACGTCGCCTGGGTAAGCTTCACGGCCTGGTGGACGGCGCAGCAGCAGGGAAATCTGGCGGTAAGCCACTGCTTGCTTGGAAAGATCGTCATAAACGATCAGCGCGTCTTCACCGCGGTCGCGGAAGAATTCACCCATGGTGCAACCGGAGTACGGAGCCAGGAACTGCAGTGCTGCAGATTCCGAAGCGCTCGCGGCAACGACGATGGTGTTAGCCAGTGCGCCGTTTTCTTCCAGCTTGCGAACCACGTTGGCGATGGTCGATTGCTTCTGACCGATCGCTACGTAGACGCAGAAAATGCCGCTGTTTTTCTGGTTGATGATCGCGTCGATGGCCAGAGCGGTTTTACCGATCTGACGGTCACCGATGATCAGCTCACGCTGGCCACGGCCGACAGGGATCATGGCATCGACAGCCTTGTAGCCAGTCTGTACAGGCTGGTCTACCGACTTACGCCAGATCACGCCTGGAGCAACTTTCTCGACCGCGTCGGTCTCGGTGTTGCCCAGTGGACCTTTGCCGTCAACAGGGTTACCCAGTGCGTCGACTACGCGACCCAGCAGTTCCTTACCAACCGGAACTTCGAGGATGCGGCCAGTGCACTTGGCGCTCATGCCTTCAGCCAGAGACTGGTAGGAGCCCAAAACTACGGCACCTACGGAGTCCTGCTCCAGGTTGAGAGCCATACCGAAGACGCCGCCCGGAAACTCGATCATCTCGCCGTACATTACGTCGGCCAGACCGTGAATCCGCACGATACCGTCAGATACGCTGACGACAGTGCCTTCGTTACGGGCTTGGGAGGTCACATCGAGCTTGTCGATGCGGCCCTTGATAATTTCACTTATTTCGGAAGGATTGAGTTGCTGCATTGCTCTGCTGCCCCTTCAAACTCAAGATTTCAATGCTTCGGCCAGGCTCGCGAGTTTGCCGCGAACCGAGCCATCGATAACCAGGTCGCCGGCGCGGATGACAATGCCCCCAATAAGGGATTTGTCTTCCTCGACTTGCAGGCGCACTTCCCGGTTGAGTCGTGCACTGAGAACCTTGGCGAGTTTGTCTTGCTGTTCTTGGTTCAATGCAAAAGCACTGGTCACTTCAACGTCTACCGACTTCTCTTGTTCAGCCTTGTACAGGTCGAACAGAGCGGATATCTCCGGCAAAAGCGGGAGACGGTCGTTTTCGGCAACGACGTTGATGAAGTTCTGTGCCTTGGCATCAAACTTGTCGCCGCACACGTCAATAAACGTGGCGGCCTTGTCTGCGCTCGTCAGTCGCGGGGCCTTGAGCACGCGCTGCATGGTGTCGTCTTGCGACACTGCTGCAGCCAGGCCGAGCATGGCTGACCAAGAGGCCAGTTGCTGGTGGGCCTGGGCGTGCTCGAAGGCTGCCTTAGCGTAAGGTCGGGCCAACGTGGTCAATTCTGCCATGATCGCCCTCGCTTAAATTTCAGCAGCCAGTTTGTTTACCAGCTCCGCGTGCGCGTTTTGATCGATTGTGGCACCCAGGATCTTCTCGGCGCCGCCGACAGCCAGAGCACCCAGTTGGGCACGCAGAGCGTCTTTGACACTGTTCAGTTCCTGTTCGATCTCGGCCTGAGCCTGAACCTTCACACGGTCAGCGTCGATACGGGCCTTTTCAACGGCCTCTTCAACAATCTGGTTACCGCGTTTCTTGGCTTGCTCAATGATTTCGGCTGCCTGAGCTTTCGCTTCGCGCAGTTGCTGACCCGCTTTATCTTGGGCCAGCTCCAGGTCGCGAGCTGCTCGGGCGGCAGCGTCCAGTCCATCCGCGATCTTCTTCTGACGTTCGTGCAAAGCCGCGATGACCGGAGGCCACACGAACTTCATGCAAAACAGTACAAAAATGAAGAACGCAACGGACTGGCCAATCAGGGTTGCATTAATGTTCACGCCAACACCTCGCTCGTTCGTTGCACATCACACCAATTACTCGAAGGCGAGTAATTAGCCAGCGAGTTGACCAACGAATGGGTTCGCGAAAGTGAAGAACAGAGCGATACCAACACCGATCATGGTTACGGCGTCGAGCAGACCGGCAACGATGAACATTTTAACTTGCAGCATTGGAACCATCTCTGGCTGACGCGCTGCGCCTTCCAGGAACTTGCCACCCAACAGGCCGAAACCAATTGCGGTACCCAGTGCGCCCAGGCCGATCAACAGTGCAACAGCGATAGCGGTTAGACCAACTACAGTTTCCATCTTTCCTCCCGACTTTTACGTCGTATGGTTTAGGTTTTTTAGATTTTAAAGCGGTAAAACAAATCGTTTCATAGCCCTGTTAGGGCACCCACCCGTTTGACCGGGTGGGACATCAGACCAGTCGAGACTGGTCTTAATGGTTCTCTTCGTGCGCCATCGACAGGTAGACGATGGTCAGCATCATGAAGATAAACGCCTGCAGGGTGATGATCAGGATGTGGAACACAGCCCACGCCCACTGCAGAACTACGCCCAGGCCGCTAAGCCAGAGCAGACCGCTGCCGAACATCACAGCAATCAGAATGAAGACCAGCTCGCCGGCGTACATGTTGCCGAACAGACGCAGTGCCAGGGAGATAGGCTTGGCGATCAGCGTCACGAACTCCAGCAGGAAGTTCACCGGAATCAGCAGGGCTTGAACGAAGATGTTCTTGCTGCCGAAAGGGTGCAGGGTCAGTTCGCCGATGAAGCCGCCGATGCCCTTGACCTTGATGCTGTAGAAAATGATCAACGCGAACACCGACAGGGCCATGCCCAGGGTAGCGTTCGGGTCAGTGGTGGATACGGCACGGAAAGGAATGTGCGCATCACCCGTGATCAGGATGGCCAGCTGAGGAATCCAGTCAACCGGGATCAGGTCGACGGCGTTCATCAGGAAGACCCAGACGAAGATGGTCAGTGCCAGCGGTGCGATCACCGGGCTACGGCCATGGAAGCTGTCTTTCACGCTGCCATCGACGAATTCGACCAATACTTCAACGAAGTTCTGCAAAGCACCAGGCTGACCGGATGTCGCTTTCTTTGCCGCCATGCGGAAAAGAAGAACGAAAATCAGACCCAAAGCGACCGACCAGCCGAGAGTATCGACGTGGAAAGCCCAGAAGCCCATTTCTTTGGCCTCTGCTGCGGTGTGGGCAAAACCCCACCCGCTTGTTGGGTGCTGACCGAAGGTCAGGTTCTGCAAGTGGTGCTGGATATAGCCCGAAGCGGTTGTCTCTGCCATGGTTGCCTCAAACGCCCTAAGGTCTCGAAAGTCTTGTTCTCATCAGCAGGGGCGCGAACCAGCTGACCAGTTGGGTCAACACGAAGACGCCAAATACAGCTAGCGGCGCCAATGGCTTCACACCTGCAAACGTCAATGCAAAGAGCACTGCCGTCAAAATCAGTTTGCCCGCCTCACCGGCATAAAAAGACCGGACGATGGCTTGGGCTGCTCGGGCGCCGGAAAACCGAAATGCCCTGTGAGCGAAATAAACATTGGGCAGCAAGGCTATCAGGCCTCCGCAAAGTCCCGAGTACCCGGCAACGACCCCGTGCCATTGCCAGAGCGCCAAAGCGGCGATCAGCAAAACGACAAATTGAGCCATTAACACCGGAAAAACTGCCAGGCGATGGAACGGCAAGCGGTTTGGCGTGCGGCTTTCCATCACTTTTGCTCTCCAATGGTCGGCTGCCAGAATTCAATAACTTGGCATAATTTGTGCCGACAAAATGCGCGCAGAGTATAGGGGCGGTTCAGCCCCTATTCAACTGTCAGGTAGTGATTTCCGACTGCTCGCTACATGAGGAAATGTTTCAGCGAATGTGTGCAAGGACACCCTGGAGCTCATCCAGGGAGTTGTAGCCAATCACCAACTGGCCCTTGCCCTTCTTTCCGTGCCTGATCTGCACCGCAGAGCCCAGGCGCTCGGCCAGGCGCTGCTCGAGCCTGGCGATATCCGGGTCTGGTTTAGCCGGTTCAACAGGCTCCGGTTTGCCGTTCAACCACTGCCGAACCAGTGCCTCGGTTTGGCGCACGGTCAGCCCCCGTGCGACAACATGTCGCGCCCCTTCAACCTGCTGATTCTCCGGTAAACCGAGCAACGCACGAGCGTGGCCCATTTCCAGATCCCCATGGGACAGCATGGTCTTGATTACTTCGGGCAACGCGATCAAGCGTAGCAGGTTGGCTACGGTCACGCGGGATTTACCCACCGCTTCTGCCACCTGCTGCTGGGTCAGCTGGAATTCCTGCTGCAAACGCTGCAGGGCCACCGCCTCCTCGACTGGATTCAGGTCTTCGCGCTGGATGTTCTCGATCAGCGCCATGGCGATCGCAGTCTCGTCCGGCACGTCACGCACCATTGCGGGGATCGTTTCCTGGCCAGCCTGCTGGCTCGCACGCCAACGACGCTCGCCGGCAATGATTTCAAAACGCCCGCCGCCGATTGGACGAACCACAATCGGTTGCATCACGCCCTGGGCCTTGATGGACTGCGCCAGCTCCTCCAGCGCCTGGGGATCCATGTCCCGGCGCGGCTGATACTTGCCCCGCTGGATCAGGTCCAGCGGCAGGTGCTGCAGTTCGCGCTGATCAGCCTGGACCGCCTGCTCTTCCAGCGAACTGACGGTAGGACCGCTCAGCAGTGCATCCAGTCCACGTCCGAGACCTCGTTTCTTGACGGCCATGGGGATTCCTTAAGTTGCCTGAGCAGCGGCTGTACGTGAATTTTTGCGTTGGCGACGAACCATCTCGCCCGCCAAAGCCAGGTAGGCAATGGCGCCCCGCGATGATTTGTCGTACGCCAGCGCCGGCATGCCGTAACTCGGCGCTTCAGCCAAGCGGATGTTGCGCGGAATGACGGTGTCGTAGAGCTGATCGCCAAAATGCTCCTTGAGCTGCGCCGACACGTCGTTCATCAGGCTCAGTCGCGGGTCGTACATGGTCCGCAGCAGGCCTTCGACCTTCAGGTTCGGATTAAGCAGCTCGGCGATGCGCTTGATGTTATCCACAAGGTCGCTCAGGCCTTCGAGTGCGAAATATTCACACTGCATGGGGATAATTACCCCGTCAGCGGCAACCAGGGCGTTGAGCGTGAGCATCGACAGCGAAGGTGGGCAGTCGATCAAAATGTAATCGTAGTTCTCGCGGATAGGCGCCAGCGCGCTGCGCAGACGACTCTCCTTCATCTGCATTTCCAGCAGAACCACTTCGGCCGCAGTCAGGTCACGGTTGGCCGGCAGCAGTTGGTAACCACCGTGCTCGGAGTAGTGCATGGCCTGAGCCAGGTCACACTCACCGATCAACAGGTCGTAGACCGAATTTTCCAGGCCGTGCTTGTCCACACCGCTACCCATGGTGGCGTTGCCCTGTGGATCTAGATCGATCAACAGCACCCGACGCTTGGTAGCGACCAGGGATGCTGCGAGGTTAATGCAGGTGGTGGTTTTACCCACACCACCTTTCTGGTTCGCAATCGCGAATACCTTAGCCATTCTTGCTTTTGTTCCCAATCATGCCGTGCGGCGCAGTATCAGCAGATGGCGTTGGCCTTGGCAACCAGGTACGGCCAGGGCGTGTTCGCTATCGAGGTGGAAGTCTGCCGGCAATGCTACCAGCTCATCGGCCGGATGAACGCCCTTCATTGCCAGCCAACGTGTGTTGCTGTCGCCGAGGTGGCGAGTCCAGTTGCTGAAGTTTTCCATGCTGCTGAAAGCCCGGGAGATGATCCCGTTGAATGGCTCGGCAGGCTGGAAGGCTTCGACGCGACTGTGGATAACTTGCAGGTTGTCCAGTTTCAGCTCGAGTTTGACCTGGGTCAGGAACCGGGTTTTCTTGCCGTTGCTGTCGAGGCAGGTCACTTGCGACTGCGGAAACAGGATGGCCAACGGGATGCCGGGCATCCCGCCGCCGCTGCCGACGTCGAGCCAGCGACCGTCTTGGACGAAAGACATCACGCTCAAACTGTCGAGCAGGTGGCGGGAAACCATTTCATCCGGATCTCGGACGGCGGTCAGGTTGTAGGCCTTGTTCCATTTGATCAACAGGGCGAGATAACCCAGCAGCTGTGCGTGCTGGGTCTCGGTCAGTGTGACACCGAGCTGGCGCGCACCTGTGGATAACTCTTCGGCATGTTGCGAGGTGACCAACGAACTCAAGCGCTTTGCTCCAACTGACGGCCCGCGCCGCGTTTTTTCAAATGAATCATCAACAGCGAAATGGCTGCCGGGGTAACGCCGGGAATACGTGACGCCTGGCCAAGTGTCTCAGGACGGGTCGCACCGAGTTTGCTCTGGATCTCCTTGGAGAGACCGGAGATATTCGTGTAATCGATATCCACAGGCAATTTGGTGTCTTCGCTGGCCCGCAGACGAGCAATTTCGTCCTGCTGCCGGTCGATGTAGCCGGCGTACTTGGTCTTGATCTCGACCTGCTCGGCAACCTGTGGATCTTCTGCACCCCCACCGGTCACGGCGATCAGGCCAGCGTAGTCGATTTCCGGACGGCTCAGCAGGTTGAGCAAATTGTATTCGTGAGTCAGCGGGGTGCCGAATTTCTCGGAAATGGCATCGCCCTGCTCGGTACCCGGGCGTACCCAGGTACTTTTCAAACGTTGTTCTTCCAGCGCAATGCTTTCGCGTTTGGTGCAGAACGCCGCCCAGCGGGCGTCGTCCACCAGTCCCAGCTCGCGACCTTTTTCGGTCAGGCGCAGGTCGGCGTTGTCTTCGCGCAGGATCAGGCGGTACTCCGCACGGGAGGTAAACATCCGGTACGGTTCCTGAGTACCCAGGGTAATCAGGTCGTCGACCAGTACTCCAATGTACGCCTCGTCGCGACGCGGGCACCAGGCATCTTTGCCTTGTGCACGCAGTGCAGCGTTGGCTCCGGCCAGCAAACCCTGGGCGCCGGCTTCTTCGTAACCGGTGGTGCCGTTGATTTGCCCGGCAAAAAACAGGCCGGCGATTACTTTGGTTTCCAGGCTGTACTTCAGGTCGCGGGGATCGAAATAGTCGTATTCGATCGCATAACCCGGGCGAACAATGTGCGCGTTTTCCATGCCGCGGATCGACTGCACGATTTGTAATTGCACGTCGAACGGCAACGAAGTGGAAATCCCGTTGGGATACAGCTCGTTGGTGGTCAAACCTTCAGGTTCGATGAATACCTGATGGCTTTCCTTGTCGGCAAAGCGATGGATCTTGTCTTCGATCGATGGGCAATAACGCGGCCCGATGCCCTCGATCATCCCGGCGGCCGAGTACATCGGCGACCGATCAAGGTTGGCGGCAATGATTTCGTGGGTGCGGGCGTTGGTATGGGTAATCCAGCAGCTCACCTGCCGCGGGTGCTGCTCCTTGGAGCCCATGAACGACATCACCGGAATCGGGGTATCGCCGGCTTGCTCGGTCATCTTCGAAAAATCGACTGAGCGGCTGTCGATGCGCGGCGGCGTTCCGGTTTTCAGGCGTCCCACCCGCAGCGGCAACTCACGCAGACGTTGAGCCAGGGCGATTGAGGGCGGATCACCGGCACGACCGCCGGAAAAATTCTGCATGCCGATGTGGATAAGTCCACCCAGGAAGGTGCCGGTGGTCAGTACCACCGAATCTGCCAGAAAGCGCAGGCCCATTTGGGTAACGACACCTCGCACCTGATCCTGCTCGACGATGACGTCATCGGCCGCTTGTTGAAATATCCACAGGTTCGGCTGGTTTTCCAGGATTTCGCGGACAGCTGCCTTGTACAGAACCCGATCGGCTTGAGCGCGAGTTGCACGCACGGCCGGGCCTTTGCGGCTGTTCAACACGCGAAACTGAATGCCGCCTTTGTCAGTAGCCATGGCCATCGCGCCGCCCAGGGCGTCAATTTCCTTGACCAGGTGACTTTTGCCAATGCCGCCAATAGCGGGATTGCAGCTCATGGCTCCGAGGGTTTCCACGTTATGCGTCAGCAACAGGGTTTTTGCCCCCATACGTGCTGAGGCCAGTGCTGCCTCGGTACCGGCATGACCGCCGCCGATGACGATCACTTCAAAACGGGAAGGGAAATCCACCACGCACCTCGTGCCTGCTTTCAGTTGGGTAATCAGGAATAGTTTGAGCTCAGGTTTCTGGACCTGGTCGACAAGTATAGGGACTTCGCCGTTTCTAAAGAACCCTTTGCACAAAATTTAACCAGCTGTGGAGAAGTCAGGGTTATAGAAATTAAAAAGAGAGAAATTTATTAAATCTTTGTTTTTATGTTTATTTCTACTGAGGCATGTTTCTGTGGATAAAACGCTACAGGCCATATTATTCAATGTGTACAGAGATTCAAAACCCTGTGTCCATGTGCCAATGAGGCCCTTGGATAACCGGTTTAAGCCTGTGGATGAAAGGGGTGGTTATCCACAGGGGCAGTTATATTCAGTTTTCAGACCCTGTTATCAACTGCCCTTAGTGGCAGTTATTCACAGGGCTTAATCCACAGTTTTTTGAAGTTTTCTAGAAATGACGGCAAAAAAAACTCCCCCCAGACACCTTCCCGCCGGGCGCGAGCGATTGAAAAAAGTAAATTTGAAGGGGGAGCTTTGCGTGGTGATCACTATTGTGGGACGGCGCAGTGGAAGCTAATAATAGCCATTATCATTAACCAGCCTGATGCCCTTATGTCCCTACCCACCCATACGGCAGCCGTTCAGCACATCTACGAGCAGCACCATTCCTGGTTGTATGGATGGCTCAAGGGCAAGCTGCATGATGCGTGCGATGCCGCGGATGTCGCACATGACACCTTTGTGCGCATCCTGGGCTCACGTAGTGCCATGCACATTCGCGAACCCCGAGACTATCTGGCAACGGTAGCCAGAGGGTTGGTGATTGACCGTTATCGTCGACGCGCTATCGAGCTGGCCTACCTGGAAACATTGGCAGCCAGGCCCGAAATTATGGTCATCAGTGAGGAGGACAAGGCGCTCATTATCGAAACCCTGATAGCTGTGGATAAAGCCCTGGCCAGCCTGGGAATACGCACGCAGCGAATCTTTATGCTGTCGCAGATCGAGGGGCTGACTTATCAACAGATTGCAGCAGAGCTCAAAGTGTCGCTGACAACAGTGAAGAAACACATGGTCCGTGCTCTTACTGAATGTTCCTTGATCATGGCAGGCCTGTGATGGCTACGGCGCCGGATCGTCAAGTGTTCGAAGCGGCTGCAGGCTGGTACGTGCAGTTCCAGGCCGAACCGCCTACGCCAGCACAGCAACAAGCCTGGCAGCGGTGGGTGGACAGCAATCCAGCGCACCTCGCCGCGTGGAACCACCTGGAGCAAATGCAAAGGCACTTGGGGACAATGCCCAGGGATCTGGCTAGACGCGCCCTGACTCCTGGCCAAAATCGTCGGCAGATGCTCAAACTCTTGCTGTTAGGCGCCGGCACCGGCTATGTCGGTTGGAACGCTCAGAAATACACGACGCTGGGTAACGTCTGGGCGGATTACTCAACCAAGGTGGGTCAACGCCGGGAAATCGAGCTGGCCGATGGTACTCAGTTGCACCTGAACACCCAGACCGCAGTGGATGTGCTGTTCGATGATCAGCAACGGTTGATTCGATTGCGCTCCGGGGAAATTCTTGTAAGCACTGGCAAGCTCGGCGACCAACGGCCCTTCATCGTCGAAACCCGCGATGGTCGGATACAGGCGTTGGGCACACGTTTTTCGGTGCAGCAATTTTCAGGCTCGACACGTGTTGGTGTATTGGAGGACCGGGTGAACGTGCGACCAACCAGGGCTTCCACTGGTTCGCGAATACTCCAGGCAGGAGAAGGCATCGATTTGCGCAGTGACCGCTTAGGTGCCATTCACCCTTATAGGTCATCGCAAGCAGCCTGGATCAACGGCCAGCTCATCGTATTGGATACCCCGCTGGGTGAGGTGCTGGGGGAACTGGCTCGATATCGGCCGGGCGTTATCCACTGTGATGAGGGGGCTGCGAAGTTGCGGGTTTCCGGGACTTTTCGACTGGACGCTACCGACGCTGTGCTGGCCAATCTGCAAGCCTCCTTGCCCATTAGCGTGCGCTATTTCACCCGTTACTGGGTGTCGGTCGGTCACGCTGGCTGAGCCTGGAGAAAAATAGGTAGCGACAGGGTTATCTTTTTTTATCCTGACACGGCCCTACAGGTAATCGCGACTCACGCGGCTTTTCGCCACCTTCAGGGCTCATCCACTCATGCGTCTTCCTACGTTCCGCAAGCGTTTTTCCCACCACTGCCTCGCCTACGGTTTATTGATGACCAGTGCTGCAGGTTGCCTGCTGACACCCCACGCAATGGCAGCCAGTTCTTCTCAACGCTTTACCATTGACGCGGGACCACTGGATGGAGCGCTGAGTCAGTTCGCGGCGGCGGCCAATGTGATCCTGTCGTTCTCGCCGCAGCAGACCGCTCGGTTGCGAACCGGGGGGGTGGCAGGTAACTACTCGATCGATGAGGGTTTCCAGGTGTTACTCGAAGGCTCTGGGTTGCAGGCGGTGCCGAGTGCTCCCGGCAGCTACACACTCCAGCCAGTACCAGAGAATGGGCCCCTGGTCCTGGGCGCCACCAATATCAATGCCGCGCAACCTGGTCAAATGAGCCTCGACTACTCGGCAGACGTTGGCTACAACGCAAAAAATAGTCGAGTCGGGACCAAGACCAGCACACCGCTGTCTGAAACCCCGCGCTCGGTGTCGGTGGTCACCAGTCAGCGGATCAGGGATCAAAAATCCCAGACCCTTACCGATGTGCTGGGTTACGTCCCCGGCATTTTTGCGCCGCCCTTTGCCGCGGGCGATAGCCTCGCCGGCGACCTGTTTTTCATCCGTGGTTTTAACGCTACCGACTATGGATATGGTCTGTTGCGAGATGGCTTGCGGGTGCAAGGCAATCGGTACGACACCAGCACCGAACCGTACGGGCTGGAGCGGGTAGAGATTTTTCGCGGTCCTTCCTCATTGCTTTATGGCGAAAACGCCCCTGGTGGCCTGGTCAACATCGTGAGCAAACGCCCGACTGCCGCCCCCCAGGGCGAGGTGCAGTTGGGCTACGGTTCCAACAATCGTCGCCAATTGGGTGTCGACGTGTCCGGTGCGCTCAATGACAGCGGCAACATTCTCGGCCGGATGGTAATGCTGGGACGCAATGCCGACACCCAGACTGATCACGTGCCAGATGATCGGATCTACATCGCCCCCTCCTTGACCCTCAACTTCGATGACTACAACACCTTGACCCTGCTGGCCAACTACCAGAAGGATCACACCAACATGGAGCTCGGTCTGCCTGCCGCAGGTACCTTACTGAACAATCCCAATGGCAAGTTATCCAAGGACACCATGCTCGGCGACCCGGACTGGAACACCTTCGAAAGGGAAACGTGGAGCACCGGATATGAATTTACCCACAGCTTCAATGACGACTGGCAGTTTCGGCAGAACTCGCGCTACATGCAGTCCAGGATCACCCGTCACGAAACCTGGCCCGGCAATCTGAATAATGCAGGCTTTGGTACCCGCCTGAACGTGACTGCCTATGACCGCTTCAACAAGTCGATGGTGTATTCGCTGGATAACCAGCTGGAAGGCAAGTTCGAGGTGGGCGGCCTGGAAAACACCGTACTGTTTGGCGGCAGCTTTGATCGCACTTCCTTCAATCAGGACTGGAATGCAGGCTTCGTCGGGCCAATCGACATATATAACCCGGTTTACCTGCGCGATCCGTTGACCCCCATCGCGGTGCAGAACACTTTGCTGGAACAGCAAATGCAAGGTGCCTATGCGCAGATCCAGAGCAAGTACGATCACTGGCTTTTCTTGTTGGGAGGTCGTCAGGACTGGGTGGACAGCGATTTCCGCGACAAAGTAGCCTCGGCCAGCAATATCAGTTCTGAGGACAGGAAGTTCACCTACCAGGGCGGCGTGATGTACCAGTTCGACAACGGCCTGACGCCGTACGTCAGCTATTCCACTGCGTTTGTGCCCGTGCAGCAGATCTCCAACTCGGGTGCACCCTTGGACCCGATCACCAGCAGCCAGTATGAAGTGGGTCTGAAATACGAACCCATCGGCTGGGACACGGCCTTCACCGCCTCGGTGTATGACTTGCGCAAGAAAGACGACACCTACTTCGACGCAACCACTTCCACCTATCGCCAAGTGGGTGAAAGCCGTGCCAAAGGCGTGGAGCTGGAACTCAACAGCAACCTGACGCCAAATCTGAATGTGACGGCGGCCTACACCTACACCGATGCACGCATCACCAAGGACTCCGCCACTTCGCTGGTGAAGGATCACCAGATGACGGGGGTTCCGCGCAATCAGGCGTCGGTTTGGGCCAAGTATCGCTTCCTCGAAGGCAGCCTCAAGGGGCTATATGCAGGTGGCGGTGTGCGGTACTTCGACAGCGCGTTCGCCTACACGGCGCCGTCCCTGTACGGAAAGCTGGATGCGGGTGATGTCACCCTGGTGGATGCGGCCGTGGGTTATCAGATTGATCGCAACTGGACGGTCGACGTGAATGCAAAGAACGTCTTCGACAAGGAGTATGTGGCTGGGTGTAATGATGCGGGGCGGTGCTATTGGGGCGAAAGCCGAACGTTACTGGGCTCGATTACCTATAACTGGTAAGTAACAGTCAGAAAAAGGGCTGTGGATAACCTATCCCCAGCCCTTTTTTTACTTGCCTATACAAAAACTCGAAAATATCCGCCCCAGTAAATCATCGGAGCTGAACGCACCGGTGATTTCTCCCAGGGAGTGCTGCGCCTGGCGCAGATCCTCGGCCAGCAACTCCCCGGCACCTGCCAGTGTCAGCTGCGCGCGACCGTGCTCGAGGGATGCGCTGGCATGGCGTAACGCCTCAAGGTGGCGTCGACGGGCACTGAAGCTGCTTTCAGAAGTTTGCTCGTAGCCCATGCACGCCTTGAGGTGATCTCGCAGCAGTTCCAGGCCGGCGCCGGCGGACTTGGCACTCAGGCTGATAGTGACATGGCCATCCTCGCTGACTTCCAGTGCAATGGCTTCGCCTGTCAGGTCAGCCTTGTTGCGGATCAATGTGACCTTGGCCGGGTCCGGGCGCACTTCGAGGAATTCGGGCCATAAGGCAAACGGATCAAGCGCTTCCGGCGCGGTGGCATCGACTACCAGCAGCACCCGATCCGCTTCGCTAATGGCCTTCAACGCCCTTTCCACTCCGATTTTCTCCACATGATCATCGGTATCCCGCAGACCGGCCGTATCGACTACATGAAGCGGCATGCCATCGATGTGGATATGTTCGCGAAGAATGTCCCGGGTAGTACCGGCAATCTCGGTGACAATCGCAGCCTCGCGACCCGCCAGGGCATTCAGCAGGCTGGATTTACCGGCATTCGGTCGACCGGCAATGACTACGGTCATGCCGTCGCGCAGCAAGGCACCCTGCCCGGCCTCACGCAGTACTGTGGATAACTCGTCTCGCACTTTGTCGAGCATGCTCAGGACATGGCCATCGGCGAGGAAGTCGATTTCCTCCTCCGGGAAGTCGATGGCCGCTTCAACGTAGATCCGCAGGCCAATCAACTGCTCGGTAAGGTTATGCACCCGCTGGGAAAAAGCTCCCTGCAGGGAACGCAGCGCATTTCGCGCTGCCTGTGCGGAACTGGCTTCGATCAGGTCAGCGATAGCTTCGGCCTGGGCCAGATCGAGTTTGTCGTTGAGGAATGCCCGTTCGCTGAACTCGCCCGGGCGAGCCAGACGACACCCCAGTTCCAGGCAGCGCTTGAGCAACATGTCCAGGACGACCGGGCCGCCGTGGCCCTGAAGTTCCAGCACATCCTCGCCGGTGAACGAATTCGGGCCCGGGAAATACAGGGCCAGTCCCTGGTCCAGCACCTCTTCGTTGCCGTCGAGGAAAGGTCCGTAATGGGCATATCGGGGTTTCAGTTCGCGGCCGCTGAAGGCTTTGGCAGCAACACTGGCCAGTGGCCCCGAAATGCGCACGATGCCCACGCCACCGCGACCTTGTGCAGTTGCGACAGCGGCGATGGTTTCACGAGGAACGCTCATAAACCGATATCCAGACAAAAATGACAGATAGCAAAACGCCCCACTAGGGGGCGTTCTGAGTGGTTATCCACAGTGTAAATCAGGCTGCTGCTTTAGTAGCCGCTTCGACTTTACGCGTGATGTACCACTGTTGGGCGATGGACAGGCAGTTGTTGACTACCCAATACAGCACCAGACCAGCCGGGAACCACAGGAAGAAGAAGGTGAAGATGATTGGCATCAGCTTCATCACCTTGGCCTGCATCGGATCCGGTGGAGTCGGGTTCAACTGCTGCTGGATGAACATGGTTGCGCCCATGATGATCGGCAGAATGAAGAACGGATCCTTGATGGACAGGTCAGTAATCCACAGCATGAACGGCGCCTGGCGCATTTCCACGCTTTCCAGCAGAACCCAATACAGGGAAAGGAAAACCGGCATCTGCACGAGGATTGGCAAGCAACCACCCAGCGGATTGATCTTCTCTTTCTTGTACAGCTCCATCATGGCTTGCGACATTTTCTGCCGGTCGTCGCCATGTTGCTCTTTCAGCGCGGCCAGTTTCGGTGCCACTGCACGCATACGTGCCATGGATTTGTAGCTGGCAGCCGACAGTGGAAAGAAGATCCCCTTGATCAGCATGGTCAGGAAGATAATCGACCAGCCCCAGTTACCGACCAACGCGTGGATATGTTGCAACAGCCAGAAAATCGGCTGGGCAATGAACCACAGGATGCCGTAGTCGACGGTCAGTTCCAGGCCTGGGGACAACTCTTTCAGCACAGCCTGGCTTTTCGGACCTGCGTAGAGAACCGCACTGGTTTCAGCTTTGGCACCTGGCGCGACAGTAATTGCCGGACCGGTGAAGCCGATGATGTAGTTGCCTTTGCTGTCTTTACGGGTCTGAACGACGTTGTTTTCGCCTTTCGCCGGAATCCAAGCTGTTACGAAGTAATGCTGCAACCAGGCAACCCAACCACCGCTGACTGTTTCCTTCAGCTGGGCCTTGTCCATGTCTTTCATGGACACTTTCTTGTACGGCTCGTTACTTGTCCACAGGGCAGCGCCCAGATAAGTGGCAGTACCGGTGGCCGTAGTCGAGGATGGGTCACCGCTGGCGTCACGCTTGAGTTGGGCAAACATCGCGCCAGACCAGGGTTGAGCGCTCTCGTTGTCGATCAGATACGAAACGGTTACGTCATACAGGCCACGTTTCACGGTGAAACGCTTGATGTAATTGACGCCGTCCTTGCTGAACTTCAGGTCCACGACCATTTGGTCCTGGCCATCAGCCAGCTGGTAAACCTTCTTCTCCGAGGAGTAAACCGGACGACCGGCCGGGTTCGCGTCCGGACCGTTGGTGCCGATCAAACCACTTTGAGCCAGATAAGTGCGCTCATTGCCGTTGTCGAACAACTGGAACGGAATTTCCGGATGGTCCTGGCGACGTGGATACAGCGGCAGTGTCAGTTGGGCAACGTCACCACCCTGTGGATCGACTGCCAGGTCGAGCACATCCGTTTTGATGCGGATGAGGTCTTTGCTTGCCGCTACCGGAGTTTCAGCAGGAGCAGTTGCACTGGTATCGCTTGGGGCGCGCGGAATGTCGTCACTGACAGAAGCATTATTGCCAGTCGCCGTATCCGGTAGGCCCGGTGCGGTAGTACTGGAAGCAACATTCTGAGTCGGCAGGGCAGTTTGACCGTAGTCCTGGTTCCATTTAAGGACCATAACGTAGGCCACGATTGCCAGGGCGACGATCAGGATCGTGCGTTTGATATCCATGATTACTCGGCCATCGAAGAAGAACGGGAGGTAGGGATAGATGGAACCGGGTCATAACCACCGGGATTCCACGGATGACAGCGACCTAAACGACGAAAGGTCAGCCAGCCACCGCGCAGAAGGCCATGATTTTCTATGGCTTCATACGCGTAGCAGGAACAACTGGGGTAGAAGCGACAGTGACTGGCCATCAGGGGACTAATGGCATAGCGATAAAACTGGATCGGAACGAGTGCCAGTTTACGCATCGGGACTGTCTACCCCTACAGTTTCGGTTTTGACTGCTGGTACTGGCGTGCTGCGTGCCAGACGCTTCCAGAGTTTGCCGAAATGCTGAATCAATTCGGGGTTTTCTACGTCACCCAAACCTTTGCGCGCGACGATAACAATGTCCCAACCGACCAGTGATTCCTGGTGCAGACGGAACGATTCGCGCATCAGACGTTTGAGGCGATTGCGCTCGACGGAGAGCTTTACGCTCTTTTTCCCGATAACCAGCCCGAGACGGGGGTGATCAAGATCGTTATTGCGCGCAAGGAGCAGGAGATTTTTCCCCGGAACCTTGCCGGTAGGGGAGTCAAAGACTGCCTTGAAATGCCGGGGGGTAAGCAAACGCTTCTCCCGACTGAAGTCCTGACTCACCTCCAGTGCCGGATTATCAAACTGCCAGACGCGCACGACCTTTGGCGCGACGACGCGACAGGACGGCGCGACCGTTTTTGGTAGCCATGCGAGCACGGAAACCGTGGGTACGAGCGCGTTTGATAGTGCTTGGTTGGAAAGTACGTTTCATTGTCGTGTTACCTGGTTCGTCCACAACGGGCCGGAATGGCCCCCGTTTTAAGAGACCGGGGATTCTAGAGAAAGCAAGCCTCTAGGTCAATTTCCAACCAGCGTTTCCTTATAAATAGATCTGCTGGCGATTCCCGGTGCCTGACCAACCTGTAGATATAGAAATAAAGAAGGAAAGTATTTAAAGCTTTTTTGTAAAGCTTATAAAAGCTAGGCAGGCACTTTGCTGTGGATAACTGCCTTGGGGCCAGGTAAAACGCGGTGTACAGAGAATGACAACTACCGTGGTAAACGGTGGTCAGCCTGTGCTGCGCTGTCGGATAAGCTGTGGGTGAAAGGCATGTTTATCCACAGGTAGGTTATCCACCGAGTTTCCCCCCTACTTGTGCAATGACCTTAACCCCGGTTATCCACAGAGCTTATGCACAGACCATTGGTCGCCTTTTTTCCCTATAAAGCGTTGATTCTTCTTGGTGGATGAACAACCTTCGTGTGGATAAGTCGGCGCCTGATCGTTACAATGGCCGCTTGTTTTTGCCTCACCGGCTTTCAACTTAGGGGATATCCGTGTCAGTGGAACTTTGGCAGCAGTGCGTGGAGCTTTTGCGCGATGAGCTGCCTGCCCAACAATTCAACACTTGGATCCGTCCACTACAGGTCGAAGCCGAAGGCGACGAGCTGCGTGTCTACGCGCCGAATCGTTTTGTTCTCGACTGGGTCAACGAAAAGTATCTGGGTCGTGTTCTTGAGCTGCTGGATGAGCATGGCAATGGCTCGATGCCGGCGCTGTCCTTATTAATAGGCAGCAAACGCAGTTCGGCGCCGCGGGCGGCACCCAATGCTCCGCTGGCCGCCGCCGCTTCCCAGGCTCAGGCCGCACAGGCTCCGGTGAGTGCACCTGCGCCTGCGCCAGCTGCCCCGCAGCAGACCAAACGCTCGACGCAAAAAATTGCCGATGTCAGCGAAGAACCGTCCCGGGACAGTTTCGACCCGATGGCCGGTGCCAGTTCGCAACAGGCCCCGATTCGCGCTGAACAGCGCACGGTGCAGGTCGAAGGTGCGCTCAAGCACACCAGCTACCTGAACCGCACGTTTACCTTCGAGAACTTCGTCGAGGGCAAGTCCAACCAACTCGCTCGCGCTGCGGCCTGGCAGGTTGCGGACAACCCCAAGCATGGCTACAACCCGCTCTTCCTTTATGGTGGTGTTGGCTTGGGTAAGACCCACTTGATGCACGCTGTGGGTAACCACCTGTTAAAGAAGAATCCGAATGCGAAGGTCGTGTACCTGCATTCCGAGCGTTTCGTGGCCGACATGGTCAAGGCGTTGCAGCTGAATGCGATCAACGAATTCAAGCGCTTTTACCGTTCGGTGGATGCGCTGTTGATCGATGACATTCAATTCTTCGCCCGCAAGGAACGTTCTCAGGAAGAGTTTTTCCACACCTTCAACGCTTTGCTCGAAGGTGGCCAGCAGGTCATTCTCACCAGTGACCGCTATCCGAAAGAAATCGAAGGCCTTGAAGAACGCCTGAAGTCCCGTTTCGGCTGGGGCCTGACGGTTGCAGTCGAACCGCCGGAACTGGAAACCCGTGTCGCGATCCTGATGAAGAAGGCCGATCAGGCCAAGGTTGATCTGCCACACGACGCCGCGTTCTTCATTGCCCAGCGCATTCGCTCCAACGTGCGAGAACTGGAAGGCGCGCTTAAACGCGTGATCGCCCACTCGCACTTCATGGGTCGCGATATCACCATTGAGTTGATCCGCGAATCCCTGAAGGATCTGTTGGCGCTACAAGACAAACTGGTCTCTGTGGATAACATTCAGCGCACGGTCGCCGAGTACTACAAGATCAAGATCTCCGACCTGCTGTCCAAGCGTCGTTCTCGCTCGGTGGCACGTCCGCGTCAGGTGGCCATGGCATTGTCCAAGGAGCTGACCAACCACAGCCTGCCGGAAATCGGCGATGTGTTTGGCGGCCGTGACCATACGACGGTTTTGCACGCCTGCCGCAAGATCAACGAACTTAAGGAATCCGACGCGGACATCCGCGAGGACTACAAGAACCTGCTGCGTACACTGACCACTTGATGACACCAGCGCAGCTTATTAAGGCAAGGGACTAGACCATGCATTTCACCATTCAACGCGAAGCCCTGTTGAAACCCCTGCAACTGGTCGCAGGCGTCGTCGAACGCCGACAGACCTTGCCGGTGCTTTCCAACGTGCTGCTGGTTGTCGAAGGCCAGCAACTGTCGCTGACCGGTACCGACCTGGAAGTCGAGCTGGTCGGTCGTGTACAGCTCGAAGAGCCGGCAGACCCGGGTTCCATCACTGTGCCTGCGCGCAAGTTGATGGACATCTGCAAGAGCCTGCCGAATGACGCGCTGATTGATATCAAGGTCGACGAGCAAAAGCTCGTGGTGAAAGCCGGTCGTAGCCGCTTTACCCTCTCGACGCTGCCAGCCAATGATTTCCCGACTGTTGAGGAAGGCCCAGGTTCGCTGACGTGCAGCCTGGAGCAAAGCAAGTTGCGTCGTCTGATCGAGCGCACCAGCTTCGCCATGGCCCAGCAAGATGTGCGCTATTACCTCAATGGCATGCTTCTGGAAGTGTCGGCCGGAATCATCCGCGCTGTGGCCACCGACGGCCACCGTCTGGCGATGTGCTCGATGCAGGCGGATATCGGTCAACCGGATCGTCACCAGGTGATCGTGCCACGCAAGGGCATCCTTGAACTGGCGCGTCTTCTCACCGAGCCGGATGGCATCGTCAGCATCGTGTTGGGCCAGCACCACATTCGTGCTACCACAGGTGAGTTCACCTTCACCTCCAAACTGGTAGACGGCAAATTCCCCGATTACGAGCGTGTCCTGCCTAAAGGGGGTGACAAGCTGGTTCTCGGCGATCGTCAGGCACTGCGTGAAGCTTTCAGCCGCACCGCGATTTTGTCCAACGAAAAGTATCGTGGCATCCGCCTGCAGCTGGCCAATGGTCAGCTGAAGATTCAGGCCAACAACCCTGAGCAGGAAGAGGCAGAGGAAGAAGTGGGCGTTGAGTACAACGGGGGCTCGCTGGAAATCGGCTTCAACGTCAGCTATTTGCTCGACGTGCTGGGCGTGATGACCACTGAGCAGGTTCGCCTCATTCTGTCCGACTCCAACAGCAGCGCGCTGGTGCAGGAGTCCGACAACGACGACTCGGCCTACGTTGTCATGCCGATGCGTCTGTAATCATGCTCAGCAGAAGCTAGATGTCATTAAGTCGCGTCTCGGTCACCGCGGTGCGCAATCTGCACCCGGTGACCATCTCCCCCTCCCCTCGAATCAATATTCTCTACGGCGCCAACGGCAGCGGTAAGACCAGCGTGTTGGAAGCCATCCATCTGCTGGGCCTGGCCCGTTCGTTTCGTAGCACCCGGCTGCTCCCCGTTATTCAGTACGAGCAGCTGGCGTGCACCGTATTCGGTCAAGTCGAGCTAGCCGAAGGCGGCCATAGCGCGCTGGGGATCTCGCGCGACCGTCAGGGTGAGTTCCAGATCCGCATTGATGGACAAAACGCTCGTAGCGCAGCCCAGCTGGCCGAGATCCTCCCTTTGCAGCTGATCAACCCTGACAGCTTCCGCCTGCTCGAAGGCGCGCCGAAGATTCGTCGGCAGTTCCTCGACTGGGGTGTGTTCCACGTGGAACCACGATTCATGTCCACCTGGCAACGGTTGCAGAAGGCCCTGCGCCAGAGAAACTCTTGGCTGCGGCATGGTACACTTGACGCCGTTTCGCAAGCGGTTTGGGACAGGGAACTGTGCCAGGCCAGCGCGGAAATCGATGAATACCGTCGCGCCTATATCAAAGCCCTGAAACCAGTCTTTGAACAAACCCTGAGTGAGTTGGTTGAGCTTGAAGGTTTGACGCTCAGCTATTACAGAGGCTGGGACAAAGACCGCGAACTGAGTGCAGTGCTCGCCGGTTCCGTGCAACGGGATCAGCAAATGGGCCATACCCAGGCCGGACCACAACGCGCTGATTTGCGTCTCAGATTGGGCGCACATAACGCCGCGGACATCTTGTCCCGCGGTCAGCAGAAGCTGGTGGTTTGTGCATTGCGCATTGCCCAGGGGCACTTGGTCAGCCAAGCCCGTCGCGGCCAGTGTATTTATCTGGTGGATGACCTGCCGTCCGAATTGGATGAGCACCACCGCCGCGCGCTTTGCCGCTTGTTGGAAGACTTACGCTGCCAGGTATTTATCACCTGTGTAGATCATGAATTATTGAGGGAAGGCTGGCAGACGGAAACGCCAGTCGCTTTGTTCCACGTGGAACAGGGCCGTATCACCCAGACCCACGACCATCGGGAGTGAAGGCATTGAGCGAAGAAAATACGTACGACTCAACGAGCATTAAAGTGCTGAAAGGCCTGGATGCCGTACGCAAACGTCCCGGTATGTACATTGGTGACACCGACGATGGCAGCGGTCTGCACCACATGGTGTTCGAGGTGGTCGATAACTCGATCGACGAAGCTCTAGCCGGCCACTGCGACGACATCAGCATTATTATTCACCCGGATGAATCCATCACCGTTCGCGACAACGGCCGTGGCATCCCGGTTGACGTGCACAAGGAAGAAGGCGTTTCTGCAGCCGAGGTCATCATGACCGTGCTGCACGCCGGCGGTAAGTTCGACGATAACTCCTACAAGGTATCCGGCGGTCTGCACGGTGTAGGTGTGTCGGTTGTGAACGCCCTGTCCGAAGAGCTTATCCTGACAGTACGACGCAGTGGCAAGATCTGGGAACAGACCTATATCCACGGCGTTCCGAAAGAGCCGATGAAAATCGTTGGCGAGAGTGAAACTACTGGCACCCAGATCCACTTCAAGCCTTCCGACCTGACCTTCAAGAATATCCACTTCAGCTGGGACATCCTGGCCAAGCGGATTCGTGAACTGTCGTTCCTGAACTCCGGTGTTGGCATCGTCCTAAAGGATGAGCGTAGCGGCAAGGAAGAGCTGTTCAAATATGAAGGCGGCCTGCGCGCGTTCGTTGAATACCTGAACACCAACAAGACTGCGGTCAACCAGGTGTTCCACTTCAACATCCAACGTGAAGATGGCATTGGTGTAGAAATCGCCCTGCAGTGGAACGACAGCTTCAACGAGAACCTGTTGTGCTTCACCAACAACATTCCACAGCGCGACGGCGGTACTCACCTGGTGGGTTTCCGTTCGGCGTTGACGCGTAACCTGAACACTTACATCGAAGCCGAGGGCTTGGCGAAGAAGCACAAAGTTGCCACTACAGGTGACGATGCGCGCGAAGGCCTGACCGCGATCATTTCGGTGAAAGTCCCGGATCCGAAATTCAGCTCCCAGACCAAGGACAAGCTGGTTTCTTCCGAAGTGAAGACCGCTGTCGAACAGGAAATGGGCAAGTACTTCTCCGACTTCCTGCTGGAAAACCCGAACGAAGCCAAGCTGGTCGTCGGCAAGATGATCGACGCCGCCCGTGCTCGTGAAGCAGCACGTAAAGCCCGTGAGATGACCCGTCGCAAGGGCGCGCTGGATATCGCCGGCCTGCCGGGCAAACTGGCTGACTGCCAGGAAAAAGACCCTGCCCTTTCCGAACTGTATCTCGTGGAAGGTGACTCTGCTGGCGGCTCCGCCAAGCAGGGACGTAATCGTCGTACCCAGGCCATCCTGCCGTTGAAGGGCAAGATTCTCAACGTTGAGAAAGCCCGCTTTGACAAGATGATCTCTTCGCAGGAAGTAGGCACCTTGATCACGGCGCTCGGCTGCGGCATCGGTCGTGACGAGTACAACATTGAGAAACTGCGTTATCACAACATCATCATCATGACCGATGCTGACGTCGACGGTTCGCACATCCGTACCTTGCTGCTGACCTTCTTCTTCCGTCAGTTGCCCGAGCTGATCGAGCGTGGCTACATCTACATCGCCCAGCCGCCGCTGTACAAGGTCAAGAAAGGCAAGCAAGAGCAGTACATCAAAGACGATGACGCCATGGAAGAATACATGACGCAATCGGCCCTGGAAGATGCCAGCCTGCACCTGAATGAAGAGGCACCGGGTATCTCTGGTGAAGCCCTTGAGCGCCTGGTGAATGATTTCCGCCTGGTGATGAAGACCCTCAAGCGTCTGTCGCGCCTGTATCCTCAGGAGCTGACCGAGCACTTCATCTACCTGCCTGCAGTCAGCATGGAGCAACTGTCCGATCATGCAGCCATGCAGGAGTGGTTGGCCAAGTTCGAAGTTCGCCTGCGTACCGTTGAGAAGTCGGGTCTGGTCTATAAGGCCAGCCTGCGTGAAGACCGTGAACGTAACGTTTGGCTGCCTGAGGTCGAGCTGATCTCCCACGGTTTGTCGAACTACGTGACGTTCAACCGCGACTTCTTCGGCAGCAACGATTACAAGACCGTGGTCTCCCTGGGCGCTCAGTTGAGCACTCTGCTCGACGAAGGCGCGTATATCCAGCGTGGCGAACGCAAGAAGGCCGTCACCGAGTTCAAGGAAGCGCTTGAATGGCTGATGGCCGAAAGCACCAAGCGGCACACCATTCAGCGATACAAAGGTCTGGGCGAGATGAACCCGGATCAGCTGTGGGAAACCACCATGGACCCTGCGCAGCGCCGTATGCTGAAGGTGACCATCGAAGACGCCATTGGCGCGGACCAGATCTTCAACACCCTGATGGGTGATGCGGTCGAGCCTCGCCGTGACTTCATCGAGAGCAATGCCTTGGCGGTTTCGAATCTGGACTTCTGATCCAGTGTAGATAACCCAGCCAGACAAAAAGGCCAACGCTTGCGTTGGCCTTTTTGTTTCGCAAGGTGCTCAGAACCGACGAATTTCGCTCATAAAAAAACCGGCTATATCAGCCGGTTTTTTTACATCCAAAAAAAACTTATGCACCTTTTTACAGATATTCAGCAATTAATAAATATACATATAAATCAGTAAGTTACGATCGTATTCAGGACATTTTCCGGGAAACGGTACACAGCTTATCCACAGAATCTCAGACAACCAGTTGATCGCTTGCCGCGGGTGCCTGGGGTGCAGGTGGCAACGAACCCATTTCCCGCTGCATCTGCTCGTTCCAGGCCTGGACCCGGTCGTTCAATTCAGCAATGGCCCGAGGCCCTGTTCCTGCTGCATACATCGGCTCGCCGATGATCACAGTGATGACGCCCTGCTTCTTGGCCCAGCCGGATTTCGGCCAAAATTTACCGGCATTGTGCGCAATAGGCAGTACCGGCAGGGCAGCATTTACAGCCAATGCGGTGCCACCTCGGGAAAACTTGCCGATGGTGCCGTAAGGCACACGAGTGCCTTCAGGGAAAATCAGCACCCAGACGCCGTCCTTGAGCAATTCATCGCCTTTCTTGGCCACATGCTTGAGGGCGGCTTTCGGGTTGTCACGATCAATCGCAATAGGCCGCAGCATGGCCATCGCCCAGCCGAAAAACGGCACAAACAGCAGCGAGCGTTTGAGCACCTGGCTCAAGGGTTCGAAATACGCCGAGAGAAAAAATGTTTCCCAGGTGCTCTGGTGGTTCGACTGAACCACGCAAGGCTGATCAGGTACGTTCTGCGCGCCTTTGACTTCATAACTGATGCCCAGGAACACTTTACTCAGCCACAGCGCGCAGCGGCACCAGTACACGTTAATGAAACGATAGCGCGCCTTGAACGGCAGAAAGGGCGCGATAAAAAAGCTCAGGCTGCACCAAAGCAGAGAGCTGGTGCCCAGCAACAGATAAAAAAGGAAGGTTCTGATGGCCTGCAGTATCGACATGGCGACGTTTACCGTGCGGGCTGTGCCCGTCTATACAAAGCGCACTCCCGATCAATCCTGGTTCAGGAATATCGAAAACGCTCTAGTTGTGGATAAGTTCTGCGGCAATCGCCGCCAGATCGTCAAAAATCAAGGTCCCCACCGGCAGAGTCTTGCCCAGCGTTTTTTCGCCCTTCCCGGTCTTTACCAAAACGGGCTGAGAATCGACGGCTTTGGCGGCTTCCAGGTCACCAAGACTATCGCCGACGAACCATAGATTTGTCAGCGACACGTTGTAATGAGCGGCGATGCTTTGCAACATCCCGGGTTTTGGCTTGCGGCAGTTGCAACCGTCGTCCGGCCCGTGCGGACAATAGACGATCAGCCCGACTTCACCGCCCTGCTGCGCCACCAGCGAGCGCAAGCGCTCGTGCATGGCGTCCAGGGTGGCGATGTCGTAGTAGCCGCGAGCAATGCCCGACTGGTTGGTGGCGACTGCTACCGTCCAGCCGGCCTTGCTCAACTGCGCGATGGCCTCGATCGAACCGGGGAGTGGAATCCACTCCTCCACCGACTTGATGTAAGCGTCGGAGTCATGGTTGATCACCCCGTCCCGATCAAGAATCAGCAGTTTCAACAGCAGTCCCTCAGCCCAGCAACGAAATATCGGCAACGCCGAGGAACAATCCACGCAGACGCGCCAGCAACGCATAACGGTTGGCGCGCACATTGGCGTCATCGGCGTTGACCATTACGGCTTCGAAGAATGCATCCACCGGCTCGCGCAAGGCGGCCAGCCGAGCCAGGGACTCGCTGTACTGACGCGCCGCAGCCATCGGCTGGACAGCCTGATCCGCCTGCTGAATCGCCGAATACAGGGAGAACTCGTTGGCATTATCGAAGTACTTGGCTTCGACGACGGTCGGGACCGAGCCTTCGACCTTGCTCAGCAGGTTCGACACGCGCTTGTTCACCGCGGCCAGTGCTGCAGCTTCCGGCAACTGACGGAACGCCTGGACGGCTTGCACGCGTTGATCGAAGTCCAGTGCAGAACCTGGTTTCAGGGCGCGCACCGACAGGTAGGTCGCGACATCCACGCCTTCGTCCTCGTAACGGGCACGCAGACGATCGAAGATGAACTCCAGCACCGAGTCATTCAGGCCGGCAACCTTGACCTTGGTGCCAAATGCATTCACGGCGAAAGCCACGGCGTCATTCAGGTCGAGGTCGAGCTTCTTGTCGATCAGGATGCGCAACACACCCAGTGCTGCACGACGCAGGGCATAGGGGTCTTTGCTGCCGGTCGGCAGCATGCCGATCCCGAAGATGCCTACCAGGGTGTCGAGCTTGTCGGCGATGGCAACGGCCGCACCGGTCATCGTGGTCGGCAGTTCGGCACCGGCACCGCGCGGCATGTACTGCTCGTTCAGCGCCAGGGCGACTTCTTCCGGCTCGCCGTCGTTGAGGGCGTAGTAGTACCCGGCGACACCTTGCATCTCGGGGAACTCACCGACCATTTCGGTCGACAGGTCGCACTTGGACAGCAGGCCTGCGCGGGCCGCCCATGCAGCGTTGCCGCCGATGCGTTGAGCGATGAACGCAGCCAGTTTGGAAACGCGCTCGGCCTTGTCGTAGACGCTGCCCAGCTTCTCCTGGAACACCACGTTCTGCAGGCGCAGGTTGAAATCTTCGAGTTTCTGCTTCTTGTCCTGCTTGAAGAAGAACTCGGCGTCGGTCAGGCGTGGACGAACCACTTTCTCGTTACCGGCGATGATCTGCTGCGGGTCTTTGCTTTCGATGTTGGCCACGGTGATGAAACGGGGCAGCAACTTGCCGTCGGCATCCAGCAGGCAGAAGTACTTCTGGTTGTCCTGCATGGTGGTGATCAGGGCTTCCTGTGGCACTTCGAGGAAGCGTTCCTCGAACGAGCACACCAGCGGCACCGGCCATTCAACCAGCGCGGTCACTTCGTCGAGCAGGGCTGGCGGTACGATCGCAGTACCTTCCTGCAGGGTCGCCAGTTCTTCGGTGCGCTTGCTGATCAGGGCGCGACGCTCATGGGCATCGGCCAGCACGTAGGCTGCACGCAGGTCGGCCAGGTAATTGGCTGGCGAGGTGATGCGCACGCTTTGCGGGTGATGGAAGCGGTGACCACGGGAATCGCGGCCGGACTTCTGGGCAAGGATGGTGCAGTCGATGACCTGGTCACCGAGCAGCATTACCAGCCACTGGGTCGGACGCACGAATTCTTCCTTGCGAGCGCCCCAGCGCATGCGCTTGGGAATCGGCAGGTCGTTCAGCGAGTCTTCGACGATGGTCGGTAGCAGGCTCGCGGTCGGTTTGCCGGCGATGCTCTGGCTGTAGCGCAGTTTCGGGCCGCTTTGATCGATTTCGCTCAAGTCGACGCCGCACTTCTTGGCGAAGCCCAGGGCGGCCTGAGTCGGGTTACCTTCGGCATCAAAAGCGGCCTGGCGTGGCGGGCCATCGAGGTTGATGCTGCGATCAGGCTGCTGGGTAGCCAGCGAAGTGATCAGTACCGCCAGGCGACGTGGCGCGGCGTAGACAGTTTTGGTCTCGTAATTCAGGCCGGCAGCTTGCAGACCCTTGTCGATACCGGCAAGAAAGGCATCCGCCAAAGCGTTCAGCGCTTTGGGTGGCAGTTCTTCGGTGCCCAGTTCAACCAGAAAATCCAGAGCACTCATTGTGCAGCCTCCAGCTTGGCCAGTACTTCGTCACGCAAATCCGGGGTCGCCATCGGGAAGCCCAGCTTGGCGCGAGCCAGCAGGTAGGCTTGCGCAACGGAACGCGCCAGGGTGCGTACACGCAGAATGTATTGCTGACGCGCAGTCACGGAGATTGCCCGGCGCGCATCCAGCAGGTTGAAAGTGTGGGACGCCTTCAACACCATTTCGTAGCTAGGCAACGGCAACGGCTGGTCGAGTTCGATCAGGCGCTTGGCTTCGCTTTCGTAGAAGTCGAACAGCTCGAACAGCTTCTCGACGTTGGCGTGTTCGAAGTTGTAGGTCGACTGCTCGACTTCGTTCTGGTGGAACACGTCGCCGTAGGTGACTTTGCCCATCGGGCCGTCTGCCCAGACCAGGTCGTAGACCGAGTCCACGCCTTGCAGGTACATGGCCAGGCGCTCGAGACCGTAAGTGATCTCGCCGGTCACCGGGTAGCACTCGATGCCGCCCGCCTGCTGGAAGTAAGTGAACTGCGTCACTTCCATGCCGTTGAGCCACACTTCCCAGCCCAGGCCCCAGGCGCCCAGCGTTGGCGACTCCCAGTTGTCTTCGACGAAGCGAATGTCATGGACCAGTGGGTCCAGGCCAACGTGCTTGAGGGAGCCCAGGTACAGTTCCTGGAAGTTGTCCGGGTTCGGCTTCAGCACTACCTGGAACTGGTAGTAGTGCTGCAGGCGGTTCGGGTTTTCGCCGTAGCGGCCGTCAGTCGGGCGACGACTGGGCTGCACATAAGCGGCGTTCCAGGTTTCCGGGCCAATGGCGCGCAGGAATGTGGCAGTGTGGAAAGTGCCGGCGCCTACTTCCATATCGTAGGGCTGAAGTACCACACAACCTTGCTCGGCCCAGTATTGCTGGAGGGCGAGGATCAAGTCTTGGAAGGTACGCACGGCTGGCGTAGGCTGGCTCACGAAATTCACCTGTTTCTTGGGCTGCGATTTAAAGAGCGGGAGTATACCCGATTCGGTCCTGCGCACGCCCCCTGGAGCCTTATGCCACGCTGCTTTTGGTGTTCCGAAGATCCGCTGTACATGGCTTATCACGATCAGGAGTGGGGCGCGCCGCTTCGCGATGCGCAGGGACTCTTCGAGTTGCTTTTGCTCGAAGGGTTCCAGGCCGGTCTTTCCTGGATCACCGTGTTGCGCAAACGCGAGCGTTATCGCGAAGTGCTGTTTGGCTTCGATGTGCAGCGTGTGGCGCAAATGAGCGACGCGGAAATCGATGAATTGATGCTCGATCCCGGCATAATCCGCAATCGACTGAAACTCAACGCGGCCCGCCGTAATGCCCAGGCCTGGCTGGCGCTGGAGGATCCGGTTGCGTTCCTCTGGTCGTTTGTCGGCGGAACGCCGGTGATCAATCATTTCAAGGACCGCAGCGAAGTGCCAGCCGTGACGCCCGTGGCGGTAGAAATGAGCAAGGGCCTGAAAAAAGCCGGGTTCACCTTCGTCGGGCCCACCATCTGTTACGCGCTGATGCAGGCGTCGGGCATGGTCATGGACCACACCCGCGATTGCGATCGTTACGCGACCTTGGCGAACGGCGGTTAGAATGGCCGCCTCGCACACAGCACAAGATCAGGAGTGACCTGTGGATAAGTTTAAAGGCGCCTTGCTGGTAGGCGCTCTGCGGTTGTTTGCCCTGCTTCCGTGGCGCGCCGTGCAGGCTGTCGGCTCGGCCATCGGCTGGGTGATGTGGAAAACCCCCAACCGCTCGCGCGATGTGGTGCGGATCAACCTGGCCAAGTGTTTCCCCGAGATGGACCCGGCCGAGCGTGAACAGCTGGTGGGTCGCAGCCTGCGGGACATCGGCAAATCGCTGACCGAGAGTGCCTGCGCGTGGATCTGGCCGGCGCAGCGTTCGATCGACCTGGTGCGTGAAGTCGAAGGTCTGGACGTGCTGAAGGACGCCCTGGCTTCGGGCAAGGGCGTTGTGGGCATTACCAGTCACTTGGGCAACTGGGAAGTGCTGAACCATTTCTATTGCAGCCAGTGCAAGCCGATCATTTTCTACCGACCACCGAAGTTGAAGGCGGTGGATGATTTACTGCGCAAACAGCGAGTACAACTGGGCAACCGAGTCGCGGCTTCCACCAAGGAAGGCATTCTCAGCGTGATCAAGGAGGTACGCAAAGGTGGCGCAGTGGGTATTCCTGCGGACCCTGAGCCGGCAGAGTCTGCCGGGATTTTCGTGCCGTTTTTCGCCACCCAGGCCCTGACCAGCAAGTTTGTGCCAAACATGCTGGCCGGCGGCAAAGCCGTCGGCGTCTTCCTGCATGCACTGCGGCTGCCGGACGGTTCGGGTTACAAAGTGATACTCGAAGCAGCGCCTGATGCGATGTACAGCACCGACACCGAGACGTCCTGCGCGGCGATGAGCAAGGTGGTGGAGCGTTATGTCGGTGCGTATCCAAGCCAATACATGTGGAGCATGAAACGCTTCAAGAAGCGTCCGCCGGGCGAAGAGCGCTGGTACTGAGGTTATATAGAAGTTGGCACAGCCTGCGATTTTTTGATTTGAAAAGGTCAAAAGATCGCAGGCTGCGCCAGCTCCTACGGGTGGCGGTCTAGTTTCTTCAGGAATACGGTCATTTCTTTTTCCGCCTGCTTGTCGCCATGGGCCCGGGCAGCCTCCAGGCCCATGTCCCAGGCATGGCGGGCGGCTGCGAAGTCAGCCTGCGCCAGATACGCCTTGCCCAATAGCTTCCAGGCCGCCGAATACTTCGGATCAAACGCTACACAGCGCTGGAAATGCTCGGCCGCCTTGGCGTTTTCCCCAAGATCCAGGTAACCCTTACCCAGGCCGAAGCGCAGCAATGCGTTATCCACACCCTTGGCGAGCATTTTTTCCAGGGATTCGAGCATGGATTACCCTCTGATTGATTTGTGATCATGAGATTGCCTGCGGGAGCAAGGCTTACCCGCGATGAGGCCAATGAACTCGCCACCAAACTGGCTTAGAAGAAGCTCAACCCCACATGGAACAGCTTCTCCACATCCCGGATATGCTTTTTATCCACAAGGAACAGGATCACATGGTCCCCCGCCTCGATCACTGTGTCGTCATGGGCAATGATCACTTCTTCATCGCGGATGATCGCACCAATGGTCGTGCCCGGTGGCAGGCCAATGTTCTCGATGGCCTTGCCGATCACCTTGCTTGATTTCTCATCGCCGTGGGCAATCGCTTCGATCGCTTCGGCCGCACCCCGGCGCAATGAGTGCACGCTGACGATGTCGCCGCGGCGCACGTGGGCGAGCAAGGTGCCGATGGTTGCGAGCTGCGGACTGATGGCGATATCGATGTCGCCGCCCTGGATCAGATCGACATAGGCCGGATTGTTGATGATCGTCATCACCTTCTTCGCGCCCAGGCGTTTAGCCAGCAGCGAAGACATGATGTTGGCTTCATCGTCGTTGGTCAGAGCCAGGAACAGGTCGGCGTCGGCTATGTTTTCTTCCAGCAGCAGATCACGGTCCGAAGCGCTGCCCTGCAACACCACGGTACTGTCCAGGGTATCCGACAGGTGCCGGCAGCGTATCGGGTTCATCTCGATGATCTTGACCTGGTAGCGGCTTTCGATCGCCTCGGCCAGGCGCTCGCCGATCTGCCCGCCCCCGGCAATCACAATACGTTTGTAGGTTTCATCCAGGCGGCGCATTTCGCTCATCACCGCGCGGATATTCGCTTTGGCGGCGATGAAAAACACTTCGTCGTCCGCTTCGATCACGGTGTCGCCCTGGGGCAGGATCGGGCGGTCCCGGCGAAAGATCGCCGCGACGCGGGTTTCGACATTTGGCATGTGTTCGCGCAACTGGCGAAGTTGCTGTCCCACCAGCGGCCCGCCGTAATAGGCCTTCACCGCCACCAATTGCGCTTTGCCTTCGGCGAAGTCGATGACCTGTAGCGCGCCCGGGTGTTGGATCAGGCGCTTGATGTAGTTGGTCACCACTTGTTCCGGGCTGATCAGCACGTCGACCGGGATCGCTTCATTGTCAAACAACTCGGAGCGGGTGAGGTATGCCGCTTCACGTACCCGGGCGATCTTGGTCGGGGTGTGGAACAGGGTGTGGGCCACCTGGCACGCGACCATGTTGGTTTCGTCGCTGTTGGTCACCGCCACCAGCATGTCGGCGTCGTCCGCGCCCGCTTGACGCAGCACCGTGGGCAATGAGCCGCGGCCTTGCACGGTGCGGATGTCCAGGCGGTCGCCGAGGTCACGCAGACGTTCGCTGTCGGTGTCGACCACAGTGATGTCATTGGCTTCGCTGGCCAGGTGCTCGGCCAGCGAACCACCGACCTGCCCCGCGCCGAGGATGATGATTTTCATCCAGTCACTCCCTTGAAGTCCGGTTAACCGCGCGCGGCGGCGATCTTGATCAGCTTGGCGTAGTAAAACCCGTCATGTCCGCCTTGCTGGGCGAGCAACTGACGGCCGTGGGGCTGCTTGATGCCAGCGGCCGTCGCGAGATCGAGCTCGCGGGCGCCCGGGGTGCGGGCGAGGAAGGCTTCAATGACTTCAGTGTTTTCGGTCGGCAATGTGGAGCAGGTGGCGTAAAGGAGGATGCCGCCGACTTCCAGGGTTATCCACATGGCGTCGAGCAATTCGCCCTGAAGAACCGCCAGTGCGGCGATGTCGTCAGGTTGGCGAGTCAGCTTGATGTCCGGATGACGCCGGATGACGCCGGTCGCCGAGCACGGGGCATCTAGCAGGATGCGCTGGAAGGGTTTGCCGTCCCACCAGGTGGCGGTATCGCGGCCATCGGCAGCAATCAGCTCGGCGCTCAGGCCCAGGCGGGCGAGGTTTTCCCGCACGCGCACCAGGCGCTTGGCCTCCAGGTCGACGGCGACGACGCCCGCCAGCCGGGGCTCGGCTTCGAGGATGTGGCAGGTCTTTCCGCCCGGCGCGCAGCACGCGTCCAGTACCCGTTGGCCCGGTGCCAGGTCGAGCAGATCGGCGGCCAGTTGCGCCGCCTCGTCCTGCACGCTGATCCAGCCTTCGGCGAACCCAGGCAGGCTGCGCACATCGGCAGCCGTGTCGAGGATGATGCCATCCTGGCTGTAGACGCATGGGCTGGCGGCGATCCCCGCTTCACTCAGCAGTCCGAGGTAGGCGTCGCGGCTGTGATGACGGCGATTGACCCGCAGAATCATCGGTGGGTGCGCGTTATTCGCTGCACAAATGGCTTCCCACTGCTCGGGCCAGAATGCCTTGAGCGATTTTTGCAACCAGCGTGGATGGGCTGTGCGCACCACCGGATCGTGTTCCAGCTCGGCCAGTAGCGCTTCGCTTTCACGTTGGGCACGGCGCAGCACGGCGTTGAGCAGCGCCTTGGCCCATGGTTTTTTCAGCTTGTCGGCGCAACCGACGGTTTCACCAATGGCGGCGTGGGCGGGAACCCGGGTGTAGAGCAGTTGGTACAGGCCAACCAGCAACAGCGCCTCGACATCGGCGTCTGCCGCCTTGAAGGGTTTTTGCAGCAGCTTTGCCGCGAGCGCCGACAAGCGTGGCTGCCAGCGCGCAGTCCCGAACGCCAGGTCCTGGGTGAAGCCGCGATCGCGGTCTTCAACCTTGTCCATTTGCGTGGGCAGTGAACTGTTGAGCGAGGCTTTGCCGTTAAGCACAGCGGCGAGCGCCTTGGCGGCGGCGAGACGCGGGTTCATTGCGCCTCCACCGCTTGGCCGAGGACGGTGCCGAGGGCGAATTTCTCGCGACGGCTGTTGAACAGGTCGCTGAAGTTCAGCGCCTTGCCGCCGGGTAATTGCAGGCGCGTCAGGCACAGCGCCTGCTCGCCGCAAGCCACGACCAGTCCATCCTTGCTGGCGCCAAGGATTTCACCCGGGGCACCCTGCCCTTCAGCGAGGTTCGCGGCCAGGACTTTCAGCGCTTCGCCATTGAGAGAGCTGTGGGTGACAGGCCAGGGGTTGAAGGCGCGCACCAGACGTTCCAGCTCTAGCGCCGGACGACTCCAGTCGATGCGCGCTTCGTCCTTGTTCAACTTATGTGCGTAGGTGGCGAGGCTGTCGTCCTGCACCTCGCCTTCCAGCGTTCCGGCAGCCAGCCCGGCGATAGCCTGCACCACTGCCGGCGGACCCATTTCAGCCAGCCGGTCATGGAGACTGCCACCGGTGTCTTCACCAGTGATCGGCGTGGTGACCTTAAGCAGCATCGGCCCGGTATCGAGGCCCAGCTCCATGCGCATCACGGTGACGCCACTTTCGCTGTCACCGGCTTCGACGGCACGCTGGATTGGCGCCGCTCCGCGCCAGCGCGGGAGCAAAGAGGCATGACTGTTGATGCAGCCCAGGCGTGGAATATCCAGCACCACTTGCGGCAGGATCAGGCCGTAGGCGACCACCACCAGCAGGTCCGGGTTCAGTGCGGCCAATTCGGCTTGGGCGTCTTCATTGCGCAGGGTCGGCGGCTGCAACACCGGAATATGATGTTCCAGCGCGAGCTGCTTGACTGGGCTTGGCATCAGCTTTTGCCCACGGCCCGCCGGGCGGTCCGGCTGGGTGTAGACCGCGACAATCTCGTACGGGCTGGCGAGCAGCGCCTTGAGGTGTTCGGCGGCGAATTCCGGGGTGCCGGCAAAGACGATGCGCAATGGCTCAGTCATGGGAGCGATCTCTGAAAAAGAAAAGGCTTGCCGCAGCAAGCCTTTGAAAGGAGGGCATCAAGCGTTCTGGCGATGGAGCTTTTCCAGTTTCTTCTTGATTCGGTCACGTTTCAGGTTGGACAGGTAGTCGACGAACAATTTGCCGTTGAGGTGGTCGCATTCGTGCTGGATGCACACGGCAAGCAGGCCTTCGGCGATCAGTTCGTAGGGCTGGCCGTCGCGGTCCAGGGCCTTGACCTTGACCTTTTGCGGGCGATCGACATTTTCGTAGAAGCCCGGCACCGAGAGGCACCCTTCCTGATATTGTTCCATCTCGTCGGTCAGTGATTCGAACTCGGGGTTGATGAAAACCCGCGGCTCGCTGCGGTCTTCGGAGAGGTCCATCACGACGATACGTTTGTGCACGTTGACCTGGGTCGCGGCGAGGCCGATGCCTGGCGCTTCATACATTGTTTCAAACATGTCGTCGACCAACTGACGCACTTCGTCGTCCACTACAGCCACAGGTTTGGCGATAGTGCGCAGGCGCGAGTCGGGAAATTCGAGGATGTCTAAAATGGCCATAAGCTTATTTGCTGCACGTGTGAGGTAAAGTCGGGTCGATGGCCTGGCGGGTCCGAAGATGCAGGCTACCGTTGTGAAGCGTAGCTCCCTTTTCTCTGCAAAGAGTCGGGAGCGAGCCACGAGGGCTCTGGCGTTTCACGCGAACGCACATAATAAAGGGATTCACCGCATGAGGAAATCACTACTCGCCCTGCTGCTTCTGGCTTCAGCCGGTTTAGCGCATGGGCAAGTGCAACTCAGGGAAGGTTTTCCACAGCAATACACGGTGGTTACCGGCGACACACTCTGGGACATCTCTGGAAAATTCTTGCGCGAGCCATGGAAGTGGCCGGAGTTATGGCAAGCCAATCCCCAGATCGAAAACCCCAATCTCATCTATCCGGGCGACTCGCTGACGCTGGTCTACATCAACGGCCAGCCGCGCCTGACCCTCAATCGCGGGGCTTCCAGGGGCACTATCAAGTTGTCGCCGCGCATTCGCAGTTCACCGGTGGCGGATGCGATTCCGAGCATTCCGCTGCAATTGATTAACAGCTTCCTGTTGAGCAACCGTATCGTCGACAAGGTCGAGGACTTCGACAAGGCGCCCTATATCGTTGCCGGCGATGCCGAGCGCGTGCTCAGCGGCACCGGAGACCGCATCTTCGCCCGCGGGCAATTTGATCCGAACCAGCCAGTGTATGGAATCTTCCGCCAGGGCAAGGTTTACACCGATCCCGAGAGCAAGGAGTTCCTCGGGATCAACGCGGACGATATCGGCGGTGGCGAGATCGTGGCCGCCGAGGGCGATGTCGCCACCCTGGCGCTGCAGCGCACTACCCAGGAGGTGCGCCTGGGGGATCGGCTGTTCAGTGGCGAGGAGCGTTCGATCAATTCCACCTTCATGCCCAGTGCGCCAAAGACCGACATCAAGGGCTTGATCATTGATGTGCCGCGCGGGGTGACCCAGATCGGCGCGATGGATGTCGTCACGTTGAACAAGGGGCAGCGCGACGGATTGGCCGAAGGCAATGTGCTGGTGGTGATGAAAACCGGTGAAACCGTGCGGGACCGCATCACCGGTCAGCCGTTGAAGATTCCCGATGAGCGCGCCGGGTTGCTAATGGTTTTCCGCACCTACGACAAACTCAGTTACGGCCTGGTCCTCAATGCTTCGCGGTCTTTAGCGGTGATGGACAAAGTACGAAATCCGTAAGCCTGCTTCACAAGTTACCAACAGACTTATCCACAGCTTATGCCCGTTTGAACGGGCTTCATAACGATCAAGGATGATCCATGACATTCTCTGCTGCTGCAGCTGTTTCGCCTGCCGAACTGGAGGCGCGTCTGCGTCTGCATCGCTTACCCGAACTGGGGCCGGCGCGGTTTAAAAAGCTACTGGATGCCTTCGGCTCGGCCTCAAAAGCGCTGAGCGCGCCGGCCAACGCCTGGAAGTCTCTGGGCCTTCCATTCGCTTGCTCCGAGGGGCGTCGCGATCCCGATGTGCGCCATGGCGCCCACCATGCATTGGCCTGGCTGGAGCGTCCGCGCCAGCATTTACTGATGTGGGACCAACCTGACTACCCGGCGCTGCTGGCGGAAATCAGTGACCCGCCGCCCTTGTTATTTGTCGCGGGCGATCCCGGTATCCTGGACAAACCACAGTTGGCGATGGTCGGCAGTCGTCGCGCATCTCGTCCGGGGATGGACACGGCCGCAGCGTTCTCCCGCAGCCTGGCCGGTGCCGGTTTTGTGATTACCAGTGGTCTGGCCCTTGGCATCGACGCTGCAGCGCACCAGGCGGCTCTGGACGTGGGCGGGCGAACGGTCGGGGTACTTGGCACGGGACTTGAAAAGTTTTATCCACAGCGCAATCGCAGGCTGGCAGAAGCCATGATTGCCTCTGGCAGCGCAGTGGTTTCGGAGTTTCCGCTGGACGCGGCCCCCACCGCCAGCAACTTCCCGCGGCGCAACAGAATCATCAGTGGTTTGTCCCTCGGCGTACTGGTGGTCGAAGCGAGCGTCGCCAGTGGTTCGTTAATTACCGCCAGGCTGGCGGCGGAGCAAGGGCGGGAGGTTTATGCGATTCCGGGATCGATTCATCATCCCGGCGCCAAGGGCTGTCATCAGCTGATTCGCGATGGTGCCATGCTGGTGGAAACCATCGAGCACATTCTTGAAGCCTTGCGCGGTTGGCAACAGTTGTCATTTTCCACACCTATGCCGGCGGTGACCCACCCCCTGCTCGCGTTGCTTCACGCGGCGCCGCATACCAGTGAATCGTTGGCCATTAGCAGCGGCTGGGCATTGCCCAAGGTGCTGGCCGCGCTGACCGAACTGGAAATGGACGGTCGGGCGGTATGTGAAAGCGGTCGCTGGTTTGCGCGGGTGAGCTAGGTTTTATGAGGAAGATCGGTAAACTGCGCAGAGCCTTATTCCGGAGAGTTTTTCATGGTCAACAGTTGGCGTGTGCAACAAGCCGCGCAAGCCGTTCGCTCAGGCGCGGTGATTGCCTATCCAACCGAAGCGGTCTGGGGTCTGGGTTGCGACCCATGGGACCAGAGCGCAGTGGAACGTTTGCTGATGATCAAGGGACGGTCCATGGAGAAGGGCCTGATTCTGGTCGCCGATAATATTCGCCAGTTCGACTTCCTGTTCGAGGATTTTCCCGAGTTGTGGATGGACCGCATGGCCAGCACCTGGCCGGGACCTAACACCTGGCTGGTGCCGCACCAGAATCAGTTGCCACTGTGGATTACTGGCAAGCATGAGACCGTGGCGTTGCGCGTCAGCGATCATCCTCAGGTACGGGACCTGTGTTCATTGGTAGGGCCGTTGGTGTCCACTTCGGCCAACCCGCAAGGTCGGCCGGCAGCGCGCACACGGATTCGCGTGGAGCAGTATTTCCGTGGGCAGGTGGATTACATCCTGGGCGGTAATTTGGGTGGGCGCAGGAATCCGAGTGTGATTCGGGACCTGGCGACGGGGCAGGTCATTCGCCCGGATTGAGACCGAGTCATCGTTCATCGCGGGCAAGGCTTGCCCGCGATGGCGTCCTCAAGGCAACAAAATAGTCGAGCCTGTAGTACGCCGTGCCGACAGCTCGGTCTGAGCCTTCGCCGCTTCGGCCAGCGGATATTGCTGGCTGATATCCACCTTCAACTTCCCGCTGCTGATCATCTCGAACAACTCATCCGCCATGCGCTGCAGGTTTTCGGCGTTGTTGGCGTAGGTCGCAAGTGTTGGCCGGGTCACATACAGCGAACCCTTCGCCGATAGAATCCCCAGGTTCACCCCGTCCACCGCGCCCGACGCATTGCCGAAACTCACCACCAGGCCGCGTGGCGCAGCGCTGTCGAGGGATGTCAGCCAGGTGTCCTTGCCGACCCCGTCGTAAACCACAGGCACTTTCTTGCCGTCGGTCAATTCCAGGACGCGCTGCGCCACGTTTTCATGGCTGTAGTTGATCGTCGCCCAGGCTCCGTTGGCTGTGGCCAATGCGGCTTTCTCTGCAGAGCTGACAGTGCCGATCAACTTCACACCCAGGGCTTTGGCCCATTGGCACGCCAGCGAACCTACCCCACCCGCAGCCGCATGAAACAGGATGGTTTCGCCGCCTTTGAGTTCATAGGTCTGGCGCAGCAGGTACTGCACGGTCAGGCCCTTGAGCATCACGCCTGCCGCCTGCTCGAAGCTGATCGCATCCGGCAGCTGCACCAGGTTGGCTTCGGGCAACACGTGAGTGTCGCTGTAGGCGCCCAATGGGCCGCTGCCGTAGGCCACCCGATCACCCACTTTGAATCGAGTGACTGCGTTGCCCACCGCTTCGACCACGCCGGCGCCCTCTGAACCCAGGCCCGATGGCAAGGCCGGTGGCGCATACAGTCCGCTGCGGTAATAGGTGTCGATGAAGTTCAGGCCGATGGCCTTATTGCTCACGCGTACCTGCTGCGGGCCAGGCTCGGCAGGTTGGTAGTCGACATACTCGAGCACTTCGGGGCCGCCATGGGCACTGAACTGGATACGCTTTGCCATCAGAACTCTCCTGGTGATCGTTTGGGTAAGCCCCCTATCGGACTCCTAAGCATGATCTTCGTCAACTGTGGTGCAACAGGGTGCGGTGTTATCCTGTGCAGCAATTTGCCGCCGGCCGTTGACGCGCCGCGCCGTTTGTCCCGATTCAAGGTGATGCCATGACGACCCGTACCGAGGCCGTAAAAGCCTATCTGCTCGACCTGCAAGACCGCATTTGCGCTGCCCTTGAAGCCGAAGACGGCGGTACGCGCTTCGTCGAGGATGCCTGGACCAGACCCGCGGGTGGGGGCGGTCGCACTCGCGTGATCGAGAACGGTGCTGTCATCGAGAAAGGCGGCGTCAACTTTTCCCACGTGTTTGGCAGCGGCCTCCCACCCTCGGCCAGTGCCCATCGACCAGAGCTTGCCGGACGCGGTTTCGAAGCGCTCGGCGTGTCCCTGGTCATCCACCCGCACAACCCGATGGTGCCGACTTCGCACGCCAATGTGCGGTTTTTCATCGCGGAGAAAGAAGGCGAAGAACCCGTCTGGTGGTTTGGCGGCGGTTTCGACCTGACGCCCTATTACGGCAATGAAGAAGATTGTGTGCATTGGCATCGGGTTGCCGAGCAGGCTTGCGCGCCGTTTGGTCCCGACGTCTATTCGCGCTACAAGGCATGGTGCGACAGCTACTTTCATATCAAGCATCGCCACGAGCCGCGTGGCATTGGCGGCCTGTTTTTCGATGACCTCAATGAATGGGATTTCGACACCAGCTTTGCTTTCATGCGGGCCATCGGCGACGCGTTCATTGAGGCCTACCTGCCGATCGTCCAGCGCCGCAAGAACGATGCATTCACTGCCAGGCAACGCGAATTCCAGGAGTTCCGTCGCGGCCGCTATGTCGAATTCAACCTGGTCTACGACCGTGGCACGCTGTTCGGCCTGCAGTCGGGCGGGCGCACTGAATCAATCCTCATGTCGCTGCCGCCGCAAGTGCGTTGGGGGTACGACTGGAAGGCCGAGCCGGGCAGCGAAGAAGCGCGGCTGACCGAATATTTCCTGCAAGACCGCGATTGGTTGGCCAAGGCCTGAACGAGGAAAACTGATGGATCGTTACGTCGTATTCGGCAACCCGATTGGCCACAGCAAGTCGCCACTTATCCATCGACTGTTTGCCGAGCAGACGGGTCAGCAACTGGACTACAGCACTTCCCTGGCTCCGCTCGATGATTTTTCCCACTTCGCCCGAGCGTTTTTCCTGGAGGGGCGCGGAGCCAACGTCACGGTGCCTTTCAAGGAGCAGGCCTATCGCCTGGCCGACAGCCTGACGGAGCGTGCCCAGCGCGCTGGCGCGGTGAATACCTTGAGCAAACTGGCTGACGGCTCGTTGCTGGGTGACAACACCGACGGCGCCGGGCTGGTGCGGGACCTGACGGTTAATGCCGCTTTCAGTCTCAAGGGGAAGCGCATATTGCTACTGGGCGCCGGCGGTGCGGTGCGGGGTGCGCTTGAGCCGTTGCTGGCCGAGCAGCCGGCGTCGGTGATCATCGCCAACCGCACGGTGGAAAAAGCGGAATTGCTGGCCGAGTTGTTCGATGATCTGGGCCCGGTCTCTGCCAGTGGCTTTGACTGGCTGGAGGAATCCGTGGACCTGATCATCAACGCCACCTCCGCGAGCCTGTCCGGTGAGGTTCCACCGATTGCCAGCAGTCTGATCGAACCGGGCAAGACGGTTTGCTACGACATGATGTACGGCAAGGAACCGACATCATTCTGCCGCTGGGCCAGCGAGCACGGTGCAGCGGTGGCAATGGATGGATTGGGGATGCTCGCTGAACAGGCGGCGGAAGCGTTCTTCCTGTGGCGGGGTGTGCGTCCGGACACGGCGCCGGTGCTGGCCGAACTGCGCCGACAACTCGCAGAATGAAACTGTTGGAGTGAAACACGATTCAGTCTTCAAACCGGATCGGGCATTTCTCCGCGCCTTCCAGCTTTCTGAGCTCCTCCACCACCTGCGGCCGCGCTTGCCGCAGGGTCAGGCTGCGATTCTGCTTGAGCAGGCGCCGCGCCTCCTGATGCAGCATCTCCACCCCTGAGTAATCGATGAAATTGATCTGCTGTGCCTCAATCACTACCCGGGCAGCGTGCATGCGCTGCAGGCGTACCTGGAGGTAGTGGCTGGCGCCGAAAAAGATCGAGCCGCCAACGCGCAACACATCCTCATCGCCGTCGCGCCAATGCTGCACACGCGGTTGCGAGGTGCGCTTGAGATAGAAGAACAGCGAAGCCAGTACCCCGGCGTAAATCGCGGTCTGCAATTCCAGCAGCAGCGTGGCGACACAGGTCAGCGCCATGACCAGGAACTCGGCGCGACTGACCCTCAGCAATGCGCGAATGCCGCGATGATCCACCAGGCCCCAGGCGATCAGCAGAATACTGCCGGCCATCGCCGGAATCGGGATGTGGGCGATCAATGCCGCGCCAAACACTGCAAACAGCGCGACCCACAGCGCCGAGAACACCCCGGCCAGCGGGGAGCAGGCCCCTGCCTCGTAGCTCAGGCCCGATCGAGTGAAGGAGCCGGCGGACAACGAACCGGAAAAAAATGCCCCGACCATGTTGGATAAACCCTGGGCGCGCACTTCCTGATTGGCGTCGAGCAACTGCTGTGAGCGTGCCGACAGCGAGCGAGCAATCGACAGGCTGGTCACCAGCCCCAACATGCCCACCGCAACCGCGCTGGGTAACAAGCGCAGGATCAAGTCCAGGTCCAGCGGCACAGCGCTCAAAGGTGGCAGTCGACCGACAAAGGCGCTGACCAGGCTGACGTGGCCAAACATCCCGGGCCAGAGCCACACCAGCAGCCCTGCCGTTACCAGCGTGATCAACAGTGTCGGCCAGCGCGGCAGCAGCCATTTCAGGGTGGCTCCCAATGCCACGGTCGCCAGCCCGAGAATGAGCGATGGCTTGTCCACCTGATGCAGGTGTTGAAACACCGACATGAAGCTGTCGAGTGCCGTGGCCTGGCTGGGCAGGTCCAGCCCCAGCAAGTTGGGCAGTTGGCCGACGGCAATCACCACCGCCGCACCGAGGGTGAACCCCAATACCACCGAATGGGAGACAAAATTCACCAGCGCGCCGAATCGCAGCAAGCCCAACAGCCACTGGAAGGTCCCGGCCAGCAGCGTCAGCAACAGAATAAGTGCCACGTAGTCCTGCGACGCGGGCACTGCCAAGGGGCTGACGCTGGCATACAAGACAATGGAAATTGCCGCTGTAGGACCACAGATGAGGTGCCAGGATGATCCCCACAGGCACGCGATCAGAACGGGAACAATAGCCGCGTACAACCCGTATTCAGGTGGGAGCCCGGCAATCAGGGCGTAGGCAATCGACTGTGGCAGCGCGAGAATCGCACCGCTCAGGCCGACGATTAGGTCGCGCCCGACAGTGGCACGGGTTTGCCGAGGCAACCAGCTCAGGAAGGGGAAGAGCGAATGGCGGCTGGGAAAGGCCATGGGTCCTCTCAGGTGGGGGAATGCGCAAAGGGTAACAGGGTGAACCAGTGATGGCGGCGCGAGCGTGCCAGCCCCCACCTGCAGGAGCGAGCTCGCTCGCGAAAAACGTACCGGCACCTCGGGGCATCAGGCGCCCGGCGAAATCGTGTACGTCCATCGCGAGCAGGCTCCTCCTATGAATCAGAGCTTGGCTTTCACCGCAGGCAACGCCTCCTTGCCATCGGCGGTTTTCACGCCATCCAGCCATTTATCCAGAACCGCAGGATTAGCCTTGATCCACGCCTTGGCAGCCTCGGCATTGCTGATCTTCTTGTTCACGACCTCGGCCATGATGCTGTTCTCCATTTCCTGGGTGAAGCTCAGGTTGGTGAGCAACTTGCCGACGTTCGGACAGGCCTGTGCATAACCCTTGCGAGTCAATGTATAAACCGCACCGGTATCACCGAAGTACTTCTCGCCACCCTTGAGGTAGTGCATCTTCAGCTGCACGTTCATCGGGTGCGGCGTCCAGCCGAGGAAGGTCACGAACTTCTGCTTCTTAACTGCCCGGGACACTTCCGCCAGCATGGCCTGCTCGCTGGATTCCACCAGCTTCCATTGGCCCAGGTCGAAGTCGTTTTTCTTGATGATGTCCTGCAGCGAGATGTTCGCCGGAGCCCCGGAGCCAATGCCGTAGATTTTTTTCTCGAACTTGTCGGCGAACTTGTTCAGGTCGGCGAAGTTATGCACACCTGCGTCCCACACATAATCCGGAACAGCCAGGGTGAACTCGGTGCCATCGAGGTTTTTCGCCAGTTGGGTTACATCCCCGGTGGCCACGAACTTGTCGTAGAAACCTTGCTGCGCCGGCATCCAGTTACCCAGGAACACGTCGACCTGACCGTCCTTCAAGCCACCGAAGGTGATAGGCACCGCCAAGGTGTCAACCTTGGCCTTGTAGCCCATGCCGTCCAGCAAGAACCCGGTAATGGCGTTAGTCGCCGCAATGTCGCTCCAGCCCGGATCGGCCATTTTCACCGTGTCGCAGCTCTGATCGGCATACGCCGATGCGCTGCCCAGAGCCAGAAGCCCGACCGTCAGAACTGTGGATAACCTTTGCATGGACTTCCCCTTAACATTATTGGTTTTGGCAGGGTTGTGGATAACGTGCTTTGCGCTCCAGATCATCCAGGTCGATGTGGTTGCGCATGTACTGCTGACTGGCGTCTACCAGTGGCTGGTGATCCCAGCTCTTGAGCTTGCCGATGGTCAGGGCCTCGGCCACGAATCGCCGGCGGCGCTGACTGGCGAGCACCTGTTGGTGAATCGCAGGTATGTTCCACTTGGCCCGTGCTTCGACGAGGAACTCGGCAAACAGTGCACTGTGTTGCGGCGACTGGCTGAGCTCTTCCTGTTCACGCGGGTCATTGTGCACATCGAAGAGTAGGCAAGGGTCGTCTTCGCTGTAGATGAATTTGTAGGCAGCGCGGCGAATCATCATCAGCGGGCTGATGGTGCCTTCGGCCATGTACTCGCCAAACGCTTCGTCGTGACCGCCCTGCCCCTTCAGGTGCGACACCAGCGAGCGGCCATCGAGCGGCAAGCCAGGCTCCAGCGAGCCGCCCGCCAATTCGACAAAGGTCGGCAGAAGGTCGGCAGTCGAGACGGCAGCGCTCACGCGGCCGGCACCAAATTGCCCCGGCGCGCTGATTAACAAGGGGACCCGGGCGGCCATCTCGAACCAGTGCATTTTGTACCAGAGGCCGCGCTCGCCGAGCATGTCGCCATGATCTCCGGAGAAAACAATAATTGTATTGTCGATCAACCCTGTATCTTCGAGTGTTTGCAGGAGTTTGCCGACGTTGTCGTCAATATAGCTGCAGGCCCCAAAATAGGCACGTCGCGCGTCACGGATCTTATCCACAGGCAGCGGCTTGTCCCACAAGTCGTACACCTTGAGCAGTCGCTGGGAGTGCGGGTCCAGCTCGGACTGCGCTGGCGTCTGCGGAAGCGGGATGTCACTGTCCTGGTACATATCCCAGTATTTTTTCGGGATGGTGTACGGGTCGTGGGGATGGGTCATGGAAACGGTCAGGCAGAACGGCTGGTCGCCATCCTCGCGGATGTGGTCAAACAGGTACTGCTGCGCCTTGAAGACTACTTCTTCGTCAAAATCCAGCTGGTTGGTGCGCACGCAGGGGCCAGCCTGCAGCACCGATGACATATTGTGGAACCAGGTGGGCCGAACGTCGGGTTCGTCCCAGTTCACCGACCAGCCGTAATCGGCGGGATAAATGTCACTGGTCAGGCGTTCTTCATAGCCGTGCAGTTGATCCGGACCACAGAAGTGCATCTTTCCGGACAAGGCGGTGCGGTAGCCCAGGCGGCGCAGGTAATGGGCATAGGTGGGTACGTCGGCGGGGAAGTCAGCCGCATTGTCATAGGCGCCGATCTTGCTCGGCAGCTGGCCGCTGACCAGGGTAAAACGCGACGGTGCGCACAGTGGACTGTTGCAATAAGCGGAGTCGAACACTACGCCTTCGGCAGCAAGTCGGCTGAGATTGGGTAATTTGATTGGCGAAGGGCCGTAGAACGGCAACATTGGCGCGGCCATCTGATCGGCCATGATGAAAAGAATATTCTTGCGCTTCATGTGATCGCGGCATTCCATAGTGAATATTTATGCGAGAGTGCTGCGACCGAGCATGGGTGCCATGCCTTTTGCGGTAAAGCCCACACCCGGCAATGACTAGGATAAGCACAGCTTATGTATGAAGCCCTCGGGAGTTTGTCCCTGGACCTGTTGCGTACTTTTGAAGCTGCGGCGCGCCAGCGAAGTTTTACCGCCGCCGCCGTGGAGCTGGGGACAACTCAACCCGCCATCAGTCAGCAAATCAAACGGCTGGAAGAGCAACTTGCCACCCGCCTGTTCGATCGGATTTATCGTGGCATCGAGCTGACAGAGGCGGGCATCGTCCTCTTCGAACAGGTGCAGCTCGGTTTGCAGAATATCGATGCAGGCCTGGCGGCGATCAGTGCGCAAGATCAGCACGAGGTGCTGCAGGTCGCCACGGATTTCGCGTTCGCCGCCTATTGGTTGATGCCGCGACTGCACCGCTTCCATGCCGCCAACCCCAACGTGGACGTTAGTCTTGTGACCAGTGAGCGCAGCCACAACATGCTGCGCAGCGATATCGATATTGCCGTGCTGTTTGGCGAAGGGCGTTTCAAGCAAGGTGAGAGCCACTGGCTGTTCAGCGAAGAAGTATTCCCGGTGTGCAGCCCGCTGCTGCTCAAGGACCGAGCGCTGCCCCTGCCGGTCTCATCGCTGCTGGAGCTGCCCCTGCTGCACTTGCGCGGCGAAAACAGCAGCAACTGGTTTGATTGGAGCGGTGTGTTTCGTGAGCTGGGGATCACTTCGGCGCCCGCACCGGGCCAGCTGCGTTTTGATAACTACACCTTGTTGATCCAGGCCGCGATTGGTGGCCAGGGCGTCGCTATCGGTTGGCGACATCTTGTGGATAACTTGCTGGCGGAGGGCTTGTTGTGTCGTCCAATCGGCGCCACGGTCATTTCGCGGCTTGGCTACTACGTGGTCCTGCCTCAGCGAAAGCGTCGTGGCGAATTGATCCAGCGATTCGTTGACTGGTTGATGCAGGAGCAGGCGCGCAGTGCGCAGTCGCTTAATGGCCTGCCGTTGCCGTCTATCGCGAACTGACGTCAGGCGCGATGAAGCTCACGTTGTGGTAGGGGGGGCATGGCTCACTTACCTGTCGTGCTGTGAGTGCCTGATCGAAAAGCTTCAGGCCTTTTCAGGCAATCGGCTTCTCCAGAGTTGTGCTGTACGAAAGTTCCGACCTGATGAGTTGATTGTTTAAACATACTGCATGTTTCTTCAAGTGATTAGTAAAATTTCGTCACGCTATGCTCGTAAAATTAAAATTATTTATTGGTTTGTATATGCATAATGTGGAATAAGCCGAGCCACGTATTGTTTTAAGTGGATGTTTAGGAAGAATCCTATATTTTTAATCAATTAACTAAGAGTATTTGCATGCCAGGCCCTCTGAATTCAACACACGACATAAGTAGAATCCTGCCCGTAAACTCACGCACTGCAAAAAACGACCCCCTCGCGGCAGAAAGGCTCCTAAAAAAGGTAAAAAATACACCATCACGGTCCAAGAGGGATATTGAAAGCGGCAGGCCACCACAAGCGTCCAATGATTGGCGGACATTAAGTAAAAGATTCATAGGGCAAGCGGTACTTGCGGTGGGGGGGTTGGGACTGGCAGCCTATGGTTTAGCAAACGTGATGCCCCGTCGCCCTGACGGCTCTGGTGTTCAGCGCCCGCCTGTATCGAGCCCACTCATCATGTCCACCGACCATTGGGCCGTGAATGGCAGTAGTCAGTCTGGAAATGAAACCGCCGTCCTTGATGCGCTCAGTCATGCCCCCCAAGGTTACATTAGTGATTCTTTGACTCAATGGCTTATCGAAGATATTGGTGCTAGTGAAGTGGCCCGGGGTGAAAAGATAAAGGAACTTTATCCGGAAGTGTACAACGAGTTGGATGCGGGTCGACAGGTGGCAATCGCCGCGCTCAAGGTATTTAAAACCAGGTGTCCACAACCCTGCGACTCCCTGATACCGTTGACCGTTAACGCCACTGAACTTGTGAAGGAGGTTATAGACGTCGTTCGGGAAGGTGATGCCCTTGACCGCAGTATAGGGGATGGGGTGTTTGACAAATTATTGTCCGATTTGGGGGTCTCCAGGGAAGAATATGCTCAATTAGACTCTTATATACACCCGCAGGATAAATTGGTGGATTTTCTAATTGCGTTATTAGAAAACCCATGCCATGCAAGAACAACGGGTGACAAGTGTGTGGAGTATATTCTCATAGAGCAAACGCCTGAGGGGATGCAGCTTGACAAGGAAAATAACAGGCCCCTGACCTACGCGGCTTCAGCGCATCTGGTCATGTCATTGTTTAGCAATAAACTGCCTATAATACTAACAACGCACGTGGAGAAACTGGTTAATCACCCGACGCTCATGGCCCACATTCTTATTCATGAGATGGTTCATTATGCTGGCTATGGTGATATGGTTTATGCCAATGTTGACGAGGCAATGCTGAATAACACCCAAAAAAATGAAAATAAGGTTTATCTGGAGGTGTATGACAAACTCCGGGATAACCTTGTAGATCGAATTGATAAAGTTCCTCTTTCAATGCAGCCTGCTCTGATGCAATTTTATGATCTGTATGTTGGCGGTGATCAAAGTGTGGAAGTGATTGATAAAACAAATTACCTTAAAACAGCGTTATCTTCAGATGCCAAATTATGGTCTTCTTTCTTGCTAACAAACACCGATTTTATTGCTATGTATCTGCTGGAGCCTTATCTACGGGAGAAAGAAATGGAGCGGCAACTGCAGGAGAGCTCGAAATCATGGATCAGCTTTATTACCAGTGCTCTGGAAATGTACAGATTCAGATGAAATGTGCGATTCAAATACGTGGCAGTATAAAAAGGCGAGTGTAACATTTGCACTGAGTGATTCGATTGATACCGTACCTCGACACTCGCATCCCTCAATTTGCGCTACCACTCGCGATAAAATTCACGTGCTCACCGACATGTAAATTTAACTGCAGCTCATCGGCGATTCCTACTGCGACCCGGCTCAATCGCTCAAGCGGCTCTCTCAGTCCCGGCTCAAGGCTACTGCTGACCTGGCTAAAGTGTTCGATGGTCAGCCCGGGAACACCCCGAGGGGCGTTAACCATTGTCCATTGCAAATCGCTGCTTTGCAGGGCCTCGCGAATTTCTTCAGCCGCATGGCGTTGCAGGCGATCCTCTATTTCCGGATCGTCCAATACCTCGAAATCACCCACCAGGAACAGTCGCGCAATATGGGATGCCTGCATGCCTTCGATCAGCGCATCCACAGCCAACACTTGTTCCACGGGCCCCGGCATAATGGTTTTTTCCACGTATTCGCTGTTGAAAGGCAGCCCTGGCGCGTCTAACAGGCAGACCACGGCCGTGCTGCCGGCCACGCTCTGCTTTACCCGCTCGGCGTCAAACAGGTCGCCGCTCTTGGTGCGCAGCCCCGGACGCGGTGAGAGCGCTGTGAGGTCGTCCAGAATCGCGATCACTTCATGCTGACGTCGCAGCATTTCAGCCATCAGCGCACTGCCCAGGCTACTCATGGCACCATAAAGCACCACTTTCACAACGGGGGTTTCGGCATTTTTCATGGCTGGGGTCCCTTGATCGCAACGTATATGGCGTGTGACCCGTGGCAATCGTTCAGGGTTCGACCGGGTTTGGAGGGTTTCAGATGCAAGGGATAAAGGGCTATCACGCCCACGTGTACTTCGACGCGAGCAACATCGATCAGGCGCGGGCACTGTGCGAGCAGGCGGCGCAGCGGTTTCCCTTAAGGATGGGGCGCGTGCACGAACGTCCGGTAGGCCCGCACCCGGACTGGAGTTGCCAGTTGGCCTTGGAGCCACAATACCTGGGCGAGGTGCTGCCGTGGCTGGCGCTCAACCGCAAGGGTTTGGTGGTGTTCCTGCATCCCGATACCGGAAACGATTTGTTGGATCACACCGAGCACGCGATCTGGATGGGGGCGATTCGCCCACTGGATCTGAGTGTTTTTTAACCAGCGAAATATCATCCTGCGCAAACCGTACTGTCCGACGACCGGTTAAACATCCGGTCATTGCTTTTACTGGCGAAAGCTGGCTGAAAGCTTCCCCGATTAGGATCGCCTCACTCCCGGCAACAGACCGGTTGGCCCACGCGAGTGTTTTGCTGCTCGCACGGCCCATTTAACAACAACAATGGTGATCCTGATGTCCTTCTCAATCCGCCCCTGCGCTTTAACTCCGCCCGCTCGACTCGTGCTTCCCGTTCTGCGCTGACCTCACCCGGTTCGCTCATTTCCCCTAGCCGCGCCACGCCTGGAGTATTCCCATGCTGACTTTCCTTGGCTTTGCCATGGTCATCACGTTCATGTTCCTGATCATGACCAAGCGCCTGTCCGCGCTGATTGCCCTGATCATCATCCCGATTGTTTTCGCCCTGTTCGGTGGCTTTGCGCCGAAGATCGGTCCGATGATGCTCGAAGGCATCACCAAGCTCGCGCCGACCGGTGTGATGCTGATGTTCGCGATTCTGTACTTCGCCCTGATGATCGACTCCGGCCTGTTCGACCCGGCTGTGCGCAAGATCCTCAAACTGGTAAAGGGCGACCCGCTGAAAGTTTCGGTCGGCACCGCCGTACTGGCGCTCGTCGTCTCCCTTGATGGTGACGGCGCGACCACTTACATGATCTGCGTGGCGGCCATGCTGCCGCTCTACAGCCGCATCGGCATGAGCCCGCGCATCATGGCCGGCCTGATCATCCTCGCCGGTGGCGTGATGAACATGACCCCGTGGGGTGGCCCGACCGCCCGTGCCGCGAGCGCGCTGCACGTGGACCCGTCCGACATCTTCGTGCCGATGATTCCGGCGATGCTGGCGGGTGTGGTGGCGATCCTGGCGATTGCCTACTTCTACGGCAAACGCGAACGCGCTCGTCTGGGTGAACTGCACCTGGCTGGCGATGAAGTTGACCACAGTGAGATCAGCGTTTCGCAATTCCCGGATGCCCGCCGTCCGAAGCTTATCTGGTTCAACGGCGCGTTGACGCTGGTGCTGATGTGCACCCTGATTGGCGGCTTGTTGCCACTGCCAGTGTTGTTCATGGTGGCGTTCAGTATCGCGATGATCGTCAACTACCCTTGCCTGCAAATGCAGAAAGATCGCGTTGCGGCCCATGCCGGCAGCGTGCTGGCAGTGGTCGGTTTGATCTTCGCGGCCGGTATTTTCACCGGTATCCTGTCGGGCACCGGCATGGTCGATGCGATGTCGAAAAGCCTGCTGGCGGTGATTCCGGATTTCCTCGGCCCGTACCTGGCAGTGATTACCGCACTGGTGAGCATGCCGTTCACATTTTTCATGTCGAACGATGCATTTTATTACGGCGTGTTACCGGTACTTGCCGAAGCAGCGAGTCATTACGGTATAACCGCAGTTGAAATGGCACGTGCCTCGATCGTCGGTCAGCCCGTCCACTTGTTGAGCCCGCTGGTACCATCGACTTATCTGTTGGTGGCCCTGGCCGGTATCGACTTCGGTGACCACCAGCGCTTTACCCTGAAGTGGGCAGTTCTGGTGTGCATGTGCATACTTGTTGCAGCATTGCTGATGGGGATTTTTCCGCTGTTCAGCACTCTATAAGCCCAAGACTCACCGTGACGGGTCCTGGCTTTTTTATCGAAGCCCGGACCCTTCGTGGTTCAACACATCCTCAAAGGAATACACATGGAATGGCTGACCAACCCTGAGATCTGGGTTGCCTTCTTTACCCTGACCGCCCTGGAAATCGTCCTGGGTATCGATAACATCATCATGATTTCGATCCTGGTCAGCCGCATGCCCAAACACATGCAGGCGCGTACCCGGATCTTCGGCCTGGCGCTGGCCATGGTCACGCGAATCCTGTTGTTGCTGTCGATTACCTGGGTCATGCAGCTGACCGCAGACCTGTTCGAGGTCTTCGGCCAAGGCATATCCGGGCGTGACCTGATCCTGTTCTTCGGCGGCCTGTTCCTGCTGTGGAAAAGCTCGCAAGAGATGTATCACGCGCTGGAAGGCGAAGACGAGACCGGTGAGGAACCGACCGGCAAGGGTGGCAACTTCCTGTACACCATCATCCAGATCGCGATCATCGACATCGTGTTCTCCCTGGATTCGGTGATCACGGCAGTGGGCATGGTCTCCCATGTACCGGTCATGGTCGCGGCCATTGTTGTCGCCGTACTGGTGATGATGTTGGCGGCCGGTACCATCAGCTCGTTCATCGACAAGCATCCGTCATTGAAAATGCTGGCGCTGTCGTTCCTGCTGGTAGTCGGCACCGTGTTGATCGCCGAGTCGTTCGAAGTCCACGTACCCAAAGGCTACGTCTACTTCGCCATGGCGTTCTCGCTGGCGGTGGAAGCGTTCAACATCAAGATGCGCACTGCCATGGCAAGAAAGCGCAAGCAGCAGGACCCGGTGAAACTGCGCAAGGATATTCCTGGCCAGTAATATCGCTAACCTGCATGAAACCTGTGGGAGCGAGCCTGCTCGCGATGGTCGTCAATGATAACGCGTACTGACTGAGTCAACTCGTTGTCCTCGATATCATCGCGAGCAGGCTCGCTCCCACAGGGCATGAATGGGGACCTCAGGGTCCCTGTTTTGTTTTTCCATCCAGCTGTTTTTATGACACTTTTGTTTCAATCATCTCTTTAGCTATGCGATGCTGGCGCGCAGACCGTTAGCCAACTACAGCTTAAGTACAGAACGTAGAAAAACGCGCGGCACGTCAACTTGCTCCTTTGGGGCGCTACCACCACAGGGGGCCTTTATGCTCACCCTGCTCAATTTGTTATCTGCCGTGGCCCTGCTGATCTGGGGCACGCACATCGTCCGAACCGGCATCCTGCGGGTCTACGGGTCCAATCTGCGCCATGTGATTGGCCAGAACATGTCCAGGCGCTGGCTGGCGTTTATTTCCGGCATCGTAGTGACGGCCATGGTCCAGAGCAGTAACGCCACGGCCATGCTGGTCACTTCGTTTGTTGGCCAGGGCCTGATGGCACTGACCCCGGCGCTGGCGACCATGCTTGGCGCAGACGTCGGCACGGCGTTGATGGCCCGGGTACTGACTTTCGATCTGTCCTGGTTGTCGCCGCTGCTGATTTTCGTCGGAGTGATTTTCTTCCTGTCCCGCAAGCAGACGCGACTTGGGCAGATGGGACGGGTCAGCATTGGTCTGGGCCTGATCATTCTGGCGCTGCAGCTGATCGTTGAATCCGCCGCGCCGATCACCCAGGCCCAAGGCGTAAAGGTGATTTTCGCCTCGCTGACCGGCGATATCCTGCTCGACGCCCTGGTCGGCGCGCTGTTCGCGATGATCTCCTACTCCAGTCTCGCCGCCGTCCTGCTCACCGCCACCCTGGCGGGCGCGGGAGTGATCAGCCTGCCGGTGGCTATCGGCCTGGTGATTGGCGCGAACATCGGCAGCGGCGTGCTGGCCTTCCTCAGCACCAGCATGCAAAACGCAGCAGGCCGCCAGGTGGCGCTCGGCAGCCTCTTGTACAAACTGATAGGACTATTGCTGATCATTCCGGTGCTGGATCCTTTGGTGCACTGGATCGACAGCCTCGACTTCAGCCCGCAGGAAATGGTCATCGGCTTCCATTTGCTCTACAACACCGTGCGCTGCCTGATCCTGCTGCCCAGCGTGGGGCCGATGGCCAGGTTGTGTGCCTGGTTGCTACCGGAACGCCCGGAGATCAATGGCACGGCCAAGCCTCGCCACCTGGACCCCACTGCGCTGGTCACACCCAGCCTGGCGCTGGCCAATGCGGCACGGGAAACCCTGCGCATCGGCGACCTGATCGATAATATGCTCGAAGCCATGCTCGATGTGCTGCACGGCAAGCAGACGGCCGTGACTCAGGAAATGCGCCGCCTGACGGATGATGTTGAATCGCTCTACAGCGCGATCAAGCTGTACCTGGCGCAAATGCCCCGTGAAGACTTGAGCGAGCAGGACAGTCGACGCTGGGCGGAGACCATCGAGCTGGCGATCAATCTAAAGCTTGCCAGCGACCTGATCGAACGCATGCTGCGCAAGGTCCAGCAACAGAAGACTTCGCAGCGTCGGTCATTTTCCGAAGTGGGCCTGGAGGAATTGGCGGGGCTGCACAGCCAACTGATCTCCAACCTGCGCCTGGGGTTGTCGGTGTACCTCAGTTCCGACAAGGAAAGCGCCCGCCAGTTGTTGCGTGAGAAACGTCGCTTTCGCGCGCAGGAACGGCGCCTGGCGCATGCGCATGTGAGCCGTTTGCAGCGCAAGATTGTGCAGAGTATCGAGACCAGTTCCTTGCATCTGGAGCTGATTGCCGACATGAAGCGCCTCAATTCACTGTTTTGCAGCAGTGCCTATGCAGTGCTGGAAACGTCCGACACAGGTGCGCTGGCGGTGGACGATTTGGCGGACATCACACATTCGCCTTGAACGTCTGCCAAGGTGGTGAGTCAGTAACATTGGTTCAGCCGCAAGACCGCTTTCGCGAGCAGGCCCGCTCTCACAGGGGGTTGTGAGCCCCAAAAATCTACCTGAGGGGAGCGGGCTTGCCCGCGAAAGCGGCCTGACTGACGACATGGATCTCCGATTAGGTTGCCTGGAAGCCCGTTATGCGTTGCCTGTTGTTCGCCTGTCTACTGCTTGGCTCATTACCCTCATTCGCCCTGGATCGCTTTCAGGTCGAGGGCTATACGCTGCCCAACGGTTTGCAATTGCTGCTCAAGCCCGGCATGGACCGTGGTCATGTGGCGATTCGCCTGGTGGTGGGCGTCGGGCTGGATGACTTCGGTTGCGCCGACAAGGAGCTGCCGCACCTGCTCGAACATCTGTTGTTCAGCGGCATCGACGCCACCGGCGAAGGTGGGCTGGAAGAGCGCATGCAGGCCCTGGGCGGCGAGTGGAATGCCTACACCAGCAACGCCGACACCACATTCGTCATCGAAGCGCCGGCGAAAAACCAGCGCAAAGTGCTGGATCTGTTGCTGGCCCTGTTGACCCAGACCCGTTTTGACGACAATGCAATCAATGCGGCCAAGCAGGTGGTGGAGCGTGAGGACGGTGGCCACTACTCTCACCTGCAGCGCTGGCTCGATCGCCAGGATCTGGGCCACACCGCGAGTAACCAGCTGGCGGTGGAGCTGGGCCTTAAATGCCCTGAGCGTGCGCAAGTCGATCACCTGACTCGCGAACAGCTCGAGGAGGTGCGCAACGCCTGGTACGCCCCCAACAACATGACGTTGATCGTGGTCGGCGACCTTGATCGCCTGCTGCCAGCCTATCTGGAGCGGGCCTATGGCGCGCTGGAAGCGGTCGACCCGACCGATCACCCGCCCCTGCCGGAAATCAAGGCAACGGCAGCCCACGAGCGTACGTTGAGCCACGGCCTGGTGGGCAACGGCGCCAAGTTGCACTGGCTGGTGCCCGAGCCGGTACTGGAGGACCAGCACGACGAGACCTTTGATTTGCTCAAGGACTACCTGGACTGGGCGCTCTACCGCCAAATGCGCCTGGCACATAGCCTGTCCTACGGGCCCTCGGCCGAGCGCGAGGTGTTTGGCGGGGTGGGTTTCATGAGCCTCAATGCAGACTTGGAGCGCGATGATTTGCCCGCAGCCAGGCAGGTCCTGGAAGAACTCAAGGCAGGCCTGCTCAAGGACGGTCTAAACGTAGAGACTTTCAACCGCCTCAAACAGGCCGCCATCGCCCGGCAGGCCTGGGCCGTGCAGGGCAACAGCGCGCTGGCCGATTATTACTGGGGCGCGCTGGGTGACTTCCAGAACGGGCGCTTTGCTGACCCGGCCAGGGATCTGCAAGGTGTCACCCTGGAAGAAGCCAACCGCGCCATGCGCTCGTTGTTGCTGCAGCCGGGGTATCTGCGGATTGAAAAGCCGTTGATCAGTGATGATGAGTTGATCTGGCTGGTGGCCGGAATGTTGGCCCTGCTGGTACTGGGATTGTTGGCGTGGCGTCTGCGCCGAAAGACTTCATGACTATGGGAGCGAGCCTGCTCGCCACACCACCCTCTCGGGCGGTAATCTGTCGAGGATTTTTCCTACGACCAATGCGAATCGCCGAATGCCAACCCTGACCCTGTACGTGCAGCGCCTACTGGAATTGATGAAGCGCTACCCTGGGGTCATTGCGCTCGGTGGGTTTATCTCCGGGGTCGGCAGTTTCATTCTGGTCGATCGCCAGCAAGGGCTGGCCACCTGGATCACCATCATCATGGTCCTTAGCTGGATCTGGCTGATGCTGGAAAACAGCCTGACCAGGCTGTTCGCCAAAATATTCAAGCGCGAGATACCCCAGCCCTTGCTGCGCTATGCCACGCAGATGATCCACCAGGAAAGCCTGTTCTTCGTCCTGCCGTTCTTTTTCATCACCACCACTTGGAACAGCGGGCAGTTCTTCTTTACCGGGCTGCTGTGTATCGCCGCGCTGATATCAATCATCGACCCGCTCTACTACAAGTGGCTGGCCCCCCGCCGCTGGGCGTTCCTGGCCCTGCATACGCTGACCTTGTTTGCCGCGCTGCTGACCGCTCTGCCCGTCATCCTGCACCTGACCACGGCCCAGAGCTTCAAACTGGCCCTGGGCACAGCGGTGGTCCTGTCGTTCCCCAGCCTGGCGTCGATCTTTCCCATTCGCACCCTGCGCAACGCGTTGGCGATCCTGAGTATCACCGTGGGGATCGGTGGCGTCGGCTGGGTGCTGCGTTCCTGGGTGCCGCCGGCGACACTGTGGATGACCGATGTCGCCATCAGTACGCAACTGCAGGACCGTACCCCAGGCGACAGCCTGGATGAAGTCACGGCCGAGCAGATCCGTGGTGGCGGGCTGTATGCCTACACCGCGATCAACGCGCCACGCGGGCTGGACGAGCGGATTTACCACGTGTGGAAGTTCAACGGCAAAGAGGTGGATCGCATCCCGCTGGATATCCATGGCGGGCGTAAGGAAGGCTACCGCGCATGGACGCACAAGCAGAATTTCCCGGGCAATCCGGCTGGTAACTGGCAGGTGCGGGTGCTCACCGAGGATGGCCAGGTCATTGGCGTGTTGCGTTTCAAGATCACAGACAGCACACCGATCAAAGAAAAGTAATACGCTGCGTGATATTACGTACCACAGTCATTCAGTCGAACAAGCATGGAGCTTATGACCAGCAGTACAACGGCCGGCAACGCCCAACTGGACGCCTCTCACTCTCCTGCACAATTGCGGGTCACGGGTGACTGGACGCTTGCCCATTACGCCAACCTCAAGGGCCTTTGCGAAACCATTCGCGGCCAATACGACGACAGCACCCACATCGACCTCAATGGCCTGGGCGCCCTCGATACGGCCGGCGCGTCGTTGTTGGTGGAGTTGTTGGGGTCCGAGCGGCTTGGCAAGTCCGCCGAACACCCGGACTGCACCTTGTCCGGCGCCGATCGCGCACTGCTGCACACCGTCTATTGCTCCATGACTGATTTCTGCGTGCCGATCAAGGAGCCCGAAGTCAGCGTCGGCATCCAACTGCTGACGCGCATCGGGCGCGCGGTGGACGCGGTCTGGCAAGACACGCTGCAGTTGCTCGGGTTTGTCGGCCTGATCCTGGAAACCATCGCTCGCGGCCTGTTTCGTCCCAAACGCTGGCGCATCACGCCAATGGTGGCGCACATCGAGCAAACCGGTCTGGACGCTGCGCCGATTGTTGCCCTGCTGACCTTCCTGGTCGGTGCCGTGGTGGCATTTCTGGGGGCGACGGTGCTGGCGAGTTTTGGTGCGAGTATCTTTACCGTGGACCTGGTGGCGTTCTCGTTTCTGCGCGAGTTCGGCGTGTTGCTCACCGCGATCCTGATGGCCGGCCGCACCGCCAGCGCGTTCACCGCCCAGATAGGGTCGATGAAGGCCAACGAAGAAATCGACGCCATTCGCACATTGGGCCTGGACCCCATGGAACTGCTGGTCGTGCCGCGAGTTCTTGCGCTGCTGGTTGCGCTGCCGATGCTGACGTTTCTGGCGATGCTCTCCGGGATTATCGGCGGCGGCGTGGTGTGCGCGGTTTCGCTGGATATCTCCCCGGCGATGTTCCTCTCGCTGTTGCAATCGGATATTGGCGTTCAGCACTTCCTGGTGGGCATCGTCAAAGCGCCGATCTTCGCCTTCCTGATTGCTGCCATCGGTTGTCTGGAGGGCTTCAAGGTCAGCGGCAGCGCCGAGTCCGTTGGCGCACACACTACGTCGAGCGTGGTCCAGTCGATTTTTGTGGTGATTGTGCTCGATGCCGTGGCCGCGCTGTTTTTCATGGAGATGGGCTGGTGAGTCGTCAACCCCGAGCGTCCTCCGAGGCGGTGATCGAAGTCCGCGGCTTGTGCAATCGTTTCGGCAGCCAGAGCGTGCACGAGAATCTCGACCTGGACTTGTACAAAGGCGAGATCCTCGCCGTGGTCGGTGGTTCCGGCAGCGGCAAATCCGTGCTGTTGCGCAGCATCGTCGGCTTGCGCCAGCCCAGCGAGGGCATGGTGAAGGTCTTCGGGAAAAACCTGCCGGCCCTTCCCGAGCACGAGCGCTCGCTGGTGGAGCGCCGTTTTGGCGTGCTGTTCCAGAAAGGCGCCCTGTTCTCCTCGCTGACCGTGACCGAGAACGTCGCCCTGCCCCTAATCGAACACGCGGGGTTGAGCCGAAATGACGCCGAGCACCTGGCGGCGGTAAAGCTGGCCTTGGCGGGCTTGCCGCTGTCTGCTGCGGACAAGTACCCCGCTTCGCTGTCCGGCGGGATGATCAAGCGCGCCGCACTGGCCCGCGCGCTGGCGCTGGATCCGGACATCCTGTTTCTCGACGAGCCCACCGCCGGCCTGGATCCCATCGGCGCTGCCGCTTTCGACCAACTGATCCTGACCCTGCGTGATGCGCTGGGCTTGAGTGTGTTTCTGGTCACCCACGACCTGGACACCCTCTACACCATCACCGATCGAGTAGCGGTGCTGGCGCAGAAAAAAGTGCTTGTGGCGGATGCCATCGACAAGGTTTCGGAAACCGACGATGCGTGGATTCACGAATATTTCCACGGCCCTCGCGGCCGCGCGGCGCTGACTGCCGCTCAACAGCTCAACGAGGTCTGACATGGAAACCCGAGCCCATCACGTACTGATCGGCCTGTTCACGGTAATTGTGGTGGCAGCCGCCCTGCTCTTCGGGCTCTGGCTGGCCAAGTCCAGTGTGGATACCGAGTTCAAGGACTACGAAATCGTGTTCAACGAGGCGGTCAGCGGCCTGTCCAAAGGCAGCGCCGTGCAATACAGCGGGATCAAGGTCGGCGATGTGGTGACCCTGCGCCTGGACCCGAACGATCCGCGTCGGGTACTGGCGCGGATTCGCCTGGGCGGCGAGACGCCGATCAAGGAAGACACTCAGGCGAAGCTGGCGCTGACCGGGATTACCGGCACGTCGATCATCCAGCTGAGCGGCGGCACGCCCCAGAGCCCGACGCTCAAGGGCAAGGACGGCAAACTGCCGGTGATCGTGGCGTCGCCCTCGCCCATCGCTCGCCTGCTGAACGACAGCAACGACCTGATGGCGGGCGTCAACACGCTGATGCACAACGCCAACCTGATGTTCTCCACGGAAAACGTCGAGCGCATCAGCAAGACCCTGGAGCACCTGGAGCAGACGACTGGCACCATCGCGGACCAGCGCGGCGATATCCGCCAGGCCATGCAACAGCTGGCATCAGTGGGCAAGCAGGCCGGCGCCATGCTGGAACAGACCTCTGCGCTGATGCGCAATGCCAACGGCCTGCTCAATGATCAGGGCAAGCAGATGTTCGCCAGCGCCGAGCAGGCCATGAAGTCGCTGGAACAAAGCAGCGCCACCATCAACCAGTTGCTGTCCAGCAACCAGGACTCGCTCAACAATGGCATGCAGGGTCTTAACGGGCTCGCACCCGCTGTGCGTGAACTGCGCGATACGCTGACCTCGTTGCGCGCCATCTCCCAGCGCCTGGAAGCCAATCCCAGCGGATATCTGCTGGGCAACGACAAGAACAAGGAATTCACCCCATGAAGCTGACCCGCGCCCTGCTCTTCACCGGTTTTGCGCTGATCAGTGCCTGCTCGATCCTGCCCAAGGCGGATCCGTCGGATGTGTACCGACTGCCATCGACTCAAGGCGCTGCCCCGGTCAGGCAAGACGCCGTACAGCCGTGGTCGTTGCGTTTGGCCAAACCCCAAGCAAGCCAGGCACTGAACAGCCCGAACATCGCCGTCGTTCCCCAGGGCGACCTGATCAGCAGTTACAAAGCCTCGCGTTGGAGTGACCCTGCCCCCGTGTTGCTGCGCAATCGCCTGCTGGATGGCTTTCAGCGTGACGGCCGGGTACCGTTGCTAAGCACTGACGACAGCAACTTCCAGGCGGACCTGGAGCTCGGTGGCAATTTGCAGGCGTTCCAGACCGAGTATCAGGGTACGGCAGCTACCGTCGTGGTGCGTCTGGATGCGTTGTTGGTGCGCGGGTATGACCAGCGGATTCTCGCCAGTCGCCGCTTTGAAGTGCGCCAGCCGCTGACCGACGTGCAGGTGCCGGCCGTGGTGGCCGGGTTTGGCCTGGCGAGCGACCAGTTGACGGCGCAGGTGGTGGATTGGGCGGTGGCGCAAGGCCAAAAAGCAGTCCCGCCGCGGCGCCCGTAAACCCGGCACATTTCCTCTATAGGAGCGAGCTCGCTTGCGAAGCGCTTGAGGGTGCTGCTGGGTGTCAGGTTACCTGCGTCATCGTTCACGACCCTCGCAAGCAAGCTCGCTCCTACAAGGGCCGGTTGTTAGCCGAAGAACCAGTAGCAAACGGCGATTGCGCCGACTACTCCGGCGAATTCCGCCAATAAAGCGCAGCCAACAGCATGCCGCGCACGCTGAATCCCCACCGCGCCGAAGTAAACCGCCAACACATAAAACGTGGTTTCAGTGCTGCCCTGGATCGTCGCCGCCACTAACGCCGGGAAGCTGTCGACCCCAGACGTTTTCATGGTCTCAATCAACATGGCGCGGGCGGCGCTGCCGGAGAAGGGCTTGACCATCGCGGTCGGTAGCGCGTCAACGAACCGCGTGTCCCAACCCGCCCACTCCACAAGGTGCCGAATGCCATCCAGGCCAAAATCCAGCGCGCCCGAGGCCCGCAATACGCCGACCGCGCAGAGCATCGCCACCAGGTACGGCAACAGATTCTTCGCTACATCGAAGCCTTCCTTCGCACCTTCGACGAACGCTTCATAGACCTTAACTTTGCGTAGCGCGCCAATCACCAGGAACAGCATGATCAGACCAAACAGCGTCAGGTTGCCGAGAATGGAAGACAGGCCGGCCAATGCGGTGGCTGACAGCGTCGCCAGCAGTGCCATGAAGCCGCCGAGTGCCAGGGCACCGGGGATCATGTAGGCAAGCACCACCGGATCCCACAGACGCAGGCGTTGCATGAATGCCACGGATAGCAACCCAACCAGAGTCGAACAGCTGGTGGCCAGCAGGATCGGCAGGAACACCAGGGTTGGATCCGGCGCACCTTGCTGCGCCCGGTACATGAAGATCGTCACCGGCAGCAGCGTCAGCGAAGAGGCATTGAGTACCAGGAAGAGGATTTGCGCGTTGCTGGCAATGGTCGGGCTGGGGTTGAGCTCCTGCAGTGCCTTCATGGCTTTCAAGCCGATTGGCGTGGCAGCATTGTCCAGGCCCAGGCCGTTGGCGGCGAAGTTGAGGGTGATCAGGCCGATCGCCGGGTGACCGGCCGGCACTTCCGGCATCAGCCGCAGGAACAGCGGCCCCAACGCTTTTGCCAACCAGTCGACGATGCCGGCTTTCTCGGCGATTCGCAGAAAGCCCAGCCAAAGGGTGAGGGTGCCAAACAACAGGACCATGACCTCGACCGACAACTTGGCCATGGCGAAAATGCTCTCCACCATCGCGGCAAAGATCCCGGCGTTGCCGCCAATCAACCACTGCGCCAGCGCCGATACGGCGGCCACGATGAAGAAGCCAAGCCACAGGCCATTAAGCATCAGTCAAATCCCCCAAAGAATGCGGCGAATGATAACGGGGTAGCCAGAAACGACAAACCCCGGATTTCTCCGGGGTTTGTCTGGAACTGCTGGCGGCCCATTTACATGGATGGCCTCAACCTACTGTAGGAGCTGCCGAAGGCTGCGATCTTTTGATTTTTTTAAAAGCCAGATCAAAAGATCGCAGCCTTCGGCAGCTCCTACAGGGTGATCGGCACCCCAAAAGTCATGATGAATGTTCAACATTTTGGGGGCAGACCAGCGTGAGTCAGTTTTTGGAAACTTCACCTGCCGGCAGTTTTTCCTTGCTGCGCCAGTGCGGCAACGAGTTCCAGTAGCGTTGGCCCTTCGCATCGTCGTACATGCCTTCCCAGCGAGAGATGACCAGGACCGCCAAAGCGTTGCCGATCACGTTCAGTGCGGTACGGGCCATGTCCATGATGCGGTCGACACCGGCGATGAACGCCAGGCCTTCCAATGGAATACCCACGCTGCCCAGGGTCGCCAACAGCACCACGAAGGACACGCCCGGCACGCCGGCGATGCCTTTGGAGGTTACCATCAGGGTCAACACCAGCAGCAGTTGCTGGCTGATCGACAGATCAATGCCGTACAGCTGCGCAATGAAGATTGCCGCGATGCTCTGATACAGCGTCGAGCCGTCGAGGTTGAAGGAGTAGCCGGTCGGTACGACGAAACTGCAGATGGCTTTCGGCGCGCCGTAGGCTTCCATTTTCTCGATAACCCGCGGCAGCACGGTTTCGGAGCTGGCGGTGGAGTAGGCCAGTACCAGCTCATCCTTGAAGATGCGCATCAGCTTGATCACCGAGAAGCCGAACAGGCGAGCAATCAGGCCCAGCACCATGAAGGCGAAGAAGGCAATAGCGAAGTAAACCAGCAGCACCAGTTTGGCCAGTGGCAGCAGGGACGCGAAGCCGAAGTTGGCCACGGTCACCGCGATCAGTGCGAACACGCCAATCGGGGCATAGTTCATGATCATGTGGGTGACCTTGAACATGCTTTCCGACACGCCCTGGAACATGGTGACCAGCGGATCGCGCAATTCCGGTTTCAGGCTCGACAGACCGAGGCCGAACAATACCGAGAAGAAAATGATCGGAAGCATCTCGCCGCGAGCAATGGCCGCGAAGATATTCGACGGGATCAGGTTGAGAATGGTCTCAATGAACGCGTGTTCATGCTGGACCTCGGCAGCTGTGGCCTGGTACTTGGAGATATCCACAGTGCCCAGGGTGCTCATGTCGATGCCGGCACCCGGGTGGAACAGGTTGGCCAGTACCAAACCTACGACGATGGCGATCGTGGTGACGACCTCGAAGTAGATGATGGTCTTGAGCCCGATGCTGCCGAGTTTTTTCGCGTCACCGACGCCGGCAATGCCGACGATCAACGAAGAGATTACGATCGGAATCACAATCATCTTGATCAGACGGATAAAGATATCGCCTGCCGGTTGCAGAACGTTACTGATCCACCAGGCTTTTTCGGCGCCGAAATGGTTGAGCAGCGCACCGATTGCAATCCCCAATACCAGACCGATGAGGATCTGCCAGGCGAGGCTAAGCTTTGCCTTCTTCATATCTTTACCCTTACTTGCGTTTGACTCAGGCAGATGCGCGGAACAGGAACGCTCGTGGCGAAAAAGTCTTGTGCATCGGCCTCCGTATAAGGTGCCCCGGAGCGCTTGTTGGTAGCTCTCTGGCAGGCGAAAAAAGGCGCAACTATTCCGATGCAAGACTGCGACGTCTAATGCCGTAAACGCCTACCCTATGCCGAATCGGCATGAGCTTTTTAATCGAAACTGGCGTCCCAACCGGTTCGAATACGACATTTCGGCAGGCAAAAGTGCCGTGAACCGGCCATCACAGCGGGGATTGAGTGTTTTTTGATCAACCGCAGAAAGGGATTTTTGGAGCAAAATTCGATGATCAGAAAGTCAAATAGCCTTGAAAAATCAGGTTATTTTTCTCGATGTACGGTCGTCAGGAAACACCGGGAAATGTATTTTTCCGGTGTGGTTGATTCGAATTGTAGAGAGGAAGGTGCAAACGAGGATTGAGTGCTAACCGAATGCCTCGATTGCATAAGCTCTTCGCAGGTTCGTCGACATTGAATATCGCGAACCTGCGTCGCAGCTTTTTTCCTGACCCGGCCCTTGCGCAGGTACTCCCTGTACCCGTAGGTCACTGCGCCCCTGAAACAGGCAGAGCGTCCCGGCCCCCTGGTCATGCGGCTGCCGTCATCGGGCAGTGCATCGGAAAGACGCCTGGCGGCCTCTTTCTATTTCAAACTCAGTACCACTTTGGATCTTTTTTCAGTTGTTCCATCAACAGGTTCTGCATGCCCTCATCGGGCTTGCCGAGGAACCGGTAAGTAGCATGTCGCGTCGGCGACTTGTCAGCCGGCAGCCCGGCTGGCACTTCAACCAGCATCCCGTAGGCGTCATCCTTGTCGAAGCTGACAGCAACGATCAGACGCTTGTTCAGACAGGTCGCCTGCGATTCGCATAGCGGTCCTACAAGGTACTTGTCGCCATCCTCTTGCACTGCATTCATTTGCTCGGCATCTCCGGACAGGTTCATCACCCATTCCGGCAGGCGTTCTTCCTTCTTAACCACGCCTTGCCAGGTTTCGCGATACTGCGGATCGGAATTCAACAGCTCGTTGACCCGCGTCTGGCCATCATTGGCCGCCATCGCCATGGCACTGCCGCCCAGTAGCAGGGCGGCTGCCAGTGTCTTCAACGAGACGTTCATGTTCAGCCTCGACCACGGCGGCCGAAGAAGAACGACGCAATGAACATCACCAGGAACACGACAAAGAGAATCTTGGCGATACCCGTGGCGGTGCCCGCGATACCACCGAAGCCCAATACGGCGGCGATGATGGCAATGATCAAGAATGTGATTGCCCAGCTCAACATGGTGATTCTCCTTACGCTTCTATTTTAGAGGTGATGCTTTTGGTGCTTTTCCCGGCGCAAGCAGCGCGCCAAGTCTGGTGATCAGAACACCCAGCGCTCCTGACGAGGCATCTCATTCGCAGGCTGTGCCTGGTCGACGTCCATCATCCGCAGGGGGGGGCTATCTGCCGCTTGACTGCTGGCGGCACTGAAGTGGGTTTGAGTCGGATATTTGAATGACAGCTGCGGCGCTTCCTGCTGCTGGCTTTGTTCCCAACGCTGGAATTGCTGGCCGCCAATCAATGTGATCAAAAGCGCAAGTACAGCGAATAGACCTTGCTGGATGTGCAGGGGCGAGATGCGCAATTGGGCGGCACGTTGGCGATTCATCCGGAAACTCCTCCCACTTCGGTGGTGATCTTGTTGTGGGCGATCTTTTGCCCTGATTACCCAGACTATTGCAGCCTGCATGCCAGCTTTTTCATAAGAAAAAACTGTTTAAAAACAATGACTTAAAAGATTGTTAAAAATCACATTGAACGCATCCTGCACGATGGGCTCTCTACGGTCGTGCGTAATGCACGATAATGCTGTAGGAACTTTCATTCTTTTTGAATTGAGAGGAGGGCGCGGATGTCAGAAATGGACGTGGGCATTTGCCCAAAAAACCGTATTTCACAAAAAATCCTGTTAAATCAAGCCTTTGTCCGACGAGGCGGTAGATAGCTACCCTTCCTTTGATGAAAAGGCACAGAATTGACCATGCAACTTGCCCGATTTTTCCGGGACTAACCTAAGATCATTCTTTATGGAGCGTAGGAAAATGGAGTCAGCCACGGAGCATCAAGGCCGCATTCTGCTGGTGGACGACGAATCCGCCATCCTGCGAACTTTCCGTTATTGCCTTGAAGACGAAGGCTACAGTGTCGCCACGGCCAACAGCGCTGCTCAGGCAGATGCCTTGCTGCAACGCCAGGTGTTTGACCTGTGCTTTCTGGATTTGCGCCTGGGAGAAGACAACGGCCTCGACGTCCTCGCACAGATGCGCATTCAGGCGCCATGGATGCGTGTCGTCATAGTCACCGCTCATTCGGCTGTGGATACGGCTGTAGATGCCATCCAGGCCGGTGCTGCCGATTATCTGGTCAAGCCGTGCAGCCCCGACCAGCTGCGTCTGGCCACGGCCAAGCAATTGGAAGTGCGGCAACTCTCGGCGCGCCTTGAAGCGCTGGAAGGTGAAGTGCGCAAGCCCAAGGACGGCCTGGACTCCCATAGCCCGGCCATGAAAGTGGTGCTGGAAACGGCCCGCCAAGTCGCCGGTACCGACGCCAACATCCTTATTCTCGGCGAGTCCGGGACGGGTAAGGGCGAGTTGTCCCATGCCATTCATGGCTGGAGCAAGCGCGCGAAAAAATCTTGCGTCACTATCAACTGTCCTTCGTTGACCGCGGAGTTGATGGAGAGCGAGTTGTTTGGTCACAGTCGGGGTGCTTTTACCGGCGCCAGCGAAAGTACCTTGGGTCGAGTCAACCAGGCGGATGGCGGAACCTTGTTTCTTGATGAGATCGGCGATTTTCCCCTCACGTTGCAACCAAAGTTGCTGCGTTTTATTCAGGACAAGGAGTATGAGCGAGTCGGCGACCCTGTCACTCGCCGTGCCGATGTGCGGATTCTGGCGGCGACCAACCTCAACCTCGAAGACATGGTGCGCGATGGGCGCTTTCGCGAAGACCTGCTTTATCGGTTGAACGTCATCACGTTGCATCTACCGCCTTTGCGCGAGCGGCGTGAAGACATCCTGAACCTGGCTGATCGCTTCCTGGCCCGCTTCGTCAAGGAGTACGCGCGTCCGGCGCGGGGTTTCAGCGAGGAGGCCCGCGAGGCGTTACTCGGATATCGCTGGCCGGGCAACATCCGTGAGCTGCGTAACGTGGTGGAGCGTGCGAGCATCATTTGTCCGCAGGAACGAGTCGAGATCAGCCACCTGGGCATGGCAGAAACGCCGGTGAACAACGCGCCGCGTATTGGCGCGGCACTGAGTCTGGACGAGCTGGAAAAGGCTCACATCGGCGCGGTCCTGGCCACCGCCGACACGCTGGACCAGGCTGCCAAGACCTTGGGTATCGACGCCTCGACGTTGTATCGCAAACGCAAGCAGTACAACCTGTGAGTCATCCCCGATGAAACTGGCGATGAAGTTGCGCACCCGGCTCTTCCTGAGCATTTCCGCGCTGATCACCGTCGCGCTGCTTGGGCTGTTGCTCGGGCTGGTCAGCGTGATGCAGATGGCCAGTTCCCAGCAGTCGCTGGTTCGCAACAATTTCGCCACCCTGGATCTGGGGCTGAAACTGCGCCAGACCCTGGGTGACCAGTTGGTCGTCATGCTCAGCGAGAACCCGGACCGCGCTGCTTTCGATAAATCCAGGGATCACTACCTGCAGTTGCTCGACGAAGGCATTGCCCACGAACAGGTGAGTGACGGCTTCAAGTACGGTTTCAAGCAGGCCAAGGCTGACTACCAGGATTTTTTGCAGGCCTACGCGGATACACGTAGCCCCTCCCATCTGTTGAGCGGAAACGAAGAGCTCACGGAAAAATTCAACAAACTGCGCAATGGTCTGCTTTCCGAGCACAAGCGCGCCCTGGATGCCATCTATGCAACCGAACGTTCAGCGCGAGACCGTGCCTTGTTGGTAGCCGGTCTGATCGGGCTGGTTGGCCTCGCGGTGCTGATTATCGGCTTTGTCACTGCCCATGCCATTGCCCGGCGTTTTGGTGCTCCGATCGAGGCGCTGGCGCTGGCGGCTGACAATATTGGCCAGGGCAATTTTGAAGTCACCCTGCCGATATCGTCAGCTGCGGAGATGAATCTGCTGACCAAGCGGTTTGGCATCATGGCCGAGGCCCTGCGCGAGCATCAGGCAACCAATGTTGACGAATTGCTCGCCGGCCAACAGCGCCTGCAAGCGGTGCTCGATAGCATCGATGACGGTTTGTTGATGATTGACCGCGAAGGACACCTGGAGCATTTGAACCCAGTGGCCCAACGGCAGCTGGGCTGGGACTCGGACCGCTTGGGGCAGGGGTTGGGTTCGGCCCTCGAACGTCCGGAGCTCGATGGGCAGCTGCAGCTGGTGTTGCGCGGCGGCACCCTGGAGCGGGCTCCCGAAGACCTGAGTATTGAGGTCGACGGCGAATCGCGGTTGCTCACCTACAGCTTGACGCCTGTGAGCCACACCCAGGGGCATATCCTCGGCGCGGTGATGGTGCTGCACGACGTAACCGAACAGCGTGCATTCGAACGGGTGCGCAGCGAGTTCGTGCTGCGGGCTTCCCATGAGCTGCGCACACCGGTCACCGGCATGCATATGGCGTTCGGCCTGTTCCGGGAAAGGGCCAAATTCCCGGAGGATTCTCGTGAAGCCGATCTGCTGGATACGGTAAACGAAGAGATGCAGCGGCTGATGCAGTTGATCAACGATCTGTTGAATTTTTCTCGTTACCAGAACGGTCTGCAGAAGCTCACGTTGGCGCCGTGCTCCATCGAAGATCTGCTGGAACAGGCCCGGGTACGTTTCTGTGGGACCGCTCTTGCGAGCAATATCGATCTGGTGGTGGAAGTGCAAGACCCGTTGCCCCGGCTGCAGGCCGACCAGGCGCAGCTGGATCGTGTACTGGATAACCTTATTGATAATGCGCTGCGCCACACCTCCCCGGGCGGGCAGATTCGCCTGCAGGCAAGACGCCACGGCGAACGTGTGATCATCAGCGTAGAGGACAACGGCGAAGGAATTGCCTACGGCCAGCAGGGGCGGATTTTCGAACCTTTCGTGCAGGTCGGTCGCAAGAAAGGCGGCGCGGGCCTCGGCCTGGCGCTGTGCAAGGAGATCGTGCAACTGCACGGCGGGCGAATGGGGGTTTACTCGCGACCGGGGCAGGGCACGCAGTTCTACATGGCCCTGGCGGTCTGAAGCGTGGTCAGGCCTCGTCGTCCAGGCGACGGCCTGCCAGGCGTCGGCCACGGGTAATCAGTTCGATGAACTGCACTGCGCTTAATGCTCGAGCGAATAGCCAGCCCTGACCGAACTTCACCCCTTCGCTGCTCAGGAAGGCGGCCTGGGCTTCATGTTCGATGCCTTCGGCAATCACCTTGAGTTGCAGGGCCTGGGCCATGTGGATGATGTGCGGCGCCACGCCGCTGCTGGCGGCGTCATGTCCCAGGGCGTCGATAAACGCCTTGTCGATCTTCAGGCAGTCTACTGGCAGCGTTTGCAGATAGGCGAGGCTGCAATAGCCAGTGCCGAAGTCGTCAATCAGCACCTGGTGCCCGACGTCCCGCAAGGCTTGCAGGTTTTCCCGGGCGACGACTACGTCGATCAATCCGCGCTCGGTCACTTCAAAGGCAATCTGCTTGGCGGCGACCCGGTGCAAGGTCAGCAAGCGGGCCATGACCTGGCCAACGCGCGGCACCATGACATCGCATGCCGCGAGATTGACCGAGATGTACAGCTGGGGGTTGGCGCGCAGCAGTTGGCCCAACTGCTCCAGTAATCGTTGCAGGACAAAATCAGTCATTTGGCGGATCTGGCCGGTATTCTCAGCCATGGGGATGAACAGGTCGGGGCTGGTGAGCGTGCCGTCCGGTCGGCGCCATCGAAGCAAGGCTTCGGCGCCGACGCAGTTGCGGCTGTCGAGATCGAAAATCGGTTGATATAAAACCTGCAGTTCGCCCCGGCGGATGGCGCCGCTGAGCTCGGCATCCATCGACTGGCGCTGCCGCACCAGCAGGAAGACCAGAAACCCGACAAAACCACCCAGCACCAGGCTGGCCGGGACCAGCCACCACCAGACCGGCGGCACGTGGATTCCCGTGCGCGGTGAGATCAGCACCAGCTGATAGGCGGGGTTGTTGGTGGGCATGCGGTAGATCAGGTGTGTCTGGGTAATCTGCAAGGCATCGCGGCTTTTTGGCGACCAAACTTCCAGCGGCGGCCAGGCCTGCTCCGCACCGAGAACCGGTATGGCGCGTTTGCCATGGTCGAGCACCACGAGCAGGCTGCTACCTGGCGTCAGGTCGACCATGTCGGTCAAATGGCCACGCGAAGTAGCGACCCGAAAATTGCCGCGCCCCAGCATCAGCGCTGCGCGGTTTTCGTCCGGTTCGGTGGTGGTGTTCAGCCAGTAGCTGTAGGTGGGGCCCTTGATGTCCGGGGCGCGGCTCATCGACAGGCCTTCCTGGCGAGGCCGGTTGGAGCAGATTCGCGAGGAGTCCATGTAGGCGGCTTCGTAAACGAAGCGATAGTTGAATGTCACCTGCTGCAAGGTGGCGATCATTTCATCGTCGCAGGTGCGCAAAGGTTGGGCTTCAAGGTCGTCGAGGCTTTCTCGCAATTGGCCGAACAACTGCTCCATGCGCGCAAGGAAGCGCTCGCCCTGAGCATTCATCTCTTCGCTTTCGTTTTTATCAATGTGGTGGACGGCGACGAATAGACTGCCTGTAAGCAATAACGTTGCACTGAAGACAGCCGCCAGCGTCGCCAAAAACCATGGGCGATAAAACCAGCTACGTAGTGTCTCTCGAGCAGGTGGCATCCGGTAACATCCGAAGAATTACCAATGAGTTATAGCTGCTGGTTGAGTAAAACGCCCGACCGTCGGGCGGGCGTCATTATTTTGTCTGATTCAAGACTTGTAGCAGTGCCGCAGTCTGCGCATCCGGCGTGCCGTCGAACCGGGAAGGCCGGAAATGCATCTGGAACGCCGACAACACGTGACGAGTGGAAACATCCAGTTCACCGGTTTGCGGTGTGGCATAACCTAGGCGCGCCAGTTGCCCCTGGAACCAGCTGATACTCGGCAGCTGCACATTGAACTGCGCTTGCTGGCGTGCCACGGCTTGTTCGTTCGGCCAAACGCCCAACCCCTGCTCCGCCAGGCGCTTCCACGGGAACAGCGGGCCCGGATCGAGTTTGCGTCCCGGAGCAATGTCACTGTGCCCGATGATGTTGTGAGGGTTGATGCCGTAGCGCTTGCTGATGTCCTTGAGCAGGAAGACCAGGGACTGGATCTGGGCGTCGCTGTAGGGATACCACAGACGGCCGGTCGGCGTGTCCTTGAAGCCCGGATTGACGATTTCAATGCCGATTGAGCTGGAGTTCAGCCAGGTACGGGTTTGCCATTCGCTCTCGCCGGCGTGCCAGGCGCGCAGGCCTTCATCCATCAACTTGTAGATGGTCGCCTTGTTGTCGTCGCCGATCAGGTAATGGCTGCTGACTTCGCCGTGGGTCAGCAGTTGCAGCGAGCGCTCAAGCGACGCCGAGGTGTAGTGCACGACCACGAACTGGATGCGGCTGTCGTGGTTGGCTGACGGATGACTGGTGTCGATGCGCGGGCCACTGGCGCAACCTGCCAGCAGGACGAGCGACACAAGAAGGGCGAAATATTTCATGGCGAGTGACGATACACGTAGGATGATAATGCAACAGTGTAACGTAATGCCGGGCGGGTCGAAGGCCAAAGCGCCGATTTAAACAAAATGGAACAATTGGCTTTACCCCAATTCGATGCGGTTGCGCCCCGCATGTTTGGCCCGATAGAGCGCCTGGTCGGCTCTTTTTAACGCCGCGTCACTGTGCTCGCCAGGCCGGAAGGCGGTCATGCCCATCGAGAGGGTCACCGTTACCGGTTCGCCCTTGAAGTGAAAAGGGCAGGCTTCGATGGCTGCGCGCAATTTTTCGAGCAGACTGGCACCTGTCGCCGGTAAGGTCGCGGGCATCAGCAGGACAAATTCTTCGCCGCCGAATCGGGCAATGAAGTCCGAGCCGCGCAAGCGCTTGCGCAGGACGGTGGCAATGATCTTCAGGACCTTGTCGCCCGCCAGGTGGCCATAGTTGTCGTTGATCCGCTTGAAATGGTCGAGGTCGAGCATGGCCAGCAACAGGCTGTTTCCCTGTTGATGCCATTGGCTGATTTCCTGATCCAGGCGCTCGTTCCAGGCAGCGCGGTTGGGCAGGCCGGTCAGCGGATCGATCAGGGCTTTCTGGCGCTGTTCTTCAAGGTGTTCGCGAAAGCCCAGGGCTTCGTGTTCCATGTGGGCCACCCGATCAGCCAGGCCTTGCAGGCGACTCGCCACTTCCTGTTCACGTTCGTCACGCTGTTTCTGGAAATGGTCCAGGGTGCCCAGCAGGCCCTCCAGATGGTTCTCCAGGGCATGCTTGAGCCCGTCCAGGTCTGCGGCGTCCTGCATGCTGCTCTGCAAGCCATCGACCTGTTCGCGGATTTGCGAGTCCATCTCGCGCGCAGCAGACCGGTTGTCGGCATGCCCGTCGCTGGCCGCCCTCAGGTTGCTCTGGAAAGCCTCCAGGCGTTCGTTGAGCTGCTGCAGGTAGGTTTCGAATTCATGCTGGCCGCTACCGGTGATCGCCAGCATCAAGGTGGCCAGGTCGTCGAGGATCGGGATCAGCTCATACCAGTTCAATCCATTTTGCAGGCGCAGGCGCATGGCCTCGGCTTGCGGACGATGACGTTCGGGCAGTGTCAGGTCGTCAAGCAGGCCCAGTAACGTGTCTTCAATGTGCCTGGCCACCGAGCTGTAGGTGGGCTCTGGTGAGTCCGGAAGCGCGTAGAGCGTGTCTTGCTCGGGAGGTTGCGCATCGGCGACCGGAGTGTCGAGCGTGTCTGGAGAAGTGGGCACGTCTTCGACGGTGGGCGGTTCAGCGCTGGTCGGCGCAGACGTTTCGGTGGCAATTGCGGGTTGCTCAGGTTGCTCAGGCTCTTGTGGCGGCGGCGCTGGCGCAGGCTGTGCAGCATTTGATGCCGGTGCCGGTGCCGCTACTGGCACTGGCGCCGTAACCAGCGGGGGTTGCTGTTCAGTAGCTGCAGGTGGTTCCGGGGGGGGCTCGGCAGCGGGCGCCGCAATCACTGGTGCGCGTACTGGGGCCATCGCTGCTGGCACCTGCGCGGGAGCGGTGTCCTGCGCTTCACGGTTGCCAAAAAGGCGTTGCAACAAGCTTGGTCGTTCCGATTCCTCTGGGCTCTCAAGCCGACTTAGCGCTTTACCCTGCAGCCCGCTCAACTCGCTAAGCAGCAGCGGCATCTCGCGAGCCTGGCCAACCCGTGCATCCAGTTGCTTGGCAAACTGCTTGAGGGGGCGACTCACTTCTCGCGGCAGCGGCAGTGTTTGCAACTGCGCGACCAGTGCCGTCAGTGCGGCGCTGGTTTGATTGACCCGAGTCTCGCGGCGTTGCTCGGAATCGAGCACTGCTTTTTCCAGGCGCGGCAACAATGCGGCCAGGCCGGCGTCCATGTCATCGGTACGCACTACGTCGCGCATTTCCTTCATGCATTCATCGACCGTCCGATCGGTGCCCTCGGCCGCCAGCGTGCTGCGCACCAGCCCACGGCGCAGCAAGTCGAGCCGGGCGTCCCAGCGACGTTCGAGTTTTTCCTGATGTTCGATGCTTTGAAGGTATTTCTCTTTCCAGCGCTGTGCTTCGTCGCTCATTCAGGGGATCCGCTAGGGGGCAGGACTCAACGCGGGGAATGCATCAGCCGTGAGCGAACCCGGCAGACGAATCTCTACCGCGACCGGCAGGTGATCGGAAATGGGTTGTGCCAGGACCTCGACCTTTTCAAGGGTCAGGGTCGGGCTCAGCAGAATATGGTCCAGGCAGCGTTGTGGACGCCAGCTGGGGAAGGTCGCTTCCAGCTGCGGGGCGAGCAAGCCGAGATCGCGCAGCGGCGAATTCTGCAGCAGGTCGCTGGCGTGGGTGTTCATGTCGCCCATCAACACCTGGTGCTTGTAGCCGCCAATCAGTTCGCGGATGTAGGCCAGTTGCAGGCTACGCGTCCGCGCCCCGAGCGCCAGGTGCATCATCACCACGACGAGGGCCTCCGGGCCTTCGCCGAAACGCACCAGAATTGCCCCGCGACCCTTGGGCCCCGGCAGCGGATGATCTTCAATCGCCCAGGGGCGCAGGCGGCTGAGCACGCCATTACTGTGCTGGCCGAGGCGACCAAGATTGCGATTGAGCTGTTGGTACCAGTAGGGGAAGGCCCCGAGCTGGGCCAGGTGTTCGACCTGGTTGACATAGCCCGACCGGATGCTGCCACCATCGGCTTCCTGCAAAGCGACCAGATCGAAGTCACCCAGCAGGTCGCCGATCTTTTGCAGATTGGTGGCGCGCCCGGTGTGGGGTAGCAAATGCTGCCACCCCCGGGTCAGGTAGTGCCGATAACGCTCGGTACTGATGCCCACCTGGATATTAAAACTGAGTAGCCGCAGACGGCTGTCAGCGGGCAACCCGGTCGATTCCAGGTGATGTTCGTTGACCCGCGGATCATGCAGGCCAACCACTCGTTCAGTTCCCCAGCGGCGCATGGCAGGCCCCGCGCTTAGTTGGCAGCAGCCTTGTTAGCCGCTCGCTCTTGTTCGACCAGCTTATCGGCCAGTTGCAATGCTTGTTCGGCGCCGCCGGCAGAGCCGATGTCAAAACGGTACTTGCCATTGACGACCATGGTTGGCACGCCAGTAATTTCGTACTTCTTGGCGAGTTCGCGAGCCTGGGTGACCTGGCCCTTGATGGCGAAGGAGTTGAAAGTAGCGAGGAATTTATCCTTGTCGACACCTTGTGTTGCCAGGAACTCGGCCATTTCTTCCGGAGTTACCAGCTTCTTGTGTTCTTCCTGAATTGCCTTGAACACGGCGGCATGAACCTTGTGCTCGACACCCATCGATTCCAGGGTCAGGAACATTTGGCCGTGGGCGTCCCAAGGGCCGCCGAACATCGCCGGGATGCGCTTGAAGTTCACATCGGATGGCAATTTTTCAACCCAAGGGTTGATCACTGGCTCGAATTTGTAGCAATGCGGGCAGCCATACCAGAACAGCTCTACCACCTCGATCTTGCCGGGCACGGCGACCTGAACCGGGTTGCTCAGTTCGACATAGGGGGCGGCAGGTGCTTCGGCTGCCTGTGCAGTCATGCCGAACAGGCTGGCAGCGACGAGAGCGGCGCTGATGATCAGATTACGCATGCTTTACTCCTGGACAATTTTGGTCGCCTCGCGCGACCTGTATTCAGACAGGTCATGGCGGGCTTGAGTTCTGTAGTGTAACGGCAGCGGCCACAAAAAAGGGCGGCCAGAGCCACCCTTTTTATACTTGCTGCGACGGATTAATGGAGCGTTAACATTGCAGGAGATGTCCGTCCCCCTTGATGCTCCATGGACGGCCTTAGTGCAGGCCCTGAATGTAGCTCGACACCGCGGCGATATCTTCATCGCTCAGGCGTTTGGCAATGGTCTGCATGGTCTTGGTGTCGCCGTCGTTGGTGCGGCCGCCTTCTTCCTTACGGAAGTCGGTCAGTTGCTTGGCAATGTATTGAGCGTGCTGACCGCCCAGGTGCGGGAAGCCGGCAGCAGCGTTGCCGGCGCCGTTAGGCGAGTGGCAACCGGTGCAGGCCGGCAGGCCCTTGGCCAGGTCTCCACCACGGAACAAGGCTTCACCGCGAGACACGACTTTCGGGTCGGCGGCGCCAACGCTGCCTTTCTGGCTGGCAAAGTAGGCGGACATATCAGCCAGGTCCTGATCGCTCAGGTTGGTCAGCAGGCCGGTCATTTCCAGTACGACACGCTTGCCGGACTTGATGTCGTGCAACTGCTTGTTCAGATAACGTTCGCCCTGGCCTGCCAGTTTCGGAAAGTTAGGCGCCATGCTGTTGCCATCCGGGCCATGACAGGCGCCACATACTGCGGCTTTCGCCTGACCAGCAGTCGCATCACCTGCAGCATGGGCAATGCCGGAGATCCCCACGGTCAACAGCAGACTCACGATCAATTTGTTCATCAGCTAATCCAACTACGGCTAAGGGTTAAAGAGTTATGGACCGGGATCACTCGCTCATCCACTGGATGATGGCTTGGTAATCCTCGGCACTGCAGTCCATGCACAAACCACGCGGCGGCATCGCCTTGAAACCCTGGGTCACGTGTTGCACCAGCGTCTCCATACCTTTCGCCAACCTCGGCGTCCAAGCTGCCTGATCGCCCTTTCTGGGCGCCATGGGTAGTTGGCCGGAATGACAGGCACCACAAACACGGTTGTACACAGCTTCCGGATCCTGTGTAGCCTGAGCGCTGTAAAGCGGCATCAAGATACCGGCAGCTAGCAGCCATTTCGTCATAAAACGACCTTTTCAGGGTTGAGAGCGTGCTGCGTTCTGATGCGCAATCAAGGTCTATCGCTCTCGTGTTCTTCATCCTACGCTGGGACAAAGCGCACACAAAATCTGCGGCATTATATACTGGCGTCACTGAAACGGAAACGACACTGCTCGCCGCGTCCATTCCCGGCGCCGCCCACATCGGAAATCCCATGCAACTCAAGAACCCCATCCTCGGCCTGTGCCAACAGTCCACCTTCATGCTCAGCGCTGCCAAAGTCGATCAATGTCCCGACGACGAAGGCTTCGAAGTGGCGTTTGCCGGCCGTTCCAACGCCGGTAAATCCAGCGCGCTGAACACCCTGACGCATGCCAGCCTGGCGCGGACCTCGAAAACGCCCGGTCGCACGCAACTCTTGAACTTCTTCAAGCTAGACGATGATCGCCGTCTGGTCGACCTGCCGGGCTACGGTTATGCAAAAGTACCCATCCCGCTGAAGCTGCACTGGCAGCGTCACCTGGAAGCGTATCTGGGTGGTCGCGAGAGTTTGAAAGGTCTGATTCTGATGATGGACATCCGTCATCCAATGACCGATTTCGATCTGTTGATGCTCGACTGGGCTGTCGCCAGCGGCATGCCGATGCACATCCTGCTGACCAAGGCCGACAAACTGACCTACGGCGCGGCGAAAAACGTGCTGCTCAAAGTGCAGTCGGACATCCGTAAAGGCTGGGGCGACGCGATCTCGATCCAGCTATTTTCGGCGCCAAAGCGCCTGGGCCTGGAAGACGCCTACACTGTACTGGCGGGCTGGATGGAACTGGCAGACAAAGGTGCGCAAACGGCCGAGCAATAAATCGCACGCAAAAAAAACCCCGGACTTCTATGGGGAGGGGGAAGTTCCGGGGTTCAAGTTCCGGACCGCTAGGGCGGGGTCCAGATATCTGCCAACACTTAACACAACATAGGAGCATCGAAGGGCTTCACCAGCCATTCAGTAAATCTGAGTGGTGTTTTGGCGGTTTAGTTCAGATTATTTTCGAATGCGTTTGGAATAACCCCAAGAACATTGCGGTCTAACCCGCGAGGCCGCGACTAATTGCCGCGGTGCGGTTCCTGTGTAGAGAACTTGCTCCCGGCGATGGTCTAGCGATTCTGCGGGGCGCCAGATTATCTTCGGCGCCCTCAGGTTTTTCGCGAACGAGCTCGCTCCTGCAGTATGGGGTGAATCGGGACTCAGTGAGCCTCATCCCAGTTGTTACCCACACCTACTTCGACCAGCAGTGGCACGTCCAGTTTCGCGGCATTGCTCATGTGCGTACGGATTTCTTCGCGAACCTGATCCACGAGATCCTCACGCACCTCCAGCACCAATTCATCGTGGACCTGCAGGATGACTTTGGCATCCAGGCCGGACGCGGTCAGCCAGTTATCCACCGCCACCATGGCTTTTTTGATGATATCCGCCGCAGTGCCCTGCATGGGGGCGTTGATCGCTGTGCGTTCCGCGCCTTTGCGCAGGGCCGGGTTCTTCGCGTTGATGTCCGGCAGGTACAGGCGGCGGCCGAAGATGGTCTCGACATAACCTTGCTCGGCCGCCTGGGCACGGGTGCGCTCCATGTATTGCAATACGCCCGGGTAGCGCGCGAAATAACGGTCGATGTACGCCTGGGACTGCTTGCGATCTACGCCGATCTGTTTGGCCAGGCCAAACGCACTCATCCCGTAGATCAGGCCGAAGTTGATCGCTTTGGCGCTGCGGCGCTGGTCGGTGGTGACATCGGCCAACTCGACGCCAAACACTTCGGCGGCGGTGGCCCTGTGCACGTCCAGATCATTGCGGAAGGCATGCAACAATCCTTCATCCTTGGCCAGGTGCGCCATGATCCGCAGTTCAATTTGTGAATAGTCCGCCGCCAGCAGCTTGTAGCCCTTCGGCGCAACGAACGCCTGGCGAATTCGCCGGCCTTCGGCGGTGCGAATCGGGATGTTCTGCAGGTTCGGGTCGATCGACGACAGGCGTCCTGTGGCCGCCACGGCCTGCTGGTAGGACGTGTGGATGCGGCCGGTACGCGCATTGATTTGCTCTGGCAGCCGATCGGTATAGGTGCTTTTCAGTTTGCTCAGCGAGCGGTACTGCATCAGCACCTTGGGCAGCGGGTAATCCTGTTCGGCCAGCTCGGCCAGTACCGCTTCGGCTGTGGAGGCCTGACCCTTGGCGGTTTTGCTGAGGACTGGCAGACCCAGCTTTTCGTAAAGAATCACCCCCAGTTGCTTGGGTGAGCCCAGGTTGAACTCCTCACCGGCGATGGCAAACGCCTCGCGCTCAAGGGCGACGAGTTTTTCGCCGAGCTCAACGCTCTGGATGCCCAGCAGATTGGCGTCCACCAGCGCGCCCTGACGCTCGATGCGCGCCAGCACCGGCATCAGCGGCATTTCGATTTCGTCCAGGACCGTGCACAGGCTCGGTGTCGCTGCGAGTTTTTCCTGCAGGGCGAGGTGCAGGCGCAAGACCACATCGGCGTCTTCGGCGGCGTAGGGGCCGGCGAGTTCAAGGGAGATCTGGTCAAAAGTCAGCTGTTTGACGCCTTTGCCTGCGATCTCCTGAATGTCAGTCTTGCTCTGTCCCAGGTACTTCAGCGCCAGGCTGTCCATGTCATGGCGCGTTGCCGTCGAGTCCAGTACATAGGATTCGAGCATGGTGTCGTAGGCAATGCCCCGGACCATGATCCCGTTGCTCTGATCGCCACCAATGGCGCAGTTGGCCAGGATGTTGGTTTCGAACTTGGCGTGCTGGCCGACCTTGAGTTTGTGCGGATTCTCCAGCAGCGGCTTCAACGCCAGTAAAACACTGTCGCGATCCAGCTGTTCCGGGACGCCCATGTAGGAGTGGGTCAGGGGAATGTAGGCTGCTTCATTTGCGGCAACGGAGAAGGACAGGCCCACCAGTTGCGAGTGCTGCGCATCGCCGCCATTGGTTTCAGTAACAAACGCAATCAACGGAGCGTTGTTGAGCTTGTCCAGCCAGGCTTCGAAGCGTGCCTGGTCAAGGATGGTTTCGTATTGAGCTTCGACGGCGCCCGGCTGTTCCTGGGCAATTTCGACAATCTCCTGGCCCGAGCGCTTGGCCTCACGCTGGTTGTCTTCAAACCAGCTCTTGAATTCGAGCAGCGTGTAGAGCTCGGCGAGTTTGTCGTGGTCCGGCTGGCCCATTTGCAGGTCGTCGAGCCCGATGTCGAGAGGGACGTCGATCTTGATCGTGGCCAGGCGATAGGAGAGGAATGCCATTTCCTTGTGCTCTTCAAGCTTGGCCGGCAGGGTCTTGGCGCCGCGAATCGGCAAGGTCGGAACGATGTCGAGCTGCGCATAGAGCTCGGTTAACCCGCCATTCACGCCGACCAGCAGCCCGGAGGCGGTTTTGGGTCCAATGCCCGGGACGCCTGGAATGTTGTCGGAGGAGTCGCCCATCAAGGCCAGGTAATCAATGATCTGCTCGGGAGCGACGCCGAATTTCTCCTTCACGCCCTCTACGTCCAGCGCGCTACCGGTCATGGTGTTGACCAAGGTAATGTGGCCGTCGACCAGTTGCGCCATGTCCTTGTCGCCGGTAGAGATCACCACCGGACGGTCGGCCGCCGCACTGCTGCGGGCCAGGGTGCCAATCACGTCATCGGCCTCGACGCCGTCTACGCACAGCAACGGAAAGCCTAAAGCCTTCACGCTCTGGTGCAGCGGTTCGATTTGCACGCGCATGTCGTCGGGCATACTTGGGCGGTTGGCTTTGTATTCGGCGAACATCTCATCGCGGAACGTCCCGCCCTTGGCGTCGAACACCACGGCGAACGGGCTGTCCGGGTACTGCTTGCGCAGACTCTTGAGCATGTTCAACACGCCTTTGACCGCGCCGGTGGGCAGGCCTTTGGAAGTAGTCAGCGGCGGCAGCGCGTGAAAGGCGCGGTACAGGTAAGAAGAACCGTCCACCAGGACGAGGGGGGCTTGGCTCATGAGCAGGATCAACCTTTTCGGCGGGTCCGGCGCTAGAATAGCGGGACCGTTGACGACAAAGGGACAAGGTTATCATGCGCACACTAAATCGCCTGTTGCTGGCCGGCTTGTTTGCAATTACACCGTTGGCCGTCATGGCAGCGGACGATGCGCCATCCTCGGACCCGGATGTCACCATTCGCACGGAAGGCGACAAGGTCATTCAGGAGTACCGCCAAAATGGCTTCCTGTATGCGATCAAGGTCACGCCCAAGGGCGCGCCGCCGTATTTCCTGGTGCGCGCAGACGGGACCGATGCAAACTTCATCCGCTCGGATCAGCCAGATATGCTGATTCCGTCGTGGAAGATCTTCGAGTGGAAGTAGTTTCTTAATTTCAATTGGCGCTGGCTGATCCGGCGGCGCCCGTACTGGCAGTTAAAACATGTCTGTGTTCACCCCCCTGGCTCGGCCCGAGCTGGAAACCTTTCTCGCCCCATACGGGCTCGGCCGCCTGCTTGATTTCCAGGGGATCGCCGCCGGTAGCGAAAATACCAATTTCTTCATCAGCCTGGAGCAGGGCGAGTTCGTCCTGACCCTGGTTGAGCGTGGGCCGGTGCAGGAAATGCCGTTCTTCATTGAATTGCTGGACGTGCTGCACGCTGCCGACCTGCCAGTGCCCTATGCCTTGCGCACCACCGAGGGCGTGGCCCTGCGTGAGCTGGCCGGCAAACCTGCATTGTTGCAGCCGCGCCTGGCGGGCAAGCACATCAAGGAGGCCAACGCGCAGCATTGCGCTCAGGTCGGTGAGCTGCTCGGCCACCTTCACCTGGCCACCCAGGCCAACATGATCAAGCGCAAGACCGATCGCGGCCTGGACTGGATGCAGGAGGAGGGCACGCAGTTTCTTTCGCACCTGGATGCCGAGCAGAACGAGTTGCTGCAGCGCGCGCTGGACGAAATCAACCGGGAGAAGACGAAAATTCTGGCGCTGCCAAGGGCGAATATCCACGCCGACCTGTTTCGCGATAACGCGATGTTCGAAGGCACGCACCTGACCGGATTGATCGACTTCTACAACGCCTGTTCCGGGCCGATGCTGTACGACGTCGCGATCGCCTTGAATGACTGGTGTTCGGACGAAGACGGAACCATTGATGGGCCGCGGGCCCGGGCGCTATTGGGAGCTTATGCTGGCTTGCGTCCCTTCACTGCGGCGGAGGCCGAGTTGTGGCCCACCATGCTGCGGGTGGCGTGCGTGCGGTTCTGGCTGTCGCGGTTGATCGCGGCCGAGTCGTTTGCCGGCCAGGATGTGTTGATTCACGATCCGATGGAGTTTCAGCGCCGGCTGGCGCAGCGGCAGAAGGTGAGTACGCCGCTGCCGTTTGCCCTGTAACCCCATTATGTGCAGGAGCGCTTGCTCGCGAGGGTCGTCAACGATAACGCGGGGTGCCTGGCACCCCACATTGCTGCAGATTTCTTCGCGAGCAAGCTCGCTCCTACAGGGGGTGGTGTTGCTTACAGTGACTCCAGGCACCCCGCCAGATCATTGCCCAACTTCTCCAGCACCTGCTCATAGCCCTGGGCGGTCGCTGGCGTGTATCCGCCCAGCGCATCCAGCTCTGCCAGTTTAACGGGGAGGCCAGCCACCAGGGTTTCCGCGAGGCGCGGGCGTAGTGGAGGTTCGCTGAACACGCAGGTCTTGCCGACTTCCTGCAGTCGCGTGCGCATGGCGGCAACGTGCTGGGCACCCGGTTGCACTTCGGCGGCAACGCTGAACACACCCGCGTGCTTGAGGCCGTAAGCGTCCTCGAAGTAGTCGAAAGCCTCGTGGAACACGAAGTACGGTTTGTCGGCGATGGCTGCCAGGCGCTTTTTCAAACGCAGGTCCAGTGCATCCAGGCGCTCATCGAAGGCCTTGAGGTTGCTCTCGTAACGCGCAGCGTTGGCGGGGTCCGCAGCGCTGAGGTCGGCGGCCATTTTTGTGGCGATTACCCGGGCGTTGACCGGGGACAACCACAAATGCGCATCCAGGCTGCCCGGACGATGATCATGATCATGCTCGTCCGCTTCCTCGGCATGAGAATGACTGTCTTGGCCAAAATGGCGCAATTTCAGACCCGGCAGGTCCTGCACAGCGACGCTGGGCAGCGTGCGACCTTTCAGCACGCGAGGCAGAAAGCCTTCCATATCGGGGCCGATCCAGTAGACGAGATCGACGGCCTGCACCTTTCGTACATCGGATGGGCGCAGGGCATAATTGTGCGGAGAGGCGCCCGGCGGCAGCAGCACTTCCGGAATCGCCACGCCGTCCTGGACGGCTGCAGCGATCAGTTGCAGAGGCTTGATGCTGGTCAACACCCGCACCTCGGCATGGGCACTGGCCATCATGATCAAACTGGCGAGAAATGTAACAAAGAAAGAAAAAAGTCGGGACACAATGACCACTCGAAGAGGCGAGAAGGGGTAACATAATAACGTCTCTCACAAAACTCGTCGCCGCTCATGCCAAAAACACCGATAGCCAGCCGTCCCCATGACCACTCTCATTGCGTCCAAAGCGCTCTGTCGGAGGCTGACGCCCTGTGCGCGCGTCAAGGCCTGCGCCTGACAGCCTTGCGCCGTCGGGTGCTGGAACTGGTGTGGCAAAGCCACAAGCCGCTGGGGGCATACGACATTCTTGCGGTGCTCAGCGAACAGGACGGCCGACGAGCCGCGCCGCCTACCGTATACCGGGCCCTGGATTTCCTGCTGGAAAACGGCCTGGTGCACCGGATCTCGTCACTCAACGCTTTCATCGGCTGCAATCATCCCGAGCATGCGCATCAGGGCCAGTTCCTGATTTGCCGGGAGTGTCACGCAGCTATCGAGCTTGAACAGAAGTCCATCAGCGACGCGATCATCGACAGCGCCAGTGATGTCGGGTTTGTGGTTGAAGGCCAGACCGTTGAGGTCGTCGGGCTGTGCTCGGGTTGCCAGGGGGCTTGATGAGCAACGCGCTGATCCGTCTTGAGCAGGTTACCGTAACCTTCGCTGGGCAAAACGTCCTCGATAACATCGAACTTGGCGTCGAACCTGGGCAGATCGTTACCCTGATCGGTCCCAACGGTGCGGGTAAGACGACCTTGGTCCGGGCCGTTCTTGGTCTGTTGAAACCTGACAGTGGCAGTGTCTGGCGCAAGCCGAAGCTGCGGGTTGGCTACATGCCGCAAAAACTTCACGTCGACCCGACGCTGCCGCTCTCGGTGCTGCGTTTTCTGCGCCTGGTGCCGGGTGTAGACCGTGCCCGGGCCCTGGCTGCTTTGAAGGAAGTCGGTGCCGAGCAGGTGATCGACAGCCCGGTGCAAAGTGTTTCCGGCGGCGAGATGCAGCGTGTGCTGCTGGCCCGCGCGCTGTTGCGCGAACCTGAACTGCTGGTGCTTGATGAACCGGTACAGGGCGTGGACGTGGCGGGTCAAGCCGAGCTCTACAGCCTGATCACCCGCTTGCGCGACCGCCACGGCTGCGGCGTCCTGATGGTGTCTCACGACCTGCACCTGGTGATGAGCACGACCGATCAGGTGGTGTGCCTGAATCGACACGTGTGCTGTTCCGGGCACCCCGAGCAAGTCAGTGGCGATCCGGCGTTTGTCGAGTTGTTCGGCAAGAACGCGCAAAGCCTGGCGATCTACCACCACCACCATGACAATGCCCATGACCTGCATGGTTCGGTGGTCAGTACGGCCTCACCGGCCTCTACCCATGTTCATGGAGATAGCTGCAAGCATGGCTGATTTTCTGCTCTACGCCCTGCTTGCAGGCCTGGCCCTGGCGCTGGTGGCGGGGCCGCTGGGTTCGTTTGTGGTGTGGCGGCGCATGGCCTACTTTGGCGACACCCTGTCCCACGCCGCCCTGCTCGGGGTAGCCTTGGGTTTCCTGCTGGATGTCAGTCCTGCCATTGCCGTCACCGTGGGCTGTCTGTTGCTCGCGGTGCTGCTGGTGACCTTGCAGCAACGCCAACCACTGGCGTCGGACACGCTATTGGGGATTCTTGCACCAAGCACCCTCTCATTGGGCCTGGTGGTACTAAGCTTCATGCATGAAGTGCGGATAGACCTGATGGCCTATCTGTTTGGCGACCTGCTCGCCATCAGTCCCGGCGATCTGGCCTGGATTCTCGGCGGAAGTGCGGCGGTTCTTGTGGTGCTGTTGGCGATGTGGCGACCTTTGCTGGCGATCACTGTGCACGAGGAATTGGCCAAGGTTGAGGGGTTGCCGGTGGCATCTCTGCGCCTGACCTTGATGCTGCTGATTGCCGTTGTCATTGCGGTCGCGATGAAAATAGTCGGGGTGTTGCTGATCACTTCGCTGCTGATCATTCCGGCGGCGGCAGCGCAGCGTCACGCTCGCTCGCCGGAGCAGATGGCAGTGGGCGCGAGCCTGCTGGGCATGCTCGCCGTGTGTGGCGGCCTGGCGTTATCCTGGTTCAAGGACACTCCGGCGGGCCCGTCGATTGTGGTGACGGCGGCCGGGCTGTTTCTGCTGAGTTTTGTCCTGCCCCGTCGAGGGGTGTAGACTTGCTCGTTTTTTGCGCAAATAGAGAGTCGCAGGAATGAAGCCGTTCACCTCCCGTTATCTGCTCCTTGTCGCATTTTCCATGCTGCTGGGCGCTTGCCAAAGTACGCCACCGGCGACCCCCGAGGTCACTGATGCGCGACCTGCGGCTGTCGCGCAACTGGAACAAAGCCTCGCCAGCAGTGAGCTGGCGACTGCCGAAGGGCAACTGGCTGCCTTGCAGGCCGAGGCCCCGAATGACCAATCGCTCGAGCAGTACCAGCGTCAATTGGCCGAGGCTTATCTGCTGCGCAGCCGCATTGTGCTGCAAAAAGGTGATGTGAATGCTGCCGCCACGGCCCTCAGCCGGGCTCGGGCGCTGATGCCCAAGGCGCCCGCGCTGACCGGCGGGGTCAATAATGCCATCGTTAATGCACGCAAGGCCGAACTGGATAAAGCGGAAGCGGCGCTCATGGCGGCCGAAGCCAAGCCAGCAGCCAAAGTCATCGACCCCACGGCCGAAAGCACCACGGTGGCGCTAAACCTGACAGATATGGCCAAGTTGCGCCGCCAATTGGACGCGATCGCTGCCGATGTGGTGAATTACGAGTGCGCAGTGAGCATTCAAGCGCCGCGTACCCAGGATTATCCGTGGTTGGCGACTTTATTGACCAAGCGGGTGAAGAAGCTTGATTCGGAGTTTGATCTGAAGCTGAAGAAGCAGATTCTGCGCAATATTCCTGCGCAGATGGTTTTGATTCCGCGTAAACCTTAAAAGCATCGCGAGCAAGCTCGCTCCTACAGTGGTTAGCGCTGATCACAGCATGTGTGTTCAGCCGTTAACCCTGTGGGAGCAAGGCTTGCCCGCGATGGCATCCTTACTAACGCAACAAATATTAAGCCGGAACCGCCTTGGCTTTCGGCTCACGATCCCAGACCCGATGTTGCCCGATCGCTGCAATAAACGGTTTGAACAGCTTCGTATCCCCTCCCACGATCAATCCCGCATCCGCCTCTAGCTTGAGCACGTCCAGCAACTGCTTGGCTTCGCCGTGCAAAGCGATCGCCTTCAGATGCTTGTAGGCTTCCAGCACGTAATGCAGCGCCACCCCATCGGTGCTCAAGGCCTTGATCGAGGCTGCGCCACCGGGCACGAACACCGCGTCAAACGCCACTGACGGCAACCCTTCCATCGACGCATCCACCGGCAGTGTCTTGCCGTCAGCGGTCTTCACGGGTGCCGAAGTCGGCCCCAGCAGCTTGGCGTGCGCCCCTTCGGCTGCCAGCGCTTTTTTCAGCGCATCAATCGCTGCGCCATCGACACCGTTGGCCGCCAGAATCGCCACCTTGCGGCTTTTGATGTTGCCGGGCAGAAGGTTGGCCTGGCTGAGCGCGGGTGAGCGATCCAGCGAAGTCTTCGGCACATCGACCGTGCCGGCCTTGGGTGCCGGCAAACCGAGGTTAGCGGCTACGCGTGCGGCCAGTTCAAGATCAATGTTGGCGAGGATCTCGTTCACCTGACGGGCACGAATGAACTCACGTTCGACTTTGCCCAGCTCGAAGCTGTAGGCCGCAATGATGTGTTCCTGCTCGTGCTTGCTCATGCTGTGGAAGAACAGCCGCGCCTGGGAGAAGTGGTCGCTGAAGGACTCGCTGCGCTGGCGGATCTTGTTGGCGTCGATGCGCTCGGGATAGGACTCGAAACCACCGTCCTGTGCCGCTGGCGGCGTCTCTTTCGGCCAGCCGCCGTCGATGGAGTTAGGCTCGTAGGCCGCACGGCCCTTGTCGATCGTGGTGCGGTGCAGCGCGTCGCGCTGGCCGTTGTGGAACGGTGCGACCGGACGGTTGATCGGGATTTCGTGGAAGTTGGGGCCGCCAAGACGGCTGATCTGCGTGTCGGTGTAAGAAAACAGCCGGCCTTGCAGCAGCGGGTCATTGGAGAAATCGATGCCTGGCACGATGTGCCCCGGGCAGAACGCGACCTGTTCGGTTTCGGCGAAGAAGTTATCCGGGTTGCGGTTCAGCACCATTTTGCCCAGTGGCGTGATAGGCACGATTTCCTCGGGGATGATCTTGGTCGGGTCGAGAATGTCGAAGTCGAAGGAGTGTTCGTTTTCCTCTTCTACAATTTGCACGCCCAATTCCCATTCCGGGTAATCGCCCATCTCGATCGCTTCCCACAGATCTCGACGGTGGAAGTCGGTGTCTTTGCCGGCGAGCTTCTGTGCTTCATCCCAAACCAGCGAGCAGGTGCCGTTGGAAGGGCGCCAGTGGAATTTGACGAAGCGCGATTTGCCTTCGGCGTTGATCAGCCGGAAGGTGTGCACGCCAAAACCCTGCATGCTGCGCAGGCTCTTGGGAATCGCGCGGTCGGACATGGCCCAGATCACCATGTGCGCCGACTCCGGGACCAGCGAAACAAAGTCCCAGAAGGTATCGTGGGCAGAGCCGCCAGTAGGGATTTCGTTGTGGGGCTCAGGTTTCACGGCGTGGACGAAGTCGGGAAACTTGATTGCATCCTGGATGAAAAACACCGGCATGTTGTTGCCCACCAGATCGAAGTTGCCTTCGTCGGTGAAAAACTTCACGGCAAAACCGCGCACATCGCGCACGGTATCGCCCGAGCCGCGAGGGCCCTGCACCGTGGAGAAGCGGGTGAATACCGGGGTTTTCTTGCCCGGGTCCTGGAGGAAACCGGCCTTGGTCAATGCCGCATGGTTTTCGTAGGCCTGGAAGTATCCATGAGCACCGGTGCCGCGGGCGTGGACGATACGCTCGGGAATACGCTCGTGGTCAAAGTGCGTGATTTTTTCACGCATGATGAAGTCTTCAAGCAGCGAGGGCCCGCGCGCGCCGACCTTCAACGTGTTCTGATTGTCCGAAACCTTTACGCCCTGATTGGTGCGCAAAGCCTGGCCTGTGGCGTCGGAGCGAAATGTTTCCAGGCTGTCGAGCTTGGTATTGGTATTGCTGCGGTCCAGGGTATCGGTCCCGGCCAGTTCGCTTTTAGGTGTGGCAGGTTTCTTGGTACTCATCAGTCGTAAACTCCTCGTTGCGATCTCGTCCTAGCCGGACTTGTGAGCAATGTTCCAGGCACGGCACCTGGCGATTCTCGAGCTGCCTAATAAATGACTGGTGACTGTTTCAGCCGTTCCTTTTTTCTGACCTTTGATCGCGTTATTGCCAAATCGCTGGTTGAATGCGAAATAAATGCTAAGAACCTCTATACGGACAGGCTAAAATGCGCGCCCGGCTAACCGCTGATCCTTTTCCAACGCGCCCCACAAGGTTCGCTACGTGATCGAGTTTCAAAACGTCCACAAAACCTACCGCGTCGCCGGTAAGGAAATTCCCGCCCTGCACCCGACCAGTCTGACGATTGAGAACGGCCAGGTGTTTGGCCTGATCGGCCACTCCGGCGCGGGCAAAAGTACTCTGCTGCGCCTGATCAATCGGCTGGAGAATTCCACTGGCGGCAAGATCTTCGTCGACGGCGAAGAAGTCACTGCGCTCGACGCCAGCAGCCTGCGACGCTTCCGCCAACAGGTCGGGATGATTTTCCAGCACTTCAATCTGCTGGCCTCCAAGACCGTGGCCGATAACGTCGCGCTGCCCCTGACTCTGGCCGGCGAGCTGTCGCGCAGCGAGATCGACCAGCGCGTGGCCGAATTGCTGGCGCGGGTCGGGCTGTCCGATCACGCCAAAAAATACCCGGCTCAGTTGTCTGGTGGGCAGAAGCAGCGCGTTGGCATCGCCCGCGCCCTGGCCACCAAGCCGAAAATCCTGTTGTGCGACGAGGCCACCAGCGCCCTGGACCCGCAAACCACTGCGTCGGTCCTGCAGTTGCTGGCTGAGATCAATCGCGAGTTGAAGCTGACCATCGTGCTGATTACTCACGAAATGGACGTGATTCGTCGGGTCTGCGACCAGGTGGCGGTAATGGACGCTGGTGTGATCGTCGAGCAGGGCTCGGTTGCCGATGTGTTCCTGCATCCCAAGCACCCGACGACCAAGCGCTTTGTGCAGGAAGACGAGCAGATCGATGAAAGTGAACAACGCGACGACTTCGCCCATGTCCCAGGCCGCATCGTGCGTCTGACATTCCAGGGCGAAGCGACCTATGCGCCTTTACTGGGTACTGTCGCTCGCGAAACGGGTGTGGACTACAGCATCCTCGCCGGCCGCATCGACCGCATCAAAGACGTCCCTTATGGGCAACTCACTCTGGCCGTCACCGGTGGCGACATGGAGGCGGCATTTGCCCGCTTCACCGCGGCTGACGTTCACATGGAGGTGCTGCGCTAATGGAAGCCCTGACAAGTTTCTTCTCCAACATCGACTGGTTCGAAATCTGGCTGGCCACTGGCGACACGCTGCTGATGCTCGGCGGTTCGCTGCTGTTCACCGTGCTGTTGGGCCTGCCCCTGGGTGTGCTGCTGTTCCTGTGCAGCCCGCGTCAACTGCTCGAAGCCAAGGGGCTGTACGCCCTGCTGTCGCTGGTGGTGAATATCCTGCGTTCGCTGCCCTTCATCATCCTGTTGATCGTGATGATTCCTTTCACAGTGCTGATCACCGGCACCTCCCTGGGTGTAGGCGGTGCGATTCCGCCGCTGGTCGTGGGTGCCACGCCGTTTTTCGCGCGACTGGTGGAAACCGCCTTGCGTGAAGTGGATCGCGGCATCATCGAGGCGACCCAGGCCATGGGTGCGACCACTCGGCAGATCATCACCAATGCCCTTCTGCCGGAAGCCCGTCCGGGCATCTTCGCAGCGATTACAGTGACAGCGATTACACTGGTGTCCTACACGGCAATGGCCGGTGTCGTCGGCGCTGGCGGCCTGGGTGACCTGGCGATCCGTTTCGGCTATCAACGTTTCCAGACCGATGTGATGGTGGTGACTGTGGTGTTGCTGCTGGTGCTGGTCCAGGTGCTGCAAACCGTTGGTGACAAATTGGTTGTGCATTTTTCCCGCAAATAAATACTCTCGTCTTTTGCAAATGAGCCGGCCATTCGCTGGCAGGCGCCGCATAACTGGCGCCTCACATGGAGTTAGCTGAATGAAAAAACTACTTGTCGCATTCGCCGCCGTTGCTGCGTTCTCTGCCCAGGCGGACACCCTGACCGTTGCCGCCACGCCAGTCCCGCACGCAGAGATTCTCGAATTCATCAAGCCAGCCTTGGCCAAGGACGGCGTGGACCTGAAGGTCAAGGTCTTCACCGACTATGTCCAGCCCAACGTGCAAGTGGCCGAGAAGCGCCTGGACGCCAACTTCTTCCAGCACCAGCCATACCTGGATGAGTTCAACAAGGCCAAGGGCACCAACCTGGTCGCCATTGCCGGCGTGCACCTGGAACCACTGGGCGCCTATTCCAGCAAATACAAAACCCTGGCCGACTTGCCAGGCGGCGCCAACGTGGTAATCCCCAACGACGCCACCAATGGCGGTCGCGCCCTGTTGCTGCTGCAGAAGGCTGGGCTGATCAAGTTGAAGGATTCGAACAACATCCTGTCGAGCGTCAAGGACATCACCGAGAATTCCAAGGACCTGAAATTCCGCGAACTGGAAGCGGCGACCATCCCGCGCGTGCTGACCCAGGTCGACCTGGCGCTGATCAACACCAACTACGCGCTGGAGGCCAAGCTCGATCCGTCCAAGGACGCGCTGGTCATCGAAGGCAACGACTCGCCCTACGTGAACATTCTGGTGGCCCGTCCGGACGACAAGGACAGCGAAGACATGAAGAAACTGGTCGCGGCCCTGCACAGCCCGGAAGTCAAAGCTTTCATCCTGGAGAAGTACAAAGGCGCGGTATTGCCAGCGTTCTGATCTAGCGGCCAAAAGCAAAAGATCGCAGCCTTCGGCAGCGCCTGCACAAGCATCGGTATCGACCCGATTACGTAGGAGCTGGCGCAGGCTGCGATCTTTTTTTGTGCCTGAAAAAAACTATTGGCGTTTGAGCATCACCGGCAACTGCGCCACCAGCTTCACATTATTCAACGGCGCCCGAATAAACCCGCGCTGCGTCCCATCCGGGCCAATCACCGCCAGGTTGCCGCTGTGATCCACCGTGTAGTTCGGCTTGCTGGTATCTGCCGGGATGAACGGGATGCTCACCGCATTGGCGAATTTTTGCAGGTCGGCGATCGAGGTCGGCGTCAAGCCGATGAACTGCGGGTCGAAGTAGCCCAGGTACTGCTTGAGCTGCTTGGGCGTGTCGCGATTGGGGTCGACACTGACCAGGATGATCTGCAGCTTGTCCACCACGTCCGCCGGCAACTCACTCTTGATCTGGCGCAGTTGGGCGAGGGTGGTCGGGCAGATGTCCGGGCAGAAGGTGTAGCCGAAGAACAGCAGTGACCATTTGTCTTTCAACTCGTCGACCGCAACCGGCTTGCCATCCTGGTCGGTCATGGTCAGATCAGGCAGGTTGCGGCTTTGCGGCAGCAGGATAATGCCGGCGTCGATCAACTCCGTCGGGTCCCCCTGGCCTTTGCCAGACAGCACTTTATTGATGGTCAGGCCCAGCACAAGCGCGATCAGGGCGACGAGGATGAAGACAGTTTTCTGGGTTCGAGTCATAGGTTCAACAGTAAGTAGTGGTCTACGAGCAGCGCGATAAACAGCAGGAACAAGTACCAGATAGAGTACTTGAAGGTGTTGATCGCCGCGTGCGGCCGAGTGCCACGGTACAACACCACGGCCCATTGCAGGAACCTCGCGCCCAGGACGATCGCGCAGGCCAGGTAGAGCAGGCCGCTCATGTGGATCACGTAAGGCATCAGGCTGACGGCCAGCAACGCGAAGGTGTAAAGCAGGATGTGCACCTTGGTGTAGTGCTCGCCGTGGGTCACGGGCAGCATCGGGATGTCGGCCTTGGCGTATTCCTCCTTGCGGTGAATCGCCAGCGCCCAGAAGTGCGGCGGGGTCCAGGCGAATATGATCAGGACCAGCAGCAGCGGTTCGGCGCTGATATGGCCGGTCGCAGCGGTCCAGCCAAGCAGCGGAGGCGCGGCACCGGCCAATCCGCCGATGACGATGTTTTGTGGAGTCGCGCGCTTGAGGAAACCGGTGTAGACCACCGCGTAACCCAGCAGGGAGGCCAGGGTCAGCCAGGCGGTCAACGGGTTGGTGAACGTCAACAGCAGGGCCTGGCCGAGCACGGCCAGCACCAGGGCAAAGGTCAGCGCGGCGGCCGGTGAAACCCTTCCTTCGGCCAGGGGCCGTTTGTGGGTGCGGGCCATGACTGCATCAATGCGCCGATCCACCACATGGTTGACCGCCGCCGCGCCGCCGGCACACAACGCAATCCCCAGGTTACCGAAGATCAGCACCGTCCAGGGCACCCCGGCGCGGGTCGCGAGGAACATGCCGACCAGTGAGGTGATCAGCATCAGCACCACCACTTTCGGCTTGGTCAGCTCCAGATAATCACGCCAGATCGCCTGACTGTGACGTTCGCCGATCAGAGTCGCCATGGCATCTCTCCTTTTATTGTTATGGGCCCGGCTGAATGTTTACGCGGGCTGAACCGCCAGCGTGCAGGGAATTGCTGTTTGACCCGAACCAGGCTGGTTCGCGCGTGATAATTGACCAGCACCAACGTCAGCAGCAGTGCTGCGCCGCCGGCGTTATGCGCGACGGCCACCGGCAATGGCAGGTGGAACAGCACGTTGCTGATGCCCAGGGTGATCTGGGCGGCGAGCGCGACCAGCACCAGCCCCGCCAGCCGGGTCATGCCGACGACCTTGAGTTGCCACGCCAGGCCGAGCAATACAAGGGTTACCAGCAACGCGCCGATTCGGTGGGTCAGGTGAATCGCGGTGCGGGCATCGCTGTCCAGTTGTCCACCCAGGTAGTTCGGGCCGATGTGTTGTGTGAGGTGAAAGCCGTTGGCAAAATCAGCCGGCGGCAGCCATTGTCCGTGGCAGGTCGGGAAGTCGATGCAGGCTACGGCGGCATAGTTCGAACTGACCCAGCCTCCAAGGGCGATCTGCCCGATCACCAGCAGCAAACCAGCGGTTGCCCAGTGCTGCAGGCGTCGTGGCACGGTCAGTGCCGGCAAAACCCCGGACAGGCGCAAGGTCAGGAGAAACAACAGGCTCAAGGTGGCAAAGCCGCCGAGTAGATGCCCCGTGACCACTTGCGGCCAGAGCTTGAGCGTCACGGTCCACATGCCAAACGCGGCCTGGGCGATAACCACGGCCAACAAAAACAACGGCAACTTCACCGGTTGCCCCGGGTGCCGACGATGCACCCACGCACGGCCGGCCAGTACGGCAATCAGCAGCCCAAGGGTGCCGGCAAAGTACCGATGGATCATCTCGTTCCAGCCTTTGTGGGCTTCGACGGGCGTGTCGGGGAAATGCAATTCGGCATGGGCCAGCTGGGCCTCGCTTTTTGGCACGCTGATGAAGCCATAGCAGCCCGGCCAGTCCGGACAGCCAAGGCCGGCGTGGGTCAGGCGGGTATAGGCGCCGAGCAACACCACTATCAGTGCCAGCAGGGTGGCAAACAGCGCGAGGCGAAATCCAGGTTTGGCCATGACGATGCCCTTATCCGATGTTCGACAGTTTCAGCAGGTGGCGCAGGTCGTTGAGCAGGTCCTTGCCCTTGACGGTCGGGTCGTAGCGCAGCACCAGATTGCCGTGGGGGTCGATGATCCACAGCTGCGGCACGGCGTGGTCACCAGTGGTCTTGCTGAACGTGGTCAGGTCCATGGGATAACGTTGCAGTTGTGGGTATTCGCGGGCGAGCTTGGCTTCGTACTCGCTGTTGAGCGGCTGCGCGGCGGCCAGGGCGTGACTGGCCCGTGATGCATCGCGGGAGAGGCCGATCTGCACCTGGCGCGCCAGGTACACCAGCTGCTGGCAGTCAACCGAGCAGTCTTTGGGTGCAGTCACCAGTATTTGCCAGCGTTGCTCCTGAGCCTGCACGCCAAGGTCGGCGCGGGTCTGGCCATTGCCGATGAGTTCGCCGTGATAGCTGCGCCCCTCCGGCACCCAGAACTGCAGTTTGTACATGCCGGTGGCGAGGATCATCGGACCGATCACTCCAAGCAGAATCAGCAGCAGCTGCAAACGGCCTTTGCGCCGACTTGCCGGCGACTTCGCTTCAGACATGCTGGGTGGATTCATGGCCGCTCCCATGGTGTTTCTCCTTTGCGTTGTGCCAGCCGAGGTAGATGAACAGGCCGAGCAGGGCGATCGACATGGCGAACCACTGCACGGCATAAGCGATGTGTTTTTCTGGCCCCATGGCGACCACCGGCCAATCGGCCTGGTAGGTCCCGGGACCCGGTTCTGCACGTAATTCGTAAGGGAAACCATCACGCTCCAATGCTGCCCAGAGCTTCGCCGGCTCAACCGCTGTCACCAGTTGGGGCCAGGTGGTGGTGGCCGGGTCGGCGTGAAGCTGGAAAGTAGCGCCCGGAGCAACGTAGACCCAGGCGGTGAGGTTCAATACTTCGCCTGGCGTGGTGAATTGCGCGGGGATGCGCCGGTCCGGCCAGGGCAGCCAACCGCGATTGACCAGCAGCCATTGGCCGCTGGCTTGATCCTGAAACGGCTGCAGCAACTCGACCCCGACCTTGCCGTCCCGTTGGCGGTTATCCAGCAGCAGGCTGTGCGCGGCATCGAACTGGCCACGCAGCACGACCCGGCGGAAGGCAGGATCCTCAGTGTGCTGTAATGCAGTGCTGGCCATCGGTTGCGCCACCCGGCGCTCGGCATAACTGTTCAGCAGCGCGCTTTTTTCCGCGCCGCGATTCAGTTGCCAGAAACCGAGCGAGACCAGCAGTGGCAGCAACAAGGCCACCACCAAACTCGGCACGATACCTGGCCGGAAGCGCTTCATGACGTCGCCAGAATGTCGGTAGTCGCGATAGCTATACTCAAGTGCATCGCATTTCCCCTGGAGTCTCACCATGCTCAAAGCAGCCATCGTCCTGATGCTGATTGCCACGGTTGTCAGCCTGTTCAGCGGCCTGTTTTTTCTGGTCAAGGACGACAGCAGCTCGAACCGTCTCGTCATTGCCTTGAGTGTTCGTGTAGCCCTGGCCGCCATTACCGTCGGCTTGATCGCCTGGGGATTCTTCAGCGGCCAGCTGGTGTCTCACGCGCCTTGGTGATGCCTCACAGTACGTAGACGAAGACGAACAAACCGATCCACACCACGTCCACGAAGTGCCAGTACCAGCTCGCCGCTTCGAAGCCGAACTGATGCTCGTTGTCGAAGTGCCCGCGCATCACCCGCATCAGCATCACGAACAGGATTATCGTGCCCATGGTCACGTGGGCGCCGTGGAACCCGGTGAGCATGAAGAACGTCGCGCCGTAGATGCCCGAGCCCAGTGTCAGGCCCAGTTCCTTGTAAGCGTGGATGTATTCTTCAGCCTGGAAAAAGAGGAACGCGCAGCCCAGCAGCACGGTGATCGCCAGCCAGATTTTCAGCGCGCCGCGATGGCCCTTCTTCAAGGCGTGGTGGGCGATGGTGACGGTCACGCTGGAACTCACCAACAACACCGTATTGAGCAACGGCAGGCCCCATGGGCTGATGACGTCCTTGGGTGGCGGAAACAGTTTCGAGTCAGGGTTGTTCAGCAACGGCCAGACGAACTCAAAGTTGGGCCAGAGCATGTGAGCTATGCCTTTGGCGCCTTCTCCGCCGAGCGCGGGACCCGAGACTTGCCGTACATAGAACAGTGCTCCGAAGAAGGCGATGAAAAACATCACCTCCGAAAAGATGAACCAGCTCATGCCCCAACGAAATGAACGGTCCATCTGCGCGCTGTACAAGCCGCTGCGACTTTCCTTGATCACCGTACCGAACCAGCCGAACAGCATGTACGCCACCAGCAGGCCACCGACGAAAAAGATCAGCGGGCCGTGGGATTCCGGGCGCGCAGCTTTCAGGTCGTTGAACCAGGTGGCCAGGCCGAACACGGTGACGAACATGCCGACCGTGGCGATGATCGGCCACTTGCTCTGGGAAGGTACGTAATAGTGCTCATGAGTTGCCATTTATTGTTCTCCTTATCGGGCACGCTCAGCCGCCAGTGTTTACAGCTACCGGGGGATGTCGGGCGGTGATATCGAACAGCGTGTAGGACAGCGTCAGGTGCTTCACATCCTTGGGCATGTCACGGTCAACAATGAAACGTACCGGCATCTCGATCCGTTCACCGGGCTGCAGCACTTGCTGGGTAAAGCAGAAACATTCGGTTTTGTGGAAGTACGCTGCCGCAGCGCTGGGCGCGATGCTGGGCACGGCCTGGGCGCTCATCGGGCGATCGGTAGGGTTGTGGGCGATGAAGATCATCTCGTTCACCGCACCGGGGTTGGCGGTCAACTCATCGTGCTTGGGATAGAAGTCCCAGGACATGTCGGCGGAGTTGGTCGACAGGAACTGCACGCGTACCTGGCGAGACAGATCCACCGTCTGTTCACCTTCGTACTGTCCGGAAGTTTTGCCATTGATGCCGAATGCCTTGCACATCACGTCGTAGATGGGCACCAGGGCAAACCCGAAGACGAACATTGCCACCACCACCATCAGCAGGCGGGTGACCAGTTTTTTCATCGAAATCGAGTCAGCCATGATTCCAACTCCATACCGAGACCCCTGTGGGAGCTGGCAAGCCAGCTCCCACAGGAATTCGCGCAAGGCCGAGGGTGTTCATTTCACTTCCGGCGGTGTGGTGAAGGTGTGATAAGGCGCCGGTGACGGGATGCTCCACTCCAGGCCCTCCGCGCCATCCCATGGCTTGGCCGGTGCGGGTGGGCCGCCGCGAATCGTCTTGATCACGATGAACAGGAAGAACAGCTGAGTGGTGCCGAACATGAATGCACCAATCGACGACACCATGTTGAAGTCGGCGAACTGCAGGTTGTAGTCCGGAATCCGCCGCGGCATGCCTGCCAGCCCCACGAAGTGCATCGGGAAGAAGGCCATGTTCATGCCGATGAACGAGAGCCAGAAGTGCAGCTTGCCGAGGGTTTCGTCATACATGTGGCCGGTCCATTTCGGCAGCCAGTAGTAAGCCGAGGCGAAGATCCCGAAGATCGCCCCTGGCACCAGCACGTAGTGGAAATGCGCAACCACGAAGTAGGTGTCCTGGTACTGGAAGTCCGCCGGAGCGATGGCCAGCATCAAGCCGGAGAAGCCGCCAATGGAGAACAGGATCACGAACGCCACGGCGAACAACATCGGCGTCTCGAAGGTCAGCGAGCCTTGCCACATGGTGCTGGCCCAGTTGAACACCTTGACCCCGGTCGGTACCGCGATCAGCAGCGTGGCGTACATGAAGAACAACTCGCCCACCAGCGGAATGCCGACCACGAACATGTGGTGCGCCCAGACGATGAACGACAGGAACGCGATGCTCGCCGTGGCGTAGACCATCGAGGTGTAACCGAACAGGGGCTTGCGTGAAAAGGTCGGGATGATCGAGCTGACGGCACCGAAGGCCGGCAGAATCATGATGTATACCTCGGGATGCCCAAAGAACCAGAACACGTGCTGGAACAACACCGGATCACCGCCCCCGGCCGCACTGAAGAAGCTGGTGCCGAAGTGGATGTCCATCAGCATCATCGTCACGCAACCGGCCAGCACCGGCATCACCGCAATCAGCAGGAACGCGGTGATCAGCCAGGTCCAGACGAACAGCGGCATTTTCATCAACGTCATGCCAGGGGCGCGCAGGTTGAGGATGGTGGCGATCACATTGATCGCGCCCATGATCGAGCTGATCCCCATCAGGTGGATGGCGAAGATGAAGAAGGTCACGCTTTCCGGTGCATAGGTTGTCGACAGCGGGGCGTAGAACGTCCAGCCGAAGTTAGGTCCGCCGCCGGGCGTGAACAGGGTCGATACCAGCAGGATGAACGCAGCTGGCAATAGCCAGAAGCTGAAGTTGTTCATCCGCGGCAGCGCCATGTCCGGCGCGCCGATCATCAGCGGGATCATCCAGTTGGCCAGCCCGACGAATGCCGGCATCACCGCACCGAAGACCATCACCAGGCCGTGCATGGTGGTCATCTGGTTGAAGAATTCCGGCTGGACGATCTGCAGGCCCGGCTGGAACAGTTCGGCGCGAATCACCATCGCGAACGAACCACCGAGCAGGAACATGGAAAACGCGAACCACAGGTACAGTGTGCCGATGTCCTTGTGGTTGGTGGTCAGCACCCAGCGCATCAGGCCTTTGGCGGGGCCGTGGGCGTGGTCGGCATGACCATGGTCATCGATGACGGCGCTCATGGCGTGTCTCCTGCAAACAGATGGGCTGGGCAGGCCGGGGCACGCTGCCCCGACCGGTTCCTTGGGTACGCAATAGACCGGGTCATTTGCTTTCCGCCTGTTTCAGCTCCAGCACTTCTTTTGGCGTGACCATGTCGCCTTTATTGTTGCCCCAGGCGTTACGCTCGTAAGTCACGACTGCTGCGATGTCGACTTCCGAGAGCTGCTTGCCGAACGCTGCCATGGCGGTGCCTGGTTTGCCATGGAAGACAATGCCCAAGTGCCCTTCTTTCGGTCCGGTGGCGATTTTCGAGCCTTTGAGTGCCGGGAACATTGGCGGCAGGCCCTGGCCTTCGGCCTGGTGACAGGCTACGCACGTGGTGTGATAGACCTTGTCGCCGCGTTCCTTGAGTTCATCGAGCGTCCATTCCTTGCTGGTCAGCTCCTTGAGCTGCGCCGCTTCAGCCTTGCGTTCGCCCAGCCATTTTTCGTAGTCGGCCTTTTCCTTCACCTCGACCACGATCGGCATGAAACCGTGGTCCTTGCCGCACAGCTCGGCGCATTGGCCGCGGTAGATGCCGGGCTTGTCGATACGGGTCCAGGCTTCGTTGACGAAACCCGGAATGGCATCGCGCTTGACCGCAAAGGCGGGCACCCACCAGGAGTGGATAACGTCGGCGGAGGTCACCAGGAAACGCACCTTGGCGCCAATCGGCAGCACCAGCGGCTTGTCGACTTCGAGCAAATAGTGCTCGCCCTTGGTTTCCTTGTTGTGGATCTGCTCGGCGGGGGTGGCCAGGTTGCTGAAGAACTCGACGTCCTGGCCCAGGTATTTGTAATGCCACTTCCACTGATAACCGGTGACCTGGATATCGATATCCGGCTCACTGGTGTCGTACATCTTGATCAGGGTTGCAGTCGCGGGAACCGCCATGGCCACCAGGATCAGGAAGGGCACGATGGTCCAGAGGATTTCTACGGTCGTACTTTCATGAAATTTTGCGGCCACCTGCCCGGTTGAGCGGCGGTGGAGGATCATCGACCAGAACATGGCGCCGAAGACGATGATGCCGATCACTACACAGATCCAGAAAATGGTCATGTGCAGGTCAAATACTGCGTGACTGATTTCAGTCGCTCCAGGCGCCATATTCACAGTCCAGGCCGCTTGCGCCTGACTGAAAATCGACCACAACAGGAGGCCCATCCAGACGTGTGGATGTCGCATCATTGCGGGTTCCCCTTATCGTTCTTGTTATCCCGCCGGCTTTCACCAGTGGCAAGGGAGCGGCTTTTCAGACTACGAACTTGATTGCCGGGCCTTGCTGCGTGTGCAGTCGGGCGTCATCAGCTAACTCCATTCCAACCCGAGTATAGACAGCGACTGAGACCTCGCAATGCGATGGGGTAAATGAACCGGGACAGGACGCACTTGCGCTCAAGGGCACGAATGGAGAAGGATGCAGACGAGTGGTGGCAAATGGATATAACTTTGATGTCTTAAGGATGAAATAATTATGACAAATGCGTCTGAAGAATTTTCCTGCGCCAGCTAAGTTATGTCTTCCCTATTTCTTTGCCTTGTTTCCTGGAGTTTTCATGAACACCGCCGCATTGCGCGAGCAGATCCAAAAAGCCCAACAGCACGAAGCCGAGACTGGCTTGCTGACTCGTCAGCTGGAAAGCAAACTGCCACATCTGCACCCGTCCATCCAGCTGCCGGAGACGGACGCCAAGGGTGTGCTCACTCGTTTTGTCGCGGCCTACATTGACGAGGTGCCTGACCTGCTGGATGCAGCCAACGAAGTGGCCAAGGAAGCGGGTATCCAGTCGCAGATCACACCGGTGTTGAAAATCGCCGAGCAGTATTTCCTCCAGCCGCCCGCCATCATGGCCGGCCACATCGGGCTCGACAGCCTGCTGGATGAAGCCTACCTGGCACATCGCTTTGTCGAAGAGGTCAATGACCTGTACATCAAGCATCTTGGCCAGCCCTTGATCCCATTGGACATGACTGTTGCCAACCTGATCGCCCACCAGTTGATCGGTGAGGAATTTGCCAACCAGCTGGACGAGGCCGTGCATCACGCGCTCGACGAAATGCTCGACGACCAGAGTTTTGCGCTAGAGTCGGTTGAAGCCTATCGCGAGAAGCTCAGCAGCCCGGACACGGGCGCCGCGTGGAAACGCTGGCCATGCATGTCGCGCCGGTTAGGCGTGGGCCTGGACCTGGATCAGCCGGCGGCTTAACCGTAATACTTGAAAGATCGCAGCCTCCGGCAGCCCCTACGGAATGCACACAGGTCCAATGTAGGAGCTGCCGAAGGCTGCGATCTTTTGCTTTAGACCCCTGCAGACCCTACGCCGGTGGTGGTCCGTAAACGCCCTTCCAGCCTGCGCTTCAACCCACGGGCCTCGATCAGCAGCTTCGAACCCTTCGCCGCATTCGCTCGTCCCCACTCTTCAAGTAGTTCCAGGCACGAGTGATCGATGTAGCTCAGGTTATTGAGCGGCACGTGCACAGTCGCGCCCGGCGGAATAGTCCCCAGCACCTGCGTCAGCGCCGGTACCTTCAGAAAGGTCGCGGCACCGCTCAGGCGCAACTCCATCTCGCCATCGGCAGGCAGGTCGATCAGGCTGATCTTCAGGCGCGAAGCTTTCCACGCCAGCTTCGCCAGCGTCAGGCCAAAGCCGATCAACACGCCAGTCAGCAGGTCGGTGAAGACAATCGCCAATGCGGTCGCCGCGTAGGTGAACATCGGCATCCTGCCGTAACGCCCCAGGCCGCGAAACGCCTTGAGGTCGACCAGTTTGAACCCGGTGTAAACCAGAACGCCCGCCAGGCTCGCTACCGGAATGCTCTGCAGCACACTGGAGAGCAACAGGACGAAAGCCAGCAACCACAGCCCGTGGAAAACCGTCGACAGTCGCGTGGTCGCGCCGGCTTGCACGTTGGCCGAGCTGCGCACGATCACGCCGGTCATTGGCAACGCACCCAGCAGGCCGCAGAGCATGTTGCCCACACCTTGGGCAGACAGCTCCCGATCGAAGTCAGAGCGCTGGCCACTGTGCATGCGGTCGACGGCGGCGGCGGAGAGCAAGGTTTCGGCGCTGGCGATAAATGCCACGGCAAACGCGGCGATCAGCAAGGTGGGGTCGGCCAGGTTCAGCAAGTCCGCCGGCTTCAGCCAGTCGATCGCTTCCGCGAGGTTAGCAGGGACTTCCACTCGTTTGACCTGCAAGGCCAACACCAGGCTGGCCCCGGTTGCCAGCCCTACGCCGAGCAAGGCGCCAGGTATGAAGCGCAGGGAATGCGGACGAAATTTTTCCCACAGCCACATCACTGCAATCGTCCCCAGGCCGAGCAAGCCAGCCTGCCAGCCCACCGATGGCAAAGCTTGCGCAACGGCTGCGGGGAAGGCGGACAGGTTGTCCAGGCCGGATGGTTTGGGCACGGCGTCGAGCATCACATGCACTTGTGACAACACGATCAGCACGCCAATGCCTGCGAGCATGCCGTAGACCACGGCGGGTGCCGTCACCCGAAACCAGCAGCCCAGTTTCAACCGGCCGGCCACCAGTTGCAGAAAACCCGCTAACAGCAGGATCGGCCCCAGCATGGCAATGCCATGCTGACGCACGAGTTCGAAGACGAGTACCGCAAGCCCGGCGGCAGGACCACTGACTTGCAAGGGGGAGCCGGCGAGCCAGCCTACAACCAGGCCGCCGATGATCCCGGTGATCAGGCCTTTGGCGGGTGGCAGGCCGGAAGCGATGGCGATGCCCATGCACAAGGGCAGGGCCACCAGAAATACCACCACCGAAGCCAGCAGCTCCCGCGGCAGTGCAGCTTTGAGTTGCGCAGCACGCATGTTGATTCTCCCGACATTTCTTCAGGCGTGGCAAAGCCAGGCTGCTTATTCAGCGGCCTCGGCTTTGCTACACAGGGGGTTTAGGAGGCGTTAGAAGCGCGCTTTGGGCGTCGCCACCGGGATCGGATGGCTGCCATCCAATGGCAGGAAACAACCTTTGTCCGCGTCGTAAGCTTTTATTTCGCTGGTTTCGATGTTGTAGACCCAGCCATGGATGAACAGTTGGCCGTTGGCCATGCGCGAAGCCACGGATGGGTGCGTGCGCAGGTGCTGGAGTTGCGCGATCACGTTCTCTTCAGTGAGGACATGCATGCTTTCGTTTTCGTCGGCGCAGTTGCAGTTCTCATGGACCATGGTTTTCGCAACTTCTGCGTGCCGCAGCCAGGCTTTGACTGTCGGCATTTTCTCCAGGCTGTCGGGGTTCAGCACTGCGCGCATGGCGCCGCAGTCGGAATGTCCGCAGATGATGATGTGCTGCACACCCAGCGCCAGCACCGCATATTCGATGGCAGTGGAAACGCCGCCGTTCATTTGCCCATAAGGTGGCACGACGTTGCCTACGTTACGGGTCACAAACAGATCGCCGGGCGCGCTTTGAGTAATCAGTTCAGGAACGATGCGCGAGTCGGCGCAAGCGATGAACATTGCCCGGGGACTTTGTGCCGTCGCGAGCTTTTTGAAGAGTTCTTCCTGCTGGGGGAAGACGTCGTGATGAAAATGCAAGAAGCCATCAACGATATGCTGCAGCGCTGCATCGGCAGACTCCGCTCCGGGTTGGGCGGAAGCCGACGCAGCCAGCGGCTGTTTATCCTTGTCACTCATAAATTCATCCTCTTGGGCGGAGTCGGGGAATTGTCCCGTGTTGTCCGATGTGAAGCCAGTGGCTGTTAAAAACATCCAGGCCAAGAAATCTCGACCCGTCAGTCACTCGATGAACAAGGTAGCCCGCGAAACTTAACTCAAACTGAATCAACCGCTCTAGAACATGTGTTCCAGGTCACAAAAAACGTGACTGGTGTGGTGGCCAGATGCTTTGTCCCGCTTCAACAATAGGCTAATTCTCCCTAAATCAGCGACATTTGGCGACCCGGGGGACAGAAGGCACTGCAGTCCAGATCAAAACCTTCCCGACGATTGAGCCCCAGGCGTTTGATGGTCTTGGCGAAGCGCTGCGCCAGCAAGTCGGCAAAGGGGCCTTCACCGCGCATTCGAGCGCCGAATCGACTGTCGTACAGCTCCCCCCCACGGCTTTGGCGGATCAGGCTCAATACATGCGCAGCCCGCTGAGGATAATGCGCGGCCAGCCATTCCTCGAATAGCGGTGCCACCTCCAGAGGCAGGCGCAACATCATGTAGGCGGCACTCTGGGCACCGGCTGCCTGCGCTTCGGTGAGCAGGCTTTCGAGTTCGCTGTCGTTGATCATTGGAATCATCGGCGAACACAGCACCCCTACAGGAATACCGGCGTCACGCATCACACGGATTGCCCGCAGCCGCGCCTTCGGTGCTGCGGCGCGGGGCTCGAGAATGCGCTTGAGCTCATCGTCCAGCGTGGTCAGGCTGATCATCACCGCCACCAGCCGCTGCCGGGCGAGTTCGGTCAATAGGTCCAGGTCTCGAAGAATCAGCGAACCCTTGGTGATGATGGTGACCGGATGGCGGTAGCGCAGCAAAACTTCCAGGGTTTTTCGGGTAATCCCGTGTTCGCGTTCGATCGGCTGGTACGGGTCGGTGTTGGAGCCCAGGTTGATGGGCGCACACTGATAGCCCCGTCGTGACAGCTGTTCTTCCAGCACATCGGCGGCATTGGTCTTGGCGATCAGCCGGGTTTCGAAATCGAGTCCGGGCGACATGTCCCAATACGCATGGCTGGGCCGGGCATAGCAGTAAATGCAACCGTGTTCACACCCGCGGTAAGGGTTGATCGAGCGATCGAAAGGCAGGTCTGGCGAGTTGTTACGGGTGATGATGGTCTTCGCCGTTTCGAAGCGTACTTCCGTGCCTTGGGTGAGCGGTACTTCCTGGTACCAACCGTCGTCCTCGGCGACCGAACGATTCGGCGCAAAACGATTGTGCGGGTTGGTGGCGGTGCCCCGGCCACGTGGCGGAAGTAGAGTAGCCATCGAAAGAATCTCTTGAGCTGTATGTTTATACAGTACATGGCGATGGCGCGTTCGACCAGTGCCATTGGGCGCCTGGCTGATGTCTTTTGTGGTTCAGGTCATCTTGAGAAATATATCGCGGCTGGCGTGATCAGCAGCACTGTCAGTATGCTCCCGGTTCACGGAAAGTGTTCATGCCCCAATTATTAAAAGGATTTAATAAATGTCTTTCTACAACCAGCGCGGCATCTTTCTTCAATTGCTGAGGCCTTCAGTCGTAAGTCCGATGGAAGTTCGGGTGTCCATGCAGTTCGCGACAAAAGAGGAGGGCTATCATCCCGTTAATGGCGATAGAGTCGACTATCTCTTGAAGTGCATTCATCGTGAAGCCGTATCGAACGATGGCGGGGTAACCTTCACCATGGGCCCAGCCCACTGCGATCTGGATGGCGACGGCGATTTTGATCCGCAGGATAAGGCCATTCTTCTGGCATTGGCTAAAGCGTATTCAAAAATCGTTAACCCCTGATGTAAGCATTACGCTGTTCTAACTGTCTAAAACGAATACTTGTCGAGCGGGTTCGCTGACTTTCGGCGCGAATCTTTGCGCCGTTTTTTTTCATTCACGGTTCTTTGACAAATGCCTCACATATCATTGACTGGTCGGCAGTGAAACTATGGTCAATTATCCACATCTGCCCATGGTCGTTCGAGCATGTTGCCACCCGGTTTTTCACCTGCTGCACTCTTATGCTTGCTGGCCGCCATTTTCGGTTGCTCGTACGCTCATGCCGAAGACACGGGGTCGACGCGTCCGGAAGAATGGGCGCAACCGGTGGAAATTCGGTACAACCTGTTTCAGATGACCCCGACGCTATACCGCAGCGCGTTGCCAGATCGAGAGGCACTGCCCCTACTGGGACGGCTCAAGGTAGCCACGGTCATTAACTTCCTGCCCGAGCCAGATTTGGGCTGGTTGTCGTCACATGGAGTCACCCAGGTACAACTGCCGTATCGGACTAATCACGTCGATGATGCGGATGTATTGAAGGCGCTTCGAACTATCCGCGATGCAGAAAGCAAGGGACCTGTGCTGATGCACTGCAAGCATGGCTCCGATCGTACCGGTTTGATGGCGGCGATGTATCGAGTCATCATCCAGGGATGGAGCAAGGAGGAGGCCCTCGATGAAATGACCCAAGGCGGCTTCGGAGACAATTCCCATTACCGCGATGGTGTGCGTTACATCCTGCAAGCCGATACCGGCAAACTGCGTACCGCATTGGCCAATGGTGATTGCAGCACCAGCCCTTTCGCTGCTTGCTCGATGAAGAGTTGGCTCAAGTCGGCAAATGTAGAATAAACGCGCGCTGGGGGAGCAGTGCCACCCCATTCCGATTCACGGGTAAAGGGTGGCGGTAACTCATTGTTGCTCGTCAGGCTTCTTTTTTAATTTTGGATTCGGGAAAAACTGCACCGCCTGAACTTTCGCATCCGCGACTTTCAGTGCTGAAGTGTTGACCCGGGTGCCCAATTCCTTGGGCACTGACAAACCTTGTTCATTGAGGGTGTCGGCATAACCGCAAGCCACACATTCTCGATGGGGAACGTCGTTTTCGCTCCACATCATCAGTTTGTCCGGCTCGCTACAAGCCGGGCAAACTGCGCCGGCGATGAAGCGTCTCTTGGTAATCACAGGCCCCTCGCTCATGCTGCTGCGTCCTCACTCAGGCCGCTGTGGCGCAAGAGTGCGTCAATCGATGGCTCACGGCCACGGAAGTCGACGAACAGCACCATAGGCTCCTGAGAACCGCCGCGTGCCAGGATCGCTTCGCGGAAGGCGCGACCGGTTTGTTCATTGAGTACGCCGTCCTCTTCAAATTTGGAGAAAGCGTCGGCGGACAACACTTCAGCCCACTTGTAGCTGTAGTAACCCGCCGCGTATCCGCCGGCGAAGATGTGCGCGAAGCTGTTGGGGAAGCGGTTGTAGGCCGGTGGACGCATCACCGAGACTTCGTCACGCACTCCTTCGAGTACTTGCAGTACGCTGCGGCCATCACCGTGGGTGGCGTGCAGCTCGAAATCGAACAGCGAGAACTCCAGTTGACGGACCATCATCAGCCCGGACTGGAAGTTTTTCGCGGCCAGCATTTTTTCCAGCAGGTCCTGAGGCAACGGTTCGCCGGTCTCGTAGTGACCCGAGATTAATGCCAGCCCTTGGGGCTCCCAGCACCAGTTCTCCATGAACTGGCTTGGCAGTTCGACCGCATCCCAGGCCACACCGTTGATGCCGGATACGCCGGCGTGTTCGACGCGGGTCAGCAGGTGGTGCAGGCCGTGGCCGAATTCGTGGAACAGCGTGGTCACTTCATCGTGGGTCAACAGGGCTGGTTTGCCACTGTCGGCTGGCGTGAAGTTGCACACCAGGTTGGCCACGGGACTCTGCAGCAAACCGCCAGCGGTGCGACGACGATCTCGGGCGCCGTCCATCCAGGCTCCGCCGCGCTTGTTGGCGCGGGCATACAGGTCAAAGAAGAACCGGCCCACGTGCTGACCATTTTCCTTGATCTCGAACAGGCGTACATCCGGGTGCCAGGTGTCGAAACCTTTCTGCTCGGCGATCTCGATGCCGTATAGACGCTGCACGATAGCGAACAAGCCGCTGAGTACTTTATCGATCGGGAAATAGGCGCGAAGTGTTTCCTGGGCAACGCTGTAACGTTGCTCGCGCAGTTTTTCCCCATAGAAACCGCTGTCCCAGCTTTGCAGGTCCGGGCAGCCTTGTTCGGCGGCGTAAGCCTTGAGCTGTTCGAGGTCCTGGGCAGCGAAAGGCTTGCTGCGCTTGGCCAGGTCGCGCAGGAAGCTGATGACCTGGTCGCTGGACTCGGCCATTTTGGTGGCCAGGCTCAGTTCTGAAAAGCTGGCGAAGCCCAGCAGTTTGGCGAGCTCCTGGCGCAGGTCGAGGATTTCTTCCATGACCGGGCCGTTATCGTTCTGGCCAGCATTTGGGCCCTGGTCCGAAGCACGGGTGCAGTAGGCGGCGTAGACTTCTTCACGCAGGGCGCGGTCGTGGGCGTAGGTCATCACTGCGTAGTAGCTCGGGAACTCCAGGCTGATCAGCCAGCCATCGAGCCCCTTGGCCTGCGCGGCGGCGGCCATCTGCGCCTTGGCGGAATCCGTCAGGCCGGCCAGGCTGGCCTCATCGGTGACGTGCTTGGTCCACGCCTGGGTGGCGTCAAGCAACTGGTTGGAGAAGCGGCTGCCCAGCTCCGACAGCTTGCTCTGCACATCAGCGTAACGCTTCTGCTCGGCTTCCGGCAGGTCGATACCCGACAGACGGAAGTCGCGTAGCGAGTGTTCCAGGATCGTTTTCTGAGCAACGTCGAATCCTTCAGCTTCCGGGCTGTTGGCCAATGCTTCGAAGGCCTGGAACAGCTCGCGATTCTGGCCCATCTCGGTGGAGTAGGCGCTCAAGGCTGGCAGGCAGGACTCGTAGGCTTCGCGCAATTCAGCGCTGTTGCACACCGCATTCAGGTGGCTGACAGGGCTCCAGGCGGCGCCCAGGCGATCGTTCAATTCGTCCATCGCCAACACCAGGCCGGCCCAGGTGGGTTGTTTGCCCTGGGTCTTGAGGATCTCGATAATGGCGGCGCGGTTATCCGCCAGGATCTGTTCAATGGCCGGTTGCACGTGCTCGGCACGGATCGCGGAGAACGGCGGCAGGTCATAGGACTGCAAAAGAGGGTTGTTCACGCTCACGGTTGGCACCTTGGCTGGAAGAAACATTGCCCCATCTTAATTACAATCGACGCCGACCGCAGCTATCAGCAACAGAGAGAGAGCCTATCGTGACGCTTCGCAAGTATCAGAACCACACGCCATCACTGGACAAGGGCGCTTTTGTCGACAGTTCGGCGGTGGTTATCGGTGACGTCGAAATCGGCGAAGACAGTTCCGTCTGGCCGCTCACGGTGATTCGTGGCGACATGCACCGCATCCGCATTGGTGCGCGTACCAGTGTCCAGGATGGCTGCGTGCTGCACATCACCCATGCCGGCCCATTTAATCCTGATGGCTTCCCGTTGCTGATCGGCGACGACGTGACCATCGCGCACAAGGTCATGCTTCACGGGTGCAGTGTGGGCAGCCGGGTATTGATTGGCATGGGCAGTATTGTCATGGACGGTGCGGTGGTCGAGGACGATGTGATCATCGGTGCAGGCAGCCTGGTGCCGCCTGGAAAACGTCTGGAAAGCGGTTTTCTTTATGTAGGCAGCCCGGTGAAGCAGGTTCGTGAGCTGACTGACAAGGAACGCGCTTTTTTCACTTACAGCGCGGCGAACTACGTGAAGCTCAAGGACCTGCACCTGGCTGAAGGCTACGACCAGCTCTGACCCGGCACACTCAACTCAGGATTGCACATGCATTACCAGAACGTTTTGTTCGACCTTGATGGCACGCTGACCGACCCTCGCGAGGGCATCACCCGCTCGATTCAGTTCGCCTTGGCCAAACTGGGGATCGACGAGCCCGACCTTTCCCGGCTTGAACACTTTATTGGTCCGCCATTGCTGCAGGCCTTCATGCAGTTTTACGACTTCGACGAGCCCAAGGCCTGGGAGGCGGTGAATTTTTACCGTGAGCGCTTCAAGGTGACCGGATTGTATGAAAACAGGGTCTTCGACGGGGTTACACCTCTGCTGGAAACCCTCGGCGGGCAGGGCCGCCAGCTTTATATCGCGACCTCCAAACCATGGATTTTCGCCCGTGAGATTGCCCGGCATTTTGATTTCGCCAAACATTTCAAGGTGATCTACGGCAGTGAACTGGACGGTACCCGCACCAATAAGGTCGAGCTGCTTGCTCACCTGATGGCCGAAGAAGGTCTGGACCCGACCACCACCCTGATGATCGGCGACCGCAAGCACGACCTCATCGGCGCGCGCAGCAACGGTCTGGATGCGGCTGCGGTGGGGTATGGTTTTGGCAGCCGTGAGGAGCTGAGTGCACAAACCCCTGCTTATCATTTCGAAACGCTGGATGAGCTGCATCAGGCGTTTTTGCGGGGCTAAACAGTACGCCATCGCTGTAAAGGCTTGCCCGCGATGGCGTACTTGCAGCGCAGCTGCAAATTCTCATGGTCCTGCCAACACCTTCAGCGCCGCCTTGCGCTCTGCCACCGGCAGTGCTCCGAGTTTTTCTGCGGCCGCATAAAAAGCAGGCCAGTCCCCATGCGCCTGTCGGAACAGCGCCTCGAATGCCGGCACCCATTGGTCATACAAGCCGAATGGCAGCAGCCGGGCGTTGTTCAGCGGGGCGTTGAACCAGGCGTCATAGCGTTTGTCTCCTGCCCACTGGCTGTCACGGACACTGCGGTATTGAGCGCGTAACCGTTCAAATTCCGCCGCCTTGCGCTGGCGCATTTGGTCAGGTGGCAGAGGCAGGGCGTAGAGCTGTTCGAGTCGCAACCGGGTCGCCAGTACCAGTTCGATGAATTGATCACGTTGCCGGGCTTGTGCGCCGTTATCTGGAGGCAGGCGACGCAAGGCGCGCCATTGCCTGGTGCCTTCCTGCTCCACGAATGTCGCAAAGGACTCGTTGAATTCGGTGTCGTCTTTGACATAAAGACGTTGATGGGCGAGCTCATGGAAGATCAACGTTGCCAGCCGCTCGTCGCCCCAATTCATCATGGAGCTGATGATCGGATCGTTGAACCAGCCGAGCGTCGAATAGGCCTCGACGCCGCCAATCGAAACGTCCATACCTTGCAGTCGCTGCAGGGCAGCCTCGCCGCGGGCTGCACCCTGGCTGTAGTAACCGCGATAGGCCACGCAGCCGGCAATCGGAAAGCAGTGATTTTGCGCTGCCAGGGAAAACTCCGGTGTGGCAAAGACGTTCCAGACCACAAACGGGCGACCGATGTCGGCATACAGGCGGTAACTCTGGTTGTCCGGCAGGCGCAGATGATCGCTGGCAAACGAGCGGGCCTTTTGCGACTGGGTCAGATGCGCGCGTAGCTGCTGATCGCGCCGGGGATCGGCGATCACCTCGGAAACTGGCTCCCGAGAGCGCAACAGCTGCAACTGTCCGCTGGCCAATTGGCTGTAATAGCTGACGCTGGCGCAGCCATTGAGCAACAAAAGCAGCACACCCGGAAACAAAATGCGTAAAACGCGATCAAGTAACCCATGGCTTGGAAAAGGCCTGATCAAAATGAAATTATTCCTGGAAAGTCTGCCCGCAAGACTATCCCGCCGCACTGGAGCTCCGCTATGCGCAAATTGATGCTGACGGGCGGCCTGTTGATGCTGACAGGCTGTGCTGGATTCGGATTACCTCATCACGATCCATCCCAGGCCTGGGTCGACCTCGACTCGCAGCAGGAAGACACCGCGCTGCAAGCATTGCAGGTCGATGCCAAAGCTTCCACAGACAAGCGTTACTTCGAGGTTGAGCCCGGCAGCCACGAATTGACCGTGCGTTATCAGTTCCCGGTCGACCCTGCCAACATCGGTCCTGACGCCGAGCCGTTGTGGCGCGATTGCCAACTGCATGTGAAATTCAAGGATTTCAACGCCGGCGAACGTTATCAGCTGCAAGCGGGCAACATCGGCTTCAGGCCATGGGCCAAACTCTACGATCAACAGCGCAAAGTCGTAGGCCAAGGCGCACCGGCAGGCTGCCAGCGTACTTGATCGGCGCTATGCTGAATGTCTACGCCCAAGGACATTTATCATGCGCAGGTTGCTGCTATTGCTCGCCGCCAGTGTTGTCGCCGGTTGCCAAAGCCCGATGCCAGCCATCAATCCGCAGATGGCGTGGGTAGACTTCGCGACGCCGAGTCCTGGTGGCAAGTTGCTGATGGCCGAGCGCCTGGATAAGCAGCGGTTGCGCGATGGCCGCTTTTTCCAGGTCGCCCCGGGCAGCCATGAACTGCTGGTACGTTTCGACTTCGAGGTATTTGGCGGCGGCGGGAGCCTGATGACCGGGCCGGTAGAGCGCCTGTGTTACCTGACCATCAACTACGACCATTTCGAGGCTGGCCAGCGTTATCTGCTGGAGGCCCGGAATCTGGCGTTCACCCCCAGCGCCAGGTTGTATAACGCCAAGCGCGAGATCGTGGCCGAGGACCGGGAGGTCAACTGCCTGATGTAAGTCGGATCAGTTATCGTTCTTTTGGTACACGATGGCTTTGGTGCCGTTTTCGCAGGTCCCCACAACCATGGCCACGTCATGCTTCTCGGCTTCTTCCCGGGACACGATTTCAAGCGTGTAGGAAGGCACTGCATTGGCCTGGATCTTGATTTCGATCTCTTTCCTGAGTTCTTCGCAATCCTTGGGCGCCGCCATGGCCGAAGTCGCCAGTGCACCGCAGATGATCGCCAAGGCAAAACGTTTCATGTGAAGCTCCTTTTCTGGCAGCGCGCACGGTCGTGCGCTAGAGCTGCTGTCATTTATTCGACCACAGTTTGACCTGGCTGGTTTTGTTTCAGGACAAAAAAGATCGCAGCCCATGGTCACTTTTACCTGGGTAAAAGCGACTGCAGGCTGCGATCATTGTCACGCCTGGGCCAATTTAGCCGACCAGGGTCGCATCCAGAGTAATCTTGGCATTCAGCACTTTGGACACTGGGCAGCCTTCTTTGGCCTTATTGCTCAATTCTTCGAACTGCTCCTGAGTGGCGCCCGGGATCTTCGCCTTCAGTATCAATTTCACCGCCGTGATCGCAAACCCCCCGTCAACCTGGTCCAGGGTCACTTCGGCATTGGTATCGATGCTGTCAGCCTTGAGCCCGGCATCGCCGAGGATCATCGAAAAGGCCATGGAAAAACAACCTGCGTGGGCCGCGCCGATCAATTCTTCCGGATTGGTACCTTTACCGCCTTCGAAACGGGCCTTGAAGCCATACGGAGCTTCGCGCAGTACGCCGGTTTCCGTGGAAATCGAGCCGATACCGGTTTTCAGGTCACCTTCCCAATGAGCCGATGCTTTCTTTGTGATAGCCATGTCTGCCTCCTCAAGATCGGGCGCGAATCGTCGCGCCTTCGTGGTTTTCGGTTGCTAGGGTTCTGAGGATAGACGCAGGTGCAAAGTTCACCCGATCTGAAAAGTCCTACCATTTTCGTAGGTTTTTTTGCCTTGGCTATTGAAACTCGGGTATATGCCCTCATTGCATGAAACACGCTTATGGATTCGGCAGGTTTTCGTTCGCAAGAAAAAACCTGCTCCCCCCGATTGGAGAAGCAGGTTTATGAAACGATTGACCGACGTAAAGTTTTCTACCCTGGACCTTGTACCTGTAAGGGAAAACGGCAGTGCGGCCCAGTCCCTGCGCAATTCCCTCGACCTGGCACAGCATGTCGAAAAACTCGGCTACAACCGCTTTTGGGTGGCCGAACACCACAACATGGACGGCATCGCCAGTTCGGCCACCTCGGTTTTGCTGGGTTACCTGGCAGGTGGTACCTCGACCATTCGTGTCGGTTCCGGCGGCGTGATGCTGCCCAACCGCGCGCCTCTGGTGATTGCCGAACAGTTCGGCACTCTGGAAAGTCTTTACCCCGGCCGTATCGACCTCGGTCTGGGGCGTGCGCCCGGTTCCGATCAAATGACCGCCCGCGCGCTGCGGCGGGAACGCTCCGGCAGCGCCGACGATTTCCCGTCTGACGTGGCGGAGCTGATGCGCTACCTGGGGCCCCGCACGCCGGATCAACGGATCATCGCCATGCCTGGCACGGGCACAAATGTTCCGGTGTGGCTGCTGGGTTCAAGCCTGTTCAGTGCGCAACTGGCCGGTGAACGCGGTTTGCCCTACGCCTTCGCTTCCCATTTCGCACCGCGCTTCATGCATGAGGCGATTCGCGTCTATCGCAATCATTTCAAGCCTTCTGCGGTGCTGGAGAAGCCATACGTGATGCTGGGCGTGCCATTGGTGGCTGCCGATACCGACGAGCAAGCCGATTACCTGGCGACGTCGGTCTACCAGCGAATCCTCGCGCTGATGCGTGGCCAGAGCCTTGTGCAGCGTCCACCGGTTAAAACCATGGACGGTCTGTGGTTGCCCCATGAGAAGGAGGCGGTGGCTGATTTCCTCGGCCTGGCGATGGTTGGCAGCCCGCAGAAAATTCGCGCCAAACTGGAGGTGCTGATCGAGCAAACCCAGGCGGATGAGCTGATCTTCACCTGCGACCTGTATGAACATGCCGATCGCGTGCATTCCTACGAGCTGCTGGCGCAGGTCATGAAAGGCTGACACTCAGACGCCAGGCGTAAAAAAGCCGACGCCATTGCGTCGGCTTTCAGTGCGGCGCAACCCGCTTACTTCTTGTAGACGATTTCCTTGGCGCCACCTTCGCAGGTGCCAACGACCTGGCCGCCAGCCGCAGCGCCTTTATCGACAATTTCCAGCGAGTAACCAGAAACGCCCTTGGCATCGAGCTTCGCGGCGATTTCGGCTTTGAGCTCTTCGCACGGTTTGCCAGCTGCGAATGCTGTACCGGCGAGGCTCAGCAGACCTACCGCCAAAATAAACTTCTTCATCGGATGCATTCTCTGGTCGGATAATAGGGGCACCCAAGTTTTACAGGGGTGCACTCATGTAGCGCTTTTGCCATTCCCTATGGCATTCGGCCAGCGCGCAAGTTCAGAAGACTAGCTCAAACTCAGCTGCTGGCAATCCGGAAGCCGACCTTGAGTGTTACCTGAAAATGCGCGGCCCGACCATTCTCGATATGCCCACGGGTCTCGGTCACTTCAAACCATTCCAGGTGCTTGATGGTCTTGCTTGCTTCGGCCAGTGCGTTGTTGATCGCGTCTTCGATGCTGGTGGCAGATGAGCCGACCAGTTCGACTTTTTTGTACGTATGGTGATCAGTCATGGCGTTCTCCTTGGGGTATGAAATACAGACTAGCAGTGAATTTTCGTATTACTTCTGTCGGTCAACTCGATACAGAAGTTCAGATTTACTGCACTTTCTCAAACGGCTGTAGTCCCAATCAACACACGCCACTCATCACCAATGCAGGAGAGCCACCATGGCCAACACCTCTTTACGTAAAGCCTCATTGCAAAGCATGGAAGCCGAGATCGAGAGTCTTCTGAAGTCTTTGGAAAGCCTGAAGGACGACGCCTCGGACGAGTCGCGCAAAACCCTGAAAGTCTTGAAAGCCAACGCTGAGAGCGCGCTGAAGCACTCGCGCCACCTGCTTAGCGATGCCTACGAAGAAGTCAAAGTCAAAACCCGTGAAACCGGGATTGCCACTCGTGACTACGCTCAGGAACACCCTTGGACGACAGCCGGTGTCGCTGTCGGTGCACTGGGTTTGCTGGCCGCTTATCTGCTGTGCAAACGTGGTGACTAATCCGCTTGGCGCAGCTCGTTTTTAAGCCACTGCGCCAACTGCCTGGCGCGCCCGTCTGCGGCGCGCTTGGGTAACCACAACGCCAGTTGCGCCGTCGTTTCAGTGAAACCCCATGGTGCAACCAGGCGACCCGCCTTCAAATCTTCGATCACCAGCGGTTCGGGTGCAATTGCCACGCCCAGCCCTGCTACTGCCGCCTCCAGCAAATAATACAAATGCTCAAAACCCTGTCCGTACGTCAGTGCCTTGGCGTTGAGGTCGCTTTGCTGTGCCCAGCTTGGCCATGCTTGCGGGCGGGAGGTGGTGTGCAATAACGGCTCACCGAGCAGTGCGCTGGCCGGTGCATTCTGCAAATGTGCATAACCGGCGAAGCGCGGGCTCATTACCGGGCCGATCCGTTCACTGGCCAGGGCATACACCTGCATGTCCGCCGGCCAGGGCGGCTCGGCGAATACCAACAAGGCATCCAGACCGGGGCGCCGTGGATCGAGGTCACCTTCGCCCGCTGAAAGGTGCAGGCGCAGGTCCGGCAGGTCTGCATTCAGTCGGCCCAGGCGCGGAATGAACCAGCGCGCCAACAGGCTCCCCGAACAGCCCAGCACGAAAGGCGCGTCGGCGGTGCTTTGAGTCAACTCTGCGCAAACCGTACGCAAGCGCTCGAACGCTTCACTGCTGGCATCTCGCAGTCGAACGCCTGCATCTGTGAGTTTCAAGCCGCGCCCGTCCTTGATGAACAGGCTGACGCCCAGATGCTCCTCGAGCACCTTCAATTGCCGGCTAACTGCCCCATGGGTGACGTGCAACTGCTCGGCAGCCTGGCTCACGCTGTTCAGGCGCGCAGTGGCCTCGAAGGCGCGAAGGGCATTTAACGGCGGGAGGTCATGGCTCATGGGATATGTGAGTTTTCCTGACAGGTTGTAGCGATCTTATCGGTTTTCAGTGCAGGACGTCAGGGGTAAAGTGAGCGTCATTGTCATCACACGAATTCAACTGGAGCAACTCATGACCCAGACCAATCTGCGCAGTGGCCCCGATGCCAGCGGCCTGTTCGGCGGCTTCGGCGGCCGTTACGTTGCTGAAACCTTGATGCCGTTGATCCTCGAGCTGGCCCGTGAATATGAACTGGCCAAGGAAGATCCGGCCTTCAAGGAAGAGCTGGCGTATTTCCAGCGCGACTACGTCGGTCGTCCGAGCCCTCTCTACTACGCCGAGCGTCTCACTGAGTTCTGTGGCGGTGCGAAAATCTATCTCAAGCGCGAAGAGCTGAACCACACTGGCGCGCATAAGATCAACAACTGCATTGGCCAGATCCTGCTGGCGCGGCGCATGGGCAAGAAACGCATTATTGCCGAGACCGGTGCCGGCATGCACGGCGTGGCGACCGCCACAGTCGCGGCGCGTTTCGGTCTGGACTGCGTGATCTATATGGGCACTACTGACATCGAGCGTCAGCAGGCCAACGTGTTCCGCATGAAGCTGCTGGGTGCCGAAGTCATCCCAGTCGTTGCCGGTACCGGCACTTTGAAAGACGCGATGAACGAGGCGCTGCGCGATTGGGTGACCAACGTCGACAGCACTTTCTACCTGATCGGCACGGTGGCTGGCCCGCACCCTTACCCTGCCATGGTGCGTGATTTCCAGGCCGTCATCGGCAAGGAAACCCGGGACCAGTTGCAAGCCCAGGAAGGCCGCCTGCCAGACAGTCTGGTGGCGTGCATCGGCGGTGGTTCCAACGCGATGGGCCTGTTCCACCCGTTCCTCGATGACCAGAGCGTGGAAATCATCGGCGTTGAAGCGGCCGGTCACGGGATCGAAACCGGCAAGCACGCGGCGAGCCTCAACGGTGGGGTTCCGGGTGTGTTGCACGGCAATCGCACCTTCCTGCTGCAGGACGATGACGGCCAGATCATCGACGCTCACTCGATTTCCGCTGGCCTGGATTATCCCGGTATCGGTCCGGAACACGCCTGGTTGCATGACATCGGCCGCGTGCAGTACACCTCGGTGACTGACGACGAAGCCCTGGATGCATTTCATAAGTGCTGCCGCCTGGAAGGCATCATTCCTGCGCTGGAGAGCGCCCACGCCCTGGCTGAAGTCTTCAAGCGTGCGCCGAAGCTGCCAAAAGATCATTTGATGGTGATCAACCTGTCCGGCCGTGGCGACAAAGACATGCAGACCGTGATGCACCACATGGAGCAGTCCCAACACATGCAATCCAAGCAGGAGAAACACTGATGAGCCGCCTGCAAACGCGTTTTGCCGAACTCAAGGAACAGAATCGCGCTGCCCTGGTGACCTTCGTCACCGCCGGCGACCCAAGCTATGAGACTTCGCTGGCGATCCTCAAGGGGTTGCCTGGCGCGGGTGCCGACGTCATCGAACTGGGCATGCCGTTTACCGACCCGATGGCCGATGGCCCGGCGATCCAGCTGGCCAACATTCGTGCCTTGGGCGCCAAACAGAACCTGGCGAAAACCCTGCAGATGGTTCGCGAATTCCGTGAAGGCAATGCCGAGACCCCGCTGGTGTTGATGGGCTACTTCAACCCGATCCACATGTATGGCGTGCCGCAGTTCATTGAAGACGCCAAAGCTGCCGGCGTGGATGGCCTGATCGTGGTTGACCTGCCGCCTGAGCATAACGGTGAGTTGTGCGATCCGGCACAGGCTGCCGGTCTGGATTTCATCCGCCTGACCACGCCAACGACTGATGATGTGCGCCTGCCAACGGTGCTGAACGGCAGCTCTGGTTTCGTGTACTACGTGTCGGTAGCCGGTGTGACCGGTGCAGGCGCGGCCACCCTGGAACACGTGGAAGAGGCTGTTGCTCGCGTGAGACGCCATACCGACCTGCCAATCAGCATTGGTTTCGGCATCCGCACGCCAGAGCAGGCGGCGGCGATCGCGCGTCTTGCGGACGGTGTAGTGGTGGGTTCGGCACTGATCGATCACATTGCCAATGCCTCCACACCTGACCAGGCGATCGACGGCGTACTGAGCCTTTGCGCAGCCTTGTCCGAAGGCGTGCGCAAGGCTCGAGTCTGACGCCTGTCAGCGGCTTTTGCTCAAGGCAGTTCCAGCCCTCCGGCTGCCTTGTGCAATTTGCGTAAATGTTCGCCAACCTGCTTCAGGTTGGCTTCATTCTCCGCCATCTCGGCTGCCCGGGCCGGGTCCAGCAGGGCTCTGACTTCCTTGTCCAGATCGCCGGTCAGCACCTGAAGCTGTTTCTGCCGAAGGCTGCTTTCCGATTCCAGGCGCTGCCACTCGCTTGGCTGCGGCAATCCGTAACCGCCAGTACCCAGCAATTCCGCCGGCCGGCTTAGAAAACCGCTGTTGGCAAGAATCTGCTGCAGCGTGGCGTTGGCCTTGTCCATGCCGCCGTTCTTCAATTCCCGCGCGCCCAGATAGCGTTGCTTGACCTCATCCTGCGCCAGCACCAGTTGTTGCCGGAACGCTGCCTGCTCGAGCAGCAGCAGGGCGGCACTGGTGCGCAGGTCCGCCTGGTCGATCCACTGGCGCCGCTCTGTAGCCTTGATCGCCAGCCAGTCCTCGACGTTCTCCTGCTTGATTGGCAAATGCTTTTTCAGCACCTCGAACATCGCCTGGTAGCGGTCGCGGAACGAGTCGAAGCGATAGCCCAGGCGCAAGGCCTCGCGCGGATCATCAAGGACGCTGGTATCGGCCAGCCCGCGACCCTTGAGCACTTCCAGCAACCCATTGGGCATGATGCTGTCCAGGCCCACCAGTTGCTTGTTGTTGGTGCCACTGCGTAGCAGTTTCAGCCCTTCCACTGCACAGTTGTTGGACAGGAAGAAGTAGTTGCCGTCGTAACTCCAATGCATCTCGGCCGCGTGCTCGACCACTTCTTCGATCTCTTTGCGCGACAGGGTCAGCGGGATCGAGGCCAGGCTGCGCAACTCGGTCTTGGTGTATTCGTCGATGACTTGGGCCAGCGGCAGTACGAACAGGCGTGACGGATACTTCCCGACCAGCCCGTCCCAGCTCGACAGCTGCACGTCGCCGACGAAGGCGCGGTATGACAGCACCAGGTGTTGATCAAGATCCAGGCGGCAATCCGGCCCCCGCGGTCGACCGGGTGCGCAAATCACCAGGCGCAACATGCTGTGGCCCCAGCGACTGACCCAGTTCTGATTGGCCTCGGCCAACAGATAGTCCACGGCGTAAACCCGTTCCGGGTCTACCTGACCCAGGGGTTGCTTGGCGAAATCGTTGCCTGCATTGAGGAAGGCGAAAGATTTGGCGCAGGTCTCCTTGGCGGCGGGGGCCCAGCCGAAGTGTTCCTGGTAGTAGCGATAGAGCGCCGGGCGACGGCAGGCGTAGCTTGGGTCGAGGAGGAAATACTCCATGTTGACCGCCACAAACTCCTTCGGGCTGCTCGTCTCGTAAATGTCCGGGCTGCGCGCGATCTGGCGATTGTGCTGTTCACGCTCACCACGGCGACCGACATATTGTTGCCAGCCAGCAAGATCGAGCAGGCGTGGATCGTCGCTGAGGGTAAAGCGGCGGTCGTTCTGGCCGCGACACTCGTCTGGCATGCCGACCAGCCCGGCACTGCTGTTGCGCCGGGTGCAGCGCTGGATCAGCGTGCGCTCGGTCCCCGTCCAGAGACGGGAGCGGTCATAGATGTGCGTGAGCTCGTGCAACACCGTGGCGAGCATCTCCCGGCGCACGGTGCCGTGGGGGCGATAGGTTTTTTTGCTGGCGGCACTGCCGTCCGTGAGGCTGTCGAGCAGGTTGCGGTTCAGGTCGAGCTCGGAAACCAGTGACGCCTGGCCATAGGCATTGGCGGGCATGTCGTCGGTCCAGCCAACGTCGATGCGACGGTCCAGTTGCTGGATGAACTGTGGCGGTAACGCCTGCATGGCTTCATCAAGGAGCGCCTGGCTGGCCTGTTGTTGTGCGGGGCTCAGGCCTGTGGTCTTGAGCCGTAATTGCAGGTCAGCTTGAGCCGTGTTGCCAAGCAGCAACACGACCCCGGCCAGCAGCCAGGCGCCTACCGACCTCACAGTGCGAGGATGGCTTCGGCGAGAACCTGGTCACTGGCGTCGCGCGCTTCGGGCACGCGGGTACGCAAGGTATCGAAGGCGGCCTCAAGGTGTGCTCCGCGAATGTCGCCATCGCTGGCCACAAAACTGGCGGCATCGTCATGGGCTTCGCGAACAATTTTCGAATCACGGATCGACGTGGTGGTGTCCGAGGTGAAATCAAGCGTGCGCTGGCTGGCACGAATAACGATGTTACTGGTGGCTACCAGGGTTTGCGCCTGGGCCAGGTCGGCCAGCAACAACAGGCCAAGGGTGGCGGCAATCAGCGGGTTACGCATGGAACGACTCCGGAAGGACAAGGATAACTATTGGACGAGAATTGCCTGCGCCAGTTCAAGGTCGCTTGCATGAAGTTTTGGCCGTGTATGACGCAGATAAACCAGTGCTGACTCCAGGCGCGCGCCAAGCAATGCTCCATCGGTGGCGAGGAAGGCGGCAGCGTCATCCTGTGCTGCGAGCAGTAGCTTACGGTCGAAGGGGGCCGAGGTCACCATGCTCGTGGCATAGCCGCTGGCGACGATGCCCTGGGTGGACAGATTGAAGGCGTCGTAGGCTTGGGCAGATCCCGACCAGCCGATGGCCATTAATACCGGAGTGATCAACAGATTTGAAAGAAAACGCATGAGGCTCGATAGTTGGAAAACGAGTCCGAAGGCTAGCGTAATGCCTGTTTTAGAGCCAGCGCTGAATCAATGGGACACGACTTGCGCGCCCCATGGCAATCATCCGAGTCAGATGGTCAGGATAGCCTGGGCCAGTTGTGCGTCGGTTGCGTTCAGCTGAGGTGCCTGGTGGCGAATGTGGTCCAAAGCACTTTCCAGCTTCACGCCTCGGATCGAACCTTCGCTGGCTACGAAGCTGGCAGCGTCATCGCGCGCGGCACGGACGATCTTGTCATCGCGCAAGGAGGAGGTGACGTCGGAAGTCGCATCGGAAGTGGCTTTGAGTGCACCGACGACGGCATCGGTGGTCACGATGAAGCTGGTGGCGTGGGAATTGGCAGCCACGGCGAGCAGGGCTGCAGCGCTGAGCAGACGAAGACGGGACATGGTGTAACTCCTTAAAATGAACCGGATTGGGAGGTGGCTTGTTTAGTGGGACGTCTGTTTTGCAGCATTCGCCACGTTCTCCTCGGATATTAGGCCGGGGTGGGCCGGTTCGAACAGTCCAACACCGAAGAAACCTTGCGTAGGCGCTGCCGAAGGTAGCGATCTGTGGATCTTTGTTTCGCCACGCCAACGTCAAAAAATCGCAGCCTTAGGCAGCTCCTGCGGAACTGTACTTGCAGTATTCACTAATTAAACAACTGTACTGGTTGAGTTTTTCAGACGCCTGAAACGACAAAACCCGTCGCGGTTTCCGGCGACGGGTCTTGTTTGTGCAATTCGGGTTGCTGGCGGTGGACCCTGCAGGTCAGAGCCAGCGACGCTACTTAGCGCCAGAACGGCTTGCTCAGCTCTTCGTAGCGTTGTGCTTCGCTAATCCCGGCATCGGCCAGCAGACGCGAATCCAGACGAGCCAGTTGATGGCGGCTGGAGATGCGGCGCTGCCACAACATCAGGTTGGCGATAACGCGAAGAGGCATCGAAGCCTGGGTTTTTGCAGCGGTATCTTCGAAGAACAGTTCGGAACTGAGTGTACGTTCCATGGTTGACATCCTTCCGCTTGTGGCGGGATTAGGTAGTGGTTTAACTGATGCCAATGATCCTCTCGTTTGGCCAGTCCCTGTAGATACAGTTCAACTGTATTGTGAGGTACCAGTTAACTGTTAATAGGGGGTGTACTGGTCTAAATTGAGGCAACTGTACTTGTCGGCACTTTATTGGTGCAATTGTGCTGTTGATGCCCATACGTTGGGGACTTTTCCGTAGGAAATAACCAGTACAGTAGTACAGTTTTATTCGATTAGACGCTTTTCAATCGGTCGCTGGCGAAACTGTGTTTGCGCCAGCGGCTATCTGTACTATTTACACGGCCAGCATCCTGCCGGTTTCTTCCAGGTTTATGTGCCAGCTCAGTGCTTCTCGCAGGATGTGGGGGGTATGCCCGCCGATGGCGCAGGCCGCGGTGAAGTAGTCATCCAGGGCCTGGCGGTAGTCGGGGTGCACGCAATTGTCGATGATGACCCGTGCGCGCTCCCTGGGTGCAAGGCCACGCAAGTCCGCCAGGCCCACTTCGGTCACGAGGATGTCGACATCGTGCTCGGTATGGTCAACGTGGCTGACCATTGGGACTACGCTGGAGATTGCGCCGCCCTTGGCGATCGACTTGGTCACAAAGATTGCCAGGTGGGCATTTCGTGCGAAATCGCCGGAGCCGCCGATGCCATTCATCATTCGGGTGCCGCAGACATGCGTCGAGTTGACGTTGCCGTACAGATCGAACTCAAGCGCCGTGTTGATGCCGATGATACCGAGGCGACGTACGACTTCCGGGTGGTTGGAAATTTCCTGAGGGCGCAGGACCAGTTTGTCCTTGTAGCGCTCCAGGTTACCGAACACGTCGCTGTTGCGCCGGGCTGACAGAGTGATCGAGCTGCCCGAGGCGAAGCTCAGCTTGCCGGCGTCGATCAGGTCGAATGTCGAGTCCTGCAGGACTTCCGAGTACATCGTAAGGTCTTCGAACGGCGAATCGATCAAGCCACACATCACCGAGTTGGCGATGGTGCCGATGCCGGCCTGCAAGGGGCCAAGCTTGTTGGTCATGCGCCCGGCAGCGACTTCCTGCTTGAAGAAGTCGATCAGGTGATCGGCGATGGCCTGAGTGTCCACGTCCGGCGGCAAGACGGTGGATGGCGAGTCGGATTGATTGGTGATGACAATCGCCACGATCTTTTCCGGCGGGATCGGGATGGCCGTGCTGCCGATGCGGTCATCCACCTTTACCAGCGGAATGGGCGTGCGGGTCGGGCGATAGGTCGGGATATAGATGTCGTGCAGACCTTCCAGGTTTGGATTGTGTGCAAGGTTGATTTCGACGATGACCTGTTTGGCGAAAATCGCGAAGCTGGCCGAGTTGCCTACCGAGGTGGTGGGCACGATATGGCCCTGTTCGGTGATCGCTACGGCTTCGATGACGGCGATATCCGGCAGCTTGAGCTGTTGGTTGCGCAGCTGCTCGACGGTTTCCGAAAGGTGTTGGTCGATGAACATGACCTCGCCGGCGTTGATGGCCTTGCGCAGGGTGCTGTCCACCTGGAACGGCATGCGCCGCGATAGCACGCCAGCCTCGGTGAGCTGCTTGTCGAGGTCGTTGCCCAGGCTGGCGCCGGTCATCAAGGTGATTTTCAGCGGAGAGATTTTGGCGCGCTCGGCGAGTGCGTGGGGCACGGCCTTGGCTTCGCCCGCGCGGGTGAAGCCGCTCATGCCGACGGTCATGCCGTCCTCAATCAAAGCGGCGGCGTCAGCGGCGCTCATCACCTTATCCAACAACGAAGGCAAGCGAATACGATCACGGTACATGGATTGTTATCTCGGGCAACGGAAGCAAGGTGGGCAGTTTAGTGATTTCCAGCAAAAACCTCCCGCTACCATGGTCGAATGCAGACCGCTGATTTAGAGCCTTTGGTCGGGTTGGCGGGGATTTTTACAGGCAATAAAAAACCCCAGCCTACTAAAGGCTGAGGTTTTGGGTATTGCGCTGGAGCAGGTTTTACTCGACGGCTTTGACCATGTCCTCGATGACCTTTTTAGCGTCGCCGAACACCATCATGGTTTTGTCGAGGTAGAACAGTTCATTGTCCAGCCCGGCATAACCACTGGCCATCGAGCGCTTGTTGACGATGATGGTCTTGGCCTTGAACGCCTCGAGAATTGGCATGCCGGCAATGGGCGATTTAGGATCGTTCTTCGCCGCGGGGTTGACCACGTCGTTCGCCCCGAGCACCAGCACCACGTCGGCCTGGCCGAACTCGGAGTTGATGTCTTCCATCTCGAACACCTGGTCGTAGGGCACTTCGGCCTCGGCCAGCAATACGTTCATATGCCCAGGCATCCGACCCGCCACCGGGTGAATGGCGTACTTCACGGTCACGCCACGATGAGTGAGCTTCTCGGTGAGTTCCTTGAGCGCATGCTGCGCGCGAGCGACCGCCAGGCCGTAGCCCGGAACGATGATCACGGTATCGGCGTTGGTCAGCAGGAAGGTTGCGTCGTCAGCCGAACCGGATTTGACCGGACGAGCTTCCTTGGCGCCTGCAGGGCCGGCGTCTGCCGTGTTGCCAAAACCACCGAGCAATACGTTGAAGAACGAACGGTTCATCGCCTTGCACATGATGTATGAGAGGATTGCACCGGACGAACCCACCAGCGAGCCGGCGATGATCAGCATCGAGTTGTTCAGCGAGAAACCGATACCTGCCGCCGCCCAGCCCGAATAGCTGTTGAGCATCGACACTACCACCGGCATGTCCGCGCCACCGATCGGGATGATGATCAGCACGCCCAGGACGAAAGCCAGGGCCAGCATCAGTGCGAAGGCACCGAGGTTGCCGGTGAGCATGAAGGTGATGCCCAGGCCCAGCGTCGCCAGGCCCAGCAGCAGGTTCAGCTTGTGCTGGCCACCGAACTGCACGGGTGCGCCCTGGAACAGGCGGAACTTGTACTTGCCGGAGAGCTTGCCGAATGCGATCACCGAACCAGAGAAGGTGATTGCACCGATAGCTGCGCCAAGGAACAGTTCAAGGCGGTTACCCGCAGGGATTGCATCGCCCAGCTGCTTGACGATGCCCAGGGACTGCGGCTCGACCACCGCTGCGATGGCGATGAATACAGCCGCCAGGCCGATCATGCTGTGCATGAAGGCGACCAGTTCCGGCATCTTGGTCATTTCAACGCGCTTGGCCATGATCGAGCCGGCGGTGCCGCCGACCAACAGGCCGACAATGACGTAGCCGATGCCCGCAGTGGCGAGCTCAGCGCCCAGCTTGTAGATCAGGCCCACTGTAGTGAGGATCGCCAGGCCCATGCCGAGCATGCCGAACAGGTTGCCGCGTCGGGAGGTTGTCGGATGGGACAACCCTTTGAGGGCCTGGATGAAGCAGATGGACGCGATCAAGTAGAGCGTCGTGACAAGGTTCATGCTCATTACTTGGGCGCCTCTTCTTTTACGACTTTCGGGGCTTTTTTCTTGAACATCTCAAGCATCCTGCGGGTGACCAGGAAGCCACCGAACACATTCACTGCCGCCAGGGCCACGGCCAGGGTGCCCATGGTCTTGCCCAACGGAGTTACGGTGAGCGCCGCAGCCAGCATGGCGCCGACAATCACGATCGCCGAGATGGCGTTGGTCACCGCCATCAAGGGGGTGTGCAGTGCAGGCGTAACGTTCCAGACCACGTGGTAACCGACATAAATCGCCAGCACGAAGATGATCAGGTTGTAGATACCGGGGGAGATAAGCTCTTCCATCGTCTGAATCCCTGCTTAGGCGTTTTTGCGGATGACTTGGCCGTCGCGGCACATCAGGCACGCGGCGACGATGTCGTCTTCGAGGTTGATCTCGAACTGGCCTTCCTTGTTGAAGACCAGCTTCAGGAAGTCCAGCAGGTTGCGTGCGTACAGTGCCGAAGCATCCGCCGCGACCGCGCCGGCCAGATTGGTCGGGCCGCAAATGGTCACGCCATTCTCGACTACTACCTGGTCCGCCACGGTAAGCGGACAGTTGCCGCCCTGGGCTGCGGCGAGGTCGATGACCACCGAGCCTGGTTTCATCTGCGCCACGGTTTCCGCGCTCAGCAATGTCGGTGCCTTGCGGCCCGGAATCAGTGCGGTGGTGATGACAATGTCCGCCTGCTTGGCGCGTTCGTGAACGGCCAGGGCCTGGCGCTGCATCCAGCTGGCAGGCATGGGCCGGGCGTAGCCGCCGACACCAACGGCGCACTCACGCTCTTCATCGGTTTCGTAGGGCACGTCGACAAACTTGGCGCCGAGGGATTCGATCTGCTCTTTAACGGCAGGACGCACATCAGACGCTTCGATCACTGCACCCAGGCGCTTTGCTGTGGCAATCGCCTGCAAACCCGCCACGCCTGCGCCGAGAATCAGCACCCGCGCCGCTTTTACGGTACCCGCAGCGGTCATCAGCATCGGCATGAAGCGCGGATAGTGGTGAGCGGCCAGCAATACGGCTTTATAGCCGGCGATGTTGGCCTGGGAGGACAGCACGTCCAGGCTCTGGGCCCGAGAGGTGCGTGGCGCCGCTTCCAGGGCAAACGCGGTAACGCCGCACTCGGCGAGCTTGGCAATGGTTTCATTGCTGAACGGGTTGAGCATGCCCACCACAACGGTTCCGCTCTTGATCAAAGCGAGTTCGCTGTCGCTGGGAGCGACCACCTTGAGAATCAGCTCGGCACCAAACGCCTCATTGGCACTGCCAATAATCGCGCCTGCCGCTTCATAGGCACTGTCGACAACACTGGCATTGATGCCGGCGCCGCTTTGCACAGTGACCTTATGACCCTGGCCGATCAGCTTCTTGATGGTTTCCGGGGTTGCAGCAACCCGTGTTTCACCCGTCTGGGTTTCGAGAGGAACACCAATGTGCACGTCAAATCTCCTGCGTGATCTTATTGAGTAAACCCAGGCACTTCGGATGGTGCGAGCTGGGGCGGCCGATCAGCACGATCCCGCTAATTCAGGGCGGGGCGCGGCATTTTGCAGGCGAACTTTGCACCCTTCAAGGGATTATGATGCGTGACGGAAAATTAACTACAAGTCACCCCGTGACCGAATGTCGCAAGCATTCGACCCCAGCCCTTGTTAATCGGGGCCTGCAGGGAATTTTTGAAAGATTCTGGATTTTGCGCATGAGTCAGGTGAATGAGCAGTTATCGCTAGGTAATACCGGCTCAAAGCCACGGTGGCACAAGCTTGTGGCACGATTGTGCTCCCTTCAAGTACAGTCTGCTTAAATGCGACAATTACTTATATCTGTAGGGCTTTGTTTTATCTGACTACGAGGTCAACTTATCGCTCTGAGCCGCTAGGACTCTAAGCTATAGCCCTGCGCTTGATTGACCAGCCAATCACGAAAAGCCCTCAAAGAGGCCGATTCGACCTTTCGCTCTGGAATCATGAGGTAATAGGCCTTGATGCTCGATAGCGCATTCGGGTTCGCAATCACCAGGCGTTTCTCCGCCAGCTCACGCTGAATCAGGAAAGGCGGTATCAGCGCGATGCCCATCTCGTGCATCGCTGCCTGGGCGAGCATGGAGAATAGCTCGTAGCGCGGCCCTGTCATGTCCCTCGGGATATTAAGGTGCTGCGAGTTGAACCATTGGCGCCAGGCATAGGGGCGGGTGGTCTGCTGCAGCAGTGGACACTCTGCGATTTGGTCGGGTGTCAGCGAATCCTGGTGTCCAAGCAGGTGCGGGCTGCAAACAGGCATCGGGTTTTCCCCCATCAGCCTGTGGGATTCAGTACCCGACCAATCGGCGTCGCCGAAGTAGATAGCCGCATCGAAATCCGTGTCGGCAAACAGGAAGGGTCGGGTCCGGTTGGTCAGGTTGACGGTTACTTCCGGATGCTTGTGCTGGAAGTCTTTCAACCGAGGCAGCAGCCACTGTGTGCCAAATGTCGGCACCACCGCGAGTTCGATGACGTTGGCGCCTTGCTGACCCATCACTGACAAGGTATCGCGCTCAACCGCGTCCAGCTGAGTGGCCACTCGCCGGCTGTAGGAAAGCCCGGCTTCGGTCAGTTTCACTCCGCGGCGAGAGCGTCGGAACAGTTCGACACTCAGGAACTCCTCGAGGCTGGCGATCTGTCGGCAAATGGCGCCCTGCGTCAGCGAAAGCTCCTGGGCTGCCTTGGTAAAGCTCTCGTGGCGCGCAGCCGCTTCAAAGCTGATCAAGGCGGTTGTACTGGGGATCTTTCTGCGCATGTACCTCAACCTCACTAATCCATCGCATGATTCGACTTTGGCGATGTTACGGAGTGAGAAATTAGCACAACAGTATGCAAAATCCTCGTTTGCCCTTGCGCTTGAGCAGGCCTAGGATCAGTCCACGTTATTTGATGCCTTTCGAGAGGACTTGCTCATGGCCGGTAAAGCTAGCTTCAACTGGATCGATCCGCTGCTGCTGGATCAACAGCTCACTGAAGAAGAACGCATGATTCGCGATACCGCCGAGCAATTCGCTCAGCAGAAGCTGGCGCCGCGTGTTCTGGAAGCTTTCCGTCATGAAAAGACTGACCCGGCAATCTTCCGCGAGATGGGTGAGGTGGGCCTGTTGGGCGCAACCATTCCTGAACAATACGGCGGCAGTGGCCTGAACTACGTCAGCTATGGCCTGATCGCTCGTGAGGTTGAGCGCGTCGACTCCGGTTACCGTTCGATGATGAGCGTGCAGTCTTCGCTGGTGATGGTGCCTATCAATGAATTCGGTACCGAAGCGCAGAAACAGAAGTACCTGCCGAAATTGGCGTCGGGTGAGTGGATCGGTTGCTTCGGTCTGACCGAGCCCAACCACGGTTCCGACCCGGGAGCGATGATCACCCGTGCGCGCAAGGTCGAAGGCGGCTACAGCCTGACCGGCAGCAAGATGTGGATCACTAACAGCCCGATCGCCGACGTGTTTGTGGTCTGGGGCAAGGACGATGCCGGCGATATCCGCGGTTTTGTACTCGAGAAGGGCTGGAAAGGCCTGAGCGCACCGGCAATTCACGGCAAGGTAGGCCTGCGGGCATCGATCACCGGCGAAATCGTCATGGACAACGTGTTTGTTCCTGAAGAGAACATCTTCCCGGACGTGCGCGGCTTGAAAGGTCCGTTCACCTGCCTCAACTCCGCCCGCTACGGCATTTCCTGGGGCGCGCTGGGTGCGGCTGAGTTCTGCTGGCACACCGCTCGTCAATACACCCTGGATCGTCAGCAGTTCGGGCGTCCTTTGGCGGCCACTCAGTTGATCCAGAAAAAACTGGCCGACATGCAGACCGAGATCACCCTGGCATTGCAAGGCTGTCTGCGTCTGGGTCGTATGAAAGACGAAGGCACTGCAGCGGTCGAGATCACCTCGATGATGAAGCGCAACTCCTGCGGCAAGTCCCTGGATATCGCGCGCATGGCTCGCGACATGCTGGGCGGCAACGGTATCTCCGATGAATTCGGCGTTGCACGGCACCTGGTCAACCTGGAAGTGGTAAATACCTACGAAGGCACGCATGACGTTCACGCGCTGATACTTGGTCGCGCCCAGACTGGCCTGCAGGCGTTCTACTAATAGGAGAACAGCCATGGGCGCGCTTTCGCATCTGCGGGTACTGGATTTATCACGCGTGCTGGCCGGACCCTGGTCCGGGCAGATCCTCGCTGACCTTGGCGCTGAAGTGATCAAGGTCGAGCGCCCGGGCAATGGTGATGACACGCGCGCCTGGGGCCCGCCTTTCCTGAAGGATGCCTATGGCGAGAACACCAGCGAAGCGGCTTATTACCTGTCCGCCAATCGCAACAAGCAATCGGTGACCATCGACTTCACTCGCCCTGAAGGGCAGAAGCTGGTGCGCGACCTGGCGGCCAAGTCGGACATCCTGATCGAGAACTTCAAAGTCGGCGGCCTGGCAGCTTATGGTCTGGACTATGAGTCACTCAAGGCTATCAATCCCAATCTGATCTATTGCTCGATTACCGGATTCGGCCAGACCGGCCCTTATGCCAAGCGCGCTGGATACGATTTCATGATCCAGGGGCTTGGTGGCTTGATGAGCCTGACCGGGCGACCTGAGGGTGATGAGGGCGCGGGGCCGGTGAAGGTTGGCGTCGCCCTGACGGACATACTGACCGGGCTGTATTCGACGGTCGCGATTCTGGCAGCGCTGGCGCATCGGGATCACAGTGGCGGCGGCCAGCACATTGATATGGCGTTGCTGGATGTCCAGGTGGCCTGTCTGGCTAACCAGGCAATGAACTACTTGACGACCGGTAATGCACCCAAGCGCCTGGGCAATGCCCATCCAAACATCGTGCCTTACCAGGATTTCCCTACGGCGGATGGTGATTTCATCCTTACCGTGGGTAACGATGGGCAGTTCCGCAAGTTTGCCGAGGTGGCGGGTCAGCCACAGTGGGCTGACGATCCGCGGTTCGCTACCAACAAGTTGCGGGTGGCCAATCGTGCTGAGCTGATTCCTCTCATTCGCCAGGCGACCGTATTCAAGACAACCGCCGAGTGGGTGTTGCAGCTCGAGCAGGCGGGCGTGCCCTGCGGGCCAATCAACGACCTGGCGCAAATGTTTGCCGACCCCCAGGTGAAGGCGCGAGGGCTGGCGATTGAACTGCCCCATGCGCTCGCTGGCATGGTGCCGCAAGTGGCGAGTCCGATTCGCCTGTCCGAGACACCGGTGGAATACCGTAATGCGCCGCCTTTGTTGGGAGAGCACACGCTGGAGGTGCTGCAGCGGGTGTTGGGCCTGGATGCTGGTGCGGTGGCCGCCTTCAAGGAAGCCGGGGTGCTTTAAGTTGTTCCTTCTATATAGAGGTGCACTTTATATAGAAGGAAAGACGCGTTTCCGGCCCTTTCCTAACTAATTGATGGAAAAGCAGAATTTACGCTTGACGGCAGATTTCAGATGTCTATAATTCGCCCCACTTCCGGCGCAGTCGAAACGGAAAACTCCTTGGTAAACAATGAGTTACGCAGTTTTGACGGTCATCTGCTTCAGGTCATCGAAGCGCAAAAGAAGTTGAAAAAGAGGTGTTGACAGCAGCGTGTAACGCTGTAGAATTCGCCTCCCGCTAACGAGAGATCGAAAGCGCAAGTGGTTGAAGTTACTAAGGAAA
>NZ_SCFH01000030.1:0-1133 GCF_022496665.1 Pseudomonas sp. TMW22090
GCTCGATCATGCCCTGAGCATGGGTTGTATTTTCCGCGTCCTGCCACAAAAAGAGCGTGACCCCAAGCGTGGCAGCATTGCGACCGCTGAGGATATTGCTCGCAGCCCCTGTATCTGTCGGTTGCTTATTCGGTGCGATGGAAAACACCGGGATTGGCCAGTACGCCACCGACTCGCCTGCCGAATGTTTGAAAGCAACACGAGTGTTGATTGCCTTGGTGATTTCCCGGGAGCTCAATGCAGAATCATAATCCTTGGCGTCTCGTGAATAGATCGAAGTGAAGTTGTCGTTCTTTTTTTTAACTTCTCGCCATATCGACGATTGATGCCAGTCGTCCACCGCAATCCCCACCCCCCGAATTTCCAACGCATAAGTCCGCGCTTGCGTGGCTTGCTGCTCGGTGATTTGCGCCATGACCTTGGCTTTATAAGCGGTGAACTCCGCCTTTTCACTGGCCACGGCTTTGCCCCACCAGTGAACGCTGAATATCACAAGTAAAGGGCCCAGAATGGCAGCGATTCCCCTGCGTATTACCGGGTTCATGTCACGTAGTACCACGTTGTTAACCAGGCCCATGGGATGCCTCATGTTCCGGGAGCGCCGCGGCTAGGGGAGCCGTACTTGAAGGGATCGGCTCCACGGTTCTCGCGGTTTTTCTCTTTGCGCGTCTCGTCCGGTGGGCGGATCATTTGTACCGTCAGGCTGCCGTCCTGGCCGGCGTAGACCACCGCGCTGGCACCGCCGTCGTGGTAGCTGGCCATGGTCGCCAGGTTGATTTCGACCAGAACCCCACTGACGCCGGTATTACCCAGACGCCGCCCGATGTCGTACCCCTCATCGACATTGCCCAAATCAATGCCATGGCCGTCGGTATTCAGGCCGAGCAAGGCAATGTTCAGGGCAATTTCTGCGGCCACGTTATCGGTGGAATCGTAAAACACTCGGACCGGCTGCTGCCCTTTGGGCAACGTCTCCAGGGCCTCTAACCAGCCTGCCTGCAAGGCTTTGGCCTGCAACGCCGGTTTAAGCCGCTTGCCGTGTTCGTCCTGCATCGAGACCTTGATCGGCCGATGCAAGTAACCCAGCACCGGCGCGGCGTCGAACTCTTTGAGCTGGTGATGGGTCCAGCGGA